>NZ_QKMF01000003.1 GCF_003208435.1 Pelagimonas varians | reverse complement strand
GCAGTCAGATCAACATCCACCGTCGGACCGTCTTCAACCGCTGCCGCAACACCTGCCGCCAAACTCGGCGCATCATTCGTGCCCGTCACCGTGACCACAACGTCGTTCACAGCTGTCGCACCATGCGCATCCATGGCGGTGACCTGAATGGTCACATCGCGGGTCTCGTTCAGCGCAAGGTTCTGGAAGTCCGCGCCCGGATCAAAGGTGAGAGTCCCCCCTGAGATGCTCGCGCTGCCTTCGGCAGGCGCGACGCTGACCGTATATGTCAGGCTGCTGCCATCATCATCACTGTCCACATCCGCACCAAGCGCAGTCAGATCAACATCCACCGTCGGACCGTCTTCGACCGCAGCCGCAACACCCGCCGCCAAAATCGGCGCATCATTCGTGCCGGTCACCGTGACCACAACATCATTCACAGCTGTCGTGCCATGCGCATCCATGGCGGTGACCTGAATGGTCACATCGCGGGTCTCGTTCAGCGCAAGGTTCTGGAAGTCCGCGCCCGGATCAAAGCTGAGGGTCCCCCCGATGATCGTTGCAGAGCCTTCGGCAGGCGCGACGCTGACCGTATATGTCAGGCTGCTGCCATCATCATCGCTGTCCACATCCGCGCCAAGCGCAGTCAGATCAACATCAACCGTCGGACCGTCTTCGACCGCAGCCGCAACACCCGCCGCCAAACTCGGCGCATCATTCGTGCCCGTCACGGTAATCGTGACTGTCGCCTGATCCGTGTCGCCATTCGCATCAGTGACTTCATAGGTGAAAGTCACGTCGCGCGGTTCGCCCTCGGCCAGATCTTCAAATTCCCCATTGGGATCAAACGAAAAGCTGCCAATAACAGGCGCTGCCGGAAGCGGATGCGCCGGTGTGCCTTCGTTAAAGACCAAGATACCTGCCGCTGGCCCCGACACCAAGATGACCGATTGTGCCAGATCCGGCACATCATCGTTCAGCAAAACAGACGGGAAGCCAACCGCTGCGGCGTCCTCGGACACACCTGCGATATCGTCTCGGGCCGTGACCGCTTCGTCGGTTGGATCAAGTTCGATCCCGTCTACCAAGACCCGCAGGTTTTCGAATTCGCGGGCCGTCAAATCAAAGGCCGTGAATTGGAAGCTGGCTGAATTCGCCTCGCCGGTTGTGGGATTCGTATTGGCCGCAAGAAAGGCCAGATAGTTGGCCACATCCGCCTGCACATCGGGCTGGAACCACTCTGCAACGGTCATATTCAGCGTCAGCGTATCGATGCCACGACCGCCGCGATAATCATCCGAAGCGCCTGTATTTTCGGCAATCGTATAGACAGCTTCGTCATCACCGCCGCCGCCAAGCACAAAGTCATTGCCCGCGCCGCCGTCCAGATAATCATTGAACCCCTGATCACCCGACTCGCTACCGGATCCCGATCCGCTGCCAGATCCCGAACCGTGGCGACCGCCCGATCCTGACCCGCGGCGATTATTCTTGCCATGACCGGATCCCGAACCGGATCCCGACTTAAATGAAAGCTCGTCACCAAAGATAAAATCGTTGCCAGCACCGCCCAGAACAGTGTCCGCACCCTGCCCGCCAATGGCTATGTCGTTGCCCGCGCCGCCATCGAGATAATCATCAAAGCTGCCCGCCATCGCGGCCCCTGATCCCGAGCCGCTTCCGTGTCGCCTGCCAGAACCCGATCCCCGGCCTGATCCGCCCAAACTGTCGCCGATCAAAACATCGTTGCCGGCACCGCCGAGCAAACTGTCAGATCCCGCGTTGCCAAAGAGCGTGTCGTCGCCCGCACCGCCAAGCAACGTATCATCGCCCGCGCCGCCAAGCATCAGATCATCGCCGCTGCCGCCATCAAGATAGTCGTCAAATGTGGAAGCCGCCGCAGCCCCAGAACCGGAGCCATGCCGATGCCCTGAGCCCCCCCCCGATCCGTCGCCGATCAAAACGTCGTTGCCGGCACCGCCGAGAAGCGTATCAGATCCGTCACCACCCGTCAGCTTGTCGTCGTCAGCGCCACCATCCAGCTGGTCGTTACCATCACCGCCGTCTAGCTTATCGCGGCCAGCACCGCCAAGAAGAACATCGCTCCCGTCGCCGCCCTTTAATTTGTCATTTCCAGTGCCACCATCCAGCGTATCATCGCCGTCACCGCCGCTCAGATCGTCTTTGCCGGTACCGCCATCCAGGAAATCATTGCCATCGCCGCCGTTCAGATCGTCGTTGCCGGACCCACCCTCAAGCATGTCATTTCCATCACCGCCATACAGTTTATCCTTCCCGGATCCACCAACCAACGAGTCATCACCGTCACCGCCATAAAGCTTATCATTTCCGGCCAAACCGTTTAGCGTATCGTCGCCATCCTTGCCTTCGATTTTATCGTTACGATTGGTACCTGAAAGTACTTCTGACGAAGATGTCCCTTTGATTTTGGCCACGAATTGGTTCCCCCCAAAAAATGAATTTCTGCGCGAAACATCACGACGGATACATAAAAAATTTACCTTACGTTAAGTACGGTAGGAAGAACCGCGCACTGTCAAGGGAAAGGTGTACCGCTAAGACGCCATATTAAAAGAGCCGCGCAATGCTCTGATTTAAAATGAATATTCCCAACAACCTCAGCTTGCACTGCTCGCTTTGCGTGGATGTCACGCACGCCCTTGGAAAGGTAGCAGGAATGCCCAAACCAAATTATATGGTCTTGGGTAAATGCAACGTCTGATCTTGCCGCTGGTTAGTTAGGGCCTCTGCCAATAACTGTTAATCATGAAGTAAATAATGAAAGGCTGCGACAAACATAGACGTGTTTCACCGTGATGCGGGCGGGTTTCTACATCCACGAGCGGCCACTGCATTTGAATTTTTGATGACGTTTGACGCCTATTTGTAGCACGAGATTATGCAAATCTATTCGGAGAGATATTGCCTGACTGGCAAGAATTGCAAAGTGTGCCTGATCAGGTCACACAATAACACAGGCATTGCGTTATCAATCGACGGATGCGGCATGGACAGATGTTGGCCCTGTTGTGATTGAGGTGAGAAAGAAGAGATTGCCGATTGGTGGAAGCTTGAGAAAATCCACCGGATCTACTGCGGGGTGATGATCAAACCCACGAAGCGCTTTTGGCGGGACAAACCAGAACCGCCGGCTGTGCCGGACGCACCTAAAACACGTGGTCAAAGGTTTGATGGCGGATCAACCGGCAAACGGTATATCAATCAGAACACTTGGCGTGCGCGATGATTTCAATCGCAAGAATTTGAATACCGAGATCGACGTCTCACGGCCTGCAGGCTGAACCAATACCGCCTTGAAACCAACGAGGAAGGCTAAAGAACAAACAATACAAAAGCCCTGCTCTGCAACAAAGAAGGAAAAGCCTGAATTTCGTATGTGGAGCATTTGAATACATTCGATTTCAAACCTATTGAGCCACGCATTTTTTGGTTAAGGTGGTCAAATGATCACGCGTTTCGTGATGTGATTTCTTGGCACAAGGAAGCAAAAAGTGGCTTTTTCCCGGCGTTCGTTCATGAAATCTTCTGTTGCAACCGTCGCAAGCACCATCGTGGCTGGGCGGCCATCAAGTGTTTTCGCCCACCCCCGGACCACTGACGAGTTTGTCGATTATGATGCTCTCGGCATGGCCAACCTGATTAAGTCAGGGGATATCACTGCGCGTGAAGCTTTGGAAATTACGATCCGACGCATTGAGGCGATGGAGCCGATCATCAACGTCATCAACACCCGCACCTATGAGCGGGCATTTGACAAGGCTGCGACGATCCCGACCGACACGGTTTTTGCGGGGATGCCGGTATTGATCAAGGACATGGTCGATGTCGGCGGTGTGCGCCGCTCCGACGGATCGCGCATGATGCTCACCAACATCCCAAAAGAGAACGTTAAGTATATTGATGGTGTTGAGGCCGCGGGCATGAATATCGTCGGGATGACGAACGTGCCGGAATTCGCCCAGCTCGGAATTATCACGAATAACAAGGCTTTTGGCCTGTCGCGGAACCCTTGGGATTTGTCTCTTTCGACGCTCGGGTCCAGTGGCGGCTCCGGGGCCGCTGTTGCCGCCGGTATTGTGCCATTGGCGCATGGGACGGATGGCGGTGGATCGAACCGACTTCCATCCAACGCTCAGGGCATCTTCGGTATGAAGCCCAGCCGCGCCCGGATGCTTTCCGGAGAGGCCGGAGGGTCGCATAGTCCGGTCAAGACCAACCAATCCCTCAGTCGTACGGTACGCGACAGCGCGGCGCTTTTTGTTCACACCGAGGACCCGAATGGACCTTTTAAGCCCATTGGCCTGATCACGGGTCCCTCAACGCGCCGTCTCCGCATTGGTTTTGCCCGGACGATCCGGGGGGGCATGGCGATTGAGGCCCCTGTATCTGCCGCGCAAGAAAACACCGCGCAGTTGCTTCGCGATCTTGGGCATGAGGTCGTCGAGGCCGAGATACCAGTTTTCCACGACGAATTTTTCCGAAATTACAACGGGGCCTTTCTTGGACAATTCTCGGTCTTTAACGATCAGGCATTGGCCATTTCCGGCGTCGAAGCGGCAGATTCCGGTCTGCTGGATCCGTTCACGGCCTCCTTGATTGCCTACGGGGCCGGAACACCTGATGATGTCGCGGCTGCAGGTCTGGACTATCTTGCAACTGTGCCTGTGGCCTATGCCGAGCTGTTTTCAAAGATTGACATTTTACTGAGCCCCGTGATGCCATTTCTTTCAATAAAGGGAGACACGATCACGCCGGAGACACTGGTCAATGAGTCCGTGCTCGCATTAATCCAGCATACTCTGTCCTTCACAGTTTCTGCTAACGTGTCTGGGCACTGTGCGATGTCTGTGCCTCTGAATTGGGACCCCGAAAGCGGTCTGCCGATCGGGTCGATGTTTCAGGCCGCAGCGGGCAATGACGGCATGCTTTACGAGTTGGCGTTTGAGTTGGAGCAGAGCCGTCCGTGGAAGGACAAGTGGGCACCATATTCGGTGAAATACATCCCTATCTGAATTTACAGTAAAGCCACGAGAGGTTTTGCTGATTGAGCGCGGCCAAGTTAGCATCTGTGCTGCGGCACGCCGGTAAAAACTGGTTTTGACAAGTTGAACGTCCGGTCAGGGCAAGTTTGGTCAAGCGTTTTGCGGCAGCCGTTTTCGGCCAAACAAGATTCTGCCAAAGGTCGCGTGAGAGCTATCGCCGATCATCGACCCGGATTTCGCTAACGAGGATGCCTGGTCATCGTTCTAACCTGAGCGCGCAACCGCCGCAGGTCCGCTTGACCCTTGGCAGGGGGGCCCAGGCTGAACCGGCTCATGAAACGAAATTTTGGTCAGCAGAGTCTGAATTACAGAACGCCACTCTGCTCAGACGCCATAGCTATGAATACATTCAACTTTCCTGATCTTGACTGACCCCAGAACGGTTGTTTGATAGCTGCCAAACCAACCTTAAATTGAGTTTTTGAGGACCAAAGCTCTTTCCTGTGATAAGTATTAACTAACATTTAATACTTTGAGGGGGGATTCTCATGGCTAAATTTAAAGGCACCAAAGGCGCTGACACACTTAACGGCACAACCGGAAGTGACGATATTGACGGACGAAGTGGCGATGACATTATTTATGCCGACGCTGGTGACGACTTTGCAGATGGCGGGAACGGAAGCGACACGCTCCATGCTGGACTGGGCCACGACATTTTGCATGGCGGCAATATGGAAGATGTCCTTTTCGGCGATGACGGCAACGATCTTTTGGACGGTGGCAGTGGGAATGACGAACTCTATGGCGGAACCGGGAATGATACCCTTAAAGGCATCAGTGGTGACGATACCATGGACGGCGGTTCGGGTGACGATGTCCTAGAAGGGGGCAGCGGCGACGACATCGCTGGCGGCGGTGACGGCAACGACACTATCGATGGTGGCAGTGGCCACGACACGCTAAACGGCGGCGCGGGTAACGACGAGATAGATGGCGGCAGTGGGAATGACCTGATTTCAGGCGGCGAAGGCGACGATGTTATCGACGGCGAAGCAGGCGATGACACGGTTGTTTTCGACGGGTCGATCACTGAGTACGTGGTTTCAGTGAATGGCAACAGCACGACAGTTGCCGGAAACGCAGCCCAAGGCACCGATAGCCTGACCGATATCGAAACCTTGGTATTTGACGATTACACACTTGATCTGACCGGCGGCAACAATGCACCCGTTGCATTCGACGACAGCGTGTCCGGCAATGAGGATACCCAGATCACCGGCAATGTATTGGCGGACAATGGAGCCGGTGCCGACTTTGACTTTGAGGGTGATGCGCTAAGCGTTGTTGCAGCCAGTATCACCACGGCCAATGGTGGTAGCGTGAATCTCTTGGCGGATGGCTCGTTTACCTATGATCCCGCACAAGATTTCAACGGATCTGACAGTTTCGACTATACTGTGACGGATGGGGTTTTGACAAACACTGCGACGGTCCATATTAACGTCAATCCAGTGAATGATGCGCCTGTTGCTGCCGATGACAGCTTTGTCGGGGATGAAGACACGCTGATCACAGGCAATGTTCTGGCGGACAATGGCAATGGGGCGGACAGTGATCTTGACGGTGACACCTTGGGCGTTGTTGCAGCCCTGATCACTACATCCAATGGCGGCACCGTGAACCTGTTGGCGGATGGGTCGTTCACTTATGATCCGGCTGAAGACTACAACGGGCCGGATAGTTTCGATTACACCCTGACGGACGGCGATCTGACGGATACAGCAACCGCGACAATCACCATAAACGCGGTGAACGATGCGCCGGAAGCCGCAGACGATGCCTTTGTCGGCGACGAAGACACGCAGATTTCGGGCAATGTGCTGGCGGACAACGGCAATGGAGAAGATAGCGACGTTGAAGGTGATGCGCTGTCCGTGATTGCAGAGGTCATCACGACAGAAAATGGCGGCACCGTCTCCCTTCTGGCCGATGGTTCATTCACCTATGATCCGGCTGAAAATTTCAATGGGTTGGACAGTTTCAACTACACGATCAGCGATGGATCGCTCAGTGACACCGGCACTGTAAGCATCATGGTAGATCCAGTGAATGATGCGCCTGTTGCTGCCGATGA
This sequence comes from Pelagimonas varians, assembly GCF_003208435.1. Classification (GTDB taxonomy): domain Bacteria; phylum Pseudomonadota; class Alphaproteobacteria; order Rhodobacterales; family Rhodobacteraceae; genus Pelagimonas; species Pelagimonas varians. Next base: position 379,094 of record NZ_QKMF01000003.1, on the reverse strand, counting down.
CAGCATTGTCGGCGACGAAGACACGCTGATCTCCGGCAATGTGCTGGCGGACAACGGCAATGGGGCGGACAGTGACATTGACGGTGACACATTAAGCGTCGTTGCGGCCTTGATCACCACATCCAATGGCGGCACCGTGAACCTGCTGGCAGATGGGTCATTCACCTATGATCCGGCTGAAGAATACAACGGGCCGGATAGTTTCACCTATACACTAACTGACGGCATCGAAAATGTGGTTGGCACCGTCAGCCTGACCGTCAGCGCGGTCAATGATGCGCCGGTTGCAAATGACGATTCCGCCAGCACGGATGAAGACACATCTGTCAACATCATCGTTCTTGGCAATGATACCGACATCGAACTGGACACCCTTTCCGTTAGCACGGCAACCGCCGACAATGGCACCGTGGTGATCGAAGCCAATGGCACGCTTACCTATACTCCTGACTTGAATTTCGAAGGTATCGATACGATCACCTATGACGTCTCTGACGGGAACGGAGGTTCAGACACCGCCCAAGTCACGGTCACGGTGAATGGCATTAACGATGCCGCAGTGGCTGTCGAGGACACCGCCAGCACTGCCCCCAGCACCGCAGTTGCAATTGATGTCTTTGCCAATGACTTCGACGCAGAAAATGACGCGTTGACAGTGACGGCGAACACAAACCCCGAAAACGGTAGCGTTTCTGAAACCTCACCGGGTGTTTTCACTTATACTCCCAATCCGGGTTTCATAGGTTTGGACGGGTTTAGTTATACCATAACGGATGGCCTCGGTGAGACGTCGACAGCCGATGTCACCGTGTCCGTGCAAGAGCCAATTGTTGGGAATACAGCACCGGTTGCGCTCTCTGCGGCGATCGAACAGGAATTGACCGAAGGTGCGCCCAACATTCTGACAATCGATTTCAATACGCTGACCGTGAATGGCCAGCCGATCATCAGCGACGCCGAACAGACAATTTCCGAGCTGGATGTCACTGCGGTTAGCTTGCTGGGGACCGGGCGCGGCGAGAACACGGCACTTGTCGAAACGGCTGCGGGCAGCAACATATTCACCCTGGACCTTGACGGTTTGAATATCGCGGACGGCACCACTGGGGAATACTCACTGGAATACACCGTTGACGATGGACAAGGCAGCAACAGCACTGCAACCGCGACAATCGACCTTGTCGTGACCACGCCAGACACCGGTCCGGTCAACGCCGCGCCCGTCGCAGGTGACGACATTGTCACCCAAACAGAGGCCGATGGCCCGATCGTTATCAACCTGACCGCCGCACTTGGTCTTGCCAGCGACGCCGATGGCGACCCGCTCAGCATAACGTCCCTGACATTTGCGGATGCAGATGGCAATCCTACGACGTTTAACCCGTTGGAAGCCGCAGGGTCGTCCGTCTCGGCGGGCATTGTCACCCTTGACCCCAATGCCTTCGGTCTGGCTGATTTGGTCTCTGGCACTTTCTTGCTGAACTACACGGTCAGTGACGGGCAAGCGCAAGACAGCGGTGTTGTCATGTTGAACCTGACCGGATCATCGATGAACTCGGCACCAATTGCGCAAACCGTGGACCAAACCCTGAGCACCGTTGACGATCTGGTGCTGGGAACCAACGCCATCCAAGTTGATCTGAATTCATTGGTGAGCGATCCGGATCATGATCCACTGACGATCTCTCTTATTTCGGTCACCGATGCAGAGGGCAATCCAGTCCCTGTTGAATCAATCGGGTCTGACATCGGCGGGGACGGTGTTTTGACGCCGGCACTACTAGATGGCATCGTATCGCTATATGTCTCGGAACTTGACCTCGCAGCGGGAGAGAGCAGCGATCTGATCATCAACTACGCGGCCAGTGACGGGATCGCCCCACCAGTCGAAGCTGCCGTGAACCTGACCGTGAACGGCCCTGCGCTGGCACCTCTTGGACAGGTCACCGAAGATTTCGAGAGCTACTCTTCGGACACAGGGCCAACTATGAATCTGGCCCAAATAGGCGGGTTGTCGTTCGACGGGATAGCCACGTTAGTCGAGGTTGATGAAGCGGGAAGCCGGGCAGCGGCCGGTACCATAGCGGGTGAAACCACCAACGAGCAGGACGAGACCACACTTGACGGAAATGTTGCCATCATCGAAGGCAATTTTCTTGGGCTTGATGTAGACGGGCTGCCTCAATACGGGTTCACCGCATATGCGCCCGGCGCGACATCAACCGTCAGCACAACGCCCATTTACGCGGGGTTAGACCCAGAGCAGGCTTTTGGCCCTTCATTTGACCTTGAGGGCATGTCGCTGACCGCCCTTGATGGCTATGACATCACTGTGACACTCATCCCTTTCCGCTACGGCGAGCTGTCGTTTGGGAATTATGAGTATGTCGCTGTAGGTGAATTCGAAGTCACGCTGTCGTCGACAGACGCGTTGGAAATTGACTTTGGCAGTGGTCAGTTTGTTGACAGTCTGATTTTTGATGATCCAACGACGACCGGTGAGATAGAGACCGGTGCATTCGAGAACATCGTTGCGTTCCAAATCAGAACGACAGGATCCTTGAACGATCTAAGACCGGAAGATGATCCATTGAGCACGGAAGTCGCTCCTCAGTTCGATGATCCATTGGTGATTGATGATATTGTATTCAGCTACTGAAGCAGACCGGTAGGTTTTGAAGGCGGTGCTACGGCACCGCCTTTTTTGCGTCGTTTTAGGTCCGCAACCTGTTGATGTGTGCGTGCAATCAACCAGTATCCATCTGGTAGTGTGAGTTCCAAGAGGGGGACACCCGATTGAAACGGCTTGGCTGGTGGCCGGAGGATGGATTATATCCAGCATCGCTAGCCGACCAAAGTGATCGACCCTTCGAGGGAACCCACATGGGCATTGGCGCAATGACACCGGCTGTTAAACTGAAAACAACCGCATGAATTGCCACCATTCTAGCGAACTACAACTGATACCTAAGACGAACGAAGCCCCGGCCAGTGCCGAGGCTTGTCACAATGATAGCCGGTTTTGTCCGGTTAGTTTGGGATCTTTTGCGCATCGCGCAACAACGCTGCGGTGCGAAAGAACCCATGCGCCATTTTGGTAAAGGGTGTCAGCAAAAAGAACGTCAAAACCGACCCGAGGTGAAGCGCCAACAGTGCTGGCATCAGAGCAGTACTGCCCAGTACATACAAAATCATGCCGCTAAATCCGACAAACCCTAGCAACAAGATGAAGCCGAATTCACCGCCAGAGGCCTTTGTATCACCAAGGTTTTTGTCTGATTTCAACTTCAGCGCAGCCATCCAGCCACAGCCCGCTGTAAGCAATATGCCCCCCGATACGCCAAGCACCTTAGGCAATGTGAACAGAGGATACGGCGCCTGCATATCCAAGACATAGTGCATGAGAGTGCCGACACTGGTCGAGGCAAAGCACAGCAAAAACCCATACATCACAGCCTGATGCGCGTATCTGCGCGCATGGCTGAATTTATCTTCTTGTTCAAAGTTACAGCCCTGTTCGTGACCTGCGGCAAGATCCTTCATCTTGGCGATTTTGGCAAAGGCAGCCTTGAAATCGCTCAGGCGCAATCGTGCGCCTTCCACATGGGTCCAATAGCGGCGCAGCCCGACAAACAGGCTGATCAAAGGCACCACAAAAGCTGGCAAGAAGATCGCTACCATCGCGCTATGGGACAAGGCCGCATAAAACCCTTCGCCGTCCCCGCCAAAGGATCTGACCAACCAGAACAGCAGTGCAAACCCAAGGACCAGAGCTGCCGCGATGGCACCGCCATGGCTGTGAAACCGGCGCGCCAAGGGTTGCGGCCAAGCAAAGCTTTCCCAACTGTCGCGCCGCACTTCTGCCAGCGCCTGCGGCAGGTTCAGGTCAAATTCATGCGGGGCCGTGAACTGGCAGGCGTAATAACACCCCCGACAATTGTGACACAGGTTCGCCAATTGGGTGATGTCACCATCAGAAAAGGCGCGGCCCGCATGCATGGCGGGAAAGACGGAACAATAGCCTTCGCAATACCTGCAGGCGTTGCAAATTTCGGCCTGACGGCGGGCTTCTTGGATCAAATCAATTTGCATATGCTGCGGCCTCCCGACCTGCGATGCGGCCAAAAACGGTGCCGATTGTCATGCCGAACCCGGCCAGATACCCCTGCCCCAAAATCGAACCGGCCATGGTTTCACCGGCAGCCCACATGTTTTTGATCGGGCCGTTTGCGGTGCTGCATTGTGCGGTCTTGTCGACCTTGAGACCAAGATAGGTAAAGGTCACGCCAGTGCGCAGAGAGTAGCCGTAAAACGGCGGGTCACAGATCGGACGTGCCCAGTTTGTCTTGGCCGGAGTCACGCCGGTTGTAGACACCCCGTCCAGTTCGGTCGGGTGAAAATCAGCACTGTCAGAACAGGCGGCGTTAAACGTTGAAACCGTGTGTTCCAGCGTGCCGGCAGGTAGGTCCATCATCTGGGCAAGTTCTTGCAAACTATCGGCCTTGAGCGGTGGAAAGACCGATGGCATAAACAAGTCGAGCGATTTGGAATCGATGATCACATAGCCGACCTGATCGGGTTGTGCCGCCACCAACCGCCCCCAAATCGCGTAACGTTTGGGCCAGACGTCCTCTCCCTCGTCATAAAACCGTTCCGCGTTTTTGTTTACGACAATCGAGAACGGCACACAGTCCAATCGGGTGACAATCCCGCCATCATATTTCGGTGCGCGCCCATCAATGGCCACAGCGTGGCATTGATCCGCGTCGCCAACGGTCTGAACCCCTTGGTCAATCAGATCGGCTAAAACGATACCGCGGTTGTAGGTCGTACCACGAATAAGGAAGTTCTGCGCCGCCGGTCCCCAAGCACGGGTTAACCAATCAGTATCAGCCTGAAACCCGCCAGAGGCCACAACAACCGATTTGGGCGACACACTGCGGTTTTGCCCCGCGTGGCTGTAATCGACACGGGTGATCTGATCGCCATCCAGTTCAAGATGCCTCACCGCAGCCTCGTACAACACATCAACGCCAAGGGCCTGAGCGGTGCGATAATAAGCGTTAACCAAGCTCTTTCCGCCCCCCATGAAAAACGCGTTGGTGCGCGCCAAGGACAATGTGCCAGACAGCGAAGGCTGAAAATGCACCCCGTGATCTTGCATCCACGGCAGGCATTCTTCTGAGCTGCTGATGGCCAATCGGGCCAGAGTTTCATCGGTTTTACCGCCTGTCACCTTGATCAGATCGGCCAGATATTCGTCTTCGCTATAGTCATCCACCAAAGGCCCGAGCGGCCCGGTATGCATGCAGCGAAAATTGCGGGTATGGCGGGAATTGCCACCCCGATATGGTTTCGGGGCGGTCTCAAGGATCAAGACGCGCGCACCGGTTTCGGCGGCGGTCATGGCCGCGCATAAAGCAGCGTTGCCGCCGCCAATTACCACGATGTCATACGCTTGGGTCATAAGGTTTCCTTTGCTGTGTTACTCCTATCGCTGTGGCTTTAATTTGACCAATGACGCTTTTTGTGTGATTAGTGCGCAATGCGCATCAATTATGATTTCAGCGATCTCGAAGCCTTTTTGGCAGTCAAGGAAACCGGGTCTTTTCATGCGGCAGCAGAACAGTTGAACCTGTCGCAATCGGCCATCACACGGCGGGTGCAAAAGCTGGAACAAGCACTAGACAGCACGCTATTTGAGCGCACCACGCGGACGGTGAAACCCACGTTGGCGGCCAAGCGCCTACAGGCCCGCGCCGAAGCGATTTTGCAAGACGCTCAGGAAACCACCCGCGCCATGCGCGATGACAGCGTTGCGTTTGATTATCAGCGCGGGGCAATTGTGACGGTTGCCGCAGTCCCCACAATTGTCACCACTTTATTGATCCCCGCGATGAAAACGCTGCGCGCCGAAAGTGCCAAGGCGCGCATTCGGATTTTGGACGGATCCGCCAATCAGGTTGCAGAAGCTGTCGCGGGTGGTGACGCAGATTTTGGACTGTGTTCCATTCCAATGCTGGAACCAGCGACGGTGTTTGAGCCCTTGCTGGATGATCAAATCATGTTGGCGGTTCCGCATGGGCACGAGTTGGCCGAACTCCAGTTCGCAAGTTGGGATGCCTTAACAGCAACACCGTTGATTTTGCCCGCACGCGGCACCGGCAACCGGTTGTTGATAGATGAGGCGATGGCCAAATCACGCCGCGCGCTGCATTGGACCTATGAGGTTGGCCGATCGAGCACAGCTATGGATCTGGTGGTGGCAGGAATGGGCGTGGCCCTGCTGCCGCAGTCTGCCATTGACCATAATCGGGTTGCCAGTTGTGCCATGCCAGCACCTGTCATCACCCGATCTGTCGGCATTTTGTCACGGATCGGGCAATCCGACACAAGTGCGGTCGCCGCCACCAAAGACGCCATTCGCGCCGTGATTTAGCGCCAGACGTCCGGATTGATCATATGGATCGGTTCCCCTTTGGCATAGGCAACCACCTGATCGAAAATATCGCCGAACTGCATTTCAAATTCATCCTCGGTGACAAACCCGATATGCGGCGTTGCCATCAAATTGGGATGCGCCAAAAGCGGGTCTGCGGCATCCGTCATCGGTTCGGTATCAAAGACATCAATCGCGGCCTTTCCCGGTCGGCCCGCATTCAACGCGGCCAACAAAGCCCCCGGCGCGATCAACCCTGCCCGGGATGTGTTCACAAACAGGGCCCCCGGTGCCATGGAGGCGAAATCATCAGCGGTGATTATGCCGCGCGTTTCCGGCTTTTGGCGCACATGGAGCGAGACCACATCGCATTCGGCAAAGAACGCTTGGCGGCTGTCTGCCACGATTTCACCGTCGTGGCGGGCGCGGGCGCGGCCTTCGCCTGAGGACCACCAAACAACCTCCATCCCAAAGGCTTTGGCATAACCGGCGACGGTTTTGGCGATCCGGCCATAGCCATAAAGACCAATCCGCCGCCCACGCAGGGTTTTGCCCACGCCTGCCAGCCAATTTCCGGCTTTGGTGCTTTGCATTTGGGTTGGCAAATCGCGCATCCCTGCCATGATCAACGCCCAAGTCAATTCTGCCGCTGCATAAGACGGCGCGCCCGCTGGCATTTTGGAACACAATAACACCTTCTGATCGCGGCAGGCCTGCACATCGACATGCGGATAAACGCCGCGTTGGCTGATCAAGCGCAAATTTGGCAACCGCTCCAACAACCCAAGCGAAACCGGCGTGCGTTCACGAAACAGCACAAGGGCTTCGGCCTCTGACAAGCGCGCCGCCAAGGCGTCCTCATCCTCGAGGTGATCTGTCCAAACCGTGACATCATGCGCCTTCAGTTTGTCGAAACACGGCAAACCGCGCAGCGTGTCGAACCAATCGTCAAGTATGTGGACGCGCATCATTTTTATCCTTTGTGATAAGCCGCCACAGCCCGCGACACGCTTTTGTGCAGATCGCGCAGCTGGCGGTTTTCGGACGTGTCTGCCAGCGGTTTGGCATCATTTGCGCACAATAGAACACCCAGATCGTTGCGCAATCCAGTCAGCGTTTCAATTGCAGTGGTGATTTGGCGGTGTGCATCATGAGATGTCATGTCAGCCCCTCAATGTGATAGTAGAACCGGGATCGGTGTGTCGCGCAGCACGCGCGCCGTCACCCCCCCAAGAAAATCTTCGCGAAATTTCGAATGCTCGTAGGCCCCCATGACCAACAAACAGGGATCTTGTTCGCGGCAATAGGCCAGCAGCGCACGGGCCATGCCCGGCTCTGCGACGATCGATTGGTGATTGGCGGTCACACCGTGGCGGGTCAACTGCAGCAACACTTCGGACACCGGACGCGGTGTTGGCGTGTCGCCGATTGTCAAAACCGTGACGCGGCCCTGTGCCTCTAGCAATCCCAGACTGTCAGACAAGGCCCGTGCCGCCGCCCGTCCGCCATCCCAAGCCATCACGGCATGTGTGTGGCTGGCCTGCGCATCATAGCCACGCGGAACGATCAAAATCGGCCGCCCGCTCATCAAAGCGATGCGATCAGGATGCAAAGTGACGTGTTCGTCCACGCCTTCGCCCCTGTCCTGCCCGACAACCAACAAATCATAGCCGCGAGCACATTCCGCCAGCACCGCATCAACACGCCCTGCGGCGCGCTGAAACGTCAGCCGGTCGCCCAGATCAAAAGAGCTGCGCAGGCTTTCGAACCGAGTGGCAATCGTATCCAGAATATCGGCATTGGCCTGCTGGATAATCTCGCGCGCTTTGGCTGGCACCCAAGCATCATTGCTGTTGACGGTTTGATGGGTGGAATGGGCCAAAAGCGCGGTGACATGTGCGTCGTCTCCGGCCAGAGAGACCGCATATTTCAAGGCGGACACTGCGCTGTCAGACCCGTTAAAAGCGACAAGAATATTGCGAATACTCATTTCCCATCCTCCCTTCCTGCCCAGATTTCACTGGGAATATAGACATGGCCGTCAGCCAGTTTTCGTGCTGTCCGCACAAGGCCGGCCGATCTGAGATCGAAACCGTTATCGCTGGCATAATCGATCAACACCTCAATTGTGCCCGAAGCATGCTCAAGCACCACATTGGCCGGACTTGACGTTGGCCGGTCCAGTAAACCATCGGCCACGGTTCCCGGTGTCAGCGCAGAGGACGCCAAGCATTGCGCACCGGTCACGGCCATTGTCGGATGGGTGTTTTTAGGCATAAAATAGCGTGCAGCGATGGTTCCCCCCTTTGCGGCAGGGGCGAGCAGGCCGAATTTGGGCGTGACCGAATTAGACACATCACCCATCCCCATCTTGTGCCCCGCTTGCCTGCGGATTGCCTCCATCCGCTCAAAGAACCCGCGATTGGCATCCAGTTCAGCGGCAGTTTCATACCCTGTCAAACCAAAGTCCGCGGCGCGGGCAATTACAACGGGCATAGCAACATCCATGCAGGTCACCTCGATCCCATCAAAGCTGTCGCGCAGGTTGCCCGTCGGCAAAAACGCCCCAGTAGACGATCCGGAAACACCCATAAACGACAGTTGCACAGGCGCAGATTTGCCCGGTGCACCCGCGATGGCGGTATCCCCTTGGTAGGTTAGTTTGGCACCGGGGGTTTTAACTTTGGCCACCACCTGTGCGCCGGTATTGACGGCCCTCACCCTGATTTCGGTTTCATCACCCATCGGTTCGACCAATCCCATTTCGATGGCAGCTGGTCCAACTCCTGACAGGATATTTCCGCACGTTGGTTTGAAATCAACGCGGCGCTCTTCGACCGAAACCTGTGCAAAGAAATAGTCGATATCGGCCCAGTTTTCCGCGCTCTTTGACAGTATCGCGACCTTGGTTGTCACCGCCGCGCCTCCGCCAATTCCGTCAATATTTAACGAATGACCCGCCCCAAGTACGGCTATCAGCACTTTGGCCAAACTCTCTTGGTCTTCGGGCAGGTCATCGCGGTGAAAGTAGGGGCCACGTGATGTGCCGCCCCTCATAAAGATATAAGGAATTCCTGTCTGGCTCATTTCAACGGCCACGGCAAATCAGCCGCCCCCTGCAAAAGACCCGGAGGGAAATCACGGTTCAAGGCACCGGCCATCAGGCACATAAATGCGATGCCCAGCGTGGTCAGCAGTAGGGTTTTGCCCCACCCAGCCCCGGCACGGACGCGCAAAAAGCTGACCAAAAATCCGACCAAAGCCAGAATAAACCCAACAAACCATGTTGCGACGATCAGAGCCCCAAACCACGCCAGTGTTGACCACAATCCATAGGGCGCATCAGCGTCTTCGCCAGCGACTTCCTTATCGGCAAAGATGGAATCACCTTCTGGTTTGCGCATCATTTGCACCAACAAAATCACACAGCACAGCAGGGAAAAGCCTCCGATGAACAGCGGGATCACCTTGTCTGTCATATTGTAGTCGGGAATGGCGTTGGCATTGATCAACGCGGCGACAAAATAGCCCCCGATCACCAGCAAGAACACCAATGGTGCCCGCTTGGATCCTGATTTCACATCGCCTTCGGCCATGATCGATTTGGCTTGGCGAATGCCCAGAACCACCGAAACAATCGTGATGATGATCAAGACAATCACAATCGGGCTGAACACATACTCCATCCCGACATCAAACCCCTTGCGAAACCGGAAACTGGCGATCTGAAACGCTTGGTTGGTGAATTTTTCCACAGGGTTGGACAGAACAAACCCAATCAAAAACGCAGGACGCGACCAGTCAAAGCGGCGCAGGAAAATGCCGATCAAACCAATGGCAAACAGGGCCAGAAGGTCTTCGAAGTTTTGACCAGACTGAAACGCCGCAAAGCTGATCAGCATGAACAGGAACGGAGCCAGATAGGTAAAGCGAATGGTGGTTAGCTTGGCTATCCCGCCCGACGCTGCGATGCACAAGATCGTGCCCACAACATTGGCCAGCGCCAGTAACCAGACGATGGAATAGGTGATGTCGAGGTTGTCTTTGAGCATGCTAGGGCCGACTTCGATGTCGCCCGACCCCAACAAGGCCACCGCGCCGATAAAGATCGCCATGGAGCCGGAGCCGGGGATACCAAACAGCAATGTTGGAACCAGACCGCCGCCCTCCTTGGCGTTGTTTGAGCTTTCAGGCCCAATGACGCCGCGCACTTCGCCTTTGCCAAAGTTGCTTTTGTCTTTGGTGGTTTGCACCGCATGCCCATAGGCAATCCAGTCCACGACCGAGCCGCCAAGACCGGGGATGACCCCAACCACGACACCGATGATCGAACAGCGTACCGACAGCCAGATATTGGCAAACCAGTCACGCACGCCATCCATCCAGCCGCCGCCCAGCGATGCGCCTTTGGCGATCGATCGGTCTTGGCGCAGCAGCGAAACAATTTCGGGAATGGCAAAGACGCCAAGGCCAACAATGACCAGTTTCAGGCCATCAGTCAGATAGGGAATATCATAGCTGGCCATGCGCAGGCTGCCGCCTGCGTCGGCCTCACCTATGGTGCCGATCATCAGGCCCAAACCCGCCGCGGCCAGCCCTTTGAGCGCAATTCGTCCGGCCAGAACCGCCACCATCGACAGGCCCAAAACGGTGATCATCAGCATTTCGGGCAGACCAAAGGCCAACACAATTGGCCGCGCCACCAAAATGAACATCGTTAGAAAGGACGCACCAACCAGACCGCCAAAAAGCGACGACGCAAAGGCCGCCGACAGCGCACGGGCGGCTTCGCCCTTTTTGGCCATTGGGAATCCGTCTAGAACCGTCGCCTGCGAAGCAGAAGATCCCGGTATCCCCATCAAAACGCTTGCGAACGTGTCAGAGGTTGGAACAACCGCAACCATACCGATCATCAGTGCGAGACCCAAGATCGGATCCATGCCAAACATAAAGGGCAGCAACAAGGACAGTCCGGCAATACCACCAAGCCCGGGAAAGACACCAACGGCCAGCCCCATAACGACGCCCAGCACCAGATAGCCCAGAACAACAGGTTGCAAAATCAAAGCCCACGCTTCGCCAAGCGCAGGTAGAGCAGTGGCGAAAGCCTCCATTGGGAGCCGCCTTTCAAGTGTAATTTGGAAAATGGGAGTGGGATGGGCGGCGTGCAGCCACCCATCCAAAGACGGAGCTTATTTCAGCTCAACACCATAGGCATCTTTAAGCCAAGTGGTGACATAGGCCTTGGCCTCGTCCGGAACATTGGTGGCTGTACCCAGCGCTGTTTGAGCACTGGCACCTGTAAAGACCAAGTACTTGCCCACGCGCTTGGAAGAGATTTTAGGGAAATCTGCCCGTGCCACAACGGCCTCAAAGGCAGTTGTATAAGTGTTGACTATGTCTTGATCGGTGCCCGCAGGCAAAAAGGCCAACTTTTGAACCGGGAACCCGGCAACAAAGAACGCTTTCCACGCATCCCAAGCCTCGCCGCTGGTTTCACACCCATCTGTGGCTTCGCAAACTTCTTTGAAAGTCGGGATTTCCGGGAATGTCGGGTCGCGCACGATATTGCCATCCGCATCCAGCGCACCCCATGACATCATCGCAACAGCGTCGCCGTTTGCCACCAATTCGGCCGAGCCTCCAAGATAGCCAGACGAGGTCTGATAATCGATGGTTGCTTCGCCGCGTTCAAACATCAAACGACCGTCGCCGCGGCCCTTGATGCCAAACACAGGTTCGACATTCATGCCTAGCATCTGCCACGCCAACAATGGAACAAGGTCCAAACGTGTGGCCCCTTGCGACCCGTAGATGAAATCGATGTCCTTGAGACCATTGGCAGACCCATCAAACTTGGCTCCGTCGTCAGCGTTTAGATAGGCAACACCACCGGTGCCCGACGCCATGACCGCATTCCAGTCGTTGTATTCATAACGCACCCGCGGATCACCCAGCAGATACGGGAACTGTGTCGAGCCCGACGAGCCGAACAACAAAGTGCCATCGCCCTTGGTCTGGTTCTGAAACCAGTTGGCCCCTTTGGTCGATCCCGCACCGGGCATGAATTTCACCACAACGGTCGGATTACCCGGCAGTTCCTCGGACAACAGCGGCGCAAAGAAGTTGGCCCATTTGGCCGACCCACCTGTTTCAGAAAACGGGATGACCCATTCGACGGTTTTGCCCGCCAGATCGACATCAGCGGCGGCAGGTGCTGCAAATCCTGCGGCGGCGATCAGTGCCATGGTCGCACGGCGCGTAAAGTTGGAAACGGTCATTGGTTCCTCCCTGTTGACCAGACAATCATAGCTGCGTCCTCTTCGCCACCATGATCATCACATAAATTCGGGGATTGATTCCCCGGCTTATGTGCTGATCATGGGCGTCCAACCTTGCGCCAAGCTTGCAGGAGCGAAAATGCGGATCGCCATCATCGAAGACAACGAGGCGCTGGCCAATGCCATTGCCTACCGGCTGCAAGATCGCGGCCATGCGGCGGATGTTCTACACGATGGGGATGAGGCGGATCGTTTTTTGACCCGCGAAGGCGCGGATTTGATTGTGCTGGATATCAATTTGCCGGGACGCAGCGGGCTTGAGATCTTGCGCGCGTTGCGGCTGCGCGGAGACGGCACACCGGTGATCTTGTTGACGGCCCGCAGCGACACCAGCGACCGGGTGGCGGGGCTTGACATGGGGGCCGATGATTATCTGGTCAAACCCTTTGAAATGGATGAGCTAGAGGCGCGTATCCGGGCGCTGTCACGGCGTAAAGAATTGGAATACGGCGCAAAAGAAAGCTTTGGCGCATTGGAGTTTGACCGCGCCACGCGGCAGGTCAGTTTCGGTGAAACCGCCTTGGATATCCCAAGGCGTGAGCTGTCAGTGCTGGAATGCCTGCTGGAACGCCGTGGCCGGATCGTTTCGAAATCGCAGCTGATGGACCATGTTTATGGCATTGGGGCCGATGTCGACGACACCGCTGTTGAGCCGCATGTGTCACGCCTGCGCCGCCGTCTGGCCCCCCATGGTGTGTCGATCAAAACAGCGCGCGGATTGGGTTATATGTTAGAGGTCACAGGTTGATGCGCCGCACAACGTCCTTGCGGCTACGCCTTTTTGCATTGATCCTGATCCCCTTGGTATTGATGGCGCTTTTGCTCGGCTTTTGGCGTGTCAGCGTCGCACAGCGCACCGCCGAAGAGCTGTTCGACCGCTCGCTTTTGGCAGCCGCTTTGGCGATTTCACGCGATGCAGCTGTTTCGGGCGGCGATCTCTTACAACCGCTGGCGCGCGAATTGATCCATGACGCATCGGGCGGCGAAGTCTTTTATCATGCAACCGGCCCGGGTGGAACATATGTGACCGGATATGCCTACCCCCCCAACCTGGATCATGTCCCTGACGACCCATACGCCCCGTTCTTTTCCTTTGGCTCCTATCGCGACGAAGACGTGCGCGTCTTGCGGATAACCGAACGCATTACCATTCAAAACCTGACCGGCGACACAACCGTTACGGTGTGGCAGCGCCTTGCCGATCGAAACGCTTTTGCCAACCAGTTGGCCGTCCGCGCCGCCATGGCATTGGGGGCGCTGTTGGTTACGCTGGCCTTGGTCGTATGGTTCGGGGTCGCGCGCGGACTGCGACCTTTGATTGATTTACAACAGGCCATTGCTGCCCGTTCTCCGGGGGATTTAAGTCAGATCAAGCGTCCCGTCCCAATCGAAACCCAAGGCATTGTTTCGACGCTGAACCGATTGTTTTCGAAGCTGGAAACAACCATCAATGCCCACCAGACGTTTATCTCGGACGCCTCACATCAGTTGCGCAACCCAGTCGCCGCAGTTCAATCTATGGCAGAATCCGTGCGCGACGCCCCAACACCTGCCGAGCGTGACAAACGAATAGATGAGCTGGTCGTGGCCGCTAGAAGCTCCGCGCGGGTGACCCATCAGTTGTTGTCAATGGACCGTCTGCATCATCAACACACCCAGACAGCATTTGAACGAATTAACCTCAGCGAATTGGTGCAAAACGCCAGTGCAGATATGGGTCCATTTGTATTGTCCCGCGGGGTTGAATTTGAACTGGATACACCCGACACTCCTTTGTTCCTAAAGGGAGATGCGGTGTTTTTGACAGAGGCGGTCAAGAACCTGATCGACAATGCATTGCAGCACGGCGGTGACGTTTTGGGCGAAGTCAAAGTGACCCTTTCAAACCAAAAAGACCGGGCCATTATTACGGTTTCAGACGATGGCAAGGGCCTGTCCCCCGATCATCGTGACGCCGCATTTGGCCGGTTTTCACAGGTCGGCCCCTCCAACGGGAGCGGATTAGGACTCGCCATTGTCGCGTCGGTCGCAGAGCAGCACAATGGCAGTTTGGAAATCGACGATGTCGCCAAGGGTGCAAGTCTGTCTCTGTCCTTGCCCATTGGCTAAACTGAATCCCCACCTAGCGCCGGACAGTTTCAGTATTGCCCTAAGTGGCCGTTTCCCAACGCATAATGCCGATCACTTGTTTCGATGCTTGGTATCCAGTCCCGAAATGACAGCGTGGGCACCGATAGAAGACCCTAATGTATTCAAAACTAGCGGCCATGGCACTGGCGTCGCAGCAGCGCCGAACCTGCATGTGATCCTCCATCGTCCCCCTGACCTACAAGTGATTGCCTGCAATCACCCAAAGGGCACCGACGGTCTCGCGCGCGCCCATGTCGTTGAGCCCCTGCACGTTGTCACGTCTGGCAGCCCCCAATCTCGGCCCAAGCCAAACCTGAAATGACGAAGAACATCAAAAATAATGACAGCCTCATTCCAACAACGCCGTGCAATGACTTCTATAAGGCACGGCCTTTGCCGAAACTGGGGGCAAGCGCAGTACGCTATCCGGATTTGTGCGGCCACCACATGTATAGCCCTGTAGCGATCAAGAACAGGGTCAAGGATCCAGCCGTTTCCAGCATCCGGTCGCTGGGCACCCCAGGCATTGGATCACTATGGATTCCACCGGAAAAGTCGCGTCAACCGCTGCGACGCGGGTAGGTTTCAATAACTTTTGCTGTATTGGGGTAATCGGCACCCTTTTTGACATCGCCGTCAGCATCGATGCTAAACAAGGTTGCAACATCGCTTGTTCGTGGCGCATCGTATGGTTTCAAGATGCCGTTCGGGATTGCGGCCCAAAGGCCGCGTATTTGTGTCTTTTGATCTGATTGTTGGCTCCAAGCCTGTAGATCCGCCAGCGGGCGAGTGAAAACTGAATTCAGTTTTGTGGAGATCAGCCTTGGGCGGCGTGACAGGTGGTTTGGATCAAGCGGTTTCTTGTTGTGCAGTTGTCGCGCGACAAAGTTAAAGATGCGCGTCTGGTCAGAGAACACAAGCGGCTCGCCATAACAACTGCGCGGTAGATGAGCCTCGCCAATCAAACGACAAGCTTCGCATTTTCAGCCAAGCGTTCCGACCTCGGTGCTGGGCGAGCCACAAATATCTACGTGCAATCCACCTTCTGCGGCATAAACCACAAGATCTTGCAATAAGGCCGGTCGCGGCCCTGTATGTGCAAAACCAGATGTCGCCATTGCCAAAATCAATGCGAGGAAGCTGAAGACATATTGAATCCTTAGCATGCCGCGCATCTCGATTGTCTTTGCGGCATTGTATTAGAGGTACTAGAACCCAAGCGGTTAAAACCCTACGAAGGTTGATTTCCCTATAAAACACCGCTTTTCTATAACTCTTGGGCAAGGGATTCATTACGTAAATCCAGTGTCATAGGCGACCTGCATGGTCTTGGTTCCACCGCTTGCGGAATTCGTGGTACGCGGTGCAGGGGGCGGTTCAGGATCATAGGGCCTTTGATGGTGATGATCCACAGGGGGGGGGAAGGGACATGTCCCGACCCGGCGCTACTGTCTCATGATCAGAAAAAACGAGCCACTGCGCGCGGTATCATGGTGACCAGGCCAGACTTGTTGTTGTGAAGGTGGTCTTTGCCCAGCGCATTGATCACTTCGATGTGCGCCAGCCACATCCAGCTTTCGGTGCCCTTGAGCTCGAAGAAATGGGTTATTTGATCCGGATTTTCGGCATCCATCTTGCGCAGCGGCGCTTTTGTCGCGTCCACCGAGGCAAAAAACACAGGGCCGTGACAGCCGGCGCAAAAAAGGTTTGTGTTCCCGGTACGGCTTGGGCCGATGGTAGAGGAAACACCGCGCCGTAATTCTTACTTATGTAGCCGCGTGCCCTGTCGTCGCCGTTCAAAAGCACCTTGCAATTGATGCCGCTCGGTATGCAGACAATCTTGCCCAGCGCAACGTCGATGCGTCCAAACCCGGTTAGGGCGCGAAGCGCGCCAATCTCAGGCACAATCCTTTCCCTTGAGGGCGATATGCTCATCCCATTCCGCGTGTTGGGATCTCGCCCCATTTCTGGTTTCACTGGCAGTTCAGAAACGGCCAGAAGACTGCCGTCCTAAAGCATCAGGCCCAAGCACAATTCTTTCTCCGCCAAAGGCGCGAGATTATAGCCCAATACGAACGGACAGACCGGGCAGCCACCTTTGCGGCAAACAAAAACCGATCACCCCAAAGACCATCATGAACCAGACACTCGACATGGTGTATTATAACGAAGAGCCGCCGAGGACATGAGTTCGTCAGCTTGCCCCCATTTTGCTGGATCGGCACCTCTTTATGCAACACGCCTTCGATGATCTGGCGCATAACAAAGACACCCAGAAGTACCCCGAAGAACATGAAGAACATGAAGAACAACAAAGGTGCTAGGTGCGAAGACGTTCACGAAAACGTCTGACAATTGCATAGCGCCACTCCTATTCCAGCAGGACGACCGACAAAACGTCGGCAAAGAAGTAAGAGAGGGCAAAGCCTCTGATGTCGGCGATTGCGGCTGTGGTGACGAATTTGCGCGTCGTGAAATCTGTCAGAGCAGCGCCAAGCGCTGGGAGGAACCCCCGCGTGAGCCACGTGAAGGCAGTGCAGCCAGACAGATCAGAGTGATCATCAACACCAACAGCGGTTTCACAACCTGAAGAGCATCGGCATCTCCGGCGCGCGGAATGCCGCGTTCGCCAGCCCCAAGCATATATACCTTCTTGAGGGCTTTGGCTTCCAAATCCACTTCACGAACGAGGGCCGCAAGACGCACACAGCCAGCAGCACCAGCCGTAGACCGGCGATGTAGCGAGGCAGGCCAGCCGACCCAAGAGGATCGAACTTCGGATCCAGCAGAAAAACCGCTTCGCTGCGGCGTCCATCACAGTCAAGAATTCACTTTGGTGCGCCTCCCAAAGCCTGCGTTTCAAGCCTGACAGGTGGGCAAGGGCGCACGATCCTGCAGGTTCATCATATCAATGACCAAATTTCTCACCAACCGGCTCTGCTCTTTCGCACAATCCAACTGGTCCCAGAGGTTTGTGACCTCGTCGGGATCCGTCTTCAGGGCATACATTTCGGTCCAGTCCGCGTCGTAGCGGATGATGATGCGCCAGTCGTTTTTAACGTAGGTGTGGATCAGCTGGAGACGCTCGAAAGCAGCAATCTTGCGTTGACGGTCTTCCTTTACGATCAAGCACTGTCGATCGATGCCCTCCAACAAAATGATCTCTTGGCAGCCGGAAAAGGCACAATGCCCGCACGAACCAGAAAGGTCGGCCCCATGTCGATAGCGTTGTGCAATTCATCATCGCTGCGGGTCTCAGGCGCTTCGGTCAGCTGGCGGCGAAGGTTGTGAATTGGCGGCAAGTCGCCCTTGTCAAACGAAGCTGACAGGTTGATTTCGTCAGGGTCGTAAATGTCACTGTATTTTCTTGGCAGCGGTGAAGGGATGACGCGGATCGGGGAAGAACATCATCAAGAAGACCGGATCGTCTTTCTGCGTGCAGCTTTTGAGGACACCCTGACATTCACCGGCAATCCAAGCTGTCGCGTATAGCTCTTCCGGGATGCGGGTCCGCCAGACTTGGGGCGCGGGCAGTGCAGCACAGACAAATGTCATGTCCAACCAGAGGCCGGATCGTAGGGGCCTAAGTCGATGTGGATTGGCGGAAGCTGCCAGCAACTGCGCACAAATCCCCCCTAGATTGGGTAGAGAGGGCCGCTGTCGGCATCGCCAGACAGGAAATTTCACTTCGTTGCCCTTGGCTTCGAGAAATGTGATTAGCGCCTCGTCGCTTGTTACCTGCTCAAAGACACCCGCCAGTTTCGAAACCACGTCCTTCGGGGGGCCTTTGGGGCCGTACCAGATAGTGACGAGGCAAACACGACATCATACCCCAGCTCTTTGGCAGTTGGCGATTCTGACAAGTCCGAACGGGGTTCTTCGCCGCAATAAAACAATGCCGAAAGTTTGGGATTACGTGTTTCGGATGTTACACCCACCATGGCGATCTTGGTGTGATTACCAAGGATCGTTGCAATGCGCTTTGCACCGCCACCGGCATTCACATACCCGACCTTCATGCCCGCCGCCTTGGCGTCCATCGCAGTGGTAACTTGAGCAAAGCTGCCCACAAGAGTTGCTTTTGTGACGCGCCCCGGCCCATCCAGTCTGCGGCACCTGCAAAGTGCTGTCAAAAGGCAGGATAAGTCTATTTAGGAGAGCGCCCCTCCCTAACGCATGTGGCGGATGGATCTTATTTTAAGCGCCTTTAGTTGCTCTCTCTAATTGCAAATAGCCCTTATACATATCCATTTCGAATGTATTGAGCAGCATCTAATCCTGCACGGTCAGGATCAAATCCGCCGCTGTAGCCTCAATGACTTGATCCACCGTGACCCCCGGCATGCATTCACGCAGTTCAAGGCCCTGGTCTGTTGGCGCGAGAACGGCAAGTTCTGTAACGATCAGGTCAACCCGCCTCGTCGAGGTTAGCGGCAGGGTGCACTCGGGCACGATCTTGGCCGTACCACGGGCTGTGTGCTGCATGGCCACGATCACCCGTCCTGCCCCTGTCACAAGGTCCATCGCCCCGCCCATACCGGGCACCAACGCGCCCGGCACCATCCAGTTGGCCAGCCGACCTCGCGCATCTACCTGCAATCCGCCCAACACCGTCAGATCAATATGGCCGCCACGGATCAAGCCAAAGCTCATCGCGCTGTCCATGGATGCTGCCCCCGGCACAGCGGTCACAAACCCGCCCCCTGCGTCGGTCAGGTCGCGATCCTCCATGCCTTCGGGCGGACGGGCCCCCATACCGATTACGCCGTTCTCTGCCTGAAAGAACACCCCCGCCTCGGCAGGAATGAAATTTGCCACAAGGCTCGGCAAGCCGATTCCGAGGTTGACCAATGTGCCGGGGTGGATTTCCTGTGCCACCCGTCGGGCAATCCGTTCCTTTGCATCCATTACCGCCGCCTTTCGAGAATATGATCAATTAGCACCCCCGGTGTGCGCACCGCATCCGGCGGGATCACCCCCACCGGCACGATCGCATCGGGCTCTGCAATCACCGTCGCGGCGGCCAGCGCCATCACCGGGTTGAAGTTCTGCGCCGTGAGCGTGTATTCGATGTTGCCCACATAGTCCGCGCGCCGCGCTGCGATCAGCGCAACATCGGCCTTCAGCGGTGTTTCCAGCAAGAATTCCTTGCCGTCCACATCAATTACCCGCTTGTCTTTGGCAACCAATGTGCCAATTCCGGTGGGTGTCAGTACGCCGCCCAGTCCAACGCCACCCGCACGAATTCGCTCGATCAGTGTTCCTTGGGGCACGAGTTCGATCTCGATCTCGCCTGCGTTCATCTTGGCCTGAGTTTCCGGGTTGAGCCCAATGTGTGAGACGATCATGCGCTCAACCAGTCCGGCAGAAACCAGTTTACCGATCCCCTGCCCCGGCATACCGCTGTCATTGGCAATCACTGTCAACCTGCCAGGTGCCCTTTCGACCAGCGCATCAATCATCCGGTGCGGTGCGCCTACCCCCATGAAGCCACCGATCATGATCTTGGCACCTTCGGTCACCAATTCAGCCGCGGCCTCGGGTTTTAATGCAGTTTTGGTCGGCATTGGTTCTCACTTCCTCGTGCCACGAGACTTTCCCTTTGGAAAGCGCGCTTTCGAACGTTGGCAAAACTTGGTCTTGGCACGGTTGATCAAGCAGACTGAAATCGACCTCCATGCCGTTCCGTTTTAATAGCCCCGGTCGCGCAAAGAATGCCAAACAAATTACGTTTGTGTCCAATTGTTTCCGCGATGGAAGGAATTGGACACAACGCCCAGCGCGGTGCGCTCGGATCGGTACATCGACACCTTTCATCAAACAATATTGGATTTGCGCGCCACACGTGCCTCCGGCCAAATCCGCGACACAGCCCAATGGCCGCCTGAGGGGGGGGGCAGAGTGCATCGAAAACTTCCTGCGGTGCATCCCAAAAGAAACCGGTTGGAATTGGTCATCCCGGTTTGGCTCCGCGAAAAGAAGCGTCTTTTTACTTGTGCGATTTGCGATAGGTTGCGGGGGTTTTCCCAAGCCACCGCTTGAACGCACGTGTAAAAGAACTCTGCTCGGAGAATCCGGTTAGAAAGGCAATGTCCGCCAGCGAATACTGTTCATCGCGCAAAAGGCCCTCTGCAAGCTCGCGGCGCGTTTCCTCGGTGAGCGTCTGAAAACTCAGGCCATGTTCCGAGAGGCGTCGATGGAAAG
This sequence comes from Pelagimonas varians, assembly GCF_003208435.1. GTDB lineage: Bacteria > Pseudomonadota > Alphaproteobacteria > Rhodobacterales > Rhodobacteraceae > Pelagimonas > Pelagimonas varians. Next base: position 357,980 of record NZ_QKMF01000003.1, on the reverse strand, counting down.
AACGTGCGCTCAAACCCAAACCCTTGGCAATATCCGTCATGCGCGGTGCGCCTTGATTCAAGGACTGGGCGATCGCCTCCTTGGCTTGTGTGACAAGTGGCGGCGGACTGTTGAACTCAGACAGCTCTGCTTCGAGATGCGAAATCAGGTAGCGCGAGATCCCTGCATCTCCGAGAATATTCGGGCGCTCCATCGCTTCATTCGATATCACCACAGCGTCGAGATCGGCCTCGAAAGTTACGGGACAACCAAACCAGTCCTCGTGATATGCCTTGGACTTCGGAGCGGCATGCTGCATGAAAACCTCGACCGGGGAAAACGGCACCGAACAGACCTGTCTGCAAAGAGAGACCACACTTGCCAAAGTTGCCTCATTTGAAAGGCGCAGCCCCAGTCTTCGCTCGCCGGTGCGGTGCAAAATGAAGAGCGTTTGGTTCGGGCCACCCTCGCGCAATTCATAAGATACGACCCCTGTCCAAAGGCGAGCATACCGTTCGATGCGTGCGCATGATCCCGAAAGCGTTGGGGCAGCTTTCCATGCAAGGCCAAGTGCCCCGTAGTCGTCGCATCTCATCGAAGCCCCGACATGCACTGGCAGCTCGGTCACATCCACCTTTTTTGCCATGTTTTCCAGTAATTCGTAATACGCCACCGCCGGGATCATAACCTTTGGGTCCCAAGGCGCATCATCGTCAAGCCCGACGGATGCTAGCGCAGCCTTGGGCGCTATGCCCGTTCCGGCGGCGGCAACCATCTTGCGGGCAAAAAGAGACGTTACATAAGCCATTTTGAAAAAGGCTTCGCTAAAGTGATTTGGCACATGCTCCAATACTATCCGCGATTTTTCGCTTTGTCATCGGAACCTAACCCCAACTCACCTCTCAAAGAATGCCGCCATCCCCCAACCACGCGTTCTTTGGCGAGCGCGGTCAAATTCTTGGCACGTTGGGTCAATATCTGAAGCCCCGATAACGTCTACCCCTTGGCTACACAATCCAGCCAAGGAGAAAGACATGACCAACCACCCCATCCTCGTTGTCGGCGCAACCGGCAAAACCGGTTCGCGGGTTGCCGCCAAGCTTGAAGAAAAGGGCGTTGCCCTACGTCGAGGTTCGCGAGGCTCGGACATCCCTTTCGACTGGGAAGTTCCGGCCACTTGGGCACCTGCGTTGAGCGGAGCGACAAAGGCCTATGTGACTTACTTTCCCGACCTCGCTTTTCCGGGGGCGGTTAAAAAGCTCGAAGCCTTCACCAGGGTCGCTGCTGCAAGCGGGCTGGAACATATCGTGCTTCTTTCGGGTCGCGGTGAACATCACGCCCGCCTTGGTGAAGACGTTGTCCGCGCCTCTGGTATTCCGTTCACCATCATACGCGCTGCATGGTTTGCCCAAAACTTTAGCGAAGGCTACCTCCGCGATCCGATCCTTGCGGGCGTGCTTCCAATGCCCGGCGGCGACATCGCCGAACCCATCATCGACATTGACGATATCGCGGATGTGGCGGTGGCAGCCCTGACAAAAGAGGGCCATCAAGGTATGCTCTACGAGGTCACTGGCCCCCGTCTGATGACCTTTGCCGAGATGGCAGACGCACTTGCGAGTGCAACCGGCCGCCCGATCCAGCACATCCCCATATCGTTCGAGGAGTTCCACGCCAACGTCGCGCAAGCTGGCGGAGATTTTGTCGCCGATGTCTTTACCTCCATCGCACGTGAAACGCTCGATGGGCGGAATGCGCAGACTGCCGATGGCGTTGAACGCGCACTTGGTCGAAAGCCCCGTGATTTCACCGATTTCGCAACTGCGGCTGCCTCTTGGGGCGTGTGGAACACTGCCGCCTGATCGCTCATCTCAAACAAAAGGAATTATCATGTCCACTACCCTCCTCGAAAAAGTCACCCTTGGCATTTCCGGTCTGACGGCAGCCAGCATCGGCGGTTTTATTCTCGCTGTTCCGCATGTCTTTTATGCCAGCTACGGCATCGCACTTGGCGATAATCCCAGTTTGCTCAGCGAATTGCGCGCGCCAGCGGCGGGTCTCCTCACATTGGGGGTTCTCATGCTCACCGGCATTTGGCGTTCTTCGATGATACAGGTTTCGATCGCTGCGGCGCTCACGGTTTTCCTCGCATTTCCAGCAGGACGCCTGATCGGCTTTGCGGTCGACGGACTGCCTTCGGGCGGCATCATCGGTGCGTTTGTGTTGGAAATCGGTATCGCGGGTCTGTGCCTGTTTGCCTTCCGCAGGCGCATCTTGCCCACGACGACCGACTTCTCCGGATCCGAAGCTAGATCCTGATCAAACCACCACGGCACGCTGATTGCGATGCGCAGTTTCCCCTACAAAAATTGGAGCACTCCCTTATGTCACCTTTCCTTCTTGTTTTTCTACAGTTCAGTGTGCTTGCCTACGCCCTTGTTGGCGGCGTATTTCTGGCATTTTCTGACTTCTTGATGCGCTCGCTTGCTCAATCGGCGGGGATCGGAGGTGTCGAAGCCATGCAGACCATCAACCGAGAGGTTTTTCGCTGGGTTTTCATGGCGCTCTTCCTCGGAATGGCGGCAGTTTCCGTCTTGATTGTAATCTACAGTGCAACCAGCCTCGCTGGCGCACCGGGCATGCTCATTTTGTTGGGCGCCCTTGTCTATTTGCTGGGGTGTTTCGCGGTCACAGTGTTTTTCAACGTACCGATGAACGAGTCATTGGCAGCCATGGATCTGACGTCCGAGGCAACCCGGACCTATTGGACCGGAACCTACTTGCCGCGCTGGACCACGTGGAACACGGTACGAACGATTGCTTGTGTGCTTTCTGCGGCGTTGATGCTCTTTGGGCTCAATTGGCTGACACAGGTTCAAATGCGCCAAATCTGACGTCGGATCGGTCGCCTTTCGCAAGGCGACCGTCTGTTTTTGGCCGGCAACAATGTTCCATCCTCGTCCATAGCAACGACGCAAAGTACCCCACACTGGTTGCTAGGCTTCCGGCCAATTGATTTGCTTCAGCCAGTGTTATTTTTTCACACCTCAAAATCCTTGCGTCCGGGTCTCAGGCGAAACCGGACGGTTCGGGTTGGATCGTAACCTGCCAGTCACCAAGAGCTCTGCAACTGGTTGAATATCTCTGAAAGTATCGGGCTATCCTTGCGGCGGTCCAACGTCACAAAGCACAGACAGGCAGGCACCGAGACAGAATTGCAGACGGCAAGACCGAAGGATTGTTTTTGATGCAGCGCAATGGACTCACGACATAGGCTCAGACCAATGCCGGACCGAACCATCTCCAGCATCGAAGCTTCTTGATCGACACGGGCAACCACGTCCAACCGGTCAGCCGGATTTGGATAGGCTTTGGACAGCAGGCGATAGTGGACCGACCTTTCAGGTGTCCCGATCCATGGGAAAGTCGCCAACGATTGCCAGTCGGCGTTTTCTATCTTGTTCTGCCATCCGACCGGACCAATGACACGATAGGTGAAATCAGCGAGCTTGATCGCGTGAATCTGGTCTTCGCCTTCTGCACCCAAAGGCTTCAGGTCGTCTGGTCCGCACAAATAGAAACCGGCATCAATCTGCCCCCGTTTCAGCCAGGTTAGAATATCGCCACTGACTCCATGCGTCAGTTCGGTTTCAATGCCCGGATGCTCGGACTGCAATCGTACCAACATACTGCCCAAGCGGATGAACTCCGGATCAACGATGGTGCCGATCCTAAGCTTGCCGCTGATCTGACCAGAGCGCTGGCGGGCACTGCGATGGAATTCACTCATCGCATTCAGGACACCTTCGGCCTTGGCCAGAACTGCGGCTCCGTCATGGCTGATACGCAGACCGGAAGGTGTTCTGTTGAACAGGGTGATTCCCGTCTCTTCGCCAAGTCGTTTGATCTGGTGGCTGATCGCAGGCTGGGTCAGGTTCAATACCTCAGCCGCACGTGAAACGCTGCCTTCCCGCGCCACCGTCACAAAAGCCAAGATTGTGTTAATACTCGAAAAACGATCCATATTAAAATTTCTAATATTGAAGTGTGCGATTTGTCATTAGGTTTTTTCCCACCCATCCCGCAGAGAACATTGAAATTCGCGTTCTGGGAGGGAACGTTTAGGACAGGTTGCACTTGTATTGCCATGGCAATTTTCGAGCAGCGTGCATCCAGTCATTCCCCCCCTCTCAAGGCGCTTTTTACAATGAGACGTTTCAAGGGTGGTGGGCGACAATGTCTGACGATGCAAACAAGTTTGATTTTATTGTAATCGGCGGCGGTTCTGCGGGATGTCTGATGGCCAACCGGCTGAGTTCCAACGCGAACAATCGCGTACTTTTGCTCGAAGCGGGTAAACCTGACACTTATCCGTGGATTCATATCCCTGTGGGCTATCTTTATTGTATCGGCAATCCACGTGCGGACTGGATGTACAAAACCGAACCCGACAAGGGGTTGAACGGGCGCAGCTTATTGTACCCACGCGGCAAAACCTTGGGCGGGTGTTCCTCAATCAACGGCATGATCTATATGCGCGGTCAGGCCCGCGACTATGACAATTGGGCTGAACTGACCGGTGATGAGGCATGGAACTGGAACAACTCGCTCGTTGATTTCAAAGCCCACGAAAACCATTACAAACTGGATGACGGCGCTGATCCGGTCACGGGCAACAACAGCCGGTTTTCGGACATGCACGGACATGGCGGCGAATGGCGGATTGAAAAGCAGCGTTTAAGCTGGAGCGTGCTGGACAGCTTTGCTGACGCTGCTACAGAAGTGGGCATCGAAAAAACCGACGATTTCAACAGCGGCGACAATGCTGGTGTGGGCTATTTTGACGTAAACCAGCGTTCCGGCTGGCGCTGGAACACGTCCAAAGCATTTCTGCGTCCGGCAAAACAGCGCAAAAACCTGACGATATGGACCGAAGCACAGGTTGAAAAACTGACCTTCAGCAAAGACGGCGACGGCGCTATCCGCTGTGTCGGAGCCAAAGTACACCGTGCGGGCACCCCCGTCACCGTTTCCGCCGCCAAAGAAGTCGTTCTTTCGGCGGGGGCCGTAAACTCGCCGCAGATATTGCAATTGTCCGGCATCGGCCCTGCCAGTTTGTTGAAAGAGCACGGCATTGACGTGGTTCTTGACCAGCCTTTCGTTGGTGAAAACCTGCAAGACCATTTGCAAATTCGCGCGGTCTATAAGGTTAAGGGCACCAGCACACTGAACACATTGGCGAACTCGATGGTTGGAAAGGCCAAGATCGGTCTGGAATATCTGTTCAAACGCTCTGGTCCAATGAGCATGTCGCCAAGTCAATTGGGGGCGTTCACACGCTCGGACCCAAGCCGGTCCCATGCCAATCTGGAATATCACGTGCAGCCGCTAAGCCTTGAGGCATTTGGAGATGATTTGCACGAGTTTCCAGCCATGACGGTCAGTGTGTGCAATCTAAACCCGACCAGCCGCGGACATGTCCGGATTGCCTCGGCCAATTTCCGCGATGCCCCCAAGATTTCACCGAATTATCTGGACACTGAGGACGATCGCAAGGTCGCCGCAGACAGCCTGCGTCAAGTGCGCGAGATTATGGCCCAGTCCGCGATGCAGCCCTACGCACCGGAAGAATACAAGCCCGGTGTTCAGTACCAGACCGACGACGATCTGGCACGGCTTGCAGGCGACATCGCCAGCACGATTTTTCACCCCGTGGGGACAGTAAAAATGGGCCGGATCGATGACCCCAGCGCCGTTCTGGACCCCCACCTGCGGATGAAGGGTGTAGCGGGATTACGTGTGGTGGACGCATCTGTGATGCCTGAAATTACCAGCGGTAACACCAATTCGCCAACAATCATGATCGCGGAAAAGGCGGCAGGCTGGATCTTGGCAGGCCAATAACTGGCCCCTTAACGAAAATTTGGATTCTTCCGGAGGACATATGCGAAACTCGTTTTCCAACTTGCCGCTCACAGGCGTAAAGGTTGTCGATTTTGGTCAATATATTGCAGGCCCTGCTGTCGCGATGCTGCTTGGGGATCTTGGTGCCACAGTTGTTCATATTGACCCGCCAGGCGGCCCGATGTGGGACAGTCCAGCCAATGCCACGCTGAACCGCAACAAGGTGATTGTTAATCTGGACCTGAAATCCGAAGACGGGCGGGAACAGGCGCGGGCCCTTTGTGCCGAAGCCGACATCATTGTTGAAAACTTTCGGCCGGGCAAGCTTGCGAAACTCGGATTTGATTTTGCTGTGATGCGCGAAGAACGCCCTGAACTGATAACGATTTCAGTGCCCGGTTTTGCGTCAAACGACGCAGAACGCCGCGAGCTGCGCGCCTACGAAAGCATTGTTTCGGCCAGTTCGGGCGTGTTTACCGACATGGGGCTGAACCGCGTTCTTATGGGGCTGAATCCTTCGTTCTCTCCGCTGCCGCTGGCCTCCGCCTATGCCTCGCAAATTGCGGCCTCTGCCACGGTTCTGGCGCTGCAATCGCGTCAGGTGACTGGCCTCGGGGATCAGATCGAAGTGCCTTTGGCCGCCGCCGTAATGGAGGGGCTTTGCTACAATTCAATCCACGTCGATGGCATGCCCGAACGCTACCTGACCCAGCGCGAGGTCGAAATTGATCGCCGGCGCGTCGAGGGTCTGCCGATGAATGTCAGCTACGAAGATCTTCAAGAGCTCATGGATCCGTTCTTTCGCAGCTACATGTGCAAAGACGGGCGCGGGTTTTACGTGGTCTGCCCCAGTCACAAAAACCACGCCCGCCGCTGTCTCGAAGTGCTTGGCATCTATGATGAATTGGTCGAAGACGGCCTGACTTCGGAAGAAGACACATACCGGCCATGGTCACAATGGGAGAGTAAGACCTCGCTTGGTGTCTATCCGATGCCAAAGGACTGGGCAGATAAAATTTCTGCGCGGATGAAAGAGGTCTTCATGACCCGCACATCACACGAGTGGAAAAAGATGTTTGGCCGCGGGCTAATTCCCGGTGCGCCGCAACGCTGGCTGCAAGAGTGGATTCACGACGAATATGCGGAAACGTCAGGCTTGATGATCGACGTCCACGACCCGGTCTATGGCGACATGACCCAGCCTGGTCCTGTGGTCTGGATGGAGGAGAGCGGCGAGGAAGCCTTGCAGCCCGCCCCGCGCCGTTGGGTAGAATTCGATGAGGCGCTAAAGATCTTGAAGAAAATCCGGACCGAAATTCCGGAGCCGTCCGAAAGGGTTGAGCAAGAAGGCTGGCTTTCGGGCGTTCGGGTTCTGGACCTGTGCAACGTGATTGCAGGACCGCATTCGGCAAGCTATTTGGCGCGTTTCGGTGCCGAAGTAATCAAGCTTGAACCGGCCAACCCGATGTATGACAGTTGGAACACGGTCATATACGGCATGTCCCAGATGCGTGGAAAACGCTCGATCCTCGCCGACATAACATCTCGGCATGGACGGCAGGTATTTGAAGATCTGGTGAAATCAGTTGACGTCATCGTCTGGAATGCCCCTGACAGCCAGATCAAAAAGATGGGATTGGATGCGGCCAATCTTCGCAAAATTAATCCCGACGCTCTGTTTTGCAAGCTGGACTGCTTCAGCGGCGTGCGCCGGGGCACCCGCACCGATTATATCGGCTACGACGATCTGGTGCAGGCGACAACAGGCATCATGCTGCGCTTTGGCGGAGCAATGGACCGCCCCGAAGAGCACGCCCATGTCGGCACAATCGACGTGATGTGTGGATTTGGCGGAGCATTGGCTGTTGCTGCTGCGCTCTATCAAAAGCGCCGCTTTGGACGCGTCGGTCGCGGGAGAACGTCGCTGTCATCCAACAGCGGCCTTCTGCAAGTGCCGTTCGCCTTTGACTACAAAGGACGCGGGCTATTTGATGAACCCTCCGGCCCCGAAGCCAGCGGTTATGACGCGCTCACACGGTTTTACAGCACAGCCTCGCGCTATTTGTTGCTGAGTGCCTATGAAACCGACTTGCCATTGTTTCGCAATGTGGAGGGTCTGGAAGAGTTTCCCGACCTGCCGGAAGAAGACCGCGCGGCGTTTCTTGCCGTGGCCTTCCAGACCCAACCGGCGGCGGAATGGGTTGAACGACTGCAAGGGGCTGATATCGGCGCGGTGATCTGCGAAAACCTTGACTCCTTGCGCGCTCGGAATCTGCGCGATGCGGATGGAACGCCCGGCACCACTAACGGGAGCTATTCGTTTTCGAACTATCCCGACCATCCAAGCGGGCACGAGGTTATTCAGCTTGATCCCTACGCGGTGCGATCTACGCGCGGAAAGATTACAGCCGTGACACCCGCCGAGAAATTCGGAACCTCAACGCGCGCAATCGTCAGAGAACTCGGCTATGCGGAAACCGCAATCGATGCCATGATCAAATCAGGCGGTCTGAGTGAGTCTTGGAGCGACGAATATCTACCAAGTTAGGTGAACTGGCTCCTGCCCCTAACAGGTGCAGGGGCTTTGACGTAGTACCGGGCCGAGAACTCAAGCCCGATCATTTGAGCCGGATACATAGAATTGGCCACGCAAGAGTGCTTCGCGTGGGAGGAGCTTTTGTGTCCGGTAGTCACCAGCCATTCAGGAGGAAATATGGCCAAATCACCCCCATTGATGGACTTACCCATCAAAACCGCAGAACGCGGGTTTTACACCGGTTTCAGCAAACACGTTGCGATTACATCTAAAATTCTGGTTGCTGCCCTCATCGTCTGGGCGATCGCAGTGCCAGACACAGCAGCAAAAATCCTTGGCGATTTGAACGGCACATTGCTTGGCACATTCTCTGTCTGGTACATCTATGCTGTCGCGCTGTTCTTGATTATCTGTGTGGTTCTCGCCCTTATCCCCAGCACAGGTCGCCTGAAGCTTGGCCTTGAAGGTGATAAACCTGAATTCTCCAACTTCTCCTGGTTCTCGATGATGTTCGGAGCCGGGATCGGGATCGGCATGCTGACCTTTGCAACAGCAGAACCGATGTATCATTTCGCGACCAACCCCAATGTCATCATGGGCGAAGCATCTGGATCTTCTGCTGACAACGTCACAAACGCCTACCTTTGGTCGTTCTTGCACTGGGGTCTCTCGGCTTGGGCCTGCTACGCCATTGTTGGCTTGTCATTGGCGTATTTCTCGTATCGTCGGAATCTACCTTTGACGATCCGTTCCGGCCTGACACCGCTCTTTGGTGAAAAGCTCTCGGGCATTTTGGGTCACGTTGTGGATGTTGTCGCCGTTGTTGCAACCATCCTTGGCGTTGCGCAAACGCTTGGTTTCGGGGTGGCGCAATTCGTATCAGGTCTGCATCGCATTGGCTTTGGCGACTGGCTAATCAATGCGGAAACCGGCGATCCATCCTCGGCCGGTGTCATCACGGCACTGTTAATCATCATGGGCGCATCCACACTGTCCGCGCTGTCCGGCGTTGGCAAAGGCATCAAATGGCTCTCAAACATCAACATGGGTCTGAGCTTCTTTTTGCTCACGTTCTTCTTGCTGTTCGGGTCAACTTTCTTTGGATTGAATGCCCTTGTTCAAGGTCTGATGGCCTATATCGTTGAGCTGCCCAAGTTGCTGTTCACCGTTTGGGTCTCGGATGGTGTCGAAGGCAGCGAAGCGGCGCAACTGGCAAGCTGGCAAGGTGGCTGGTCTGTCTTCTACTGGGCGTGGTGGATCGCATTTGCACCCTTCGTGGGCGTGTTTTTGGCGCGCATTTCCCGCGGCCGTTCACTGCGAGAATATATCATCGGCGCAATTATCATCCCCTCGATGATGTGTTTCGTCTGGTTCACGGTTGTTGGCGGTACAGCAATCGATCTGACGCTAAATGGCGGTGCCGGAGAGGCGATCTCTGGTGCGGGTCAGCAAAACCAGTTGTTCGCAATGCTTGATATCATGCTCAGCCCCGCTTTGGGTTGGATCATGGCTGTGATTGTTGTTGTCCTACTTCTTACCTATCTGGTGACAACGGCAGACTCGGCGATCTTGATCGTGAACACCATCAACGCAGCCGGCGCTGAAAAACCATCGGGCCGACCACACATCCTGTTCTGGGGGGCCGCATTGTCCCTGGTGGTTGGTGGCCTGCTGATCGCGGGCGGCGTGGGCGCAATCCAATCTGCCATGGTGATCGGTGCATTACCCTTCTCCTTGGTGATGGTTCTTATGTGTATTGCGCTCGTCAAAGCCATTATCAAAGACGGCATGCGCGAGAAAAACGGCGTTCAGAGCGTTCACATCGCAGATTAAAACCTGAAGGGGGGCTTTTGGCCCCCCTTTTTACATTTCCGGACCACATCAGGATTGCGGTGAAAACATCCTGCGATCACGACGCACGGTTTCAATGATAAACCGCGTCGTGACAGCGACATGGGGAATGGCATCCATTGCCTCATGCCACACCACCCAATAGCTTCGTTCAGCTTTTGTTTCGGGAAAAATCGGGATCAATCCAACGTCGTCGCGAACCGAAAAATCATGTAGAACGCCAATCCCCGCGCCCGATCGCACAGCCGTCACCTGCGCCAACGCACTCGAGATTTCGATTTGCGACTTCCAGCCGGGCCAGAAGCTTTTGTTGAATTCAAGCTCGGGCGTGTAAATCAGATCATCCACATAGCCAACAAGCTCATGTTCACCAAGATCGGCAATAGATTGCGGCGTCCCGTGCTCTGCAAGATAGGATTTCGCGGCATAAAGCCCGAGCGTGTAGTCGGTTAACTTGGTCGCCTTGAGCCGCCCTTTTTGCGGACGCCCGATGACAATTGCGATGTCCGCCTCGCGTTGTGAAAGCGAAAAAGCGCGGGGGGCCGGAACGAGCTGGACTTTTAAGTTGGGATAGAGCGCGCGCAGTTTGGGCAATTGCGCCGCAAGGTATGTCACGCCAAAACCGTCCGGCGCGCCAATGCGTACAGTCCCGCTGATCTGGTTTGGATCGGAGTCACCGGGAATGCTGCGCAGCCTGAGCATTGCTTCTTCTGCGACAAGCGCGTTGGACATGAGGGACCGCCCTGCCCGCGTCAGGCTGCAACCCACCGTGCGCCGGTCAAATAGCTTAGCGCCCACTGCTTCCTCGAACTGGGTAATCCTGCGGTTGACCCGTGCCTGACTGGTTCCAAGTCTTTGGGCTGCGCGCAGAATTTGCCCTTCTCGTGCAACAGCCAGAAAAAACCGCAAATCATCCCAGCTCATCGATAACACCCATTTTCGGATAACGGTTCATCACTATTGTATATATTTTTGAATGTAGCACGGGCGTATGTGATGGGCCACACATTAGGAGGAACACATGCCCGAACTGACCCACTACATTAACGGCGCACATGTGCAGGGCACATCTGGCCGGTCACAACCTGTCTTCAACCCTGCGATTGGCGCATCCGAGCGTGACGTGCCATTGGCTTCGACCGACGAAGTCAATGGTGCCGTCGCCGCAGCAAAGGCTGCATGGCCGAAATGGTCAAAGACACCTGTACTGCGCCGCGCACGGATCTTGGACAAATTCAAAAACATCTTGTGGGAACGGGCCGACGAACTGGCGTCTATCTTGGCTTCGGAGCATGGTAAAACCCATGACGATGCCGTGGGTGAAGTGACCCGAGGTCTGGAAGTCGTCGAATTTGCAGTTAGTGCGCCAAGCTTTATGAAGGGCGAGTTTTCCGAGAACGTCGGGTCCGTGGTCGACAGCCACAACATCCGTCAGGCGCTTGGTGTTTGTGCGGGTATCACGCCGTTCAACTTCCCCGCCATGGTGCCCATGTGGATGTTCCCTGTTGCACTGGTGACAGGCAATACTTTCGTACTGAAGCCATCCGAGCGTGTGCCCTCAGCCTCTTTGAAACTGGCCGAGTGGCTGACCGAAGCCGGCTTGCCAGATGGTGTCTTTAACGTGGTTAACGGTGACAAAGAAGCCGTTGACGCGCTGTTGCACAACCCGGATGTCAAAGCGGTCAGCTTTGTCGGTTCAACCCCAATTGCGCAATACATTCACCAAACGGGCACAGCCAACAGAAAACGTGTTCAGGCCCTTGGCGGAGCTAAAAATCACGCAATCATCATGCCGGATGCCGATCTGGAAATGACCGCCAACGCGCTGATGGGGGCGGCTTATGGCTCAGCAGGCGAACGCTGCATGGCGATTTCCGTGGCTGTTCCGGTAACGGATGCCGTCGCCGATGCTCTGATTGACATCATGGTGCCCAAGATCAACGCGCTAAAGATTGGTCCGACCACAGACAAAACGTCTGACATGGGTCCGCTCGTCACGCAACAACACCTCGCCAAAGTGCGTGGATACATCGATACCGGCGAAACCGAAGGCGCAAAAGTCGTCGTGGATGGCCGTGGTTTCAATCAAGAGATGCAGGGCTATGAAGGTGGCTATTTTCTTGGCGGTACGCTTTTGGATAATGTCACGCCTGACATGACCGTCTGGAAAGAGGAAATCTTTGGTCCGGTGCTTTCGGTCGTGCGCCGCAATTCCTATCAAGACGCGCTCGATCTGGTGCATAGCCATGAATATGCCAACGGAACGGCGATCTTTACCCGTGACGGCGACACAGCGCGTTCGTTCAGCCAGGATGTCGAAGTGGGCATGATCGGGGTCAACGTGCCGATCCCAGTGCCCATGGCTTATCATTCATTTGGTGGTTGGAAGTCTTCGATCTTTGGCGAGCATCATATGCACGGGATGGAAGGCGTGCGGTTCTACACCCGCATCAAGACCACAACGACCCGCTGGCCCAGCGGTCAACGCACTGACCCGGAATTCACAATGCCAACGCTTGGCTAAAACCGGCGCAAATATGCGGAGCAAAAATCCCGAGCGGCCCGGCTTTATTGTCGGGCCGTTTTCTTGTGGTTTTTGCCCCAAGGGCCTGTTTCCCCATAACGTTCAGAGACAAGAACGCGCATCGTGCCCCATCGCGACGATGCATTGACAGCCAGTGCATTTTAACAAAGCCATTGCCGAAATCCGCGCCATTAAGGCGGTGGCGAACTTTGGCGCCCCTACACCGACATCCCTTCAGTTCTGGAAAACAGCTGGTCCTGTCGCAGCTGACCCAAGTGTCCACTCTGCGTCAGGCCCTTTAGTGGACAGACACCAAGGTCAGAAATGGCCAAAACGGGGTTTGCAGATGCTCCAATACAAGTTTCCTAAATGGAGATTTGCCTCCTTGCGTCCGTTTACCATGCTTTTTACACTGTTTTAAGCGGTCTGCTTATGGCTGCTGCCAGTTGTATTTTACAAACATGGGCATCCTACTTTGGAACCAAAAACGTTTTATTCGGTATTAAAAGCATCTCCGTCCACGTTTCACATTGTGGACGAAAGTGGCCACACTTTGAATGCTCATGACTGCCTGTCCATAGTGGAAGATCTACGGTCGCAGATTGCAGACTTGGGGATGACCGGACGGCATAGAGTTGGGATCGTCGCCCCACAAAACGCAAAAGTACCGCTTATGATGTTGGCTTTGACGGATTGCGTCCGTGTGCTGCCCGTCAACCCAGCGTTGTCACCCAATGAAATCGCAGCGCTTGTCGATAGCGCCCAGCTTGACGTTCTGATCGTCGAAACTGGTATAGAGATACCTGAATTTGGGTGCCCCATTCTCAAAGTTAGAATTGGCGATGATGTCAGGATCGAAGTGTCGGATCGAGGATTGCCACCAGCAAAAAGCAAGGCTGGCACCGCAGGATTGTTGCTCTTGACCTCCGGCTCGACTGGGAACCCGAAAACCGTGCCATTGGACATGTCCCAGCTCATTTTATCCGCACACACCATTTCCCAAACGCTCAAACTCTCGCCATCTGATCGCGCTCTTCACGCTTTGCCAATGTTTCACATCGGGGCTTTGGTTGATTTGTTCCTCGCACCTATGGTCAGCGGCGGCGGCGTCGTGTTTTGCCCGCAGCAATCACCCCAAGCGCTTGCCCGGGGTTTGAAGATCGGGAAGGCCACATGGATGCAACTGGTCCCTACAATGCTGGCAAGGTGTTTGTCGACTTGGTCTACTGAGCAACTTGCCGACAATTGCGCGGACCTGCGCTTTGTTCGGTCTGTTTCCGCTGATTTGGCACCGGATTTGCAGGTGGCAAGCGAAACCGGCATGGGCGGTGTTCCGGTCATACAAATTTATGGCCTAACAGAAACCGCCGGGCAAGTTGCCTCCAATCCTCTTCCTCCGGCCGCGCGGAAACAACAAAGCGTCGGGCGGGCGGATGGGGCAATGCTTGTTATTGTTGACAGCCACGGGAACCCTGTTGAGAACACCAAAATCGGCGAGGTCTGCGTTCAAGGACCGACAGTAACCTCGGGCTATGAAGGGGCCGATCGCAATGACAGCTTCTTTGGAGATTGGTTTCGAACCGGAGATTTGGGCTACCTAGACGCTGACGGATATTTGTTTCTGACAGGTCGAAAAAAAGAGATGATCAATCGCGGCGGTGAGAAAATTTCGCCGGTTGAAATTGAACGCGCAGCGCTGACCTCTCCGAATGTCATGCAAGCCGCCAGCTTTGCTCTCCCACATCCAACACTGGGTGAACAGGTCGGGCTGGCCGTTGTTTTGAAACTTGATTGCACCGTGTCCAAGTCGAATATTTTGGAGCATCTGAGATCTGAACTGGCTGAATACAAGATGCCGCGCGATGTTCAGATTCTTGATGAGATGCCAAGGTTAGGCAGCGGTAAAACCGACAAACTTGCCTTGATCCAAACTCACTCTCCGAAATCTGCGGAAGCCACCGTCTATACTGCGCGGCAACGGCAAATCGCCCAGATCTGGCAGTCATTTTTACAAGGGGAGCTGCCGCGCTTCGAAGACGATTTTTTCGACAGTGGCGGGGACAGCCTGATTGCGGCTGAATTCCTTGTTGAAGTTGAAAAGGCAATGGGGCGGACAGTTTCTCAAACCATGCTCTATGATGCGCCAACTTTTGGCGGATTTGTCCAGAATTTTGAACAAAGCAACAAAGTGGATGCCGCGCCCCAAACCAACCCGGTTCTGGAATTTCAACGGCAAAAAACACTGGGTTGGAAGGGGCAAAAACAGGGCCGGGATGGTCTCGTTTTCGGGCTAAACCTTTTGGCCCAAGGGCACCCGATCTTTTTTTGCTCCCAAGGGGAAAACCAACCTGTTCAGGCAAGGTTTGGCGGGAAGCACCCGATCTATACAATGCGTTCACTACACCTCTACCCCAACCGGACCGACGCGGATTGCGCTTTTTTGGCGGATCGCTATTACGACGAAATCAACGCGCTGCAACCGGAGGGGGCTTTGGTCTTGGTTGGGCTATGTGCAGGGGCTGACATCTTTGATTTAGTGGCCAGACGCCTTGAAGAAACGGGGCGCGAAGTCCGACTGTTTGTGTCGCTGGATTACTGGTTTTCCACGCCAACGCAATTCCCTGTAATCCATGGCTTCAGTCGGTCCAGACGCAGATCTGCAGCCATGTGGTTCCACGATCCAACCCGCGCTTTTGCACAATTGCACCCAAACGGCGCGCTGGGACTTAACTTAGCGTGTTCGCATGCCGAGCTAACAAAGGCCGAGTTTTTGGATCCGGTGATTGATGCTATAAAACAGGCATTGAGCGGCACACCCCTACCTATCCCGCAGCCTGTTTCCGAGCTGGCCTATGATCAACGCGAAACAGCTTGGTCTTGTGACTTTTCCATTTCATCGCCGCGGTTCCTGTCGAGAGAGGCCCCCGGCGAAGTGCGCGTCTGCGTGACCAATACCAGTGCGGTTCAATGGGATCCAAATCATCAAAGCGGACTGGGCATTGCGGTGCATCTCAAAAATCTAGACGGCTTCAACCGCTGTCGTATGGTGTATTACCAACCGCTTGATCGGGCTGTGGCCCCAGGCCAAAAGTTGGAAGTAACCTTTGCGTTGCGGTATCCTGCAACGGGTCTACCGTTGATGATTGCAGCCGAGATGATCGATGAAGGGTATGGCCACTTTGGCGGAGCGCTCGCGCGCGGAAATGGCCGGATGATCTGGGCCAATCCGTTTACCGCAAAACAATGGCAAGATGATTAGGCCAACGATGCCCGATGCGGGCGTGATAGCTGATCTGTTCCGCGGGATTGGCAAGGGTGACCCCCCGTTCGAGCAAAGCAGACACCATCGCGGCAATCATGGTTTTCCCCATGTGTTCACCAATACAACTATGCCGCCCCATCCCAAACGAAATTGCTGAGTTGTCGCGCAGAGGATTAAAAGTATCAGGATCGGGAATGACCGTTTCATCCCGATTGGCACTTGCGAGGGCCAGCAAAACGGGCGTGCCTTGGGCAATCATTTGACCGCAGATTTCTGTATCGCATTTCGCAACGCGTGGGATCGTTTGGGCCGGAGTATCCAGACGCAACCCCTCTTGGACCAGATGCTCGACCGAGACTTCGCGGTGCATTTCCGCAAAGCCGGGGGTGGTCAGAAATCGGTGGATCAAGCTGGCAATCCCCGCTTCGATGTTCTCAACAGCATCCGCGAAAACCAGCAAGGCGCAATCAAGAATCTGTGCGTCAGTTAGTTCCGGTTCCATGCGTTGAAATTCGATCAATCGGCTGATGACGTCGCCGCGCGCTTCAGCCCGGCGTTGTTTCAACGCGTCGCTTAACAGGTGGCGGGCTCGGGCCAGCTCCTGATTTGTGGCCTGAAACTCTGTCATGTTTGCAATGGGTGCAAAGAGCAAGAAAAAGGCCGTGGACAAGCGTTTTAACTCTTCTAGGTCGGCTTCAAACCCAACCAGAGCCGCGCCGGTTTCTAGCGCAAAGGGAGACGCGATGGCTGAGATTAACTCGACTGCGCCACATGGCTGCTGGGCGACACAATCTTGAGCGCTGGAAAAAACCGATGGGGTTTGTTCTTTGGCTGTTTTCAATGTGGCTGACACCAATGCCCGACGAGACAGGCGATGATCAGGCATGTCCTGAAAGGGCGGAATGTTCCCGGCGACCTCGGCGGCAAGGTATTTGCCGCGATTGCGCGCAGACAACACCGAAAACCGCGACGGTCTGTTGCCCAGATCGCGGTTCGAAAAGGCCGCGACAATATCCGTGTGACGGGTCAGTAGATACCCGCCTTGCTTTATTTCAGCCAAGGGGCGTTGGGCCCGCATTTGTTTGTAAAACGAATTGGGATCGGCCACAAACTCGGGCATCAAGAGGTCAAATGCCCCCTCCGGAAGAGGTAGCGGCTCACGTGGCCCAGCGTTGAACCACTTTCGAAACTTCCACATCGTTTTTTTCCAAGTGATCGAGGATTGTGGCCCGTTCGTCCGCTGTCAGAACAGTACCAGAAGCCAGTTTCGCCAAGATTTCGGGCTGATAGAAACGGATGGCAGCAGACAGAATAAAGACTTCGTCCATCAGATCAGCCGTGGTCGAAGGGGAACACATATCCGCAACATTGTCAGAGCCAAGCCGGATGGGAACACCCGCTGCGGCCAATTCAAGGATCCGCGGAATAGCATTGCCGTTTGGCGTCATCAGCGGCCGAATTGCCCGCATACCAACCGCAGCCGAAGGACACGAAATCACACCAATATTGCACTCTAACATACCTTCAACGAAGGCATCCCAACGCGGCTGATCATAGGTTGAAGGCGAGATCATGTGCACGGCCCAAATCAGCGGTTCGGTGCCTCGGTCAACTGGATTTCCGGCCTGACGGAGGCATTTTATCAGCCGTTCGGTGCCGTCTTCTTGGGGGATGTTGCGCTGGTCTGTATGGACATGCACCATTTTTCCGGTCTGTTTGCACAGTTCAATCATCCGCAGGCAATGTTCATCAAATCCGATATGAGTCGGGTAGTCATCACGGTCGTCGGCCTCTGGCAAAGATCCGATAAAATTTGCGATTTCAACACCTTGAAGAAAAACATCCCATTGTTCTGGGGTGTCATCGCTAAACCCAAGCGGCGTATAGGCCGCGGCTTGGACTTCGATCTGATCTGCAACGGTTTTGGCGTAACCTTGAATGGTTTCAAGTGCAGTCAGGCCAACCCTGTCCGGCGTGACATCCACCATTGTATCTGCGCGGCGGGTGCCGACTTCAATCATCACTTCAGTTGTATCGCTGACACGTGCAAGCAGATTCTCGCTGTCATAGGCTGGGCCCGCATGAACGGTGGCAATCAAAGCATGCTTTTTCTGCAACGAGATATGTGAGCTTTCGAGAACTTGGACACGCCCCTGATCGACCATTCCGTCATCCAGCGTGTTGGCGCGATCAAGATGCAGATGGGCGTTGTGAAATCCGCCATGAACCTGAATTGCGTTGCGGACCTTATCGTAGAAAAGGGTGTTTTTCATATTTTGCTTCACTCAAAATCAATACTGGACACGGATGCTGAAGGGATCGTCGCCTGAACGTCCCTTAATGGTCAATCAGTTTGGCCAATGTGTCAATCCAGGCAACAATACCAATTGAAACAGCCCTTCTGGAATGCACGCGGGCTGGATCGTATCCACTTTCACAGTAAAAAGCTGGGAATCTGTTTCGGAGAATTTGACTGTGTCGTGCTGGTAAGCTGGGGCCAACTGTTCCGATGAAGCGATCCAATATTGCCCGTTACATTGCCCGGACGGATTAACAGTTGGCCAAGGGCAATTCGCGACCTGGCAAACGGCTTTTTCAAGCTTTGCAGATCTTTGGTGAGTGTGAATGTCTGAGAAATACCGTTCACAACGGCGGGTTTTGAGGTTTTACCGCCGCGCATGACGCCCCCCAAAAAAACACGCAATGGCACCATCGCGTCAGAGCTGCTAACCACCACGCAGAACTTACCCATGAAAGAATTCCAAGATGATCCAGCCCACAGCCTCGTTCAAGGAAAATCTGCAACTTCTGCCATCGATCGATGGTCTTGCGCGTATCGAGCTCACGGACTCCAATGGAACCATTGTTGCGTCAATCGAAAATCAGGCAGGCAAGCAAGGTTCACTCGCCGTATACAAATATCTTGGCCAGAACTTTGATGCTGTCGACGCCATCGCTGCGGCGCATGGATTAGCCGTTTTCGCGGAGCACACGGCAGATGCGAAAAAGCGCCCCGGCGCGCACCCAAACATCGACCTCTTGCTGGATGTCATCGGTGGCGGTTCATCACTGGGCGTACGGCTTGTTGCCATTTGAAAAGCTGTGCCCGACAGCACGTTTACCGTTGGTCACCCGAACTCTTTCAGTGTGAACTTTTCATCAAAGTTGCCGGGGATCAGCTGATGGTTATGGGTCATAAATGGGTGGGAGGCCGCAAGCGCTTTCATCATTATCGAACCGTCGGATATCGGTCGTGTCCCGGGCAAATTCGGTAGTGCCGATGACAGAGGCAAGCGACATCGCCTTGACAAACTGGACCTGAAACCCAGCGTTAGGCCGAAAGCGGCAAGACACAATTGCATCAATGGCGGTGCCCCTTGGAAGGCCCGAATGAAGACCACTGCAAACCGACGCCTGTATTTGATCTCGCCCTCCGCATACGGGCGATCAACAAGCCACCGACAGCGCCTCCTGCAAAAGCGATGAGCAACAACAAGTTCGGATTTCTAAGTGCCTGCGTGATATCGATGATGTCGTTTAGACAGAAACCTCAGGCAATCGCACGCTACCTGTTCACTGGACAAAATAACGCGAGTGACATCGCAACGCTCGCCATTTGAATGGTCAGCCACGCCCCTATCAGGAGCAAGACAAATGCTTCACGAACCGGTGCATAGTTGAAATCATGCGCACAAGCCTGTCCGTTGATCCCGCGCACTATTCACAGGGGCTGTGTGTCGCCAACGTCAGTCGGCTATGCAGTGACAGTGCCACGAAATGGCAGATTGTTTGCGATGGTGAACTTCATACCGTCTAGCAACTGCACAAGATCAGGACGTGCCGAAGGGGCGTTTGAAATCGCTGCAACGACGATATTGCCGTCTGGATCGATGCAAAAAATGCCCGGCTCGGAAAATCTGGCGACAGCGTCGCCGTTGTTTGCCGGTTCGGTGACGTAAAGACCCAGAGTGGTCATTTGCTCTATGCTTAGACCGTAACCAACGTCCATGCTCCACTTGAACTCGGCAATGTCGGCGGCTGCACGTTCTTCTGTATCGGCAGATACGATTTTGATGGTAAAGCCTGCGGCTTCCCAATCAGCCTTCATAGCTTCCAGACCATTCAGGTAGTTCTTGCAACGGCCACAATGACGACCGCGATAGACGATAAATAGCGTCCACCCTTCGGCCGTGCCCCCGATGTTCATTGTGCCACCGCCAAGTTGTGGGACAGAGATTGCGGGTATCGGCGCGCCGACGACGGGTTTGGAGAGTCCGTTCATGAACTTCAGTCCTTTACTTGATTTAATGAAATAGGCTTTGGCGAAACTGACTGTGTTGTGGGTCGAATAAGGCGATGCCGAGACTTGAGTCAATAGTCACACGATATCGTGACGCCACCCAATTTCGGTTACAAACCTATGATTCAGCGGGATTTATGCATGTAGAATTGAAGAGGCAAGCCAAGGATTGCCTCTGATGCCATCCTTGCACAGCAGGAGATTTGGACGTTGCAAAACAAGTCGCCGTCACCATCAGCCCCACCGCCAATGGATTTCCGGGCAATAGCTCCCGACTGTAATCAAGTTGATTTAGATGTTTGGCATGAGCCGAGCCATTGTCCGAGAGGTCCTTGCAGCGACTGCGCCTACTGATTGAGGGCACCCCAATTGTCACACCGGCGGCGGTGACATGTGACCACCAAAATCGAAGGGCGATTGGGATTTGTCGTGTCCACAGTTGGCAGGCGAACCTGCTTTGACATGTGCCCGCAGACCAGAGGCTTTCTTCGAGAAGAACAATGCTTGCGCTTGGCACGTTTGATATCTTTGGCAGCTTTTTCGCCAGAGCGTTTGCGGGCATCAGCTGTTTAGCTTTTGTCCTCCTCCTCAGTAGCGACGACAAGCCAAGAGTACGCTATCAAATTTGGCTTTTTGGCCCCATAGCCACAGACATCCGACAGAACTGACTGAACGCCATCTACCACAACGGCACGTCGAAACTATGCGTTGCTGCCGGACCAGCCCCTTGGTGACGCTTTTCAGAACACTTCGGCCAGCCGCCAGAATGGGGAAAAGATTATAAAACTTGCCTATTAATGAACGGTTAAGTTAGTGTTCTAAATTAGGGCAATGGCTTGCTCAGAACCTCACCTTTTTCAGCGCATTTATTTTAATGCGCTTTTTTTTGCCGACTCATATCTTTCGCCGGCTCATATCTCTCAAGGACATTTCTATGATCACGAAGGCTGTTCTCGACACTGCTGACAAATACGCCTGGTCACAAAAAGTATCCGTATTTGATGCCCAGGGCTTTTTGATTGGCGAGACGGTCACTTTTGACGATGGGCGCATTCGGACGTCGACGATTGTGGAGGGGGTCAGGGTTGGCCTGACATGGACTGACCCGGCGGACGGTTTCGCCTGGACCTCACGCGCATATGTTTACAGCGCGCTGTCGGGTCTTTTGACCAGCCTAGAGGTCGTGACAGATAGCGGCGTTTCGATCTCATCGACCTTTAACAGCGGCGTGATTGCATCGCGGACGAGCCTTGATCTGGGGGACGCATTTAACTGGAATACCAGAGTGCAAACCTTCGACAGTCTCGGGCGCATCGCCTCGTCATTGGTGACCTTGGATGATTTAAGAACAATTTCGACCGATTTTGTTGACGGGATCAAATCGCAAAAGATTGTGACAGATGTCGCAGATACATTTTCATGGACGTCAAAGGTCTATGCCTACGACAACACCACCGGAAACTTGCTGACGATTTCCACGTCCTTTGATGATGGAACCACTGTAGTCCGCGGGCCTGCCAGCGGACCTTTGGGGCAAACTGTCACGCAACTGGACGGCGCAAATGCCTACAGTTGGACCAGCCGCATAACCACCTATGATGCAAGTGGCAACATCGCTTCGCAGACCAGATTAAATGACGACGGCACTCAATCCATCACTCAGTTTAGTGGTGGTGTTCGCACGCAGGTCACATGGACCGATGGCGATAATGCCCAAACCTGGCACGAAAAAACCTTTACCTATGATGCCGGTGGTCGATTGGCCGGCTCGGACGTAACGATGGACGACGGTCGGCAGATCGTGCAAACCTACCAAGACGGTCTTCGCGCCATGCGCACGACGACAGACACCGCGGACATAGCCGGCTGGGCGACAATTACGCAGTTGTTCGATAGTAAAGGCCTGATTGCATCCCAGACTGTGGTGAGCGACAGCAGCGACGTGACGATCAGCACCTATTCTGGCGGCGTCTTGCAAGAAAAGCTCCGGAACGATGGCGAAGACATCCATAACTGGGAGAGCGTTCGCCGCGTCTATGCCAGTGAAAATGGCGCACTGCTTTATGTTCACCGGACGCTGGATGATGGCACGCAAACTTTTGTGGATGTGCGCGGACACACAATCATCACTGGCGGCACACAGGCCAGTGTTGTCGAAGACGCCAGCGTGGTGTTGCAGGCCACGGATACAATCGGTGTGCTCGCAGGTTATCGCGGGGCCAGTGATTTTACCGCAATCGCCAGCGTCGTAGGCAGCAATGGCTATGGCCTGTTTACACTAGGGGCAGATGGCACTTGGACCTATGGGGCCACCAACAATCAGACAGCCATCCAAGACCTGAACCTGGGCGATACGTTGACCGACAGCTTTGTCGCAACCACATCGGACGGCCTCAGCACAGAAATCTCCGTCACAATCAACGGTGCAGCTCCCGCCCCGACAAATAGTGATCCGGTGGCCGAGACGGATTTTAACACAGGAACGCGTCTGGCCAAGCAAGGTCAATCCTTGGCAAATGGCTCGCTGTTGAGCAATGACGCCGATGCAGACGGTGATGTGCTGACCGTCGTTCGAATGGGGTCTTTTTCACTCGGGACGAGCGTGACGGTAGAGGCAGGAACTCCGCAGTCGGTGCGTGGTGAGTATGGCAGTCTCGTGGTTCAGTCAGATGGATCTTGGGAATACCAGCTGGACAATCTTGACCCAGACACTTCCGCGATCCTGCCCAACCGTGTCGTGTATGAAATATTCACCTATACTGTGTCCGACGGAAACGGTGGTTCGGCCGAGTCTCAACTTGAATTGGCAATTGCGGGCAGCCCAACCAATGTGGCACCAATCGCGGTTGATGACACCTTTGCCTTGGATCACAACACAACATCCGTTTTGGACTTGCTCGGCAATGATACCGACGCGAACAACACCCCCGAGTCCGAGACGCAGCCGCTGACTGTTTCTTTTATCAATGGCAAAGCGGCAACGATTGGCTCGGTCATTGCCACAATCAACGGCTCTGTCATAGTCGGAGAAGGCTGGGTCATAAGATATATACCAAACGACAACTACAGTGGCCCGGATAGTTTTAGCTATTCCATAACCGATGGGCTAGATTTATCCAATTCTGCAACCGCAAACCTAACAATTGAAGGCGCTTCTCCTTACCGCGAAGGTGTGGTGTCGGATGGGTACATTACGTTTGCTCAGGTTGTTGCAGATGCCAATGGAAATGGCATTTGGGATGAAGGTGAAGACAGAGCATTTACAGATTACTACGGCCAGTTCACCCTTGAAAACACCCCCGCAAATTCTGATGTCCGATTGGTATCGGTCGGCGGGACCGATATTTCGACAGGGTTCAAAGTTGACACAACCCTGATTGCACCTTCCGGTGCAAAATCAATCACGGCTCTTTCCACCTTGGCGGCCCTTCTGGAAGAAGGCCACGAATTTACTGCCAGCGCCGCCGAGAGCCGAATAGTCACGGTGTTCGGCCTCGACCCTGCGATCGATTTTCTCAATGCGGATCCGGTCCAGTCTGTGCTTTTAGGAGCTGCGGGCGGAGCCAGATTGATGGCAACAAACGTGGCGCTCCAATCAGCTGCAATTCAAATAGCATCGGCAATATCAGCGGTAACCACTGAGGAATATTCCGACATTCTGGAAAATGTGATTTTCAAAATGTCCGGCTTCATTTCTGACGAAACACCAACCACCAGCTTCTTTTCAGAGCAGGCGCTGAAAACAATCGCCATACGTGTCTTGGTAGATTCGGGTCTTGTTATTGAAGCGGCAGAGTTTGTCGCCAGTCGGACGAGCAGTATCATCGCGCACTCTGCGTCCGTCGCTCTTGGAGTTTTAGAGACAGGTAAAACAGGTGCTGATTTACTGACAGACATCGCCCAAGTGGCGATTGTGGCGCAGGGATCGACGGCAACCGCGCTGGCCAACCTTGAATACGGTATTTCCAGTGCCCTGGTGGTGCTGGAGCACTCTGGAATTATCTTTTCTTATGATGGCCTAGATAGCGTTCGTTTCACAGGTGCCCCTGTCATGACACCGGCAGAGTTCGATAGCTTGCTGCCTGATGCTTTGGACGACGTCAGAAATGTTCTGGGTGGAAACAGCGACCCGATTTCCTCTGGGCAGAGCCACACGATTAACGAAGACAAAGGTTTTTCGGGCCTCCTAACAGCGGATGATATCGATCAGCAGAGAATGACCTTTAGTGTGGCCACGGCCCCGGGAAACGGCACTGTTGAAATTTTGAACGCCCCTTTGGGAGGTTTCGCTTACTTTTCCTATACCCCCAATCCAGACTTCAACGGCACCGACAGTTTCACGTATACAGTGACCGATTCAGAGGGGGGGAGCACGACCGAAACCGTAAACTTGACGGTCACCCCGGTTAACGACGCACCAGTCGCCGATCCTCTTTCATTGTCGGGGGATGAAGGGACGCTGCTCACGGGGGCTCTGACGGCCAGCGATATTGAGCAAACCGATCTGGTTTTCGGATTGTATACGCGCCCGACAGACGGAACGGCGACTGTCTCGCGTGATGGCACAGTCGAATATACACCGAA
Organism: Pelagimonas varians; assembly: GCF_003208435.1. Lineage (GTDB taxonomy): Bacteria > Pseudomonadota > Alphaproteobacteria > Rhodobacterales > Rhodobacteraceae > Pelagimonas > Pelagimonas varians. The sequence continues at coordinate 333,040 of NZ_QKMF01000003.1, read as the reverse complement.
CGCAAACTTTAGTGGTAGCGATAGCTTTCTCTATTCGGTGATCGACAGGGCTGGCGGTGTTACGACCCAAACGGTCAATGTGACTTTGAATCCGCTTCCGAACGCGCATGACATCGACCCCATCGCAGTAACCACCCTGTACGAGACACAAGACACGTCAAATATCTCGGGCAGTATTTTGGTGAGCTTTACCGATGATGATCTGGAGGATGTCGGGTATAGCGCCTCGGTTGTTTATACTGGGGCCACAGGGGCGTCGGCGGGCCTGACACTAAATAATGTGGCGCGGAACGACCTTATTTTCCAAACGGATGTCACCAAAGACGCCGGAGACGACAATGGCTACCTGAACTTGGTCTTTCAGGCCCACCCTGCAGTGTTTGACTATCTAGCAGACTCCGAAACTGTCACCCTGAGCTATGAAATCACAATAGAAGACAGTGCCGGAGTCACAGACACCCGTGCGTTCGACGTTACGATCATTGGAACGGACGAAGGTCTCACTCCTGGTATTGCGCCTATTTCGCTCTCTGATGTTGGGCTTTCAACAAATACCCAAGGGTTTATCATCAAGGGGGTTTCCGGAAATGCGCTGACGGGCGCATCTGTCAGTTCGGCAGGCGACGTCAATGGCGACGGGCTTGATGATTTGATCGTCGGGGCACCGGGTAACGGCGCTGGTGCTGGCTATGTGATTTTCGGCAAGGAAGGCGGAGGAGAGGTAAATCTGGCCGCGCTCCAGCAATCGACGAATACCAGTGGTTTTGTAATCAATGGGGTTTCCGCCGGGGATCGCGCGGGTGTTTCGGTCAGTTCGGCTGGTGATGTGAATGGCGACGGGTTGGACGATCTGATCATTGGCGCTGAATATGATGATCCGAACGGGGCAAACTCTGGCGCAAGTTATGTGGTCTTTGGTAAGTCAGATGGTGTTGCGGTAGATCTGGGACAGATCCAGCAAAACGGCAACAACGGCGGTTTCGCAATCAATGGTGCATTGGCGGGGGACTTTGCTGGTCATTCGGTCAGTGCTGCAGGGGATGTAAACGGCGACGGGCTTGGCGATGTGATCGTCGGAGCCTATGGCGTAGATCCATACGCATCCAATCCGAATAGGGATGGCACGTTAGGCACCAGTTATGTGGTTTATGGCAAGGCCAATGGAAATCTTGTAAATTTATCCAATCTCACGAGCGTGGGCGCTGGTTTCAAAATTAACAGCGCCTCGGTTGGGAAGCTTATCGATGACAAATCCGGCTTTTCTGTAAGCTCGGCGGGCGACGTCAACGGAGATGGATTCGACGATGTCATTATTGGCGCGCCAGATGCAGATGGCGTTGGCGACAGCTTTGTAGTTTTTGGCGCGGCGGACAATGCAAATATTGAACTTGCAGGGCTTGGTGTCGGCAGTGAAGGGTTTGTGATCAAAGGTATCGCAAGTTTTGATAATGCCGGTTCGTCTGTAAGTTCTGCCGGTGATGTTAACGGTGACGGGCTTGATGATTTAATCATCGGGGCAAGTGGCGCTGACGCAAATGGAACCTCTTCTGGCACGAGCTATGTGGTTTTCGGTAAAACAGGTCATGAAGCTGTCTATCTCTCGTCTGTGCAGGCGGGGAATGGCGGCTTTGCGATCATCGGAGACTCCGAGTTTGACCGGTCGGGTTATTCCGTCAGTTCGGCTGGTGATGTAAATGGTGACGGGCTTGACGACTTGATTGTCGGAGCCTTTGGCGATCAACCGAATGGATCCCTATCTGGTGCAGCCTATGTTGTCTTTGGCAAGGAAGACGGAGCACGGGTGAGGCTGTCAGAGGTCAAGGCAGGCATCGGCGGTTTGGTAATCAACGGGGCCTCCGAATCTGACTTTACGGGAATCTCGGTCAGTTCTGCGGGCGACGTAAACGGTGACGGTTTTGATGATCTCATCGTTGGCGCTCCCGGCGATCTGCCCTTTAATAGCGCAAGTGTAAGCAGCTCTGGGGCGAGTTTTGTTGTGTTTGGCGGCGATTTCACTGGTGCGGCAACGCAAATCGGCACGACAGGTGCAGATGCCCTGACCGGCACTTCTGCGGTGGATATTCTCATCGGCGGAACGGGCAATGACACCTTAACCGGCAATGGCGGCGCAGATGTATTGCGCGGCGGCGCAGGCAATGACCTTTTCGCTGTGCAAGACCTTGATTTCGCGAAAGTCGATGGCGGAAATGGCATTGATACGCTGCGCTTGGACGGGACTGGCCTATCCTTGGACTTGTCCGAAATCGCAAGCCCGACACTGCAAGACATTGAACGCATTGACCTGAATAGCGGCGGAAACTCCCTACGGCTTGAACAGCTAGAAGTGTTGGGGCTGTCTGACGAAAGCAACACGCTGCGTGTTCTGGGGAACGCCAGTGATGCAGTGACATTGGTCGGAAACTCTTGGGCGAAGACGGGGCAGGTAACCGACAGCGAAGGCACGTTTGATGTCTTTGCCAACGGGCCTGCCACGGTCGAAATAGAGGCGAGTATTGAATTAACCGGCGGTCTGATTGCGCCCATCGAATTGTCCGAATTGCGACTTTCGACTGACACGCGCGGGTTCGCGATCAACGGGTATTCTACTGGAATTTTGGACTACGAGCTTGTTGGCTTTTCGGTCAGCTCTGCCGGCGATGTCAATGGCGATGGATTGGATGATGTCATCGTTGGGGCCCCTAGGGCTGTTTCGAAGACGAGCTATGTGGTCTATGGAAAGTCGGATGGCATCGCGATCGATTTGCCAAGCTTTGTGGCCGGCACGGACGGTTTTGTGATCAACGGTGCCTCTATCGGCGACTTCTCTGGCTATTCGGTCAGCTCTGCGGGGGATGTGAACAACGATGGTCTGGCGGACCTAATTGTCGGGGCCAATCTAGCCGATTCCAATGGGGCGGATTCTGGCGCGAGTTTTGTTGTTTATGGTAAAACGAACGGTGACGCGGTTGATCTGGCCGACCTGCAAACGGGCAATGAAGGTTTTGCGATCAATGGTGTGGCGGCTGGCGACAAATCCGGCTGGTCCGTCAGTTCTGCGGGCGATGTAAATGGCGATGGTCTTGATGATCTGATCGTAGGCGCACCGAATAAAGGCGCTGGCACCAGCTATGTTGTTTTCTCAAACCTCGACGGTGAAACCGTCGAACTTTCGGATGTCCAAGCCGGCATTGGCGGGTTTGTGATCAATGGAATCTCAGCGGGTGATTCACTTGGCCGATCGGTCAGTTCAGCGGGCGATGTAAATGGTGACGGTTTGGACGATCTGATCGTCGGGAACCCATTTATTGGAAACAGTTTTGGCAATAGCGTTGTGATCTTTGGGAAAACCAGCGGCACGGCGGTAAATTTGACGAATACCACAACATTCCCGGGTGGTTTTTATATCGGGGGCGCGTCAACAGGCAACGTCGCCGGATGGTCCGTCAGTTCGGCGGGCGATGTGAATGGCGACGGACTGGATGATGTTGTTGTTGGTGCCTACGGGACCGCACCAAATGGCACATTGTCCGGTGCCAGCTATGTCGTTTTTGGCAAAACAAACAACGCAAAGGTCAACCTTCCGAAAATTGCAGCCGGTAACGGGGGCTTTGTCATCAACGGTCAGTCTGCCGAAGACGAATCTGGCTGGGCCGTCAGTTCTGCTGGCGATGTGAACGGCGATGGGTTGGACGATCTGATCATAGGTGCGCCGTCAGACGCGACCAATGCTTTTAAATCTGGCGCAAGCTATGTCGTCTTTGGCAAAGCGGATGGCACCGCAGTCGAACTTGCCGATCTCACGACAAGCGCTGGCGGATTCTCTATCTTTGGAGGCGCTAGAGGGGGGGGCGCCGGATCATCCGTCAGCGCGGCAGGGGATGTGAACGGTGACGGATTTGACGATCTGATCATCGGCGCACCTAACGACCCAACAAACGGGTTTTATGCCGGAACAAGCTTTGTGGTTTACGGCGGGGAATACAACGGTACGGCTACGCAGGTCGGAACGACCGGCGCGGATGCCTTGATCGGCACGGTAAAAGCAGATGTTTTGATCGGTGGAACCGGCAACGATACATTGAGTGCCAACGGTGGTGCCGATGTATTGCGGGCCGGTGCCGGAGATGACGTCATCGCGATCAGCGATCTGGATTTTACAAAAATTGATGCCGGAAATGGCACCGATACATTGCGTCTGGACGGCACCAACATGCTGCTGGACCTACCCGAAATCGCAGATCCGACGTTGCAATCGATTGAGCGGATTGACCTGAATGGCGCAAGTAATGCCCTACGATTGACCGGGCTTGAGGTATTGCGCCTTTCAAATGAAAGCAACACGCTGCGTGTTCTGGGGGACAGAAGTAACACGATTACCTTGGCGGACGGGCCATGGCTTGCCGCGGGACAGATCACCGATGCAGATGGCACCTTCAACGTCTTCACCAATGGGCTGTCCCGTTTGGAAATCGGCGAAGCGTTGACCCGGGTCGGGGGACCAGTATATCCAGACCTTATCACATTGGTAGAGCTGTCAGACATCCAAGAGCCATCGAACGACGGTGGCTTCGTAATCAACGGCATCGCGGCCTCAGATGAAACCGGCTACTCTGTCAGCGGTGCGGGTGACGTGAACGGTGACGGATTGGATGACGTGATCATTGGCGCACCACGTTATCAAACCTTTGGTGCTGGCTTTGTTGTCTTCGGTAAAGCAGATGGATCAGTGGTTGATTTGTCTGAAATCAAGGATGGAACCGGCGGTTTTGCGATTACCGGATCATCCACGACCCTGCGAATCGCAGAATCCGTCAGTTCTGCAGGCGACGTCAATGGTGACGGGCTTGATGATTTGATCGTCGGAGCACCGGTTAAAGGCGATGGTGCTGGCTATGTGATTTTCGGCAAGGAAGGCGGAGGAGAGGTAAATCTGGCCGCGCTCCAGCAATCAACGAATACCAGTGGTTTTGTGATCAATGGGGTTTCTGCGGGGGGAGGCGCGGGTTGGTCCGTCAGTTCGGCTGGTGATGTGAATGGCGACGGGCTGGATGATGTAATCGTCGGGGTAATTGGTAACAGCGCCAATGGAACGAGAGCTGGCGCGAGTTTTGTCGTCTTTGGTAAAGAAGATGGCACAGACGTCGAATTGTCCGAAGTTGAGGCCGGTATTGGCGGCTTTGCCATCTATGGAGTTTCAGCCGGTGACCGGTACGGCTGGGCCGTCAGTTCTGCTGGCGATGTGAATGGCGATGGTTTCGACGATCTGGCCATTGCGGGAAATCAACTCGGTGCCCCCTATCACGACAATTACGTTGTCTTCGGCAAGTCGAATACTGCAGCTGTGAACCTGCAGGACGTCGGCGAAGGCTCCGGTGGGGGCTTTAGTGTTCAGTATGGCTATGTCAAGTTGTCATCGATCAGCTCGGCCGGGGATGTAAACGGCGACGGGTTTGATGATCTGATCATAGGCGCATCTGCATACGACAACTTAACGGGCGCGAGTTTCGTCGTCTTCGGCAAAGCTGATGACGAGGTGGTCCAGCTTAGCGAAGTCATAAAATCATCAAACGACCAAGGTTTTGTCATCAATGGCGCCTCGGGGGGCGATCGGCTTGGATGGTCCGCCAGTTCTGCAGGCGATATAAATGGCGACGGGCTTGATGATTTAATCGTCGGTGCCCGTGATGATGACCCAAATGGCGTGGATTCCGGTGCAAGTTTTGTCGTCTTTGGTAAAACGGATGGCGTGGCAATCGATCTTGCAGAAGTCGAAGATCCGACAAATAGCAAAGGATTTGTCATCAATGGTGTCTCGGCAGGCGACAAATCCGGGAACTCGGTTAGTTCAGCGGGTGACGTCAACGGCGACGGATTCGACGATCTAATCATCGGGGCCGAATGGGATGACCCGAATGGTGCCAGCTCCGGGTCCAGCTTTGTGGTCTTTGGTGGAAATTTCACCGGCGCGGCAACGCAAGTTGGCACGCTGGGGGCGGATGACTTGGTCGGCACGGCCGCGATTGATGTGCTGATTGGTGGGACCGGTGACGATCAGCTCACTGGCAATGGTGGCGCAGATGTATTGCGCGGCGGGGCTGGTGATGACGTCATCGCAATCAGCGATCTGGATTTTGCGAAGATTGACGGTGGCAATGGTACCGACACCCTTCGTTTGGACGGCAGCAATTTGTCTTTGGACTTATTGCAGTTTAAACGCACAGCGCTGCAAGAGGTCGAGCGGATCGACTTGAACGGCGGCGGCAATGCGCTGCGATTGGACAAGCTTAGTGTTTTGGGTCTGTCCGGGGAAAGCAATACCCTGCGTATATTGGGAACCGGCAGCGATGTGGTGACCCTTGTCGGGTTGGGCTGGGCGGTAGAGACCCAGATCACCGACGCCGAAGGCACATTCAACGTCTTTTCAGACGGGAAAGCCAAGATCGAAATAGAAGCAGGCGTTGATTTGATCGGCGGCCCGATTTCACCAATTGAATTATCGGAACTCCAGCTTGAATCCGATACGCGTGGCTTCATGATCAGTGGCGTCTCGCTCGGGGATATGTCTGGCTGGTCAGTTAGTTCTGCGGGTGATGTAAATGGCGACGGCTTTGACGATATGATTATTGGCTCCCCAGGGGGCAGCAAAAGCCATGTGGTCTTTGGTAAGGCGACCAACGCTGGAATCGATCTGACAGAGATCGAACAATCTTCGAACCAGAACGGGTTTGTGATTCATGGGACATCCGGAGCAGGTTTTTCGGTCAGTTCGGCCGGCGATGTGAACGCGGACGGTTTCGACGACTTGATCATTGGTACAGGTGACGATGCGGTCAACGCTGGCGACGTCTCCAGCCTTGTTGTCTTTGGCAAAGCAGACGGTGGAGCTATCTACAAAGCCGATGTTATCGATCCTGCCAACGACTCCGGTTTTCAAATCATTGGCCTTTCGGCAAGCCACAATAGTGGACCTATTACTATTCCGGATGAAAATGGAAACAACATTATCACAATCGGTGGCACCGTTAATTTCAATACAAATGCGGGGTATTCTGTAAGTTCTGCAGGCGATGTGAATGGTGATGGTCTGGATGATGTCATCGTTGGTGTGCCCGAAGATAGAACTCTCGATCCCAATGTGAATCCTTTCACGGGGCAAGGGATTTATAATCCCGGCACAAGTTTTGTTGTCTTCGGAAAAACCGAAGGAACCCGCGTGCAACTAGACGATATTTCATCGACGTCTGCCGGGTTCGCGATCGAGGGTGATATTGCAAATGAAGGGATCGGCTATTCCGTCAGCGCAGCGGGCGATGTGAATGGTGACGGTCTAGACGATGTCATTGTTGGCGAACCTTTTGGCGATTACGCAGAAGGAAAAAGCTACGTCGTCTTTGGCAAAACGGACTCAGCAACAGTCGAGATATCCGAGATCCGGTCAGGTAACGGCGGGTTTGTGATCAACGGTGGTGACGGGCTTACGGGCTTTTCCGTCAGCTCGGCCGGTGACGTGAATGGTGACGGGCTTGACGACCTGATTATTGGCTCGCCCCATGGCAGCGGATCGGAACTTGCGCTGCGGTCCGGTACAAGCCATGTGGTTTTTGGCAAGGCTGATGGCAGCGCTGTCGATCTGGCCGACATTTCAAAAAGTGATGCAGTTTACAGTGGGGACAGCGGCGGATTTGCCATCAACGGCATGGTTCGCGGCAGTGGCACTCTGAACAGCGATGAAGAGGAATACGATTGGACTGGCTGGTCAGTTAGTTCTGCCGGAGATGTAAATGGCGACGGTCTGGACGATTTGATCATTGGTGCATCTTATGCCGATCCAAATGGCAATTTGTCCGGGGCCAGCTTTGTTGTCTTTGGCAAGGCCGATGGCACGGCAATTGATTTGGCCCAAGTCGAGGAAGGTGTTGGAGGCTTTGTCATCAACGGCATTGGGCTAGAGGATTACACAGGTGCCTCGGTTAGCTCTGCCGGGGACGTGAACGGTGATGGCTTTGACGATCTGATCGTCGGGGCGCCTGACGGGCTGGCAATTAGAGAGCCCCTCAACTTTTCGTTTGGCGTCGATCCTGCGTCCGAAGATGCACCCAGCGCCGGAGCCAGCTTTGTTGTATACGGCGGCAACTTTACCGGTGCCGTAACAGAGATCGGCACAATTTTTGCTGATGATATGGCCGGAACGGCCGCCGTGGATGTTATCTTTGCCGGCGTCGGTGACGATACGATCACAGGCAATGGTGGTTCGGACCGGCTGTCTGGCGGTGCGGGCAACGATACATTCGTATTTGGCGATTCAGGCTCAATGACGACAATCATCGACTTTGAAGACGGGCTCGGAGGACAAGATCTGCTGGATGTATCCGCGTTTGGCTTCACGGATGGCGCAGCGATCGTGGCACAGGCGGCAAGATCAGGAGCCGGGGGGCATGACGTCCTGATCCAGCTCGACGGCGATGACACAATCCTTCTGAAGAACTTTGATCTGGCTGACCTGGATGAAACAGATTTCATGTTCTAGGACAGCCCTGATTGGCGTCCAAAGCTGTCCTTCTGGCTGGTGCGGCCTTCCTTTGCCGGACAGGCTTGGGGCGGTGCAAAGACACTTCTGGAGTAGGTTTCAAGCCGCTTGCTCCGCCTATTCTGGGTCACGGCATGCGTCGTTGAGCGGTCGTCTATCGGGCGCTCGACGTGGTTTCCAAGCGTAGACAAACCCGATCCAGTTGTGGACGGCAGACTTTGCCGAAAATCCATCCTGCAAGCTGTGAAGATGATCAGCCTATTGTTTCTGCAGCTGCCAAGGGTCGGGCGCATGCTGAACAGCAGGTCGATTTCAGCCCTCGATTCCGACGTCCTAGCATCGCTCCCAACCGGCGCAATAACGGCCACGGTCGGCTTAAGTGACCGCAGATCTCCTGACTTTTTTCAATAAATGCGACCGTCTGCCCATCAAGACGGCAAAGATCGTCTGGGCCATTTTGACCCGCAACGAACCCAATATACCGAAAACGGCCAAAAAGCAGAAAGAACAACGCGTTAGCAAGACCCGCCAGAGAATGGTGCAGAAGCTTGCCAGCGCCCAAATCCGCGCAAACTGGCCAGACACATGACCGCCTCTGACAAATGCTCAAATCAGCCCAAAATGTATAGCTATGCAGGTGCCCTCCGGTCTCAGGACCTTCGCTGTACCTGCAAGGTCGCCACCTCAGTTTGAGGAAAACAGCCATTCACGGCCGTCTGGAACTGAACAACCACGCTGCGACACCTATCAAGGGCTGCGCTGCGCCCGCTTTCGTTTTTTTCCTAACTCGGTTCGACCGTCGGCCTTGCGCCTTGCGGATATTTCCTGATGCAAAAGTGTTGCCAGCGCCACCACCCGCCGGGGTTGCGCTCTGGCTGGCGGGAACATCATTTGAAGTGGGTTCGGGTGTGGCAGGTAGTCTTCCAGCAAGGACACCAGCCTTCCAGAGCGAACATCCTCCCCGACATCCAATTCAGACTTCAAAACAATCCCGTGCCCCGCCAAAGCCCAAGAGCAGATCAGCGAGCCGTCGTTCACGATCCGGTTGCCTTTCACAGGGATCCGCAGTCGGTCTACTTTGGACCCAAACTCCCAGACGTTATCAAGCGTCCCGCCGAACCGCATCACGAGACAATTGTGCCTTTTGAGGTCTTCGGGGGTTTGAGGCACCCCGTGCATGTCCAAATAATCAGGGGACGCGCATATCAGCCTTTGATAACTTCCCAGACTACGCACCCGAAGCGAGGTGTCTGTGATGCTTCCAAACCGAATGGCCAGATCGAACCCCTGCCCGACCAAATCGACATAGCCATCCGACAAAGACAGCTCGATCGTAACCGCTGGATTTTGGGCCGTGAACTCTCCGATCAAATCTGCAACAATGCTGCGTCCCAAGTCAATTGGAGCGCTGATCCGGATAGGACCGGAAAGCGTGTCGGCACCGAGGCGAATAAGCGTGTCGAGGTCCGATACCTCGTTGAGGACACTCTTTGCGCCATCGACAAGCAAACGGCCCTCTTCGGTCAGGCTGATTGACCGGGTGGTTCGATTGAATAGGACAACGCCGTAATGGGTCTCAAGTGCAGCGAGCCGTTCGGAAACTGTTGTGCTGGACAGACCGGTCTCGCGGGCCGCGCCAACAAGGCTGCCTTTCTCTGCGATGGTCAAAAACAAGCGAAGATTGTCGAGAAGCATTATTCGGACTTTCCGGATTATCAATTCGTCAAACAAAGATTTATCCCGATAGGGCGGCGACGTACACTAACGGAAACACACCATTAGGGAACAAAACAATGTCCACGCTCACCATCGTCGCCAACATCAAAGCAAACCCGGACAAGATCGACCTCGTGAAGACCGAGTTGCTCAAGCTTGTCGAGGTTACACGGGCCGAAGAAGGCTGCATCAACTATGATCTACATCAGGACAACGAAAACCCAGCCCATTTTGTGTTCTATGAAAACTGGGCAAGCCGAGAGTTGTGGCAGACCCACATGAATGCCCCGCATCTGAGCGCTTACATGGCCGCGACCGACGGTGCGGTTGAAGCATTCACGCTGAATGAGATGACCAGCATCCGCTGATTTGAAACGAAAAGGGACAACGCCATGAAAGCTGTAGGATATAAAGAAACCGGCCCGATTGATCGGGCCGACGCATTGATTGATTTTGAGACCGACAAACCGTCGCCAATCGGGCATGACTTGCTCGTCAAGGTGCAGGCTATCTCGGTGAATCCGGTGGATACTAAAATCCGCCAGCGGCGCCCCCCTGAGGGCAACGATCCGGCTGTTCTGGGTTGGGATGCCGTCGGAACTGTTGAGGCCATAGGTGATGCAGTGACCTCTTTCAAAACAGGCGATATTGTTTGGTACGCTGGCGCGATCAATCGATCCGGAACGAATGCGGAATTCCATCTGGTAGACGAGAGGATCGCGGGTCTTGCACCAAAATCCATACCGGCCACCGCCGCCGCTGCCTTGCCGTTAACGACCTTGACGGCCTATGAGATGCTGTTCGACCGTTTGTGCGTCGGCAAGGCCGTGCCAAGCGGAGCAAACACGCTTCTGGTCATCGGCGGCGCTGGTGGGGTTGGATCGATCACCATTCAGCTTGCAAGAGCTTTGACAGATCTCACAGTGATCGCCACGGCGTCGCGGCCCGAGACACAGGACTGGGTCCGAGACCTTGGGGCACACCATGTGATCAATCACGCAGAACCGCTCGGCCCGCAGCTCGACGCGTTGGGCATAAAAAGCGTGGATTTCGTTTACTCCACCAACCACTCGAACCTCTATGTGGCACAGGCTGGTGAGATGATGACACCGCAAGGTCGTTTCGGCCTGATCGACGATCCTACGGAGTTCGACATTATGCCCTTCAAGCCAAAATCGATCTCTGTGCACTGGGAATTCATGTACACAAGATCACTGTTTGGGACCGGCGATATGGCCCGTCAGGGGGATATATTGAATGAAGTTGCCGAATTGATCGACGCCGGCAACATCAAGTCAACGGCGACACAGACGCTTGGGACAATCAATGCGGCTAACCTTTCAAAGGCTCATGCAATCCTTGAAAGCGGCAAGGCAAAAGGCAAGCTGGTCCTGAACGGGTTCCCAATCGGGCAACCGGCAGATTGACCGCACCAATACGGCAATAGTCTGGTTGGATGAGATCCTTACGCGGGCGCGGAACAGGCGCAATCAATAGTGTGAATCACGTCAGCCACTCTTCAACAAATGGAGAGTGACTGACTGCGTGCACACGACACATTTTTGGCTATGCACCCTTAACCGATCAAATGAACGCCTAGACCAAAAAGTCGCCTAAGTCGGTCAGGCCTGTGGTGTCGACAAAAGTGATATCGCTTACGCCATCGCTAAGTGTGGTGTCGGTGCCATCATCACTAACGGTCCATCCGGCCACGCTTGCCACATCCACCACATCAACGCCCTGTTCCCAGTTTGAGATCGTCGCGTTTTCCACAGTGCCAAGGAAGATGAGCGTATCGACGTCCGCATCTGCGCCCAGATCAATGCTGAGGTTTTCCGCGCCATCCCCAAAGGTGATGGTATCAGCACCGGCTCCGCCGTCCACAGTGACAGAGCCGGTGTTGCCCCCCGCATCGCTGCCAATCGTGATGGTGTCACCAAAGCTGGTTCCGGCGACGGTTTCCGCACTGTTCAACCCGAAGTCATCGCCAAAATCATTGTGTACCGCGACCGCAAGAGACAGGGATTGGGTGATGCTGGTGCCACCTGCGTCGGTTGCAGTGACTGCGACGGGGTAGTCGCCAGCCGATGCAACCGCCGTGTGGTCTGTGACGGTTAAAATGCCGTTTGTCAGGGTAAGGCCTGCGGGGAGATCAGCGATTGCATAGGTCATCGCCTCGCCGTCGTCATGGGTGAACAATGTGTTTAGATCAAGAGAGTGACCGGCGGGGGCGGTGCTCCCGGCGGCCCCGACGGCTTGCACCACGTCGCCTGCAAAGACCGGTCCGTCAAAATAGTCGGTGCCCGCAATTGTCACGGTGACCGTGGTGCTGACGTCATCCGTCGTGGTGGCGGTAAAACTGTCGGTCAGCGTATCCCCCGTGTTCAGGCCCTGAATGGCAGTTTGGTTGTTGATGGCCTCATAGGTCCAGCTGCCACCAGTACCAAGGGTAAAGGTGCCATAGCCATTGTCGCCCGCGATGCTGGCGATTGCGGTAAAATCGCTGGCACCGCGATAACCTGCGACCACATCGATTGTGTCCATTGCCTGCAACACTGCACTTGCGTCTTCGACCACTCCTGCCTGCGTACCGCCGGTGATGATCGCTTTTCCGCGCACATCCACAAACGTCTGCGTGCCATCATCCAACGTCCGGTGAACATAAAGCAGCGCGCCGTTGTCTCCGTCATAGACGCTGCGAATACTCTCCCAGCTATGCGCGTCCGGGCCATCGCTCCTGAGCTTTTCTTGCAAAATTCCGCCAGAATAGGTTCTGGTCGTCACGTCGCCATTGTCACTGACCACACTGCGAGACGCGATGAGGCCTTCACTATCAAATTGCTGAGTGATAGTCGCCCAACCGGCAATGTCCGCGGTGTCTGTCACCGTGCGCATAGTGCGGACGCCGTCTTGGTAGGTTTGCACGATCTGCCGACCATCGTCCATCATTACGTCCGAGCCGGCCACTCGACCACCGGCATCAAAGGTGAAGGTTTTTTCATGCCAGGGTTGGCCATTATCGCCATCGGTCCATGTGACCTGCGTGCGAACTCCACCGCTAAACTGAGTGATGGATTGAGTGCCGTCGTCATTTAATCTTGTCTGCGCAACAACAGCACCACTTGCATCATAAGTGGTTGCGCGGCTGGTCCAGCTGAAAGCATTTGCGCTGTCCAGCAAAGTGATGATTTGCCCCAAAGGCCCGCTGGCTGGCTGGTGGATAGACGTGCTTCCATCATCAAAAACCGTGGAAATCGTCAGCAAGCTTCCTGTGGTGTCATCGTAGTCATAGATCTTGGAGGACCATGAATATCCATCCGCAACATCTGTCACAAATTTTTGCGATTTGATCCCGTCAACATAATCCGTCAAGACAATTCTCCGGTCATCCAAGGTCACCAATGACGAGGCAATGCACCCGAAGTTGTCGAAGGTATGCACCATGGAGGTCCAAGCAAACGCATCACTGATGTCACTTGTGATCCGCGATGCAATCACACCGCCGTTATAGGTCGAAGAGAAGTGGACACCACTATCCAGCATCACGCCTTGGAAGGTCAAAAGGCCGGTCAACTTGTCGTAAACACTTGTACGTGAGGTCCAATCGAAACCGTCCGCCGGGTCAGACCATTTCAAGCCAACCCTGACCCCATCCACGATCGTCGACGTCCGAATGCGCCCATCGTCAAAAGTGAACGTCTCGCCAATCAAAAAGCCCTGAGCATCAAATACGGATACTTTTTGTGACCAAGCATATTGGTCAGCAGTGTCGAGCGCAGTCTGCGTGGTCATAGATTGTCCTTCAACATTATCAGTTGACACGAAAATGGCGCACAAGGCGAGTGCGCCAAATACAGGCCCAATTCAGAGCAAGGCGTTGTCTTGCAATGAGATTTATCTTAACGAATCGCTAACACACTCGTATTTGCAAACCTACACCCCATTTCACTGCGCAATGTTTGCGTCTTCTTTCCAACGAAATAGCCCGCCAAAACTGAGTTATTTTCCGTGCCCTCTTTGAACATATCACCACCTAATTTAACCCGAGACACCCTAAGCCCTATGTCATCGAACTGCGCTGCCGAGAAAGTCGAAATTCCACCTCTTCCTCTTGAAAAAAAATAGTTTTTGTCGAAACCGCCAAGATTGAAGATGACGCGCGCGCCTTTCCGGCCTGACACTGTGCACAGGGTGCGGTGCGGAAGAGACCCTGGCCAGTGCGCGGCGATTTTGGACTGTTGCAGTTGAGTCACAGCGGATGGGGAATATGAGGCATGAGGCGTCCAGCCGTAAACACAAACTGCTGAACTGGCTTGCGCTCCAAATTACATTGTTTGTGCGTTAACCTGCTGCCGAAGCTTCAAAATATCACTGCCCCGCAGGAAATTGCGTGGCAAGATGCCGAAAGCGAGGTGTCTAATACGGCCAAGCCGCGTGCCATCCCCCGAGAGAACGCCAAGCTGAAACGCTCGCTTGGCGATGTCGTTCAAGAGGATCTTCCGGGGAAAACGGACAACGACAACAAAGCGTCATCCAAAAGCGGTCCGGCCAGCCGGGTCACCAAATCTCGTTGGGCCGGGAGTTCCAATCTTTCCTCTACCCATGACATAGTCCCGCGATAAAAGGGGCTTCTTGAATGACCGCTCGCTGCAAAACTGACATCAGCGGCATGATCAGCCCACCGACCAACCCGCAATGAGGACGAATGGATGAAAGATCCGGTTTTCTTTACCAACCAGGAAGAGTTTAACGACTGGCTGACAGCAAACGCTGGGGCCAAAGAGCTTTGGGTTGGCTATTTCAGGAAAAGCACCGGCCGTCCAAGCCTAACGTGGTCTGACTCGGTTGATGTCGCCCTTTGTTTTGGCTGGATCGACGGCATTAGAAAAACGATCGACGACCGAAGCTACAAAATTCGTTTTACTCCGCGGAAAACAAACAGTGTGTGGAGTGCTGTAAACGTCAGCAAGGCCAAAGACCTTATCAAGCTTGGAAAAATGAAACCGGCAGGGTTGCTCGTTTTTAACAACAGATCCGACATACAAGGCTATACCTCTGAAGACCGAAATGTCCCGCTTTCGAAAGAATATGAAGAGCGGTTCAGGGCGCAGCAAACGGCTTGGCAGTTCCTGACAAGCCTAGCCCCGTCTTATCGACGGGAGTCGATCTGGTGGGTCATGAGTGCAAAGAAAGAGGAGACCAGATTGAAAAGGCTTGGTGTGTTGATTGAGTCATCTGAAGCAGGATTGAAAATCCCGTCCTTGCGAAAGAAATGAACGAAATGCAGCTTTGTTCACGCAGTGGTCCTGAGTTCAGTGTTTCAATGGCTACACCAGCCCAGGATCAGGCCCCCTTGGTTTCCGGAAGACTATCTGGATCACGGTTCCAAAACTGGCACAAAGACGTGAGGGGTTTGTTTGGGCTGCCCTACCCGCTAAGGGCCCCTTTCAAACCTTTCCTTCCGATGGCGCATGCGATCCCGTTGTAGGCCGAAAACGCGGCTGCTCGAAATAATACAATAGATTAAAATGAGTTACGATATCCGATGATCATTCCGATTTGGATCTCATGGGACCAACGCTGTCATAGCTTAAGTTCCCATGATCGGTTTGCGCCGCTCTTTGATACGTTCATTCGCCTTTTCGGTGCCGTCATGGAACGACCCGAACAGTTTGTCCCAAGGGATCTCGAGCGATCCGTAGTTACATTCGAAATAACGGTGATGCATCTGATGATGGAAGGTTCCCAGTTTCAGGCGGTTCTCATCCTTGACAACGAGACCTTCAAATCCGGTGTGGGTCGTCGCAGCGGTCAGCGCGTAATATTGCAGATGGAACAGGATATGCACGGGATGCGCCGCGACGATCCAGTGGATCAGAACAGATCCCAAAAAAATAACGTGCTCGACCGGATGCATCGACATCCCTGACCATGGCCCGACATTGATGTTGCGATGATGAAGCGCATGAACGTGTTTATAGAGGAAGGGCACGTGTAAAAGACGGTGAATCCAATAGAAATAGAAACTCTCCCAGACCGGGATCAAAAAGAACATCGCGACAAACCACACCGGATGGGCAGCCCATGTCAGCAGCGGTGCATATCCATTCGCCAAGGCCCAAAACATCAGCACTTCATAGGCGGTCCAGATCGTGACTCCACTGGCCAATGTCCAGAACATATTGTCGCGGATCTGACCACCCAAGGTGAATTGCCTGCCGTTTTTCATCAGCGGTCGGGGGTCATATTTGAGACGCCGCCCCTGCTTTGTGAAGGTGTAGAAATACAGATGCAGCCCGCCAGCCACCACGGTCATCAAGATCAGGTTGCGGACATACATTTCGGCGACCCAGCCAAAGGCGAGTGTGGCCGTCTCCTCTAGCGGAGGTTGAATCCAATAGAACGATGCAAAAGCAATTCCGACGACGATCAACCGCTCTGAGATCAGGAACCACGAGTTCCAAACCCATGCCAGCATCTCCAATGGCCGCAAAGGCCAGCTGAAGAACGGCGATGCCTGAAGGGGTACATTTGGAACATGGTTCCAGCCTTTAAGTGGGGTGTCGTCCATGTCGGATACCTTGATTTAGCACGTGTCCTTCGCAGGCTGGCACAGAATGGCACCTGTGAAAAACAGATTAAATATGACATCAACATCTGATTATCAGAGGTACTTATGTCGATATCACTGAAAGCGATGGAATATTTCACAACCGTGGTGCGACACGGCAATATCTCCAAAGCTGCGGCCGAGCTGAATATTGCGGCTTCCGCGGTGTCGACGGCAATTGATCAGATTGAAGCAACATTTGAGCTTGAGCTGTTCACGCGGCAACGCTCGCGCGGGGTGCAGGCCAATGCAAGTGGTCTGGCGGCGGCGCGCAAGTTTGAGAAATTGCTAGACGATTATCGATCAGTCCTTGCCGAGGGGGCTGACTTGAAACAAGCGCTGAGTGGCAGTTTGCGCATTGGATATTATGCCCCCATTGCACCAGCTTTCTTGCCCGAAATCCTGACGTCTTTTGTGCCTGCGTCCAGCGATGTAACCCTGCATCTAGAGGAATGCGACAACGAAAGCGCCCAAGACGGTTTGCTGAACGGGACGTATGACGTCATTTTGTTTGTCAGCAAAGATGTCCGGCCAGCGATCAGTTTCGATGTCTTGGTAGAAGCTCCGGCTTATTGTCTTTTGCCCGCAACGCATACCCTTGCGAACCAGACAAGCATCAGCCTGCACGAGATCAGCAAAGAGCCCTTGGTTGTACTGAACCGGCCGGTAGCATCGAGCTATTACCGCAGTCTGTTTGACAGCCAGCACTGCGACATTTCAATTGCGGCTTACGCAAACTCGACAGAGATGGTCCGCAGTCTCGTTGGTGCGGGATTTGGGCTTGCAGTCCTTAACATGTGCCCCTTGACCACAACAACTTACAGCGGGACTTCGGTGATCGGACTACCAATTTCTGACCCTTTACCACCTTTGCCGCTTGCAGTGGCATACAACAAATCCCGGCCGCGCCGGCTCGTCCAACACTTTCTTGCTGCATGCAAAGATCACTTTGCAGCCACAGGTTCACAAAGATGTATTGTGGACCTGTAAACGCTTCAAATAACTGTCGGTTGATGAGGGGGATTGCGCCCTTGTAGGTCTACAACTGGTTCACAGCCTCAAGTTTTTGCCAATCGAATGTCACCCCTATGCCCGCCACATCAGGGGCCACGGCAAGGTGGTTTTCGACAACCAAGGGCCGCGTCGTGTATTGATCTATCGGGAAGGAGTGGACTTCGATCCAGCCTGCGTTATCCAATCCTGATACAAGGCTCACGTGGAGTTCTTGCATACCGTGGCTACAGGTTGGTACGCCCGCCTTTTCGGCGAGTGCTGCAACCTGAAGAAAGCCTGTGATACCGCCGCAATTGGACGCATCGGGCTGGATAAAACTCAGATTCGACTGCGCAAAGGCATATTCAAATTCGTGGATCGTGTGGAGGTTTTCGCCCATAGCAAGCGGCATGCCGGTCGCAGCACCAATTTCCGCAAACCCGAGATAATCATCCGGAATTATTGGCTCTTCAAACCATGTGAGATTGAAAGGTTTGAAGGCGTTGGCAGCGGCAATGGCTTGTTTGACATTCATGGAGTAATTCGCGTCAACCATAAACGTGATGTCAGGGCCGATCAGATCACGCACGGCTTTGATCCGCGCGATGTCTTCGTCCAATGACGGTTGCCCGATCTTGATCTTCACAGCGTTAAAACCCCGATCGAGATAGGATTGGATGCTTTCCAAAAGCTTGGGAAGTGGAAATCCAAGATCGATGCCGCCACAGTAGGCCTTGCAAGTCTTCGCGGCCCCGCCTGCCATTTCCCAAAGTGGCTGCCCCGTGCGCTTGCCGCGCAGATCCCAAAGCGCAATATCAACCGCTGAGATCGCAAAAGAGGCTATGCCGCCGCGTGCAACGTAGTGCACATGCCATTGCATCGCGTCATAGAGACTTTCGACATCTTCGGCAGATTTTCCAATCAAGAACGGTGCCAGATCGTGGGTGATCATAGCTACAATCGCATGCCCGCCTTTGCCGCCGGTATACGTGTAGCCTGTCCCCGAAGAGCCATCAGTGAGATGCACCGTTGCTGTGATCAACTCGAAAATGTGGTGGTCGCCGTGTTTGGCATCCACGAGAACTTCGGCCAACGGTATGTGGAAATGGCGCACATCGATGGATGCGATCTGGCTCATGCTGAAGCTCCTTTAGATTTCTGACCCTTGGTCATACGGGTTTGAAACAAGATGACCGCAAAAAGGAACATGCCACGAATTACCATCTGCCAATAGGCACTAAAACTAATGGTTCCACGTCCATTTTCAAAATTGAGAATATTGAAGACAAGACCAAGCAGAAGCGCCCCGGCCACGGTGGCCGGAATGGACCCAAGGCCGCCTGTCAAAAGCGTGCCGCCAACCACAACCGCAGCAATTGCCGACAGCTCCCATGCGACCCCTTCAAGGGGCTGACCTGCGCCAAAACCTGAGGCGAGGATGACACCGGCAAGGCCCGCACATCCGCCAGAAATGATGTAGACAAACGCTTTGGCACGGTTGACCTTGAGCCCCATAAGCTTGGACGCATCTTCACCGCCGCCGATGGCCAGAATGGTGCGTCCCAGCGACGTCATTTCCAGCACGATCCAAAGGGCGATGCCGACGACCGTGACAAGGACGATGGACCAAGGGAACAGACCTAGGGCCTTGTTCATGCCCATGTTGGTAAAGTTTGAGCCCCAATCCACGGCCACGGTCGAAGCCCCTGAAATGACCAGCGCCGCACCCTTTGCACCAAGCATGGTTGCAAGGGTCGCGATAAACGGCGGAATACGCAGGGCGATGATACAAAAGGCGTTGAAGGCTCCAAAAGACATGCCGACAAGCACAGCCAAGGGCAGCGCGACCTCTATTCCGTAGGGAGACAGGTAAGCCGCTATGACCGAAGAAAAGGCCGCAACAGAGCCAACAGAAAGATCGATCCCGCCGGTGATGATAACAAAGCACATGCCAAGGGCAATCACGATGAACATCGAATTATAGTTCAGAAACGAGCCAAAATTATACGACCCGCCAAAATTGTCATAGCGCAGCACCCCAAAGAGAATAAGAGCCAAAAGAGCGATCCACACAGCGACAGATTGAGGGTGGCGCTGCATGTATTTTCGCAGATCAAAAGCGTCAGAGTTCAACATGATTATTCCTTCCGGGCTTGCTGCACATAGACGGCGACAAGGATGATGCCCGCCTTGGCGATTAGGGCGACCTCGTCTTCTACGCCGTTGGCAAGCAAAGTGTATTTCACCAATTGGATGATGACCGCACCCAAGATCGCGCCAAAAATCGGGGCGCGCCCACCTTGCAGTAAAGCGCCTCCCACGACCGCCGCGGCGATTGCGTCAAGCTCCATCAAGCTGCCATTGCGTGCCGCGTCCGAGGCCGAATTGATGGCGACAACGATTAGTCCGGCAAGCCCCGCTAGTGCGCCACAAATCATGTAGACGCCGATTTTCACACGGGCGACTGGCCCGCCCGAAAGCCGCGCGGCACGTTCGTTGCCCCCGATGGCCAGCACATAGCGGCCAAAGGTTGTGCGCGAGATGACAAGGTAAAGGACGACGGCAATTGCAACAGCAAGCCAGCCTTGGAATGGCAGGCCAAGGATCTTTCCCGTGCCGAGATAGCTAAATTGCGGGTTGGAAAACGTTTGCAGGTTTCCGTTTGTCAAAACCTGCGCGACACCGCGCCCAGAGATGAAAAGGATCAGCGTGGCGATAATCGGTTGCACGTTTAGTTTGGCGACCATGATCCCGTTAAAAAGCCCACACGCAAGGGCCACAAGCAACGGCAATGCGATGGCCAGCGCCACGCCCAAAACAGGGTATGCGGTGCCAAATTCCGACAGGAAAATCAGCGGAGCCAACGCACCGGCAAGCGCCATGATCGCGCCAACAGACAGGTCGATCCCGCCAGTCGCAATCACCAAAGTCATCCCCATGGCGACGATGGCGATCGTGGCGACCTGGCTAATGTTTACAAAGAGGGTTTGCAGTTGGAAGAAGTTCGGCGTGAAAGCCATATTGAACAGCAAAATGGCGACCAGAGCGACCACGCCGCCGTGGCCACGCAGCACTTGCAACATGCTTTTGCCCGTTATTTCAGAAGTGGTCATGCTCATACGATAGCCTCGTTTGTGTGGGCCAATGCCTGCACCAGTTTATGCTCTGTGATTCCGGGATTCGTGAGCTCCGTCACGCAGCGCCCTTCGTTGAGGACAACAATACGGTCAGCCCCCTCGACCAGTTCTTCGAATTCGGAACTGATCAGGACAACGCTGTACCCGCGATCCACATAGTCACGGATAATCAACTGAATTTCACGTTTTGCGCCGATATCAACGCCGCGCGTTGGTTCATCCAGGATCAAGATATCGGGTTCGATGGCAAGCCAGCGTGCCAGCAGAACCTTTTGCTGATTGCCGCCAGAAAGTTCGCGAATGGGTTGTTCCATGTCGGCGGTTTTGATGTCCAACGCATCGATGTAGTGCTGGACGATTTCGCGCTCTCGGGCGCGGTCGATTTGCCCACCTTTGGTCATGCGCGGCAAAAGCGCCAGCGTCAGGTTTTCGCGTACCGACATGTCAGGTATGATGCCCTCGGCCTTGCGATCTTCGGTCAAATATCCAAGTCCTGCCGAAATCGCATCCGCAGGTTGCGACGGCGCAGCCGCCCCTTTGAGGGTAATTGACCCGCTCCGCAGAGCATCGACACCAAAGAGCGCCCGCGCGGCTTCGGTCCGCCCCGCCCCAAGCAATCCGCCCAGCCCAACGATCTCGCCCCGGTGCAAACTCATGTCGAACTTTGACAGGCGCGGGCCGGTGGCGACATCTTTGGCCTCCAGCAGAATTTCGCCCTTTTTGGCAGCTCCGCCGCCGAATTCAGTCATACCCGCCGCCGCGATGTCACTGCTGGCGCGGCCAAGCATTCCGGCGATCAAGTCGAGCTTGGTCGTCTCGGCAAGTTTTACGCAGCCGACAGTTTTGCCATCGCGCATCGTCGTGACACGATCGCAAATCTCAAACAGCTCATCAAGGAAGTGCGAGACATAGAGGACAGACACCCCCGCATCACGCAGGCTACGCACCACGCCAAAAAGTGTTTTCACCTCGGATGTGTCAAGCGACGACGTCGGCTCGTCCATAATGACAAGCTTCGCGTCAAGCGAAACAGCGCGGGCAATGGCCACAAGTTGCTGGATGGCCGTAGAGTAAGTTCCCAGCGGCATTTTCACATCAATGTCGATGCCAAAGCGGGTCAAAATTTCACGGGTTCGGGCATGGGCCGCGGACCAATCGATAAAGGCCCCAAAGCGTTTCGGTTCATACCCCATCATCACGTTTTCAGTGACGGAGCGCAGCGGAACCAAGGTAAGTTCTTGATAGATCGTTGCGATCCCGGCGGCTTGCGCCTCACGCGGGTTCGTCAAAACGCTGTCTTGTCCGTTGAAGGAGATCTGGCCGTCGTCGCGGCGGTACACGCCCGTCAACACCTTGATCATCGTCGATTTTCCAGCGCCGTTTTGGCCGATCAATGCATGCACTTCGCCGCGTTCAATCTCGACAGAGGCACCGGCAAGTGCAGGCACGCCATTAAACGCCTTTTGGATTGCATTCATTTCTAACAGAACGGTCATCGGCATCAATCCTTTGAGCACAAATAGAAGGTGAAAGGGCGCCCGGGAGGAGACGCCCTTTCGGTCAAAAGCCTGAAATTAATAGGCTTCATCAATGTGGTCAGCTGCATTTTCGACGGTGAAAATGCGGTCACTGACCTGAACCCAAGGTTCGATTGTTTCACCAGCGGCGTAGCGCTTCATGGTTTCACATGCGAGCGGCCCGAAGAACGGCGAGCTTTCGACAGTGACGCCCATTTTGCCGTCAATGATCGCCTGAAGCGCATCACGGGTGCCGTCGATGGACACAATCATCACGTCTTCGCCCGGCTTGCGGCCCGCAAGTTCTAGCGCCTGAATCGCACCAATCGCCATTTCGTCGTTATGGGCATAAACGATGTTCACGTCAGGATGCGCTTGCAGCAATGTTTCCATGACCTGACGGCCCATATCGCGAGCAAAGTCACCGGTCTGGCTGGCCACAATTTCAAAGCGCGGATCAGCGGCGATGGCATCGTCAAAACCACTGCGGCGGTCATTGGCCGGGGATGACCCTGTTGTGCCTTCCAGCTCAACAATCACACCTTTTTCACCTTTGAAGTTCGCGATGGTCCACTCGGCAACTTGCTGGCCTTGCTTGATGAAATCGGAGCCAAGGAAGGCTACGAAGTCGACACCAGCCACAGCTGCGTTTGGATCAACCGAACGATCGACAAGGAATGTTGGAATGCCAGCCGCCTGCGCACGCTTGACCGCAGGGATCAGCGGCTTTTCTTCGCGAGGTGGCAAGAACAGAACGTCGATGCCTTGTGCAATCATGCTTTCAACGTCGGCGACTTGCTTGGCTGCCGAGCCGGCAGCGTCTGTTGCAATCAATTCCCAGCCACAGCTTTCGGCAGTATCAACGAAGGATTTGGATTCCGCGATGCGCCATGGGTTGTTGGATTCCATCTGCGCAAAGCCCACGCGATAGGTGTCTTTTTGTGCCAAAGGTGGCAGCCCATCGGCAAATGCCGCGGATGCAAAACCTAGGCCGATCATTGTTGCGCTTAGCAAAATGTTTCTGCGTTTCATGTTTGTGTTCCTCCACAAAAGTGCGCTCGGGCTCCTCCCCTTGCGCGATTGTTTGGGTTATCCCCAGTTCAGATATGTCGTCTGCTTGCGCAGATATCCGTCGAAGCCGTATTTGCCGTCTTCACCGCCAAGGCCGGATTGGCCCCATCCGGTGTGAAAGCCCTGAATCGCCTCTCCATTGGTGCGGTTCAGATAGATTTCGCCGCATTTCAGCGCGTAGGGTGCGCGTGCAATGTCTTTGAGCGAATTGGTGAATAAGTAAGCCGACAGGCCGAAGTCAGTGTCATTTGCATATGCAAAAGCTTCGTCCAGATCATCGACACGCAGCGCGGTGGCGACGGGGCCAAATACCTCTTCGCGGATCAACGGGGATACGTTGTTTTTCACTTCAACCACCGTTGGCGCGTACCAATGGCCTTTGGCATATTTCCCCTCAGTGAGAACACCGCCCTCAAGCAAGACCTCTGCCCCATGCGCCACGCCCCGCGCCACAATCTCGGCGACTTTCTCGACCTCAAAACCGCTAACCTTTGGTCCCATATCGACATCAGTCATCGGGTCACCGATTGTCAGCGCCTTTGCGGATGCGGTGAATTTTGCAAGGAATTCGTCGGCGATGCCACTGTGCAGATACATCCGCTCGTTGCAGGTACAAATCTGGCCGCTGTTGGTGAAACGAGCGGTCACGGCAGCCTTGACTGCCGCATCAATGTCAGCGTCTTGCATGACGATGAACGGGGCCTTGCCGCCCAGTTCCAACCGCAAAACCTTGATTGCATCGGCACCGGCGCGGTAGATTTCCCGACCCGCGCGGGTGCTGCCTGTCATCGTCACAAGGCCTGCCAGCGGGCTTTCTACCATCGCTTGTCCAACAACACGGCCGCGCCCGGTGACCACGTTGAACACTCCGGCAGGAAAACCTGCCTCTTGGGCCAATTGCGCAAGGGCGAGTCCGCAAAACGGTGTGATCTCATGTGCGAGAAGCACAAATGTATTGCCCGTCACCAATGCGGGTCCAAGCTTGCGGGCAGCCAAGGCGGCAGGATAGTTCCAAGAGGTCAACCCCACGACAACACCGTAGGGATGCCGCCGGATGTGAATTTCCTCATTCGGATTATCCGAGGTGATGATATCACCTTCGATGCGGCGGGCATTTCCAGCAGCGTATTTGAGAAACGTCACGACCGCACCAATTTCACCGCGCGCTTGGGCCAATGGCTTGCCCTGCTCAAGCGTGACGAGACGGGCGAGCGTTTCGGAATGCGCAATAACGGCATCAGCGAGCTTGGTGACCAATGCAGCGCGTTCGATGGCTGGGCGCGCGGCCCACCTTGGCTGAGCTCGGTGTGCTGCTTCCATAGCAGCAAGCGCATCATCAGCAGATCCGTCGGCAATTGTGCCAATAATTTCCTCGGTTGCGGGATTTTCGACAGCGATCACGCTGCGTGCGTCATTGGACACCCATACGCCATCAATGAACATTTCCCCATCGATGTGGTCCTTGCCGATTGCGTTTAGATCAAACATCAGAATCCCCGTTTTGGTACGACCAAACTAAGATCATGGAGATTTTTATGTCAACGAGATTCTGAAAAATCTTTAAAATAGCTGATTTTTGGTAATAATTTGAATTCCACTTGCATTGGGCGTGAAATTTTGGTCTGATCAAACATCATGCCAGCGCGCACACCGCCCCTCTTGAGAAAGGTTCAAAACTTGTCCGCCATGCCATCGAAAAACGCCCAATCACGTGTGGCCGACAGCGTCATTGCCCAGCTTGAGCAAAAAATTCTCTCTGGTGAATTGGTTAACGGAGAGCCCCTGCCCGCCGAACGTGATCTTATGGAAAGCTTCGGTGCGAGCCGCACAGTGATTAGGGAGGCGATCCTAGCACTCTCGAACCGCGGACTGATCGAAAGCAAGCCGCGATACCGGCCTATTGTGCGCAAACCGAACTACGAAACCATCCTGAATGCCACAGGGCAAATCGTACAAAACCTGCTGACTGAAACAGGTGATGTCAAAAACCTGTACGACAGTCGCGTTTTTATCGAACGTGGTCTGGTGCGCGAGGCTGCGGTTGCTGCCACCAAGGATTGCATCGCGGATCTCAAGGCCGCGCTTGCGGCCAACAAGGCGGCAATTTCGGATTCTGCGGCCTTTTACGAAACAGATGTGGCTTTTCATGGTGTTCTGTACCGCGTGTGCAACAACCCGATCTTTCCGGCGATCCATATGGGCTACACGGCATGGCTGGCCCCACATTGGGACAAAATGTTGCGCTCGCCTGAGCGCAACGAACTGAATTTTCACGCACACCAAGCAATCCTCGCGGCCATTATGGAGCGTGATCCAGACGCCGCAGAAGACGCCCTGAAATCCCACCTTGATGCCGCGTGGGAACACGTGCGGACCACTTTTACGCAATAGGACACAGCAATGAATGAATTTGATTTTGTCGTCATAGGTGGCGGCTCTGCGGGCTGTGTGGCTGCGGCACGATTGGTGGCAGACAGTGGCGGCACCGTGCTGCTGTTAGAGGCGGGTCATTCGAACCGCCATCCGCTTCTCGATATGCCTCCGGGCATCTTCAAAATGATCAACGGGTCCAAATTCATGCGTTATCACCGCACGACCCCTCAGGCGCATTTGGACGGTCGAGTGCATGACATTCCCCAGGGCAATGTGCTTGGTGGCGGATCATCAGTGAACGCCCAAGTGTATATGCGCGGACGGCCTGACGACTACGATTCATGGAACGAAATCCTGCGCGGCAACAACGACGGAGTTGGCTGGGGCTGGAAAGATGTGTTGCCTCACTTCACCCGCATGGAGGGCAACAATCGGCTTGCCAACGACCTGCATGGCGTGAGCGGCCCGCTTCAAGTGTCCGACCCGGGCCATATCGATGATATGTCGCGCTGGTTTGTGCAGTCGGTGCAGGCGCTGGGCGAACCTTTCAATCCAGATTTCAACGGCCCGTCGCAGCGCGGCGTTGGCTTTTATCAATTCACCAATCGCAATGGGAAACGCAGCTCAGCGGCCTATGCGTTTATCTCTCCGCAATTGAAGAACCCAAAGCTGACTGTGAAACTGGGTGCCGAAGTTGAAAAAGTGATTGTTGAGAATGGCCGCGCCGTTGGCGTTGCGTATCGCGACAAAACTGGCACACATCAAGTGCGCGTAAAGCGCGAGGTTGTTCTTGCAGCCGGAGCTTTGGTCACACCAAAAATACTGATGCTGTCGGGGATTGGACCCGCAAATCATCTGGCAGAGCACGGGATTGAGCTGAAGGCCGATCTAGCCGGCGTTGGGCAAAACCTGATCGATCACCCCGAGGTGCCGATCACCGCCTATGCAAACGGGCCCTATGGATACTACAAACAGGGCGACGGATGGCGGATGATCCGCAATGGCCTGCAATTCAAGATGTTTGGTTCCGGCCCCGTCACGTCAGCGGGTGTTGAGGCGGGCGCATTTGTGAACCCCCACACCCCAGAGGCCCCCCCCACGATCCAGGCATTCTGCGTGCCTATTGTCTACCTCGACCGCGACGCGCAAGAGGAATTAAAAGACGGATACGGCGTAACGATCACAACCGTTGTGGTGAAGCCAAAGTCGCGCGGGGATGTCCGGCTGGCGTCCTCCAATCCAAACGACATGCCAGTGGTTTCACCGAACCTGCTCAAAGACACTGCGGACATGGCTGCGATGGTCGCCGGACAGCGGTTCTTCTTGCAGGCGATGGCCGCTGATCCACTGGCCGGACGATTGACGAAGGTGGCTGTGCCTAATCCTGCCGACACATCGGACGAGGCACTGGCGGCCCATTGCAAACGGTTTGTAAAGACCAACTATCACCCTGCAGGCACAGCCAAAATGGGGGCGGATGGTGACCATATGGCCGTGCTGGATGCTCAGATGCGTGTGCGCGGAATTGACGGGTTGCGGGTCTGTGACATGTCGGCCGTGCCTGACATCAATGCTGGCAACACCAATGCGCCTGCGATGATGCTCGGTGACAGATGCGCCGATTTGATCATGGGGCGATTGAACCACTCGGAATCGGCACCCGACCGCATGTAAAACCTAGATTGGCTGCACCATCTTCGAATACCGGCTTTATGTGGTCAACGTTTGATAAAAATGACCCGATCACTTGTCTCCTGATAGGCCACCTGTCCACTTTGGCGGTTCGATCATTGACCATTGAGGCGTGCCATCTTTCGATAACGCTCAAATATTCGGTTCAATCTGGCTGCTGAAGACGCGCTTTGTCGCCGAGCCATCCGAATAGGAAAGTACCGGGATGGGTGCGCTTGGACAGGGTTTTTCCCAGACGGATGCCCCACCTATCCTTCTGACTGAGCGTTAATCCGTACGTGCGGATTAATGCTCAGTCAGGTCTCTGTAGCTTCGGTTGCATGTCTAAACCTTATGCAACGGAGCAAGTTATGCCCACACAATCAGACGCCGAGATCGGCGCACCCGTCCCACCCGTCACTCCCGCAGTTACATTTCTTGGCGAAAGCGCCGGTTTTCAAAACACATTCGGCATGTACAAAATCGCGGCAGACGGCACGATTTTCGACGTGCAGATACTGTTCGCAAATACCTCCGCCACGGACAGCGGCGGCGGGCTAGAAGCGGGTGTGTCGCGGGTTGAACTCGATGTGAACGCCGGGGATGAACTTGGCTTTTTTGTCCTGCCAGATGCTTATGCCCTTAACGATGCGTCGCTTTTCGAAGCTGATCGTTACGAATTTCGGGATTGGGGCGGCGGCACGGCGAATATCTACGATGATACCGGTCCGCGTCTATATGCAATCAACGAGGAAACTGGCGAAAGCACCCTTGTTGAATCACTCTGGAATGCGTCGAGCTGGCACATGGCCCAGAGTGCCGAGGCCGGTGTTCTCATGAATGTGGATGGGGCTGATCACGCGCGCGGCCATAGCCAATATGATGGCAGCGTCACAGTTGGGTTTTCAGATGTTTACGGTGGGGGCGATGGCACGTTTGACAGTCTGTTGGTGAACATAAATCTGGGCACCAGTGGTGCTTCAATTGTTGATGACGGCATCGCCTATGGCACGGATCAAACCGAACAAACCTGGATAGCACCTGTAGATATCGGAGCAGATCTGCCAGACGTGCCGCTTGCCGTACTTCCCCGCACCGAACGCCCTGACCTGAGTGATGAAGAGGCCCTTGGCGAGGATGGCGGCGAGACCCCGGCCACGGTCACATTCATGGGCGAAGGCGCGTGGTACCAAAGCACCTTTGGCATGTACAAGATCGACGACGCCGGGATGATATACGATGTCGAGATCCTCTTTGCGAATGCGTCCAATTCTGGCAGCGGCGGCGATCTTATCGCTGGCGAATCCACGGTCGAGATCGACGCAGAGGTCGGGGACAATCTGGGCTTTTTCATCTTGTCTGACGGGTGGCGCATGAACAACGACAAATCCGTCTTTGAGGCCGATGACTATGTCTTTCGCGACTGGGGTGGTGGCGAAGGGAATATCCACTGGAGCACTGGTCTGCGCCTGTTTGCTGTGGATGACGAAACCGGTCAGGAGAGCCTTGTCAACGCGCGGTTCAATGCCGCTTCGTGGCACATGCATCATCGCCCCGAAGACGGGATCGACATGAACGTGGATAATTTTGACCATATGCGCGGCCAGCTCAAATATGACGGCAGCATAACCGTTGGGTTTGAGGACATTCGTGGCGGCGGGGACCGGGATTTCAACGATGTCATGTTCAACATCAACCTCGGCGACAGTGGCGCGGTGATCGAAGACAAAGCGATTTTTGATGGCACGGACCAGCGTGAGGGCGGGTTCTATACAGATGATCGCGCTGCGGCCAAGGCCAAAGTGACCTTTTTAAGCGAGACCGCCGACTACAAGAACACCCTCGGGATGTATAAGATTGCTGAGGACGGCACGATTGAGGATGTGCAGATCATCTTTGCCAACGCGTCCAAGTATGACAGCGGAGGCGAGCTCATCGCCGGTGAATCAAGTGTTGAGATTGATGTGGATGCATCAGACAATCTTGGGTTCTTTATCCTGCCGGACGGATACAAGCGCAACAGTGACAAAAGTCTCTTTGAGGGCACGTCTTATGTGTTGCGCAATGAAGGCGGCGACATCGGCAATGTAAACTCGGATCAGGGTCTGACGCTCTATCACGTTGACCAAGAGACCGGGGCAGAAACGCTTCTTCATGCGCGCTATGACAATGCGACCTATCACATGAGCCATGACAACGCGCAGGGCATTTCCCTAAATTCCGATGGCAAGGATCATGGGCTTGGAGAATTGCTAGACGGAAACAAAGTTGTGCTCGGTTTTGAGGACATTCAAAACAACGGCGATTGGGACTTCGATGATGTGGTGGTTCAGGTCGAGCTTTCGAGTACGGGGGCGACTGTTGCAGATCCCAACCTGAAGACGGAAGGCGAAGCAGATCAAAGCCAGGTTGGCTGGCTGTTCGAAGCCAATGACGATGTTTTTGACATCCAGCCTTGGCGCGGGGAAAACGACCGCCTGAACGCCGGAGAAGGCGCAGAGTTGATTGATGCGCAGGCTGGCGATGATCTCGTTTACGGCGACGGGTCCGACAATATGCTGCTTGGAAGCCAAGGGAACGATGTGTTGCTGGGACATGACGGCGATGACACGCTCGATGGTGGATCTGGCTTGGATCACCTCAACGGTGGCAATGGCGCTGACATGCTTGTCGGTGCAGGCGGCAAGGATCTCCTTTGGGGGCAGCTTGGCACCGACACGCTGGATGGCGGCCTGGGGGACGATAAACTCTGGGGCGGCGCGGGCGCAGACGCGCTTTTGGGGGGCGAAGGTGATGACCGCCTGTATGGGGGCGCGGGTGCAGATCGTCTCAACGGCAATGGCGGGTCCAACAGCCTTTTCGGCGGCGCAGACTCTGATGTTTTTGTTTTCGATGCGACCGGTCAATCGGGGGGCTTTCAAGTGATAAACGATCTCGATTTGACGGGAACCGATCGTGACACAATCGACGTCAGTGCGTTGGGTCTGCTCGCCGCAGGGCAAACCGCGGCACACTGGCTAGAACAGAACACTGCGCAAGAAGGCGACGATCTGACGTTGAATTTGAACGGCACAGCTTTGGTGATCGCAAATTTTGACGCGGCCCTTCAAGACCTAGAGAGCGCGATGATTTTCTAGCAAGCGTTTTGATCCGGACAAGTCAACCAAGGCGGACCGTGCCCATGCATGGTCCGTTTCCAATGCGGGTCTTCGAAGCCCTGACGAAAACCATCCATTGTGGGGGAATTGCACCGCTAACGGGTGACCGGAAAAATGCCTGTTTCGGTGAAACTGAAGCATCGCGATTGCAAATTGAGCTAGGCCCGATTATCGCCCGTTCGCGTCGTCAAGACCAAGGGAGGAAAATGCGTAGTCGCTGCGCACGAGATATTCTGTATGTTTCAAGGCGTTCCTGTTGTGTCCCGAACAATCAACTCAGCTGAGATTTCAGACACCGAAATGGGTGCATCGGGGTCACGGATGCGGTCCAGCAGAACTTGCGCCAGTTTGCGGCCCAACTTGTGTGGGGACACAGCCATCGTCGTCAGCGGGGGTGTGGCAACCGCAGCATCT
The DNA here is from genome assembly GCF_003208435.1 of Pelagimonas varians. Taxonomy (GTDB): domain Bacteria; phylum Pseudomonadota; class Alphaproteobacteria; order Rhodobacterales; family Rhodobacteraceae; genus Pelagimonas; species Pelagimonas varians. The sequence goes on along the minus strand of NZ_QKMF01000003.1, from coordinate 301,853 downwards.
TGAATGTTATCAAAGCCGGTAACCGACACGTCTTTGCCGGGCACTAGCCCGGTCCGTTGCAAGGCAAGGCAAGCGCCCAGCGCGACCATGTCACCGTTGCAGACAACCGCTGTGACCTCTGGATGGGTACGGTGCAGGCTCAGCATAGCTTCGAGCCCTGCCAGCCTGTTGTCTTCAGAATCCCAAATAATGCCCGCGCCCATGCCGCCCTCTGAAAGCGTCTTTTGATATCCAGCTATGCGATCCCGTCGGACAAGGGTCATGTCCGTGCCGCCCAGATAAGCAATCTTTCGGTGCCCCAACTCCAGAAGATGCCGCGTCGCGGTCGCGGTCGCTTCGGCATTGCGGATGCCCACGTGGTCAAGATCCTTGCGCATGTTGCGCAAGAAAGTGACCGTGGGGAGTTTATGCGCGGCCAGCAGGTCGAACGTTTCGTTCGGTGTCTCAACTGCGGGCACCCAGATCAACCCACCCCGTCCGTGCCGGATAAACGCCTCAAGCTGGCGGCTTTGACGGTCCGAGTCGTCGCGGGTGTCCAGAATGGACACCAGATAGCCCTCTGCCTCAAGCAGATCAACGACCCCGCTGATGACCTCGGCGTTGAAGGGATTTGAAAGCTGGTTGATGACAAATCCGATCTCTCGGTTCTCACCGGACCGCATCGCTGCCGCCTTTTGATCGGGTACGTAGTGCAAGGTCTTGGCGGCCTTTAACACGCGGTCGCGGGTCTTTTCCGAAATCCGTCCTGTTCCGCGCAAGACCTGACTGACCGTCGGAATCGATACCCCGGCCTCTTTCGCAACGGTTCCTAGGGTCGGCTTGCCTGACATTTCCACACACCCCTCTTGATGTATCGATATACCAATTTCGTCAGTCAATTCCAATCAATTTGTTAAGCAAACACTGCCGACTGCGGCGCGGAAACGTCCTGAAACCTGAAATCAAAATGCAAGACCGTTGACAGGAGGTATATCGTTATATCATATTTTCACCAATCGAACCGATTCGAACATGGCCTTCATGATCTTTTCGGAATCGACAATGATGGGTGCTGGCGGGGAGGCCAGACCCGCTTTTAAATTCTGGGAGGAATCATGACCCTACGTTCAAAATTTACTGGTGCAGTATCCGGCATCGCCCTGTCTTGCGTCGCAGTCGCAGCGCAGGCCGAGACATTGTTCTGGTCCACACAGGCCAAGCCCGTCGAAGAAGCCCAAGCCATGCGCGAACAGGTTCTGTCCGGTTTCGCTGACGGTGTTGACTATCAACCCAATGACGGTGGCCCGTGGATCACGCGTTTGAACGCCGAACTTCAGGCGGGCTCCGGCTCAATTGGTGTTCTTGGTGCGTTGCACGGTGACTATTCGGCGATGGACCCTGCAACCCTTGTCGATCTGAGCGACCTCGGCGCAATGTCAAGCAGCGATACCTTCAACAATCTTGCCAAGCTGGGCACTGACCAGATGCAGTACATCCCGTGGATGCAAGCCAGCTACATCATGGCCGCAAACAAAGAAGCGTTGCAATACTTGCCAGAAGGCGCAGACATCGATGCGCTGAGCTATGACCAGTTGATTGCTTGGGCAGCGAATGTTCAAGAAGCAACCGGCGAGGCCAAGTTTGGCTTTCCAGCAGGTCCAGATGGTCTGAAGCACCGCTTCTTCCAAGGTTACCTGTACCCGTCCTACACCAACGGTGTCGTACGGACATTTGCCTCTGACGAAGCTGTCGTGGCTTGGGAAAAGTTTGCAGAACTTTGGTCACACACAAACCCTGCGTCCACAAACTTCTCGTTTATGCAAGAACAGCTGTTGTCCGGCGACGCGTGGATCGTCTTCGATCATACGTCACGTCTGGCAGGTGCCTTCAACGAACGTCCTGACGATTTTGTCGCGTTCCCGGCGCCCGCTGGCCCATCAGGTCGTGGCTTCATGCCAGTTCTTGCGGGTGTTGCCATTCCTTCGACAGCCCCGGACATGGACGCGGCCAAAGCTTTGGTCAGCTACATGCTTAAGCCTGAAACGCAGATCGCAACGCTGCGCGCTACAAGCTTCTTCCCGGTTGTGGATGTAGAGCTTCCAGATGATCTTCCGCCATCGGTACAGGCGGCGGGTGCAGCTGTTGCAAAGATGAGCGGTGCAGCAGATGCCAACCCCGGCTTGCTGCCAGCAGGTCTTGGCGACAAAGGCGGTGATTTCAATCGCGTCTTCGTTGACACGTTCGAACGTATCATTCTGGGCGGGCAAGACATCCGGATGGTTCTGGACGACCAAAAAGGCACTTTGGCCGGCATCATGGAAGAGACAGGCGCCCCTTGCTGGGCCCCCGATGCACCATCTGACGGTGCGTGCCCCGTTGAGTAATCGAATAGGCTGACAACAGCCTATGTCCGGGCCAAATGGGCCCGGACGCTTCCCCCCCCATCCCAAATTCGAGACCGCGCCACTGGCGCAAAGAAGGAGTGATGCTCTTGAACGCTCGCATATTGCCTTACGTGCTGATCTTACCAGTCACTCTCTTTTTGTGTCTGTTCTTTATCTATCCGTTTGTTTTGGTGTCCCAACAGGCCTTTGGGTCTTCCGAGGGCGGCTGGTCTTTGGACAACTTCCGCGAAGTTGTTGACTACTGGAAATTTCCAATCTCGTTGAAAAACACCCTGCTTCTGGCTGCGGCTGTTGTTCCGATCCAACTTGCGCTGGCGCTTTTGATGGCGACAATGGTCAGCAAGATGGAAAAGGGCCGTGATATGGTTCTCTATATCTGGACCATCCCGCTTGGCATTTCCGATCTGGCCGCCGGTATCATCTGGCTGGCAATCTTCGAACAATCCGGCTTTTTGAACTCCATGCTCAATGGCATGGGTGTCATTGACAAGCCGGTCAACTTTTTGACCTATCAGAACCCCTGGATCGTATTCGTCGCCATCGCTTTGGCCGAAATCTGGCGCGCCACTGCGATTATGCTTGTGATCCTTGTTGCCGGTATCGGCCTTATTCCCAAGGAATATTATGAAGCCGCTGATGTCTTTGGTGCCTCCAAGTGGAAGCAGTTTACACGCATCACATTCCCCATGCTTCGTCCCAGCTTGCAAACGGCGCTTGTCCTGCGCGTGATCCTTGCGTTCGAGATTTTTGCCGTGGTCGCGGCCCTTGGTGGCACACTCTTCCCCGTTTTGATGGGCGAAACCTATGCCTACCAGTTTGATCTTCTCAACTCTGGTGCCGCTGCGGCAATGGCTTTGATCATCCTTGCCATCTCTATTGGCTTCACCCTCATCATCTTGCGCATCCTCCGCGTCCCGAAAGGAGCCTCGATATGACCGATGCAACTGCCGTCGGCATGTCCGCCGACACACGCAAATCAGGTCGATACTTGTATATTGCCTCTGTTGCCTTCCTCTGCGCTTGGGTCATCGTGCCGATCTATTTTCTGCTGATCAACACGCTGTCCTCGCCAGAGGCCGTTAATAGCTTTCCTAAATCGTTTGTCCCTGAATTCGATTTTAGCAGCTTGCAGTTCTTTGCTGGCTTCGAAGGAATGCTCACAGCGCTGAAAAATTCGGTGATTGTGGCGCTGATGACCATGGTCATGTCGATTATCATCGGCGCACCGGCGGGTTATGCGCTGTCACGGTTCGAATTCCCCGGCAAAGGTTTGTTTCGGTTGCTGATCCTTCTGACACGGGCCTTCCCCCTGCCCTTGCTGGCTTTGCCCTTGGCGGTGATGTTTATCCAGACCGGGTTGGACGATACAGCGTTCGGGCTGGCCTTGGTTCACACCACTCTGGCGATCCCATTTGCGGTGCTGATTACCTTCTCCCTTTTTTCGGGAATCCCGATTGAGCTGGAAGAAGCCGCATGGACCCTGGGATGTACACGGCTCACGGCCTTTACCAAAGTAGTGCTGCCACTGATATTGCCCGGTATCACAGCTTCGGCGATCTTTGCCTTCGTGATCTCGTGGAACGAAGTTTTCGCCGCCGCCGTTCTGACGATTGAAAACCGCACACTTACGGCCTTCTTGCTGCAAAACCTCGACACCTCTCCCCTGCACCTGAAGTTTGCAGGCGGCTTTATCCTCGTCGTACCCGCGCTGATTTTCATCTTTGCCGTGCGTAAATATCTCTTTGCCATGTGGGGCATCGCGAACCGCTAGGCGGCGCGACTAGAAAAGGAACCTTAAAAATGGCCGAAATCCAGATCAAAAACGTCGCAAAGTCCTTCGGTGCCTATCAAGCGCTGAACAACATCAACCTGACCATTGCAGACCAAGAATTCATGGTCCTGCTGGGGGCGTCCGGTTGCGGAAAATCCACCTTGCTGCGGATCATTGCAGGGTTGGAGACCGCCACATCCGGAGAGGTCTGGATCGGCGGCAAACGGATCGACCACCTGTCACCCAAAGATCGCGGCATCGCGATGGTTTTCCAGAACTATGCCGTCTTTCCGCACCTTACCGTGTTTGAAAATATCGGCTTTGGCCTGCGCATGCAGAAGTTACCCAATGACGAGGTGACGCAAAGAGTGGAACGTGTGGCAGGGCTGATGCACATTGAAATGCTGCTCAAGCGATATTCGGGCGAACTGTCCGGTGGACAGCGTCAGCGCGTCGCCGTAGCCCGCGCCCTAGCGATGGAACCCGATGTGATCTTGATGGATGAACCTTTGTCGAACCTTGATGCGCTGCTCCGGATGGAGATGCGTGCCGAACTCAAGGGCGTGCTGGCAGAAAGCAAGACAACTGCGATCTACGTGACCCACGATCAAGTCGAAGCAATGAGCATGGCCGACCGCATCAGCGTCATGCACGAAGGCAATATTGTTCAGGCTGCATCCCCCATCGAGGTTTACCGCGATCCTGCGGCCAAATTTGTCGCCAGCTTCATCGGCAACCCGCCTATGAACTTCTTGCCTGCCACCCCTGCGGGCGCTGGCAAATGGCAGGTCTCTGGCCAGACATTTGATGGGCCAAACACCGACAAGGCCGGCCTGCAATTCGCAATCAGGCCAGAGGACATGGCCCCCGCCGAACACGGGCTTGTTGCCACAGCGAAAATCGTCGAACCGCTTGGCGCGCATTTGCTTGTGACCTGCCAGATCGACGAGGCGCAGTTTCGTGTTATCCTCGACAGCGACACCGTCGTGAAACCCGGTCAGACCCTGACCCTTGCCCCCCAATCTGACCGCGTGCGCTGGTTCGATCCCGAAACCACACTGGCCGTCGCCTGAGAAAGCACCATGACACAAGAAATGATTGAACAGGCCAAAGCCGTTCTGCGCCGCAATGATCGCGGCTCCTATACCGTACCAACCCATGGGCTTTATCCGTTTCAATGGAACTGGGACAGCGCACTAAGTGCGCTTGGCTTTGCCCATTTTGACGAAGCTCGTGCCTGGACCGAAATTGAAACGCTTTTGGCGCATCAATGGGAGGATGGTATGGTGCCGCATATCATCTTCCATGAGCTGGACGACGGTTATTTTCCCGGACCGGATGTCTGGTCTACCGGTCGCAAGGTGCCGACGTCTGGCATAACACAGCCCCCCGTCGCCGGTTTTGCGGCACGCAGGATTTTTGACCGGGCCGAAGACAAAGCTTTGGCAGCTGAAAAGGCCCGCGCGCTGCTGCCAAGAATTCACGCATGGCACCAGTGGTTCTTTGCCAACCGGGATCCGCAGGGCACCGGCCTTGTGGCCATCATCCATCCTTGGGAAAGCGGGCGCGATAACTCCGTTGACTGGGACGCAGCGTTCGAGCGGGTGCCAACGGACGGCGTCCTGCCCTTCACGCGCCGGGATACCAGCCACGCAAACCCCGCACACCGGCCCACGGACGAGCAGTACAAACGCTACATCTGGCTTGTTCAAAAGTTCCGCAGTCTGGGTTGGGACAACTCCAAACTGCACGACGCCTCTCCGTTCCAGATTGTCGATCCCGGATTCAACGCGATCTTGATCCGGTCTTGTGCCGATCTCGCGGATCTCGCCGACACCCTTGGCGAAACCACTATTGCCGCACAATCCCGCGCCTTGGCAGACAAGGGCATCGCGGCGATGGAAAGCCTTTGGAGCGACGCACAGGGTCAATACCTTTGCCACGACCGAGTAGTGGACGCGCTGGTCGAGAGCCCGTCGATTGGCGGTATCCTTGCAGCTTTTGCCCCCATCCCGCAAAATCGCGCCAAGGCAATATCTGCGCGGATTTCCGTACTTGCCGAAAACTGCACTTTCCTTGTGCCGAGCCATGATCCGACGGCACCGGAATTCGATGGGCTAAGATATTGGCGTGGGCCGGTTTGGCTCATCGTGAACTACATGATTTCCGATGGTCTCGAACACTGCGGTGAAACTGCCATGGCAGACAGGATCAACACCGACTGCCTGCGTTTGATCGAAAAAAGTGGTTTTGCCGAGTATTACGACCCTATAACTGCAGAGCCCTGTGGCGGCGATCAATTCACCTGGACCGCTGCTATGGTAATCGAAATCCTCAAAACACATGAGGTTGCCGCATGAAACGTTCGACCATCAACTCGATCATGGCTGAAGCCGATGATTTGATGCGCAAATACGGCTTTACCCTGCCGCCTTTTGCCTACTGGACGCCGGAGGAGTTCGCCGCACGCAAAGACATCGCGCGCAACGTGATCGACGCGCGCTGCGGTTGGGACATCACAGATTACGGTGCTGGGGACTACGACAAGATGGGGCTGTTCTTGTTCACCCTACGCAATGGCCGTCTGGCCGATCTACAGCGTGGCGGTGGCATGTGTTATGCTGAAAAGCTGCTGATTTCAAAGCAAGACCAGCTTAGCCCGATGCACACGCACGCCCTTAAGGCCGAAGATATCATCAACCGCGGCGGGGCTACGCTGGTGGTCGAACTCTACGGCTCCGACGATCACGGGCGCTTTGCCGAAGACAAGGGCGGCACAGTGCTTTGTGACGGTATTCGCACCGACTTTTCAGCGGGTCAAAAGCTAAAGCTGGCCCCCGGTGAAAGCGTCACGCTGATGCCGGGCGACTGGCACGCCTTTTGGGGTGAAGGCGGCGATGTGCTGATCGGCGAAGTCAGCACCGTGAACGACGACGAAACCGACAACATTTTTCGCGAACCCATCGGCCGCTTTGCAAATATCGAAGAAGATGTGCCGCCAACGCATTTGCTTGTGAGCGACTATGAAAGGTGGTTGGCCTAAACGATGGCAATGCACGCCATCGAAGCTGCGGCGTCGAACGTCGCCAAGGACATCGAAGCCGCCCTTCTCGCCGATTTACGGCACCGCGCTCGCCAAGGCCGGAACGAAGCAATCACATTGTCTGTCAGCGACGCTGACGGCACCCTTGTTGCGGGTCTCAGTGGGTCAACTTCTTACGGATGGCTGCTGATCAAAGTCATTTGGGTCGCTCCGGAAATGCGGCGGCAGGGGTATGGTCGGGCCCTTGTCGTCGACGCCCTCAGCCGCGCCAAGGAACTGGGATGCCACAGCGCGTGGCTTGATACATCCGACAACGATGCAATGCGGTTCTACACCGGGTTGGGCTTCGACGTTTTTGGCACTTTGCAAAACCAAGGTCCGCAAGTGCCGCTTGGCCATCAGCGCTGGTTTCTGAAGTGTCCCGTTATGTGACCCCATTGCCTTTGCAATGTTCCGACCGGCGCAGTTTTCTACCGAGGTTTTCAGGATCGTCGATGCAACCGCTGATCCCATGCGGGGCACCTCTGTGCCAATAGACCACGGCAAGTCATTCTCCGCCAAGCCAGAACCTTGCAGCTTGTGCCAGAGGGCGAATTTCGGGCGTGGCTCAATGTTGACACTCCGATCCGGACAGAACACTGGACTTTTCGCAGTGAATACGGAGTATTCTAGGGTCGGACCAACAGTGTTTGTTTAGTTGGCTGAAGTTTATGCTACGTTCAAAAACATGTAGGGAAATTTCTCTCGTTCTTATCAGAAAAACATGTTCGTTTGGGCAACATCCGAGAATTCAACAGGGTACATTTTTAATAAACCAGTTCGATACACCGCCACTCATTCGCAGGATATATAAATGAATTTCAAATATTTAGCGGCCCTTTTGATATCTCAAGGCTCTATAGCTCCTGCACAAGATTTACTTCTCTTTGATCCTTCGAGCTTTGGCCAAGTGGTCTTGTCTCAAAGGCAATCAGCAGCTGCGGATTTTGAATTCGAAGCCCAGATAGGCACATACAACAACGAGTTTGTTTCCAACTATGGGGACCGCTCTATTTTCGCTCGAACCGGAAGGGCTGTTGGCCGGCTCGACATTTTAACAGACAAAGGGCACGCGCCTTGCACGGCCTTTCTGGTCGAAGAAAACCGGCTTTTGACCAACCACCATTGCGTACCCGGCATCATTGAAAACAAGCGCTTGGGGGCCAGTGCGATTATTGCGGTTCAATTTCGCCTTGGATATCTGAGGGACGGGATCGAAGACGGAACAAAAATGTTTCATGTAAATCCCGTGCCAATCGAAACCAGTAAGGAACTGGACTACTCCGTTTTGCAGATTGTCGGGGGGGACGCCAATGAAACGTTTGGGGCTTTGCAGCTAAGCGCTGTTGTCCCCGCGGACCGAGATCCATTGTGGGTCATAGGCCACCCTATGGGGGAAGCCCAGCGCATCAGCCGTGAAAAATGCCAAGCCGATAGCCCCGCCGTCGCAGGAAACACACTGCGCCATACATGCGATACACTGCCCGGGAATTCCGGATCCCCTATCATCGATGCCGGTCTCCAACAGGTCGTTGCCCTTCATAACGCAGGCTCAAGAGCTGGATCAGTCAACTTTGGCATCCCGATGGCCAAGATTTTGGCCAATAGTGCGATTTTGACCGCAGCCGTCTCCATCGAACAGGCCGGCGACGCCCTTGAGGCAAACCGGGCCCGCTTGGAGCAGGAGAATGCCGATCTTCAGGCCGAGAGAGAACGCTTGGCCCTTGAAGCAGAAGCCAAAAGCAACCGCCTTGAAGCACTGGCGGCATTTTCGGCCGCTCTTGAGGTCCCTGCCCGACCGGACCGGATGAAAGCCTTGGAAACCGTCATTGCGGCCTTCCCGGAAACGGAGCCAGCAGAACGTGCGCAACAAGCGCTCAAGCGCAACCGTGCCGCTTTGGTGCTAGAACAACAAGAACGGCAAAGACTGCAAGATGTGGAGGCAACTGACCAAGCGGCCAGTCGGGCCCGCCAAGCCCTGCAAGCGCTGACTGACGCCCTCTTGATGGTCGATACACAAGTGCGTAACACCGCGCTTAAACAGGTCGTGGTGGATTTCCCGGGTAGCGATGCTGCACAACGCGCCCAGCAGGCCAGCTTGCGGATTGAGGCCGCTTTGCAAGATGCCCTGCGTGAAGATGACACGCAAACAGATCAACTGGCTTTGGAAGCCCTGACCGAAGCTTTGCTAAAAGATGATTTGGCATCGCAACGAAGCGCCCTTCTGGACATCCAGACTTCGTTTCCCGACACCGATGTTGCGCTCAAAGCGGCGGTTGCCCTAGAGCAGTTGAACGATGCACAAGAGGCAACAGATGCGTCTGACCATGAAGTGTTGGTTCCTCAGGCGCGGGAGCGTTGCATCCTACAAACCGCAAGCCCCTTCGATCCGGGCCGCGCGGCCGGTATCCCGGCAATAGACTTCGAAGACATCGATACTGAAGCCGCTTTGGGGTTTTGCCGCGCCCCCAAGGCAGAGCCCCGATCTGATGCCGCGACAAGCTTTGCTTTGGGCCGAGCGCTTGAGGCCGCTGGCGAATACGCCGACGCCCATGCCTATTACCGGATTGCCCATGAATTGGGCTATGTCGCGGCAACAACTGCGCTTGGCCGGTTTGCCCGTGACGGGATAACCACTGACCAAGATTTTGAAAAAGCCTTTGCGCGTCTTGAAGAAGCCGCCGCACAAGGCGACCGCGCCGCAATGACCATGCTGGCCGCCTTATATGTATCCGAAGCAGGGCCGGTTCGGCGCGATTTCGCGCAGGCGCGAAAGCATCTGGAACAGGCAATCGCTTTGAACCATCCACATGCCCTATATCTGGCAGCGCAGTCCTATTCGAAAGGGGATTTATATCCCCGCGATCCGGCCAAGGCGATGGCATTTTATGAACGGGCCGCAACAGCTGGCGATATGCGCGCGCAATACGAAATTGCCATGGCGCATTGGCGCGGCACAGAAGGCATGGCGACACAAGACATGTCGCTTGCGCTCGACCTTCTCATCGTTGCTGCCGAAATGGGCAGCCGGCGGGCGCAAACCCGCGTCGGCAACACCTATCTAAATGGGCTCAAGGTCGAGAATGGCCCCGATATCGCGCCCGACTTCGTTCAAGCCAAACGGTGGTTATCCTTGGCAGCGCAAACGGGGTACATCAAAGCACAGATGCAGCTTGGGAAGATCTTTTCAATCGGTGCTTATGGGGCGCAACTGGACCAATCAGAGGCACTGCGCTGGTATGAACTGGCTGCAAAACAAGGGTTTGTGCAAGGTCTCACGAAGACAGCCGAGATGTATGAAGCGGGCGTGGGAACCGAGCGTGATCCCCAAAAATCTGCCGCATACTGGGTGCGAAGCATGGAACTTGGCGGCAACATTGCACGGTTTCGCACCCAATCCGAGTGGACCCGTGATACCGGGCGTGAAGTTCAGCGGTTATTGCAGGCCCGCGGGGTGTATCGTGGGGCCCTTGATGGCCAAATTGGACCTGGGTCCCGCAATGCTATGAAAATACTAATTGCGCGCAGCAGCAAGCGCTTGTCCTATAAAGGGCCAGACACTGACATAACAGGAGGCAATTACGGATGGGTTTGCCAATGTTGAGCTATACCAAACCAGACATCTGACATCCCACTTGACGAGATATAACGCATCCCCGAATTCGCTCCTTTTGGCCACGCAGCCTGTTTGGTGGCAAGACAAACTGGTCATCAATACAGGTGGTGACTTGCTGGCCTTGGCCCTTCTGGATCGCCAGATAGCGCTTCATCTAGGTGTCCTATGAAAAGGGTTCCTGCAAGACAACCGCCCCTATTCGCGTCATGGTCACCCAAAAGGATAGCAAAGCCTGCCCGGAAGCCCGCCTTGCGCAAGCCTACCCAGTGCACTATCCTACCGGTGACGATTTCAAGCTCTACTCAAAGAATGGAATGTTATGTCTGATCGTCTGATCCTGATACTCGCGGCCATCGGGCTTGTACCGATTGCCTTTTCTTACGGGATAGCTCCCTCGAAAACCGTGACTTATCTTTTGGGGTTCCCCGTAGAAGGCACAAACCAAACCCACGTCTTTCGCGCGATCATGGGCCTTTATCTGGCGAATGTCCTCTTCTGGCTATCGGGTGCATTTATTGAAGCTGTAAGACGTCCGGCCGTTTGGAGCCTGTTCATTTTTATGTGGGGGCTCGCTGCAGGCCGTATCATCAGCATAGTTGTTGATGGTATGCCGAATTTTGTCCTAATATTCTATTTGTGTGCCGAAATCGCGTTCGGGGCACTTGCCTTGGTTGCGATCAGAAAGAACGGGTGACCCGGATGGCGTTTTCTATGAAGCACAAATGGTTTTCAGTTCTGGCATGCGTTGCTGTTGTCGGTGCCGGCATCTCTGCAAACGCCGGAGACACACAACAGGCTGCTGTCGATCACTCCTTTGAAGAAGTGAGAGTGGCCGTATCAGCTGCCAGCTTGGCAGAGATCCTTCAAATTGATCACGCAAGGCTGGCTGCCGCGGAGGGCGTTGAAATGCCGCCCGCCCGCGTACAACTCTTTTCTGATCCCGCTCTCAACGCGGCTATTTTGCGCGAAAACATTCGTGCCGGGCTCGATTTGCCTTTTCGGGTTTTGTCATTTGAGGAAAAGGGAACGCCTACCGTATCCTATACCTCTTCGGCGTTCCTCGCGCAGCGCCATAACCTAAGCGCTTCTGCGCCTCTCGCTGATTTTGATGCCCGATTGCATGATGTATTCTCACAGGTGAAAGAGGTGTCTGCTCAAAAGGTCGCGACCGATGACATTGTTCCTGACTTTGCGATCCTCGAGATCAGATCCAACTATGGGGTCGAAGAAACTGTTTCGCGGTTGAAAAAGGTTGTTACAGCCCAGTCGGATACAATCTGGTTTGGCGAAATCGACTTTCAGGCTGAAGCGGAAGACTACGATGTATCGTTGGTGCCTGCGCAACTTCTTTTGTTTGGCGGTCCGGCACCGGGCGGCGTTGCAATGGCGGCGTTCCCGGCCATTGGCTTGGACGCATTTTGCCAAAAGTTGCTGGTTTATCAGGGGCGTGATGGCAAAGCCGTTGTTATTTACAATGATATCGCAGCGCTGGCACAGCTTCACTACGGTCAGTCAATAGAGCCACATGACCTACTTAACAAAAGGCTAACTGCGACTTTCGCCGAGGCTGTCAAATAACTTTCTGCCCAAATCCAGAAACGGATGAGGCGTTGAGCACCAAGCTCGATAGGCGATGAGTGCGGACACGTATATCCGTCCTTTTTCACTTATCGTACACAGTCTTGAATACGCTGCCAGAATTCATGCGTGATGTCGCACCGGATGCTGGCACAAGCGCATAACGCCGACCCATATTCGGGATCGACGCTATGAATTCAACGGGTCGGTGCTGGGTAGATGGAACCAAACCGCCCGCCGCTTTTCCAAAAAACCGAGGGCGAGCGGTCATCGGCATCCAGATGCATTTTCAGGGTGACTAAGTAGCCGGAATTTCACGCGGGTTTCCATCTTCATCCAGAGCGACAAAAACGAAATCGGCATTGGTCACCTTTTGGCCCTCCTTAGCAAACCTGTTTCGTGCCCAGACATCGACATGTACCCGCATTGACGTACGCCCAACCATCTTCAGTGATGCATACAGCGTGACTTCATCACCAACTTTTACAGGATGCAGGAATTGCATGGCCTCGACTGCTACAGTCGCACTGCGACCTTGCGAGACGCGGCCAGCCATATTTCCCGCAGCCAGATCCATTTGCGACATCAGCCAACCGCCAAAAATATCCCCAGCAGGGTTTGTGTCGGCAGGCATGGCAATGGCACGTATGGCGAGCACGCCATCTTCTTGCTGCCTGCCATGGGCGCTAAATTGCTGCGCAAGCGCGAGTTTGCCTGTTTCGGTGTTTAACATTCAAAGCACTCCTGACTGTTCGTTGGCCGCGACGGCGCCCCCAACAAGGCCTTGGGTTCGGGCCCTGTAGGACATCACGATCACCGCTGTAATAACCGCAGCACCTGCGATGTTGGGCAGCCATGCCAAAGGCCAATAGGCCCCGACGCCCCCCAAAATCAAAAGCGGTACCGTGTAGATTCCAATAGGTCCTTCTGCATACCACTGAATCAAAGCGTAGGTTGCATAAATACCGAACAGTGAGAAAAACCCGATTTGTAAAACCTGAGCCAAATCGCCCGAAATCAGCGGTGTGTAGGCAAAAAGGAGCGGCACCACATACAGCCCTTTGGCAATTTTCCAGCTTTCAAAGCCGGTCGCCATCGGCCGTGACCCCGCAATGCCTGCTGCGGCAAAGGCTGCAAGACAGACTGGTGGGGTCACATTAGAATCCTGACTAAGCCAGAAGATAATCAGATGGGCCGTGAGCAAAAAGGTGGTTTGCAATGTTGGATCAACAAGGACAGGCCGAATGGTGACCGCGATCTCAAACGGAATGTTGGCCATCAGTTCCCAAGCTTCTGCCTTGGACATGCCAGTTGCCACCTGTGCCACAAGCGGATGATCAACCAGAAAAAACAGGCCTGATTTGGCCGGATCCGAAATCCCCGCTATCAGTTGTTCGACAATCAATCCGTCGGCCATGATCCCGGCAAGCGCGGGTGCCGTCAAAATGGCCAGAATGATATAGGCCGCTGTCACCGGCAAACCCATACCCAAGACTAGAGAGGCCAAAGCAACCAATACGATGGCCAAGGCCATGGAACCTTGCGACCATTGCGCGATCATCAAGGAAAAACCGTTTCCTACTCCGCTGGTGACAATTGCGTTGTTCATGATCCCGATGGCGGTCAATAAGATGGCTGTCATGATGGCCGACCGAATGCCGCTACTCAAAGCTTCGGAAATTTTGGCAGGACCCATGTTCACCGGCTTGAACGTCCCGCTTTTGCTGAAATATGCCACGATACTGGTCATCCACGACGCGCCGATCACAGCTGCAATCGCCCAGCAGGCCGCATATGCTGGCGTAACTCCGGTGAGTAGGAGCCAGATCATCACTGTCAAAGGCAACACAAAGACCAAACCGCCGGAAAACAACTTGCCGCGATCCACGGTCAGATCGATCTCGGCACCGGCGTCGTATTTAACGGCTTCGATGCGCACAATGAAGGCCACCGACAGAAAGTAGAGAATTGCCGGTACAACCGATACCGCGACAATTGTGCCATAGGGGATCGAGGTGTAGCTCGCCATCACAAAGGCACCAGCGCCCATAATTGGCGGCATCAATTGGCCACCTGTCGACGCTGCCGCTTCTACACCTGCAGCAAATTGCGGGCGAAACCCGTTAGCCTTCATCAGCGGAATGGTGATCACACCCGTAGAGGCCGTGTTTGCAATCGCAGAGCCAGAAATCGTTCCCGTCAAAGCCGAGGATATAACGGCGACAAAGGCCGCTCCGCCTTTGATCCGGCCAGCCACGATCTTTGAAATTTCGATCACAAAATTGCTGGCACCCGACACCACCAAGAAACCGCCGAAGATCATAAACAAAGTAATGTTGGCGACTGAAATCTGGGCCAAAATCCCAAATAGCCCTTCATCGTTATATAGGGTCCGAAAGAGAACATCATCGAGCGGCAAGCTGGCCGCGCGGAACACTCCGGGCAACATTGTGCCCAAGAAAAGAATATAGCTTAGGGACAAGGCAATGAGGATGGGAATGACCCAGCCCGCCACGCGGCGCGACAAATCCATGCACGCAAAGATCAGCAAAAGGCCTGCAGCCCAATCTACAATCGTAAACTGCCACCCCTGTCCAGTCACCGCTAGCGACCGTTCATAAAGTCCAGATTCAGCATAGGCGACCCAAAGCGCGGCACTTGCCACAAGCAGCCCATAGACAATATCTACTATCCAGGCCCAGGTCTGGTTTGACCTCTTGCCCCAAGGGCTGATGGTCACAGATGCAAGAAACGCAAAACCTGCGAAATGAATGGCGTTTTGCCACAAACCGGGTTCCGTCAGATAGACGTTTGTCAAAACGTGCCAGATCGCAAAAACAAGCGCAAAGACGAGCACAAGCTGCCGGGCACCCCACCGCCCTTTCGGAATGTCTAAAAGCGTTTCGCGCGGCGATATGGCGATTTCTGTGTCTTGTTGTGTCATCTTTGTTCCCCCTAGACCCTAATTGAAAGGGCCGCCAACGATGTGGCGGCCCATCAAGTGAGTTCCTTGATTTATTCGGCGATCAAGTTGGCGGGAATATCCAGCCCCATCTCAGTGTAGTAACGCGCCGCACCGGGGTGCAAAGGCGCTGGCAGACCAGCCATCGCTTTTTCGAGGGCCATTGCCTTGGTCGCGGGATGGATCGACTGCAAGAACGGCAGGTTTTCGTACATCGTTTTTGTGAGCAAATAGACGTGCTCTTCGTCCACGCTTGCGTTCACTGCCAAAAAGTTCGGCTGAGCGATCGTATTAATGTCCTTAGCCTGACCGGGGTATGTTCCGGCAGAAATTGTGTAAGGCACCCAAAGATTGCGACCATCGTCCATTGCCGCGCCTTCTTCGGCAGTGACATCAAGGATTGTGAATTTGCCTTCGTTGGAGGCCATCAGCTTGGTGATTGCGCCTGTGGGCGGGCCTGATGGGATACCGGCAGCAACGGCTTGGCCGTTTGCCAACGCATCTGCGGTTGGGCCGTAGCCTGCGCTCACAAGCGAAAAGTCTTCTAGCGTAAGGCCCAGACCAGACAACAGGACTTTGTTAGACCCCATTGTACCGGAGTTCTCTTTGCCCATGCCGACGGGCATACCTTTGAGCGCAACAAGGTCCGTCACGGTACCTGTCACTGCTTTGTCGGATGGAACAACGAATTGTTCGACGTTCTGCCACAGCATGGTGATTGAACGCAGGTTGGTCTGCGGCTCGCTCACCGGGCCAGTTCCAGTAATGGCATAAGAACCATAAAGACCCTGAAGAATTGCAAAATCAGCGGTGCCTGCGGACAAAGCCTGCACATTCGCGCCAGACCCTGCCGAGTTAACGGCTGTCAGCGAAAAATTTTGCTTTGGCAACAGCTTGATTTTCGAAAGAGTCGAAATCGCTGTGCCTACGGGATGGTATGTTCCCCCGGTGGACGCTGTGTTCAGCACATAGTCAGCGCTGTCAGCCTGTGCGCCTGTAGATGCAACAAGACTTGCACCCAAAACGAGCGCTTTCAACATTTTCATAGGTCTTCCTCCCAAGATTCATGGCACCGATGGGGCCTGAATGCTTGATAGAGGGCTGGCAGGTTGACCGATCTGAAGAAATATTCAGAGTCGCATAAAAAAGGTCTGCGGATTTCCGCAGTTAGCTTTTGTTGCTGAGCAAAGCATCTTTATCCAGCCCCAGTTTTACAACTTTTTCATTCAATGTGCGCCGCCCGATCCCGAGTGAAGCCGCAACGTCCTCCATGCGGCCGTTCTCCAACTGGATTGCCCGCCCGATCAGCTCTCGCTCAAACATGGCGACAGAGTCCCGCAAAGTGGTCGGAAATGCCTGAGGCGTAGCTTGATTGGCGATTGCGAGGCGAATAGACCCGCCACCGCGGCGTTCCGCGAGAACGCGCCGTTCAGCAACGCTTTGCAATTCGCGCACATTCCCCGGCCAATCGTGAGCCATCAGCGCAGAAAGATCGTCATTGCTAAGACTGGGCGCAGCAACCTCGTAAAGCTGGCTGAAACGGGCGATATAGTGGCGTGTCAGCAACAATACATCCTCCCCCCGGTCCGCCAAATCAGGCAGCTCGATTGTCAGCGTGTTTAGGCGAAACAACAAGTCGCCGCGAAACGTCTGGTCCTTGACCCGTTGTTCAATTTGAGCCGACGCCGCACTTATCACCCGCAGCTCGACCGATTGGATTTCGGCCTCTCCGATGCGTTGAAATTTCTTGGTTTCTATTGTTCGAAGGAACTTTGCCTGTGTTTCAAGTGGCATCGAACTGAGTTCATCTAGAAACAATGTGCCACCGCCTGCTTGGCTCATCAATCCACGGGGGTTTTCACTATTGCCAAACACGGTCTCTTCAAATCGTTCTGGTGGGATTGCAGCACAATTGGCCGCGACAAAAGGTGCGGACGGATCGGCGCTAAGGTCATGCAGCGCCCGCGCCACCAGCTCTTTGCCAGTTCCGGTCCGGCCGAGAATAAGGACGTTCGCACGGCTGTTGGCAAAATCGAATATCAGATCTCGGACCACGCCGATCTGATCGCAATTCCCGATCAAAATGCGTTCAAGGTCAGTAAGTTCCGCCAATCTATCTTGCAACGCTACAGTGCTGTCTTCCAGCCTTTTTAACCGAATAGCATTTTTGAGAATACCCAAAAGCCGGCGGGGATCGAACGGTTTTTCAACGAAACTGTAAGCCCCATCTTGCAAGGCCGTGACCGCCATTGGAATGTCGCCGTGAGCAGAAATCAAGATAACGGGAATGCGACAAATTTCGCGGGCTCTGACAAGAAATTCCAGTCCGTCCATTTCAGGCATGCGTACGTCGCTGATAATGACATCAAGGTCAGAGCTTTGAATTGCCGCCAATCCATCAAGGGCGTTGCTTACAACAACCACTTCGTATTTGGCACTTTCCAACAAATGCGCAAGCGAAACACGCATTTCACGGTCATCATCGACAATGAGAACTCTGGGGAGGGTCAAGCTGCATCTCCGCTTCTGGAAAGGGGCAAAGTCACGACGAATTCCGCACCTATTTCCGGGTTTCCGAGCGCAAGAGTTCCGCCGTGATCCTTGATGATTTCCGTTGTGATCGCAAGGCCCAAGCCCATTCCGACCCCGGAGGGTTTCGTACTAAAAAACGGCTCTTGAAGATCAGCAAGCGTCGCACTCGCAAGGCCGGGGCCGTTGTCTGCAACGCTGATCATAACGTTTTTTTCATCTTGCGTCACATTGATAGCAATCTGTGGCGCGGCTACATTTGCGACAGCATGGATTGCGTTCTTGAACAGATTGGTAAAGGCCTGCTCTAACTGAACCTGACGCGCGTTGACTTCTATTTGCGGGAACGGATTTCCCCGCGTCACAGTGATTCCTGCGGTTTGAATTTCAGTCTTTAGCAACCCTTCAGCTTCCTCCAAAATCGTCAGCAGTTTCACGTCGGTTTTCTCGTCTGCGCGCGCGCGGGCAAAATAGCGGAACTGACCGGTAATCGATTCCATTCGATTCACAAGATTATTGAGGTTCGCCAGCGTTTTGGGAGAGCTGATTTCATTGCCAATTTCAGCTGCGGTCAAATGGTTGCGAAAAGCGCTGATCGGCTGCCCCAACTCATGCGTGACAGAAGCTGCCAAGTGCCCCAATGCAGCCAGCTTGCCACTGCGTGCCAACTCTGCTTGCGCCAGTTCCAACCTTTCGTTTGCTTCGGTCAACTCTCCACTGCGCAGCTCGGATGCAGCCAAAGCCACCTCTATCCGACGCGACCGAAGGAAGGTCGCAAAACCGACTAAACATGTGATGATACTCCCGAAAATCGCCGTAGCCAAAAGCGTTTTGCGCAAAATTGCTTTTTCGGGCTGCAAATACAAAACTGTCCATTCCCGCCAATCCGCGGTGCCTGATGCAATCAGGAAATCATTTCCATCAAGAGTTACTCGGTTTGGGTCGATCTCGCTCCAATCCAAGGGTTCAAGCGTCAAGGCACCGAATTGGCGGCTTTCCAGAATGGCATTGCGCTCGTCAGGGCCAAGCTGGTTGATCGGGCGATACAACCACTTTGGGTTCGAGGCCAGAACAACAATACCGTCCTTGTTGATTGCAATGACCGTTTCCTTGCTGCTTTCCCATGATCGCTGCAATTTGCTCACATCCAACTTGATGGCAGCGACGCCTTTATGTGTACCGTTTGCGAAAATCACCGGCTCTGCCACAAAGTATCCGGGCCTTCCCGAAGTAGCCCCAATCGCAAAGTAGTCGCTGCGTTGGCCTTGTAGAGCGTCTTGAAAATAGGGGCGAAACCCATAATTTTGCCCCAAGAACGTATGCAGTTCATCCGAGTTGGAGGCAGCAAGAACAAGCCCGCTGGAATCCATCAGATATATTGCCTCCAGGTTCGCCTGTTCAGCCAAAGATCGCAGCCGCCCATTGGTTTTCGGATCAACTGAGCTCGGATCCAGTTCGTCAGAATAACGCGGATCTTGTGCAAGAATAAAAGGTAGGTGCTGATGCTGCAAAAGGGCCTCGTTGAGAGAGCGCAAGTAGAGAACCAAACGTACCGATGCGGTCTGAAGTTCAAGCCGCTCAAAGTATCGCTGCGCCCCAAAGAACGTGGCTGCTGTCGCCAACAACACAGTGACAAGCAAAACGCCCAAAATGCTCTTGCGCATTTTTCCTGCGATATGATCGATATTTGCTTCTGCCGCCATTTTGGCCTCCAATGGCTGCACAATGATGCAGATTGGTGACCACTGTAAATGGGTGCATGACGGCCATGGAATAGGGGGTTGCGGAAATCCGCAGAGGGCGCGGAAATGTCTATGCAGGACAGTTGCGCTTCGCGAGGTGGACACAGGTGGACACCACTGAAAAGGCCAACAGAACCAAGTTCAAAGGTGCCTTCTATGGTATCAGAATGAGCGCTACATGCCTGCGAACTTGACGCAACCGCGCACGACCTTGGCCCAACCCGGAAAAAATGATTTTCCCGGGGTTCTCTTGGGGTCCTCTTGGGCTCATTCAAGGCGGATTGAATTAAATCCAGAACGCGGGTTGCACAGTTGCATCCCGCAGCCCGCCGGGCGTTGCAACCTGCAACTCCGTTCCCTCATCCCAATGCGTCATACGCACCATTCCGATCGCAACGTTGGTGTCAAAATCCGGGGACCAAGCAGCCGATGAGATCCTGCCGACCTTTTTGCCCTTTGAAAGAACCGGCCAAAAACTATCGCAAGGCGGAACCGCGTCCCCTTCGATCGAGATCGGCCGGATTTGCTGAACCGGCCCCTCTTTGGCCACGCGCAACAAAGCATCACGCCCAACGCACCCAATCGCGGTTTTGGTGTTGCAGAACCTGCCCAAGCCACATTCGTGCGGTGTGTTATCGTCGGTCATATCATTTCCGTAGGACAATAACCCCCCTTCGATCCGTTCGATCAGGTTGGGGCAGCCCGCATGGACATCCATGCGTTTGCCAGCCTCGATCAGCGCATTCCAAAGAGGCATGCCAATGTCCGAACCTTCAACATAGATCTCAAAACCGCCCTGTTTCGAATAGCCTGACCGGGCAACCACAAGGCTGCGTCCCTGAAATTCGAAATAACCGAAGCGGAAGAAGCGGATATTGCGCACGCCATCACCAAACACGGCCGCCATCAGATCGTCGGCCCGGGGCCCTTGAACCGCAAGGGGAGAGACGTCCGGCTCATCTACCAGAACGTCGAGCCGCCCCCCATAGGCCAGCCCTTTGACCCAATACAACAAATCGCTGTCCGCAATGGAAATCCACCACCGGTCATCGGCCAACTTCACGGCGACAGGGTCGTTCAGCATGCCGCCGGTTTCATCGACGATGGGCACATAGTAGCACTGCCCTGGAAGCATCGAGCGCAGGTCACGCGGGGTCAGATGCTGCATCAGCCGCCCCGCATCCGGGCCGCGAAGTTCGATTTGGCGTTCACAAGAGACATCCCAAACCTGAACCGCCTCTTTCAGATGCCGATAATCTTCGCGGATTGACCGGAACACCGTTGGCAGCAACATGTGATTGTAAACGGTATAGGATTTGACTCCAAAATTTTCGACACCTTGCGAAAACGGGGTACGGCGCAATCTGCGTGAAAGAGATAGTTGTGTCATTCAGGAGCTCATTTTTGTCGCGCTTTCGCGAAGGTGGCGTTTCTGGGTTTTCTGGTCGAGAAGTGGGATTAATCTTCAAAAACAGTGATTTTCTGGATTTTGCGCCCCAACCGGCCGTCTATGACCGCAAAATACGGGGGCGTTCACGGTCGGGGATCGTCAATTTGGTTTCAGCCAGTTCCAAACCCAGTTTCGGCCGCATGCCGGAAATCGAGCGTGTTGTAGACAGTGCGTGCCGAGGTCAGCGCAAAGGACCCCGTGACCAGCTCAGGCCGGTTGCCATTTTGAATGGTAGCCGTGCCGCCGATTCTATTCAGACCGACCCCGACGGGTCGAATGCGCCCGCAAAGATCCGCTCTGTTCAACACCGACACGACCACGTAATCGGGCCCATTCAGGTACATTTGTTCGTAGTGTTCATGCATGGCCGCTCCTCCCAAAAAGACCAGTGCGGGGAATGTCGGATCAGGTTCAGAGATTCCGATAAAACCCAGAGGGATGGGCAGATCTGGAAGACCTTTGACCTGCTTTTGCAAGGAGCGGCCCTGCCTCTCTTGAATGGGCGTGACCCGCCAAAAATGTGTAGTAGATGTGTGCGGGCACGTCAGATCTCGCTGTTTGAAATTGCATCTCATCCAAACCTTTAAATCGAAATCCAAGGCTATAATATGCAGAAAAAAATTATGCACAGGATTGAAAAATTCGATGGGATCAGACCTGCCAACTCTCAAGGGGCTTAGGGCATTCGAAGAAGCCTATCGCCTGCGTAGTTTCACGGCTGCAGCGGCATCTCTGAATGTGCAGCAGCCTGCTATAAGTTATCAAATCAAATGCTTAGAGGAAGATTTGGGGGTCATCCTCTTTGACAGAAAGAATGGACGCCCCAAGCCTACCCCAAAGGCACACGAGCTGTTCGAAACGCTTTCTCAGGCGTTTGACGCAATCCGGGAGACATCGAATCAACTGAGGAGCAGTTCGCCCTCGTCAAGTTTCACCATCGTGACCTATCCCGGCATTGGCACCTATTGGCTCTCCAATCGGCTGCCATTCTTGTCAGAAGATCTGAACCGCAGCGTTAAACTTGTCACACTCAAACGAGACGAGGATCTTTGGCAGGAGAGTGCTGACTGCTGGATCGCCTTTGGGCACGGTCATTGGCCCGGAAAAGACGCACGATTGCTCTTCAAGGAAGAGGTTTGCCCGGTGGCTGCACCAGAGCTCGCCGCGCAAATCTTTGACAGTCATCTTAGCATTGGAACTGAAACAACCAAGATCATTGAACTAGATGATCCAGAGAAACGATGGCTGGGTTGGGACGCTTGGTTCCAAAAGCGAGTTAAGGTGGCGCAAACGAGCAACAAGAGGATCGTTGTCAATGATCACGGGTTGGCGATGCACATGACGCTGGCTGGCAGTGGTGTCGCCCTTGCTTGGTTGGGGGTGGTGGACGACTTGCTGTCCGGTGGCAGCCTTGTCAGGCTGTCAACCCAGACCCTCACATCCGATGCCGGCTACTGGCTGGTCGGAGAAAGGGGTTTCTTTGACACCACCCGCGGAAACACGGTGCTGGAATCGCTTGTTCCCGGCGCTCATCTTGACGTGGCTGCCATCGATGTTTGTGACCCCGAATAGTTTTTTTGGCTGACAGCATAGTGAAAGAACCGCCCCCAGAGAAACCTGCGCCTGATGCCGTGTTGAAGAACGCTGGTCATCTATCACGAGATCACGCCCGGATGACCGACTGTGACATTCCAAGCAACCTTGCTGTTTTGGCGCGCCGCCACAGTGCAGCGATGGGCCGCGCATTCTGGCCTTTTGCAACGCCTTGGATCGGGTCGATGTTTCGCCCCCCTCTTGGCCTGAGCAGCCGCAGTGCCTAAGTGCAACGCATTGGAGACCAACATGCAGCATTTTTCACTTCTCGACCTATCACCAATCCCCGAAGGTAAAACCGCCGCTGATGCCTTGGCGAACTCGGTAGAGCTGGCCCGTGCTGCGGAAGGTTTCGGGTATCACCGCTATTGGTTGGCGGAACACCATAACATGCCCGGTATCGCCAGTGCCGCGACGGCGGTGGTGATTGGTCACATTGCTGCGGCAACCAAAACCATGCGTGTTGGTGCCGGGGGCATCATGCTGCCAAATCATGCACCGCTTGTGATTGCAGAGCAATTTGGAACACTTGCAACCCTTTACCCGGACCGGATCGATTTGGGGCTGGGCCGCGCCCCCGGAACCGACATGGCAACGGCACGCGCTTTGCGTCGCAATATGGTTCCCGAAGACAGTTTTCCCCAAGATGTGCTGGAATTGATCGGTTACCTCGGGGACGTTCCGGCAAACGCCCGGGTACAAGCCATTCCTGGCGCGGGAACCAACGTCCCTATCTGGATTCTTGGGTCCAGCTTGTATGGTGCGCAATTGGCGGCCCAATTGGGATTGCCCTATGCCTTCGCTTCACATTTTGCACCTGCCATGTTGGACCAAGCCCTTGAGGTCTATCGACGTAGATTTCGACCATCGGCTTGGCTGGAAAAGCCACATGTAATGCTGGCTGCCGGGGTTTGTGCCGCAGAAACGGACGCTGAAGCAGCTTTCCTGCGGTCCTCTCAAATACGCGCTTTTGCGCGGCTTAGGACTGGCACACCGGGTAAGTTGCCAATGCCGAGCCACGACATCGAACAAGACGTTCCTCTTGCGGTAATGGCCCAAGTGAAGCAGGCATTGTCGTGTTCTGCGACAGGTTCACCCGGTACGGTCAAACAGCAACTTGGTGACTTGATCCAAAGGTATCAGCCAGACGAGCTGATGGTGACCGGAATGATCCACGACCCGTCTGCTCGAATTCGGTCTTTCGAAATCGCCGCAGATGCGCTGAATGCATTGTGCAAAGCGCCGGTTGCGGTATAATTTTCATCCTTTGCTCAATGCACATTGGCAATGGCTCGGACCGCTCTGTAGGCTGTAAAAGGTAGGATTTACCCGGAGCAGTGGATCGTAAGATGCTCACATACCGTCCAGCGATCCAGCAGTTTTGTTAAGTTACAGGTGCTGAAATTTATACTTTGTTGTGTCCTGCCAAACTGGCCGCCGGACCGCGAATCCCGCAACCATCCCTTCAGCCAGAATGCGGCGACCGCCCTGTCAAAGGTCAAAGCGATTTTTGCTGCATTTGCACCGGGGGGGCCGCCCAGTTCTACGGATCGTCAGTTCTCAAGAAAGTCATAGGCGTCGAGGATTGTGCCAGCCAGCCCGTCAAAGAAATGCGGCGGCGTCACGTCGACCAAACCGGCCACCGCGTCGCCCTCTTTGACGGCTTCATCCGAGACGTGTTTTACCACGAACAGCGTGCTTTTGTTGCCTAGCAGTTCGCGGTGACTCGCCCCGGTTCCGTGCTTGAGAACATTGATCGCCAAGTAGTGCTGGTGGAGCCTATCGGCGAGATCGGGTTCTCCGGCTTCCAACAGGGCTGCTTTGACTTTGCGTGACAGCGGCCCGCGCTTGAAATGGCGCTGCATACGCGCTTCGAACACTGTGAAAATATCCACGGCGGCCAACTCAATCGCGACCGTGTGCTCCGTCATTTCTTTGCTCTGCGCGTCGGTCAATGGTTGACCATCCGCATCGTTCAAAATCTCTGACATCCGATCATAGGACGACTTGGCCGTATCTTGCGCTGCGCGCACCAAGTTCGGTAGGCTCTGTGAAACTGCCATTGTTCGTCCTCCTAGGGTTATCTTCCCTTAAGCTATATGGCTGGGAATAACAGGGGAATTGGAAGCGGATGTAAAACTGATCGTATCGGAGCGGCCGATACATTGCCACCAGCCGCTTGTTGGCGTCACTGCACCAACCATACGAATTTTGCTTGAGGCTCCGTCAGGACGTCCACAACGTCCCCCCAATGCCGCGCGCAAAACCGTTTTGGAAAAGCGCATTCATATAAGCCGATGAAAAGCGGTCGGATGGATCATAGATCACTCCGGAATCCGGATCGACAGAGGCAACAGACAGGTCAATTCTGTTGGCGCGGGCGAATAGCCTCGTCGCATTGACCTCTGCCAGTGCGTTGGCCCTGACGCTTGTCGTCAAGGCATGCTGTGATATTGCCAAAGCCGATCTTGATACCTTTGTTGGAGCCGGCTCGAGCGTGTTGTTGATCAAAAGATACAAGCTACCTTCGGGCAATTTGTGATGTTTGGAGGTGTAGGCGAATTGCGGTATCGCCAAAAACTGCATGTGGACGCCGCCATCCAAATGGGTTTCGGTATAGGTTGTATCGCCAATCTTGTATGTCAGGGTGACAGGTGAAAACAAACCGGGCAGCGCTGCCGAAGCGCGCAATAACGCCCGAAACAAGTCATATTGGCCAGATTGCGCAATTTCGCCCATGTTCCAAACCACCGCACGCGACCGATCAAGGTCTGAGGTCACGACAAACAACCGGCCGCCCGCTGCGTGACGTGCAGCGATGGCCCGAAGGACGGCTGGCGGTGTGAAATCCTTGATGAGCCCGGCAAGTGGCGTTGTGTCGTAAATTGCGTCGCCGAGCGGCGCTTTGAAAACCCGCAACTGCATGATGTCCTTGGCGTCGTATTGGGTAAAGATGCGGCGCAAGGCGTCATCCTGTGCGGGGCCCAGAAACGCGAATGGGGCAATAAGCGCCCCCGTGGAAATGCCCGTGACCATGTCAAATTCGGGCCGGTTTCCGGAGGCTGTCCATCCGGCAAGGGCACCAGCTCCAAAAGCGCCGTCTTCACCGCCCCCGGATAGCGCCAGAGCAGAAATTCCGGTCTTGGCTTCTAGCGGATGCAGGTGTCGTGACCACTGCTTTGAACTTGCATTGGCCAAAAGGCGAAAGCGCGACAGAGGGTCCGTCTCCGTCATGGACCTTGTCGACCAAGATATTGCAGACGGATCCGCACAGGCCGAAAGACTGGCCGCTGCAAGTCCGGTCAAAACCGCTCTGCGTGATACGTTAGGGGGCGATATTGTCGCTTGGGTCACAAGGTATCCTGTCTTCTTGCAGCGGTTTTCTCGCCGTCTTCGAGGGGCGCGCCCGTGGCTGAACTAGGAAACCGCGGACGCCTTTTGCTCTTTACGGACCGGGAGGAGCAGGCAGTACAGCGCACAGGGCGTACTCGTTGATGCCAAGGTGATGGGCTGCGACGGCAAAATCGAAACAACCAGAGCCAGACGCTTGCTACATCTGCATCAACGCGTTTGTTGACATACCCAGCGATGTCGCCGCGCGATCAAAGCCGGGCCGCACTTGGCCTGACTGGCTATCGACAGGACGCGAAGGTCCATTGCGCCCGTCCAGACCTGCGCGCGTGGCCCCGATACCGGCGGTGGCTGTGGTTGAGAAGTTGTCAACTGCCCGTACACCAACAAGGCAGGGCGGCAGATTTGTGGCGGACTGCGATTTTATAGCAGCTCGTGGCCGTGCCATCGTTCAACCTGCATTCAACTGTTTGGGGTTTCTGGACAAAGGCAGTGGTAGAAAACTCCGCCAGATCGGGATGGGCCAGCTTCGTGGGTAATTATTCATTGGATTCGTCCTTAACCGGCCGAGCCTGCGCGGAATTTGGACCCCGCACAGTCATAACCCCATTCAGATCCGCACGGAGCGGGGCCGGAGCACGGCACCCCCAAAGCGAGCCTAGAGGTGTCAGCCCCGGTTTTGCGGCCTATCGGCGGGTGTGCAGGCCAGCGGAACGTTTGCTTCGGGGGCGCTACAAGTTCCCGGAATTTTCTGACCGTCGCGGCCTATAAAACCACAGGCACTGCCCGATGACTGTTCGGCGCAGGCCTCCATCGCTTCGCGCGGCGGGCGGCCGGCCCCATTTCCACCGCCGCGAGGGGCTGATTGCTGGGCGAGGATTGTGGCCGTGCTACCAGCATCAAAGACCGTCTCGGCATGGGCTGCTGATATGCCAATGGCGGCCGTAAAAATCGCCGGTGCCAAGAATACTACTGCGATTTTTACAGTTGGGCGGATACGCGACACCGTGGAATAGAAAACCGGAACCGGCTTGGCTTTAATGCATGTTGCGCTCTTGCGGTGGGCATCTTTAAATAACATCAACGTCTCCTGTCTGGGCAACCTATCGCCCGTTGCAGGAGTGTCTTGCGCTTTCTTTGAGGAGTGGATTTGCAGTAAATATGCAAAGACCGTGCAGATGCGCCAAAAAACTCGGGGCGGCGCATTTTTGCCGCGTGCCTGCGCAAAAGCCTAGCCTTCGTAGGCATAGCCCACGCCATAGACCGACCTGATGGGGTCTTCGGGGCTTACGGCTACTATTTTGCGGCGGATGTTCCGGACATGACTGTCAATCGTGCGATCGAACACTTCGGTGTCATCGGGGAAGGCCAGACCGAGCAATTCGTCGCGCGAAAACACCCGACCAGGACGCGTCACGAGGCTATGCACCAACATGAACTCACGGCGTGTCAAATCCAGCGGATTGCCATCCAATGTGGCCTGCCAGCGCTCCGTGTCGGTTTTCAGTCGCGACGTCTGCGGTTGGCTGCCATCCCGGCCGCGCGCAGTGCGCCGCAAGATCGCCTGCACCCGCGCGACCAGTTCGCGGGGCGAATAGGGTTTACACATATAATCGTCTGCCCCAAGGCTCAGCCCCACAAGGCGGTCAATTTCTTCGACCTTTGCTGTCGTCATGATAATCGGCACGTCAGATGTCCGGCGCACTTCCCGGCAAATGGTCAGACCATCCACACCTGGCAACATCAGATCCAACACCAGCAGATCATGCTGGCCCCTCAAAGCTGTGGGGACGGCCTGCGTTCCTTCGTGCAGAATATCTACCTTCATCCCGTCAGCGATCAGGTAGTCTCGTACAACCTCGGACAAAGCGATTTCGTCTTCGACAATCAAGATACGCGGTGCTGTCATGTTCTCGCCTTTGGTAGGGTCATGGTGATGCGCAGACCGCCCATGTCGGACAACCCTGCCTTGATTGTTCCATCATGGTCTTCGACAATAGCCCGACAGACGGACAAGCCCAAACCCGAACCGCCATAGGCCCGCGACCGAGAGCTTTCGGAGCGATAAAACCGATCGAAAAGTCGTGGCAGATCATCTTGTGGCGGGGCCGGTGGAGTGTCGTTCATTTCGAATTGAACAGCTGTGCCTGCCTCCCACACCTTTACCCGCACATGCCCGCCTTCATTTGTATAGCGCAGCGCATTTTGCAGCAGGTTGTCAATGACCTGACCGATCCGCAGCCCGTCGCAGGCCAAAGGCATCGTCTCAGGTAGATCAAGATCAATGCCGACAAGTTTCGCCGCAAACTGCGGCTGCGCTGATGCGACAGCCTGACGGATGATCGCACTAAAATCTTCGGCGTGAAAAGCGGTCATAAGACCAGCCTCACGGGAATGCGACAGGGTCTTGATGTCCTGTACCAAACGGGACAACCGCATCACTGACGCATGCATCCCAGCCAAGGTCTGGGGATCGGGTTGGCGCACGCCATCTTGGACAGCTTCGATTTGGGCGCGCAGGGTGGCCAAAGGCGTCTGTAATTCGTGGCTGGTATTGGAAATCCACGCGCGCTCTGCCTTGTCTGTCCGCTCCAACGTGTCCGCAAGCGCGTTGTAGTGAGCAATCAACTGGCCAAGTTCGTCCTTACGGTTTTGCGCAATTCGGGCGGTATAGTCGCCTGCCGCCATGGTCTTGGCACCCGTTTCCAACTGTCTGATCGGGATCAGGATGCGGCGCGCAACCAAAAAGGCCGCAACTGCAGACAGTACGATCGCGATAAGGGCAGACAATGCCAACGAGGCGTACTGACGGCGCAAAAAGAAGGCGTCGCTGGTGCCTTCGGACACATCCAGCGCGTTCAGCCTGATGTAACCCAGCAGGCCATCGCCAGTGCAATCTGCTGCGACGCAAATCGCGCGCTGTTCAAACAACCCCGATTGATCGAACGCTCCGGCAATGCGTTCTTTGTCTGGCCCCAGCAACATCAACCGGTCAGCGATCATCGGACCGGCCGGGCCGCCTGGTGGTGGCGGTCCGATCGGTCGGTCCAATGCCGGGAATGGATGCCCAGCAGGCGGGTCAGGATGTCCAAGACCGTCCGGGCCATAGGGGAGATAGGCATGCACGAAATCGTTCCAGATCTTCCGGTCTGAGGCAAGCTCCGGCCAGCCCGATGCGCTTGGATCATGCGCCTGCACCAACGCCCCTTCAAGATCGTCGAACTGCGTCAACTCTCCTCGGAGAAGATATTGCGCAAACCCGTCTCGCATTGATAGCGCAATCAGCAACGCCATGATCGCGATAATCAAGACGGCGGTCGCGGCGATTGCGATAAATATCCGGGCGGCAAGGGATTTTCGAAAAGCATTCATGCGCGTCTTTTTGCACAAAAAAGTGCAGC
Source organism: Pelagimonas varians (assembly GCF_003208435.1). Lineage (GTDB taxonomy): Bacteria > Pseudomonadota > Alphaproteobacteria > Rhodobacterales > Rhodobacteraceae > Pelagimonas > Pelagimonas varians. Next base: position 272,394 of record NZ_QKMF01000003.1, on the reverse strand, counting down.
GAAGGTGCAGAATAAGAGCCGATCCGCGCAAATGCACCCTGCCCCGCCCAACAAGGTTGCTGCGCAAACGACCGGAAAATTGATACCCTAATCCCCTTAACCAATGACACCTTTTGTCAGAAGTATATTTCCATAGAGCCGCCTTTCACCCGTTTGCACCACAGCACTGGCTGTTTTGGCCCGCTCGTAGAACGCAAAACGCTCAAGCGATTGGATGTCGCGCGGCGTGTCCGCCACCTCCTGAATGACCGCTTGGAAATCCGCAACCGCCTCTGGAACCGCGTCTGGCTCCCCCACGACGGCCATACAAATTGCCGGGTCAGCAACTTTGGCATCCAAGGGTAAGAGAGACAACACTGCTCTCAAAATCGCAGTTGCGTCCGAGCCATCCGCCCGAATGCATTTTGGTCCCAACCCTTCGGCGGGGAAATTTGCGTCTACGATTGCAAGACTGTCGCCATGCCCCATTGCGCGCAGGATAAATAGCAAGTCTGGCGATAAAATCGGATCGATATTCAGCAGCATAGAGCACCTTTCTCCCAAATGGGATGGTTTTTAATTCAGCAAACCCCATCGGTATGGCGCAAGCATAGGTCACTGCATAGACTATAGACGCGCTCAGGGTTTTGCGCTCGGTGGTTTTTGGGCGAGCGACGGCATGGAGATATCGATTTGTTGTCCCAAAGCGGAAACAGCCAACTTCAGATGGTCGGCGGTATCTAGGATCGTGTTGCGCAGTACCGTCGCCTCCGACAGCGCAAGTGTGATCGCCGCGACGGGCGTTGCAAGAGGCCGATCCGGCGAAAGCTAACCTGCAACGACAGACCATAGGTTTTGGAGGCGTCCATCTTGGCAATAGCCAGAATTTGATCGCCATCCAGAACACTCAGGTGGTTCGAAACATCAATTCGGTCAAGAAATTGCTTTAAGTACAGGCTCGCTATTTTTTTTGCCAATCGACTGTTCCGCCGAAACGGCCTTATTGACGAAGAACCGCCGCAACAAGGATGATCCCCTTCAAGAGAAGCTGGGTGTTGCTGTTGATATTGTTGAGATGCAAAATACTGCTCAGAAACCCAAAAAACCAGATCTCGAACAAGCGTTCCTACAATTGCACCGCGATCACCCATCAGGCTGGTTCCGCCAATGACGACAGCGGCAATTTCATCTATCTCAAACCCGATACCCGCGTCCGGTTCACCCTGACGAAGCGACGCCACAGAGAAAATACCACAACCGAAACGTGTCGCAGCAAATCGGTCAGGTTTCCGATCGACAGGAAAATGATGTTGCCTTTTTAAGACAAGGGCGAGGTCAGTGCGCCAAAGGCCGGCACGACGTCTGTGATTGAAGCGTTGGTTGCGCTCATGTCTTCAGCGGAAAGTTGACCCGTGATCCGACCTTCGGACAAGAAATTCATCCGGTGCGAGATATAGATCACCGCAACCCCCTGAAATACAAGGTCCCGAAGGGCTTCCTTCAAGATGTCGGGTGCTGTTTGGGACAAGGCAGAGGTTGGTTCGTCCATCAGCAGGGTACGGGCGATTTCCGCCAGCTGCAGTTCGCACACCCGAAAACCCTTGACCAGTTTGTCGACATCCAAAGTAGAGCCGAACCGGACCAACACGATTTTGCTTATTTGCGCAGGCTCTGACGGTCAATGAAAACGGAATTCCACACCAGATCATGTCCGATAGGCATTTGCTTTAATTCACTTCTCCCTCATTGAATTGCTCGACTTCTCAGCGCTTTACCGCAAAGAGAACCCAAATCGCAGGCCATAGACGCCATCAAATCGAGACCAAATTTTAGCTGTTCACGTCCAACAGCGGGTGGTTCTCGAATGCGCGGTTCATAACGCTGATCATAATTTCCCGAAATCTAGCGCTGAGGGGGTTCGCCGCCACCCCGCGACGCCGGACAATGCCAATTTTCCGTTCAGACTGAAATCCTTTGATCTTAAACCATGTCAGGCCAAAATCCTTGTATTCTCCTAAACTGCTGGCAGGTAGCAGGCTCAGCAATTGAGCCTCTCGCACGTAGCGCCCCAGCAATACCGGCACGTTGGTCACCACCTTGAACCGCGGTTTTTGTTCGAGGTTTAGTAGAAAATGCGCCTCAAGGGCAGATCGAGCCAGCTCCCCTCTTTCCGGCACAGCCCATTCCTGATCGCGCAACTGTTCAAAAGAAACTTCTTTTTCAGCAAATGCGTGAGAGTGATGGCACAGGCCCAAGATCGGGTCCGACGCGACAATTGTTGTTTCAAACTCTTCATCGTCAACAAGCCGGTTGGCCATACCAAGGTAGATTTCAATGCGGTTTTCCAAAAGCGCAAGCCGAAGCCCCTCGGCATAATCCGTGATAACCAGATTATCGATGCTCGGAAAATCCTGCTCAAGCTCCAGAAGCGCGGTTTCGACATGCCCGACAAAACCTTGTCCAACACCGATCCGGATGCGCCCTACCGCGCCGGATGCCATTGCTGCCAAATCGCTTTTGGACTGCTTCACGTCCAACAAGATACGTCGCGCGTGATATTCGAGCGCGTGCCCGAACTGGGTCGGCACCAAGCCGCGTGGGTGGCGATCAAACAGTTTGACGCCATACTCGTCTTCCAAGGCCAGAATGCTTTTGGATAGCGCTGGTTGGCTGAGATTAACCATCTGGGCAGCACCAATGAACGAACGCTGCTCCATCGCAGCAATGAAATGCGCATATCGTCTTGTATTGGCCATGCCATCCCATCCTTCGTCCCGGCGACTTTGCCACAAGCTATAACCAAAAGTTTGATAATTGAACAAAAAAGAAGATTGTTAGAAAACCTCTGACATGGGACGTTCTGCGAAATCACGAAACTAGGAGGAGGTGGTGATGAAGCGATTTAGGGGTCAGGGGACACGGCGTTCCGTATTGAAAATGGTGGGCGCCGCGGCGGCCTTCGGATCGGTCATGGGCGCATCCGCTGGTGCAGCAGACACCCATCCACCGGTGAATGTGGTCATCAATCAATCACCTTGGTTGGCGGGGTTTGCTGCCATTGCCGACTACTACGAAGAAGACACCGGCAATCAGGTGACGCTTGACGTCAACCCTTACGCGGGCAGCCTTGAAAAACAACGCAACGCCGTCCGGTCCGCCGAAAGCGAATATGACCTGCTCATCATCAACGGGATTTTTTATCCGGAAATGTATCATGGCGGCTTTCTGGAGCCACTGCAAAACATCCGCGCCGATTTCGATCTGGATTCGCAGGTGTACGAATATGGCGGAACCCCCTGGTTCAATGCCGACACCAAATCGATCGGTAAAGACGCCGGTGACCTTCTGACTGTGCCGGTCAATCCCAACATCACCTTGCTGTTTTATCGCAAGGATATCTACGAAGAGAACGGCTGGTCAGCGCCAACAACATTCGAAGAAATGGCCTCCAACGCGCGGACGTTGCACAACCCCAAAAAATTCTATGGCATCGCTCAACGTGCTGGCCGCGCAACGGTATCGATCACCTGGGATTTCCTGCCTTATATCGAAGGCCACGGCGGATCGTATTTCCGCGATTCCGATGGGGGCGACTACTTTGTCACAATCAACAGCGAAGCCGGCCGCACAGCGCTGGAAACCTATGTCGGGCTGGCCAAGGAACTGGGGCCGGAAAACTCAGCGAACCTGACACAGGGGGATTTGATCCAATTGCTGGTTACTGGCAAGCTGTTGCACACTGTTCTGCCTGCTGCGGCATGGGCACAAATGGACGATCCCAACAAGTCGGCTGTTGTTGGCAAGATTGGCTATGCAACTTTGCCAGCCGCCGAAGGCTTTGCATCCACACCGGCGCTGGGTCACTGGCTTGGCGGCATTCCCAAGAACATTCCGGATGCAAACAAGCAAGCGGCTCTGGCCTTCCTTGATTGGTTCCAGAAACCCGAAACCCAAATCAAATATGCCGAATTGGGCGGGGCTCCGGTCAGCGCGGCAGCCTACGAATCCGACTTCGCCGACCTTCCTGAAAACCGGTATATGCAAGCGATGCGCGTGGCTGCCCCATTGGCCAAAGGCATGTGGACCATTCCCGAAGGGGCCGAACTGGCCTCGGTCATGGAGCTGGGTCTGAACCGTGCGGTTGCTGGCGAAATCAGCGTTGTCGATACCTTGAATGCGATGGCCGCCGATCTTGAAAAAGTTCTGGCCGACGCCGGTTACGAAACCGGTCGCCTCCCCGACCTGAAGTAACTGGCCCGTGCCATGGGGGCGGGCAAAGGTTCGCCCTCCATTTCACTATCCATCCCGGTTTTCCCCGACACATTCGGCTGGCTGCTGTTAGCCTCGCCACTTGATCTACGCGCAAACACAAAACAACGGAGACTCGGCTGTCACATGCCTCACTTCAGCCCGCTTGGAAAATACCTCTCGCTTACGCCCGCAATTTTGTTTTTTGCCGTTCTTGCCCTGCTTCCCGTGATCAATCTGTTTATCACCTCGTTTCAAGAGGTCACATGGCAGGCCGGTGCGAAGGAAACGACATGGGTCGGGTTTAAAAACTTCGCCGCGATGAAAGACGATACGCTGTTCAAAGCCGGTATTGTCAACACGGCCATACTGGTGGTGGTCGCGACAAGCGCGCAGGTCGCCATCGGGCTTGCCCTTGCTCTGGCCTGCTCGAACCTCGGGGAGAAAAGCCGCCCATATCGGGCGCTGCTGATCCTGCCCATCCTTATTCCCGGCATTGTGATTGGCGCGATCTGGCGGCTGATGTACAACGCCGAATTTGGCATCTTCAATCTGGTGCTTGAGAGTATTGGCCTGCCCGGTCATGACTGGCTTGGATCATCTACAACCGCACTTGCCTCAGTCATTGTTGTCGATATCTGGCACTGGACGCCATTTTCCTTTCTGCTGTTGCTGGCCGCGGTAGAATCTCTGCCCAAGGACGTGTCCGAAGCGGCCAAAATCGACGGGGCCACCGCATGGCAAGAGTTTCGCTATGTCACCTTGCCCCTCTTGTATCCCGCGCTCGCCATGACTTTCTTGTTCCGCGCCGTCATTGCATTCAAAGTCTTTGACGAGGTGTTCTTGCTAACATCGGGCGGTCCGGGGACATCGACCGAGGTTATCAGCTTTACGATTTTCCAACGTTTCTTTTTGCAAGACAAGGCAGGTTATGGATCTGCACTTTCGGTTTCGATCATCTTCGTTGTGTCCATCATCATTGTGATAGCCCTGAATGCCAGCCGCAAAAAGGGAGAGGCGCTATGAGCAAGACCCCAAGCCAATTCGCGCAATACCGCCGCACCTCGCTTTATCTGAACGGCTTTTTGCTTCTGGCTGTCTTTGCGACGCTGGCCCCGTTTGTCTACATCGCGCTCTCTTCCTTTAAGACGCAAATCTCGCTCTTGATGGGTGACGTGTGGTTCAGCCCGACCCTTTATAACTATAACGAAGTGCTGTTTGACCGGACCTCGGACTACCTGCAAAATTTCGCCAACAGTGTGCTGGTCACATCCATCAGCACTTTTTTCGTGGTTCTTATCAGCTTCTTTGCCGGCTATTCGTTGTTTCGAATGCGCTGGCCCAATTACGTGGTGAACCTGTTTTTGATCTGGTCCATGGCGTTCAACCTGATCCCGTCGGTGTCTTTGGCCAGTGCATGGTACGGCATGGCCCGCGAAGTCGGTTTGGCCAATGACTATGTCGCGCTGATCCTTGCCCATATCACGCTGCACCTGCCGATGGCGCTTTGGCTACTGGCGTCGTTCTTCCGCGAAATCCCCAAAGAACTGGAAGAGGCTGCTTATATCGACGGGGCGGGGTTTGTGACCCTTGTCCGGCGGGTGATCGCCCCGCTGATGGCACCGGGGTTGGTGGCAACCGCCATCTTGATCTATGTATTCAGCTGGAACGAATTTCCGGTCGCGCTGGCCCTGACCAACAACGAAACCGGAACTGTGCCGGTAGCAATTGCCAAATACGCACAAGAAGAAGAGATCAAATACACCCAAATGGCAGCGGCATCGGTCCTGTCGGCCCTGCCCGCCCTATTCGCCCTGCTGTTCGGACAACGTTTTATCGTGCGCGGCATCACTGCGGGGGCCGTCAAATGAGCGGGCCCCTGACCCATATCGACCTTGATACGGTGCACCAGTTCAGCGCTGGCATCGGCACCTATGCCAGTGCGCGCCTCGTGACATTGTCAGATGGGCGCGAACGCGGGGTCCGCGTGATCGAAATGCGATCAGGCGGCGGTGTGGAAATCGACGTCGCCGTCGATCGGAGCGGCGACATTGGCCGTTTTTCGTTCAACGGGCAAACCCTGTCGTGGCACCCGTCTACAGGCCTGACCGCGCCCGGATTGATGGATCAAGAAGGTGACAACGGTCAGGGTTTCTTACGCGGGTTTGGCGGATTTCTGAACACCTGCGGTCTGGATCATATCCGGCAACCAGATTCCGACAAAGGCGTCACCAGCAATCAGGGCCAGATCGACCAAGTCCACTATCCGCTTCATGGCAAAGGAACATTCCAACCGGGTGTGATCCGGGGCTATGGCCTCGTGGATGATGTCGACGTGCCCTATGTATTCTGCGAGGTCGAATTTTGCCAAGGCATGAGCTTTGTCTCGGCCCTACGCTTGCGCCGCCGGATCGAAATGCCGGTCGGAGCGCAGCATTTCACCATCCGCGATACCGTGCGAAATATCGGGAGCACTCCGGCGACGCATATGCTGCTTTATCACTTCAATCTGGGCTTCCCGTTGATCAGCCCCGGAACCGAAATCGACCTTGGCGGCGATCCATGCATCTGGCGGTCACATGAACATGCACCGACCGCACCGTTCCTGTCACCCGACCCAAGAGCCATAAACGCGATCTCCGTTTTCGATCATGGCAGCGACAAGGGCCGAGTGACCGTCACCAACAGGCTTGATGGGATGGCACTGCAGCTTGAGTACCCATCGGCACAATTGCCCTATTGTCAGGTGCTGAGAATGACCGCGCCCGGCATCTACGGCCTCGGGATTGAACCTTGCACTACCGCGGCGCGTTCTCGGCAAGAGGCACGCGACCGCCAGGAAATGATCATTTTGCACCCGAATGAGCAGCGGCACTATTGCCTGCGGGTGGCACTGACGGAAAACGAGACCTAGAAAAGGCGAGAACCTAATGCGTGTAATTCTTGTTGTTTTTGACTCCCTGAACCGCCGGGCTCTGGAATGCTATGGCGGTACCGAAGTCAGCACCCCCAATTTCAACCGGTTGGCCGACAAGACCGTGACATTTGACAATCACTACGTCGGTAGCTTGCCGTGCATGCCCGCGCGCCGCGATCTGCATACCGGCCGGTTAAGTTTTCTGCACCGCAGCTGGGGGCCTTTGGAACCCTTCGACAATTCGGTGTTTGAAACGCTTCGCAACCAACGGGTCTATTCCCACTTGATCACCGACCATTACCACTACTTCGAGGATGGCGCAGGCAACTATCACACACGCTATGATTCCTATGGTTTTTTCAGGGGTCAGGAAGGCGACAAATGGGTGCCGACGCTCGATCCGCCAATTGAGAAATGGAAGGCACAATACCACGAGAAACAGCAGAACTTCGAACCGGGGTCGCTGCAACTTCAAAACATGGCGAACCGGGAAAAAATTCTCAGCGAAAGCGATTTTTCCTCAACCCAGTGCTTTAGCGAGGCCATTGATTTTGTCGACGCCCATGCAACGTCGGACAACTGGATTTTGCAGTTGGAAACCTTTGACCCGCATGAACCCTTTGTCGCCCCTGCCGGATATCGCAGCGAATACCAGTTGGACGAAGAACCGGTTTTCGACTGGCCACATTATGACCGCTACGTCGATGGTCTGCCGGAAAACCGGTTGTTGCGGGACAACTACAAGGCCTTGCTGCGCCACTGCGATACGCAGTTGGGCCGGTTGCTGGACAAGATGGACTTGCTGAAGATGTGGGACGACACCATGATGATTGTCACGACAGACCATGGGTTTTTGTTGGGCGAGCATGAATGGTGGGCCAAAAACCGGATGCCTTGTTATGACGAGGTCGCACGAATTCCCCTGTTCGTGCATCACCCGGCCCATGCCGGTCAGGCCGGGACGCGCCGCGCTGCACTGACCCAAACCATTGATATTATGCCAACGCTTTTGGACGGTTTTGACCAACCTTGTGATCTTGGCAGTACCGCGCAGTCACTATTGCCGAGTCTCGCGGACCCGAAGGCAAAGCTGCGAGAGACCATTATCTACGGATATTTTGGCGGCGCAGTGAATCTGACCGACGGTCGACACACTTATATGCGCTATCCCGAAAACATGGGCGCGACCAATCTGAATGAATACACGCTGATGCCAGCGCATATGCTGGTCCCATTTTCGCAAAATGAACTACAAGCCGCCTCCTTTTGCGATGACCTCGCGTTTTCAGACGGCTATCCCGTCCTGAAAATTCCAGTGCAAGAAAGTTCCGGCTGGTTTAACTCACACGGTCCCGGGGCGATGGAGGATTGCGAGAGCGTGATTTTTGATCTTGCAGATGACCCGGAACAAAAAAATCCCGTGCGGGATGCCGTACTGGAAGCTTCCCTTGCCGGTGCTATGCATGATCAGATGATCCTAAATAAAGCGCCGGATGAGGCGTTTGTCAGGCTCGGATTTTCGAACGCCCCGACTGGCGACGCTCCAGTCCAAGACACCCACCAGCGCCCTACAGAATTGAACGGATAAAACATGTCATTTGTCGAACTGAAGGATGTGCGCAAAGCCTATGGCGCGGTCGAAGTCCTGCACGGTCTGAACGCCGACATTCAAGAGGGTGAGTTTATCGCCATCCTCGGCGAAAGCGGCTGCGGGAAATCCACCCTTTTGCGCACCATTGCGGGACTCGAAGAAATTTCGTCGGGCCAAATCTGCATCGGCGGCAAGGTCGTCAATGACATTTCGCCCCGCGACCGCAACATCGCCATGGTGTTTCAAAGCTACGCGCTCTACCCGCATATGACTGTGGCGCAGAATATCTGCTTTCCATTGCAACTGTCCGGGGCGTCAGACGCAGAGCAAAAAACACAGCTGCACCGAGCGGCGGAGATGCTGGACCTGACGGCCTATCTGGATCGCAAACCGCGTGACCTGTCGGGCGGTCAAAGGCAACGCGTGGCCATGGGACGTGCAATTGTCCGAAACCCAAGCGTGTTCCTTTTTGATGAACCGCTGTCCAATCTTGACGCAAAGCTGCGCGTCCAGATGCGATCGGATATCCGGACCTTGCAACAAGAACTGGGCACAACGGCCATTTACGTCACCCATGACCAGATTGAAGCCATGACAATGGCCGACCGGATCATGTTGATGAACAAAGGCAAAATTGAACAATTCGGAAATCCGTTGCAACTGTATGACCAGCCAGCAAGCAAATTTGTCGCCGGATTTGTCGGGTCACCGCCGATCAACCTGATCCCCGGCAAGATTGCTTCGGTTCCAAACGCTGTTTTTGAGTGTGACAGCCTGCGAATAGCAATGCCCGGCACTCCGCTCGCAAACGGCGAGGCAACGCTGGGCATACGCCCCGAAGATATCTCATTTTGCAGTGATAGCGCGGCCACAAATGCCCAAGGTCAGGTCGAAAGCATGGAATGCACCGGCGACAGGACCGTCGTCGATATCTCGATCGCCGGCACCAAGATTAAAGTCTCTTCACCCCAACGGGTTGGCTTCGACAAGGGCGCAACGGTCAATCTATCGTTCCAGCCGGAAAAATGCCATTTCTTTGGGCCTGATGGACTGCGTGTACGGCTTTAGGGCGGGCCGTACTCTCGGCAGTGCTGACCATCGGCTTTTGGCCGCGAATGCCTCCCTCTTGTCTGGCATCCAAAGACAAACACTTGGAGCGGGGCAATGAGGGTATCTCGAACGCGCTTTCAGCAAGCACGAAGGCCTTCGCCAATGGCAAATTGGGTGAAGCGTTTGACCGGTACAACTGCACACCAGCCAAAGCCGCTAACCTGCCGGCCGACTTGTTATGCCCCCCTAAACGGTCCGTGCCAAAGGGAGATAGGCTGGACGAGAACTACGCCCCAATAGCTGCCGCGTTTAGTACTGCAGAACAACGATCTTGCATACAACGAGTTCCAGATTGAGTTCTTGGAGCAGGTGGTGATACAGTTTGCAAATGAATATTAGACGTGCGAACCAAATCGCAGAGGCCCTTGAACAGCTCGTTTTTGCGGGCGAATTTCAAGATGGCGAACGCCTTGATGAGGTCAAACTTGCGGAGCAATTTCATGTGTCCCGCACACCTATCCGCGAAGCATTACAAGTGTTGGTCAGCTCCGGAATGGCCGTGCAAATCCCGCGGCGCGGAGTTTTCATCCGGCAACCCGGACCTGTCGAACTCATGGAAATGTTTGAGACAATGGCCGAAATTGAAGGCGTGTGCGCCCGTCTCGCGGCAACACGGATGACGGACCTTGACCTTGCCGAGCTGGAAGCCGCGAATAATCGATGCAGGCATGCAATCGAAGAAACTGATTATGATCGCTATTACTTAGAGAACGAGACGTTTCATCAAATCATCTATCGTGGAGCAACAAACGGCTTTTTGGAAAAGCAGGCGCTCCAGCTTCAAAATCGTCTCAAGGCCTACCGTAGAATTCAACTCCGTTTTCGGGGACGGCTTACCCAGTCTATGGGTGAACATTCACAGGTTTTGAACGCTTTGCGGGACGGGAATGCAGAAAAAGCGGCAGAAGCATTGCGCAGCCATGTCGCTGTTCAGGGCGAAAAGTTTCATCAACTTGTGGCCAATCTCAACCGGTGACTCAGCGCTCTTATTCAGCGTCAGTTTTTTTCTGCAAAGACTATAGTCCACTGCATGACGTTGTAACAACGCTTGCGTTTTAGGTTGTGGAACGTCTCAGAACGCCCTTTCGTCGCGATTAGCACATCCCCACGAAATGCCAAAACATCCAGCCGAATACTCTCAAAATCCAAGAGCACCTTCAACGGCCCTCAGCCGGCTTTCGGCGGGGCCGTTTCATGCCTTTCTAGCCGGTAGTCCCGAACACTTTAGCCTATCAAGCGATAAACGATCGTGGTGCTAGCATCGCCGCGCATTCCAATTGCCTATCTATCGGTGGCTCCTTACCCCGGGCTGGGCAGTGGCGGCAGTTGACGGAGATACAAAATGACTGCGTCCAGATCGTCTTCGGTCATTGCCGCATAGTGATGATATCCCATGGGAGGAAGCATGCGAGCCCCATCAGGGCGCACACCTCGTGTAATCATCGTCTTTAGCTCCGCATCGGAATATTTGGCCAGCCCGTCAGAATGGGTTGTCAGATTTGATGAAACTGACGTGCCCCAAGGTCCGTGAAATACAAACCCGCCTGCCCCGAGGTGAGTGTCAAGCTTTGGCCCTTTATCCCCCATCGGTGTATGGCATTCGACGCAATGCGCGACAGGGCCTGCAAGATACGCACCATAGGCAACGCTGACTTCTTGAGGCGGCGCAGCAACACTGTCCACCGGCGGTCCATAAGCAGGCGGCAAAGGGATATTGTAAGTTGAAAATGGTGTTTCATTCTGACTGGCGGGGACTGTGCGCAAAAACGCGACGATCGAATACAAATCATCGTCGGACAATCCCCGATAAAGGCCGATTGGCATGGGTGGCCCTATCACCGTCCCATCGGGCCGAATGCCTTCCCGGATTGCCTTGGCAAGCTCATCGTCCGTCCAATCCGCAATTCTGCTCGCCGGAGTAATGTTAACAGCCCAAGCTTCAAACGCAGGGCTTTTTTCAACAATAAAGCCCCCAAACTCATTGGACATATCCGGCCCCTCAGGCGTTTGCGGCGTGTGGCAGTTTCCACATCCCGCCGGCCCTCTGACCAAATATTCTCCTCGATCTACCGAAACCTCGGCTGAAACAAAACCTGCAGAAAACGAAGCAACCAAAGCAACTAATAGCGTCCGCATATCACTCTCCCCTTTGTCGCAGGCAGAACCACTGCCCCGCAGTATAGTGTGAGAGTAAGTTGCAAATGCGAAATTCTCCAAGAACTCTTTTCATTGTGCCCCTGCGCAGCACGTTCATCCGGTCTTTTGTTCCCCGCCCTTTTGAGAAGGTTTGGGCATTTTTTCCGACCTGAGGGGGCAGGTGACTTTTTGCGCAAAACGCTCTCATTCCCCCTCAACGGGGGAAGTCCCCAGAATTGGTCGCGGTCAACAAGGGACTATCTTGGCAATATGCCTAATGGGACTTTTCGGAGCAGAACGGACGTCCGCACCAAGGCTGACTTTCCCAAGACTATATATGACGAGATCAGAGGTGTCAGGCAAACCAACGGACGTATTTGCCCGCAGCATATGCAGTCACGGGCGCAAAAGCCGCGCAGCATCTGGACGTGCTGAAACCCGACAACTGTGCCCAGCAGGGGTGGCCTCATTTAGCAGAGTTTGGGCCTAAAGACATTGCCTTCGATACGGAATTGATCGGAAAACCCATTGTGTCCACACATGACACATTTACTTTTCTGAACGTGTTTTTTGCATTTCGCATCGGTCGCGGTTAGGCTTGATCCATCGACAACATAGAGGTTCATCATGCCCCATAAAATTTTGTCCGCTTCAGCATTCCTTATTGCCCTTGGTGCCCCCGCGATAGCAGACCCGACCCTTGGATTTGGTCTGAACTTCACCTTCGGAAACGGGACTATCAATTCCGGTGTGGGGGTGCGCCTGTTTTCCAATGATACCCCCGATGAATTCGCGGGCTCCCTTGGGGTTGACTATATGTTCGGATCCCAAGGTTGGCGTGGAAGCATCGGGGCCGCCTATATGATGGAAAACAGCTATCTAGAACTCAACGGTGGGTATGACTTCAACCGCGGCGGTTTTGATTTCGGACTTGGCGGCGGTTGGGCGAATACCGACAACGACGACGATGATGACGACAACAACGGATCAGATGACAGCCTTGTAATCATGGATCCAGCGGGTCCAGTCGGCGACGTATAAAAACCCATTGATTTCGATCATAAACTTGGCCGATCTGGAAAACCCTGTTGAAAGAGCCCTATTGGGGGCTCTTTTGGTGTCTTTTGAGTAGTATTTGCGCTGAGCGTGCCGCGCGCAGTCAAGGCGACTAGTACCCACAATATGTTTCGGCACCCTGAGACGCACGGCTTGTAAATGTAGCTCACCAATGGGGGGACTTTTCCAACGGCAGAGGCAATCAGAGCGCTTGATGCCCCAGATCTGCGCCGCCATCAGGCCGCTTCATTGCAAATTGACCGATGCTTACGTGTCTACTTCAAGAACAGATAACAAAATGGGCCGCCCTGTTAGAGCGGCCCAAATCATTTTGCATAAAACCAGTTAGTGCTTTGCTGCATTCCGCTGTGCGTTGATCACAGTCTGCTCCAACGGATTATAGCCTTCTGGCACCGGAACAAGGTTCACGTCTTTGGACCATTTCTCATAGAAGGTCCGCATCTCTACAACCAATTCCGGCATGTCCGCAGCCAGATTGGTCAGCTCTGACGGGTCGGCTTCGATGTCGAACAACTCCCACGCGCCATCCCCTTTTGGTGCAAGGTTTTGCATCAACTTATAGCGCCCTTTGAACACAGCAGACGATCCGGCCAATTCGTACCCGACCGGCTGGTCTTCGCCGCGCACGGTTTGCACGTCCCCCTTCAGCACTGGCAGCATCGAAATACCATCCGGCACATAAATCTCGCGGCCATCATAGACCGGACCGGGGCGCTCTACCCCAGCGACCTCTAGGATCGTTGGCAAGACATCGCGAACATAGGCGAACTTTTCAACTTTGCTGCCCGGCTCAACCACACCCGGAAAGCGGACGATAAGCGGAACGCGCAAGCCGCCTTCGGTCGAGAAGGTCTTGAAGTAGCTGCCCGGTGTAGCAGCGGCTGCTGCCCAACCCGGACCGTAATCCGCATAGACACCTTTTTGACCCATGGAAGAGAAATCGCCGTTAAAATCTTCGATATACACCTTGTCATAATTGGCGTTGTACCAATCACGATAGGCTTCAGACTGCGGCAGCTGGTTCGGATCAGGGCCGTTGTCGGATTGGAAGATCACGAGCGTATTGTCCAATTCACCCTTTTCTTCGAGAAAGGACAAAATCCGGTCAATGTTGCCGTCCATGTTGTCGAGCATACCCGCGTAGGTTTGCATCTGACGCGCATGAAAAGCTTTTTCCTCATCCGAAAGCGCGTCCCAATCCGGCATCTGCCAAGGTTGGAAAGACGTTTTCAAAAGATCGCTGTCCAACTCGATCCCGGGCGAAACCAAGCCCATTTCCTTTTGCGTGGCCAAACGTGAGGCGCGCAATGCTTCGAACCCAGCGTCATAGACGCCGTCGTATTTGTCGATGAACTCCTTCGGGGCCTGATGCGGATAATGCACCGCCTGATAACCAACCCAAGCCAGAAACGGTTTGCCGTCGCCCAGATTGCTGTCGATGTAGTCGATCATCGTTTGCGTCCAGAAATCAGAGGAATAATACCCCTCGGTCGGCAGGCTGGTCAGAGTGTCGTCTTCGTAATAATGAACCCGATCATAGAAAGGCGCATAGGGTTGTTCGACCCAGTTGTCAGCACCACTTTCGGCCAGCATAAAGCTTTTCTCGAACCCGCGATCATAGGCGATCGTGCCCGGTTCATGCCCCAGATGCCATTTGCCGGTCATATAAGTGTGATAACCCGCATCCTTAAGCAAACGCGGCAAGGCGACAACCTTGTCGTTCAAATGCCCCTCATAACCCGGCTCACCAAACTGGTTGTCTGCCTGGATCTCAAGCATGTTGCCCAGACCGGCCAGATGGTTGTCGACCCCGCTGATCAACATGGTCCGGGTCGGAGAACAGGATGCGCCAACATGATAGTTGGTGAACAACATCCCTTCCGCGGCCAACCGGTCAATGGTCGGAGTTTCAATTTCGCTGCCAAAAGCACCAACATCGGAAAACCCCATGTCGTCCGCAATGAGAACGAGGATGTTCGGGCGGTCGTCTTCCGCCCATACCTGCGTGGATACAATTGAGAGCACACAAGCGCCCGTCAATGTCTGAAATGTCTTTCCGAAATCCATCTGGAATCCTTTTGCAACTACCTACACACTGGGGCCGCTGGCCCGAAGCCCCCCCCGTTTTGCAGGTCGGTACAGCAAAAGCGACCATCCTTGCTGCGTGTTACACTTTGTGAAACAGGCGTTGCAAGTTGCGCAATCTACGGAATATATCCGCCCCGAAACCCAACGGAGAACGCCATGCTCAACGATCGCACACTTGCCGCAGTTCGGGCTTTGGCGAGTTTTCACAGCTTTCACGAAGCCGCAGAGAGTCTGGGTATGTCGACTGCTACTCTTTCACGCCATATCGCCAAGGCCGAAGAATTTTGCGGGTTCATGCTGTTTGAGCGCCGCAAAAACGGGTCAGCCCTAACCGCTGGCGGCGAACGGTTCTTACTTTTGGCAGATGATTATACTGCTTCGACGACACGTTTCG
The DNA here is from genome assembly GCF_003208435.1 of Pelagimonas varians. Taxonomy (GTDB): domain Bacteria; phylum Pseudomonadota; class Alphaproteobacteria; order Rhodobacterales; family Rhodobacteraceae; genus Pelagimonas; species Pelagimonas varians. The sequence continues at coordinate 256,854 of NZ_QKMF01000003.1, read as the reverse complement.
AAAATGGGCTACGGCAAACGAGAAACGCAACAGAGATGTTTTTGCGCATCGGATGCGGTCCGTTGACAACGGATACTCTCATCGGGCCGTTGCTGGAACGGATGCTTGCCAAACAGCCAGATCTGCGGGTCAAAGTTGTTGTTCGGGCAACCAAAGAACCGGTCGAAGAGCTGCGTGCTGGCGCTCTTGATATTGTCATTGTGGATCTGACCCATACCAGCAACCTTGCCAATCTCGATATCAAAGTACTCGAAAAACGGTCGGTGGCATTTTTTGCGCGGGTTGGCCATCCGATCCACGAACTGGGGCCAATAGCCGCCCGCCAAGTGTTTGATTACCCGCTGGCTTCGGCCCATCTGCACAGGCATTGGCGGGCAACCGTTGCAACAATGCTTGGCGGGGATTCAACGGCATGGCGGCGGGTCGAGGAAATGCCCGCCATCGAATGTGATGACTTCAACTTGCTCATTCGTTTGACGGCCAAAACGGACCACATTTGTGCAGGTATGCCCGAAACATTTGCCAAGGCCGTGGCAGATGGGACCCACCGCGAGGTTCAGTTATCACACCCAATGCCGTGGAACATTTGCGCTGCCCGCAGGCGCGGTCTTGGATCTCAAGCGGCACATTTGTTCTGGGATGCTTTGCTGGCTGGACAGCCCTAAGGGAAGGGCCGGCATCCGTTTAGCCCGCAGGCTTTTAACGCTGCCAAGACCCTCTGACATCTTTTCACTAAGGGTCACGTGACACTGCGGAACTGTCGGCCAAAAAGGGAAAGGCCCATCCGGGCCTTTCCCCAACAAACAAGCCGCCGAAGCCATCTTGCAAACTATCCATGAAGTCCTGAGTTACATATCGGAGAAAATTGCCCACAACTTGGCTTCGAACGCTTGATACTCCGCTTTAATCTGATCCATGTCGTCAAAGCTTTTGGCAATCTCGGTCTCGGTTTTGTCCAATGCCTCAAGATAGCGGGTGCGCAGCGCCTCTTGCGTCACTCCCTTTAAGTTTTCCAGCAAACGTTTTTGCTCTTCTCCCAAGGATTTGTAGCGGGCTTTTGCGGCGTCCTCCAACCGGCGCGCCGTTTCGACCTTCACCTTCAATGCGCTGGCCTGATCAAACGCTGCACGAAGATTGTCGTTTACTGTGATCCTTCCGGATTCAATATCCGCCAACACAGACCCGAAATCCCCCGCCCCCAAACGCACGCGTTTTTGGAACCGGTTGGTTTCGACCAATGACACCATACCCGATCCATCCATGACCGGAGCAGTGATCCGATAGATGCCATTGGCCTGTTCGGCCTCACCGTTGGTGCTGTCCAACTCTCCAAACCCAACCGGATGCTCGACTGTAAACAAATCGGCCATGTCTGGCAAAGCGCCCGAATAGGTTGTTGTTCGGGTGTCTTCGAAATCCAGTGTCAGTTTGCCAGCCTGATGAACAACCGTGGTTAGCCGTATGCCTCTGTCCTCAACAGTTTGAATATCACTGCCAGTCACCGCCGCAAAGGGCAGCAAAGTCGATTGACCGGCCTGCATCCCCAAGAATGGCGCATCGCCAACAAATCCATTTTCATCTTGAACCGAGACAAGCCCTGATGCCAAAGCCTGATCAGAAGTGATTGAGGCCGCCATCAAGATCGTGCCCTGCCTTTTGGACGGGCGATACAGGCCTCGAATTTCAGGCTCGATTGACACATCTAGATACATCAGGTTTGCAGTGCGCCCATCCTTGAGATCAACGGCATCCGGCAGGCTGTAGCGCAAAATACCGCTGCTATCCAAGGCATCTCCGGCAGAGGCGCTTCCCGAGGCGGGGCCGGAGTCTTGGGCCCTACCCACCGAATGGGCGCGGCCGGAATGCATGGACAGCAATCCAATCCCCGCGCTGCTGGCCTTAACTTGAATCGGTTGGGGTTTGGCACTGTCATCCTTGCTGCGGCTGACAAATCGCGGGTCAATCAAATCGCGATCAAACGCCACCGGTGATCCCGTGGTCAGGGTCATCTCGACATCATCCCAATCCGCACCCGAGACGTTTTCAAAGGTAGCCCAACCCTGCAGACGCCCTTCGTCCAGCAACAAACGCCAAGAGTTTTTCCAAGCCGCCGCCTCGGTCACATACGAAAGATCCACGTCGCGGGCACTGTCAGCCTCAAGCATCAGGTCAAACTGACGGGTGGCGCGGGTCACTTGCCCTGCATTAAGGGCGTCGGCCAGCTTCTCGGCAATCTGGGGTGAAAAGCCAACTCTGACACCGGGGGTCAGCACGATTTCAACAACGCCTGTCCCCGACAGCACAATGACTGCCGCACGGTTGACGCCTTCGCCATCTTCAACGGCGATAAAGTGGCGAAGCCCCATGACCTGCCCCGTGATGCTGGATGTCGCCGTGGTCACGGTTACGATCTCCCCCCGAAGCGCACTCAATAGCTGCTCTGTGTCTTGCGGAACACCTTTGGAAAATGCGGTTTCACGCAGCGCCGCCGCTGCGGACCCCGGCGTATCGGTTTGCAGATCAACAACGCCGCCCGCCGGATCGCGCACAACCAAAGACGCCAGAACATCGCTCGAAGCGGCCTCTGGCACGGTGAAGCTGATCAGGTTGCCATTGGCTTCGGCCGTCATGGTGTAGCGGGCAATGCCTGCCTGACCCAGTTCGATCTGGGTGATCTCGGGCGCGGCCTGCGCATTGGCAAAACCGGATAGGCAGGTGGTGATCAGCATAAGGGCGGAAAAGGTGGTTTTGGAGCGGAGCATCGGAGCTCTCCTTATTCTTAAAGGGTGTAATCAGGCGGCCGCGTTAGGCCGAAACTGCCCTGAGTAGGCACCGATCGGCGATTCAAAGCACTGGGGGAAATCCCCCAATTCGCCCCCTGTCAAATGGGGTGTTTCCCCGATCCCAAGGGCGACCGGCATTCGGCATGATGAGGATGTCGAACGGCAAAACACGCAGCGTCGGCACAGCGACGAACACAAACGAACCCAACCACCGGACATCATTCGATCCGGCACCAAAAGGAACAAGACCATGATCGCCAAGACAATTTTCGCCACCGCCCTGATCGCCATCACTGCTTCTTTGGCCACACCGGGCCATGCCCGCGGCAACTGCAAGGATGCCTATATCCATGCGGAAAACCTGACCGGCGGGCTGATAAAAGTGGTTGATCTGAACTTCAAGATTTCCGGCTACGGCAAGAAATCGGAACCGATCCGCAATCAGGACGTCCCCGCAGGTCAGCCATTCACCGTCACCCGCAATCTTGAACATGCAAATGAACGCCAGACGCAGGTGACGATCCTTTACCGCACCCGCACCGACAACAAGCATTTCAACAAATGGAGCGGTCTAAAACGTGCCTCGTCCGAGTTTCAAGAGTGTAAGCGCAACCGCACCTTCAACGTCGTTTTGACCGACTGACCCACACTGACTGGAAGCCATTTTCGCAAAGGACAAACCCATGAAACCTCTTATCAAACGCGTCTTGATGATATTGGCCCTCGGTTTGGCCTCTGCGGCAATGGCTCCGCCATCAGCTGCACTGGCCAAAAGCTGTGGCGGGTCCGGGCAGGCAGCCTGCGCTTGGCACAAGCCCGGCCCAGAGTGCCGCACCTGGCTGCGCGAAGTGCGCGGCTATTGCAAACCCTGCGGAGCCAAAGGCCAGAAAGCTTGCAAGATTATTTCCAAGGGCAAAGCCTGCAAACCTGGATTATTGATTAAAAAGGGAAAATGCGTTCCGGCCAGCAGCACTATGATCGGCCAGATCGGCGACAAAGTTGGAGATACAGTAGGCGGTGTCTTTGGCGGCGGAAAAAAGGAAAAACTTCAAGCCGCAAGCCGCAAACACGGGCCCGAGATTGCAGGCATCGCCCGTCAAATCTCGCTTGCTTTGCCAGATGGGCGCGACGCCAAGGCACTTGCCCAAGCAATCAAAGACAAAGACGGCCGCGCCATACAGCGCATTTTAAGCAACAATTCAGACCTGCGGACGAGTTTTGAAGCGCTCGAACGTATGGGGTTCAAGACCGTAACTGTCGGGATAGAAACCAGTGGCTCGTTTGTAGCTGGCGGTGCCCATGAAACCGGATTTGCTATGGATCTGGATTTCGATGGCACTCCCAAGCTCTATACCACCACATCGCTGAGCGGCGGGTATCACTTTGGCGGAGGCAACGATCTGGTGTTTTCTTTCTTTCGCTCAAGTCACACCAAAATTGACGGGCACGCCTTTGGCACTATCGCCGAATTCGATGCGGGATCCGGAGTTGGACTGAACATGTGGTTTACCTCCAAGCCCTTCGATTTCGCCGGATTTTCAATCGGGATCGGTATTGGCAGCCTCGGCGGTGGCGGGGCGGTGACCTACGCCCTGACCAAAATTTGGAACTAAACCCTGCCCCAAGTACACTGGCCCCCATGGACCCAAGGGGGCCACTTTCACCACCTCAATTTTTCGGAGCCCTTTTATGAAACTGATCCACCTTCCCCTGATCGCCCTGTCCGGTCTTGTTGGCGCAGCTGCGCAGGCCGCAGACGCAGATGCCCTGTTTGATCTGCGCGAAACAATTGCCCCACAAGAATGCAGCCTACCGCCGGAGATCGAGAGCCAACCATTCGATGCAGGGACACTGCACAAGATCCCATGCCGCGCAACATTCTCTGATTTGGTTTACGTAATGGTCTATGACGAAGGCGGCATCCTGACCCCGCTTTTCTTTCCTATTCCCGGCTTTAGCTTTGTGCCTACTTCTCAGACATCAGGCAGGCCATCTCATCGCGTAAAGACGGGTCGAATGACGGTGTCCCCCTTGGTGTCATCCCCCGATGTCCAGCCGGATTTTCGCGTGATTTCTTCCAGCCAGAGGATAGCCCCGGGCATCGGCGACGGGCGAATTTCGCACAGCTATCAAGTGAATGACACCCGCCCAGAACTGCTGGATGCCTTTGTAGATTTAGACGGACAAGACCGTGTTTGGCTCTGGATGCCTGAATCCCCCTATGAGACCCCGAAACAAGGGGCCCTGATGACGGAACTGGGCCTGTCTTTTGATCTGGATGGGTTCACCGTTTTGGAAACACCTGCCCTGACGTTGGAAGACCCCAAGCAGATTTCCAGCCATTTGAACCTATACTTTCCCACACAAGAAGAAGGCCGCCCGCAAATCGAAACCGCGATGCAGCAAACCGGCGATCAAATCGCAGCGACGATCCTAAGCAGCGGATGGGCCGATGATTCCGTTTCCGGGCGTGCCTATCGGGTGTTGATGCAGCAACGCGGCGCGCAATGGACTGTCACTGGCCTTGGGGCATTAAACGTCTGTTATCGCGGCGACGCCCGCCTCAGCCAAGGCCCCTGTCCCTAAAGAGACAAAGAAAAGCAGGTTCCAAGCCCCGGTACCGATGTCACCTCAAGCAACATGCCGTGGTCACGCGCGAGGTCAAAACAAACCGACAGCCCAAGACCCTGGCCGGTTGAACTGTCGCCTTTGACATAAGCGTTGCTAAAGTGCGCGATGTCCTGTGCACGCATACCCGGACCAGTGTCCACAACCCAAATCCGTGGCCGGGAGCCGTGCCGAACCCCAACCAGAACGCCGCCCTTATCGGTATATTTGATGGCGTTCGACACAAGGTTTGTTACAATTCGCATCAACACCAGCGGCGGCGCGGTGGTGTCGCGCGCGCTGCTTACAACCCGTAGGTCCAGCCCCTTGGCCTGCGCTTCACCTTGAAACATTTGCAAAACAGTCCCCAATGGCACGGACAGAGCATAGGTCTCTATCTCTGTTGTGTCGCCCCCATCCCCTGCCGTTTCATCGCCGTCCCAGCCTTCATCGGCACCATCTTCAGCATAGCCACTGGCCAGCGCGCCCAGATAATCAAAGGCATCATTCAAACGCGATTTCACCTCGGGCTGCATACCTGTGGCCAGTCCATCAAACGTCATGCGCAAGGACATCAACGGTTGGCGCAAATCATGTGACGCGGTCGCCAGTTGCCGTTGCCGCAAAGCCGCCAGTTCGCGGGCGCGGGCATAGTTGCGCTCTGCCGCCAAAAGCTCCCGATTGCGGTCTGCCTCGGCTTGAAGCGCTTCCACACGCGCTTCGACTGCGCTGAGATGACGGCGGCGCAGCGCAATCACATTTGCAGTCAAAAAAGTCATCGTTGCCAACAGCAATGCTGCAAAGACCGCGCGCATCGCCGTCGGCGCATCAAGCCATCGCCCTCCCAGCCCGCTAACCACCAAAGCAATCACAACCACAGCGCCCAGCACCGCAAGACCGGCCACCCAAATCGCCCCGACGGGCGGCGCGACATCATCTTGGGCAAAGGCCCGCGCGGAAACGACATTGGCGATCAGCATCGCACCTATCAATGCATAAGACAAAACTGCTGCGATTGGCCCCGGCGCCAAAATCGCAAAACCAAACCCGGCGAGCGACAATAACGCCAGTCCAGACACGGCCCGACCAAGGCGCGGCGCAATGCGGGCCACCCCTGCCCCCGCCACCAAAAAACCTGCCCCCGACAGCGCGAACAACAGGCCAAAGCCAATGCCGGAGGCATATTCAGGGTGCTGGGGGTAAACCGCGCGGAACAACAGGCCGTCAACAAAACTCAGCACCCCCAAAAACACTAGGAACAGGACTGCATTCCAGACGCCAACAGCACTGCGCATCGCGGCCTGAAAGCCAAAGAAAAACACCAAACAACTGAGCGCAAAGGCATAAAAAGCGGTCAAGGCCACCCCCCACCCAAACGAAGCTTGGGCCAAATAGTCGGGGCTGTGAATCTCCATACCGAAATCGGGAAAGGGACCGGTTTGAACATGGGTCAACAAGGTCACCTGTTCACCGGGCGACAGCGCAAATTCCGGCGTCCGCAAGCGGTTCACCACATGGTCAACGGGGTCAAACGGCTCAAAGATCGAATAATCCGTCAGGTTTTCTGTCAGCCCGCCGGTCCGCACTAAAAATATCCGCACACCGCTGACCAAAGGCGCATCCAGTGTCACTACAAACCGGTCATCCGGTCGGCCATCTTCTGCGGTTTGATTGATGATTTCCACCGCAGCCCATGTTTCAGGCGAATGCCGCGCGCTATAGGAAATGGTCTGCAAGCCGCGCCTGAAATGCCCGTCCCGAAAGGCGCTGATCGCCGCGCTGACCTCTGGATCAAGCGAGGCCCAATAGCTTAGATCCGGCACCATATCGGCGGTTTCGTGGCCCGGAGCCAATTCAACCAACTGTGCCTGCACCGTACCGCACCAGACAAAAAGCATCACGAAGCAGGCCAAAACTCTGGGTATCAACCTGCGGACATGGCACATTTTGGTCAGGACCTTTGAGGAATTTCAAAATGAAAGAGCGTGGGAAATACTATGCCGTTGTCGCGGATGATCATGCAATAGTGCGCAGCGGTTTGCGCGCCGCGCTTGAAACGCCGGGGCAGATTGACCCAGACGGAATAGAGGTCACAGGCGAGGCGGAAAATGGCCTTGAAGCTATCGCGCTGGCCCGCCAACACAAACCCGACCTGTTGCTTTTGGACGTGCAAATGCCCCTTGCCGGCGGTGCCGAAGTGGTGGTCGAAGTCCGCAGGTGGAGCCCGGATACCAAGATTGTGGTGCTGACCGGCGTGACCGCGATCGGGATGATCAGCGCCTTGGTCGACAGCGGCGTTGATGGACTGTTTTCCAAGGGCGACGACAATCAAGAATTATACATGCGGTTGCCAAGTATTTTGAGGGGCCAACGCTATATCGCCCGGCGCTTTGTTGCGGCCTTGAAAGAAAAGCCCAAGGGCGCACAACTGACGGGGCGGGAGCGGCAAATGCTCAATATGATTTTGGCTGGGCATTCGAACAAGGACATCGCCGGAATTCTGGGGATCAGCGTCAAGACGGTCGACAAGCATCGGACAAGCATGATGCAAAAACTGGATGTGCATTCCGTGCCCCAGCTTATGGCCTTTGCCTTGCGCGAAGGCTTGGTCGATCCGGCCTCGGAACTCTGACTTGAATGGGGGATTGGCCCCATGTTGCGACACCGGCCCAAAGGCTAGTTTAATCCTGAACCGCAGGCCCAGCGCCTTTGTAACGGGAGAGACAGGTGTCACGACATTTAATACGATGGATTTTGGCCATCCTTTCCGTGTTTATCTGGCCGCATATCGGGATCGCCCAAGGCGACGATCTTGTGTCGTTTCATGGTGCCCGCGGCGATCAGGTCGATATGGTGGTGGGGCTGCGTATGTCCGGCGGATATCCCAGCCAATTGGTGCGCATCTGTCTGGAGAACCCAACGCAGAACGCAACTGAAAAAGGACTGGGCAATCGTCGTGATGTGAAACCGGATCTTGTTGTGGCAAGTGGCGCATCCGGCTGTCTTGACCTTTTGCCCGTGCGCCAGACTTTGGTGCTTTGGTCCCGGAACACCGACGGCGGATTTGACATCTCGATGATGGCGCCTTTGGATTTGCGGGGAACAACCGGCAATATCTATTTCCTGCGCTGGTCCAAAGAACCCGCGCAAAACAGATAGGCACATTTGATGAAAAAAACCGTTTTCGCAGCCCTGCTCAGCGTATTATTCGCCACCGCTCCCTATAACGTTCGCGCACAGGTGTTTTCCGCGACGCAACCAGAGATCAATGCCTTTGTCGCCGCCGACGCCAATCGCGACGGCAATTTGTCCTTGCCTGAGTTTCGCATCTTTGTGCAAGCCATGGCCAAGTCCGGCCAACCAACTGCCAAAACAATTCGCGCTTTTGCCGCCTATAGATTTGCCTTTGGGATTGTAGACGCAAACAAAGACAACCTCGCCTCTCCCGAGGAATTGCGATCTGCCGACACGGGTTATCGGAACAAGTGACACCAATGCAGGCAGGTCCCTTGCCCCGCCTCGGACTTCTTGATTGACCCTGTTTCCCCAACTGGTCTTGCAGGAATTTGCCCACTATGCCCGCAAGACGAAAACAGTTTCCCAGCTGGCTTTAAATTGAGTAGGCTTTGATTTGGTAACTTAAAATTGTATTGGGCGGGAACCACTGCAGCTCAAATGTTTGGGGTTATCTGTACGATACACTTGGACCAATCGCAGGAGAGCTCCTTGAAGAAGTTCGTTATATCTATGACATGTTTTGCCATGTCGGTGTCATCTTTGGCGGCGGGGCCGGCACAAGTGACAGCCAACGTGAATTTCCGGGATGCTCCGGGCACTGGTTCCAATGTGTTGGGCAATATCCCCGAAAGCTCGACCGTTGATTTGCTGGATTGCGATGGCTCTGGCGCGTGGTGCGCCGTTGAGTTCGAGGGTCAAACCGGCTTTGTCAGCGGCAAATATCTGATGGAAACCGAAGGTGAAAACACGTCGCCCTGGCCTCGGGCATTCGGGCTCGAAGGGGACGCGTTTATCGTTCTGTATGAGCCACAGTTTACCGAATGGGCCGACTTCCTGAAACTTGATGCCTTGCTGGCGGCGGAATATCGCGAAACCGAAACGGCCGAACCAATCTTTGGCGTGATTGGGTTGCGCGGCGATACGGCGAAAAACTCTGATGATCGAACGGTTGTGGTGTCCAACATGACCGTGACCGAGATGGATTTTTCTGCCTTGAAACGCGAACAATTGGCCAAAGTGTCTGTTGGCGTCGGAGAGCTGTTGCCGACAGGTGCATTGACGGTCCCCGAAGAACGCATTGTCGCTGGTCTGGCGAACTATCAACAGGTCACGGATGTCGACGGTCTGAAGGCCGATCCGCCACAGATTTTTGTCTCGCAAGATGCAAGCCGCTTGGTGCAGACGGATGGCACCGCGATTTTCGCCCCCGTTCAAGGTGCGCCGGATGTCGAATTTGTCGTGAACACCAATTGGGATTTGTTTCGCGTCGGCGGGGCCCTTTGGATACGAGATGAATCTTCATGGATGACGGCACCGGAACTGACAGGGCCATGGACAGAAGTCAGCGAGCTGCCTGCTGAATTATCCGCATTGCCCGAAGACGGTAATTGGACGGACACCCGTGAAGCTTTGACACCGGTGGTCTATGACGAAGGCGCACCGCATATCTTCTACTCCGAAACCCCAAGCGAGATGGTCTTGTTCCATGGCCCCCCGACCTTTGAGGCTGTTCCGGGCGGTGATCTGGAATGGGCGTCGAACACCGAGGCCGACATTTTTCGCCACAAGCCCACAGGCACTTATTACTATCTGGTGTCAGGTCGCTGGTTCAGCACCGCCTCATTGGAAGACGGCCCTTGGGCCTTCGCCACACCGGACCTGCCAAAAGACTTCCAGAATATTCCCGACGATGTTCCCTATTACACGGTTCGCGCCAGTGTTCCGGGCACCTCGGAAGCCAACGAAGCCCGTCTGCGCGCTGCCATACCCGAATTGGCACGGGTGAGCCTTGCCGACATCGAACCGCCGACCGTGAGCTATGACGGCGAGCCGGAGTTTGCGCCGATTGAAGGCACCGACATGAGCTATGCGGTGAACACCCAGTCGCAAGTCATCCTTGTGTCAGGCAAGTACTTTTTGGTTGTCGACGGGGTTTGGTTCACGTCTGATACTGCAAACGGACCTTGGGTTCCTGCCACACAGGTTCCGGAAACAATTTATACAATCCCGCCGTCCTCCCCTGTTCATAACGTGACCTATGTGCGCGTCTACGAATATGACGACAACGAAGCGCTGTATGGCTTTACCGCCGGTTATCTGTTCGGGTTCTTGTCATGGGGCGTATTCGTGCATGGCACGGGTTGGTATTATAACCCCTACTGGCACCATCACAATCGCCCGATCTACTACCCGCGCCCGCTCAGCTATGGCGGCGGCATTTATTATAATCCGGCGCGCGGCAACTACGGGCGCTATGGATATGCTTACGGCCCGTATCGCGGAATCGAAGCGCGGACATCGTGGAACCCACGAACCGGCACCTATGCACGCGGTGCCCGCGTTTATGGCCCCAGTGGCAGCCGCGGTTTTGTCTATGCCAACAACCCCCGGACCGGCACCAAAGTGGCCGCACGGGGAGGTGAAAACATCTACGGCAAATGGGGCTCCGCCTCGGTTCGCAATGGATCGGAACACCTGAACATCAAAGCCGCTGACCGCGAGAATGGTGGACAGGGCGTCAAATGGGACAGCTCGCGCGGAGACGGGTTTGCCATGAGCGGACGGCGCGGCAACACTTTTGCCGGACGCGACGGCGAAGTGTACCGCAAAGTCGGAGATGATTGGGAATCGTGGGATCCGGGCAATGGCTGGAATGATGTCAAAGCCCCGTCACGCGATCAGTTGCAACGCCCCGCAGCCGGTACAACTGCACGCGACCGCTTGCAAAACCAAAACGGCAACGGTGGACTGAAGGGCAAAGCCCAAGACGGGATCCAGCGCCGCGACGGCAGACCTGCAGCAGACCGCGTCCCTGCCGGTGTTTCGCGTGATGTGTCGGCTCGCGAACGGGCCAACCAACGGTCCAATCAGGTGCGCGACACTCCGCAACGTGCACGGCCGGCTGCCAAACCCAAAACACGGGTTGAGCCACCACGCGCAAAGCCGAAACCCCGCCAGCCACAGCAGCGCGTGCAAGCGCCAAGGACGCCGACACGCGCAAAACCGCAGCGTACTCCGACCCGCGCAGCGCCGCAGCGCCGCCCCTCAGGCGGCGGCGGTCACCGCGGCGGCGGCGGTGGACACAGAAGACGGTAAGCGTCTAGAAACAACAAAAGGCTGGCGCAATTGGCCAGCCTTTTTTGTTGCCTTCTGCTGGTTCGCAGTCCCGCATGGCTAGATCAGTTCAGACCGGTATTTAGCAACCCCAACGGCCATCATCACTGTCGCAAAGACAAAATAGGCCGCGACAAACAGATACTGCGTCTCAATCCCGACGCCCAGATCGATGCCCAATCCAGTGACCCCCGGCCCTATTGCAGACCCCAAAACCATGACCGCAGCAGCCATTGCCTTGATTGCCCCCAAATGCCGCGTGCCAAAAAACTCGGCCCAAAAGGCGTTGGGAAGTGTCGAGTTGCCGCCAGTGGTAAGCGCCAGAAAGAAAAACCCAAGCAGCATTGCCCCATAAGTTTGCGCATAGGCAAAGGTTACAAAAGCGGCGACCATAGGCAGTTGGTACCAGACTATCAGCCGCGCTGTGCCGATCTTGTCCAACGCCCAACCAGCCACAACCATCGCGGCAATGCTGATCACTGTGTAGAACGGCAACATCGCCACCAGTTCGACATGTGTCATTTGCTTGATTTCAGCAAAATGGACCTGATGGAAAAAGAACGCGGTGTTAAAGGCCCCCGGTCCCAAAAGAGCCGGAACCATAAACCAGTACAAAGGATGGCGGACAGTTTGGTTCCGAGTCCAATGCATGGACCGCATTCCCAACGACTGGTTCGATTTCGCCATAGATTGCGGAGTTCGCTCTGACCGCAGCAACACGAACAAAAGCGGCACACCGCAAAGCGCAATTCCTGCCGCCCCAACCCAAAGCAACCGCCAGTCATAGATCGCCAGCAATCCGACAAAGATTATTGGCAAAAGCGCCTGACCAATCGCAAATCCAAGGTTGGCCACCGACAAGGCCTTGCCGCGCGTTGCTATGAACCAGCGTGACATGGCAACAACTGCCGTCAAACTGGCCATCCCCTGCCCCGTGAACCGCAGACAAAAAATGACAAAAGGCAAAAGCCACCACACAGGGTTTATCGCCATAAACAGGCAAGATACGGCAAGCAACACAAGCACAGCCGCCCCGAGCACGCGAACACGAAAACGGTCAGTCAAGGCACCGGCCCAGATCATCGCGATGGCCGAAACCGTGGTTCCAACCGCATAGATCGCCCCCCACTCGCCGTGCGAGATCTGAAACGCCTCGCGTATTTCACCGGCAAATAGCGAAATGAAATACGTTTGCCCAAAGCTGCTGAGCAGGGTCAACAGCACACCGGCAGCGAGCCAAGGCGCATTGTCACGAAGAAAGCTGAGAATCGTCATGCCCCTCTGTTGCGCGCATCGCCTGTGAAAGAAAAGGACATTCGGTGGCGTAGTTTTCGCCAAGGCCACAGTTTGCGCCACACATCCACATGGCGAGAACCCAGACCGCAAGGCATGTGCGTCCGGCCCTCACCGAAATATAGTGAGCGATACACCGACCTTTTCCCGATTTATAAAAAGCTAAAGGAAACCCGAAAAACGGTGTAAACTGGGCCAAGAACACTGAAATGAATTTTGTTTTAACCTTGGGGGGACAGGACTCATGCGTGGACTAATCGCGGCTTTGGCCGCTTGCCTTTGTCCGGCTTTTTTATCTGCCGATGCCGCTGATCCAGAACGACAAGCACTTATTCAGTCAGAACGCGACCGGATGATCCTAATGCTTGAACGCATGGTGCCCACCCTAAGATACATGGTTGAAGACAAAGAAGGCTTTACAACTCAGTGGCTGACAACCCGCTTTGAGGGTGCCCTGCCACTTCCCAAAGGGTATCCGAATTCCCTGAAAGACGAGCTGGAAACAACAGAAGAAGCATTGGATGCGCTATCTACCAACAAACCTGTCACTCTGGAAGCCTTGCGCCGCTACAGAGCCGCCATCGTGGACAGCGAGTTGCTGGATACGCTCGTGATTTCTGCAGTCCTCAATCAAGTCGGAGTTGCACTGATTGGCGGCGCAGCTACCGCTTTTCGCTATCAATACACCTTCGATGATGAAAACTGGCCCAGCGGCTTGAACCAGGACATTGTCCCCGCCGCAACAGCATTGGCCCGGATCAACGACCTGCATGACCGCGCTGCACCCGAGTATCTTGTCGAGTTTTTGATCGGATCAGTCACCGTTGAGGCAAATGTCCCCAAGGACCGCAAGATCGCAGCGCTCCAGCGTCTCACCGATGCGCGGTTAGAACTGGAGGCCGTGGAACGATCTGTCGACCGCTTGACCCTTCGGGTGGCAGAGCTGACAGATTCAATATCAAAAGAGGCCGACCAGCGTGCTGTTCCTTATCGTGAACGGCTTGCCAAACTGGAACTGGGCTCTGCTGCCGCAGCCAACGAAAAACGTTATTTTGAAACTGAAATGCGCGCGTTAGGTGGGCCACTGGAAGCCGCGCGAACAGTGTTGAATTCAACAATTAAGGACGATCTTGGTCCGGCCCAAGAACGCGTTGTGGCCGCCGAAACTGCTGTGTCACAAGCACGATATGAGGGCATACCCGACGTTTTGAAGATTGAAACCCAACATGCGCTTTTGGAACGCACCTTGGACCAGCATACCGAATTGGAGCAGATCGAAGACGCTTTGCTTGCGCTCAACCATGCAAGTGTATCCTTGGCGCAATCACGGGTGGTGGCCGACGAAGCATTGGTCAATTCACTCGCTGCGGCGAGTGCTGCAAACAACGATCTGGCGCTGTCGGCGTCCAGCAGCTACCTGCTGCAAGCGCTGGCACAAGCGGCGGTCCAGATAACTGATGCAGCAATAGCGTCTAAGGGCAGCCCCCATGTCTTCATCGCGATTGCCGGCGTTCAGGCGACCAATAACGTCTTGTTATCAAAGCCAACCTACTATGACGCAGAACTTGGGCCCGACGGCAAACCAACAACAGACGCACAGGCGCTGCGCCGGAAACTCGGTGAAGAAACCGCTAAAAGCGCGGCGAATACGCTGTCAAAAACAGGTGTCGGCGCATTGGCGGAGCAATTGACCAAATTGCAAGACACCGCCCGCCCGACCGTCCAAGAGGCGCTCGAACACGGATCGACCCGGCGCGCGATGGGTCGGCGTCTGGGGCAAACTCTGTCAGACATTGGTGAACGCAGATCCAGCAACATTCTGGTTGGCATTCTTGAGGGCATCGTCATCGATGAATTGACTGAAACGGCAAAACAAAAGATTGCGCGCGAGGTCACGGAAGACGAGCTTCGCGCCTATGCCGCAGCGCAGTTTCAGGTTGCGGAGACAGTCGCAGCCCTCAAACTGATCAATCTGCTTGAGGACAGGGATGCAATCGCAATTGCAGCCCTGCGCAAACGCCGCCAAGAGCTTTTGGAAGAGCGCGCTCGCTTGCTACCCGGTCAAGAACGCCTACGCCCCGCCTTGAAATACGTACGAAATGGCCTTTTCGAAATAGCAGCCAATCAACCGATCACGGTTACACTCAGCGATGCAGACCAAGCCTTTGATCTTTTGATTGCCGGAGTGCCCGCACGGCCCGGCACCGCCAATGGGACGTTCACGGTCGGGCCGGACGTTCTAACCACTCTGGGTCAGGGCGCGGAAATCCGGCTGCCGTTGACCATCCGCCTGCGATAACGGTGTGGCCAGTGCCGCCCCCTTGCCTGCAATTGTCCGGCCTTTGGATTGGCCATAGGTTTGGCAGACCGGTTTGGGCAGGGATCGCGCACCAGAAAGCGAAGGCATGGAACAAAAAGCCATCCGCCCGTACCGGCTTGGCCACGGGCACAAAGAAATGCCGCGCTACGGTGTGGATGCGGTGATTTTGTCCGATAAAATCCACATTCACGACGCCTCCGGCGCGAGCAACATGTAAGAGTTTTACCAAGACAATGCCCCGTCCCTCTATCTTCTGACCGCAGGCAAATCCATTTCGTTCGAATTCACGGCTGCCAGCATCCATCGGTGACCTCTCTGAATGCGGAGTATTGCGAAACACGGGTGTTGAATGCTGGCCAACGGTCCAACCCATGGTTTCAAGAGACATCCTGCAATGTGACCGGGGAGAACGAGTTGATTGCCTTGGACACCGATGTCGTCGGTTGCAGCGGGAATTATTCGGATTTCTCAACGGCATTTCACTCTGGTCCACGCGTACCAACCGCAGCCCCGCGAAGTTAAAAAATCGCGCATGAACAGGTGTATGCAATATGCGCATCACGGACGCTGGCATGAGGTTTCGAGACGATGCGGACCGTGTAGGGGGCATCCTAAAAAACACTTTGAAAACCGGTTTTACCCGTCCTCACAAGGGTGAACTTCCGGACGCAGAGTTTGACGGGGAAATCGGGTCAGGCAAGATGCTATGTGTCGAAAGCTATATCGGCGAGACTGTCCGCTGAATTTCGAAGCGACAGCAAATGCCTCACCTCAAGTCTTTTCGCCCGCAAAAACCACGTGATCACCGTCGATCCCGCCCAAAGAATGGAAAAGGCTGCTTGTGTTGCTGACATGGAATTTGCGCAGCAGTTTGGCGCGGTAGACCTCAACCGTGCGGTGTGAAATGTCCAGCTGCAAGGCAATTTCCTTGCTCGTCAAACCTTCGCTGAGATGACTGAGAATCTCTCGCTCGCGCCGAGTGAGCTGAACATAGGGGCGCTCTGCGGAAAGGTCGGCAAAGCTCCAAACCGCACGTGCAAGCGGATCGTCGGTGGTGAAGGAATGGCCGCGTACACGGCACCAGAACAGCGCGCCATCCTTGCGCGCCATGATCCGTTCATCCCGATAGGTATTGGTTTCGCTTAGCTGCTTTACACCGCGATCACGGATATTCACGAACTCCTCCACCGAAGGGTAAAGGATTGAAAACATTTGATTGCGCAGCTCATCACACGTGTAACCAAACATATCGGCAAAGGCGATGTTACACGCGCGGATGACCCGCATTTCGGTGACCACCAAACCGATGGGCGCATAGGTAAAAGCCAGCTCGGCAAAGCTTCCCTCCGCGTAGCAATCATCGGTACGTATTTTCACTATCTTGCCCCAAAGCGCGATGTCTTGGATGTTGGTCCGATACTAAACGAGGGGCTAAGTGCGCGCAACGGCGGCATCAGCCCTTAAGGGAGGATACCATGAAATTATTGACGCGGCTTGCCGCAACGGTTGCTACATCCATCGCTTTTGCAGGCGCGGCGTCGGCAGAGGAGCCGATCAAGATTGCCTTGATCCACGGCCTGTCCGGCTCCAGCTTTGAAGCCTTTTCCAAACAGGCACAAACCGGTTTCGAACTTGGCTTGGAATACGCCACAGGCGGCACCAACGAAGTCAAAGGTCGCCCCATTGAGGTGATCGTCAAGGACACACAGTTCAAGCCGGATGTGGCGCGGGCCGTTTTGGCAGAAGCCTATGGCGATGACGAAGTTTTGCTCGCCGTTGGTGCAACATCGTCTGGTGTGACCAAAGGCATGCTGCCCATCGCCGAAGAATACGAGAAGATCCTTATTGTCGAACCAGCGGTTGCCGACAGCCTGACCGGCCCTGACAGCAATCGATATATTTTCAAAACATCGCGCAATTCGTCGATGGATATGCAAGCACAAGCACTGGCGCTAAAGCCGGACGAAAACCTGTTTGTTGCAACGCTTGCCGAAGACTATGCCTTTGGCCGCGACGGGATTGAAGCGTTCAAAACTGCCCTTGCAGGAAGTGGCGCAACGATTGTGACCGAAGAATTCGTCCCCCAAGGCACAGCGGATTTCACCGCCGCAACGGAACGTATGTTCAACGCTCTCAAAGACAAAGAAGGCCGCAAGGTTATTTTGGTCTATGTTGCAGGCAGCGGCGATGCCCCCGGTAAAATTCAAGCTCTGGATCCAGAGCGCTATGGCATTGAACTATCGATGGGCGGCCATATCCTGCCCGTCTTGCCCACCTACAAGCGTTTCCCCGGCATGGAGGGCGCGGTCTACTACTACTACGAAGCCTACGACAATCCGGTGAACAAGTGGTTGGTCGACACCCATCAAGAACGCTTTGACGGCCCGCCTGATTTCTTCACAGCTGGCGGCATGGCGGCGGCGCTGGCCGTGGTCAAAACACTAGAAACAGCGACCAGCTATGAAACTGAAGACCTGATCGCCGCGATGGAAGGCATGTCGTGGGAGACGCCAAAAGGCAAAATGACCTTCCGCCCCGAAGATCATCAGGCGCTTCAATCCATGGTCCATTTCAAAATCCGTGTGGATGATAATGTTGATTGGGCAATCCCCGATTTGGTCCGCATCATCGAAGCCGATGAAATGAGTATCCCAGTAGGACGCAACAACAACTAACCCCCAATGTCCGGCCACCGCCTTTTGGCGAGCTGGCCGGGCATTCACTCAAAAGCGACCCTTTTCATGCCCCAACCTTCCCTTTCAACCAATGACCTGACAATCCGTTTCGGTGGGCATGTCGCGGTCAATCAGGTGACCTGTGCCTTTCACCCTGGTGAAACCACGGTGATCGTCGGCCCGAACGGGGCAGGCAAAACCACCTATTTCAATTTGATGTCAGGCCAGCTTCCAGCCTCCTCTGGCAGCGTGCACAAAGGCGAGGTCGACATCACAAACATGTCCCCCTCTGCGCGCGCCGCTCACGGTATCGGGCGCGCTTTTCAGCTGACCAACCTGTTTCCGCAGCTAAGCGTTCTGGAAAATATCCGTCTGGCAGTCCAAGCGCGGGCCGGGGCCGGATGGGGGCTGTTTCGCCCTGCCGCAAAGCTGACGGAACTGACCGCCAAGGCCGAAACCTATCTGGAAGCCGCGCAGCTGACCGACAAGGCCTTTATGCCCGCTTCTGCCTTGCCGCATGGCGATCAGCGCAAACTCGAAGTGGCGCTTTTGATGGCGATGGAACCGGATATTTACATGTTTGACGAACCCACTGCCGGCATGTCGCTGGACCAAGCCCCGGCCGTGCTGGAACTGATTGCCAAAATCAAGGCAGACCCCACCAAAACCGTTCTACTGGTCGAGCATAAAATGGACGTGGTGCGCGCCTTGGCCGACCGCATTATCGTTTTGCACAACGGAGAGCTGTTGGCAGACGGCGCACCCGACGCTGTGATGGCCAGCCAGATTGTCCGCGACGTTTATCTGGGCACCGCGACAGAGGAAACGGCATGACCCTGCTCAGTGTAAAAGATATGAAAACCAACATCGGGCAATATTCCGTCCTGCATGGCATCAGTTTTGATGTCCCCGAAGGCGGCGTGTTTGTCTTGTTGGGGCGCAATGGCGCTGGCAAAACAACAACCCTGCGGTCGATCATGGGGTTGTGGCAGCCATCCGCGAATTCCGTCAGCTTTCAGGGGCAAGACCTCTCAGGCATGGGCACCGCAGATATTGCCCGCAAAGGCATTGCCTATGTTCCAGAAAACATGGGTATCTTTGGCGGCCTGACCGTCGAGGAAAATCTGATCCTTGCCACCGCCAAGGGCACCTTTGACCAAAAGCGGTTGCAGCGCATTTATGATCTGTTTCCGGCCATCGAAAAGTTCTGGACAAAACAAGCCTGGAGCCTGTCCGGCGGTCAAAAACAGATGCTTGCTGTTGCGCGGGCCATTATCGAACCGCGCGCCCTGATCTTGATCGATGAGCCGACCAAGGGGCTTGCCCCGTCGATCGTGGCCGCAATGGGCGAGGCGTTTCGCGAGATTTCCCAAAGCACCACCATCTTGCTGGTCGAACAGAACTTCAACTTTGCCCGCAGTCTTGGGCGCGACATGGCGGTCATTGAAGACGGCCGCGTGGTTCACACCGGTTCAATGGCAGGTTTCGCTGCCGACACAGAATTGCAAGGCCATCTTTTGGGCCTGTCCGCATGAGGGGTTTCATGGACAAACTATCTGAAACGCTGGGCCGGTACGGCGGTGTTAACCTGCTACCGGTCGTGCTGGCTGCAATCGCATTTGTCTTGATCGGCGCGCCGTCGTCTTGGGTCACCTTGACCATTGCGGGCCTGTCGATGGGCATGATGGTCTTCCTCATGGCCTCGGGTCTCAGCCTTGTGTTTGGCTTGATGGATGTCATGAACTTTGGCCATTCGGCCTTTATCAGCTTTGGGGCTTTTGTTGCGGCCAGCGTTCTGGCGGCTTTGGGCGGTTGGCTGGACAGCGACAGCGTGCTCTTGGCCTCTGCGGCGCTTGGTCTAGCGCTGCTGGCCGCGATCACCTTTGGCCTTGCGGCCGGTCTGTTTTTTGAGACCGTGATCATTCGACCTGTGTACCGCGATCACCTGCGCCAAATCCTGATCACAATGGGTGCGCTGATTGTGTCCGAACAGATCATTCTGGCGGTTTGGGGCGGCACCCCTGTCACCGTACCGCGCCCGTCCTTTTTAGACGGGGCCTGGATCATCGGTGATGTCAGCATCGAGATTTACCGCGTCTTTGCTTTCGGCCTTGGGGCTGTGGTGTTCACTGGTCTTTACCTTCTTTTAAACCGCAGCCGCATCGGACTATTGATCCGCGCGGGGGTGGAAAACCGTGAAATGGTCGAAAGCCTCGGGTTCAAAATCAACCGCCTCTTTATCGGTGTGTTCATGTTGGGGTCCGCATTGGCGGCATTGGGCGGCGCGATGTGGGCCGGATATGAAACCCTGATTACGCCCGCGCTTGGCGGCGAGATGATGATTGTTGTGTTTATCGTTGTCATCATTGGCGGCCTAGGCTCCATCGAAGGCACCCTTCTGGGGGCCATCATCGTCGGCCTGACGGCCAATTACATTGGCTATCTCGCCCCCAAACTGGCGCTTGCCTCAAACATGATTTTGATGATGGCGATTTTGATGTGGCGGCCCAGCGGCCTGCGTCCGGCGGTGAAATAATATGGCACATGTGAACAATACTTACGGCACCATGGCCGTCAAAACAGGTATGCTGATCATAGCCGCTGCGCTGCTTTTTGCCCCCTTCTTGTTTCAAGACGTTCGCGCCCTCGAAGTCGCGGCCCGCATTTGCATTTTCATCGTGCTGGTTGCCAGTTATGACCTGCTGATCGGCTATACAGGCATCGTCAGTTTCGCCCATACGATGTTCTTTGGATTTGGCTCTTACGGGGCGGCCATTGCCTTGAAGCAAATGGGGCCGGGGTGGGACGCAGTTGCGATTGGAACACTGGCAGGCATCCTTGTCTCACTCGTCGTGGCCACCGTCATCGGCTTGATCAGCCTACGGGTCAAAGCCATTTTCTTTGCGATGATTACATTGGCTGCGGCCTCGGTTGTGTTGGTCTTGGCCTCGCAGCTTTCGCATCTGACGGGCGGCGAAGACGGGATCACCTACCGCGCGCCGGATCTGTTCAAAACCGCGAACAAGCTGATGGTGGATGATAACGGCAAAGTGGTCCGCTGGTTCGGCGTTAAACTGAACGGCAAACTGGCGGCTTACTACTTTGTCTTTTTCTCCTCTCTGGCCCTCTTCCTTGTGATGTTGCGCATCACAGTCTCGCCGCTCGGCACGGTCTTGAAAGCCATTCGAGAAAATGAATCCCGCGCCGAGGCCATTGGGTATCGTGTTGTTGCCTACCGCACCTTTGTCTTTTGCCTTTCGGCTGTTGCGGCTTCTGTCGCTGGATCCATCTATGCGATCTGGTTAAAGTACACGGGCCCCGATACTGCGCTGTCTTTTGCGATTATGATCGACATCTTACTGATGGTAGTGATCGGCGGCATGGGCACAATGTGGGGCGCGGTGATCGGCGCTGTTCTCATGGTCATGGCCCAGTATTATTTACGGGATTTGATGGGTGCCGCGTCAGAGGCAACGGCGAACATTCCGTTGCTGCCAGAGCTGCTCGCCCCTGATCGCTGGCTCTTCTGGCTCGGGATCATCTTTATTCTTCTGGTTTACTTCTTCCCGCGCGGCATCGCAGGCACTGTGATGACCAAAGGAGCGCGGAAATGAGCGGCCCGCGTTTCAATTTTGTACCGGTCATGGGGCATGAAGTTCATGTGACGGAATGGGGGCAAGGCGGGGCACCTGCTTTGCTTATGCTGCACGGACTGGCCCGCACCGGACGCGATTTTGATGAAATCGCGTCGGCCCTGTCAGATCACTACCATGTTTTGTGCCCCGATATGATCGGGCGCGGACGATCAAGCTGGTCCGCCAATCCAACCACCGACTACCGGGTTGAAAGTTACGCGAAAATCACACTTGGCCTCATGGACGCCTATGGCTTGGATAGCGCTGACTTACTGGGGACCTCGATGGGCGGACAGATCGGAATGTGGATCGCGTCTGGCGACCAGCATGCACGTTTGAACACCCTATTGATCAACGATATTGGCCCCGAAGTGCCTGCCCCTGCAATCCAGCGCATCATGGCCTATGTTGGCAATCCCCCACAGTTTGCCACCCACACCGAGGCCGAAGTCTGGCTGCGCAAGGCTTATGCCCCTTTTGGCCCTGCGCCAGATGCATTTTGGCAGCGTATGGCACTGGCCTCCTTACGGCGGACGTCGTCTGGCCAGCTGACATTGCACTATGACCCCGCAATTATCTCGCAGTTTACCCACGCGCCTCAGGACATGACCGTTTGGGATCGATGGCAAAGCATAACTACCCCCACGCATGTTTTTTACGGTGAGCAGTCAGACCTGCTGACCCAAAGCATTTTGCAACAGATGCTAGGCACTGGCCCAAAGCCTTCAAGCACTGGGATTTGTGATTGCGGCCATGCGCCCACCCTATCCAGACCGGCAGACATTGAACAGGTCCGGACCGCTTTTCAGACACTCGGATAACCGAACCGATCGGGCACCCGCCCCCTGTTTACATCGCCGTTTTAATTGCCCCCGAGCCGGCCCTTAGAGTTTGGCTGCAACCGAACAGCGCATTCGATTTCCCCCATCCCAAAAAGCAAAAACCGGAGCGAGCAAATCGCGTTGCGGTTAGCCTGTCGATGATGCCACTTGCCAAATAAAAGCCAAATATTGCATAAATTTATACAGAATTATTAATCCAACAGCACGTTTTCAGACGCATACAATTTTAAGATGTAGGCGAATTCAGTTTAAGTAGGCCGTTTTTATGACAATTTCCCAAGCGCAGATAGACCAGCTCCATACCAGCGCCGCCTCTGCACTCAACTCTTTGAATATCGCATATGGCGCGCAAGCCTTGGCCGAGACACTGCCATTGATCGGAACCGGGCTTGGGACCAGTTCCAGTGACGCGACGCAGGTGATGGAAAACACCCGCACGGCTTTGGTAAATGCCTTGTCGACTTTGTCCGGTGCGGCCACTTATACCGCCGCGCAGGTCGAGATTGAGATCAACAATGCGCTGGCCTCTATCGGGATGTCGGGCGTTGTTGTCGGCGTTCAGGTCAGCGGTTCGGATATCACCCTGTCGATAAATGCCGAAGCCGGGGAAACTTCGCAATTTGCAGTGGCCGGTGACATCGGCCTACCGGGGATCGCTGTCTCTGTGGCCGGATCTGCCGATGTGGCAGCCAACGCAGCCCTGAGCCTGACCATGGGGTTGGATTCTTCGGGCTTTTTCATCGACACGGCTGCCTCGGGCATTGATCTATCGCTCGGCACCACCGGCGTTACTTTTAACGCGTCTGCCTCCTTGGGCGTGTTGCAATATGTTGTGGCCGATGCGGGTACAGAGCTGGACCTCGAGTTTGCCATCGACCTGACCGACGCAAATAATGACGGCTTGTTGCGCCTGTCTGAAATGGGACAGGATTTCCTGGATGTGTCGCTGAACGGCCAAGCCGATATCGGTCTGGCTATGGCAGCTGATTTTGGCACAGGCGCGCTTCCGTCAGTGTCGGCTGTTCTGGAAATTGACTGGCAGTTCATCAATGCCGACGTCAATCCAACCGACCAGAATGTGACTTTTGGCGAGTTGCCCAGCGTTGTGCTGAAGGATGTAACGCTCGACCTCGGTAGCTTTCTTGAAAACGTGATGTTGCCGATCTTTGACGCAATCGCGCCGCTGATCGACCCCATCAACACTGCCCTAGAGGTCATCACCGCCGACATCACCATGCTCAAACTGTTGCCCAATTGGGAAACACTGCTGGATCTGAGTGGCGACGGCGAGATCAACATGCTGGATCTGCTGAAACTGGCCGATCCGGATATCGATCTGGGGCCAATTGAAGACTTCATCGACCTTGCCAAAGATATTGTCGATTGGGCCGAGTTCCTTGATTCCGTGGCTGTCGGCGAAGCCGGTTTGAACTTTGGTGACTTCAACCTCGACACCGCCGAAGACCTGCGTGATTTAGCCTTCGACATCACCACGGCCAATCTCGACCTTCAGGGCGCTGCGGATACATTGACCGACGTCGTCGATGCGCTGTCCGGCGGCGAATGGACCAACTCCAGCGGCGGCACTTCTCCGCAAGAAATGCTGCAAGAGATGGTCAGTGGGACCGCCTTTTCGGTGCCGATCCTTGAGGATCCAGCCCAAATTCTGTCGTTGTTGTTCGGCGGCGAGGCAGATCTGGTCGAAATTGATTTCCCCGAAGTCTCAATGTCTGCCGGCGGCGACAGCCTGCTGACCATTCCGGTCTTTACCGGTATCACTGTGAACATCGGCGGCTCGATTTCGGCGGCCTTTGACCTCGCATTCGGCTATAGCACTCGTGGGCTAACCATGCCGGGCGCATCGGCGTTGACAGCGCTGAACGGGCTATATGTGATAGACGGCGAAGGGCCCGAGGCCTCGTTGTCGGCAACGATCAACCTTGGTGCGGCCCTGGATGCCGTGATCGCAAGCTTGTATGGCGGCGGCGCGGTCACCGGCACAATCGAACTTGATATTGCCGATGGGCTGCAATCACAGCCGGGGCGTCTGTACTATGATGAATTCCTTGCGGCGCTTTCGACGAACCCTTTTAGTCTTTTCGATGCCTCGGGGTCGATTACAGCGCATCTGACCCTTGCAGCGCGTGTTTTGGGCGGGGATATTTTCCGCATCGACAGCCCGCAGATCACGCTGGCGGACTTCAACTTCACCGGCGTTTCAGGCCTGGCTTCCAGCACATCGACGCTGGCACTGGCGTCCCTCTCGGGCGGTGTGCTGACACTGAACACAGGGCCGCTTGCCGGGAATCGATTGGTTGGCAGCGCCGTGGACGGCAACGAAATCGCCTATGTCAGCGATGCAACCGGCGGCAAGGTCAACGTCGTCATCGACGGCTATGCCGAGGCTTATACCAGCGGGACGCAGATTGCTGCTGATCTTGGACAGGGTAATGACCAGCTGGTGCTGTCCGAAACTCTTGCCATTGCCGGTTCGATCGAAGGCGGCGAAGGTCGCGATATTTTGGCGGGCGGTGCGGCCGGTGACACGCTGGACGGCGGCATTGGCGAAGACACATTGTTTGGCCGGGACGGCAACGACAGCTTGATCGGCGGCGACGGGGCCGATTTGTTCTATGGCGGCGCAGGCGCGGATACACTCAGCGGCGGCGACGGCGAAGACATGGTATCCTACGTCTATTCGGGCGTCGGGGTGAATGTGAACCTTGGAACCGGCACAGGCGCAGGCGGAACCGCGCAGGGCGACGTTCTGACCTCGATTGAGGTGCTACAAGGCTCCAATGACGCGGATACGCTGACCGGCAGCGGCAACGGCGAGATGATCATCGGGCTGGATGGTGATGATTCCATCGCCGGTGCAGGCGGCGACGATGTGCTTTTGGGGTCTGATGGCAACGACACACTGGACGGCGGAACCGGCGCGGACACCATGGTCGGCGCACAGGGCGACGATCTCTATTTTGTCGATGACACAGGCGACGTTGTTGATGAAAACCGCTATGGCGAGATTCCAGTAGGCACCGATGGCGGTACAGACGAAGTACGGGCAGCGATCAGCTGGTCCATCGCCACCGGCACCCAAAGCCAGATTGAAAACCTGACTCTGATCGGGACAGCCATTTCAGGCACGGGCAACGCTGGCGACAATGTCATAACCGCAAACCAGCTCGGGCTTTCTGGTGGATCGCTGTATGGCGGCGGCGGGTCAGACACGCTGCACGGGTCCGGGGCGGGCGAATGGTTGGACGGCCAAGCTGGTGCCGACAGCATGATCGGCCATGGCGGCAATGATACATATTTCGTCGACCACCTCGGCGACGATATTGTCGAAGCTGCCCTTGAGGGCACCGACACCGCCATATCGAGACTTCAAAGTTTTGCTTTGGACGCGGACGATGACATCGAAGTAATGGCCCTGGACGCCTCAGTCCTGAACGGTTCGCTGACCGGTAACGCATTAGACCAATCCCTGATCGGAGCCAGTGGAAACGACACGCTCGAAGGCCTTGGCGGTGCGGATGCACTGATCGGCGGCACTGGACGGGACCGGGCCACCTATCGCAGCAGCACTGTTGCGGTTTCTATCGATCTGACATTGGCGGCACAGATTGGCGGCGACGCGGCTGGCGACACCTATACCAGTATCGAAGAAATCGAAGGCTCGGCGCTGGCTGATACTTTGATCGGCGATGATGGCGACAACGCCTTTTTGGGTTTGGGCGGCGACGACACGCTGCGCGGGGCCTTGGGGAATGACACTCTGCTCGGCGGCTCGGGGCACGATAGTCTCGACGGCGGTATCGGGGCAGATTATCTGGATGGCGACGCTGGCAATGACAGCCTTGACGGCGGACAAGACGCCGACACGCTGATCGGCGGCAACGGCGACGACACCTATGTTGTCGACCATATCCTAGAGCAAGTCACCGAACTTGGAACCGGCACTGATCTGGTTCAGGCTTGGGTGGACTGGTCACTGGATGCGCCTAGCCAACTCAACATCGAAAACCTGACACTGCTGGGCGCAGCGCGCATCGGCACCGGAAATGCGTTGGCCAACACGCTGATTGGCACAGCTGGCAATGACCGGTTGGACGGGCTGTTGGGGCGCGACACCATGATCGGCGGCGTGGGGGACGACACCTATGTCGTCGACAACGTGCTGGATCTGATCACCGACACCAGCGGCCATGATTTGATCGAAGTGCGCGCCGCCGGGGCCTCCAGCTTTGACATGTCGGTGCAGGCGGCTGATATCGAAGACCTGACCGTCGCAGACACGTCGGGCGCGGTGCGCATCACCGGCAACGATCTGGACAATGTGATCACCGGCAACGCATCCGGCGACACGATCAGCGGCGGCATGGGCAACGACACGATCATCGCCGGGGGCGGCGGAAGCGAAGTCCTGAGCGGCGACGAAGGCGACGATGACCTGCGTTTAACGTTGCTGTCCCGGGGCACACATTACGTTTACGGCGGCGAAGGTGCCGCCGACATAATGCGGATGGACTGGTCCACCTCTGCCTCCGCGATCACCCATTTCAGCAACTCCTCCGCCTCCTACTACCGAACCTATGTCGACGGTTACGTTTACACCTACTTTGACGGGATTGAATCCTTTGATCTCAGGGGCGGATCGGCAAGCGATGTCCTGTATGGCGGCAACCTTGCTGATACCTTGGTGGGCAACGGCGGTTCCGACCGGCTGTACGGCTACCGCGGGGCATTGGAAGTGTCAGGCGGAGCGGGGCATGACCTTGTCTATGCGACTATCCGAACGGCCGAAGATGTGGATCTAGGGCTCGATTTCTCGCTGCGACTGCTTGATACGCAAACCGGCCCTGTCATCGTAAATGCCGGAACAGCCGTCGAAACCTCATGGGAAGGAATCGAACAGGTCCGCATAACAACGGGCGCAGGCAATGACCTTTTGGACACCCGAAACGTCAGCTCATCCTCCAACGTGTTTGGCGTATCGAATTACTGGAACTCCGGCGATGGCGACGACCATTATCTGACCGATCTGGGCGCGCTGGGGTCAGCGAATTTCCTTGCCGGTGACGGCATCGACACGCTGACCATCGACTGGGGCGACGCAACCAGTGGCATCACCTATTACAGCAACTCCTCCACCACCTACTACCGCGTCTATGTCGACGATTTCGGCTATGTTTACCAATACTTCTCGGACATCGAAAAGATCGATTTCACCACCGGCAGCGCCAGCGATATGGTCTATGCCGTCGGCGGGCGCGACCGCTTTGTCACCAATGGCGGGCAGGACCGGATCTTTGGTGCCGACAAAGGCGACACCGTTTTGGCGGGCGACGGCAACGACTGGGTCTCGCTCGACCTGCGCTTTGGCGACGGCGAAACCGACCCCGCCGAGGATATCGATGTCACCCTATCGGCCCTGCAAGACGAAGCGGCGGTCTTCTATGAGGGCACCGAAGGCGAGACGCATTTGCAAGGCGTCGAGCAGATGTACCTGTATACCGGCGCAGGCGATGACCGCTTTGACACACGCGGCGTGGCCTCGAATTCCGGCTGGTTTGGCTATTCGAACTACATCAGCCTTGGCGATGGCGACGACCATTATCTGACCGATCTGGGCGCGCTGGGGTCAGCGAATTTCCTTGCCGGTGACGGCATCGACACGCTGACCATCGACTGGGGCGACGCAACCAGTGGCATCACCTATTACAGCAACTCCTCCACCACCTACTACCGCGTCTATGTCGACGATTTCGGCTATGTTTACCAATACTTCTCGGACATCGAAAAGATCGATTTCACCACCGGCAGCGCCAGCGATATTGTCTATGCCGTCGGCGGGCGCGACCGCTTTGTCACCAATGGCGGGCAGGACCGGATTTTCGGTGCCGACAAGGGCGACACCGTTTTGGCAGGCGACGGCAACGACTGGGTCTCGCTCGACCTGCGCTTTGGCGACGGCGAAACCGACCCCGCCGAGGATATCGATGTCACCCTATCGGCCCTGCAAGACGAAGCGGCGGTCTTCTATGAGGGCACCGAAGACGAGACGCATTTGCAAGGCGTCGAGCAGATGTACCTGTATACCGGCGCAGGCGATGACCGCTTTGACACACGCGGCGTGGCCTCGAATTCCGGCTGGTTTGGCTATTCGAACTACATCAGCCTTGGCGATGGCGACGACCATTATCTGACCGATCTGGGCGCGCTGGGGTCAGCGAATTTCCTTGCCGGTGACGGCTTTGACACGCTGACCATCGACTGGGGGGCCGCAACCAGTGGCATCACCTATTACAGCAACTCCTCCACCACCTACTACCGCGTCTATGTCGAAGGTTTTGGTTATGTTTACCAATACTTCTCAAATGTTGAGATCTTTGATCTGACAGGCGGCAGCGGTGCGGATAGCCTCTTGGGCGGTTCCCTGACGGACAGGTTGATTGGCAATGCTGGCAACGACACCCTGCGAGCTGGCTCGGGGAACGACTTTGTACAAGGCGGGGCCGGCCATGACCTGATCGTGCTGGGCGACGGCGATGACACCGCATTTGGCGAAGCAGGGAATGACACAATCATTGGATCGCTGGGGTCGGATGTGAATGTTGCAGCCTATTCCGGCAGCGCAGCATCGATCTATGTCATTGACCTCGGAGAAGGGTCATATCGGGTCATCACCGAAGCTGGCGGCAGTGATCTGCTCCAGAACATTCAGACATTACGTTTTACTGACGGCTTGGTCACAACAGATTATGCGATTTCGTCACTTGTGAACTCCGCGCCCGTTTTACCGGCAACAGCCGAGGCCACGTTGGTCACCGGGCAAACCACACCCATTTTTGACGCTGAGGCCACCGATCCAGAGAGCCACCCAGTAACTTATAGCCTGGCCGGAGCTGATGCGGGCTTGTTTGCGATAGACCCTTTGACCGGTGAGGTGACGTTTGACGGGGATCCAACGCTTGCGTTGCCCGAGGCCGCAGTGGGTGGCCTAGTCTATTCCTTGGAAATCATTGCCAGCGATGGCTATGCCAGCGGCAGTCAGGAATTGACAGTAACAGGCGTAAGCAACTTGCCGCCGGAAGCGGTGGACGATCTGGCGACAACAAACCAGTCTGCCCCTGTCAGTGTTGATGTGCTTGCCAATGATTTTGACCTTGAAGGCCCTGCGCCGACACTGGCCGGTTTTGGCCAGCCAGAACACGGCAGTGTGACACAAGCCGGTGGCAGCCTCGTTTACCAGCCTGATGCTGGTTTTTACGGAGTTGACCAATTTGTCTACGATATTGTGGATGCGCAAGGCCTAAGAAGCAGCGGTGAAGTTGTCATCAACGTCAACAGGGTTCGCGAACGGCTTGATTCCGAAGAACTCGCGAGTTGGCAGAGCCAGACAACCGTTATCTCTCCGACAGGGCAACTCATTTCAAAAGAAATTACCTACGACGACGGCCGTGTGCTTGTGGCACAATACACCAATGGCGTTCGATCATCGCAAACGCTGACAGACCCCGAAAACGCACATAGTTGGACAAGCCAGTCATTGGCATACGATGGCGGTGGTGCGTTGATCTCGATGGACACAACCTTTGACGACGGCCGGGTGCTTTCGGCACAATACACCAATGGCGTTCGATCTGCGCAAACGTTGACGGACCCCGAAAATGCATTCAGCTGGACAGACCAAATCTACGCATACGATAGCGATGGCACCCTGATCTCAAGGGTTGCAAACTACGACGACGGCCGAGTTCTGGTCTCTGAGTACACCGCTGGCGTTCGATCTGCGCAAACGCTGACAGACCCGCAGAACGCACACAGCTGGACCAGCCAATCCTCCGCATACGGTGTCGACGGTGTATTGATGTCGAGGGTCACAAATCACGACGACGGCCGTGTTCAAAGCGCGACTTACACCGCTGGTGTCCGGTCAACACAAACGCTGACAGACCCGGACAATGCCCATAGATGGACAGACCAGTCCTTGACCTATGATAGCGAAGGCAACCTGATCTCGAAGGTTACAAACTTCGACGACGGCAGGGTGGGGAATTTTCGCTATGTCGCAGGAGTTCAGGCCGAAGCCACGATCACCGACGCAGCGGATGCTTTTGTCTGGGCCAGTATTGAACGCGACTACAACAGTTCCGGCGTCCTTATCGAATCCCAAACAACCTATGATGACGGCCGCATCCTGACGACAGAGTTTGCCGCAGGAGTTCGGTCAACCCAAACGCAGACAGACCCTGACAACGTCTATCTCTGGACGAACAAAACGGACGTTTTCGATGTCGATGGAACCTTGATTTCAAGAGTCACGAACTTTGATGATGGCACGGTTCAAACATGGCCTGTGGTGGATGACAGCCCTGCCTAAGACCCCGGAAAATCTCGTTTGAATGATTTCCGCGCCTGTTAGGACGAAAGTTGGCAAAACACCTTCCCGCCACATCTGCAGCGGGAAGGAACATGTCTGGAAAAAAACGCGCCACTGACCGTTTTCTAGTTGAAACTCTCTGGCATCAGCAGCTTGGGCAGCCACAACGCCACGTCCGGAACCAAGATCACAATGAGCAAGATCAACAGCATCGGTGCCAAGATGATGGCCACATCGCGCATGACCTGCACGACATTCATTCCGCCGATAGATGCCGATATCAATAAACATAACCCATAGGGCGGTGTCACAAGTCCGAATGCCAACGAGATGATACCGATAATAGCGAAGACAACCGGGTGAATGTCAGCCGCCTGCGCGACCGGCAGCAAAACTGTTCCAAGGATGATAATTGTCGGGATCGCATCAATAAAAAGGCCAAAGAACAAGAACAAAGCCGCAATAATCAGGGCAGTGCCAAACGAGCCGAACTCCAACGCGGTCATCACTCCTACGATCAAACGCGGAACGTTATAGAAGGCCAACAGCCAACCGAATGCGGAGGCGGTCCCGATCGCAAAGAGCGAGATCGAGGCGAAGCGGCCTGTGTCGTAAAAAATATGCCCCAGATCGCGGACCGTCACTGTGCGGTACACAAACATGCCCAAAATCAAGGCATAGCCAGCGGCGATAATCGCGCTTTCCGTCGGGGTCACAATGCCGCCAACGATTCCGCCGATCACCAACAGCGGGGTCAAAAGCGCCAGAAACGCGCCCTTAAAAGCGGTCCACAGATCGCACAGCGTTGGCGAACCAATGACAGGGTAATCATAGACTTTGGCGTAGCCATAGACCGTCGCCATCAACGCAGCGCCGATCATCAAACCCGGTGTTGCACCGGCCAGAAACAACGCTCCGACAGAGGTTTGCATCACACCGCCCCAAACGATCATCAAGATCGAAGGCGGAATGATCACCCCCATCACCGACGAACAGGCCGTCAGCGCAATTGCAAAGCGCGTATCGTATCCCTCTTTCACCATCGCGGGGATCAAGATTTTACCGCAGCCCGCCGCATCCGCGGTTGATGATCCGGATATACCTGCAAACAACATCGAAACCGCGACGTTCACATGCCCTAGACCGCCGGGCATCCACCCTGTCAAAACCCGCGATAGTTCGATGAGTTTGTCGGTTATCTTGCCCGAATTCATTAGGTTTGCGGCCAGCAAAAAGAACGGAACCGCCAACAAGATGAAAGAGTTATAGGACTGGAACATCCGGTCCAACACGATGAAAGGCGTTAATCGCAAGTCCAATAATACAACGGGAATAGTCGCAATACCCAATGCAAAAGCCACCGGTATACGCAGCGCAACCAATAGAATGAAACCGCCTACGAGGATCGCGCAGGCCAAACCAGTTGAAACAATCATGAGACGTCTTTCGAGCTAGAGCGATATTCAGCGACGGTTTCGTACAAACGATATCCGGCGAAAAGGGTCCAGATGAACCCGGCGATTGGAACTGAAATGAAGGTGATGATCATATTGGCGCGCATCATCGTCGAATGCTGGATGCTGCCGAATTTGGCATATTCAATTCCGTACCAGACAAATAGCATCGAAAAGGCTGTTATCAGAACCAATACAAAGCCGTTTTGGAGCAGCTTCAGGAATGGGCGTTTGGCATCGGGTAGAACCCGCACATCGAAATGCGTTCCATCCCAAACCGCGACCATTGATCCAATCATCACGACCCAAACAAAGATGAACGTGGCAAGCTCTTCGGTCCATAAATACACTGGGATCACACCGGTATAGCGGGCGATCACCTGCATCCCGACGGGAATGGCCAAAGCTGCCACCAAACAGCCCAGCAGGACACGTAATCCGTTGCAAAAGGTTTCAAGGGTTCTACCGATCATGGGAGCCGCCATACATAAGTGCAAAAAAACCACCGGCGCGTCTTTGAAGCGCCGGTGGTTGTGTTCAAGCGTAAGCGCCTAGCTTACTTCGAGCGGATAGCTTCAAGAAGATCAGAAGCGCCCAGCTCGGCTGCGTAAGCGTCCTGAACCGGAACGACCAGTTCCAGCAGCTTTTCGCGGCCAGCGAATTCTTGCACTTGGACCTGACCTGCGTCGATCATTTCCTGCATTTTTTCGCCGTCTTGCGTGCTCTCTAGATTACGGCCAAATGCACCGGCTTCCAGACCTGCTTCCAAGATCGCAGCCTGAAGCGCTTCGGGCAGTTTCTTGAATGTTTTTTCAGCCACAACAATCGGGCGCACCGTGATGGCGTGCTTTGTCAGCGTGATGTTTGGTGCAACTTCGTAGAACTTGAGGTTCTGGATTGACGCCGCTTCGTTTTCGAAACCAGCAATTACACCGGTTTGAATGGCGTTATACACTTCGTTGTAAGCGATCGCAGACGGGGCTGCCTGAATGGCCGAGAAGATCTGGGCCTGAATTGGGGCCCCCATCACGCGCATTTTGTGGCCGGTCAACTCGTCGATGTTTCCGATAGGTTCTGCGGAAGCCAGATTGCGAACACCGCCACCTGCGTAGCCGATGACACGGATGTCAGCCTTGGCAAGCAATTCTGCCTCAAGGGGGGCCATAACGCCACTGGCCAATGCTGTGTCCCAATGCTCAAGATCGCGGAACAAGAACGGCATGTCCATCAGCGGGATCGACGGGGCGAATGTCGCCATGTTCGAAGGAGCCATGATCGCATAATCAATCGCAACGCCCTGCTGCAAGAAGGTCACGAAATCGCTTTCGTCGCCCAGCTCACCGTTCAGGCGCAGGTCAAACACGACGTCGCCGTCATATTTGTCGCCGATCAGCTGCTCAAGCTGGCGCAGCGTTTTTGTGTAGGCGTGCTCTTCGTCAAAAAGGCTTGCTCCGCGCAGTGTGATTTCATCTGCAGAAGCAGCGGTGATTGCGATAACAGACACAGCTGTAGCCGCGCCGATGATCCGCGCGAAAGAATTAAAGATAGACATGATTTCCTCCCAAAAAACGCCCGAAAACCTGCGGCGTCCGAACTGCGAAAATATGTGCCGACAATTTGTAATGTGTCAACTGAAAATGTAATTATTTGTAAAATCACATGTCAGCTGGCTGATCTTTTGACCCGAATTTTCCCGGCTTCAGCTGGCCAAATCCATCGCCATCCGGATCTGTTAGGGTTACGTGCCGCAGTCGCATTTAACCGAAGGTGTCGCCCCTAGCATGGGGCCTAGACCGCTGTCTAAAAACACTGTTTTCCGATCCGGGCCATTCAGATCTTCGGGCCAGACAAAACGCAAAGCCCCCTTTTCCAAGGGAAACCACTGGTCATTGCAAGGTGGCAAGCAACCTTCGTTTTCGAAATCCGCAGTCTGCCTGCACGACATGTTAATCAAGTGCGATTTGTCTGCTGAAATCACTTTGTGTGACGGATGAAGTGGCTGACGCTCGGAGAATCTGCGCGCAATTTGCCACCCGCATCAAAGTCTGTGTCCTTGTTGAAAGCAACTTCCGGTCTGGTGTCCAACGTCTTCAAGAAGGGGCCTTGATCGCGTAAAACGCTCTGCAATCGCGTCTCCAGATCCACGCGCGCCTGCCCTTCAAAATACCCGTGAACGCCAAAAACGGCCTTGGGCTTCAAAATAGTAAAACCCAAGTAGCGCAGCGTGTAGGCTGTCGGCCACAAGAGCATCTCAAGGTTTCCCTCTTTGCCATCAAAACCGCATTCGGTTTCACCCGCGCCAGCCGTGACGCAAAACTGGGCTGTCTTGCCCTTGAAAAGCCCCCGATCAAATCGCCGATCAACCGTGTGCAACGCCCCATGGGCCAGCACCCGGTCAAACCAGCCCTTCAACACCGCAGGTGGGGCAAACCACCAAATCGGAAAGTGAAAAATCACTCGGTCGGCTTGGCGCAATTTTTCAATTTCGCCTTGCACATCGGCAGGAAAACCGGAACCGGCGGCGGCTTGCTCCTGCGCTTTGAGCGGATCGAAAGCATCGGCCTGAGACCACAGCGGATAGTGAGCTGCGCTTTCTACCGGATCAAATCCCATTTTGCATAGATTGGACCGCAGTACCGTGTCACCCTGATCCAAAGCGGCTTGTTCGGTCGCATCAGCCCAAGCGCCATTAAATGAACGCGGGTCTGGATGCGCCAGAACAATCAGCGTTGTTGTCATAGTTAGAGTGCCCCCAACTGTGTATCTTCAAGGATCATATCAGCTGCACGCAACGCCAGCATCATCGTCGGGGCGTTGGTGTTGCCAGACGTGACATTCGGAAAGGCCGAGGCATCAACAACCCGTAACCCTTGGACGCCATGCACCCGAAGGCGGCTATCCAATACGGAATCCGCTGCAGTGCCGCCCATACGGCAGGTGCAGGTGGGATGAAAATTTGTCGCCGCGCGGCTTTGGAAGTTTTCCAGCATCTCATCGTCACTCATCCCCATCACATCAGGGGCGCAGCGGGTTTGGGTCAAGCGCGTTATCGTCGGCGTCTTGGCGATTTCACGCAGCAATTTGCAGGCGGCAATTGCCTCGTCGCGGTCTTGTTGTGTGGACAAGGAATTGGGCTGGATAAGCGGTGCCTTTTTCGGATCTGCTGACGCAATCCGGACCCAGCCACGGCTGGTAGGTCGGCAAGGTTGGACCGACAATATAAAACCAGCCTCTTTGTCCAGCGACGGGCGGCCATTTACGGGTGGATTATAAGAAGCAGGGTTGCAATAGATCTGCATGTCTGGCGGGTTGATCGCCCCCTCTGACCGGACAAACCCGCCGACCTGATTGACCGGAACACTCAGCGGGCCCTTGCGGGTCAGGATATATTGAACCCCCGCCATAACCTGCCCAAGAACGCCGCCGAGGCGGTTGTTCAAGGTCGGCTCCGTGGCTGCGAAGTGATGTGTAATAGCCAGATGGTCCTGCAAACCCTGCCCCACTTGCGGCAAATCCTGCACCACTGGTATGCCATGCGATTGCAGTAAGGACGCGGGTCCAATCCCAGACAGTTGCAAAAGCTGCGGGGAATTGATGGCCCCAGCACTTAGGATGACTTCGGCCTTGGCGGTTGCGGTTTTGAGTTGAGCGCCCTGTCGATAGCACACGCCAGTTATCCGTGTTCCGTCAAGCACAAGCCGATCAACAACGGCGTTGGTTTCCAATCGCACTGTGTTGCGGCTCATCGCAGGCCGCAAAAAAGCGTCGGCGGAGGAGCAGCGAAAACCGTCGCGCACCGTACTGCGATAATACGACAGGCCCTCGGCCCCCGGTGCGTTCATGTCTGTCGGCGTGGACCAGCCCAAGTCTTGGGCAGCCTCGATAAAGCGCGCCGAAAACGGGTGCATCTGGCGGCTTAGTTCTGAGACCCGCAAGGCCCCAGTGCCCCGAATGTGCCTTTGCCCATCCGCCGCAAATTCATCATGGCTTTCGAGCGCATCGTAGGTGCGCCGGACGGCCTCCCAATTCCATCCAGTGGCCCCCGCCTCTTCCCAATCATCAAAGTCCTTTGGCAAGCCGCGCACATAGGCCATGGCATTGATCGAGCTGGAGCCCCCCAAAACCCGTCCGCGCGGCCAATAGGCCGGCCTTGATTTCAAGCCCGGATCAGGCTGGGTCATGTATTTCCACGTGACCTTTGGGTCAGAAAAGGTGAACCCATACCCCAAGGGGACCTTGATCCAAAACCGTTTGTCGGATCCGCCCGCCTCAAGTACCAAAACTTTGGTTTTTCCGTCGCGCGACAGGCGGTCTGCCAATATGCAGCCAGCCGATCCAGCCCCGATAATGATATAGTCAAAGTCCATAGAGATCGGCCTGTACGAAAGTGAAGCAGTCTGTTTCGCCGGCACCAAATGCCGATAATGCGCCCTAACGCAAGCAGTCAGTGCACCCCCTGCCCCAGAATCAGGGCGTTCCGCCGCTCTACCAAACTAGTCGCCAATAAATCCGCCCGACTGCCTGTTCCACAGCTGCGCATAAAGCCGGTCCGCAGCCAGAAGGTCACGGTGTGTCCCGGTTTCGACAATCCGCCCGTCATCGACCACTACAATGCGGTCCATTTCCGCTATGGTTGACAGCCGGTGCGCGATCGCGATCACGGTCTTGTCGCGCATCACCTGCTTCAGCGAGGTCTGGATTTCCGCCTCGACTTCGCTGTCCAAAGCACTTGTTGCCTCATCAAGGATCAGGATCGGCGCATCTTTCAGGATAACGCGGGCCAGCGCGATCCGCTGGCGTTGCCCACCCGACAGTTTGACCCCACGTTCACCAACATGCGCGTCATAGCCGGTGCGGCCCTTGCTGTCGCGCAGATCGCAGATGAATTCATGGGCTTTCGCTTCACGTGCGGCGGCTTCGATCTGGTCTTGGGTCAGGCCCACTTGCCCAATTGTCAGGTTGTCGCGCACCGACCTGTTCAGTAGCGCGGCCTGCTGGCTGACCATGCCAAAGGCGCTGCGCAGGCTTTGTTGGTCGACGGCGCGGATATCCTGGCCGTCGATGGTGATTTGCCCGTCTTCAAGATCATAGAACCGCAGGATCAGGTTCACCAACGTCGACTTGCCTGCACCAGAAGGGCCAACAAGCCCCACCTTTTCCCCCGGTCCAATCTGCAAATCAATACCATCCAAACCGCCGCGCCCTTTGCCATAATGATGGCGCGCTTTTTGAATGGTGATTGCTCCGCCATTGATCTTTAGATCGGGGGCATCGGGCAGTGCTGGAATGGCCAGTGGTTGGCTAATCGACCGCAAAGCTTCGCGCACGGATCCCACCTGCTGGAAAATAGACCAGACGGCTTCGGACACCCAATCCGCCATTGTTGTGATACGCAGGCTGAGCGCAACTGCCGCGCTGACAAGGCCGATACTGGCCGCGCCTTGGGACCAAAGCCAAATCCCATAGCCAACAAAACCAACGATAATCACCCCCTCCAGCCAGACGGTAACCGTGCGCATGCCGACGCTGATTTGGCGGGCTTGAAACAGTGTTTTGCGTGTTTCTTCCAGCGATTGCCGGTGCTCGTCTTCGATGTCCTGCCGCTTGGCAAACAGGCTGATCGTGTCAAAGTTGGAAAACGTATCGACCACCACGCCCAAAAGCGCTGATTTGGACGCCATAAACGTTTCCATCGACCGCACCATCCGCGGAACAATAAGCACCATCAGCGTCACATAAAGCGCAAGCCAGATGAACAAGGGCAGAGCCAAGCGAATGTCGGTCCCCGCCATAAAGGTGACGACACCAATCATATAGACAAAACCAAACGCGACCGCATTCAGCGAATGGTAAATCACATCCGTCGCATAGTTGCCCATCAACACAAGGCGGGAGGCGGTGCGCCCTGCCATGTCGTCTTGGAACCAGCCTACCGACTGGTTTGTCAGGTGGTCATGCGCCCGCCAGCGAAACAAGTTCGCCGCATTGCATTGCAAACCGATGTCGTTGACCGAATGGCGGGCAAATTGCGACACCGGACGAATGAGAATAACCATCACGGCTGCGCCCATCAGGCTCAGACTATGATCTTGCCATATGTCACTTGGCGCGGTGTCGGCCAGCATGTCGATCAACCGGCCAGCATATCCGATCAGCCACACCTCGATGCTGGCCGCAATGGCGGTGACCAGAACACTCAGCATCAACACCCACCGGAGCGGGCGCAAGTGTGATTTCAGATAAGGCCAAACCTGTGTTGCGGGCGGGTCGCCGTCCCCGTGCACATAGGGATCCGCAAGATTCAACGCGGCCCGCGTGAGCCAATCATATAACGCATACATAGGTTTCCAACCGCTTCTGGCAGGCTATTTGCCTCAGTGCGCGGTCTCCAATTTATAAAAAGTCACTTGGTCCGCATCACGCCAGCCCGGCAAAATGCTGTTGTTTTGCGAATAGGCTCCGGCTTTGAAATACATAAAGTCATCAGCCACATTGTATCCACTTTGAGACATATCCAAAGACGGTGCCACAATTTCGCTGCCGTCATCGCGGATGATTTTCACATCCAACATCGGGTGCAATATGCCGTCGACCTCTTGGCTCGACACTGCGATTTCATAGCTGAAAATTTCATCCAGCGCGATGCCGTCTATCGGATTTCCGGCATTGTCTTTCCGCTCGCCAATCACTTCGACCCACACGTCATCTTGGTCTACAGCTTCATGGGCGTAGTAGATTGCGCCGAATTTGTTGCCTGGCAGTTTGCGGTAGTACAGCCGGATCGGTTCGTCATCCTTGGCATGAATCTGACCGATAATCACCCGCCCGATCTTGCCCTGCTCACCGGTTCTGGTGACCTGATTGACCGCCAAAGTCGCGCGCATAACGCCGTCGACACCGCCCGCCAAGGCTTGTGTTTCCTTGGGCGCGGTTGAAAAGACCCAATTATTTCTGGTCGGGGTTCCGTCATCGTTGCGCGTCTTGATAGCCGTATCCCCCGCCCGCATCATCTGGCGCAATTCAGATCGCGCATAGCTGGAGTTTTGCGTCGTAGTACCGCCCGGAATGGTGCGAAAAACCATGCCACCGGTGACGGGGTCGGTGTAGAAAACTTCGGTGTCTTGCCAACCAGAGTTTAGCTCAATCTCTTTGATTTCATCGACTTTGCCGTTACCATCTTTGTCATAGGGAACGGTGATCTTCCATGCCGACAGGTCAAAGTTTTCTGATGGCGGCACATCCGTGAACAGCCCGAACAGCCCTTTGTTAGAGTATTCGGCAACATCCGCGCCATCACCGGTCGGATCAATCATGCCAAAACCGCAGCCATAGGGTTGAATTTCAAGGATCGAATTCCACTCGTTTTTCTCATTCCCATAAGCTGTCACTTTGACATAGCGCGCCGCCGTATCGTCGAGGTCAAAGCGTTGGATTGCCGTGGTCTTGCCGGCGCTTTCTGTGCGCGCAATCAACGGCAGATACCCTCGGCCATCAAGCGAGGCCGACATCTCGAAATAGCTGCGCCGTTCGTGGCCTTTGTAGAAGGCAACGCCCAGCTCTTTCAGGGTTTGCGGCAATCCCAGATCCAGAATGATTTCGCGCCCCGCCCCTTTGGCAGACCACCGTGAATCCGCGGAAAAGTCATGGTCTATAATACGCTCAGGCGCGTATTCCTTGTCAAAGTCACCCTCGGCGCTGACGTACTGGACACGCAACTGCCGGATGTCTTCGCAGCCATCCGCGATCGTTGTGTATACCCTGGGGCCTTTGGCGGCCTCGTCCGCCGCCACTTTTGCGGGACCGGACAGCGCCACCAATTCAAAATCGTCAAAACGGGCTTCGCCGCCGCCCCAACCGCCAAAGATGCGCGCCGATGTGTCAGCACCCGTTTTGAATGGGACGTTGAGTTTCACCCATGTTTCGCCATCCCCTGCCGACACGGCCGATGCGACTTCGCCGGCCAGCTCGATTCCGACCTCGCCGGGGCCTTTGACGTAGGCCTGCAGTTCGTATTCAGATTCTGGAAAGAGCGAGATACTTTGCTCAAAATGCCCGGGTTCCTTGCTGATCTTTGCCGATTTGAGGCCGGTGTTATAGTGCCCCGAAACGGAAGTCGCATCTTTGTTGGGATCGACATCCTTCCAGCCGCTCCACCCGGATTCAAAACTTGGGTTGGTCAGTGTTTGGGCCATTGCGGCCGGTGCCAAAGCAGCGAAAGCCGCCACATATAGTGCTAGGTTCTTGGTCATGTAGTCCCCCCGGTTTTTGTCGTATCGCCGCATTTTTGCGGGCTTTTATGGTGTTCAAAGTGCCAAGCCCCTCGGTCGATCCATGAACCGCCCCCCTCTTGGCACCTTGGAGCCAAGCGGCCTTTACCGGCCCCTGTCTTTGATGTCGGATTGGTCAACCACGTTCCATGGCAGGCCCTTGGTGCGGAACATCCGTTTATGCTGCGCCGGATAGTCGACCACGTCTGTGTCATGGCGTTCACCGACCACAATGCACCGCAAGACACCTGTTCCTGTGTTTTTGAGCCCATGCGCCAATCCGCCTTTTCGGTATCCCAAAAAATCGCCCTCAGAGACTGAAACAACCTCGTCCCCAATATGCGCAACGCCCTGCCCCGACAGAATATAAACGCATTCATCCTCTCGAAAATGATAGTGCGGCTCGGTTGTATCGCGGCCCGGTTGCACCTCCATTATGTGAAACCCAAAGCCGGTCAAACCTGTGAGATCACCCAAGGATTTATTCACGCATTGCGCATTGGGGTTCAGGAAATGAGCTTTCGGGGCACCCTCAAGCTGCTCAATTTCGGCCCGCGTGACCAGATATGTATCCTCAGACATGACGTGCCCTTTTTATGCCGTTCAATAGTTCCACAGGGTTCCATCCTCCAAGCGCACGATGGGATGGCTGCCGGGCTTGTAACGATACCGCTCGGCTTCTTGCTCGTCGAAATCGACGCCAAGACCGGGGGCATCGCTGACATGGAACAACCCGTTCTCAAGCCGGTGCTCAGAAGGGAACAAAGCGTCACATTCCGGCGTTCCCAGCACCAGATATTCCTGAATGCCAAAGTTGGGTGCCCATGCGTTGATTTGGGCCTGTGCGGCCATGCTCAGTGGTGAATGACTGGGGGCACCGTGAAAACCGGTGCGCACATTATGCAGTCCCGCTAAATCAACGATGCGTTTCACGGGGGTGATTCCGCCAGCATAGGTGACAGCAACGCGAATGAAATCGATCAGCTCTTTCTCGATCAGTTTGTTGCAATCCCAGATCGAATTAAACACCTCGCCTATCGCGATTGGCACGGTGCTATGTTGGCGCAGCAGTGTCAGAGCATCCTGATCCTCGGCTGGGGTCGGATCTTCGAGCCAGTAAAGCCCGACCGGTTCAACCGCTTTGGCAAATTCAGCAGCTTCGCGCGGCAAAAGCCGGTGATGCACGTCATGTAAAATTTTCAAGTCTGGCCCGAACCGCGCCCGGATTTCAGCCAAAGCCCCCGGCATGTAACGCATATAACGGTCTGTATCCCAGATCTCGACTTTGGGACGGATACCACTGAAATCAGTGATGTAATTTTCAACATCGCCTTTGGTTTCCGAAACCCCATAGCTGGCCGAAGGCATCCCCGGGATGCCGCATTGCACCCGCACCGCTTTGTACCCCTGCTCAAGGTAATAAGAGATCGACTCCATTAGGTCTTCGAGGTCGGCACCGGTTGCATGGGCATAGACCATCGCCCCTTCACGGCTCTTGCCGCCAAGCAGTTGATAGATTGGCATGTTGGCCAATTTGCCTTTGATATCCCACAATGCCATGTCGATGGCACCAAAGGCCGCCATGGCAATAGGTCCACGGCGAAAATACGCCCCACGATACAAATACTGCCAGATGTCTTCGCTGTTGCGGGGATCCATACCGATTAATGCCGGAACCAGATAGTCTTCGAGGTACTTGGCGGGCAGCGTTTCGCGATTGTTAAGCGTCGCATCCCCCAAGCCATAGACCCCCTGATCCGTCATGATCTTCAAAGTCACGTAGTTTTTGCCGGGTCCGCCCACAAACACCTTTGCACCGGTAATCTTCATCAGGATCTCTTTCTTGCTCGATGTGTTCAGGCTAGATCGGAAACGTCAGTCCAACTTCCGTTCTTACGTATAATATCAATCAGTTGCTGGTACTGACTGCCTTCTTTGAATGTCGGGTATGGTGGAACGGTTTCGCCGTTGATGTCTTTGACAAACTCTTGCACCAGATAATGCCAGCACTGCTCGGTCTCGCCTGCGACATCTGGCACAGCATCGACAATCTCCTGAGGCAATGAAACGGCATTCCATGCCTTGTCTTGCCCCCAGACATACAGCTGGCCACTGCCGTAATGGCCTTTGATATAGATTGCGCCGCGTGAGCCGTAGAAAACGATGTGGTCTTCGTTGAAACGAGGATTCAAGCCACCGTGTTTGAACAGCACCGACACCGGCCGCGCCGCGTGTTCGCTTTCCAGCTGGGCTAACACCGTATAGGACCATTCAACGTTGCTTTCGCCCCACTTCAGCGACGGATCGCTCAAATCCTTGGGGATAAAGTTGCGTCTGGTCATGAAGTTATGCACGCCCTCGACAATCGGGGCCTTGCCTAAATCATCCCGGACTTCGCCACTGACGGACAGGATTTTTTCCCCGACAACAGAGGTCACAATTGACAGTGAATGGGTAAAGTTGTTGTTGAGACGGCCACCGCCACTTTCTGCGCGATGTGACCAGCCAAAAGGAATGTCGCGTTCCAAGTTGAAATGCGAAATACACTCGACTTCCAGCGGCTCCCCTATCGCACCAGCAGCCACCAATTGCTTGGCGTGCAAAACACTTGGCGCATAGCGAAAACTGGCAGCATAGGCGGTTTTTACACCTTTGCGCTGAGCAAGATCACACAGGTCAACAGCCGTTTCACCGCTGTGCGTCATCGGTTTGTCGCAAAACACATGACAACCACACGCGATTGCCTGTTTGATCGGCTCGTAATGCGCACCGCCCGGTGTGGCGATTGACACAATGTCCGGCTGACAGGTTGTGAGTGCCTCGCTCCAATCGGTGCCCGCATAGCCGATTGCCAGTTTACCAGCGACCTCATCCACGACACTTTTCGTGCGACCGACGATGCCAACAACTTCGGCTCCGGCAGCCCGAAAAGCATCGACATGCCCCTCTCCGGCAAAGCCGGTGCCAGCAACCAAGACTTTCAATTTTTGGCTCATTTCCGCTCCGTTCAAAGGTGGCTAAAGCCACACTA
Organism: Pelagimonas varians; assembly: GCF_003208435.1. Classification (GTDB taxonomy): domain Bacteria; phylum Pseudomonadota; class Alphaproteobacteria; order Rhodobacterales; family Rhodobacteraceae; genus Pelagimonas; species Pelagimonas varians. The sequence goes on along the minus strand of NZ_QKMF01000003.1, from coordinate 213,210 downwards.
GGCAGAGCGCGTTTGTTTTGCAAATATTTACAACTTTATTTACAACATTGCTGATTTCAAAACTTCAAGCACCCCCTCCCCCCTCACGACCGACACACCAAATGGCAGCTCTCGCTTGCCGTGCCATTGTCCCGTTTCAAAAGCCATATCAGGTGGTAGGCGAGCCGCGCCGACACAACGGCGCAGCTCCAATGTTATGATCCGAGGGGCGCAAACCGCCCATCGCCTTGTGTCATGCAGATTTCTGGATCTCGACTGAATGCGGATAAGGAATGGAAATACCTTTGGAATCGAACGCTTCCTTGACCTGTTTGGTCAGGTCGAACTTCACATCCCAATAATCCGCCGCCTGACACCAAAGGCGTGCCGTTATGTCAACAGAGCTGTCACCCAAATTTGTCACCCGCACCCAAGGTTCCGGATCACCAAGGACGCGCCCGTCAGCCTGCGCCAGATCAAGGATCACCTGCATCGCGGCGTCAGAGCTGTCGTCGTAGTCGATGCCAAAAACCAGATCGACACGGCGGGTTTCATGTGCCGAATAGTTGGTTATGACCGTTCCCCAAGCTTGACTATTGGGAACAATGATCTGCACGTTGTCCGGCGTTGCAAGTTCCGTCGTGAACATTGTGATGTCTTTGACAGTCCCGGAGGTGCCGCCGATGTCGACATATTGCCCCAGCTTATAAGGGCGAAAAATGATCAACATCACGCCTGCGGACAGATCACTTAGTGTGCCTTGCAACGCAAGACCAATGGCCAAAGACGCGGCACCTAGAATGGCGACAAGCGAGGTTGCCGGAATTCCGAAAATGCCCATGACAGCCACAAGCACAACAAGAAGGATCGCCCATTTCACCATGCTGGCGAAAAAATGGCCCAACGTCGGGTCGATCTTTGGCGTCGCGTTTACACGGTTGCGCACAGCACGTGAGACAAAGCCGGCAATAATCCACCCGACGATTAAAACCAGAAGTGCTTTGGAGGCACTAAATACCAAAGGGGCAAAAGCCCCCAATTGTTCAAGAAGATTTTCCATAGTCACACTCTTGCCTAAATGTTGATTTTCCGAACCAGTTAAAGAAAACGGTCAAGTCGAATGCAAGGTTTTTCCTGTCGTCTGGTTCGTCTTCATCAACTTTCAGTGCTATCGACCAACAAACCGGCGCAGAGTTCTTGTGGCTATAGTTTTCAACCCCTGGCAGTTGTCGGAATATTTGTCTTATGGCAGGGATGCCGCGGTTTTTTACTAGGTCTGGCCAACCGACCGCATTTCAGGACTGTTTGTTAGTCATAAACGCCAATGGCCCGAACCGACAAATCAGCGGTATAGTCTTTGCCAAAGGCAACCACGGCAACGCTGCGGATTTTTTGTACATCAAACGATTGGCGTAACAGCCCCCCGTAGGGAGAAAACTCTGTGAAGGGAATCCGTGCTTCTTGCCATGTATCCGGTGCTTTGAACGGGGCTTGGTAGAATTGCCACGGCAGCACCGTGCCACTGGTGCGCAGATGAATGTAGTAGGGTTCATTGTTGCCGCGCACTTCCATTACGATGCCTTTGGCGTTTGATGGCAACGGCGCGTCCAATGTTGTACGGGCTTGAATAAAGCCGCCGCGGTTGGCGGTGCTGACAGTGCCCGTCAGCCGCAAAATTGTCTGCGCGCCGCTTTTTTCGAATGAAGCCCGCCCTTCCGAAACACCACCCATAACCTGATCGCTAAAATAGTCCCATTGGGACGGATCTGACACTGGAAACTGGATCATGGCATCCTCCGCATTGATCAGCGTAGGGGACATCAGGGCAGCTATCAAAGCCAGCCCGCTGAGTTTAACTGTAAGCATTTGATCCTCCTTGGATCGTATCTAACTGGAAAAGGATGGACGGCAGGTCAACCTGTCACGTCGATATGGATGGCCCATTGCAAGCATGCTTTACAGTTGAAGCACCCGCATTTTCTTGTGTTGGCGCTGGTATTCAAGTGCTTCTGCATTTTGCAGAGCAGTAGCGCACCTCGTGCCAAACCTTCCGCCATTTCCTGCGCCAAACAAACGGACGGGTGCAAACCGGACATATTTTTGAGGGCAAATCAGATTTTTTCATTGATCCCGATCTCTTTGAAGAACCTAAGGGCATCATCGCCGTTGGCCCACCGTTTTTCGTCGCTCATGCGATCCATATTTCTGAAGACAAATCCCAATCGCGGATTGCCTCGCAACTTGGCGGCATTCCTTTGCATGAAATCCCAGTATAGATAGTTGAACGGACAGGCCTTTGGACCGTTTTTTACAGTTGGGCTGTAGCGGCACGCGCTGCAATAATCAGACATCTTGTTGATGTAGGAACCACTGGCTGCATAGGGCTTTGACGCCAATAGCCCGCCATCTGCAAACAAGGCCATGCCGCTGACATTGGGTAATTCAACCCAATCATAGGCGTCCGCATAAACCAGCAAATACCAGTCCTGAACCTGTTTGGGGTCAATCCCGGCGATCAATGCAAAGTTGCCAAGGACCATCAATCGCTGGATGTGATGCGCATAAGCGTTCTGCTTTGTCTCTTCTATGCATTGACGCAAACAGTTCATCTGGGTCTGACCAGTCCAATAAAAATCCGGCAGAGGGCGATTCGCATCAAAGAAGTTCAGCTCTTTGTACTCAGGCATTTTCAGCCAATACAGACCGCGCACAAACTCCCGCCACCCCAAGATTTGCCGGATAAAGCCTTCGGTGGAATTCAAAGGGGCAGATCCATCGTGAAAGGCCGCTTCGGCCCGCTTGATACACTCCATCGGTGTCAGGAGACCGCAGTTGAGATACAAGCCAATGAGGCTGTGGTACATCCACGGCTCGCCTTGGATCATCGCGTCCTGGAAGTCGCCAAACAGGCACAGGCGTTCGGATACAAAATGGTCTAGCGCTTGTAATGCCCCGTCCCGGGACACCGCAAAAGGAAACGGCAAAATATCGCCAAAGTGGTCGGGAAAATGATCTTTGACCAAGGTGACCACGTCTTTTGTGGTCTGATCCATATCCGTAACAAAAGGGGCAGGCACCGTTTGGTCCTCAGCCGGAGGTTTGCGGTTTTCCGCATCAAAATTCCATTGCCCGCCAATCGGGCCGGCCTCAGTCATCAGCACCCCGTATTTGCGCCGCATGTCGCGGTAAAAGTATTCCATCCGGAGCTGTTTGCGCCCCTTTGCCCAAGACGCAAATTCTTCGGGTGTGGACAAAAAACGGTCATCTTCCAGAACTGTGACAGGAATCTGAAGGAGCGAAGACCACTGCTTCATGTCTTCAAGCAGGCGGTATTCGCCGGGAGTAGTCACCACGACTTCGGAAACGGGGTGTTTTCCAATGAGCCGCCCGACCTCTCCTTTCAAAGAGCCCGAGTTTTCAGGATCATCATAGGTGACGTAGTGAACACTATAGCCAGCCCGTGACAAACTTTGAGCAAAATGGCGCATCGCAGAGAACAGAAAAACGATCTTTTTCTTATGATGCTTCACATAAGTCGCTTCGTCCCGAACTTCGCACATCACAATCAAGTCGTCGTGGCTTGCGCCAGACAGACTTGAGATCGTTTCAGTCAGCTGATCGCCCAGAACCAATCGAAGCTTCATAAAAACTCCTGAACTCTTGCCCTTTTCATGACCTACAGTTGCGCGTTTCCAGCAAGGCTTTGGCGTTTGCGCCAAGGACAGCCGAAACAGTTTCGCCTTTGGTGGCCAAAGTTACGGTAGCGCCCCTGATTTCATCATCAGACACTGTAATTTCACGCCCGCCAGCTGTGTCATCAACGTCAATTGTGAACGCGATCTCTTGCTGCGGACCAAGGCTTTTCAAAACAAGCGTCGCAACCTGATCACCGTCGGTAATGACCGGCTCACTTGCCAGAAAATTTGCCCCGACGGCCACTTCAAAAGGTTGAAACACTTCGACGCCCGCACCCGACCCGGTCACATCAAAAATCAAACCTGCATTTGAAGCCGCAAAGTTGATTTCAAGCTCTGCCGCTCCAAGGTCGCATCCCCCAAGATTGGTCACAACAAATCTATCTTTCGGAGCTCCTTCCAAAAACTGCACCTGAACGTCAGTTAATGCAGGGGTGGCAAGAACGGTCGCGCATATAGCAATAATTGTTTTCTTCATGGGAATTCCGGTCATTGATGATTTAAGTGGATAAAAACATGAAATAGCCGCCCCAATTGGGACGGCTATTAAATAGGCGCTTATTTCGGCAAAATGACTGCGTCAATCACGTGGATCACGCCATTTGATGCCGCGATGTCGGCGGTTACAACATTGGCACCATTCACAGTCACGCCGCCTTCGGTCATGATCGTGACGTCGCTACCTTGCACTGTCGGAGCCATCATATTGTTGGTCAGATCAGTGCTCATGACTTTTCCAGCAACAACGTGGTACGTCAAGATTGCCACCAATTGGTCTTTGTTTTCAGGCATCAGAAGTGTTTCGACTGTGCCTTCTGGCAAAGCAGAAAAAGCGTCGTCGGTCGGTGCGAAAACGGTGAAAGGGCCTTCGCCTTTCAGAGTCTCCACCAGATCAGCGGCCTGCAATGCGGCTGCAAGTGTGTTGAACGACCCAGCTGCAACGGCGGTATCTACGATGTCTTTTGAATGGCCGTCGGCGAAAGCCATAGACGCGGTTGTCAGAGCGGCAGCGGAGGTGAGGGCAATAAAGTGACGACGGAACATATAAGTTCTCCCGGTTGAATGAGCATCACATCGATGCTGGATATATTGGATACGTCAGCGGAATAATATTGGATCACTCAAATCGAAACTTTCTTTGTGATATCGAAATAAACCTTCCCGTTCCCTTACACATGCTCGGAAAAACGGCTCAAAAAAAATCTCAGGTCTCGGGGCTTTGAATTGCACGTCGCCCTTGTTGACGTGGCTCGCTTGCCGCGAAGCATTATGGTCCAAGGATCGATTTCCGTTGCCCTGCGTGAGATCCGTGCCAAACGCCTCAACGGTGTCTTTACCCCGATGCACCTTTGACCAACGCGCCATTTTGTTCACAGATCGTCACAAGAGTACGTTCAAAAGCCCGTGCCGCCACGGATGGCACCTCCTCTGCGCGGCTCATAATGCCAACGGCCCCGGCTGTGGCTGTGGTGTCTATATCCAGCCTTATAAGACGCCCCTTTGCTAAATCGGTGGCGACAACCCCCCGACTGATGAACCAGATGGTATTGGCATCTTCCACGACAACAGCCCGACCGAAGACTGGAGACGCCGATTCAATCCGGTTTTGAAACAGCGGGATGCCTTTGGAAATCAACAAGCGGGCCATCAAGGAACGGATCGCAGAATCCTTTGGGGGATAGAGCACACGAAAAGCGTCAAGCGCTTCGAAATCGCGTACTGCCAACGCCGGACTGTCAGGGCGTGCAACGATCACAACCTCCTCGGTATAGAGTTGCTGGAAGACAAGCCCCGCCATCGTTTCCGGCCGCCCCAATCGCCCGACAACCAGATCAAGGCCACCACTTCTGAGCCGCGAAATCAGATCGTGATGCGGACCTTCATGGACCTCAAGCAACGTGTCTGGATTTTTTTTCGCGAAATCCAGCGCTGATTGCGGCAACAAGCTTGAGGCAACGCTAGGCAAAGCGCCGACTTTCAATTGCCCTGCCGAAGTGCCAGCCGTTCGGATACTGCGCAACCCGTGCCGAAGCGCTGCGGTGCTTTGCTCTGCAAACTGCAAAAACACTTCCCCTTCCGGTGTCAATGTGACGCCAGCCCGGCTCCGCTCCATCATCACCACCCCAAGGATTTCCTCCAACTCCTTTACTGTTTTTGAGATCGCGGGCTGGGTCAGGTTCAGTTGCTCAGCTGCGACCTTGAAACTCCGCGCCCGTGCAATTGCGCTGAACGCATCAAGATGGCGAAACTTTATACGACGGTCCACAGCGTTACTTTCCAAAAACGATAATCAAAATCCACAATACTTCATTTTAAATATGCAAATCAACATGCTAAAACGGGTTCGGAAGTCAGGAGGTCACAATGAGAACTCAGGTTGCAATCATCGGCGGCGGGCCTTCGGGTCTCTTGCTGTCGCAACTGCTGCACACACGTGGCATCGATAGTGTCGTTCTGGAACGCAAAACCAAGGGCTATGTGCTCGGGCGTATTCGGGCCGGCGTTCTGGAACAAGGGTTTGTGACCCTCATGGAAGAGGCGGGCTGCGCCGACCGTTTACATGCCGAGGGGATCACACATGACGGCACGCTGGTGTCTTATGGGGACGAGCTGTTCCGGGTGGATTTCAAAGAACACACCGGCACGCCGGTCGTCATTTATGGCCAAACCGAAGTGACCCGTGATCTTTATGAGGCGCGTGAGAAAAGCGGCGGCAAGATCGAGTTCAACGTCGAAAATGTTGTGATCCACGGTGCCGACACTGAAACGCCCTATGTCAGTTATGCGGTGGATGGAGAAGCCCGGCGTCTTGACTGTGATTTTGTTGCCGGATGTGATGGATTTCATGGCGTCAGCCGCCAAACGATCCCGCTGGATGTCCGGCGCGAATATGAAAAAGTCTATCCCTTCGGTTGGCTCGGCATCCTGTCAGAAACACCGCCTGTAAATCACGAACTGATTTACGCAAACTCTCCACGGGGCTTTGCGCTTTGTTCGATGCGCAATGAAAACCTGAGCCGGTACTACATTCAATGCTCGCTGAGTGACAAACCCGAAGACTGGACGGATGAAGCGTTCTGGCAAGAACTCAAACGCCGTATTCCAGCCGATCAGGCAGCGAAACTTGTCACCGGCCCCAGCATTGAAAAATCAATCGCACCGCTGCGGTCCTTCGTAACAGAGCCTATGCGCTGGGGCCGCCTGTTCTTGTGCGGGGACGCCGCCCATATCGTGCCGCCCACCGGGGCCAAAGGCCTGAACACCGCCGCGTCCGACATTCACTATCTCTATAGAGGGCTGCGTGAGTTTTATGAAAGTGCCAGCACGGATGGCATCGACAGCTATTCCGAAAAGGCGCTGGCGCGGGTTTGGAAAGCCGAGCGGTTCAGCTGGTGGTTCTCGTCACTCATGCACCGCTACCCCGATCAATCTGAATTTGACCTGAAGATGCAGGTGGCCGAGCTTGAATTTTTACGGTCCAATAAGGCGGCGCAGCAGGCGATGGCGGAAAACTATGTCGGGTTGCCCTACTGATGGGTGTTTTCAAGACAGCTGCCCCAACACGCCATCTTCGGCGCGCATTTGATGCAAGGATTGCCGCCGCACTTCCGAGCCGAACCTCAAAGGAACACAGCTATGTCTGACCTAATGCAAAAAGGAATGGCGACACGCCGCTCCGTTCTCGGCGATGCACATGTCGACAAAGCCGAAGCCAACAAAACAAGCTTCGACGCCCCGTTCCAATCCATGATAACCGAAGGGGCTTGGGGGACGCTTTGGGCGGATGAGACGATCGCCAAAAGGGAACGTTCGATGCTGACACTTGCCCTATTGGCGGCGACCGGAAACTTTGAGGAAATCCCGATGCATGTCCGCGCTACGGCCAACACGGGGGCCAGCCCCGAAGATGTGCTTCAGGCCTTTATGCATGTGGCAATCTATGCAGGAGTCCCCAAAGCCAACCACGCAATCAAACTTGCTAAACAGACCTATAAAGAGATGGGAGTCACCATATGAGCATCTTGAACGGTCCGCCCAAATCCGGCGGCTTTATTCCCCGCGACCGCGTGTGGCAGCCTGATGCTTTGACACCGCCCTACAAAACGAGCGTCAAACGCAGCCCACAAGCCGCCCTGTTGTCTTTTCCGACAACACTAAGCGAAGAGACCTCGCCGGTTTTTGGCCATAGCATTTTGGGTGACTTAGACAACGATCTGATCCTGAACTACGCCAAATCGGGTGAGAGTGCGATTGGCCCGCGTATCATCGTGCACGGACGTGTTCTGGATGAAAACGGTCGCGGTGTTCCGGGCGCTCTGCTTGAGTTTTGGCAAGCAAACGCGGGTGGCCGCTATCGCCACAAAAAAGAAAGCTATCAAGCAGCGCTTGATCCCAATTTTGGCGGATGCGGGCGCACGATCACCGCCGAAGACGGAAGTTACGAGTTTCGCACCATCCAACCTGGCCCCTACCCTTGGCCGAATGGCATGAACGACTGGCGCCCGGCACATATCCACTTTTCGATTTTTGGACACGGATTTGCGCAGCGCTTGATAACCCAGATGTATTTTGAGGGTGACCCGCATATCAAATTGTGCCCCATCGTCGGCATCTTGAAAACGCAAGAAGCGATTGATGCACTGACGGCCCCGTTGGATATGAACCGGACTGTTCCGATGGACAGCCGGGCCTTCAAGTTCGACATCGTTCTTCGCGGCCAGCGTCAAACCTATTTTGAAAATCGCAAAGAGGGTCTTTGATCATGGTACAAAAGCTTGATTATCTTCACGAAAGCCCAAGCCAAACCGCCGGACCCTATGTGCACATTGGCTGTACGCCCAATTTTACCGGCATAGGTATCTATGGCGGCGATCTTGGCACGTCGATGAAAACCGGCCCGGTAAAGGGTTTGGAAATCATTATCCGAGGGACAGTGTTTGACGGCACAGGAACCCCCCTACGCGATGCAATGGTTGAAATCTGGCAGCCCGATGCGGCCGGCTTGTTTCCGTCTGCCAATGAAACCCGCGGTGCAGCTGATCCCAATTTTGTCGGCTGGGGCCGCTCGCCCGGTGATATGAACACAGGCGAATTTATCTTTGATACGGTAAAACCCGGCGCAGTTCCATTCCCCGACGGTCGCATGCAAGCGCCGCATATCACTGCTTGGATCGTGGCCCGTGGCATCAATACCGGCCTTCACACGCGGATCTATTTCGAGGACGAGCCCGAGGCCAATGCAGCCGATCCAATTTTGTCACGGATCGAGCATCAGAACCGCATTCCAACTTTACTTGCCAGCAAACAACCGGATGGCAGCTATCGTTTCGATGTCCACCTGCAAGGACCAAACGAAACGATCTTCTTCGACATGTAAAGCACATCCTACGTCAGTCCCTAAGGGTATCAAAAGACCGCCAGCAAGGAGGGCCGAACATCCGCCGAGCAGTACGTTCAATCTGTGGTATATATCTCTATACCCACGGCGGGCTGGATTGGTCGGCAGATCAATTCCCTTCGGGCGTATGTAAGAGAGCGAAGACAAAAAGTGTGATGCAAAATAAGGATTTTCGCGGACCAAAAAGCCGTGAGATTTCGGTTTATGGAAGGGCCCCGCCACCTTGGAAAAGGAGGTGACCGATCCAACGGCGGCACGCGCCGGACCTTAACTCCATTCGGGTTTAGGACTTCGACATCATTGATTTGGCGCGGCAAGGGTATTGCACACAAACAGCTCATGCTTTGAACAATGCTCATCGAACATTGTCGTTTCTGTCCACCTGTCAGAGGCAAGTTCTGAGGTGCCCCCAAGACAAGGGGCACCGTCAGTTCGTTTAGAACTCAAACGCAGCTGAAATCCGGAATGTGCGGCCGGGTTCATAAAGAGGCTCGACTTCATCGCTAAAGTCCTGCCCATAGGTCGCCCGAGCGGCGTAGGTTTCATCAAACAGGTTGTTGATCTCTGCTCGAATGACCAGCTTGTCCATGTTGCGCGGCGTAAATTCCGCAAACGTATTTACAACTGTATAGGCCGGAAGCGCAGGCCCATCGCCACCAGTCGCGTAATCATAGGTGCGGGTGTTTTCGAGCGCATGCTCGACATCTCCACCAATACGCCAACCTGTGTTTTTAAACTCATGCATTGCCGCCAAAGTCACCATTTCTCCCAACGGCATGGTCAGATAGTTGCCCGCGTAGGAATCCGCAACGCGCCCGTCAATATCGCTTTCGATATTGGCATAAGCCACCTTGGCAAATCCATCTGCCCAGTTAAAGGCGACCCCCAATTCATAACCGCGCGTTTCCAGATCAACCGTCGGGTTTGGCCCGCCGCGATAGCTCGCATTCCGGGCGTTATCGATGTTTGTTTTGAAGATTTTGCCGTTGATGGTCCAATCGCCAAAGTAGCCCGTAGCCGCAACGAACATGTTGTCTGCTGTTACAGTCTCGAACCCATCAGGGTCATAGGTCCAAGCCGAGTTCATGATGAAGTTTTCGGCGAGATCAATACCACCCCAGATATGCGAATAGCCACCACTTAACGTCACATTCGGTGTGATGTCATATTCGGCGGCAATATTGCCCGAAACACCGGAATCACTGTGGTTTGAACCGTCTACACCAGTCAATTCGCGCCAATCTACACGCGCACCAAAGGACAACCGCAAAGCATCCATTGGCTCAAGCCGCGCTTGTGCAAACACCCCAACGTTGTTCAATTTTTCAACAGGGTGATCGTTCCAAGCCGGGTTTGTATAGCTTTCGTAATCCATTTCGGCTTCGTCCCGGAAAAAGTCGAGACCAGCTGTCACAGATCCTGCTGCAAGCGCAAATTTGTTTTGAAAGACACCGGAAAAGCTCTTGGTCTTGCCAAAGGTGTTTTGATCCTCTTCCGGCAGGTTGATTTCAGTTTGCGCCATGGACAGCACAACCTTGGGGTCCCACCAACCTTCGGGGCTTTCATCTGTGTAGGTCAGCACCAAATTGCTGCGATCAAGTTCGTAGGTGCGGGTCAGTGGAAGCGGGCGCCCGCCAATGATCAGGCCAATGTTTCCACGATAAGGGCGTGCTGCATCATCTTTCACTCGTTCATAAGAAAGCTCGATACGATCGCCGCTTTGCGCCTCATAGGCCAGTTTCGCCAAGCCGCTTGTTAGATTGGTCTTGGACCCAGTGATGGAATTCCCATCCCCGTCTGTCTGCAAACCGCCATCGGCTTTCTTAAGATAGAGCAGTGCTTCAAAACCGTTGTAGCGGCCATAGGCGGCCCCGCTTTTCGTCCAGACATTGCCGTTGTCACTGAACTGAAGTTTTGCACGCCCACCAATGACCTCGCCCGTTTCAAGCAGATCATCGACATCTTTGGTTTCAAAGGCAATCACACCTGCCAATGCACCGGGGCCAGCATCCGCTGGCGCAACACCTGGATCAACGCGGACCGACTTCAACAGTGCCGGATCGATCAAGTTCGTCGTCGCGTGGTGAAAGACTTTGTTGTTTTGACGGGCCCCGTCAATTGTGACGCCCAAACGGGATTCTTCGATGCCGTTCACATAGACTTTTTGCGAGGCAGGGATCGAGCTACCGACAGAAATTGTTGGTTCTGATCTGAACAGGTCCTGAAGATCGACCGGGTTCTTACGATCCAAATCCTGCGCGGTCACATCTTTGTCGTTGATGGCATCGACGTCTGCGCCCCCGGCAACAGCAATTGTACCCAGATAGATGGCGTTAGATTCAAACGGCGCGTCCTGAGCATAAAGCGGCGCGGCGCAGACACTGGTGAGCAGGAAGGTTTTGAGAAGTTTGTGGCGCATTACGAGTCCCCTGTATCGCGAAAAAGTGGATTCAGTGGCTGTGAGGGATCATAGCTGCCTATTGGCGTGCGGTATGGGATGACGGGCGCAAGAGTGGCAAGCGCTTCATGCTGGCAGCCCTCGGATTTCGCAATCTGAAATCGCTCATTTGCAACACTTGGGTTGGATACCCTACCAATCCTTAGGGGCACACCCAAAGAGACTGAACACCCAAAAAATGAAACTCCGGCGGGTCAAAGAAATTCCTAGGCAATTGTAATAAATACACAAATTAATCCGTACACGCTCCTAGAGATCATCTGAATTTGCCCCCCCCAGCATCCCCAAAAACCTTCCGTGTCACTTGATGTCTTAAGAAAATCGTCAAGTTATTACTTGATATTTTTTATCAGGTATTGCATGCGCAAGCCTAGCCAGCGTTTCGCACCAGCCACCAAACCCTGAATTTGGAGATTGCGATGACCTTGATCCGCATGCTGGCCGCAACACTGGCTTTTAGTATCCCCGCCCTTCCGGCTTACGCCGGTAACATCACCCATGAGCTTGGCACGACAAAAGTTCCAGACAGCCCACAGCGCATAGTGGTCTTGGAATTTAGCTTTATTGATGCTCTGGCTTCAGTAGGAGTTGCCCCTGTCGGTGTTGCTGACGACAACAAACGTGATCGAGTTATCCCCGCTTATACGGACAAGATTGGAAATGATTGGGTGTCGGTCGGCACACGCAAGGCACCCAGCCTTGAACTGATTGCCTCTCTGGCCCCGGACCTGATCATCGCAGACAAAAAGCGCCACGCGGCAGCCTTTGATCAACTCTCTGAAATCGCCCCAACAATTGTCCTTGATAGCTTGGCGGGTGACTACCATGCCTCGGTTGAACAAATGGCCATCATTGGCGACGCAATCGGCAAATCGGATGAAATGAACGCGCGGGTCGAGGCACATAAAAAGACGATGGCGGTTTACAGCGCCCAGATTACCCCCCTTACCAAAGGGGTTTCCGCGCAGTTTGGCGTCACAAATGCCAAAGGCTTGTGGCTCCACGCGCCGGTGTCATACAATGGATCGCTCTTGGAGATGTTTGGATTTGACAGCAACATGATGCCCAAGGACGGGGGCGTTTATGAAAAAATTTACGTCCCAACTACGCTGGAACAACTGTCAGAAGTGAACCCAGACATCTTGATTTTCGGGGCCTACACGGACCCTTCTTTTGTCGATGGGCTGGCCGAAGACTCGCTGTTTAAAAACCTCACAGCAGTCCAATCCGGTCGGGTTTTCAATGTCACGGCACATAATTGGTCGCGCCTGCGCGGCATGTTGGCGGCTGAGCTAACAGCCAAAGACATTTTGGACATCATGGGCCAGTCCGAGTGAGCCATGTTGCCGCGCCGCGGGCATCCTTCGCTCCCAGTCTACCTGCCACATTGATCATTCTCCTACTTTTCATCACTGGCGGGTTATTCTCTGCGGCGACGGGTGGGCGTTCGGACGTCGGCCTAACGGATCTTTGGCATCCAACCGGGCTTGCCCGCGACGTGGTTTTCGAAATCCGCTTGCCACGGATGGGGGCTGCGGCCTGTTTGGGCATCAACCTTGGTTTGGCAGGGTTGGCTTTGCAGGCACTTACCCGCAACCCTCTCGCCTCTCCTGCGATATTGGGGATTAACCAAGGGGCCGCTTTTGGAGTCACACTCTCGCTTATCCTTCCGGGAGTTTTGCCGTTTTCTATTGAGGTCACCGCGACCCTCGGAGCCTTGATGGCCGGGCTGTTGACCTTTGCTATTTCGGGCGGGTTTTCCGGAAAAATGGAGCCTACCCGCTTAATCCTTGGCGGGATTGCGGTTGGTGCCTTGTCCTTTGCTTTGGTGCGCTTTGCCTTCACTCTCGAAGATGAGCTGGCCAGATCAGTGGTCCGCTGGACTGTCGGTGACATCTCCGACATTCGTTGGCGCGAGACCTCCAAATTGGCATGTTTCGCAGGTGTTGGATTTGCCGCCACTATGCTGATGGCAACCAAGTTCAACATCATGGCATTGGGTCAGGACTCGGCCAAAGGGCTTGGCCTTGATCCCCGCCTGACTTTGTTTCTGGGTGCGGGTTTGGCGGCGGGTCTTACGGGCGTTTCCGTAGCCGCAGCCGGGCCGATTGCCTTTGCCGGATTGGTCGTTCCGCACCTTGCCCGCCCTTTGGCAGGACATGACCACCGCTTATTGGTCCCTGTGACCGCGCTGCTGGGGGCCGGCCTTTTGATGATCGCCGATGGGCTCTCCAAAACGCTGACAGCCCCAATCGAGACACCAATAGGCGTCGTTGCGGCCCTTTTGGGCGCGCCGTTCTTTTTGTGGCAAACGCTCCGGTCCAAGGACTTGCTATGACACTGCGCCCACCTCTGACTTTGCTCGCATTGTTGGCTGCCACTGTAATTTCTTTGCTGTATGGCTTGTCGGCGGGTGCCATCGACATTCCACTGAAAACGATCATCAACACTTTGTTTGATCTCGAAGGCGACAAACAAAGCTACATCATCAATCGCTCGCGCCTGCCGCGTATGATATTGGCCTTAATCACCGGTGCTTCTTTGGCGCTGTCGGGGGTCATCATTCAGGCCTTGCTTCGAAATCCATTGGCCAGCCCAAAAATCATTGGCGTCAATTCTGGCGCTGCGCTGGCGGTGCTTCTATGCGCAATGATTGCCCCAGATTTAGCGATGTCATGGTTGCCGGTAATAGCCACAACCGGCGGTCTCCTGGCTGCGGGCATCATTTTATTTCTGGCCGAACTTCGCCCCGTAGCCCCTGCCCGTTTGGCATTGGTCGGAATCGCCGTTGGAATGACCGCCGATGCCGGTGTGGATTTTATCATGGTGACAGCAGATACCTACGAAATCTCCGCCCCTTTGGTCTGGCTGACCGGCTCACTTTGGGCGCGGGGGTGGCAACATGTGATGATGGTGTCGCCGGTCCTCGTCTTTCTTTGCAGCTTGGCCTTCGCTCTTTTTTTTAAACTTGATTTGTTGAAGCTAGGGGCCGAGCAAGCTCAAAGCCTTGGCCAGCCGGTCAAACACCTACGTTTGGCGCTCTTGATAATCGCCGCTGGATTGGCTGCCGTAAGTGTTTCAGCCGTTGGCGTGATAGGTTTTGTCGGGTTAATGTCCCCCCATATCGCGCACCGTTTGGTGGGCGGGCACCATGCCGTGCTGATACCCGCAGCTATGTTGGTGGGCGCATGCCTTGTGACCTTGGCAGATGGCGTCGGGCGCGCTTTTCTGCCCCCCATCGAAATCTCTGCAGGCATTCTTACCGCGCTGTTTGGCGCACCATTTTTTGTCTTTCTTTTGCTCTCTAGCCGCGAGGGAGACGCGCAATGACCATTACATTATCCAATGTCACTTCTGGATATTCCGGCTTTCAGCTCTCTGACATCACAGCCACAATTACCAAAGGAAGCTTGACCGCTCTGATCGGCCCAAACGGATGTGGCAAATCCACCTTGCTCAAAACCATCACCCGCCACATTACGAAAACCAGAGGCCAGATCACAATCGATGGCACCGATATTTCCCCCCTCTCCTTTAAGCAATTGGCGCAACTTATCTCTTTTTTACCGCAACACCCTGTGGTTCCGGCCGGCATCACGGTTGAGCAACTGGTTGGCTACGGACGTGCGCCCTATCAAAACCTGTTCGGCCTCCGCAGCGCATTGGACATAGCAAAAACCGACGAAGCGCTTGAGCTGGTTTCACTAAATGGCCTACGCAATTCCCTTGTAACGGATTTGTCTGGAGGTCAGAAACAACGGGCCTTCATTGCCATGTGCGTCGCCCAAAACACCCCTTATATTTTGCTCGACGAGCCGACCAGCTTTCTCGATATCCGGCATCAATATGAGGTGCTCGATTTGATGTACCTTTTGCATCGCAAGGGCAAAACGGTTGTCTGCGTGCTACACGACGTCGCCCAAACCGCCCGATTTGCAAGTGATGTCATTGTAATGAAGCAAGGTTCTTTGGTTCAGGCAGGCGCGCCGCATGACGTAATCACCCAAGACTTGGTGCTGGATGTCTATGGCATTCGGGCCAACGTTTACCCGGATCCGATTACAGGCACCTCTGTGATCAGCCCCCTGCCAAGGGATTGACGAATTTTTTTACCTGAGCAAAAACGGCCCTTGATTTACCTGAGTATTTTTGTCAACTTAATATTAACACTGCTAACGCCCCTCCGCGCCAGCCAATTTGAAAGACCTTTCGAAGAGACCTGTAGGGTGAGCAAAGCCATGTGCTTGAGTGATACTCAAGCCGCCTCTTCGGAAACGAAAGGAAGCCTGACATGTGCCCCCGTTTCCACCATCCGAAACTGAAACCGGTGTCTTCCTATGAACAATAGCAAGGCCCAAACCCGAGTAGACCAAGCTGGCTTGGATCAAGACGAGATCGCTCTTCTTGAGATGATGCGATACCTGTTTCGCACCTACGCCTCGCCCATGGAACAAGAGCGGATGCGCTGCGTACAGCTTGCTCATACCTACTTTGCCGGGGCGCATGAGGCTGAAATCTTGAATAACGTCATTGGGGTTGTAAATGCGATGCGATGCAGTCGCCAAAGCGGTTTTCAGTTTTCCAATCCGAATTGCTCAAATTGTGCTCAGTACCTTTGTTCCGACGAGAGGTTGCTTATCGGGACGCTCTCAGCGGTGAGGCGCGGCCAGAAAAGTCTGGCGCATGCCAATGCCCTGCTGCTTTGCGAAGGCAATGATCCAGTTCATTTCTTGGAAGTCACCGGTAGGTTGGGCCGGAATATCGCACGTTTTCGAGCGCCGTTTTCGGAAAAATGCGCCCAAACCAAACCCATGGCCCAGAAATTCAAAACCGCTTGTCCTAGTGCCAGTCTGATTGGCCAGCGCAGCGTCTGCTGTCGTTGTAAGAGATTTGGCATTGGGCTTAGCTTTGCATTGTCTCCAAAAGCTTGGGGCAATGCATGATGTCTGCGTCCAACGGAACGATCTGCGCCCGTAGAGAAACCAACTAAAAAACTAAGCTATTGCGCAACCGGGGAGCGCATGTAAAAAAGACACCGTTCGACAAGCCAAAGTATCCCTCCTTCTAGCCACGCGAACAGGTGCAAGCACCGTCGATTTCAGGCTAGGAGACCCGAATATGACACTTTTTCAAACCACTCTTTTGTGTGGGTTATTTTTGAGCTCAGTGGCCGTTGCGCAAACCACGCTCGAACAGCAACTGTCGATTGAACTCAACGCAGCTCAACCCAGTGAAACTGGCTGTACGCTTAGTTTTTTGATCACCAACGCCCATGATGCAAGTGTTGAAAAAGCGGTCTATGAGGCCGTCCTTTTTGACCAAAACCAACAGGTCAATCGCATGATGCTGTTTGACTTTGGAGCATTGCCAGCCAAACGTCCTCGGGTGCGCCAATTCATGGTTCCAAATCTAAGTTGCGCCAATCTGTCGATGGTATTGATCAACGGTGCAAATCAATGCGACGGTGCTGACCTGCCGGTCAACGCTTGCCTCAACGACCTCAAACTTGGAAGTCGCACGCCAATCAAGGTGCAGGGATGATCGCGTTTTTGCAAACTGCTTTGATGGATATCTACGATCTCGGTGGACCTGTCATATTGGTCATGCTGGCCGTTTCGGTCCTGACTTTGGCTGTCATGCTCTACAAGCTTTGGCAATTTTCGGCCGCTGGCGTTGGGCGTCATCGTGCTTTGGTCCGTGCCATTCAAGTCTGGGATGGTGGTCATCCAAAACAAGCGAAAAAAGAGCTTAGTGCTTCAACCAGTTATCTCGCACCTGTTATCAAAATGGGGTTTTCGCTCGGGTTTGATCGCACCCGATTAGAGACCGAAGCTGAAACCCGTTTTGCCAAACTTGAAGGTGGGTTGCGCTTTCTTGATAGCGTCGCGCAACTGTCGCCCCTGCTCGGGCTTTTTGGCACGGTGCTTGGCATGATTTCCGCGTTTCAGGCGTTACAAGAAGCCGGATCACAAGTTGATCCATCCATTCTTGCCGGTGGTATTTGGGTGGCCCTATTGACCACGGCGGTCGGGCTGGTCATTGCCATGCCGACCTCCGTTGTCCTCAGCTGGTTTGAGGTTCGCCTCGATCGTGATCGAGTTCTGGCAGGCCAAGCGATTGCCTCAATCTTAAGCCCTGGCTTAAACTCTGGCTCAAATCCCGGCACAGGTGCGAAAGGCGCACAGATCCAAAGTGCCGATGATGCCACGGGCCTACCTCCTCTTGCGACACCAAGCCATGCGTAAACGCCGCCAAAGACGGCGATTATCGATGACGTCACTAATCGATGTCATCTTCTTATTGCTGTTGTTCTTTATGCTAACATCAACCTTTACCCGCTTTGCCGAGGTCGAATTGACTGCGGCTGGCGGCGGGGCAGCCCCGTCCGATGTTCGCCCGCTTTTCCTTCAACTAGGCGAGGACACGCTTGGCCTCAACGGCCAAACTCTGGCCCTGTCCGACTTGCCCCAGACATTGCTGGATCAAAAAACTGACTCGTCCAAATTGCCCGTTATCATTGCGCTGCGCAGCGGTGTTTCCTCACAACGCTTGACCGACCTGCTGGTCACCTTGCGCAATGTGCCGGGAATTAGCGCCACGGTTTTGGGGGCATCATGATCCGAAAACGCAAAAAAACGGAACGGGAACCGACTATTGCCCTTATCAATATCGTCTTCTTGATGTTGGTCTTTTTCTTGGTTGCAGGCACCGTGGCAAGGTCCGTCGACACGGGTTTGACCCTTGTGCAAACCTCCGAGTTGCAGGGGAACGCCCCAGCGGATGCGCTTGTCGTTTACCCTGATGGACGGCTATCGGTCTTTGCAGAACCGGTCGCCGATGCTGCTGAGGTTTTGACCAAACTCAACTACGAAACCGGCCCTTTGCGGATTGTGCCCGATCGCAATCTCCCCGCCAAAGACTTGGTTCGTATTGGTGCAGACCTGCGCGCTGCCGGGGCCGAAAAGGTTTTGATCGTGACAGAAAGAGCTTTGCAATGATCGCCTCGTCTCGCGTGTTAAAAGGGTCTGCCCTCGTTTTGGCAGTTGCCACTCATGGTGCTCTGGCGTTGGTCGCAACTCCTGACGTCACACTTGAAGTCGAGGGGGCCTCGGGCGCGGCCCATGCCAAATTGGGCACCAGTTTCGCCGATATGGCAATGGGCGTCATGGGCGTGACAGAAACCACCGAAACAGCAGAACCTGTTGAGCCGGAAGAGGCTGAAGAACAGCCCAAGGAGGCCGTTGAACCCGAAACCCCAGATTTGGTTAAACCCGATTTGGGTGAACCGGCCAAAGCCGCGACGATCACATCGGAAATGGCGAAAAAACCTGAACTGGCGACGCCACAACAATTGGTCCCACAAAGCGCTGCACCTGTCGTGGCAATGGACGCTCCATCGCCACAGATGGCTATACATGAACCGCTTGCGGCCCCGGTTATGCAAGCGGCCTTGCCAGTTTTGTCAACCCTAACCCCGGTTCAAGCCGTAAATCCACTTGAGCCTACGCCAGTTGCCCCCGCCATGGCACCACTGCCAAAAGAGGTTGCGTCACCGGTCGAGCCGCAAATGGTGACCGCTCCGAAACCGGAAACCGCTGCGGTGTCATCGTCGCTGAGACCCCGGATGCGCAGTCGGGAATTTGAGACCGTGCACAAACCCAAACCCCAACCGCGCGCCAAGCCAAAACCTGAACCTAAACCAAGGGCCACAGCACCCGCCAAACCCGAACCTGCATCGCGCGGAAACAGCACAGTCAATGCGCGGGCAGGCTCGAGCACGGGCAAAGCCGGAGCAACAGCGAGATCAAGCGGATCAGATGGGAAAAAAGACCGCGCAGGCAATGCCGCAGCCAGCAATTACCCCGGAAAAGTGGTGTCCTACATCAAGCGTCGCGCAAATGTGCGGGGCCGAGGACGGGCAAATGTGACAATCAGAATATCGGCCAATGGCCAGCTTTCGAGCGTGACATCATCCAATGCCAAGGCTGCGGCAGCGATCCGGCGATTGGGCCGCGTCCCTAAGCCACCGGCCGGTGCAAAGAGGTCTTTCTCGTTTACGCTTACTTGGAAATGATCGGCAACCGCCACTGCGTGGCCCCGCCGGTCAAACCTGAACCAATGTCCTACCGCCCGATTGCACAACATGCGCATCGGTTCCGAAAACTGATTTCAGCATGTCGTTGGAAACCACATCCGCCGGTGCTCCCGACGGCCCCAACCGCCCGCCCTTGAGCGTCACAATGTGGTCTGCGTAGGCACTGGCGTAATTGATGTCATGCAGGACTGTGACAACGGTCCGTCCATGATCGTGCGCCACCCCGCACAATAGTTTCATCAACGACCGGCTAGCCGCGATATCCAGGTTATTTAGGGGCTCGTCCAAAAGCACATATTCGGTATCTTGCGCAAATGTCATGGCAACATGCGCGCGCTGGCGCTGGCCGCCGGAGAGACTGTCCAATGACCGCTCGGCCATGGCGGTAAGGTCAAACGCCGCAAGGGCCTCCTGAACTTTTCGCCTGTCATCGGCACTTGGACGGCCCTTGTGATGCGGGTAGCGGCCAAAGCTGACCAGTTCCGAAACGCTCAGCCGCGGGGCCACTTCTGACGCTTGCGGAAGGATGGCAAGTTTGCGGGCCAATACATCGCCGGGGGTGTTCGCGACGTCCAAATCATCCACTAGAATTCGACCTGCCTGCATCGACATGAGGCGGGCAATCAGACCAAGCAGAGTGGACTTTCCCGCTCCATTTGGACCGACCAAAGCCGTGACCCCTCCGCGCGGAATATCGAGTGTGAGGTCATGCAAGATTGGCACCGCCCCATAGTGATATGACAGGCCTGAAACGCGTATCATTTGCGCAATCCTTTCAAAAGCAGAGCTAGGAACAAGAGGCCACCCAAGGCATCAATGACCACCGACAGTGGCGTCGAAAGGCGAAGCACCCGCTCCAGTATCGTTTGACCGCCAACCAGAGTGATCGCGGCAATCAGGGCCGAAGACGGTAGCAGAACCGAGTGGTACGGGCCGGGTGTTACCAAGTGAGCGATAGAAACAACTACCAACCCCAGAAAGGCCACTGGCCCAACCAAGGCCTTAGAAACAGAGACCAAAATCGCAACGAGGATCAACGCTTGGACTTGTCCGCGTTTTGGGTTTTCCCCGAGGTTTATGGCAGCGTCATGGCCCAAGGCCAACACGTCTAGCCGAAAGCGCATCCGCCAGCATGCAGCTAGGGCCAAAACTGTCAAGGCACTGGCAATAAGCAGCAAATCCGTGTCTACCCAGGTAAAGCGCGCATAGCTCGCAACTTGGATGACAAAGTACTCATTTGGGTCAATCATACGCTGCATAAAGGATGTCAGAGATCGAAACAGCGTGCCGAAAATGATGCCCGTTAGGATTAGGCGCATCAGATCATGCGTGGTTTGAAACAGCAGACTGCCGAACAAGATTAGCGACGCGCCGACAAGCAACCCAACATTGACAAGGAAAAGCCCAATGAGGGGTAACTGCACGTACCCATGGCCGCCTAGAAAAAACACGGCCCCCGTCAAGAGCATCACATAGAGGGCATCAAAACCTATGATAGAAGGGGTTAGAATGCGGTTTTGAGTGATGGTCTGGAATAGTACCCCTGCCGTGCTAACCGACACGCCGACAAGGATTAGTGCAATCAATTTCCCGCCCCGAAAAGGCAGGACGAATGACCAGTTTCCCTTGGCCCCCATGGTCATATAAGCGAAGCAACACACGGCTAATATCAGTGCCAATGCCACCAATCGTTTAGCGTGCATGGTGCGGCCTCGCGTACAGCAGCCACAAGAAAACCACCGCACCGATAACACCAAACACCGTGCCAACCGGAATTTCAAACGGGTACCGCAAAACCCGCCCCAGAATGTCCGAGATCAACACCAACCCGGCCCCCATTATGGCAACCATGGGTAGGGTCTGGCGTAGATTGTCCCCAAAGCGCCGCGAGATGATGTTGGGCACCACAAGGCCAACAAAGGGGATCATTCCAACGGTCACAACTGTCAGCGCCGTTACGATTGAAATCGAGACTAAACCAATCAAAACCACCTGAGTATAGTTCAACCCAAGGTTCAGCGACACGGTGCGCCCCAGCCCAACAATTGAAAATTGATCCGCCACCAGATAGGTCAAAGCCCCAACAAGCGCGGCAATCCAGAGTAACTCGTACCGCCCCTTGAGCACGCCCGAAAATTCGCCAGTCATCCAGACATCGATGTATTGAAGCAGGTCATACTGATAGGCAACAAAGGTCACCGCGGCACCAAGAAGTCCACCATAAACCAACCCAACCAAGGGTACGAGCAAGGGTTGAGTCGGGGGCAATCGGCGCACGATCAACAAGAAACCGATCGAGGCCAGCAAAGCTGTGCCAGAGGCGAACCCCATACGCACCAAAAGCGGAGCAGATGGGATCATAACCGTCGCCAGCAAAATGCCTAGTGCCGCGCCCTGCCCTGTTCCTGTGGTCATGGGCTCCACAAACCGATTGCGCAAAATTTGTTGCATGATTGTGCCGGCAATGGCCAGAACCGCCCCCGTGATGATCACGGCAATTGTACGCGGAAAACGACTTGTTATCACAAGGCGTATTGCCTCAGGATCCCTGAATAAATCAGACGGATCCATGTCGATGACCCCAACAAAAAGTGACAACACGGCGAGCGCCATGAGGGTCAATATCCCCAAAAATCCCGCCATACGCCGTGTCATAGATCAGTGGCCTGAAAAGGCAGCTGTGATCTGATCTAGGGTCATTCCCATCGACTGAATTCCACCACCGGCAATGTAAAGTGGCGCGCTATCGAGATAGATCACCTTGCCGTTCTTCCAAGCGTTGGTTTCGTGAACCAAAGCGTTATCCAATGTGGCTCGGGCACGATCACCATCCTTGCCGATTGCGGCCTGACGATCGATCACTATCAAGACGTCCGGGTTGGCGTCGCGGATAAACTCAAAGCTGATGGCTTCGCCATGGGTGGCTTGTTCGACAGCTTCGACTGCCTCGCGCAAACCGATTGTGCTATGCAACCATCCAAACCGACCACCCGATCCATAGGCGGAAATCTTAGGCCCGTTTGTAATGATGATCAGAGCGCTCCCCTGATCGGCGGCCATTGCTTTTGTGAAATCCAATTTGGTGGTGAATGCCTCTGTCAGGCTCGCGGCTTCGGCTTCTTTGCCAAATATTTTGCCAAAGGCCTCCAAACGCGCCAAACCCTGCCCAACAGTGTCTTCCCAAATTGTCATGTCGACAGTTGGAGCGATTTTGGCCAAGTCGGGCGCAACTTTGGACGACCGACCACCGGCAACGATCAGGTCTGGTGCCATTGCAGCGACGGCTTCAAAATCAGGTTCGAACAAGGATCCGATGGGCGCGGCACCCTCTTTGGCGGCGTCCAGATATGTCACAAAAATCGGACCAACAACGCCGGTCGGTTTCACACCAAGCGCGTCTAGCGTATCCAGCGATGCCACATCAAAAACGGCAATCTTTTCTGGGTAAACAGGCACATCAACGGCACCTGCGTAAGTTTCAACAGAAATAGTTTCAGCGGCCAGTGGTGACGCGATGGCGGCCAGCGAAAGGGCCATGGAAACGGATAGCGTTCTCAGCATTCGGACTCTCCTGATTGCTGCATGGCTGACCGTTTGGCTGGCTTTGCTCAAAATATTGGGGCTTGATTAGGCGCTTGAAAAAGGCGAGGCAAGTCTTAACTGACAAAATCTATCAGATAAGGAAAATTCGATGCTTCACCTCACAGGCAGTTTTGAAACCCCCAATGCGTCCAAATACCTTGGGCAGCTGTGCAAACACTTCGCTCATAAAATCGAAGTTACTCACAGAGACTCCGAGGGCACCTGCGTCTTTCCGATGGGCAATGCGACCCTCAAGGCAGATGACAATAGATTGACAGTGGAGTTTGCGCTTGATAACCAGGACCATATCGAGATGGCGAAGTCAGTAATCGACAGTCATCTGGAGCGGTTCGCCTTTCGTGAAGACTTCAAACACATGAACTGGGAATAGGTGAACCCGACCAAAACACACTGAATTCATTCAGTAATATGGCCGAGGCCAAGTGTTGTAACTTTCGTTTTTCGGGTGCAGTCTGGAATAAGCCAAACGTCAGTTAGCCAAATTCCCAAAATCCAGACCGCGCGCATTTTTGTGCGCCTCGGAAAAAAGGAACCAGTTATGAGCGGCGATCCCAAAGTCATTGAAGTCCTTTTCGCCGCCTTGCGCAATGAGTTGACCGCAGTGAGCCAGTACTGGCTACATTACCGCCGAGAAGAGGACTGGGGCCTTGGCAAAATGGCCAAGAAAAACCGTGCGGAAAGCATCGAAGAGATGGAACATGCAGATAGTTTGATCCAGCGCATCATCACGCTTGGTGGTCATCCAAATTTGCAAAAACTCAACCTGCTGCGCATTGGTCAGACTGTTCAATAAACCCTCGAGGCCGATCTGGCGGGCGAAGAAAGCGCGGCAAAAACTGTATCGCGAATCCCGCGATGTGTGTTTTGAAGCCAAAGATTACGTGACAATGAAACCGTTCAAAGAGCTGTTGGTCGACGAAGAGGGCCATATCGATTTCCTCGAAACTCAGATCGAGCTTTTCAACAAGCTGGGCGAAACCGCTTATATTCAGCTCAATGCCTCGACCTACTATGAGGCCGAGTAAATTCAGGGCATCACGGACAGGTAAAGGGCGCTTTGACAGCGCCCTTTTTGTGCTTCTACAAACGGTTAGAATTTGGCGTTCAAAACCAATCTAATGTTGCGCCCCGCCCCTTCGTATTGGTCGATGGGTTGATAGCTTTCGTTCAACAGATTTCCGGCCGCCAAGCTAAGCGAAAACTGATCGTTCAAATCTGCTGAGATCTGCAAATTCAATGTCGCATAGGCGTCCGCTTTGTTCGCAATATCGCCCGAAGAATCGCGCAAAACGGCCTTCTTTTCACCAGTAGCAAACAGGTCCCATTCACCCGAAATCCCCTGCAACTCCCGATCCCGACGGACACCAATCGTCGCGGAAAACTCCGGGGAGCCGCTTTCTTTGGTGTTATAGCCATTGGCGTAGGTGAATTCGCGTTGCAGGTATTCTGCCTTGGTATAGGGGCGCAACTGCCACAGGCTTGATTGATACTCGGCGCTGATTTCCACACCTCAACTTTTGGCGGAGTTCACGTTTTGGTAGGTAAATTCGCGTGATGTCGCCATTGCCACCGTTGTGATGTAGTCCCGCGCTTTTGAGTAAAACAACGTACCGTCGAAGCTAAAACCATCGTGGTCGATCCGTCTACCGATTTCAGAAGTTGTCGAAGTCTCTGGATTGAGATCCGGGTTGCCGGTAGTCACCCCGCCTGACCCGGCAGATGTTTCCAGATAGAGCTGGGCAAAGAATGACAGTGTCCGAATGCTGGCGTCCGAATGCAGGAGCGTCGTCGAGGCCGGCCCAAACGGAGAGCTTGTGACAGTCGCTTTGTTCGCAGTGCTGCCATCCAGCCGTCAAGATTGCTGCAACAATGCTCCAAAGGCTGGTTTGGGGAAGCTGCATTGTGGCATTTGGTAGATCGATGAAGGGTGGAGAACCGCCGTTAACAGCCCTGCGCGGGTGCAGCGCAATTTGACGGAAGCAGCGGTTCACAGGTTTATGTCACTACAACATATACTACAGCAGCAGCAAGGTCGCCTATATGCAGGAACCGGGTTTTGCACAGATTAGAACGTCTCCACGGCAACTTAACCCAGATGCAGCATCTATGCTCTCCTTGTCATATTGTGCCCGCTTGACAGATGGCCGCCGGGATTCCACAAAAAAGCCGGATCAGGGTCGGTTCTTCAAAGGCTTGACGCACATATTTTTTCCGAGAATGTGTCACGACGGGTCTCGCTCGGTTTGTAGTTCTGGGCGGGACAGGCAACTTCTCGTTTTTTCATGGCTTTTGCACTGGTGATTTTCTTGGGAAACCAGACGATATGATCCATCCCGCAAAGCCTATAAATTCTGAGGAACTGAAGAGCTCCTGTTGATCTGAGGGTTGAAATGTGTTCGCCTGAAAGGGGGATTTTGCCCGCATCTTTACAGGAAGAATTATGCTCAACAAAATTTTGCTGCTCAGCCTTTCGGTCGCAATGCTTGAATCTACTGCGTACGCTGCAACCGATGGTCATACCGTTTCGGATGATGTCATCGCCGCGCAGCGTGCAACCTTATCCGCCGCGACGCAGGGCCAAGGATTTGGACCACAATCGCCGCGTGACATTGATGCGCTGGATGGCGTCAACCAACGTGTTTTCGGATCTGCCCCAGACGTGGGTAACATGATGCTGTGCGACATTCATTTTCATGAAAACGCCGAGCACAAGGGAGGTGGCTTTACCACCTATGCGGGCAACGGCGACGGAAACGGCTATGGCACCGGCTTCAAGTACGACGGTGCCCTCACTGACGCCGAGCGCGCACCAATCGACATGTCCGTCGGCAAAAGCGAACATGGCGACCTCGTGCCGGGAGATACGATCGAGATCCATTTTGTACACTCGACGGCGCAAGCGACTTTGGGCAATGGCCTCGGCACCTGTTTAAGCGACGCTATCGGCAATCCGCAGCTGCGGGTAGAGACGGTCGTGGCCGTTCTTGTGTCTGAGGGAGGTGTCGATTTCACCGAAATGGCCCACATTGAAAAAGTCGAAGGTATAAATCAGGTCCCTAACCTTCCAACTGATTTGGGGCAACCGGTCGTATATGAAGGCTCAACCACCGGCCCCGGCTATAACGAAAAAGCGTCACCATTCCAGGTAACCTGGAGTGTGCGCCCGGGAGTGGCCAAGTTGAATATTGCCTCTGTTGGCAAGTGGCTTAGCGACAACCCGTTTGGGGAAAACCACGCACACGGCGTGCGCAATCTGGTTACTAACCCCAGCTTGTTGTCGCCAATCAACTGATTTGGGAATAAGAGCAGGGTAGGTTTTGATGCTTGCCCTGTTCTTAGGTGAACAGTTGTTTTGCCCAAAGCCGACGCGTTTTAGGTAGAGACGCAACGATTGGTTTTGATGAGTACTCAGGCTCGATAATCTTGAGTTGGCTTTGACATCTCTTCGTTCGATGGCCCCCTTAATTGGTTCCGCTGTTTCGCGCTTGTATAAGCGACCGACGGCGAACGGTTTGGGTGGTGAATATGTTGCTTAAATCGACCAGTTTTGGATGAGTGTCGCGTCGCAAAAGATCCAAGCCCCGCTTCATCCAATTTGCGACAGCACGGCCGATGACAAGGCGCGAATACAGGTCAGACCCTCTCACGCATCAAAACATCTCCAGCCAACTGAAACGCCGTTGGGTTGGGGGCAGATCCGATTATGTGGTCCATTCGGCGCAAAGACCGAATTCCTTCTCTCAAAAATCGCCCAAATGCTAGGCTTCCTGGCCTTCTATTTGGCTGCAGCGACACTGGCAGGGATCGAAGCCGCAGACGTGATCCGCAAGGAGCCGTTTGGTCAAAATGGTGCGTCGCATTTTCACGCTGTTTGCGGCTCTCGCTGGAAAATTGTGTCGAGCGTAACTTCTCACCCAGCCATTGAGGGAGTTTTCGACAGAACCGACGGCCATGGCCCGAGTGTTTTTTGGTCCCCTAAATCCATCTTCGTTGATTTGCGTCAATTGCGCCCTGCTCAAGAAAACTAGGCTTATGTCAGATTTGAAGAAAGCAGAGCAAAACAGGAGCAAAACTGTGAAGACAAGCAAAACGATGATTGTACTCGCCAATTCCAGAGTAGCGAAGTTCTTTGTCAATCCGGGGCGGGGCAGCGGGTTGGTTCCTGCAACTGTCGAAACCCTGCAAGCGGCCCCCCCAAGGCTCTATGCAGACAGGGCCGGAGTGAGCCATAGCAGGGTCGGTCCGGGTGTTTCAGCCGTCGAGCAATCAGACCCCAAGGCGCAGGCGGAAGCAGAATTCGCAGCTAGTATTTGTGATTTTCTGGAAACATCGCTGAAACAAGGTGACTACAAGCAGCTTGTTATTGCTGCCGGGCCCCACATGCTGAGCAGCATACGAAAAGCGTTGTCCGAAAAGGTCTCAAAGCTGGTTATCGCAGAGTTGGACAAAGACTTGACACAGGTACCGGTCATGGAATTGCCAAAGCACTTCGATGATGTGCTTGCCATCTAGAAACGATGCAGTCGGACGACAGCGGATTGACAGCGCCGGGGTTTGATACGGTTAGGCCGGCCTGCGAGCGGCTCGACATTCCTGCATCACTATTTTGGAGCCCGGCACTTGAACAAATCCACATCGAAACAGGCCAAGGTTGGCAAAGCACGCGTGCCAACGACGTTGGTACCAACGGACATAACGGCCGAACCGCAGCACAAGCATTATGATATTGATCGTGCCATTCGGGCCGCCGTTGCAAAGATGGCGGGCGGTATATCCCCTCATTCAGCCTACGAAGCCTGGAGCGATTGGGCCATGCATCTGAACCGCTCACCCGGGCGCCAGTTGGAACTCACCGAGCGCGCTCAGTCCAACGTGCTAAAACTGTTGCGGCATTCTGCCAGCACACTGTTAGGCAAAGACAGCACCCCCCCTTTTCAGCCGAAAGATTACGATCACCGCTTTGTTGATCCCTCTTGGAACAATGCCCCCTTTATCTTCTGGCAACAGGGCTTCCTAGCGATGCAGGATTGGTGGGACCAAGCAACGGACAACATGCGCGGGCTTCACAAACAAGACGCTGATCGCACCCGTTTCCAGATGCGGCAGTTGCTGGATTTTGGTGCCCCCTCGAACCTGCCATGGATGAACCCCGAGATCATTGCCGAAACGGCAAGAACAGGCGGCAGAAATCTCGTGGACGGAGCCTTTCATCTTACCGAAGACATGATCCAAACGCTCACCCAGACCCATAAACCTGCACCCGAAGGATATGAAATCGGTGTCGATCTGGCCTGCACGCCCGGGGAGATCGTGTTTCGTAACACTCTGTTCGAATTGATTCAGTACGCGCCCCAGACCGATCAGGTTCAGGCAGAGCCTATCTTGTTCATTCCTGCCTGGATCATGAAATATTACATTCTCGACCTCTCGCCGCACAACTCGATGATCAACTATCTGGTGCAACAAGGGTTTACGGTCTTCATGATCTCATGGCGCAACCCGACTGCGGATCTATCGGGTTTATCGCTTGAAGACTATCGAATAAACGGCGTGCTGGCGGCACTGGACGCGATCAATACGATTGTTCCAGACCGGAAGGTTCATGCCAACGGGTATTGCCTTGGGGGCACCTTGCTGGCCATCACAGCCGCGACAATGGCGCGAGATGGCGATGAAAGACTTGCCTCCGTTACATTGATGGCCACGCAGGTGGATTTCGCCGAAGCTGGTGAATTGCTCATGTTCGTTGATGAAAGCCAGATTGCTTTCGTTGAGGATATGATGTGGAGCCAAGGGTATCTAGATCGCCCACAGATGGCGCGAACGTTTTCCGCTATTCGTGCTGAAGACCTTATCTACACCCGTGCGGTGAACCGTTATTTTCTTGGGAAAGAGGACTTGCCGACAGATATTGGCGTTTGGAACGGCGATACGACACGGATGCCTGCGCGGATGCATTCAGAGTACCTGCGCGGTCTGTTTTTGGAAAACCGCCTGACTGCAGGGCGTTTTGCAGTAGAAGGACGGGTCATTGCGTTGAAAGATATTTCGACACCGATGTTTGTCATCGCAACCGAGACCGATCACATTGCGCCCTGGCGATCGGTCTATAAAATCCAGCTTTTCACAGACTGCGATTTGACTTTCGTTCTGACAAAGGGCGGTCACAATGGCGGAATTCTGAGCGAACCCGGACATGCCGACCGCCACTATAGAATTGGGCATCGGGCTGCTGGCGCACTTTACAAAGGGCCCGATCTTTGGCTTTTTCGACAAACTGCGGTCTCTGGATCTTGGTGGCCTGAATACACGAATTGGCTAAATGAGAACAGCAGCGATCTGGTATCTCCGCCTCAATCTGGCCCCCTCTCACCAGGCTTTGAACCCCCTTGCGCTGCTCCCGGAACGTATGTTCATCAAACATAGTGACGCGAGAGATGGGAAAATAACCAACTGGAAAAGCTTTTCAAATTCTGCAACGCAAAGCTGTCTTGTCCATCTCGCCAAAAGATGGCCGCGGGCGTCTATCCAACCCGGGCCTTTGCAGCATTTGGTGGCGTGAGTTTAACACCCCAACGGTTTAGCGTGGCATGGTCGACGTCTACACCGTGCCCGGCCATGACTGCTTCCAAATCTCGGCATGACACCCTGTAGCTGACGCAGAAAAACACCGCGTACAATAACGCTCTCGGGGCTTTGGTGCCTTTGAAATCAGCCGTCACAGCTGGCAGCTCACATGCAAATTTGGAGGCAGGCACCTAACACAACAACTCCATGATGCCCTTCACGCAGTTATTTGCGACAGAGCCATTTACAGAGCCTTGTTTGAAAGACAGGTCATGTGTTGCAGACTGTGCACATATCAAATGCGCAGCGTTGTTTTTGCGTCAAAAAGCTTGGCCTTTTCCATATCGGCCTCAAACATGAAGAGTGTTCCCTCAGGCCGCGCGTCTTCTGGCCTGACACGCGCGACAACGTCCAGTCCGGCGTGGTGAAACAAGATCATGGTATCCGGGCCTGTCGGCTCGACCACGCTGATCGGGCGTTCGAAAATGAACCGGTTCGCGCCAGGCAGTTCAGTACCGGCTGCAAAAATCGCCTCGGGGCGCAGTCCCAGGATCACGTCTCGTCCTTCCTGCCCGCAGGCCCGCTCTGATAACGCAGGTGGCAGCAGAAAATCGAGTGGTTCGTCCTCTGGACCGCCGGTTGAGACCACACACTGACCACCTAGCGTGCGAATCTTTCCAGGCATCATGTTCATCGGCGGGGAGCCCATGAATCCGGCCACGAACAAATCGACGGGATCCTCATAGATTGTCTTGGGATCGGCAAATTGCCGGATGTGGCCATTGTCCATGACCGCGATCCGCGAGGCAAGCGTCATCGCCTCGATCTGGTCATGGGTCACATAGACGATGGTTTTGCCCAGCCGCTGGTGCAGTTTTTTGATCTCGGTCCGCATCTCGATGCGCAGCTTGGCGTCGAGGTTTGAAAGCGGCTCATCAAACAAAAAAACATCTGGCTTGCGCACCAACGCGCGCCCCATTGCGACCCTTTGGCGCTGGCCGCCCGAAAGTTGACCGGGTTTGCGCGACAACAACCTTTCGATCTGCAGCAGCGTGCTGATTTCTGCGACAGCTGCATCCTGATCCGCCTTGGGAATACCACGTGACACCATGCCAAAGGTGATATTGTTGCGCACTGTCTTGGTCGGGTAGAGAGCGTAGGATTGAAACACCATTGCGATGTTGCGGTCGCGCGGCGGGGTGTCATTGACCCGCTTGCCACCGATATAGATGTTGCCCTCGGTAATCGTCTCAAGCCCGGCTATCAAGTTCAGCAGAGTTGACTTGCCACAGCCCGACGGCCCGACCAGCACTACGAATTCTCCGGGATCAATGGCCAGATCAATGCCCTTGATGACTTCGGTCGCGCCAAAATTCTTTTTGACCATTTCCAGACGAATATCAGACATCGCGCTACCCCTTTACTGCGCCGGCGGACAGACCGCGAACAAAATACGCCCCAGCGATCACATAAACCGCCAATGTCGGCAGTGCGGCGATGATCGCAGCAGCCATATCAACATTGTATTCCTTCACACCCGTCGACGTGTTCACCACGTTATTCAGCGCGACCGTAACCGGGTTGCTGTCACCGACTGTAAAGGCGATGCCAAACAGAAAGTCGTTGCAGATTTGCGTGTATTGCCAGATCACTGTTACCACAACCGCAGGCAATGACATGGGCAGGACGATCCGAAAGAAGATCCCGAAAAAGCCAGCGCCGTCGATCTGGGCTGCCTGTATGATCCCACTGGATACACCGATGAAAAAATTTCGGAAAAACAGCGTGGTAAAGGCTAGGCCGTAGATGACGTGCACTAGAACCAGCCCCGGGATCGTCCCCGCAAGCCCCAAGACACCAAGCGTGCGGGCCATCGGCAACAGGATCACCTGAAACGGAATGAAGGCACCGAAAAGGATCAGCGCGAATATGATGTCCGCGCCGGGAAAGCGCCATTTCGTCAGTGCGTATCCGTTGAGCGCGCCAAGAATCGTCGAAATCGTGACCGCAGGCACAACCATCGCGACTGAGTTCCAGAAAAACGGCTTCAGGCCATCGCAACGCACCCCGACACAGGCTGAACTCCATGCTTTGGCCCACGCATCAAAGGTGACGTCCTGCGGCAGGCTCAGCAGTGACCCCGCGCGGATTTCTTCGAGTGACTTCAATGAGGTGGCAATCATGACGATCAGGGGGATTAGGTAATACAGGCAGAACACGCCAAGCGTCAGGAACAGCAGCGTGCGCATCATCAGATGCCGCGTCCCTTTTTGTTGAACTATTCCGCCCAAGTTATTGCGGCTCATTGTTTGGTCCCCCGTAATTCGGAATACAGGTAGGGAACCACGATCGCGATAACCGTCGCGAGCATCATCACGGCACTTGCTGCCGCAACGCCTAACTCACTGCGCTGGAACGCAAAAGAATACATGAAAGTCGCTGGCATAGCTGTAGCATAGCCCGGCCCTCCGCCTGTCAGGGCAATGACAAGGTCGAAGCTTTTGATCGCCAGATGCGCAAGAATGATCACAGTTGACAAAAATACCGGGCGCATGATCGGCAGCACGACACTGAAATAAGTGCGAAAGCTGCCCGCTCCATCTATTGCAGCGGCCTTCAGAATTTCATCATCAACCGACCGCAATCCCGCCAGAAATAGCGCCATCGCATAGCCCGAAGACTGCCAGACGGCAGCGATGACGATGGTGTAGATCGCATAGTCCGAGTTGACGAGCCAATCGAAGGTGAACTCCTCGAACCCGGCTTTTCGAACGAAATTCTGAATGCCCAGACCGGGGTTGAGGATCCATTTCCAGACCGTTCCGGTCACGATGAACGACAGCGCCATCGGATAAAGATAGATCGTTCGGATCACACCTTCGATGCGGACACGCTGATCAAGAAGAATCGCCAGAAAGATCCCGATTGCCAGACTTATTCCGATGAATAGCGCCGAGAATACGAACATATTGCCAAGCGCCACATACAACCGTGGCGTGGCCCACAGCCGTTCGTATTGTGAAAGGCCTTCGAACGAATAGTTCGGCATCACACCGGATTTCGTAAACGAGATGTAAACCGTCCAGAGAATGAACCCGTAAACAAAGAACAGGCTAAGCGCAAAGAGCGGTGAGACGACGAACCGGGGAAGCCAGAGTTCTATTTTTTGGCCAAGCGGGACGGTGCTATGGGTGCGGGGTGCCATTTGAATCTGCGCCGGGGCGGATCCCCCGGCGCAAGCTTTCTATTGCGCGCGTGCGACGGCTGCCGCAAGCGATTGCACCGCCTCTTCGGAACTCATGTCCGAGTTGAAGAAGTTGGTCACAAGGTCAATAAACTCACCACGAATGGAACGTGGGATAGCCATTTCATGCGCCATTGATGGCACCAGCGCATCATTTTCAATCGCGGCAAGAAGGTCTTCGTGTGACCGCAACGCGCAGGCGTCAAAAGATTCAAGTGACACGTCAGTGCGCGCCGGGATCGACCCTTTGGCTAGGTTGAAGGTTTCTTGAAACTCTGGCGACATGATCAGGCCGGCAAGCACCTGTTGACCTGCGATGTTTTCCTCGCCTTCAACCTGAAAGAACGTGAAGCTATCGGAGTTCAGCACAAATCCGTTACCCGGGGTTGGGGCGCATAAGAAATCAACACCCGGAACTTTTCCGGCGGCCAGAAATTCCCCCTTGGCCCAATCGCCCATAATCTGAAAACCTGCTTCGCCGCGCATGACCATACCGGTTGCAAGGTTCCAGTCGCGCCCTGAAAAATTGTCATCGACGTAGCCTCGCATTTTGCGCAACTGATCGAACGCCGCGATCATCATATCGCTTTGCAGCGCGTCCTGATCCAACTCAACCAGCGCTTTGCGGAACAAGTCCGCGCCGCCAATGCCCAAGACAACGTCTTCAAACACGGTCGCGTCCTGCCAAGGCTGACCACCATGGGCCAGCGGCACAATGCCGACTGCCATCAGTTTGTCGGCCGCTGCGTTGAATTCATCCCAGGTTGTCGGCATCTGCGTGACACCGGCAGCTTCAAGTGCCTTTGGGTTGGCCCACATCCAGTCGACGCGGTGGATGTTGACTGGCGCAGCCACATATGCGCCCTCGTACTTCATAATATCTGCAAGGACAGGCGGCAGCACCGCGTCCCAGTTTTCGCTTTGGGCCACTGCATCAACAGAGTTCAAAACACCTTCGCGGGCCCATTCTTGAATACCTGGACCTTTCAGTTGCACGGCGGTTGGTGGATTTCCGGCGATCACCCGTGCACGCAATGCTGTCATCGCAGCATCACCGCCGCCGCCTGCAATGGGCGAGTCGATCCAAGTGCCATCTTGGGCTTCAAAGGCGTCTTTCAACTCTCCGACCGCCTTTGCTTCGCCCCCCGAAGTCCACCAGTGAAGTACCTCTACTGTGCCTTCTGCACCAGCGAAACCAGGGCCAATGGTTGTCAGGGTTGCTGAGACCATAAGCGCTTTCTTAAGGATATTCATCAGGTCTTCCTTTTCTGAAAAGCAGAGACCGACGAACCCTGCTGTCTGAACATGCTGTCCGAGAAACAGCCGCGTCATCCAGACGCTTTGGTCATTGTTTTCTTCGGACGGATTGCACGATATCGAACCACAGATCACATAAGGGCGATTGACCAAAATCAATCCACGATGACTGGTGCACACCCTGCCGAGTTCCACCTCCGGTTATTAGGAAAGTGTGTTTTGCGGCTGGGTTGCTCATCTGCCCTTGCAGTTGACAAGAGCCCCCGCCTCTTCCACTTTTCGAAGACGACCCGTGCCAAATGATTGGCATGCAAGTAGTGAATTCGCAAAAGACACTGATCGTCGGTCGGGGAACCATTCAGTTTTATGGGGGTGCCCTTCGCAATTGAAGTCATCAAGCACATTGAGCGGCCCGAAGGACCGGCCATCGACAAGCTGATCCGACATAAAGTCCATGGACCAAACCATTCGAAGAATCCGGTACAGTCAGTGGATTTGACTTTTCCCGTTGCAGGCGTTTGCGCGGATTGATTGACACCCGGCAATACATGGCAGGGCAATGTCCCGAGAGGGGCGCATGTTTAGGCCCAGCTCGTGATAGATGCGGCAGCCGCGCTTGTGCCATCTCCTTGCGCTGAGACGGCCTTACCCCTTTTTTGCATGCGCCACCTTTAGCTGGTCATTCTGCAAGCCCTTCTCAGAAAACATCTTTGTGAGAAGCTTTTTCTCGCGCGCCATTGTCGCTCGGACCAATGGCGCAACAAAACCCGCTCCAGTGTCTCCATCCCACCGTATTTGGCCCGCCACTTGTCAAACTGACTGTGATCAGACCATGATCCGGGCTTCGCTGTACTTTGATCGATTCACCAAGATTTCCTCGTTCAGTGTTGAGAAAATTCTACCGACAAACACCCCTAAATTTCGGGGGAATACAAGATGACACCCCAAAAGTCCGATAGCTTCAACGGCGCAGCCTAGAGAACGTTGGCCCGGCGGCCTTTGACTGGCCTGTCTTAACCGCCTGCATCCGTCGTATCCAATGCCAGTATAAAAAGCGTGATGTTCCCGCAATTTGCGAAATATCTGCTGCCAACGTGGCAAAGAATGCCCGCCGCTCAAGCCCCGAACCCGATCAGCAGTGCAAAGGTGGCATCCTCGAAATCCATCGCAAACTTTCTTTACGCATAGGCAGTCCCGCGTCCGTGGCGGCGTCTTCCCTCCGATGTTTGTTAACGGAGGCCGCCGTCGCCGATTGAAGGCATGGTTGCACTCCGGCTCTCGTCAAAGACCCTCAGCGTAGCAGGCCACTGTCTGAGTGGCAGAAGAGTTCCCAATCCGGTTCTGTCATCGACACGATAAAGTTGGCTGATGCGGCGCAACCGGTGAAGCGAATTGCCTTCTAGCCTAAAGGTATTGTCGCACAAATGCCTCGATTTCGGCAGCAGGTCTTGCGCCCGGTAAGCGCGCAATTTCACGGCCTTTGGCATATAGGATCAACAGTGGAATCCCCTTTATCTGCAGCCGCTGAGATATTGCAGAAAATTGTTCGGTGTTGATCTTGGCAAAGCGTGATTTGAAACGCAGAGCCTTGCCCGCCGTTGCAAATTCAGGGGCCATCATCTTGCACGGACCACACCAAGGGGCCCAATAGTCGACAAGCAGCGGAAGGTCGTCGATCTTCAGCGCTTTGTCATGGATTTTCATGTTGATCTCTGCGACGTCCCCACTGACCAGCAGCGCGCTACATTTTGCACATTTCGGCCCTGCGTCAAGCCTTGCAGCTGAAAACCGATTTCCTTGTCCACAGGACAGACATGTCAATTTGATTGCCTCTGGCATCTTACTCTTCCTTTAAGTCCGTCGGGCCAAAGCCGACGGCTTTCTTCGCTGTATTTGTGTGCAACGGCCTGAAATGCATGTGAGGCTGGGGCTCACATGAGTGATGTAACTGATCCTCCGGCATGTCGCATTCCAATCTCGATCTTTGATCCTGGTCTATGTGTTAAAATTTCATCAACGATATCTTCGACCATCCTATAGACTCTGCTGCTGCGATCATCACTCTCGATGTCTGGTGCATGAGCTGTGGAAACGCTTTGGTGAAACTGAATGAGAACATAAATTCTGCCTCTGCTCGTGGTGCGGTTCAAGGCTTTGCAAAACGCACGGAAGGACTCATTTGATTGGGGTTCCTTTCCGATCAGCGGACAGGCCTCAGGGGCCAGAGTGATAATTTCAAAGCACAGCTGGTTGGTGACCGGATCAAACACTCCAATATCTATTCCACTTTTGGCACCATGATCAGCGATCTCCAGCCAGACAGGCCCGTCGGTATCCCCGGCAGGCGGTTTTTGAAAGGTTTCCGAGTGTTGAATGATATTTTGCACGGTGAAGAACCTCTGAGATTCGCTGGCCAACTGGGGGAGAAAGTGAAGGACAGCGAGGAAAACGGATTGATGCAGGTCAAACTCTGGAACGCTCAACCCGATTGGCCAAAGGAGGGCACAGTTGAGGAAAGAAGCATGGGCCGCCGCCTCCCGAGGGCCAAGGGTCATCACCGTCGATGCGGCATCGGATGGGACAGGATGGATACTCAGCCAGCGCCTGAGCGAACGGAGGCAAGCCGTGCCATCGCTTCGGCCAGAAAACCATCCGCGGCCCCCTGCGTAGCGGCAATTGCCAGCAAATTGACAGACGTACCGCCCCGACTTTCTGCCGGCGACAAAATGATCAAGCCTTCCGTGTTCTTGCCATGGCGGAACAGGAGGTCCCCCAAATGCTGCTGAAGTTGCCGCGTGCCAATTACGTGCTCTGGCAGGATTTCCTGAACAATCGCGATAGCAGGCAATACTTTGCCGGGTATCAGCCGCGACGCCGCCTGTATTGGAATGGACACACCGCCCCAACGGCCGTTGCATTCGATCCAGTGAATGGTGCTTGGTCGCCCCGGCGCGTCACAAATCACTGAATCCAGACTGCAGCGCCCGAAATAGCCCAGCTTTTGAAGAACACTGGCAATCGAGCGGGCCTCGGCACCTAACTGTTCTTGTAAGGAGATCGGCAAGTCTGAACGCACCGCGCCGCCAAAGGCGGCGGCCGCCCCTTGCACACGTTGCTCAAAAACTCCCTCAACCAGTGGCCGGCCGTCAGATATTTTTGGTATCCAAAGTTGGACTGACGGGCTACGGCTGACATTTTCATCCCAGACACCTACCAGAATTGGGAAGCTGTCTTGCCAACCGATGCTGCGCAACCGCTCCATCAGAAATTGTCTTACCTCGACAAGGGACATGCTTCGCAAAAGCGCGCCTTCAAGCCTGATATTCCCAGCTGAGCCTGCACTATCGGGCACCTTGATGATAACCTGCCCTGCGGAGCGACTGATCTTTCGTGCAAGACCCGCCGCCGCCGCCGGGCCATAGGCGGCAAGTGTTGGAGGGGTTGCATTGGATCCTATGATTTTTTGCACCAGATGACTGAACCACAGCTTGTCATTGGCACGCTGGGTGGCACGCGGTGACGGGCCGCTGACATGAATGCGCGCGCCCGAAGTCTCTCCGACGGTCTGCGCCAGCCTCCAGATATTCCCCGTAGTCAAATAGGCTTTGAGCGTCATGCCGCCGCTCTTTCGCGCTGTCTGCGCAAGCGCGTCACGCTGTGGCAGCGAGATGCGCACTTGCTCTGCGACCGGGCGGAGCGGGTCGTTATCAACCTGGATGAACGACACTTCGTCAAGTCCAAGAAAGTCGGCAAGGTAGGTCTCGAACGCCGCCTCACGGTGGCGCACCAGAACGGTGTCACCGTTCCTTGCCAACAGCGCCATACGGTGGTCAAGCCGCACATCCGACACAGACCCCAGCAGGTTGATCTCGGACTGATCGCCAATCAGGACAGACGGCCCCGGCCCGCAGCCTTGTGCCACGAAAGGGCCGAAATCCAAAGAGGACAAAAAGGCAGGTTCGTCGCGCAGATAGTCTTGCGCGATCAAGTCGCTTTCAGAGTCCTTGGTTTGCCGCTGGTTGAACATACGGAAAAATAAGCCGGATTCCGGCAGTCAATTTGATCAAAATCAATCCATCTCCGCGCAAATTCCTAAAATCCGCCTATCAACGAAGGGAAAAGCCTAATGTGCCGTCTTTACGCGATGCATGCCAACGAACCGACCAAGGTAGAATGCGGCCTCGTCAAAGCCCAAAACGCTCTGATGGCGCAAAGCCAAAGCGACATGGAAGGATACGCACATGGACATGGTTGGGGCGTTGCCGACTACCCCGACGGAGTGCCGATGATCGAAAAGCAGGTCTGGGCCGCCTTTCACGGTGAACATTTCACCCGCAAAGCTGCGCGCGTTTATGCCAAGACCGTTGTGGCTCATGTGCGCCGCGCGACGGTGGGCGGGACCAGCATCGAAAACACCCACCCATTCCATCACGGCAGATGGATTTTCGCCCATAACGGCACGATACCGAATTTCGACGATGTCCGGATGAAGATGCTCGACCATATCGACCCGCTTCACCGAACAAAAATTTCCGGAACCACCGATAGCGAACATATTTTTCGCTATTTGATGAGCTTGTTTTTGCTACACCCTGAACGCGGCCTGCTTGCCACTGTAAAAGAGGGGCTCGAGCAGATTTTGACCTGGGCAGCAGAAGTTGATCCGACCGCCCGCGTGGGCCTGAACATCGTTCTGACCGATGGCGAACATATGATCGGATCGCGCTACAACCGCTCACTACACTATCTGCACCGTGACCATGTGTTCCATTGTCCGATCTGCGATCAACCCCACGTGCATCACGATCCCAAAACCAACTATCAGGCCATCGAGATCGCGTCGGAACCTGTCACCATTGTTGATCAATGGTACGAAGTGCCAAACAAGACCGTGTTCCGGGTTGCCGAGGATTACCGTCTGGATATGGAACCGTTGGGGCGGCCCTTTTCCAAATGACCGATCAAAATGGATGCAGCTTGGATCTTTGACAGGTCGCAGCATTTCCAAATTGATCGCCATCATGGCTGGGCACGAAACGGGTCTTGGGATTCCGGTGTCGTGTAAAACAGGATAGCTCTCATGCGTGCAATGACTTTACATGCTGGCCTTAGGAACAGACTTCAGCTCGAAGAGGTGGAGGCTCCGCGTGTCGGTGCCGGGCAGGTCCGGATCAAAATCGAGGCTTGCGGTGTCTGCCGCACAGACTTTCATGTTCTGGACGGAGACCTTCCCAATCCAAAAATGCCGCTGATCCCCGGCCACGAGATCGTTGGCCGCATCGCCGAAATCGGTCCCGGGGTTGTAGGCATGAAGATCGGGAAACGCGTTGGCGTACCGTGGCTGGGTTGGACATGTGGGGCCTGCGGGTTCTGTCGCACTCACCGCGAGAACCTGTGTGATAACGCGCGGTTTACCGGCTACACCCTGAATGGTGGATTTGCCGAAGAATGCGTCGCGGATGCGCGGTACGTCTTCGCCTTGTCCGAAACCGCAGATCCTGTCGCGCTGGCCCCTTTGCTGTGTGCGGGCCTGATTGGATACCGCAGCTTGCGCATGGCGGGCGATGCGCAACGGCTTGGGTTTTATGGATTTGGGGCAGCTGCGCATATACTCGCACAGATCGCTGTTTATCAGGGGCGCGAAGTCTACGCATTCACGCGCGCGGGCGACGTGGACGCACAAGATTTCGCAAGAAAGCTCGGCGTGGTTTGGGCTGGCAGTTCCGGGCAAACCCCACCTGCCCCGCTGGATGCTGCGATCATTTTTGCACCAGTCGGAGAGTTGATCCCTCGTGCCCTGAGCGCATTATGCAAGGGCGGGAAGGTTGTTTGCGGCGGTATCCATATGAGCGACATTCCATCGTTTCCCTACGCAAGTCTTTGGCAAGAGCGTCAAATCATGTCGGTTGCCAATTTAACCCGGCAGGACGGTCAAGAATTCTTTCCCTTGGCCGACAAGGCAGGCGTGCGCACCCATACAACTGCATACCCGCTAGAAGAGGCGAATGCCGCTCTGGACGATCTCAGGGCTGGTCGCCTTCAGGGGGCCGCAGTTCTGGTCCCGTAAAGCCCAAACGCACGGTGTTAATTGACCGATATCAATCTCGCGCTGCGTGACTGTCTTACCCTCGCTGAATGGATGAATTCGCTATTAGATTCATGGACCGCAAAGACGCCGGTCAAAAGCTCGCCGAGCAGCTAGCGGCAATGGGGTTGCATCAGCCGCTTGTTTTTGCCCTGCCGCGCGGCGGTGTGCCCGTCGGCGTGGAAGTGGCGCAAACGCTAGCAGCACCGTTAGACGTTGTTCTTGTGCGCAAAATCGGTGCGCCGGGCAATGCCGAGGTGGCGCTCGGGGCCATTGTCGAAGGTGACGAGGTGCAGGTTGTCATCAATGAAGACATCAGGCGGAGGTCCGGAGCAGATACGGAGTATTTTGAAAGCGCCTATGCCGAACAGCTGGCAGAGCTGGAACGCAGGCGCGATCGCTATGTCGGGGATCGAAAGCGTTTGAACCCCAAAGGCCGAACAGTTGTCGTTGTCGACGATGGCTTGGCCACCGGGGCAACCATGAAGGCGGCCCTGACGGCCTTGCATCGAAACGGTGCTGCAAGAATCGTGGTCGCATTGCCAGTCGCACCCGTTCAAGCGTTGCAGGAGCTGGCTGGCTTGGCGGACGATGTCGTTTGCCTTGTGCCATCGACTGAGTTTCGCGGTGTTGGTGGGTTTTATCATGACTTCCACCAGCTCACCGATGATGAAACCGTTGCCTTACTCGGCCAAGCAGGGTTTCCCGACGCTTCAGTTGATAGGAGCGAGAACGAAAGCACGCCGCACAAGCGAAAGGTAGAGATCCCCCCATTGGGTCTAGTTGGCGATCTGGTGGTGCCGAAGGATCCTCGCGGCATAATCCTTTTTGCGCATGGAAGCGGCTCCAGCCGCCTCAGCCCTCGAAACAGGCAAGTCGCCTCCCGACTCAACGACCAAGGTTTTGCGACCCTGCTGTTCGACTTGTTGACACCGACCGAGGGACAGGACCGCCAGAACGTTTTTGACATCCAACTGCTGGCCGAGCGAGTCGTGGAAGCCGCAATGTGGGTAGCCTCTGAACCCGACATCGCTGATCTGCCGCTCGGCTTGTTCGGTGCCAGTACCGGTGCTGCGGCGGCGCTTGTCGCGGCAGCAGAGCTTTTGAACAGAGTTGCAGCTGTAGTCTCTCGCGGTGGACGTCCGGATTTGGCTGGAAGACATCTTCAGCACGTCACCGCACCAACACTTCTGGTTGTCGGCAGCCTCGACCACGAAGTGATCGAACTGAACAAAGGCGCTTTATCCGACCTCAATTGCACAAGGCAGATGCAGATTGTTCCCGGCGCAGGCCACCTTTTCGAAGAGAGCGGGACGCTTGATACTGCTGTGGGTCATGCGGCAAATTGGTTCGACAAACATTTGGTATCGTTGCAGGTGAACCCAGCGGAACCAGCGCCACCTTTGGCAAATCCGGAAATTCAGGCATTGCGCGCCGCCGCAGAGCCGCTTCCGGCGCTCAACGATCCCGATTTTGCCAAATCCTTTGACCGGTTTGGTTCACACCGCGTGGTTCTTCTGGGCGAGGCCTCACACGGGACATCCGAGTTCTATCGGGCGCGGGCCGCAATCACACAGCGCTTGATCGAAAAACATGGCTTCTCCATCGTCGCAGTAGAGGCGGACTGGCCTGATGCTGCAACCGTAGATCGCCATATCGGGCAGATCGCGCAGCCTGAGATGCAACCACCGCCTTTTTCGCGCTTTCCCACCTGGATGTGGAGAAACAGTGAGTTTCAGGCGTTTACGGATTTCCTGCGCCACCATAACAGCCTCATTGAGACAAAAGATCGTGTCCGGTTCTACGGCTTGGATCTCTACAATATGAGGGCGTCCATGGCTGCGGTTCTGGACTATCTTGACCGGGTAGATCCCAAAGCATCAGAAATTGCGCGCAAACGATATGCCTGCCTGTCGCCGTGGTCTCGTGAACCGGCAGCCTATGGCCGGGCGGCCCTGACCCATGGGTTCGCAAAATGTCAAAAACCGGTGACCGATATCCTTGTCGACCTGCTCCATAAGGAACTCGACTACATCAACCGCGATGGTGACCAGTTTTTTGATGCGGCCCAGAACGCCCGACTTGTCGCCAATGCAAAGCAGTACTATCGCGCTATGTACTATGGATCTCACCTGTCGTGGAACTTGCGCGACCGACACATGTTCGAGACCCTGAACAGTATTCTTAAACACGCAGGGCCGTCGGAAAAAGCGGTGGTCTGGGCTCATAATTCTCATATCGGAGACGCACGGTTTACAGATATGGGCCAGTCGCGCGGCGAATGGAACATAGGGCAACTCTGCCGAGAGGCATATGGTGATACAGCGGCACTGATCGGCTTTGGCACAGCATCAGGTACAGTCGCGGCAGCATCCGAATG
Source organism: Pelagimonas varians (assembly GCF_003208435.1). GTDB lineage: Bacteria > Pseudomonadota > Alphaproteobacteria > Rhodobacterales > Rhodobacteraceae > Pelagimonas > Pelagimonas varians. Next base: position 170,449 of record NZ_QKMF01000003.1, on the reverse strand, counting down.
GGACAAACCGATCGAGTTCAAGACCATACGCCCACCGCGGGGTGACAGCTATGAAGCGATGTGCCGTGACACCGGTCTGGAGCGTTTTCTCCTTGATTTTGGCGGTGACCGTACCAAAAACCTGAAGGGAATTCTGGCTCGGCAACGGCTGCAACGCTACATCGGCGTAATCTACCGACCTGAGTCCGAACGTTCTAGCCATTACAGCTATGCAAGCCTTTCCGACCAGTATGACGCCTATGTCTGGTTCAACGAAACGAGCGCAGTTACACCGTTGGCAACGCTTTCAAGCGACCAAGAAGATGAAACCTTCCCGTTCGGGCTGTGAGCCGACTAACATAGCGAATTGATGGCACTATCCATGGAAATGTTTTCATCTCTCTGGATAGGCGGCAGGCACAGCTGCCGCGAAAATTGAGCGGTTGGATATACGGCGATTACGTCCTACACGACCGAAGCTGCGCCTGTTTTTTGATCAAAGATGTCATCAGTCGGCGTCTCGGGGCGCTCTGGCGGCGGCTCTCTCCCGGTCTTTTTCAGTTTTGTAAACGTGACCTTTTGATCGTCCTTTGCCCGGTGCACAGGCACCTAGCTGTTGTCATCTTCTACAGGTCCAACCAACGTGCTGCGGGCTAGGCCCCCGATTTTCTAGCCCAACGACCGCGTCGCGGTGAAGCGGCGTCTTGCGCGCAAACTCAAGCCTATGAACAAAATAAAGACAGAAAACAGGCACCAGATTGCGGGCAATTCGTTCGGATTGTCGGTTAACATCCAGGCAAGGACCGGCCCCGACAGCGCATGCATGGCCGTAAAACGCCATGCCCCATACACGAGCGGCAAGGCAAAAACCGCGATCATATAGGTCGGAAAACCAGAATGGGTACCGATAGCGTTTTCGAACGGGACCAGCAATCCGTTGTAGGGAACGTCCCAAGCGATGTGCCAGTCTCCTGACACAGTGCATAGAGTGTCCGCACACAGCGCACTGCCCGGCAAGCAATTGCCCGCAAATTGCCACGGGATCAGTTGTATGATCATGACGGCTGCAGACACGCTGCAAAGGACGTAAACCCTTACTCTGGTGCGTTGCTTCGCTGATTTCGGCACCAATTCCATTGCGAAGGCATTGATCAAAAAGGGCTGGAAGACAATGTGCAGGTATGACGCCATCGTAACGGCCTGATTTTCCGCAGTGCCGCATTGGTCGAGAACGGCATAACCCGCGACCTGAAGCGCCTCCATGACCGAGAAATACCCCAGTGTTAGCCATATCGCGGTTGGATCCTGCCGACGATAGGAAATCAGGGCCCCAGCCGCGCCGATGCATGTCATCGCGACTGAAATTTCAGAGTTCCAGCACATACAAAGCACTCCTTCGCGTTCACTCTAGTGGGAAGCGACAAGACCGAATTGATCCGCCTCAATACCAAAACCGTTCCCTTTTGCGGGTGGTAAGTTCACGCTGGGCACTGTCGTATATCCTGACTTCGGAGGCACAGTCCCCACATTGGAAAAGGTATGAAAACGCCAACTGAGAAGTCCGAAAACCGCTGGGGTCAGGACCCATTGATTTTCAAGCGATGACGTGAACGACGGTTCGAAATCGAGCGGTAAACATGTCTGATCTGTTTGGGCCAACCGACGCACACATGAGGCGTCTTGAATCTTTCATTTCCAAGTCCCACGGCATACCCTGCGTCGATGACCGGCGCGTATTGTGTGGGATTATCTCAATCAACCGCAATAGCTTAAGATGGCGTGATGCCCCGCCACGTATCGCCCGCACATGACGCCAAGCAACCCGCTGGAAGCGCAGGAGCGACAAGAGTATCTTCGCACAGATGATGGCCGGTCTGGCCGCTGAACTCGGTATAGAGAGGACTGTGATGAATGATGCGACCTATCTGTAGGCTCACCGTCGCGCGGCCAGCTTGGGCGTCAAAAGCAGGGGCATGAACTGTTGCCTGTCAGGGCACTGCGGAGCAATGTACCAAGAGGGACCAAATTGCGAGACCAGCACAGATAGTCATACCGCTCGCCCTTGTCATCAGCACCAACGGGGAAAGTGCGGCGCTGCATTTCGATAAAGAGGTCCTCGGCTTGGCCTTCCTCGACCATATGCAGGTCATCCAGCCGTTTTGATGAACATAAGGAAGGCGAGCTGTTCGATGACAAACAGAGGTTTGGACACGCCGCCGGACCAGAAGGCACTCCAGATCTGGTCGATTTACGTGCGGATGGAACCTCTAAGCATATGAATCCTCTCGTTTTTGATCACCTTAGAGAGTGGCCCTTAGAGCTTCAGCGCCAGAGGTTATGAATCTGCAGCCCAGTGATGAGTGTAGCGATAGCTCTCGCGACAACCGCGCATGTCCGGTTTTTGTTTCGCTGATGACACGTTGCACAAACCAATCTGACCGGCCCGAAATGCACCAAAACCTGCACCTGTCAGAAGAGACAAAACAAGTTTGGAGATTCAGACTACGGGAGCGGTATCTGGCGTCAGAACCTAAAAAGCCAAATGCACACTTCGAGCAAAAAACTGTAACATGTGTAGCACACACCGACATGGAACACCGTCGACTTTAGCCAGCAGGCCAAACCTTTGGACTATATATTAAACATGAAAATGGCTGGGGTGGTAGGATTCGAACCATTTCACCAAAATCACGCAAATCTATATTTTTACACACTTTTTAAACCCACACAACCAACAAGAAAAGAGAATTGTTGCGGGAAATGTTGCGAAACCACGCCCACTCAAGTCGCTTTCTTGACGGACCTCCGAATACAAGACACGGCCCGCAAGAAAGGCATTGTCAGCACAGTCAACCCTGAGCTTCGTTGGTGGCGGTGGCGTCTAATGGCAGATCCCAGCCCAAAGCGGTCGCTCATTTTCCAATCAAATTTAGATTCTTTTGCTTGATTAAACAGGGCTGGCCAGTCGCAGCGGTCCTCAATTTGGCTCTTCCGGTGGAGGAAAGTTACGATCCAAATTTTTCAGCCTTTCAGAATTACTGACCACTGGTCCTAGTCTAATCCTGTCGGAAACAAGAACTGCTATTTTATAGTCTAATCGCCACATCCACAGATGAGCACGCGACACTGTGGCGTTTTGGCCAGCATCGTGCCTGCACCGCCCATGCTCAATTCTGGCCTCACAGTTAGAGCCGCGGTGTTATAGTCAGGCTTGCTGATGGATATATTCACAGTTTTTTTCGTGGCAGCTTGATTACACAGGGTGTGACGCAACTGTGCCCAAACGACGATATCACGTAGGCTCCCTCCGGATACGAAATTATTTCAAGGTTATCTTTTGAACCACGCATGACTGTTCCGCAACCAGCTAGAAATGCGAATACGACAAGTAGAAGGTTAGTTTTCATAACTACTTTCATCAACTAAAAAAATTCTTAGTTCATTACCAAATCACATGCAAAAATATTTGCGTTATCTATGATGAAGCTCTTACTGGACCAGATTCAAAGAAAACAAACTCGGAATCTTCGGAAAAGCTATCTAAAAACCTCTCCCTTTTTTCAAAAGCACTTGCGTCTAAATCCAAAATCATTCCCGAAACAGCCGCCGCTTGCTTGAGGCTATCAGCCAGCTCGCAAAGGTTTGGATCGGCATTTAGAGATGCATGCCACACTGAAAGGAATTCCAGCAGTGCAGTTTGAGCTTGCTGCTGCGCGTCTTCTGAAAAGGGGGTGCTTTGACATGATATCTGCGGCTTTTTGGAGGTGCATGTCATATTGTGACGCTTCTAAATCTGCATAACATATAATTATATCAAACCATCTTCTTTTGCCTTCATTACCGCTACTATACGGTTTTTGGCAGATAATTTATCGACAATAGATTTCACCATGCGCTTGGACTTGGCAGGGCTAACTCCCAAAAACTCTGCAATCTCCTTGTCGGAGAAGCCTTCCGCAACCAAATTCAGCAGACGCATATCCTCTGAAGTGTAGACAACTTGGTCTGGGTGCTTTTCTATACCCTTCAACTCTTGTCTAACTTTCTCCGGCAAATATAAATTGCCTTTCAAGATTTTAGACAAAGCGTCAACTACGCCAAGTAGAGACGTGGACTTTGACACATATCCCCAAGCGCCTGCAGACAAACAAGCCAGAACAAAGTGCGGTCGTATGCAAGATGAAAACAAAACAACCTTTGTTTTTTTGTTAGTCAGAACAGCCTGCTTAACACTAGGTATCCCGGACATTCCCGGCATGTGTTTGTCGAGGAGTAGTAAGTCGGGCGGTGCGTCTGATTTCAATTCGTTCAAAGCGTCATAGTAACTGGTCACAAACTCTACTGAATACCCTGCTTTTTCAAGAGCAAGGGTCAATACATCGCCTAACAACACGTGATCGTCCGCAATTAAAATACGGATACCTTGCTCAGGTAAGGTGCCTGAGTTGGTTTTGATTTGATTGTCGTGTCTCACTTAAGGAAACCTTTCGCAGGGTACGCATCTTGTTGCACTATCGTTTTTCCATTTTTTCTGCTGCCTTCACATTTCGGCAAATCATTATATTTGAAGCCACATCTCTCGCAATGGATTCGCAACGATGAATCTGCGGTTATCTTGATTTCGACTGATCTATGGCGGTACAAAAAATCTAGTTAATGTGAAGAACAGACTACGAAAAACTGTACAACAGTTGCGATTTTTAGGTAAAAATTGTCAAGGTTACGAAAATTAAAAATGGAAAAATCGTTAAAAAAATCAAAAGCAAAAATGCAATAATCCTCCTATTCAGAATGGTAGCCTTTGCGTAGCAAGCCCCACACGAATTGCTGCCAAACCTTAAACGGTGACTGCAATTTTTACATGCGAATATTCTAACGGGATTTTTTTCCATCTCTTCAAATACATGTGACATATGTGTACAATCCATTCTTGAGTTTCAAGGAAATTTCTAAGGCAACTAATATAATTTTCTATATTGCAGTTTCTTTCTCCGCAAGTTCGTCATAGTATCCGGCGCTAAGGCGGCGATTAATCACGGCCTGTGCGAGAGAAAACTCCAATGTTTCCACCGAAACTGGAGCCTTCAAAGACACATCAGTCACGAATGCCCTATGATTGCCCATTTCGTCACATTCGAACTCTGATGAAATCAAGATGAATGCAGAACAGGGCAGAAATTGCCTAATTGCCCGAAGTTCCTCAAACATGATGGACGCGCCTCCGAACCCCTCAAGATCCACCAGAATATGGCTAATTTGGATCCCTCTAGATTCAAACGACAATACGCTTCGCAAATTCCTAGAGGTCAAGGAGCTTTTGCCAATCCCATGAAGCGAATCAGCCAAACTTCGTCTAAATTTAAAACTTGGCGATGCTACAAACGCGTAGCTGTCATTTTTCACGTTTTCCAACGCTGGTACCTCATTTGCCTTTTCCAGTGATAAAAACTTACCGTCAACTACTAGGATCCTGGATTGTTTGGGCCTTGGGGGTACTGAGTGGTGACAACCAAACAATCCAGGATATGTTCACGCGAAGACGACGCCTATGCATCTGCTTACTTCGGCCATACGGACGAATGGAGACTTGCTATTCAGCCCCAGGCACGACCGGCGTTCAACAATGGCACCGTCTTTTTGTTCACTTTGAGATAGCTATCGTTGTTCTGAAGTGATTGAAATAAATCTGATGGGTAGGTGGCAGAACATTTGGCTATGATGTCACCCTTTGGGTTGCAAAATGGGTATTTTTCACACACCTTTGTCCCAAATCTTGTCGCTTTCTAGCCTTATCTTGTCGAAAAACCACTTTTTTCTGCGTGTGCGAATGAAAGATCTTCAAGCCGTTGCAAACGATTGTTTGGCTTCTTTGCACCAATCTCAGTCTAGGGGAATCCTTTTGACTTGCCGTTCGGAGCGCTCCTGGTTTTAGACGCGCTTTGGAGCGTGATGGGATCTTTGGCCACAAAATTTCGTTGTACGATAAACTTGTTTTTCTTGATGGTCCTCGCCAACTGGTATCGTGTATTATGTGTTCTTCTTCGGGGAGTGAAGCGAACACTGGTCAGTAGCAAATAACGCGTCTTGTCAGCATTGGCTGAGATGTAGATTGGATGCACTTTCGAAAAAACAAAAGCCCTCGCGGGTTGGCGAGGGCCTTTGTTTCATTGATCAAAAATACCACACACCACGCCAGTTGTGCGAGGTCCTAGACCATCAATGCAGCGGCCAGATGAAAACGGCCTTGCGTCACCGAGCCACAGCGGCCCGCCTTCGGTCCACATTTCACGACCCTCACCAATAAAATCAAACGTGCCGCCGCCCCAGTAGAACACGCCAACGGTTGTCTTGTCGCACCATGCGCCGGGCGAGATGCGGCGCATGGTCAGGCGGGGCACGGTATCGCTCAGGTCAATTGTTTCGCCGTGGTAAAGCGGCCCTGCGCCGACCAACACCGCGCCGCCGGGCACCATTGCGAAGGTAAAATTCACATCTGGCACCGTAACGCGCAGGTAAATGCCATCCGGGGCCTTGCTCATGATGTGAGACAGGCGGTTGATCAGGGGCACGTGATCAACCTTTGCGCCCTCGCGTTCCGGGGCGGGTGAGTGGGCCGTTGCAACATCGGTGTTATCGGTGACTTCTACCGTCATCGCAAAGGTGGTTGAGGCAAGGGCGCGCCCAATTGCGCTTGCGATATCATTCAAGATTGCCATGTGTTCACTCACTTTCAGCCGCGCGCAGGCGGGCGTTGATTTCTTCGGTTTTGGTGTTGAGGCGGGCCATCAGATCCGGCGGTGACGGGCGCGGGCGATCATCAATCGCGGTGCCTTGAATTTGTGCATCGCGCAGCACCGCAAGCGAGGTCATGGCTTTGGTCAGATGCGACAACCCGCTGTCAGGATCTAGATCTTCGCCCTCAACCCAAGCGCACAGGTGGCGCATCGCAGCGCCATAATAGGTGGACGCGATCACTTGTCCCTCGCGCCAATTGTGCGGCCCGTACTTTGTGGCACCCTCGCCATGCGCAACGGCCATTTCAGCCAGCACCGCCATCGGCAGCGTTTGGAACGGCACCTTGCGCATGCCTGCCTCTTGCTTGGGATCACTTGGATTTGGGTTGATCATGCGGCTTTACCTTTTGTTTTCAGCTCGGACCGGCTGGGCAAGTTGACCTGCCAGCGCGCCCATTCACCGTGTTTTGCGTGGTAGGAAATGCCCATCATGGACCGGCCAGAAACGTAGCCAGCGCCCGCGTGATAGGCGTCTTTTGGGGCGATGGTTTGGAAGCATTCCACCGGCACACCCATGGTTTCGATCACGCGGCGGTGGTGCAAATGGCCGTGCAGGATGTAGCGAAACGCGGTTGCGCCCCAATGCGCCGAGCGCTCCGACGCCATCACGCCGGGCATGGTTTCCGCCTTGCACGTGTGGCCATGGGTTGCGCCCAGCAAGGTTTGATCATGGCGGTAAAACCACCAGAGCGAGGGGCTATCATCCACCGTCACGCGCGGGTGATCTTGGTAAAAAACAGACAGCGCCACGGATAGCGCGGCGGCGGTTTGCTCATCATGGTTGCCTTTCAAAAGGCGCACCGTGACTTTTGGAAACTTGGCAAGCGCCTGTTCAATCGCCCAGATCAACAACCGGATTGTTGCGGCCAAAACCTTTTGGTGGCGGTTGTCTACATCCAGCCGGTTGCCGCTGCGCCGGGTCGATGCGGTTTCATCATCCGCATGGGTGATATCGCCAAGGCCCAGAATGATCGCGTGATGCGCCGGGGCAGAACGTTCCAGCAATTCAGCAAAGGTGTTGCGCACCAGATCCTCAGCAATGCGCAAATCATAATCTTGGCCGGTTTCATCGCCCCACGCGAACATGCCCAAATGCAAATCGGGCCACGGAAACACGTTTAGCAAATCGCGATCAGCTTGGGCCGAAGACGGCGCGGCAGGCGCGGTGCTGCGTTGATCGCCAATGGCCTCTTGCACCGCTGATAAAATGTCAGGCAGGGAAAAACCGTCTTCTTTGGTTTTGATCCATTGCGCGGCTATCTGGCCGTTGCGGTCCACCAGCGTTGACATGCCCTTGACCACTTGGCCCGGCGGGATCTTGATCGGGGCTGCGCCGCCAAGGCCGCGCGCGGCGGCGCGCTCAAGCCGGTGATGCAGGGAGCTTCGCGCGATCCCAAGCGCCTTGGCGGTTGCGGCTTTGTTGCCTTTGTTTTGCTGCAGCGCATCAAGCGTTTGCTGCAATTGCTCATCAGAAAGCGGTTGTCCGGGCATCATTCATCCTCCTGATGATCTTTGAGAATTTCGCGTTTGATCTGGATTTCCAGCCAGTATTTCCAAAGCGTCAGAACCAAGACAAAAAAGCCCAGAACCGGCACCGCGATTTGCAAGGCGGGTTCCAGCATGTGCAGCCAGAAAGGCGATGTAAGAAGGGTTCCGCCGGTTGTGGCGGCAGCAACATCAGTTTGCATTTGCGCCCCCGAAATTGGCCGTGTGGATTGGAATTTTCATGGATACCTCCAAAGAAAAGGCCCGCGCCTGCGCATCACGCGGGGCCGGGCCATCACAGAAACAAGGTTGGGTTAGGGGTTATTCGATCACTTGAATTGGAAAGGTGAGCGCGCCAGTGCTTAACCGGCTTTCGCCTTTGCCGTGATCGGCTTCAAATGATCCGCGATTGATCTGCCAAGCGGTGCCCGCCAAATCATCATCCGGGGTGAAGATGGCCGCAGTGAATTGCCCGGCCAGATCTTGCAAGCCGCGCTCATCATTGGCTGGCGTTTGGCAGCTCAGCTCAACTTCAAGCTGCCCCTCTTTCATTTCGCGCGGATCATCCATGCTCAGGCGTTCGGCATCGGTATAGGTCACGCGCACCGCAAAAGCCGGTAGCTTTCCCTCAGGGGTAGGATGCGCCGCGCCGGTGGCATCGCGCCATCCGGGCAAGGCGGCAGTGAGGCGCGAAATCGCCTCTGCAATGACTGCATTGCTCATCTGATTTTCCTTAGCTGATTTGCGCTACGGCCCAAGCACCGGGGCCATAGGTTTCTGATATTTGCGCCACGCGCAGCTCATAGGGCGCGGCAACGCCATCTTGCGCCGCCATGGCGGCGGTATAGGTCGCGCTTGGCCCCGAGGTGTCCCAACTGCGCTGCACTGTGCCGCCCGCCCAGACTTCGACGCGGTAAGCCTCAAGTGCCTCGCCCAATGGCACATCCGCCACGCCATCGCGCCAATCCGCTTCGCCATCCAGCCGCGTGCGGCGCAACCATGTTAGGGCGATATCACCGCCGCTATTTTGCTGGCGCAGATGGCAGGGCGCATAGGGGCGCAGGCCCACGGCGCGGGCGGTATAGCTGCGCAGCCCGTGCTGATCTGGGGTCTGATCAGATGGCCCGGTGCGGTAGTAGCGCGGCACGCCGATCTCTGACGCGCCCAGATCCAGCGGCGTCAAAGTCTCATCCAAGACAACAACTGCCGCGCCGGATGGCACCGGATCTAGATCTATCACCGCATCCGTGCCAAGCCGCCCGCGCAACAGCCCGGAAATCCGCCACTCTTGCGGGCCAACCAATTGCGCATCCTGAAACTGCAAGATTTCCCAACCGCTCGGATGCAGCACCGCAAGCGCATTTTGACCATTCAAAACGTCAAACTTTGTGCGACCAACCAAATTGCCGGAATAGAGCTTGACCGTCACGCTTGCCTCTTGCCAAAGATGCATGCCAGCCGGGGCAAGATCCGCCGTAAGCTCGCCTATATCCGAGGGCAAAACCGCCTCAGCCAGATCGCCATAGCCGCCGCTTGGATCAGCCGACTTTGCAACCGCAACACTGGTTGGCCAAGGATCGGCATGGAAGGCCACATAGGTATCCCATGGGGCCGCATCGCTACCCGGCAAAATTGGCAGGTCCATAAAGCGCACCACAATGGCGCTTGCGCCTTGGCCCGCCAGCGCCGGGGCCGCACGCAGCACGCCGCCGGTTGGCGCATAGACGCCAAAGTTAAAGCTTTTGGCCTCAACCTGTTTATCCACGCCCTCAACCACACGCTCAACCATCATCGGGCGCGCGGGCAATCCATCCAGACTGACCGGCAAGACAACACCGGGCCGGATGGCGGTTGCGCTGCGCGGCAGGCGAAAGGCGATTGCATCGCGCCCATCGGCAGCCGCGCGCAAAAGCCGCTCATTGGCCGCATGCCCGCGCTCATAATCCAGCACCAAATCAATGGATGATCCGGCAGATCCGTTTTCACGGCCTGCGCCAATGATCGCGCGGGCGGGCAAGCGTTCATAATCGCCCATGCCATCAATGAAATTCAGGACCGACACCGCTGCAACATCCTCAAGCGCGGCGCGTTTGGCCTCAAAAAGTGATCCTTGGCCATCGTCCACCAAAGCCGCCTCAGTCGCCATATCAACGGTTTGCGCGGCGGATCGCGATTCAACCACCAACTGGCCACCCCGCTCAAAGGCATGCAGGCCAAGGCCAACCTCAATCGGTTGCAACCAATCGCGAAACCCGATTGGCGCGGTGGCCGGATAGCCATCCGCTTGGCCAAAACAGGCTGTCACGTCAATCTCATCCGCGCTCAGCCCGTGGCCATCCATCAGGCGGCGGGTGATCAGCTCAGCCGCCGGGGCCGCGCCCGCGCGGCCATTCAGCCAGTGCCCGCGCTGCCAATCGCCGCCATCTGACCAAAAGCCGGTTTGTTGCGGAAATTCGGGCCAAGGCCGTGCATCCCAAGCCCAGATTTGCACGTCGCCTATGTCAACCACACCCGCGCCATTGTCGCGCCACCATTCCAGCGAGGCGCGCAGAAATTGACGCTGCATAAAATCATCGCGCACACCGCTGGAAAAATGCGGCAAGGCGCTTTCAGATGATTTGGCCGCGTAGAATACATTGGGCTGATTTGCACCCTTATCCACCGCCGGGCATCCAAGCTCAGTGAACCAGATGGGCTTTGATCCGGGTTGCCAATCGGTGGCATCCATCCGCAAGCCCATTTCGCGGGTGTGGTGCGGGTTTGCGTGCCAATCGCGAATGGCCTTTTGCCGGTACACCCACGGTTCTTGGTAGGCTCCGTCAGAAATTGGCGTGCGGATCTGCGCCGCGCGGTCAGCCTCCGAGGCATAGAACCAATCCCAATATTCGCCGCCCTCAATATTGGCCTTGAGGTAGTCCAAAGCGTAGGGTGTGGTATGACCCTGCGCCGGATCATAGTCCGCATGATCGCTGCCGTCGCGCCAATCGGACAGCGGCAGATAATTGTCAATTCCGATGAAATCAATATTCGGATCTGACCACAGCGGATCAAGATGGAACCGCAGATCATTGCCGGTTTGATGGGAATGATATTCCGACCAATCCGCCGCATAACTGATCTTGGCATCCGGCAGAACCGTGCGCACATCGGCAGCGAGAGAGCGAAGAGCCTGCACAAACGGATAAGAGCCAATCGCATCCGGGGCCATGCTTAGCCCGCGCAATTCCGAGCCGATCAGGAAGGCGTCAACGCCGCCCGCCGCCGCTGCCAGATGCGCAAGGTGCAAGATAAACCGGCGAAACCGCCATTCATTCGGGCCGCTATAGCTCACCTCATCGCCTGCAATTGTGAAATCGCTGGGATCGGCGGTGCCCATAAAATCCGTGACTTCATCAGACACCGATTGCCCGGCCTCAGGCGTGATGCGCCCGCGCCATGGGTGGCGCTCTTGCACGCCAGATCCCGATGGATCGGGCAAGGCCTGATTATCGGTGATATCCATCATGACAAAGGGATAAAGCACCACGCGTTTGCCGCGCGCGCGCAGATCGCGAATACCTTCGATCACCGAAATATCCGCCGGAGAAGATCCATAATTTGGCACGCCATCCTCAAAGGAAACCAGATTTGCAGCCTCGCGGGTCAATCCGCCGGCAGTCCAAGCTGGCGCGGTGCCTTTCACTGCCATCTCTAAACGCGGCTCAATTTCGCACTGCCCGGCGCGCAGATCGGTGCCGAACCACGACACAACCAAACTTGCGGTTTGTGCGGCGGGCAGCACCGATTTCATATGATCCATAGACAAGGACCAATCGGAAATTTTAGCGTGGCGTGATGCGTTTTCTTTGCTTTCGTGGATCACATCAAACATTGACGTAAACCCGTCTATGGCTTGATCCATTGTGGTGTAAATTGTGCCATCAAGCGGGTTTGTCACCGTCCGCTTTGTCACGACCGAGGGCATATAACCCCATTCGCTTGTGCCCGGAATGATATTGACGCCCCGCACCAGATCCTCAAGCGCGCCGGATTTACCAAACACCTCAACCTTGATTTGTGGCGGGCGGTTGCCAAAATCATCAATCGGCAGATCCTCAAAGACGATATAGGCAAGGCCGCGATAGGCCGGGGCAAAGCCTTCAACCGCTTCAATCTTGGGATCAGGCATTTGCGCCTCATCCCCTGAATAGAACCGAATGCGGCCTTCGTTGATCATATTGGACAGATCAACTTGCTTGCCGTCCATCCAGATCCGGCCATAGCCAGACAGCGGGCCGCGCCCCAATCCAATCGCAAGCGAGGTGTAATATTTGTATGAGGTTTGCTTGACTGTTTGTTTTGACTTCCCCGATCCAACCGATTTGTTTTTTGTGTTGCGGTCCTCTTTTAATTTAGCCGCCCAAATCACTTCACCCGCGATGGCGGCGCGGCCTGAAATTTCAGGAATTGGCGCGCCCTCATTTGAAGTCATAATATCCAGACTGTCCAAACGCGGGCCAGTTTGTTTGATCGCAGGAGCCAAGCCCGCCATAAGGCGTTGATCAATCGCCCGGCCAAGGGTTGCACCAATTGCGCGCCCGATCACGGCAGAGCCAACACCAAACAAGCCGCCACCAAGGGACGCGCCCAGCATGCTGCCAAGCCCTGCAAATAGAACTGTTGCCATGCGTTAATCCACCGTTTCAATATTTGGATAGACCTTTGATAGCGCATCAATCGCGCCGCGCTGGGATTGAAACACCCCGGTTTGCGCAAGGGGTGTTCCGTCGTTCATCACGGTGATTTCACCGTAATATCCTCCGCCGCACGGGCAGATAATCACAAGGCAATTATTCGGGCTGATATCATCAGGGCCGGTCTCACAGCCCTCAGTCACCGGAAAGCCCCAAAGGCTTGTCAGCGGCGGCAAGCCATCGCGCGCCACCTCAATCACCCCATGATCATCCAGCGCATGAATGATCCCGCGCTTGGACAAAATCCCCAAATGTGCGGCACGTTTATGCCCTACGCGAAACACCGCGATTGTGCCCGGCTTGGGGGCGCTCACAGGCACCAAATTGGCGTGCAAAACGTCAAGAATTGGTTCACCTTGCACCGCCGCCCAATCATTGCGCCATGCGGGCGCGGGCAGGTATTTGCCGCTCAGCTCGCGCAAGATCCCGCGCGCCAAGCCAACGCAATCAGCGCCAGCCCCGCGAAAATCGCCCTGAGGCACAAAAGGCGTGCCGATCCATGCCCGCGCATGGGCCAACACAAGGCCCGGATTGATAATTTTGGAACTGGTGAAATCAAGCAAAGCGGCTTCCCCCGGTTTGATCGGTGCTATTGTCGCTGGCATATTCAGACGCAAAACCGCTGCCCGGCATGTGCGGGCACCCGCGAAAGTTCAGCAAGTTATCAAAGCGGGTGCGGCAGGTTTCAGCGGTGCGATCACAGCCCGCAGTCACATGCAGCGTGTCGCCCGGCGCGATGGCGCGGCCCGGCATGCGCCACAAGGCTATCTTGACGAGATCGCCAACCTGCGCCGTTGAATGGATATCGCCGGGATCAAAAAGATTGTCGCCGGTTTGCCAAGCCACCGTGCCGCGATCAAAGAACCCATCGTCAAAAGCATCTAGGCCGCTCACTACAATCTCAGCCCCTTGCACGTTGATCACCGTGGCGGGCGCGCTCCAATGGCTCAGATCCAGCTTGCAGCGATGATCGCCCAGCATCCGCACCGGGCAAGTGGCGGTATAAACCTCGCCAACCTCTTGCTCTAACGCCGCCGCCATAGATCGCAGCTCAGTTTGAAACGCCAATGCGCCGCGCTGGATTTCGCCAATGCGGTAGCTGCCCAAGATTTGGCGCACCGTCACATTTGAGAAATCCACATCCCAAACAACAACCGCTGCGCCATCATACAGGCCCGCCAAAATATCCGGCTCTGCGATGGCATCCGAAGACAGCGCGCCGCTTGCCTCAAGCTCATCTGGCGACAGGCCAAGAGATTGCGAGGCATCCGAGGCGCTCAGCGCGGTTTCAGCGTGGTAGGTGACGCCCTCAAATTGGATATCAACATCATGATCGGTAAACCCCATCACAACGCCATCCGCGCGCGTCAAATGAAAGCAGCGGCAAAGCGAGGTGCTGCCGCTGCGCAAAGCGTCTTCGTAAGTTGTCATGGGTTTTCCTTGTTTGGATCATCGCCAACCGGCCCGCCGCAACCAGCACAAACCGCAACGCCGCCGCGCAAAACAATGCGGCAGGTTCGGCACCGGCGACACCAAAGCGCCGCCAAATTCAAAATGCGACCCATAATCAGCCCGCTTGCGCGTCCATGCGCTTTTCCAGCAACCCAATCGACGGAACCGACCCAAGGCCGCGTTGCGCATTGAAATAAACCCATTCCGTTGCAATCTGCGCCTCAGAAAACCGCACGGGCACATCAAAAGTGAACCCGGCGGTGAGGGTGGCAGCATCGGGCGGCGGGGTGTCAAAACTGATGCGCCCGCCGGTGGCAGATAGGCTCCAACCTGAGGCTTGCGGAACGCCATTGATGGCCACTTGCAGCCCCGCCAGATGTGGCAAGGTGATGGGGCGCAGATAGCGGTTGATTGCGCCGTAAGATTTGACCAGTTGAAAGCTTTGCGTGGTGCCATCGCCAACCGCATCGCCGTATTCCGTGCTATTGGCGATCAGCGCGCCAAGCGGTTGATCCGTGGCTGTAATCGGCGCGCTGCCATCATTGCTGTGCCAATCCTGCCAATCGCGAAACCCAAAGCTGTGCCGCCGCCCGCGAGCCTCTTCAAACAGCGCCACGACCTGCGCCAGATCTTGTTTGGTTTTGATCCCAAATCCGGCATTCCAAGAGCGGCGGGAATGCACCCAGCGTTGATTGATTTCCTCATGCCCGCTGGCCAGCGTCACCACCTCATCACGGCGGGCAATCACAGCCTGACAGCCCGCCGCAACATTGCGCGGAAATTCGATATTCAGATGGCTCATAGCGCCCCCTTAAATGACGTGTCAGGATGCGACGTGTTAGGCAGTGCGTTGCGCCGCGCCCATCGCGCCGCGCATCTGGTGCGCGATCTGTGCTTTGCTCGATTGGAAGCCCTGCACATCCGGCGTTTGGATATTCATGTTGATTGTGACGCCGCCGCCCATACTGTCACCGGGGCGGCGCACGCTGATTTGTTCAGCATCCGAGGTGCGCAAAACCGTTAGGTTGCGGTCCATACCGCCTTTGCCGCTCACAGTCACATCGCCGCCGGTATCAAGCCCAAGAACATTGCCGACCCAATTGCCAGCGCCGGAAACCAATCCGCCTAGCATACCGCCGCCAGCACCGCCGCCGCCGCTCATAGCGCTCAGGTTTTGAAACAGCGCATCCCATGCGGGCGAGAATGCCAAATCAAAGAGGTGATCAACCGCATCGCCAAGGATATTTTGCCATGTGGTTTCCCAGCTTTGGCCATCGCGGATCAGGGATTTGAAGTTGTCTTTGACAGTATCCCAACCCTTGGTTTCCGCCAGCTCTTCGGTTGCGCCGGTCAGCTCATTCACCGCACCAACCAAGCCGGTGCCAGCCGCGCCGCCACCCTTGGATGATCCGCCGCCACCGCCGCCAATCGCCTCAGTCAGTTTTGCGGCAGGCACATTGATTTCGTCCAGCGAGCCGCCAAAATCAACAACTGCCCCGCTTGCCGTGGTTGCCATTTCAGACAGCGCCGCCATTTCTTGCTCAACCCGCTCAAGCTGCCCCTCAGCCCGCGCGCGCAGCAATTGCGCCTCAGCCGCTTGCGGGCCAATCACATCCGCAACAGATCGCGGCCCGGAATAGAAGTAATCCGCACCATCACCGGGGCCAAAATCCATCCCCGAAGTCGCCACGTTAAACTCAATCCGGCTTTCAGCCTTGGCAAATTCCGCCTTGGCCAGCGCTTGCGCCTCAGCCGCGATGGCTTTGATATTCGCATAGCGCGAATTTGCCTCAATCAGCTTTTGAGAGGCGGCGGTTGCCGATAGATTGATATTGGTTCCGGTTGGCCCAATCAGCGCCGCAAGCGCCACTTTTTCCTCATCCAAGGCCGTGGTCAGCTTATCAATTGAGGCGGTTGCATCATCGGCAGCGGGCCAAAGCAATCCGGCAGCGACAGCCAAGGCAGAAATGCCGCCAAGCACCAAACCAACTGGTCCGGTCAACGCTGAAATCCCGATTGCCATAAAGCCAAGCGCCATAGTCACCGGCGGGATAGCCAGCGCCAGCGCGCCCATCATCACAACGTTGCGCTGCCCCTCAGGTTCCAGCGCTTGAAACCAACCTGTGATGCCCTCAAGCATTTCGATCACCGGCGGCAGGATCTCAACCACAACGCCGCCGATCACCTCTTTTGCATCGCCCCAAGTGTTGCCCCAAGCATCCAGAATGCCTGCGCCCGCTTGCCGCGCGGCCTCAGCTTGCCCGCCATAGGCGCTGGCGATTTCATCCAAGATCATCCGCTGCGCGGCGGCAACGTCGCCGGTTTTGGCCAGATCCTTGATCACGTCCTTTTGCGCGTCCGAAAAGGTAATGCCCGCACGCGACATGGCAGACAGTCCGGCAATGGGGTCATTCAAGGCTTTGCCCATCATGATCGCAGCACTTTGCAAATCGCCATCTAAGACCGTGGCCAGATCCAGCACCGACTTTTGCGCATCCTCAAAAACATCGCCCGAGATTTCCTTGAAGGTCAAAAGCTGCGCCGTCACGCCGTTCAAAATCGCCTCATCGCCAAAGCGCGACACATCTTGCAAGCCGGACGCCATTTTAAACAGCTCATCGGCGGAATACCCAGCAGCGCCGCCGGTGACTTGCACCGCCGTTGCAACCTTGGCCTCAACCCGCGCTTGCTCATCATACAGCCCAACCACATCGCGGAACCCCGCCACCACGGCGGCGGTGCCAAGAGTGCCCGCCGCGCCAAAGGCAACCATGCCTTTGCCAGCTCGGCCAACGCGCTCGGACACCTTGGCTGATAGCCCATCGGTTTCGCGCAAGCGGCGATTAACAGACCCAAACGCCGGGCCGGTGTTGTCCCTGCCATCAATTGAGAAAAACAGATCTTTGACCTTGCCCAGCATTCAAATCACCCCTCAGGTTGGTTTTGCTTTTCCCAGTCCAGAAAAGCATGCAGCGCCCGCAATTCTTCAATCGGGCGCTGTTCAATTTCGCTTGGGAACTTGCCCAGCCTTAACGCTAACCCGTAGATAAATCGGGCGTCGGGGCTGGACTTGAAGAGTTTCCCAATTTGGCCCCATCGGAAAACGTCATGATTGCAGCGGCAATGCCGGTTAGAACGCGGCCCGGCACATTTTCGGTCAAGGCTTGGACAGTGCCCGCGCTATCATCAAACAGCCGATTTCCGTCTTTGTCCTTGGCCAGCAACAGCACAGTGTAAAGCGTGGTGAGCGCAGTGTTGCCCTTGGCGCGGGTTTGGATCTCATTGCCCTGCGCATTGGTTGGCGGATCATAGTAGATCTCAAGCGGCCCGCCATCGGCTTGGGTAATGCCGGGCACCACATAACATTGCAGGCGCAGGCGGTTGTAGTGATCGGTGAGCGCGTTCAAAACGAGTTGGGTCATGCAACGGTTGCCTTTGTCAAAACGCCGCTGGAATTGCGGAAATTGATTGTTTTGGTTGGAATGCCATCCTTGGAGCCTGACATGGGCGTGCCGGTCACTAGGATGCTGCCCGAGTAATAGCCCGAACCTGAGGTTTCGCCGCCGGGGTATAGATCCACATCCATCACATCGCCGGGGTTGATATCATCGGAAGGGTCCGCGTGATCCAGATAGACTTCCATAGATCCTGAATAGCGCGAGATTGTCGAAAACGCCTCTTCAGCCGCATCGCCCATTCCCCAACCCGCAACCACATCAACTTGGGGGTCAATGTTCCAGTTTTGCACACCGCCGAGGCGGTCAAGGCTACCGCCCACACGAATAATTCCATCTTTGCCTTTCAGCATCTTACATCCTTTCGAGAATTGCCCGGATCTGGCCAGAGCCGCCCGGTTGAACATGCGCCATGCGCAGCACCGTGCCCGCCGGAAAGCCCGGATGGGATCGGCTGAGGGTCACTTGATCATCTTGTGCGGGGTCAAACGGCAGGGCGCTTGCGCCAAAGGTCAGCACCGGTTCAGTGGTGGCCACGCCCGCCTGAAACCCATCTGCCTCAACCACACCCGCCGCCGAAAACAGCGCGGTGATTTGCACAGGCGTTTGCCCGGCGCGGGTGATCGTAACGTGTTCACCAAAATCATTCGGATCAGTGAACACGGCCCATTCATCAAGGCCTTCAATCATCGCTGGCAACCTTGACAACATCCGCCGCCGATGGGCGACCGCCAGCTTGCGCGCGGTTGGTCAAAGACGGATCATCATCCGCGCCGATCCGCCCCTTTTCCTGCAATCGGGCCAACCGCACCGGATCAATCTTGGCCGGATCAACACCGCCACCTTTGCCGATCAGCTTGCCGCCAACCTTCACCGGATGGCGCGCTTTGAAGTGTTCAGCCATCATCAAACCTCTTTGGTTTGCCAGCCGGGGCAATGCCCCGATCAATCAACATGCTGGCGATGTAAGAAACGCTGTATCCATTGACACGGTTAGGCACCCACCAAACCGCAGCGGCGGTGAAGGCAGAGGTCCAAAAACCAAAGATCAGGGACAAGGCAACCACGGGCATCGAAAACCCGCGAACGAGAACCGCCAGCGCCAATATGGCAAGTGGCGGGACAGCAAAGGCCGCGATGGCCTTTGCATGAGGTTCAAGCCAACGCATCGCTTAAGAAAGCACCGTGTCAGGCTTGCCCATTTTAAAGGACGCGGTGTTGCGGCAAGCGGTGTCGATATCGGTAAACACCCGCAGCACCTTGCCATCACTGGCGGCTTTGCTGGCCGTATCAACACGCAGATCCAAACCGGACCACATGCCAATGATCAGATCCGACCAGTTGCCAAAAATGCTTTCGCCGGTGGCCATTTGATTGGTTGTTACGCGCTCATAGCCATTCACAACGCCGCGCTCTTCAATGGCGGTTTCCCCACCCGCAAACTTGGGTGTGGTTTTCAGATATCCCGATGTGTGCGGGCTGTAAATATAAGCCAGATCACCCACATCAGCGTTGCCCGCCGCCACGGCTGTTTCCATCGCGACAATTTCCGCAAAGCTTGGAAATGCCGCGCTATCTGCCCAATCCGTGGCGTTGGCAAAGAGCTTGTCACGCAGCCCCTCTGGCGCATCCGGTGAAGCGTGCCCAACCAATGCGGTTTTGTCCAAGCCGATGGCAAGCCCGCGCAACAGATCATCACGCACCAGCGCCTCAATATCGGGGCTACCTTGCTGCACCATCCGGCGGGTCATTGGGATGGCCATACCAGCCGAATGCGGCGTCATACTAACAAGGCCAAAGTTGGCCTCTGTATCAGCAACATCCTCATCTTCACCAATCCAATAAAAGGTGCCGGTGCCGGTTTGCTTGGGGATATCAACATTGCCTTTTAGCCCTTGCAGGATCCGCACGCCACGACCCGAAAGCGCCATGCGGTTGCGCAACATTTCGATGAAAGATCCGCCGCGATAATCTTGGGCGACCAGCACGCCGCCTTGCGCCGGGGTGCCTGTGTTTTGCGAACGCATATAATTGCCATCCATCAAAACATCAGAGGGCAAGAACACGCCGCCAGCATCGCGGCCCAAAAGATCCGCCACCGCGCCAGAGGCTTCCAGCTCAAAACCCGCAGCTTGGCGGTTTCGGTCGCTTGGATTCATCAAAAAGCGCACAACATTGGTGACGCTAAAGGCGCGGGTTTCACGCTCACTCATGCCGATACGGGTGGCATTGCTGCGTTTGGTTTGCTCTTCGTCGCTGGCGATGTGGTTCATCACTTGCTCGCGAAACGCCCCAACGCTTGTGCCGCGTGTCAGCGCCCCCTCAACCGCATCGTCAGCCATTTCAAACTGGCGCGCGATCCCGCGAATTTCGGCAGACCGGGTACGCTCAGCCGCGACTAGATCTTGCGGCGGAGTTTGGAGAGGGGTTTGCGTTTCTGGATTTGCCGCGCGGGCATGGGGCGCGGCAGGAGTTGCCGAAGCGGCGGGCGCAGGATTGGTTGGCTGCGCTTGAACGGCGGGGTTTGAATTGGGCATATCAGCTTCCTTTTCAGAGACAGTAATTGTGGCCGCGCGTGCCTGATCGGCCCGACCGTAACCAACGGACGGATCAGCAGGGATCGCGACAAATGAGATTTCTTTGGGCATCCAAAGCGTGGCGCGGATAACGGGTTTGCCATCCTCATCCGGGGCCGGTTCGGCGCGCTTGATGGCGTATCCGGTGCTCACGCAAGTCACGTCACCGGATAGAACGCGGGCAAGGTAGGCATTGCCATCGGGCGTGTCGGAAAACCGCAGGGTTGCCTTGCCGCGCCCGTCCTCAATCCATGCCCGCGTGACCGCGCCAATCTTGGCATCCAAGATCGGCATGTGATCTTTGAGCAGAGGGGCCGCACCGGAATTGAGAAAGGAAAGATCCACCTCATCCGGCCCATGGCCCAGCACTTCCCAGAAATCCTGATCGCGCTCAAAATCATGGCGCAGGTAACGCGCCTCGCTTGAGAATGAGATTTCGATATCTCTGGAATCGGAAGGAGCAGCCGAAGCCGCCCCTTTAACATCCGTTGTGATTTCACCCATACGCTGGGCAAAGGCCGGGATTTTTCGGCTCATGCACTATTCCTTTTTCGGGGGGTCAAAGTCGCCCGGCACGCCATCATCAGGCTTGGGCGACCATTCGGGCACCGGCAAGCCGCGCTCTTTGAAGGCCTCCAATTCGGCCTTGCGCTCATCAAGCACGTCCTCAAGGGATCGCCCGCGCTCTGCTACAATTTCTGTTAGTGACCGCGCGCCGCTGGCCAGATCCGCCGCATTGGCGGTGGCATCATCTTTGGGATTGACGCTTTGCCAGCCGCGCGGACGCCATGTCGCCGCGTCAAACTTATCCAGCTTGAATAAGGGCAAGGACAAGCGGCCCGACAGCATCGCCATGCGCAGCCAGCGGGCAAACACCCGATCATGCAGCCCCTCAAAAACCGCGCGTTGCAGCATCCGCCACTCATCGCGCTCTTCACCTTTGCCTGCGCGCAGGCTTGAGAAATTGGCCCGGCTCAGATCCGCAGTCAGAGTTTCATAAGCAACACCCATGCCCGCCGCCTGACTGGTGCCCATGTGGCGCATAAACGGTTCAATCGCAGCCTCAGGATAATGCGGCGTGTTGAAAACCGGCTCAACACTTGGCGGCATCATCGTCACCGTGCCCGCCTCAATCTCATCAAAGGGCGCATCCTCAACCGCGCTGCCAATCTGCCCGCCAGTATGTTCTTGCTTGAAAAACACCATCGCAGCCGCGCCATAGTTGGCCGCTGTCATGGCGCTTTCCTGATAGCTTTCGCTCATATTCATCAGGCGCAGGGCGGTGGCTGATCTTGGAACCCCCAGCACTTGGGCGATTTCCTCAGGGATCAGCACATAGATCATGCGGCTTGCCGGGATACGCTCGCGAATTTGGGCGGTGCCGCGATGCGCCTCGCTATGGGGGCGGTTCCACATATGATAGGCAAGAATGCGATCACTCTGATCAAACTCAATTCCGGCCTCAATATATGCGCCGCCGGGCAAGGGCGTGGTCAGATCCAAATCAAGCCGATCAAACAGCACCGGTTCCACCTGAAACCCAAATGCGCCGCGCCCGGCACCTTCATGAAAGCGCATAAAAGCACCGCCTTCGCGGGCAATTCCGGTGGCCATCTGGCACTCAACCCCGTGCCACGACAAACGCCCGCACCGGGACGGCGTGCCCATCTTGCCCCACTTGGCCCAAGCGCTTTCAATGGTGCGATTTGCGCCATCATCCTTTTTGCCATCTGGATCGCGGACATTCATTTGCAGCCGGATACCGCTTGGCCCGATCACATGGCGGCGAAACAACATTTCATAGGACCGCTGGAAATCAAAGTTATGCGCGGCGTGGCGGGAATGCTGAATTAACCCGCGCGCATCTTGGCGCATTTCTTGGCGGGTTGTGTCGCCAAACATGCTAAAGCCAGAGGCCAGCCGATCCGGGCGCGCCGCCCGATAGGACCGCGTTTGCAGCGGCGCAGATCGGCGGTGAGACTGGGGAGCTGTTTCCGGTGCGGGCTTTGGCGCGGGTGCGCTGGGTTCAATCCGCGTCTCAGAGCGCTTTGAGTTGAAAGGCCATAGGTTCAAAACTTAACCCTCCTGATTTGAAACGGCGATGCGCCGGGGTTTTGTTCGGCCTGCACCTCGCGGGTGTAGACCTCGCGCAGCTTGAGCAGATCCGCGATGGGCGTTCGCGAAATGCTGCGCCCTTCGATGCTGTAGCTTTCGGCATCTTTGGAAACGCGCCCCTCAAGCGTGGCTTTGATCGCATCCAAGATCCGCTCGGCGCTGGAACGTTGATCACCCGTAGACGCCGCCGGATCTGGCAACACTTCGACCCGGCCAGTGGCAAGTGTCGCCCGATCCCCGCTTGCACCATGAAACGCCAGCGCAACCCAAGTGAATTGCCCCGGCGGCACGACGGCGGATTGCGCGGATGAAAGGCGCAGCTCATAGGCGTCTGCCCCGGCAATCGCGTCAATTTCAACAGATGCGCCGCCCGCCAGTGGTCGCAGCACATAGCGCAGCGACCAATCAGCGGGCGGGTGACTAGCAAAGGCTGTTGCATCCAGCCACGCCCAACCATCGCCCGCGACCAATGTTGTGGGAATGCAGTTTTTCAGGGTCATAAAACTTACCTCAACCGGGGCCAATTCGCAGACAAAAGCGCCGCCGTAAAAAGCAGCGCCAGCGCCTCAGGGTGCATCACGTCAGGCATCAAAATGGAATTTCATCATCAATATCGCGCGCGGGTGGCGGGCCATCACTACCGCCGCTGCCGGACCCGCCGCGATCAGATTGCCCCGATCCCTCACCAGATCCGCGCCCATCCAACATCAAAAGCGTTGCCTTGAAGCCTTGCAAAACAATCTCAGTCGAATAGCGATCTGCGCCGCTTTGATCTTGCCACTTGCGGGTTTGCAGCTTGCCGCTGATCATCACCTTTGAGCCTTTGCGCAGGTATCGCTCGGCAATGCCAACCAAACCCTCAGAGTGGATTGCAACGCTGTGCCATTCCGTCTTTTCGCGGCGCTCGCCTGTGTCGCGGTCTTTCCAGCTTTCAGAGGTGGCAATGCGCAGATTGCAAACCTTGCCGCCATTTTGAAAGGTCCGCACCTCAGGATCGCGCCCGAGGTATCCAACCAGTTTGACTTCATTCAGCATGACAGCCTCCTCTAGTTTGCAAATTGCATCCATGTGTTTGTTTTGCTGCGATGGAACATCCGCTTGGATTTCTTGAACAGCGCGGCGCGATTATCTGGCGTGTCGCGCATCCAGCCCGCATCCGGCACCGAACCATCATCACAAACCAATCTGACTTGACCCACCCGCACCGCAGCCCGCACCCCGGCATCTATCCGGCGGCGGGTATTTTCGGCCCAATCACCCGATTGCACATCAGGCCAATCCAGCGGAGCGCACTCAACTGCATTGCCGCCCGGATCAAAGATCTTGGCCATCGGGCGCGAGACAGTCAGGCGCTCAAACTTAGAGACCTTTTCGGAGTTTTTCACCCGACATGTGTGGCCGGGATTGGCCAAATGCACCGTGTATTCGCCATACGAAAACCGCTCAATCACGCTCATGCCAACCACCGCCGATCTAAGGACAACCCTTTAGATCGGGCGCGACCCACGCCCGATCACCAGTTTCGTTTTTTGGGTTTCTTCACCGCCCAGCCGCTCTTTTTCGGCGGCTTGGGCGGTGCCTGCTCAGGCTTCGTTTGCCCGCCCGTTACATCGCGATATTCGGACTTATCCAGCGTGATCGCCATCATATTGCCCGCACCCGGCAGCGCCCAAGCGGGCGGGTTTTCGTGGTTAAGCGCTTCGGCTTCCAACACGATCACCAGCGCCAGCGAATAGACCGACAGGTCCAGCGCTTCATTGCGCAGTTGGCCGGGGCGCTTGGCCCATCCGCCCTCATACCGACGTTCGGCGCAGTATTCCGCGAACACCTCATGCGGGGCGTATTTGGAAATATTGAGCTTTCGCGCCCCGCCAGCCTCGCGCATCAGCGATGCGGCAACCTCATCTTTGAGCCGATCCGTGCCCGCCGTGATGGCAGGCACATCGCGCGCCACATGCTCTTTGCCGCGATGCGCGCTTTCAGGCGTGCGCAGCACCGCACGCGGGGTTGTGTCTTTGCCTTTGCCCATCACCAGATAAAACCGGTTGGGATGCTCAAGCCGCATCTTGCGGTAGAAATCCCGCGCGCGCGGCGTCACCCCCGGCTCACCGCGCAAATCGCAAACCGTAGCAAGGATCTGCAAGGCATGATCCGCCCCCGCAACCGGATAGGATTTGAGCATATGCGGCAAGAGTGCGTCCCAATCCTCGCCATACATTTCCGGCTGGATGCGCCGCCCCTTTGGGTTTGGCGCGGTATCGGGCGGGTTGACCACATCAACGCGGTCAATCACCACCCGCTCAAGATCCAGTGACCACGCTTCTACCTGACCAACAAACCGCCCCTTTTGAACGTCGAAAGCGGCGGTGAGAAAGGCAGTGTTGGCCGGGGCCACTTGCCAAGCGTGATCAGTAGCGCCAGCTTTGAGCGCATCCACCGAAAGCCCAGCCGAAACCGCACGGGCACGCGCCAAATAGGGCAAGCCAAGCTCAACATTTGTGATGGATTTCAAATCCCCTTCATCGCCGGTTAGCTCATAGACCCCTTCGGCCTCAATAAAACGGCTCACAATCTTGGCCCAGCTCGCCAGCGCGGCAGCAGGACCGGGCAACCAATAAGATGCGGTGGCCACCTCGCGGGTGAGCTGATCCAAAGGCACCAATGCGCCGCCGGTATCCTCATGCAACCAGCGCGCGCCTATGTTCAGATCCGCCTTGTGCCGCGCTTCAATCACACATCCGTTTCCACTTGGGCACAGCATAAAAGCCGCTGCCCCGCGCTCGGCGGCGCTGCCTGTATCCGGGTAGCGCAAGTGATCAAAGCGCGGCTCAAATTCATGGGCGCAATGCGGGCACGTCCAATAAAGCCGCCCGCGCGACCCCTTGGCATAAAGCGGCACAATCCCGCCCGATACGGTTGGCACATCGTGCGGCGTGTCCGGCGTCCATTCATCATCAATCACCGGAAAGCGCGGCGAGCTTTCAACAATGGTCATGGCCCGCGATCCGGCATCCTCTGTCCGTTTGCGCATCAGGTTAAAGGCACTGCCTTCGCCTTCACCCTCGGCATTGCGCCCGATATCGGCGGGGAATTTGTCGTAATCCGTACCGATGCACAGGGCGATTGACCGCTGCGCCAGCTTGTCACCAACGGGCCAATCAATTGTCAGGCGCGTGCCGCCGGTGAATTTCTTGGTAAAAATGTTGTCCGCGCCCTTGCCGGTGCCCAGCTTGGCTTTCAGCTCAGGGCTATTGCGGATCAGCTCATCAAGCGCGCCTTCTGACCATTCCTTTGCAGCGCCCTTACTTGGCGAGAACATCGCCACAACGCGGGGCTGCGCCAGCACTGCATGCACCAGCGGGTTGATCACCAGCCCCTCAGATTTCGAAGACCGCGCCGGGCCAACAAAAGCGATGCTATCAAAGCGCCGCGATGTGGTCACATCCATGGGTTCGGTCATGTAGGGCGCAACATCCGCGCGCCATGGCACCCATTGCCCGCCCGATTTGATCATGCGGCGCGGGGCCGTTTGTGACACCTTGACCCGCGCCCGTGGTTGCAAGACCGGTAGCGCCGCAGCTATCGCTTTTTCGATGCTGCAAAAGGGTGGCAATGGCTCAATATCAAAGAGCGTTTCCGTCGCTTTCCCTGCCATCGCCAACCACCTCATGCACCTTTTGCGCGGCTTGTGACAACACATCGTCACAGGCGCGCTCAACCTTTTCCAGATCGCGCCCCTCAAGGCCGAGTTCGCGCGCCAAGCGGTCCGGCAGCGCATCCAATCCGTCGCGGATAGCGGCAAACACATCTTCAATTCCGGCTTGCACATCCTCAAACCGGATCAGGTTGTTGCGCTTTTCTGCCTCAACCCGGCGGATGGCCTCAAGCTCCAAAAGCTTGCGCTGATCGGTCAGGCTCATTTTGCCGCTTTCGCCCGATGCGGTTTCGCCGCCCAGCAAGGCCAAGGACAATTGCGCCGTTGCCGCGTCACCCGCAGCCTTGGCGCTTTCCTCATCGGCGCGCATTGCCTTCATCCAAGCGAATGCCAGCGACAAACGAAACTCATAGGACCGGCCATTTGCCCCGGCGGTTTCAAAGGGCAGTGGATTTTCACCGCGCCGGAGCCATGCGGAAATCGTGGTGCCCGAAACCCCAAGCCCAACCTCAAGCTGCGACTTGTTCACAACCGCATCCGGCACACCCTTTGGCAGCGGAAACCGCTCAATCAGTGCGGCTTCTTCGGCGGTGAAAGGACGAAGATTAGAAGCCGTCATCTCCTCCCCTTTCTTTGAGTGCTTATGCTTTATTGCGGATCTACTATTTGAAGAAATTCCTTGTGCTTCCTGAGAGAAGCTTGAAGTAAGCGATGATCAGGGTTGTCGCCTTTCACTTCATCAACAAGAATATCGCAGGCATTTACTAAATCAGAGCCTGCGATTCGTACTTTTTCGATGTGAGCATACCTAGAATTGGACCTATTTACTTCCTCTCGAAGTGAGTAATAGCCTGCGTATAAAGTCTCGCGGCCACCCTGATCGGAATTCATCCACTGGTGATATATTTTTTCGGATGCATTTAGAAAATTCGTTGCTGAATTCGCAAGATCCCTCATGTTAGCTCTTTTAGGTGAAGCTAATTCTTGCCTTAAACTCGAAATATCAGAGTTTTGTTCTTTGTGGATTTTCGAAATCACAAACAGACACCTGAGAAAAAAAATCACGCCGCAAACCAAAAACACTAAGCTCCAAATTGAGCTTTCGACAACCTCAGTTTGAAAAAGCGTGATATATCCGTCCTTAGATGTTGCCGAAGCAATCCACGAAAGAAACAAGGCCACAATCCCAACGAGGCTAACCCACCACGATAATGCGCGCCTAACTACTTCAATCCAAAACTTCATTTCTCAAACCACGCTATTTTACCTTAGCTAGACTTATCAACATCACATCCCCTCAACAACAACCACAACCCAAAACGAAAGGGGCCGCGAAAAACAAAGATACACACCATACATGATCGCGAATTACCCATGTAGCGGGGGCTTCCAAAGAACCTATCGGGTCTATTTCATCGCCCGGCGCATTGCTTTGAGTAGGGCTTGCGGCAGGCGGGCGGTTGCGGTCTTGGCAGCGCCGCTGATCAACTTCAAGCTGGGCTTGTAACGCGCCTTGCGCTCATAGCTGACCAGAAGTTTCAACTTCGCACCAGACTTGCGACTTGTATTCTTTGTCCCTAACCGCCGATAGATCCCAGCATGAGAACTACCCTTAGGCTTACCTGAGAAAGTGTTAGGCATTGCCAGCACACGACCAACCGCACCGCGCGGCATGTTCCCGTATTTGTTGACCCGCTGACCAACGGGCACAAGGATTGCCCGACGCTTGGGCTTTCGTGTGCCACCATCCTCTTGCCATAGCAGATAGTCCGCTTGAATGGCCTTGGCAAAGATCACACCGCGCAGATTGCGTTTGGTGGCGCGCTTGATCGCAAAGGCTTTCATGGTGAAGGGCGTGGGGTTGTCCAACCGGCGGCGCAATGTCTTTTCCCAATTGCGCTTAATCTCATTCAGCACTTCGTTGATGGCCAACGACATGGCAAAGGGCACTTGCTTGCGGGCCGCATTGTTCAAGCCACGCTGAAACTGTTTGGCGTTTGATGTGATACGCAGATCCATAGACGCAGCCAATCTGTTAGCGAGACTTGAACGATACAGCCCGAACCTCTGAGACAAGGGGAGCATGCAGGCAATCTCAGAGGTTCGGGGGGTGTCGGAACATGGCCAGATCCGCCGGTGCGGTATTTCTTAGCCACTTCTCGACTGTGCCAAGACGTATACATCAAACATTTGAGCGTTGACCAAACTCAGATTTGGAGTGCGGTGCTGAAATATAACCGCAAGAGATTGCAAGACGCTCACCAACAGCGGCGATAGATACAACCAATTCACTTTGGGCTAACTCATTGCCAATGGATGCACCGGCGCGTTTTAGAATATCATTACGGCCAAGCCCATCAATCGCCATCCATTCCAGCAACTGCCTAAAGGGCGTGCGCGCCAAACCATCACCGCGCCGTTGCTGCCTTGCCTCGCGATGAGGCACCACCAGCTCACCACCCTCAAGCGCGGCATGCATCATCCGCAACCGCTCAGCCTCAGCCAAGGCGCGCACGCTTGGCCCGGCGGTTGGCGAAGAGCTACCCGTGCCAGATCCACCCGCATCACTGCCGCCGATTGAACCGCCGACAATCTCAACCGCTTCGATATAGACCAGCACGGCAGCGCGGGCGGCAGGGGTTAGATTGGCCATCATGGGCGCAGGTTTGGTGCGCCAGACGCGGGCACGCTGGCTGACAATCTCGCCATCACCATCAACACCGGTGCCAACCTCAATTTCCGCGCGCTCAACATCCGCGCGGGCAAGCCGCGTGCGCGTGCCGCCCAAAGGCGTGGCATGTGTGTCCCATGCAAAGGGTGGAAGGGTGACGGTGCCTTGGGCTTTGCGTTTTCTGGCCATGCGGGGATTTCCTTGCAAAAGTGGCCAACAGGGGTGGCCGGGGTGACTTGGGTGGGGTGACAGCCGCCCGAACACTTTTGAGAAAAAATCTATATATGATTTTTCTCACATATACGGGCGGATTTTCTTCACCCCGCACACCCCTCTATCTATTTTTCTGTTTAATAATAAGAGGATAGAAAAAAGAAGAGAGCTAGAGGGGTGATAACTGGGGTGGCTTTTTCAATTCTCGGGGTGACTTTTTCCCCTTGGGGTGACTTTTATTTCGCCAATTCCGGCTTTTTTCCTTATCGCTTCTCAGCCGGACTACGGCTGAGGCCGCACAAAGCCCTCTGATTTTCCAATTGGGTGACGTTTTTTTCACCTCCCCTTAGGGGGCGCGGGGTTTGGGGTGACAAATGCGGGGGGGGGCTAGAACGGCGGGCCATCCGGCTCAACTGGCGCGCCAAGAACGCCCTTGATCAGCTCTGCCGCATCCTCAGACCAGCTAAAGCCCTTGTAGTGCGCGTAGCCTTTGACGGGGCCTGTCTCATAGCCCTTTTCAACCATGATATTGCGCACGGTGGATTTTTGATAAAGCTGGAAACCGCCTTGCTCGCACCACGCCTCATGCACGGTGAAGAACTCTTTGACAGGCACCCGCCCCTTGGGATCTGGCACGACCATTTCGCCCAGAAACACGCCAACCGGATCGGCGCTTTCCAAAAGCTGCGTTTTGAGCTTGGTCATACTATCCGGCAGATCCACACCAATGCGCATGAACTCCTGAAACCCTTCAATCATCCAGTTGAGAATGCCCGGCCCTTCGGCCCTTAGCTCTGCCTCAACAGCGCCCTGCGCGCGTTGTTGGTCCGCAGGCAGGGCGCGCAGGTTCACGTCAAAGGGCACAAAGACCAATCGGCGGCGGGTGCCCTCATCTTCGTCTTTGACCTTGGGCGTGCGATTGCATGACAAGATCGGAATGCCGGTTGGCGTCCAAAAGAACGGATCGGCATATAGCCCGCGCGACATACGGCGATCACCGCCCGTTAGCCCTTTGATTTTCTTGGCGCTCAGAACATCGCGCGCGCCCGGTTCAGTCGCGATATAGGCGCGCGCACCCGGCAAATCCGCCTCTTCGGGCGTGGCTGCACTTGCCGCCGCTTGGCCGGTTTCAAGGAACATTTCGATTTTACAGGGCGCGGCATAGCCATCTTGACGGCCAAGCACATGGCTGAGGGTATTGAGCAAAGTCGATTTGCCATTGCCACCGGGGCCGCGCAGCAAAACGCAGATCTGCGCGCTGTTTTCACCAAACAAGGTTGCGCCAAAAATGCGCTGCGTACAGGCGCGAATTTCATCATCAGGAATGATTAATTCCATAAAATCCACCCAGCCCGGACAACCCGCCGCCGGATCGAATTTGACGCCCCCGCATTTGGTTGGCAGATGCGCCCGATCGACAGGCTTGAGCCAGTCCATTTTGCTGGCGATCACCTCAGCATCCGGGGCGTCATAGGGCGCTTCCCAATCGCGCACGGCGCGCAGATCCAAATCGCCATTTGGCAAAACAAAGGTCCAAGGATCATTGTCCATTTCCTCAACCTCAGCCCGCCTTTGATGCTCGCAAGTTTCAAGCGCGCTTTTGACCTTGGCGGCATTGCCGCACTTGGTGGCGTGTTGGCGTAGCTTGGACGCAGCCGCAAAGCCCATCATTTGCCGGGCATCATTGTGGGATCTGACAAGGACCGGCGGGCGCTTGTGCGCCATCTGATCAATAAAGGCTTCCAGCTCTTCTATTGGGGCGTCAAAATTTGCCTGTAAAAACTCAGCCTCTTCTATGACCAACTGGCGCAACTGGTGGCCAATCTCGCGCGCGGCCAAATTGCCCGACCGGAACGAATAACGCGTGCCATCCCAAACGGCCCAACCCTTGCCGGAGACAAACACCAGATCTTGCCCATAGGCTGACAAGATCCGCGCGGCGTTATCCTCATCATTCATTTCCAGATCAAGCCGCTCAGGCATCGTCAAAGCCGAGGCACGCAGGCCAGCTATAAGCGCGTAGGGTTTACCCATAGATATGCCTCCTGTGAGTATTGGGGATTTCGGCGGTGAAGGGCATGGCAGCGGCTAAACTGCCAAACCGTCTATGCCTCATAAAGTGTTCCAGCCTTGGCCAGATCCGCAAAATCCTGATCATGATCCCAATGCCCCAGCGGGATCGCGAGGCGTGCGCCATCCGGGCAGGCATGGGATATTTTGGCCAAGGCACGCTCAGCATGGATGCGAGCAGCGTCGGGGCATTTTGTGCTTGGATCGGCCAAAATGGTTGCGCAACTCACACCATCGGGCGGCAACCAGCCGGGGCGCGGCCCGTCCAATTCCGGTGATGGGTTTGGCAGACGTTTGCCGGTGCGGCCAACCCCGCGCCGCGCGCCGGTTTTGGCCTCAGGTCCAGCCAATGCGCCCAGCGACAAAGCCGCCTCAATTCGGGCGTTAAATTCTGGATTGAGGGCGCGGGTGGCCGAATACACCGCGAGCGTGGTTTCAATACCTTCCCCCACAACCACGCGCGGGCAATAGGGCTTGGACAGCACCACCGGATTGCCAAAAATTTCACCCGTGCGGCCCAGCATCTTTTTGGGCACCTTGTGGCCGTCCGGGGTATGGGCACGGCCCTTGCGCGGGTCAGCCGCGTTAAACCATGTGCGATGTACGCCAATCAGTTTTTGCCGACCAATAAACGCCACCATGGCGGGGCCGCGATGGATCAGCTTGGCCCTGCCATTTTCATCAGCCCCGTCATAGCAAGGTAGATCCGCGTGATAGCGCAAAGTTGCAGGCAAGCCGCCAATCGCTTCAATGCGAATGCCGCGCCCCTCAAGATAGGCCATCAAATCGGGGTGGTTGGCGACCGATGCACGCCACACATTATGCGCTTTGGTCACGCCGCGATCAGCCAGCTCAGCCGCCGCGCGTTCGGCTTGGCGTTGTCGCGCCTCAGACTTGGCCTTGAATGCCGCGATCCGCGCGGGATCTGCGGTGCGATCAATGTTTTCACTATCGGCAAGCGCGCGCACAGCGGCGGTGAAGGAAAGGCCATCGCGTTGCATCAAGAAATCAATCACCGATCCCTTGGCCTGACAGCCAAAGCAATAGAATTGCCCGCCGGTGCCCTTGGGTTCAGTGACATGAAAGCTTGGGGATCGTTCACCATGAAACGGGCATGGTGCCCAATAATCACCTTTTGCCGGTTGGCTTTTGCGCGCATCCCATTCAACAGTTTGCTCAACAATTGCGCGCAGCGAAACGCGGGCTTTGATTTCATCAGACAGGGCCATGTTGTGCCCCCTTGGATGGGGCAGGCACATGCCGCCAGATCTTGGCCAGCGTGACACCAAAACGCGCCGCGCTACGCAGCGCACGCTTCTGCGCCGCCAGCTCACAGGCCTTGCCAGCGCACACCCAAATGCAGGCACCGCGTAGGATATCGGGCAATTCTGGCACGATGCCGGGCCAAAGAGGGAAGCCAAGGCCAGATGAGACCGGGAACAAATTGCAGATTTCGCAAATCTCAGACGGGGCGCGGGTCATGACAAAAGCCCCGCGTGATCAAGCGTTTCCAGCGCCGCCGCAACCAAAACCTTGGCCGAACGCGCCGGTATACCCATCCCTTTTTCAACAACCTCAAAGCCGGTGTTCTTGCCGCAGACCTCTTCTAGAACGGTCATTAACCGGGGCGGCAAAGCATCACTTATCGCCGCATATGCCCCCGGATCAACCGCGTTGCGCGTCAAATAAATTGACTGAAACCGCCCCTTGGTTTTCACGTGCTTATCCGTGATTAAAGTTTGCCCAGAGCGGCGCGAACACGCCTCAAGAGGGCACGAATGAGACCAGCCCATTTTGCGCGCAGGCCGCTCTTGCGGTTTTTCGTTGGCCAAAAGCCCCTTGACAGAATCCAGTGAAACCGTCGCTTCTTCGGCGCGCAGAGTAAGTTTGAAACGCCGAATTCGGCGATCCGTTGGCCCGGCAACTTCCAACCATCCAAAAGCGACCGCCGCCAAAAACTCTTCGCGAGACAGGCTTTCCCCCGCGACATTTTTGGCCAAAATCGCGGCGCGCGGCGCATCGCCGGATAAAACGATGGCATCCGATTTACTCAAAACCGGGATCACCTTTGCAATCGTCACAGAGAATTTGCGCGCATCCAACCCCAATGCCCTTAGTACCAATTCGCGGGAAACCGGACCACGCGGCGGCATAGGCTGGCTTAAAATAAAGGTTTCCAATCGCTGAATAAGATCATCAAATTCAGGAACATCGCGCGCGTTCTCAACAACACGAATACGGCTCCGAAGCACATTGGACGGGGCACAACCCTGCGCTGTTCCAATGGCGCGCATAGACTGACCAAACAGCACGTTTTCAAAATAAGCCTGCAAAGCGTAGGGCGAGAGAAAAAGATGCTTCATCGCACTATCCCCACAATATCAGCCCGCAAGGATGCAGCCGCAACAGCAGCGCCAAGCCGCATCTTAGCGGCTTGCGCATACCCAGCCGCCGCCAAGCGGCTTGCGCCATGGTGGTGAAACATCTCAACCAGCAACAAACCCGCCTCAATTCCGGCGCGCTCAAGTTGATAGTTTTGGCTCATTTCCGGCAAATGCTGCCAAGGGCTGTCATTGAGCCGGATGGCCATTGCGGCGGGTTTTGGCACTTGCCTCATGATACACCACCCGTCCGCGCGGCATCGCGTATCAATCCCCGAAACGGTGCAAGCTCTTGTGTGACCCATGCCCAGCCATCGGCAGTGATGCGCAGCGAAGGGTGGATTTCACCGGTGTTTTCCACAAAGCCAAGATCCTCAGCAATTGCGACGGAAAGCTGCAAATCTAAAGGCTCAAGTTCAGATGCGCGCATCAGTGTGGCAGCCGTTTCGCAATGCATCTGAACAGCGGCCAAAAATTTCAAAAGGGGCGGATTACGCATGACGCACCCCCATTCTGGTGGTCAGGTAGGCTGTTTTTAACCGAATGCGGATCGGGCGCGGGATCATGGCCAGCGCATCACCGGCAATCAACTGACCCGCACCAGATGGACCGGGCAAGGCCCGCGCCTGCCCAGCGTTCACCACATCCAGCATCGCGCGCGGCAAAGCCCCGCCGCCAAGCCCCATTTTGGTTGAAATAGCCAGCAGCTCGCCAGTTTCGATTTTCCCGTGCATCAGTAGGCCACCGATAATCACGCGGGCTAAGGAAGGCACCTTTGACGTTGCATCTTTCATGCCGCAATCCCCTCAACCCGGTCACAATAAGGCACCGGCTCATCAGGAACCCGCAGCACCAAACCGCCATTTCCGAAATCTTCTAAAATGCGGCATGGCACCGCTAAATGACGCCGCGCAGCGATAGCTTCCCACGGTCTAACAATTAGAGTGAGCGCATGCCCCTTAATGCCGCGCTGATGAGCGATCACGCCACCTTTTGCGCTTTGGCAGATCATGAAACGCCCAATATCCGCCCCAACTCCAAATGAAACCTCAAAATGGGTTCCCTTTTCGGAGGCCGGGAAATACCGCTTTCGCGCAGCACCGTTGATAATGATGTGAACGCGCGAAACGCCGCGCTGATCAACTTTCACAGCAAGCGAAATCCGCTCTTCAATCTTGCCGTTCTTTTTGGGTGCTTCTGGTGTTGTGGGTTCAAACGCCATGATTGAACCTCGCCCACTTCGACAACTCGCAATCAACTATGGGTTGCTTTTCTCTTTTCTGATTTGCCACGACCTGAACTCCAACATCTTATTAATGATGTGACCACTTAAAACGGAGGAACAGACAGGCGGGAGGGTCAAAATTGACCGCGAAAAGACATTTATTGTCGGCAATCCGGCATAAATTATTTATTACTTTCAAATAGTAACAGCGGACGACAATGGTGACTCAAAACGGACAAAAATGATCGCAAAGGGTCATTTTTGTTCACAATGACTTCAAGAGCGTGCCGTAAACATCAGCCAGTAGCACAAGTGACACCATTATGCCCGCAGGGATTAACTGTTCGTTTATTCTTTGGATTCCAAAAACAATTCAACCTTGACGTGATTCCATTGCGTTTTGAATCTAGCCATATTTGGGGAGTTGTTTTTAATGTTGACAGCATCATATATTTCGCACAAGATTCCTGTGCAGCCGCAAAAAACGGTTGCCGGGATTGGAAACCCGCATATAATACGGCGTCCAAACCGCGCCCAAATTGCGCGGTTTCTTTATGGGTTCGGGCGTTCGGGGCTGCTTCGGCAGGCCGTTCCGTATTGCGGTATTTCCAACTCCGTTCGTCCGGCCCACCCAAGATTGGAAACTTGGCAAGCCGGTGTTGTAAACGCCGTACGGAGGCTAGCCATGTCTATTAAAAATTCTTTGGGAAACTGCAATCAAGATCCGTCAACACACATCCCGATGGAGAAACTTGAAGAGGCGCTTAGCATTGCTCAGCAGCTAGTCGCGCGCGATGGCCCGATCTTTCAACCCGTCCTTGATAGGATCGCAAGGGAAGTTTCAGCCAGACAGACCCAACCCACAAGTTTAGCGCATGAGGTCAAACAATGACCGATCATTGCTTAACCGTGACAATTAACCTGCAAAAACAGTCTTTAGCAGAAGTGCAGAAATCCGTCGAACTTAAGTATCTTGAGCTTGCTCTAACTGAAACAGATGGGAATAAAACGCACGCGGCAAACATAGCAGGCATTACCGTTTTAACGCTTCGTCGAAAATTGGAACGATACAACGTCAAAAAAGTTTATACGCTAGAATGAAGCGCGATATTGACCCCAACAAGCTTAGAGAGGCTCTAAGCGTTGCCGCGCAATTGGTCGCACGCGATGGCGAAATGTTTTTGCCGGTATTTGAGAGAATAGAGGCAGAAGTGGCGGCGCTAGATCGCCGCAGCACATCCCTAGAACGCGCCCGCGCGCTTGGCCGGTGCGCCGCAACAACCACTCACGGCATTCAAAATGCAATCAAGGACAATGCAGCACGCCGCCCCTCCAAAGCACCGCCATCGCCATAACTAGGGCGATGGTACTTGTGCCCTAAAATATCGGCACGCACCCGATCATCAACCTTTGCGGCCAACAATGCATTTTCGACATAGTGGCGCACAGAATAGGCCGAATGTGCAGGCGTCTCCTTTAGCCCGTTGGTTGTCATGAATTTATTGACACAAGCGGACCAAGATCCAGCCTTATTCCCATATTTTTGAATGCCGCCCCGCGCCACAATCCGCTTGGCGGCATTCAAAGAAACACCAAGCAACGGCACATCGCGCCGTGTATGCGCAACCTTTAATTCACGGCCATGCGGGGCAATGCGCAGAAATGGTATATCCACCTCAACTTGAAAATCCTCAACTGGTGCATCGGTAATTTCACTTGGGCGACACCCGGTATTTAGGGTGATCAAAAACACATCACGCGCCTCATCATTTAGCCGCGTCAGCGCATCAGGCGCTAATAGTTTACCCTGTATCCACTCTTTGCTAAATGCCGGGCGAGTTCGCTCATCCCTGCCCTCTAAGCGCAGCTTTAAAAACGGGTTGGGCATTTCAGCATTTTTCAGATCCGCCCAAGTGCCAAAAATTTCAGCCAAATGGCCAAAATCTTTATTGGCACTTTCGATTTTCATGCCGCCCTCAACCCGATCAGACCACCAGCGCCGAAACTTCAATGCATCGGGGCGGGTAATTTCATTAACAGGCTTTAGGTTTCGAACACCGCGTGAATTATTCGGCGATGTAACCGCAAGAAAGTTATTCACGGCCCTTTCGCGCGGCAAGCTCCAGCGGTGACGCTGAGCATCTGATTTTTTAATATGCCGCGTTTTAGTAAGATCAAAATACTCTTCTAAAACCTCAGGCAGCGTTGGCAATGCCTCAGGAACAGCACCCAAAACCGCCTTTGCATCTGATAGCGGTGATTTTAGCACGCCATCGCCGCTCAATGATAGAACGCGATGCATCAACCTATCAAAGTCACCATCAGTAAGGCCCGGCATTGGCGTGTACGAATACCCGCGAACCTCTGCCAGAGTGCGCGCCGCCTCGTAATGCGCTCTCGCGCTGGCATCATCACCAACCGCCAAAGCTTCCCACTCAGCCAACCGAGCGGCCTCAACTTGAGAACCTTTAGCCTTCGCCTCTTTTAAACTATCTGTGTGCAGCGCTTGACGCACTTGTCCAACTGGCTGGCCATCAACCCCGCACACCAACCCAAGGAAGCGCTTAGGAACGCGCTTAACCCAGTAGTACCGGCCACGGTCATTCACAACGCCCAACAAATCACCCCTTCAAACAATGCTCAGCGCACACCGTACATCACGAGGCAAACTTGCACACCAAGCTTCACGAATCTAGTGGGTTGGGGGAAATTGCCTTCAATAGAAGCTTGGATTGTTGCGAGTAATGTTGCGGGATTTTTCGCAACAAAAAAGCCGCCCTCACGGAGGGGTAAGCCTCCAAGCTCTTGAATTTAAACGGCAATCAAACAAAAACCCGACGCCTTGGCATCGGGTTTTTTGTAAAAATGGCTGGGGTGGTAGGATTCGAACCTACGGTGCACGCTACCAAAAAGCGTTGCCTTACCACTTGGCTACACCCCAACTGTAGGCGGTATTTACGGTGTGATTTCGGCGGGTGCAAGCCCCTCTTTTAAAAAAAATCACAAAATTATTCACCCGCAATGGCTGTGGTATTTTCAGCCGCAGATACGTCATCTTGATCCTCAAAGAAGCAATACTGCGCGCGGCCGGCATGTTTCGCGGCGTAGAGTGCGATGTCAGCTTGCTCCATCACTTTAGCAGGATCTTGTTCGCCCCCTTCACTGCAAAAGATTCCAATGCTAGCCGAGACATTGCATTCGCGATCCTCGAAAGGAATTGGATGTTCGATTCGTGATATGAGATGCCCAGCCAAGTCCGACAAGCGGTCCCGATTTACCAACGTGTTGTAAATTATCACAAACTCATCCCCACCAACCCGGGCAGTCGTGTCGTCCTTGCGCGAGGTATCCGCCATCGATCGCGATACAACCTTCAAGACATGATCACCCGCAGCATGGCCCATGGTGTCGTTAACCTGCTTAAAGAAATCCAAATCGATGTGCATGATGGAAAACGGTTGCCCACTGCGACAAAGCCGATCAAGAACTTGATCAACGGCGCGACGATTGTGCAAACCGGTAAGAGTATCGGTAAAGGCGCGTTTCTCTGCCGCGACCATCGCCCCTTGGAGGCGTGTATTCAGGTTGAGAGAAGCATCCATGGCAGCTGACTTGGCCTCAACGAGATAAAGCATTTCTACTGCAAGATCTGTCGGAGCGAAATCGGTGCTCGTCAGACCATAGTCGCGCACGGCGTCAATCACCGCGATACCAAAGGAAAGATTTATCACAGCCCCGCCGCGCCCGTCGCCTGACAAAACCCCTTTTAGCGGTGTTCTAATTCCGCTTCTCAATCGCAGATGCAGTTTGCGCCCTTGGGAATTGAGAAGGTCCGACATGCCCAACACAGACCGAGGGCGATAAATTTCAAACAATTCCAGAAACCGTTTCCCGTCGAGGTTGTCGCCACCGATTTTATGTAACGTTGGACCAGCTTGAACGATATGCCCGGTTCTGTCCAAAACAACGTGCATCGGGCAGAACCTATGCAACATCTCTATCGGGAACTCTATCATGAGGCTTCTCCCATTTGTTTGGATACTGCCAATTCAAAATCGCGGCCTTCGGCATAAGCGGTTTCGACTACAGTGATGTCGATCATTTGTACGCTGGCCGCTCCGTCGCCAGAATGATCCAGCAAGGCCAAAGCACCGTAATCATCAGCCATCGCGCGCAACAGCCCCGTCATGACGTGAACGAAACCGGGAAGGTGCCCTTCGATCTTCAGCTGAAACTGGTTGATGGTGTGGTCCCGCAGCTCGAGATCGGGCAGCCCCAAATCCGCCACAGCGAGGCGGGCACGATCAGGCAAGTCATCCAGGGAATGCAGAAATTCAATAAAATCCACCCCCCCGAACCGTAACAATCGCCTCAACCCTTCGCAGTTCGGGTGTGACACCAGATAGGTTCCGATATCTTCCAAGAAGACCTCGCTTGGTTTTTCAAGCACTTCACTGGCGGCAGCAACGACGTCCTTAAAAACTTGTTCGTCGTAGTTTAACATCGCCTCTAAATCAGGCGTCTCAAGGGAAGCATGGGCTGAAATATTCCGCCAAGCTTCTGGACCATAGGTATCCTGCACGAAGACCTGAAGCGTCTTCAAAATGAGGCCGTGCATAATGTCTCCGCCTTTTTGTCTTTGCAAAAAGATGGCACTTGCGTCCTTAATTTAGGGGTAACATCTTCAATTGTGCATAAATTAAGCGGCCGGTACATTTAGTTGCACGTTAACAAGGTTCAAAAATCGGTTGGGGCCCCTCCCTCTTCTTTGCGCCGTGCAACGAAAGCAGTTAGCTCTTCGTGAACGGCCGGATCCAGCGCCGGGGCTTCGAATTCATCCAAGATCCGTTTGTAGATTCCATGCGCACGCTCTGGTGTCCACATAGCGCCTGCCGCTTCCCACGCCTCAAAGTTTTTCCAATCTGACAAGAACGGTTGGTGAAAGGCGGTTTCATACCTGTCTTGGGTGTGTTGCACTCCAAAGAAATGACCGTTCGGGCCGACGTCACGGATGGTTTCAACCGCCAATGCCGCATCGGAAACATCACAGATCTCCGGCTCCATATAGCGCTGGATTTGCCCCAAAACTTCGCAATCCATGATGAATTTCTCAGGACTGGCAATCAACCCGCCCTCTAACCAACCCGCCGCGTGATACACCATGTCAGTGCCTGATTGGACCGCAGCCCAAAGGCTGTGTTCCGTTTCCCACATAGCCTGCCCGTCAGGCACATTGGACGCACACACCCCGCTCGAGCGCAAAGGCAACCCGTAATAGCGCGCCATCTGACCGGTCATCTGCGTCGCCCGCATATACTCAGGTGTCCCAAAAGCAGGAGCGCCGGTTTTCATATCCACATTTGATGTGAAAGTGCCAATCATGCAGGGCACGCCGGGGTTGATGACCTGCGCTAAAACCACCGCGGCCAGCGCTTCGGCCAAGGATTGAACAACTGCACCTGCCATTGTGACCGGTGCCATCGCCCCCGCCAAGGTAAAGGGGGTCACAACAAGCCCCTGCCCGCGTTGCGCCATGCGCATCCAACCGTCCAGCATCGGATGGTCATGCTTCAAAGGCGAGGTGGAATTGATGTTCGTATACATGCGCGGAGTGGCGTCGAATTCTTCGTGGCTGAGGCCGCCGGCAATCCGCACCATTTCCATCCCGTCTTCGACACGCTCTTTGCCGAGCGAATAGACATGCATGGTCTTGTCGCACAGCGTCAACTTGTCAAACATGGCATCCAGATGACGCACGCGGGGGTGAATATCGACCGGTTCAACGGGATAGCCACCACAAAAGTGGATACAGTTGAAATACTGGGTCAGCTTCAGAAGATTGCGGAAATGTTCACGGGTGCCGGGAACTTTGCGCCCGATCTCAAGGTCCCAATAGTTGGGCGGAGACGACACATTTCCAAACAGCAAATGACCAGCCCCAAGCGTCAATTGCCGCTCCGGATTGCGCGGGGTTACGGTAAACCGACTTGGCGCTTTGGCCACCATCTCGGTTACAAATTCCCGATCCATGCGCACGTTTTCACCGCGCACCGTGCAGCCAGCATTTTTCAGATAGGTGATGGCCTTCGGATTCAAGAACTCGATCCCGATTTCTTCGAGGATCTGCATGGTCGCGTTATGAACCCTTTCGACCCCTTCCGGGCTCAGCGGTTCGATCGGGCGGTCTTGGTTGACGGGCAAGCGCCAAGGTTGCTGCTCTACCGCTGTGATCCCACGCCGCGCCGTATTGGCGGCGCGTCCACCGCTGCGGCGACGACCTTTGGGTGAGGTGTCAGTGTCGGTCATGGGGGCCTCCTATCGGCTGCCTCCATGACACATGCGCAATCACCGGCTTTCCAGTCCGATTGCGACAGATATCGTCGCTTTTATCACTCAGCCGCCAAGAGCCAGCCCAACACCTCACCAATGTCAGACAGAACAACGTCCGCCCAAGGTTCAAGTTCAGCGGTCAAAGCCGGGCCGGTCAACACGCCAACCGTCTGCATTCCCGCCGCGCGACCAGCCTGTAAATCATGGGTGCTGTCACCAACCATGACCACTCGCTCTGGCGCAATTTTGG
Organism: Pelagimonas varians; assembly: GCF_003208435.1. Lineage (GTDB taxonomy): Bacteria > Pseudomonadota > Alphaproteobacteria > Rhodobacterales > Rhodobacteraceae > Pelagimonas > Pelagimonas varians. The sequence goes on along the minus strand of NZ_QKMF01000003.1, from coordinate 129,065 downwards.
TTGCCACAGCAAAAGCTAAAAGTGGATCAGGGTCAGGTTTCGCCCCAAAGCCGCTGTCAAATCCGGCTATGAAATCGAACATGCCTTCAACACCTGCGGTCTGCAGATGCGCCCGGGCCGCAAATTCAGAATCGTTTGTCATCACCCCCAGCGCCAAATCCATGGCCGCAAGTTGCGCCAAGAACGGAACCAAGGGCACGGCTTCGCTCAGAGGTGCTTCTGCTGCGGCTTTCATCAGATACAGCTCGACCTCTTCCAATGACCGATCCGGCAATACGCGGGCCAGACATTCAGCCGCTTCAAGGTTGGTTCCAGCAATCACCGGACTGTCACTGTGAAAGCGTTTGCGGGTCAGGTCATAGCCTGCGGAGGCGGCCATGGCCTCTTGCAGGTGGTGATCACCGCCAGACAAATGCGCAATCACTTCGGCTGCCCAAACATCCCAAGTCGCCCCAAAGTTAAAAAGCGTTCCGTCTTTGTCAAAAAGCACTGCATCCGCGCGCAAACTCATGTCCAATTCACCTCTCCTCCTCCGGGCAATCCGGCACGGGCTTGCCCGACCAATGCGTAACCCATGCTTTGTGCATCGCAAAAGGCCATTACCCACGCGTCATCCATCATCAAAAAATCCAAGACCGACGCCTGAAAAATCGGGTCTTCCAAGCCTGCGCGAAAATCCGCTTCCGAGGCTCCGGTAGCCCCCATAAACACCGGAAATAGTTCATCATTTGCAGCCAACCACGCAACGGCCTGAAGGCCGACTGTTTCAGCTGCATCTCTAGAAAGTGACATTGCTACCCAATCCCGAAAGGGTTTCTTAACCAATATTCATCAAATCTGAGAGTCACAAGAAGTGCAAGCAGACGTGTGGCTGCGTCCAAGCGCGGGGATGAACAATATGACTGGCCGGATACTAGTGGTGGACGCCGTTCCGACGAACCGGATTATCCTTCGGGTTAAGCTTTCGGCGGCGTTTTATGAAGTCGTCCAAGCTGCCTCCGGGAAGGCCGCTTTGGCCATTATGAAAAAATCCATGCCGGATTTGGTTATCACTGCCTCTGACCTTCCCGACATGACTGGCCGCGCTCTCGTCTCTGCTTTGCGCGGTCAAGAAGCCGGTGTTCGGTTGCCGGTGGTCATGATGCACAATAATGACGATCCAGGTGAGCGGCTGGCCTCCCTTGCAGCTGGAGCCGATGACGTGCTGGCGCGGCCGATTGATGATTTGGTCATGCTCGCGCGGCTAAGGTCGCTGCTGCGGGCCCGCGATGCCGAGGCCGAGCTGCAGCTGAGAGACGATACCCGAAGGGCTCTTGGCCTGGCGGAACAAAGCGCAGAGTTTACGACACCGGCCTATGTTGTTGTGGTCCCGACGGGGCATCAGCCAGAGGCAGAAAAGCTGGTTTACGATCTTGGTGCAGAATTGCGCGACAGAATTGAACTGGTCGATCCCGAAGACGCATTGCGAGAACGCAAACCAACACCGGATGTCATCGTTATTGCCGAAGGTGAAGGTAGCCAAGGCGAAGGGTTGACCTTGCTGGCGCAAATGCGTGCCAGCACATCGACCCGCCATGCGGCGCTGATCTATGTCGCGCAGCCCAACCAAAGGCGCGAAGCGGCAAGCGCCTTGGATATGGGGGCAAATGACCTTTTGGCCGGTGGGCTCGACCTCCAAGAGTTGACGCTACGGTTGAAAAAACAGATCGAGCGCAAGCGCACCGCAGACCGGCTTCGTGCCAATATGCAAGACGGGCTGCGCGCTGCGGTTACGGATCAGCTAACCGGGTTGTATAACCGCCGGTATACCCTGCCGCATCTGAACAGGTTGGCGGATCGATCCACGCGGCAGCGCCGCCCTTATGCCCTATTGGTGGCAGACCTTGATCATTTCAAACAAGTCAATGACCGCTATGGCCACGCTGCAGGCGACGCTGTTTTGGTGGCACTTGCCCAGCGGCTCAAGGATAACTTGCGCGCCGCCGATCTGATTGCGCGTTGGGGCGGTGAGGAATTTTTGATCGCGATGCCGGACACAGGACGCCTTGCAGCCCAGCGTACAGCAGAACGTTTGTGCCAAATCATGTCAGAAAACCCAATCGTACTGCCCGGCGGGGAACATTTAACCGTTACGCTTAGTATTGGTGTCGCCACCTCAAGCAAACAAGATGAAACCGCTCCTCTAGACCTGATCGAACGTGCTGACAAAGCCCTTTATGAAGCTAAGGAAAAGGGCCGTAATACCGTTGTCATGGCCAAACCGAGCGCTCCGCCACAGACACAAAAGACCCCCGCTCGGCGCACGCCCCCCCGCGCCACACAGCAAGATCTGTTTGCTTGGCCTAGCTCGGGTATGATCTGATCTTATCAGGCCTTGTTGATTGGCCGCATACAGGCAGTCAAACCGGCAACCATTTGGGTGCCGGTTACTGGCGGTCCAAGCGTTAGTCCTTATGCCAACGCTTTTGCCGGGATGACATACGCTCAATCTCGACCTCAAGGCGGTCGGCATAGGCCTTACGCTCCTCAGGGCTCATCGCCGCAAGAAAGTTCGTCAAAATGTCTTGGCCCGTTTTTTGACGCCGGTCAGAATGGGCCTTTTGTTGCCCCACAACAGCGTTCAACTGCGCTGCATCAAACGGCTCCGCCCGCAACACATCGACGGCTTGCCGATAGCCTGCCACCAGATCCGGCTTGCCGCTGCCCGGCCGCGGAGCAAAAGAACTACGATAGGCGTCACGCAAGTTCCGGCGTTGCTTCTCATCAAAAGCACGGGTGTAGGGCATTACGGGATCGCGGTCGCGATGGTCTGCGCGTGACGGCGGTCCACCATTGGCGATCACCCCGACAACCAAACCGACAATCACCAGATTCAACGCCAGAGACGCAAACAAAACGATTCGCATTCTACGCCGCATCATCGGTGGTTTTGCTGTTTCAGACATGCGTCACCCTTCCAACATCGCTAGATCAAACCCGCTCAGTGGATCAACCTCATAGGCCTCCAGCCCAGCTGACTGAGACCAAATCTCGCTCAGGCTTTGCGGCGGCGCAACCCCGATCCAAATACCAGCAACGCATGCTGCTGCCAGTCCGGCAGCGCCCGGCACCCCGCCGATCGCCACAAGAACTTGCCGCCACAAAGGGATACTCACAGGTGCCTGTTGTGATTTCGCCGGCAGCGCAGCCAAAGCATCGGCTTCGATCCGCGCCATAAAATCACCTGAGGGCATCGGGGTATCGTCGCGAGCAGCCGAAAAAAAGGCATCAAGCCCCAGATCGCCCGTCAGGTCGGTCTTTCTTTCATCACTCATCGTCTTCATACCCCAATTCGGCTTTCCGCCCTGTAAGCAAGGCTTCTAGCGCCCGTTTGCCACGTGCAGTCAAGCTTTCGACTGCGCGCGGTCCTATGTCCATGATCTGCCCGATCTCAGGGTTTGTGAGCCCTTCGATGTGGCGTAAAATAACGGCCTGCCTTTGGCGGTCCGGCAGTGCATTCAATGCGTTTTGCAAAGCCTCGGCCCGCGATTTTTGCTGCATCTGATCCACCGCTGAGGGCGATTCATCTGCCAATTCCGGCACGTCATCAATGTTTGGCCCGCCGCGACGTTTGCGAATGCGGTCGATGCACAAATTGGCTGTCACCCGGTACAACCAAGTGGTTACTTTGGCTTCGCCAACCCGCCAGCCCGGTGCAATTCGCCACAGCTTGAGCAAGGCATCCTGAGCCACATCTTCGGCTTCGGCACGATCTCCAAGCATCCGCATCGCATGGGCAAAAACCCGTGGCCCCAAACGCCCGGTCAAAGCGCGCGCCGCCGCAGCATTCCCGCCCGCAAAAGCAAGCAGCAATTCCTCGTCGTCATGCTCATTCATGGCGTCATACGGCATTGGATCCATTCCCCAGCGCTACCCTTTCAGGGCAGGCGGTGCAATGCCCGGGCCGCCACATTTGCGCAGTAGCCCGGACACATATTACATAAGCCAGAGTGGCGTATTAGCCCTTGTCTTTGCCGCCACGACGGCCTTTGCCCATTTTAGACATTGCGTCTTGAACCTCTTCCAAAGTCAAAAAACCGTCCTCGTTAGCATCGGCGTGTTCAAACATACGCATGGCGCGATCACCACCATCACGGCCTTCGCCTCGGCCTTTGTTTTCGCCGTGACCTTTACCGTGGCCCTTGCCCCGGCCCATACCGTCGCCGCGACCTTTGCCTTTACCGGCTTCCATTTCCTCAAAGCTTAGCTTGCCGTCTTTGTCGGCATCCAGCTTTTCAAGCATTTTAGCAGTGCGGTCACCGCGCTTGGCTGTACGCTCTGCAGCGCGCTTCTCGGCAGCGGCCTTCAGCTCGTCAGCGGACAAAAAGCCGTCGCCGTCAGTGTCAGCAGCTTTGAAACGAGCTTGGCCCGCAGCTTGGATTTCCTCTTTGGTCAGCTGGCCGTCTTTGTTCACATCCAGATCTTCGAACATCTGCTCGATGTTCATACCGCGTGGCCCCATGCCTTTGCCTTTGCCATGCTGCATACCTGCCGCCGAAGCCAAGCTGGCCGCGCCAAGAGACAAAACCAAAACACTGCTCAGGATCATTGTTGTCTTTTTCATATCAGGTCTCCATTCCTGTTCGCTTCACTTCAGACCGCCGCTTCTCTTTGGGCGTCTATGCAGCTTCCACGCGCCAGCTCAGAACTCCCGTCGCTGAAAATGACTCTTTCTTGTTCACAGCGCCGTGAGCGCTTTTTTTTGCGACATCCGGACGCAAGGACATAATGCGACCTTCCCGCATCACCAGACTGCACCCATCCTGACACCGCGAGCGTTAGAGGCACTATGACACCACCTAGCCCAAACGCCCCACATTTGAACGGGGCGCGGGATACCAGAACTGCAATTCTGCGCGGTTTGCGCGGAAAATGCCCCAATTGCGGGGCCGGTCCGCTGCTGTCCGGTTTCTTACGGGTGCGCGACCATTGCCCAGTGTGCCGGGAAAAACTACGGCTGCACAACGTGGCCAACAGTCCGTCCTATGTGACCATATTGCTGGTCTTTTTGATTATGACGCCCCTGCTCAGTTTTGTCTTTGCCACCTTTGAACCGGATCCTTTGATCCTGTTTACGATTTTTGCAGTTGGCTGCGTTGGCTTGTCGCTCTACCTTCTGCCCAGAATGAAAGGCGCCATTGTTGCCTTCCAATGGGCGCGCCGCCTGCACGGGTTTGCGCGCCGCGATTGATTTGGGCGCAAGCACCGGGGAAAAGATGACAACACCAACTGTCGACAAGACCGCAATCCGCAATGCCGCAACTGTCATTGTCGTGCGCAACCGCACCACCCGTCCATCGGTACTTATGGGCCAACGCGGGGCAAGCGCGGCGTTTATGCCCAATAAATTTGTCTTTCCCGGCGGGGCTGTTGATGCCGATGATGCAAAGGTGCCCTTGGCACGTCCGCTAACGCCGCTGTGTTCTGCCCGGCTCTCCGAAAGCGCGCCGGCGGGGATGGCACGCGCTTTGGCCGCAGCTGCGGTGCGCGAACTTTGGGAAGAAACCGGACAGATATTAGGCGTTCCAGCCCCTTGGCCCGGTGATGTTCCCGAAGATTGGCTCAGTTTTGCAGGCACAGGGCACCGGCCTGCCGCAGACGGGTTGCAGTTTGTATTTCGCGCAATCACACCGCCGGGCAGACCTCGCAGGTTTGATGCGAGGTTCTTTTTGCTCGACGCCGAAGGATTGGCATCCGACCCCGATGATTTCGCCGCTGCAACGGATGAACTTTCGCACCTTCAATGGATTCCTCTCGACGAAGTGCGCCATTTTGATCTGCCGTTCATCACCGAAGTTGTGATGGCCGAAATCGCAGCGCGGGTACAAGACAATGCCCCCCCTGCCTCGGTTCCCTTTTTCCGCAACAACGACGAAGAAAGCCTGTTCTTACGCCTACGCGGCACGCCGATGAAAGACTGACTTTGATGCTGAATACTTTGACCGTGGGCCAATCAGGGCCCAATCCACCGTTGCTGATCGTGCACGGGCTGTATGGCTCTGGGCGCAACTGGGGGGTGATCGCCAAACGCCTGTCCGATGACCGGCTTGTTCTCACACCTGATATGCGCAATCACGGCGATAGCTTCAAATCGGACACTCATGACTACCATTCGCTTGCCAACGACCTCGCCGAAGTGATCGAAGCGCATGGCGGCCGGGCTGATGTGGTCGGGCATTCCATGGGCGGCAAGGCCGCAATGGTGCTCGCTTTGACACGACCAGAGCTGGTGAACCGGCTGATCATCGCCGATATCGCGCCGGTCAGCTATACGCACAGCCAAATCCAATTCATCGAAGCCATGCGCAAAGTCGACCTAAGCCGCGTGACCAAGCGGTCGGATGCGGTTGAACAATTGGCCAAGCATGTCGAAGACAAAACCCTTCAATCGTTTTTTACGCAATCCCTTGATATAAAATCACAATCTTGGAAACTCAATCTAGACGCCTTGGCCGAGCAAATGCCGTTGATCCTGGGGTTCCCGGTGGTAGCGGGCCAGTTTGACGGGGCAACTTTGTTCTTATCCGGCGCGCAATCAGACTATGTCCTGCCCGAGCATCGCAGCGATATTCGTGCGCGGTTTCCTAAGGCGCGGTTTGCCAAGATTCCGGGGGCAGGACATTGGCTGCACGCCGAAAAACCGCGTGAGTTTGAAGCATCGCTGCGGGCATTTTTACAGGTCGGTTCCGCCTAATTCGTAAACAGCCAATTTCAACTCTTTAAAACTGCGGCTGACTGTTCCGAAAACAGACACTGGCGCGCTTGATTGAATGGGTGTGGCAGGCAACATCGTTGTCATGCAAAAACCGCCCGCCGTATCACCTGTCCAAAAGACGCAATTCCCCCTCAAGCCAAGGCAGTTGGCGCAGAGCTGGATCAATGACCATTTCATTGACCAGCATTCCTGTGGTGCGGGCAACATCGCGCGGAACAGTATCGGCCCAATCCGATCCGGCAAACAACGAAATCGTACGCGAAAAGGGCTTGAAGGGCAGCGGGTGCGCTTCGATCTGATCATGCATCCGGCTGGCGCGCATATATCCAAGCGGTGTGGTCAGCGCCCATCCGACGCCCCGTGCCGCCAAAGTCATCAAGGACAGGTGGGCACCGATCTCGAACCGTTCGGAAAAGTCCAGTTTTTGCCGCGCCAAGTGGGCTTCGATCTGGGCTCCGATCCTCTGCGCCCGGTCGTACCGCAGCAAGGGTTCCACCTCTGTCAGGGCGGCAACCCCGCCCGCAGCATCCGCCGCACCCCTCTGACAAACAAGGATAAAAGGGTCTCGAACCAATGGGTATTCGATGATGCCCGGCGTGACACCCCCACTCGACGCTGCAATCGCAATATGCAGGTGTCGCGCTTCCATTTCCGACGAAATTTCGTGGCTGGGTGCAGTGGTCAGTTTAAACCTGCAGCGTGTCAGGCTTTCGGCCAACATGGTCACCAGTCGAGGGGTCAGATCATTGTCAAAATCATCAATGATCCCAAGGTTCAAAGTGCTCAGATGGGTCAGATCCATCACAGTGAGTTCACTTTGCGCCAGCCGCAGTTGCGCAAGAACGGTTTGCGTGCGGCTCAAAAACGTCCGTCCAGCAGGTGTCAGCTGCATCGGACGCCGCCCGTGATCCACCAAATCCGTGCCCAACGCCGTTTCAAGATTGCGCATTTGTTGGCTGACCGCCGGTTGGCTCAGTCCGGTGATCTGTGCCGCCCGCGCAACCGAACCCGTTCCGGCCAAGGCCTCGAACACTTCAAGCCCGCGCAATGTTACGCCTTTGATGACCATTGGCATCCCCTTTCGCCCCGCTTCACATTTACTATTTCTGAAACTAATCCCCAGCCGTCAAGGATTTCCTTCCCATGCCCCCAATCCATTTGAAAACCGCCCCCGGCCTAACCGCTTCGGAGTCTGCTGATGTCTCTGACACAGTTGCCGTCATGTTGGCCCGGTTGAAAACCGGACGCGAAGAGGCCGCCAATGACTACGCCCGCCGGTTGGACAACTGGTCTGGCGAAGTTGTTGTGACCGCTGAGCAGATCGCGGAAGCAACCTCGAAAACCTCGGATGAGTTGAAAGAAGCCTTGATCTATGCACACGACAACATCAAGAAATTCGCAGAGCTTCAGCGCGCATCCATTGCGGATGTCAGCATGGAAATCCGTCCCGGCCTGACCGCTGGCCAAAAGATGCTGCCAGTAAGCGCAGCAGGTTGCTACGTGCCGGGTGGACGCTATGCCCACATCGCTTCTGCATTGATGACCATCGCCACAGCCAAGGCAGCCGGTGTGCCGCATGTCACTGCCTGCGCCCCGCCGCGCGGCGACACCATTGATGCACCAACGCTTTACGCCATGAACCTTGCCGGAGCAGACACCATTTTGACCCTGGGTGGCGTGCAAGGGATCGCAGCCATGGCCTATGGCCTTTTCGGGGCACCTGCCTCTGATGTTTTGGCCGGTCCCGGAAACGCCTATGTTGCCGAGGCAAAACGCCAGCTGTTTGGTCCTTTGGGGATCGACATGTTTGCCGGACCAACGGACGTTTTGATCCTTGCGGACAAAAGCGCCGATCCCGCCCGCGTCGCCTTGGATCTGATCGGGCAGGCCGAACACGGGCCGACGTCTCCGTGCTGGTTGGTCACGGATAGTGACGCTTTCGCCCGCGAAGTACTGCGACTTATTCCCGAAACAATCGCCATGTTGCCTGAGGAAAACGCCCAAGCCGCGCAGGCGTCGTGGGCCGCTATGGGCGAAGTCATTGTCTGTGATAATCCCGAAGAAATGGTTGCTGAATCAGATCGCTTCGCGCCCGAACATCTACATGTTCAATGCGAAAACCTGCCATGGTGGCTTGAGAACCTCGGGGCCTATGGCTCGTTGTTTTTGGGTGTCAAAACGACCGTGGCCTTTGGGGACAAAGCCGCTGGACCCAACCATGTTTTGCCGACGTCTGGTGCCGCGCGCTATACCGGTGGCCTGTCCGTGCACAAGTTTATGAAAACAGTGACGTGGCAGGAAGTTACAGACGAAGCCCTGCCTGGCTTGGCCCATGCGACATCGGTGATTTCACGGGCCGAAGGCATGGTGGGACATGCACTGACGGCCGAGGTCCGGCTACACGATCTGACCACACCGCCAAAAAAGGTGGCTGGCTGACGCCTCCCGAAACTCTGAGTCGGGGCACATTTGATGCCCCAACTTACCCTATGCAAACCGCTTAATACCCTTTGCAAACCTGACCGGATTTGGCGGCAAAGGCCTTGTAGCGTTTCCAGAACGCCTCGTTTCGAGTGTTGTCTGATTGACGAATGACCTGGGCTTTGTGCGGATCCCGAAAGAACGACGCCGCCAGTTTTTGATCGCTGCCCGACAGCGACCCGTTGGCCACAGCTTGCACACAACCGCAAAGCCGCAGGTTGGCCGACTTACGATTGGCTTGCAGACAAGCCTTGGAAATTGGTCCCTTGGCAAGCGCCGCAGGTGCACCGCCACGATATCGTGACACGTTGTCTTTGTTGCCGCCGCCACAAGCCGCAAGCACCAAAGCCGCCACAACCAATAATGCTGTGTTCCTCATAAAAATCCTGTCTCTAACTGAAGCCGGCGCGGGTTTTCCCGTCTGGTCGGCAATCTGTCCTCGACCTTCATAATGAGGCATTTGCGCGCCACAATCAATTGTCGAAAAGACGACAAGACTGTCAGGATGTGCAAAAAAAGTCGCCCCCCGGTTTACCGGAGGGCGTAAATTCTTGCTCTATCTGGATTTAGACAAAGCGATTTACGTAGTTTTCAAGAATTTCCTGACGCCCCGAACGTGGCTCGGGGTTGATGCCTTCATCCAGAACGCGCTGGGTTATCGCCCCCAAATCGCTGCCAAGCATCGCCTTGGACGCATCTGTATCCCAACCGGAATACCGGGTGCCCAGCGCCTCTTCCAATCCACCGTCTTCGATCATCGCTGCCGCAGCTTTGAGACCGCGTGCGCAAATGTCCATTCCACCAACATGGGCCGCAACCAGATCGGTCGCCTCAATTGACTGACGTCGTACTTTGGCGTCAAAATTGGTGCCACCGGTGGTCAACCCACCCGATTTCAGGATGTGGTAATAGGCCAACGCAACTTCGGGTGTGTTGTTGGGGAACTGGTCAGTGTCCCACCCCGATTGATAGTCGTTGCGATTCATATCGATCGAACCCAACATCCCTTCGGCCGTTGCGGTCGCGATTTCATGTTCAAAGGAATGGCCTGCCAAAATTGCATGACCTTGTTCAAGGTTCAGCTTGACCTCTTTCTCAAGCCCATACTTGCGCAAGAACCCGATGCAGGTCGCGGCGTCATAGTCATACTGATGCTTGGACGGTTCTTGCGGCTTTGGCTCAACCAAAATCGCGCCTTTGAAGCCGATCTTGTGTTTGTAGTCCACCACCATGTTCAAGAACCGGCCCATGTGATCCAGTTCAGATTCCAGATCAGTGTTCAGGAGGGTTTCATAACCTTCGCGCCCGCCCCAAAGCACATAGTTCTGGCCGCCCAGTTTGTGCGTCGCATCCATGCAGGATTTCACCGTCGCCGCCGCGAAGGCAAATACATCAGGATCAGGGTTTGTTGATGCACCGCCCATATACCGACGGTGCGAGAACATGTTGGCCGTGCCCCAAAGCAGATCCGGCCCGCCCGCTTCCATCTTTTCGCCGATATAATCGGTGATCTCGTTTAGCGTGCTCAAGTTGCCCGCAAAGCTGCCCTGTTCGGGACGGATATCTGCGTCGTGCCAGCAAAAATAAGGGGCACCCAAGATGTCGAACATCTCGAACGCCACATCTGCCTTTAGTTTGGCACGTGCCATGTCGTCTTGTGGGTGCCAAGGGCGTTCAAACGTCTGACCGCCAAAGGGGTCGCCACCTTCCCATGCAAACGAATGCCACCACGCCACGGCAAAACGCAGGTGCTCTTCCATCCGTTTGCCCATGATGATCTCATCAGGGTTGTAGTGGTGAAAGGCCATTGGGTTGGTGCTATTTGCACCTTCGTATTTGATCTTGTCGATACCGTTAAAAAAACCAGTGCTCATGCCTGTTGTCCTTACAAATCTCGGGGGAAGCTCCGGCCTGCCGGAGCTTCTGTTCATGTTAAGCTGCGGCTTCACCGGGGTTCTTGCCCAGAATAATCATGCTGAGCAGGTCATCATCGGTTACGTCGGGAATATTCACGGTGCCCACCAGCTTGCCGTTTTTCATCACCGATGCGCGGTCACATAGCTGCAACACCGCATGCACGTCATGGTCGATCAGGAAAATGCCAATGCCGTCTGCCTTGAGCTGTTGGATAAGTTCGGCCACCATTTGCGTTTCTTGAGGGCCAAGCGCCGCAGTTGGTTCGTCCATGATCAAAATTCGGGCGTTGAAATAGACGGCGCGGGCAATCGCCACCGACTGGCGCTGACCACCAGACAGAGCCGACACAGGCGAGCTGAACTTTTGGAAGTTCGGGTTCAAACGGCCCATGATCTTGCGGGTTTCTGCCTCCATCGCGTCATCATCCAGCGTACCTGCTGGCGTCAGAAGTTCGCGCCCGAGGAACAGGTTGGCAGCCGCATCGAGATTGTCCGCCAGCGCAAGAGTCTGGTAGATCGTTTCAATGTTGTATTTGCGCGCATCCCGTGGGTTGTGGATTTCGACTTTTTCACCATTCACATAGATGTCGCCTGTGCCCTGATAGGCCCCTGACAGCATCTTGATCAGTGTCGATTTCCCCGCGCCGTTGTGGCCAAGAAGGCCCACAACTTCACCCGGGTGCAGATCAACCGAGACATCATCCACAGCGCGCACGCCGCCAAATGAGATGCTCATGTTTTTCATCTCGATAAGAGGGGTTTTCGTATCCATTGTCATTCCTCCCTTACAGGCCAGCCCGGCGGCGATAGACGATGTCTACCCACACGGCAAAGACCAGTACGATACCAACCACGATGCTTTGCAGCGGAGCATCAACCCCGACAGAAGCCATCCCAGATTGCAGTGATTGCATAATCAGCGCGCCGATAACCGCGCCATAAATGGTGCCAAATCCACCTGACAAAGCTGTGCCGCCGATTACCGCTGCCGCGATAACGCGCAGCTCGTCCAGCGTACCCAGACCAACATCTACTGCGTTCAACCGTGCCGAAGCGATGATTGACGCGATGCCCGTTAGCGCCCCCATCAGGGCGAAAATCTTGACCGTCAGCAGGCGTGTATTGATGCCCGACAGTTCAGCTGCTTCTGGATTGCCGCCTGTGGCGTAGACGTAGCGGCCAAAGCGGGTGCGCTGTGCCACGATGGTCATGCAGACAGTGACCGCCAGCAATATCACAACCGGAATAGCAACGCCATGATACCAGACCATGCCTTCGGTCAGCTCAATACCGTCTGCCGCGGCGATACGCTTCATCGCCCCTTTGGCAATCGGGTAGGAATTCATCACCCAGACGAAACAGATGATCAAACCACCGGCAAGGCCCATCAAGATACCTTCGGCCCAAACCGGTTTAACGGTAAAGCCGTGGCTGGATTTGCGGCGACGGCTCATCAACATAATGCCAACAGCGGCAACAGCGGCGATCACACCAAAGACCCAGCTTAGGGTTTCCCCCAATGTGCCTTCGGCACCGCCGCCCAGCAGGCGGAATGTCGCATCCAACGGGGCCTGTGTCTGGCCTTTCGTGACCCACCACATGGCACCGCGATACACAAGAAAACCGCCCAGTGTCACGATAAACGCAGGCACAGTCAGATAGCCGATAACCCAACCCTGAAAAGCCCCAAGTAGCGCCCCCATAGAAATGGCAAGCAATACACCGATGATCCAGATAAGCGGATGCCCAAGGCCCAAAACGTCAGGCAACACTTGCACTTGGATCGCGGCTACAACCATGCCGATGAACCCCAGCATAGAGCCCACAGACAGATCGATGTTCCGCGTCACAATTACAAACACCATCCCCGTTGCCATCACAGCAACAGATGCCGTCTGAACGGAGAGGTTAAACAGGTTGCGCGGCGTTAAGAACCGTCCACCTGTGATAAGGTCAAACACGATCCAGAGAACGACCAGCGCCCCGACCATGCCCAAAAGCCGGGCGTCTATTCCCAACTTAGAGAAGAAATTTTTCGCAGAGTTTTGCATATGAGCCACGTCCCTGATCGCAATAGGTGTGAAAAACGCACGGCACCCAGTGCAACCAAAGGCTACATCAGTTCAAGGCAACGCGGTTTTTGGGGGATTTGTCTTGGGGTATCCCCCCGGCGAAGCGCCGGAGGGACAAAAGCATTAAAGCTTATTTACAAACTTCGAGGGTCGAACCTGCGCAAAGTGCGTCTTTTTCGATCCAGCCTGCGTCAACAACGACGTTGAGGTTGTCAGCAGAAATCGGAACCGGTGCCAGGAACATAGAGTTCATGGTGGTGCCGCCTGGTGACGTCCATTCAACAGCGCCGTCAACCGACTTGCCACCAGCCAGTGCAACGGCGATTTCGCCTGCTGCTTTGCCAAGCTCACGTGCGTCTTTCCAAACCGAAACGGTCTGAGTGCCTGTGGCAACACGGTTCAAAGCAGCATGATCGCCGTCCTGACCGGAAACCGGCAGACCTTCGAGACCCTGAGCTGTCAGAGCTGCAACAACACCGCCTGCGGTGCCATCGTTCGAAGCCACAACCGCATCTACTTTGTTGTCTTGCGCGGTCAGGATCTGCTCCATGTTGCGCTGTGCGTTCGCAGGAACCCAACCATCAGTATATGCTTCGGCAACGATCGTGATGTCGCCTGCATCAACAGCGGCTTGCAGAACTTCTTGCTGACCACCGCGCAGGAAATCCGCGTTAGGATCGGTAGGCGACCCCTTGATCATAACGTAGTTGCCTTTGGGCATTGCAGCCAGAACGGCACGCGCCTGCATACGGCCAACTTCGACATTGTCGAATGTCAGGTAGAATGCGCGGCTGTCTTCGATCAGGCGGTCATAAGCAACGACGGGGATTTCCTCGTCCGCTGCGGCCTGAACGGCTGGGATAACGGCTGCGGTGTCTTGACCCAGAATGATCAGCGCGTCTGCACCTTGGGCGATCAGCGATTCAATGTCTGCCAGCTGCTTGCCCGAAGAAGACTGCGCGTCAGCAGAGATGTATGATGCGCCAGCCGCGTCCAAAGCTGCCTTGATAGCGGCTTCGTCGGTTTTCCAGCGCTCTTCTTGAAAGTTTGACCAGCTTACGCCAACGGTGAGACCCTCGGCCAATGCGCCGCCTGCCATTGCGATGGTCATGGCCAACGCTGAGATACCAGTGATGAGTTTCATGTTTCTCCTCCCTATCGAAACAATCGAGTAATTCTTTGAGCCAGCCCCGGCAGTGATACGAGGTTGGCTGTGGAATCGGGTATAACAATATTTTTCTGATAAAAAAATACTTTTTTTGACCTTAAAAATAATTAATCTGTTTGACACAGTGAGTCCGACCCGCTTGTTGACCGTGTCCAGGTCCCCAGCGGCGACGAGACCATTTAAGGGAGAGACGAGTTGGCGCAGACAGACAAGAATAACCACAATAGTGATCAACGCGAGGCTGGCCGACTACAGGTGTTGGATGCCATCAGGTCTGCAGGCACAATTGCGCGGATAGACATTGCAGGCCGCACCGGGTTCAGCCCCGCCACCGTGACGGTGATTACAGCGCAGCTGTTAGAGGCCGGATTGATCGAAGAGGTCACGCCAGAACCGAATGAAAAAGCGACCGGCATCCGGCGCGGTCGCCCACGTGTTTCTTTGCGGCTGCGCGGTCAGGCACACAGGGTGGCCGGACTCAAAGTGTCGCACAACAATATCTCGGTATTGATTTTGGATTTCGAGGGGACCGAGATTTTATCGCATGAGATGACACTGCCTGAAACCCGAATGGCCACGCCGCTTTTTTGCAGTGTCCTGATCGAAGCCGTGACACAGGCATGCGCAAAAGGTAGTTTTACTATCAATGACTTATCGGGTATTGGCGTGGCCCTTTCCGGTCTGGTCGATGCAAAGCGCCGTTTTGTCTATTGGTCATCTTCGTTGACAGATCGGAACGTAAATCTGGGGGCCGAATTGGACAGCTGCACCCCCTGCCCGGTCTTTTTGGACAATGACGCAAACCTCGTCGCCAAGGCCGAACATCTGTTTGGAGAAGGCCGCGATGTTGACGATTTTATCGTTGTCACGATCGAACATGGTGTTGGCATGGGCATCGTTCTTGACGGCGAAATCTATCGCGGCACACGGGGCTGCGGGGCCGAATTCGGGCACACCAAAGTGCAGCTTGAAGGCGCGCTTTGCCAATGCGGTCAACGGGGCTGCCTTGAGGCTTATGTCGGCAATTACGCTCTGCTGCGCGAGGCCAATATCATGGACCGTGACCGGCCCCTGCCGGACGTTCCGACCCTGTTCAATCGCGCCCAGAGCGGCGACATGATGGCACGCTCGATCTTTGATAGAGCTGGTCGCATGTTTGCTATGGGGTTGGCGAATCTGGTCAATATTTTTGATCCAAAACTTATAATTCTGGCCGGAGAACGGCTTTCCTTTGATTATCTGCACGCAGATACCGTGCTAGAGGAGATGCGCAGATCTGTTGTTCAGGTCGATGCCCCTCTACCCGAAGTGCGTGTGCACGCTTGGGGGGATCACATGTGGGCCAAGGGGGCCGCGGCCTATGCCATTGAACAAGTGTCGGCCCAGGCCGTCCGTGAGGCCTCAAGCGATGCTGCGTAACTCTTTGATATTCTGCCTTTTAGCCAACACTGCTCTGGCGGGCGATCCGAATTTTTCCGCGCGCACGCTGCCCGATCATGCCTATACCGGCGGCTGGGAACATTTTGTCGGGGGCGGTGTAGCCGCCTTTGATTGCAACGGCGACGCACGCCCAGAATTATATGCGGCTGGCGGGTCAAATCCGGCACGACTGATGCGAAATACGAATCAAACGCCGCTGGAGTTCACCGCAGACACCCCCGAAAATCTGGCTTTGACCGGCGTTATCGGGGCTTATCCGCTGGATATCGACAGCGACGGGATCACAGATCTTGCGATTCTGCGGGTTGGGGCAGACCAATTGATGCGCGGCACCGGAAATTGCAGCTTTGAACCCTTTGATTTGGGCTTTGACAGTGGCGATCATTGGAGCACCGGTTTTTCTGCGACATGGGAAGTTGGCCAAACCCTGCCAACTCTGGCAATCGGCACATATGTGGATCGCGCAGACCCCGACGGCCCGTTTCGTACCTGTGATGACACCTTGATGTATCGACCATCAGGCGAAAAATACGGCGCACCGATCCATCTGGAACCGGGGTTTTGCGCCCTTTCGATGCTCTTTACCGATTGGGCACGAACAGGTCGGGCCGATCTACGGGTGTCTAATGACCGCCATTACTATGTCAAAGGCGGGCAGGAACAGCTGTGGGCCATGGAAACAACACCGCGTTTATACACCCCGGAAGACGGTTGGAAACGCTACAGCATTTGGGGCATGGGCATCGCGTCCCGCGATCTGTCTGGCGACGGGTTTGCCGACGTGTTCCTGACCTCAATGGGCGATCAAAAGCTTCAAACCTTTGATGCGGACGCAGGTGGCCCCAGCTACGATGACGCAACCTACTCCCGCGGAACAACCGCTCACCGCCCTCACGTGGGACAAGACGGGCGCCCGTCAACCGGCTGGCACGCCGCGTTCGGGGATGTAAACAACGACGGGCTGGACGATATTTTTGTGGCCAAGGGCAATGTCGAACAAATGCCTGACGCCGCCATGCAAGACCCGAACACTTTGCTGGTTCAATCCCCCGATGGCACATTTGCCGAAAAGTCCGAGGGGGCCGGTGTTGCGTCAATGGCGCGCAGCCGCGGTGCAGCACTGATGGATTTGAATTTGGACGGGCGGCTCGATCTGGCTGTGGTCAACCGGCGCGCTCCGATGGAGCTCTATGAAAACACGGGCGCTGGCGGGAACTGGCTGTCCGTCGCGGTTTCACAATTGCGGATAAACACGGCGGCAATCGGGGCCCATATCGAAGTTTGCCCCGCCGGAGCCGACCGCTGCCATACACGCGAAATCACGGTTGGCGGCGGCCATGCCGGCGGTCAACTTGGTCCACAGCATTTCGGGATGGGCCCCGCCGAGACAGCCAAGGTCCGGGTGATTTGGCCTGATCAGTCAGTGTCTGACTGGGTCGAAAGCCCAGCCAACGCCCGACTGGCCATCCAGCGCTAACCCAAGGTGGACAGGGTCACCTGTCCACCGGCAAGCCGCTGGGAACACTGCTTGGCACGCCAAGGCCGACAGACCGCCAGTTTTCATCAGTCAAAGCGTCTAGAAACCTCAATAAGTCAGAAACTTGATCATCGCTAAGGTCAATAGGTTCCAGAACGTTCGCCGCCCCGATGCGGCCTGTTTCCGCTGTGTCATCAGTCGCCCGCCAGTCCTGAGCGGGTTCTAATTCATGCAAAACGGCCTGACTGCGGTCATAAGTTTCCAGCTCCGTTTTCGGGTCCAAATGGTGGCGCACCACCGCCTCTAACGTGGCGTAGGCTCCGCTATGCCCGTAAGGCGCGGTTTGCACCACATTGCGCAGGGACGGCGTACGAAACGCATAGGCATCTGCCGCCACGCCTGTCACCCGCATCCGGCCTTCATCGCGGGCATGGTTTTCAAAACGAGCCGCCTTGCCGGGGCCGATCTGCGGCATGGCAATGGCATGAAAACCGTGATCGGTTTGGAACAGCCCCGAATGGCAATCAGAGCATCCCGCCGCACCATAAAACAACGCGCGTCCCCGATCAGCCGCGGGTTCCAAGGCCAATCCATCACGGACAAAATAATCGAAGGCAGAGTTGTCAGCCCGCCATTCCACCGCGATGAAATCAGCAATCACATTGGCGACGTCGGTGAAATCAATCTGGTGGCCCTGCCCCAACACCGCATCGAACTGACGGCGGTACTCGGGGATTGCGGCCACGCGCTGCGCGATGCGATCCCAAGCCCCCCCTTCGCTGGACAAAAAGCCCAAGCGCACCGCCTGACTGACCTCATTTTCTGAATAGTGACCGGCCATTTCGTCGCCCGATAACACCGGAAACATCGCTTGCGCGGCCAAAACACTGTCAAACCCACCCAGCATTTCAGTTCCAAGCGGTGTTCGCATGCCTTCGGGTTGCGACGCGTCTGCCTCAAGCCGGCCATCGTGAAACATCACAGTGAATTCAGAGGCCCCAAGATTGAACAGTGCTGGAGCATTGCGCGGAATCCGCTGTTCGGGTGCGTTGGCGGCATCGACTTTTCGGTCAGGGCCCAGACCTGCCCCCCCCTCGCCAATCGACAATGACATCCCGTCAGACGTGCCAAAACGCGGATGATGACATGTGGCGCAGCTGGTGTTTTTGTTACCCGACAAGATTGGGTCATAAAACAGCTGCCACCCCAATTGCACCCGCGCAGTGCTGGGGGCCGCGAACTCGGGCTCTGGCCAGTCTTGTGGCCAACCGGCAGCCAAACCTGCCCCCGGCAAGGCCACAATCAGCCACCACAGCTTCATGCCAGCGCGTCCTTAATGGCGGGGTAGAGCGCACGATACCGTTGATAAGCCGCGTCATACGCGTCCGCCAGATCAGCACGCGGTGCCACTGTTTGGCCGATTTCAGGCTGTGTCATCACATCTTCAACTGCCGCGCCGCGGGCCACCATGGCCAAACGTGCTGCCCCCAAGGCAGCCCCGAATTCCCCGTCTTTAGGCAGGCTAAGCGGCAGCCCAAGAACCGTCGCCAACATTTCCACCCAAACCGGACTTTGCGTGCCGCCGCCAATGGCCAACACGTCTTGCAGCTCGGTTCCGGTGGCGCGCAGGGCTTCCAGACAATCACGCAGTGCAAAACTGACTCCTTCCATCACCGCCTGCACCAGTTCCGCATCGCCGGTTCCAACATCCAAGCCGATGAAAGCACCGCGAATGGCGCTGTCATTGTGCGGCGTGCGTTCGCCTGACAGATAGGGCAAGAACATCACACCGGATGGACCGTTCAAAGTGTCAACCAAACCCGCAAGCTCTGCCGGGCTGCGTTTCAGGCGCGCGGACAGCCAGTTCAGGCAATCGGTCGCTGCCAAAATGACCCCCATTTGATACCAGCGATCCGGCACGGCATGGCAGAACGTATGCACAGCCGTCGCAGGATCCGGAGCAAAGCTGTCTTTGGCCGCAAGCAAAACTCCGGATGTTCCGAGCGAGACAAACCCCTGTCCTTCTTTGAAACAGCCGACCCCGCAGGCAGCGACCGCATTGTCACCACCGCCGCCCGACACAGCGACATCTGTCACGCCCCAGCTGCTTGCCAATTCGGGCCGCACCATGCCGGATATTTCCGATCCTTCGACCAATCGGGGCATTTGATCTTTGCGCATATGCCCTTGGCTCAGCAGTGTTTCTGACCAATCGCGTGCGCCGACATCAAGCCAGCTGGTGCCCGCCGCATCCGACATGTCTCCGACATGTTCGCCCGTCAGCCAAAACCGCAGGTAGTCTTTGGGCAAGAGAACCTTGGAAACTTGGGCAAACACGTCGGGTTCATGGGTTTCGACCCAAAGTAATTTGGGGGCCGTGAAGCCCGGAAAGACGATGTTGCCGGAAATGTCACGCATTCCGGGCGCATGATCAAGATGGGCGGCTTCTTGGGCGCATCGGGTATCGTTCCACAAGATGCAAGGGCGCAAGACTTGGCCATCTTCGCCCAGCAAAACCGCCCCGTGCATATGTCCACTGATGCCGATTGCACTGAGCTTGGCAAAATCCGCCGGGTGATTGGCCTGAAGGTCAGAAAACGCGGCTTCGCAGGCGCGCACCCAATCCGCCGGATCTTGTTCACTCCAACCGGAATGGGGATGCGAGACATCATAATGCGCTTCGGCTGAAGCAACTGGCACACCATTTTCGTCCACCATCAGCGCGCGCAGCCCCGACGTGCCCAGATCGAGCCCAAGATACATATATTCCTCCCTCGGAAAGTCCCACGACGACTCGCACCGTCTAATTATTTTAGTGGGAGAAATTAATCAGCCGGACAGGGGAAAGTCAAAAGCTTTCAGCACGTCTCGAAACGCCTCCCCGATCAGATCGGCGTCAGTTCCGCTATTTTTGCAGAATAACTGCGGAAAAAGTGCCGCCATTGCCCCTTGTTTACTGGCGGCAAGCCCCTTGCATCACATCCTATCTTGACCGCCCACAGATTCCCCCGCATATGCCATCCATGACTCCACTTAATCGCATCCGCAACTTCTCCATTGTCGCCCATATCGACCACGGGAAATCCACCCTGGCCGACCGGTTGATTCAATCCACCAACACTGTCGCCGAACGGGACATGCAAGCACAGTTGCTTGACAGCATGGACATTGAGCGGGAGCGGGGCATTACCATCAAGGCCAACACCGTTCGCATCGATTATACGGCGAACGACGGGCTCGACTACGTTTTGAACTTGATCGACACCCCCGGCCACGTGGATTTTGCCTACGAGGTCAGCCGGTCCATGCGCGCCGTCGAAGGGTCTTTGCTGGTTGTTGACGCCTCCCAAGGGGTTGAGGCGCAAACACTTGCAAACGTCTACACTGCGATGGAAGCCGACCACGAAATTGTACCGGTTCTGAACAAAGTTGACCTACCGGCAGCCGAGCCAGAGCGGATCGCCGAGCAGATCGAAGACGTCATTGGCATTGATGCGTCCGACGCCTGCCTGATTTCGGCCAAAACCGGTATCGGCATCCCGGATGTTTTGGAAGCTATCGTTAAACGCCTGCCGCCGCCCCACAGCGGTGACCCTGATGCGCCGCTCAAGGCAATGCTGGTCGACAGCTGGTACGACGCCTACCTTGGCGTTGTTGTTCTGGTGCGCATAATGGACGGCACCTTGAAAAAGGGCGACAACATCAAAATGATGCAGACTGACGCAAAATACAGCGTTGACCGCATTGGTGTGTTTCGTCCGCAGATGGAAAACGTTCAGGAACTTGGCCCCGGCGAGATCGGTTTTATCACCGCTCAGATCAAACAGGTGCGCGACACCAAGGTCGGCGACACGATCACCCATGAGAAAAAGGGCGCAACCGAAGCGCTGCCGGGCTTTCAGCCCAGCCAGCCAGTGGTGTTCTGTGGTCTGTTCCCCGTGGACAGCGCCCAGTTCGAAGACCTGCGCGAAGCCATTGAGAAATTGGCGCTAAATGACGCCTCGTTCTCTTATGAAATGGAAACCTCTGCTGCGCTTGGCTTTGGCTTCCGCTGCGGTTTCCTTGGGCTTTTGCACCTTGAGGTTATTCGTGACCGTGTGGAACGTGAATACAACATCGACCTGATCACCACCGCGCCTTCGGTGATCTATCACATCTACCAGCGCGACGGGACCAAGCACGAGCTGCACAATCCCGCCGACATGCCCGATCCGTCGACCATCGACCACCTTGAGGAACCGCGCATCAAGGCAACAATCCTTGTGCCCGATGAATATCTTGGTGACGTGCTGAAACTGTGCCAAGACCGCCGCGGTATCCAGCTGGATCTGACCTATGCAGGTGCCCGCGCGATGGTTGTCTATGACCTGCCATTGAACGAAGTGGTTTTTGACTTCTACGACCGCTTGAAGTCCGTCACCAAAGGGTACGCGTCGTTCGACTATTCCATGGAAGGCTACCGCGAGGACAATCTCGTGAAAATGTCGATCCTTGTGAATGACGAACCTGTTGATGCCCTGTCGACAATGGTTCACCGTGATCGCGCCGAAATGCGTGGCCGTGCGATGGTTGAAAAGCTAAAAGACCTGATCCCGCGCCATATGTTCAAAATCCCGATCCAAGCGGCGATTGGCGGCAAGGTGATTGCCCGCGAAACTTTGTCAGCAATGCGCAAAGACGTGACGGCGAAATGCTACGGCGGTGATGCGTCGCGCAAGAAGAAGCTGCTGGAAAAGCAGAAGGCCGGTAAAAAGAAGATGCGCCAGTTCGGCAAAGTCGACATCCCACAAGAGGCGTTTATTTCCGCGCTTAAAATGGACAATTAATAACTCAGGTCGATGCCACGACGATCCTGTGGCGGGGCTTGGACCGACCTGAATGCCAATACCGCGAACCCCGGCCTAACCGCTGGGGTTTTGCTTTTTCCCCTTCCCTATCTGGGCATGGGTTTGATTTGGCGTGACCAAAGGACGCCCTCATTTTTGCCGCTTTCCCCTCCTGCAACTCAGGCGTATGATTGTGGCGATGAATGTGATCCTACGATCTTTGAGCGCGCTGACCTTGGCGCTTGTGCTGGCTGTTAGTGGCCAGACAATGGTTGCGGCCCAGCACAATGCGGCCGTCGTCGGCGAGATGGAGATTTGTACCGGTTTTGGCATTGTCACCGTTCAGATGGACGCAGAGGGCAACCCGACCGGACCTTTGATCGTTTGTGCTGACTTCGCCAGTACCCTCAGCGCGGACGCGCAGGTGGCGGGCTGCCTGAGTGCGCCACAGCCGATCTGGATCACTTTGGAATATGGGCTTGGAACCACCAGCAGATTTGGGCGCAGCGCCCCTGTGGCCAGCGCTCGCGGACCGCCAGCTTTTGTCTAAGCTGATCCCAAACCAAATCATCACAACACGACCAAGGAAGTCATTCCAATGAAACTCAATGCGATTTTCGCAGGCGCAGCTGCGCTTGCCCTCCTGTCCTCTGCCGCTTTTGCCGATATCGTGGTTATGGATCCCTATGCCCGCTCCGCCGGGAAATCCGCCAAGGCCGGAGCGGCCTTTATGGTGATCGAAAACACCGGTGACGAAGATGACCGCTTGATCGCAGCCACATCTGACATCGCCCAGAAAGTCGAGTTGCACACCCACAAGAACATGGGTGATGGCATTATGAAAATGATCCATGTCGAAGAAGGATTTGTGATCCCTGCTGGCGGCAAACACATGCTGATGCGTGGCGGCGATCATGTCATGTTCATGGGTCTGAACAGTTCAATGGATCAAGGCAACACCGTCAAAGTGACCCTGACATTTGAAAAAGCCGGAGACATTGTTGTCGACATCCCAGTAGATCTGCAGCGCAAGGCCAACCATGGAATGAACCACGGCAACATGGATAACGGAACCATGAAAAAGACTGACAACTAATTTTGCAAACAGATACGGGCGGGGATTTCCCCGCCCGTTTTGCATCTATGCCTCAGGGATTGCCAGCCGTACCGCGCCGCTTTAGATCAAGAGCATGAGCTATCGCATTCTCTTTGTATGTCTCGGCAATATATGCCGATCCCCCTCTGCCGAAGGTGTCACCCGCGTTCTGGCACAACAACGCGGATTAAAAGGCCTGCAATTTGACAGCGCGGGAACCGGGGCTTGGCATGTCGGCGAGCCACCGTATGCGGCCATGCAAGCGACAGCACTGGCACGTGGCTATGATCTATCGGACCTGCGCGCCCGTCAGGTTACAACCGAAGATTTCGACCGCTTTGATCTGATTGTAGCAATGGACGGGGACAATCTAAGGGATCTAAAAGGCATGCGTCCAGCCTCGGCCAGAGCCGCCCTGCATCTGTTTACGCATTACGCACCCGATACAACGGACGTAGGGCCGGATCATGTTCCGGACCCCTACTATACACGCGATTTTGACGGCACGCTCGATTTGATCGAAAGCTGCGCCAACGGTTTGATCGATCAGCTATAGATCGCCTTGGTGACCAACCAAGTCACTGGCAATGCCAATACAAACCCTGCTGCTGCAGCAACCAAGATGGGCGTCAAGGTGTCCTGCCCAATGACCAAAACAGCAACAATCAAAGTTCCGGCCAAAGAGGTCGAAATCAGCGAATAAAGTATACCAGCCAAACGCAGCATTGGAGTCTCCTGTCAAAATACTCTGACACGCATGACGCTTTTGGAATGTACATTCTTTGATCTGGGTCAGACCGGGAGGTTGGATTGGCAAATTGACTGAAAGAATGGCGAAAGTATCAGGGGGGCGACCGCGCATTATTCTCGACAAACGAGCCATTATACGTGATCTTAGAGCGCAATTTTCCAAGACCTCTATAATCCAATTTGACGGAACAAATTATGATACGAATAGCCCTTTTAGGCGCTGCGGTTTTGTCCCTCAGCGGCTGCGATCCTGCCACAGTTTTGCAAAAAGCCAATGCCGTAGACGCGCCGGAATATTCTTGTTTTACAAAACCTTCTGGCGGTTGCAGTTTTGACCAAACGCCGCTGCGGGTGGAACCTGTTCCAACCCAAATCCAGCGCCGCCCATATCAGTTCTTTCCGACGGCCCAGACGTTGAACTTTGTCGACGCAGGCGGGCGAAACTGGCAGGCTCCTCGCGGGACTTTGACCGATGGGGCCTCGATCCCTGAAATTTTCACCACAATTGTCGGCTCCCCCACTGCGCCAGAATATGTCAGTGCCGCAGCGGTTCATGATGCCTATTGCGGCATTGGCAATGAAACCGGCGCACGCTTTCACGACGCCAGATGGCAAGATGTGCATCACATGTTCTACAACGGTCTGATCGTCGGTGGCACGCCGCAATTTCGCGCCCAGCTGATGTATGCGGCGGTTTGGCTTGGCGGGCCGCGTTGGGAAACCACACGCCGCTTGGATCAGGTAGATGTCCGGCAAAAGCAATGGGCGATGCAGCGTACCAAATCCTACATTGCCCAAAGAAAACCGACCCTTCCCCAGCTTGATGGCTATCTGCGCGTGCTGGAAATCGAACTTTTGGAGCATCGGGAAGGTAAAGGCGGCAGCCCGAAGGAAGAGCTGATTAAGGAAATCGAAGATCTCAACGTCGAAACCCCGTATATCGATACGCCTTATGTTGAAGAACCCTATTTTGAGGACCCATACGACAATCCCAATGATCCGTCAGCAATTTGACCCTGACTGATTTTGGTTCCTATGTCGTTAGCACTGGGTCCGAACACAATAAAAGCAGCTAAAACGACAAAAGCCCCGACACTATGCCGGGGCTTTTGCTATTCTTGGGAATGAAGACACTCAGTCTTTTTTGTCTTCATCTTCGTCGTCGTCACCGCCCGGAAGGTTAAAGAAGCTGTCAGCGTCAGAATAATCTGCGTTGCTTTTCTTGTCCTCGTCATCACGGGAATCGGAGAGGGTAAAGGTCTCAAGCCCTTCCATGGAGGATGGCAAACGAGGTTCTGTATCCATCTCGAGGCTTTGCTCGGTAGAGACCAATTTGCGGCGTTCATCATCGCTCATAACGGTGCCGGTTGCTTTGGCTGCTTTGGCAACGGCCGCGTCCAATTCCGTTTGACGGCACAGGCCCAAGGCAACCGGATCAATCGGCTGCATGTTCTGGATGTTCCAGTGGGTGCGTTCGCGGATGGACTGGATGGTTGGCTTGGTTGTACCCACCAGCTTGGAGATCTGGCTGTCGGCCAATTCGGGATGGAATTTCACCAGCCACAAAATCGCATTTGGGCGATCCTGACGCTTGGACAGCGGTGTATACCGGGGGCCGCGGCGCTTTTCTTCGTCATGGGCGGCGGGATTGAACTTGATCTTCATTCTGTACATCGGGCTTTTTTCAGCCAAATCGATTTGTTCTTGATCGATTTGGTTGTTTGCGACCGGGTCAAACCCTTTGACGCCTACTGCGACGTCTCCGTCAGCGATACCTTGTACTTCCAGCTCATGGAATCCTGTGAAATCCGCAACCTGCTTGAACGTCAGGGTGGTGTTATCAACCAGCCAAACGGCGGTTGCTTTTGGGTGCAGCAGCTTTGCCATGATGTAAACTCCTTGCGAATATTTGGACCCGAAATAGCATTATGCCCCGCCCGCGGCTTTGGCCATGGGCGGCCCCGGGGATGCCGGGGCGGGTTACCGTTGTAGGGGAACTTGGCGGTTATATAGTGTTAAGCGGGTCAAGAGGGAAGAGAAAATGCAAGCAGCATTGAAGCCGTGCTATTCTGGTGCGCTTTTCCGCCACCTATTCTTATGCAATTGGTTGCAATCCAAGAAGGGATAGACGCGCACGCGTGCGTGCCCTACCAAGGCCTTAGAGACCAAACCGGCCTAAAATCGCCGAGCCTGATTGACCGTGGAGTACCGTAATGACTTTTTTGAAAACCTGTTTGGCTGTCGCCGCAATCGGAGCAACCTTGTCAGGAGCGGCCATCGCCAAGGGCGACAAATCTGGCGAATTCGACTATTATGTGCTGGCCATGAGCTGGTCACCGAACTGGTGCGAAATCGAAGGTGATGCCAAGCAATCAGAACAGTGCGACGCCAGCGAAGATCATGGTTGGGTTCTGCACGGGCTGTGGCCGCAATTCCACCGCGGTTGGCCATCGTTCTGCCCTACGGTTGAACGTCCCCCGTCGCGCGGCATGACCTCTGAAATGACTGATATCATGGGGACTTCCGGCCTTGCATGGCATCAGTGGAAAAAGCACGGAACCTGCACGGGACTTTCAGCACGCGCCTATTACGATCTGTCGCGCGAAGCCTTTGAAAGCGTTGTCCGGCCAAATGTTTTCCGCAAACTGGACAAAAGCGTCAAACTGCCTGCATCCGTTATTGAAGAAGCGTTTTTGAAAGACAATCCGGACTGGTCAAAGGACAACCTGACAATCACCTGTCGCGACGGGTTCATCTCCGAAGCGCGTCTGTGCCTGTCCAAATCGCTCAAGCCAGTTCCTTGCGGCCGCGATGCAATCAAGGACTGCAAATTGAAAGACGCCCAGTTCGAACCGATCCGCTAAGCGGAGCGCCACTCTATGAATCCTTGGATCGTTTTGGGCGCTATCGCCGCGATGAATTTAGTCACTTATGGCGCGTTCTTTTTTGACAAGCGCCGCTCCATGAGCGGTGGCTGGCGAATCTCCGAAAAGACACTTTTGCGGCTGGCGTTTTTAGGTGGCAGCCTTGGGGCAAAGCTGGCGCAGGCCCAGTTTCGACACAAAACGCGCAAACAACCTTTTGCGCGTATTCTAAATTTTATCGTTGCCATTCATTGTCTGTGCTTGATCGGACTGGCCTACCTGTGGGTCAATCCGCTTTAGACGCAGTTCGCCCTAGTACACATAGGGGATAAACTTGGCCGTCCGCGCAGCATAGGTTTTGAATTCATCACCATAGCGCTCCTCAAGGTAGGCGTCCAACGCCGGAATGTGAAAGAACACAAAGCTGCTGGCCATGAATACAGGTACACCCAATGCGATCCAGGAATGCGTCAGCAACGCCCAGCCGGTGAACAAGACGGTGTCGCCAAAATAATTCATATGCATCGAATGTGAAAACAAACCCTGCGTATAGGCGTGCCCTTTGCTGGTTGGCAGTTTTTTCCACGTCCAGCGCTGCAATTCGGACCCGGTGTTGAGCCACGACCCCAGCACCACCAAGACCAGCGCCAGATAATCCACAGCGTCGAAGCTGATGCTGTTTCCGCTCAAAATACCGCTGCCGAGCAAGACAAACCCGATTTCAAAAACCGCAATAAATGCCGAGAGTCCAAAAACTTCGGACATCGCTACTTGCCTTTGCAACAAAACAAACAACGTAATGAGGTGCCGCAAGAAATAGAGCGCGGCGCAGCCCGCCAAGACCCCTGCCCGCACTGTATCCGGCAGTGCAAGGCCTCCAAAGGCAATCCAGAGACAAACGGCCAAAATCCCGCCATGCATCCCCGCAAACATCAATTTCGGCCCAAGCGAGCGGCCATGGATACGGGAAACTCCACCATTTTCAGCCATCGAATTCTCCTACCTAAAAGCTGGTGACCGTGCGCCATTTCTTTTTAGTCCATCCGGTCGAAAAAAATCGTATGGACTTGCAACCTGTTTCCTGTCAATCCCTTTATCGACCACGTGGACGAAAAAATGCCCAAGATTGTAGATCACGAAGATTTTAGACAAAACCTAGCTGCCCGCGCGGCAGTACTTTTTGCACAGCATGGCTATTCCGGACTTGGGATGCGTAAAATCGCCGAGGAGCTGGGCCTGTCAAAAAGCGCCCTCTATCACTACTTCCCAACCAAAAAAGCGTTGTTTCTGGCTTGCACCGCCGCCGCGACGGCACCGCAGCAAACACAAGCGCCCGTCCGAACAGGCACGCCCGCCCACCAATTGACCCAACTGGCCTCGGAAATGCGCGGCAATTTTTCGGCCGAGATGGCCTTGGTCTTTGACTACATTCGCGGCATGTCTGCCAATCAGATTGCAGCAGATCCTGCAATGCAGCAGGCCATGCAAAACTATCATCTCGAAACTGCAACAATCGCCGGTAACGCAAAGGCAGATGCCGCCTTGACCCTGATAATTGGTGCCTTGATGCTTGATCTCTTTAAGGGCGGGCATTGGCCTGAGGATGATATTCAACACGGCTTCCAGCGGCTGCTGGACAGTTAAACGCCGCTAGTACCGATACCCGAACCGCGCCACGTCCTCCGCACAAAGGCGGCCAACCAATGCCTGCGTTTCATCGGTGTAGTAGCCGTGATATCCGGCGCGGTCCGACTGATTTACATGCGGAAGATCCAGAGCAAAACCAAGGTGCTGCTCCAAGGGGGCAATGTCATTCTCCAGATGCTCTAACCGCAAGAAATGCCCGTATTCTACCCCATCCACGTCCCGCATATAACGGCCATAGGGCCAAGCGATCAGGCTAGACTGGGTGAGACGATGAAACAGAAAATCCTCAAAGTTCAGGGCTTTGGCGATCTGAACTGCCGGATGGTCAAACTTTTGGTCGCGCAGCCAGTGGTAGTAGCTGACAACACGGTCCCAAGGGTTGCGCACCAATGTGAAACAGAACATCCGCTTGAACTCTTGCGGGCCAAAGGCCCCGTCCAGATCAGACAGCGACGCGTGTTTCCACATCCGACCCTTGGCCTGCATGCGTTCCACACGGGCGCGGCGTTTGCGCGCCTTTGGTGTATTTCCGATCAGAATGTCATCCCTGTGGGCGCGCTCCTCTAGAGCAAAAGCCATCGATGTTCCCCCGGTTTTGGGGATATGGACAAAGATAAACTGGCGACCCGGAGATATAATCATTCCCCCAGTCTAGCGCCCGAATGCGCGGCGCGGAATCCCCTTTTCACTACGCGGATCGCTGCGCATAGTAGGCGTTACCATTTTCTAGAAAGGGACCACGATGGGCTGGATGCGGGATGAAACCGGGCTTGAGAAAAACGATGCCAATTATGTACCGCTAAC
The DNA here is from genome assembly GCF_003208435.1 of Pelagimonas varians. Lineage (GTDB taxonomy): Bacteria > Pseudomonadota > Alphaproteobacteria > Rhodobacterales > Rhodobacteraceae > Pelagimonas > Pelagimonas varians. The sequence continues at coordinate 99,770 of NZ_QKMF01000003.1, read as the reverse complement.
GCCCTTGTCGTTCTTGACGCGGGCGGCCACGATTTGGCCTGACCACCCCGCCGTGGTCTACGGCACACATCGCAAAACCTATGCGGAATACATCCAGCGCGTCACCCGTTTGGCCTCTGGTCTTAGCAAATTAGGTGTGCAACCCGGCGATGTGGTCGCCACCATTTTGCCCAACATTCCAGCCCAAGCAGAAGCGCATTTCGGCGTACCTGCCTGCGGCGCTGTCCTGAATGCGATCAACACCCGCCTGGACGTGGATACAATCGCCTATATTCTGGATCACGGAGAAGCCAAGGTTGTCCTATGCGATCCGCAGTTCCTGCCAGTTCTGGCCGAAGCCATTGAACAGATGGCCACTGCGCCGCCTCAGATCATTGAGGTCGCAGACGATCACGCCGGGGTCCATGCCCATGGCCACTACATTGAATACGAGGCGCTTTTGGCCTCTGGTGATGACACTTTCCAATGGATTATGCCAAGGGACGAATGGGAAAGCCTGTCGTTGAACTACACGTCCGGCACCACGGGGCGGCCCAAGGGTGTGGTCTATCACCACCGCGGTGCATATCTAAACGCCATGGGGCAAGTCATCAGTTGGCGCATGGTATTGCATCCGGTTTATCTCACAATCGTGCCGCTGTTTCATTGCAACGGCTGGTGCCACACGTGGATGATGCCTGCGCTTGGCGGCACCGTCGTATGTTGCCGCGATATCACCGCTCCGGCGATTTTTGATGCCATTGCCGACGAAGGTGTGACCCATTTCGGCGGCGCGCCGATTGTCTTGAATATGCTGGTCAACGCCCCTGATGCGCAGCGCCCCGTCGATCACCTGGTCGAAGTCTTTACCGCCGGAGCCCCGCCCGCACCGGCAACATTGGCAAAGATCGAACCGATGGGGTTCAACGTCACACAGGTCTATGGTTTGACCGAGGTCTACGGACCGGCCACTGAATGCACATGGGATGCGCGGTGGGACGATCTGCAAGGCGCAGACCGCGCTGCGATCAAAGCCCGCCAAGGCGTTGCTATGCCCTTTATCGAAGAGGTCCGCGTCACGGATGAAAACCTGAACGACATCGCAAAAGACAGCGAAGCCAAAGGGGAAATCATGTTCCGCGGCAATGGCGTGATGAAGGGGTACTTAAAGAATCCAACAGCCACCGCCGAGGCCTTTGCCGGCGGCTATTTCCATTCAGGTGACATCGCCGTCATGCACTCCGACAACTATGTTCAAATCGCAGATCGTGCCAAAGACATCATCATATCGGGGGGCGAAAACATCTCCTCTGTCGAGGTAGAGGCATGTTTGATGAACCACGAAGCCGTGTTGCTCTGTGCAGTCGTTGCAAAACCCGACGACAAATGGGGGGAAGTCCCATGTGCCTTTATTGAATTGAAAGACAATCACATTGCGACAGAGGCCGAAATGATCGTCTTTACCAAAGACCGCCTTGCAGGTTTTAAAACACCGAAAAAGGTCATTTTTCAAGAGTTACCCAAGACGTCGACCGGAAAGATTCAGAAATTCGAATTACGTGAATACGCAAAAGAATTGTAGTTCCGAACAGATCGCTTTAGGAAAACAGACATAAATGACAGGTTTACTTTTGCGACCATGCCGAAATTAAAAACGCCGGATTAAGGGGGTTCCTTAGTCCGGCGCATCTAAAATAAATTTCACTTAAATCAAGCAAAAACACACACTACACTCACGCATTAAGAAATGAATGGTTTGGCCTTTCAACGCAACTTCATCTTTCTTCATCTTTGGTGCGGTCGCGATTTCTAACAAACAAGTCTTGTTTCTTTAAGCCGCCTAGCTTTCTGCGTGCAGCCTTCCACACCTCGGCATTGGCCCGAACAGAAATGTCGAACAACAGCGCTCCGTCTTTGACTTGCCCACCTTCGGCCAAGTGTCGCACCAAACGTCTTTCACGTGCAGTCAGTGCAGGATGATCCCAATCCGGGCGATCGCCAGGATCGCGCAGATTTTCCATCAACAGCATGAATCGATGTTGCACGACCTGACCATCGGCGGTGCCTTCTATACGCCCTTGGGCCAACATGGGTACCCAATCGGATGCCTGCGCCACTCCATCCAAGACAGCTATATGCGGTGCCAAATGCCGAATATAGTTGCCCCACTCTCGCGGCACGCGCAGATAAGCACCCACGCTAGCCTTGATAACCCGTTGATCTACAATATTTTGTTCGGCCACATTGATAGCTTGCACCCGGTTTTGCATGTCTAAAGCCAAGCTCGGCTCTTCCATTTTCGCGATGAATGCGGCTGCTAAAAATGTGTCATCCTTGGCCCGTACCACCTGTTGGCCCGCCGCCCACATCGCTGCAAGATCAGGCAAATTGGCAGCCAGGTTTTTTTGAACACGCCGATGCTCCGACGCCTGTTTGGCACTTAGAAACACGGTCAGGGCATCCCAACCGTTTTTGTCATGGCCTAACTCTACCACCACACAATCAACGATGCCCTGAGGTTCAAGCCACGCCCAAAACTCCGACTTCTGCAGCGACTGGATTGGTAAATAGTCTTGCATGGAATAGGGTCTGAGGGGGTGGTATTGCGCCTCGATTTCCGTCCATGGATCCACCTCGGAGAAGTCAGAAAAATAGCTTTCTATTTCACTGGCTGTGAACCCAAAAACCATCGGGCCATGCCAATCGGACCCCTGATGATGCGGCACAACAATATGCGCACCAAGCGCAGTGCGCCTTGTGATAAAAGCCTTGGATGCCCCACACACCTCACAGAGCTTTTTTAGGGCCTCGGGCCAATAATGGGGATCAATTATCGTGCGAGCAAACCCTGCGATCAATTCAGGATCATTTCCGTCCATCAGCGCAATTCAAAAAAATATCCATGATATATTAATACAAATGCAGCGGGCTAATTACCAGTCTGTAATTGGCCACTCAGGTTGCCTTGATCCAATCACAGATAAACATGCGGATATTACAATGTAACCGCCATCCAAAAACTGATTGGCAACCCGCAAGGGTCGTATTGCGTCGGCAGGGCATCCATACAAAACCGGAAACTTGGATCTATCACCAAGCAGCAACACTCCCTCGGGGCAAATCACCCCTGCCGGCTAACAAGGTTCATCAAAGTCGCGCCATGCTCATGGGGCTCGGGAAAGTTGAGGCAATCGCCAAAACCAGGCTCTTGCAGCACCTCAACCAAGTCCAGCCCACAGGTATCCCAACTTGGATCCGGGATTGTGTGCGGCGGCTCTTCGACAGGCACGGAAGTGAGCCGCCTTAGCGACGGGTTTCGATCAAGCGCTTTCGCCCCTACAACCTTTAGCTTGTTACTCATTTTCATCTCTCCTTGCCGATCAGGTGCCGCGCCTGAATTTCATATCCGGTCCGCTCAAAAGCGGCCGCATAAGCGTCACGCCAAACGCAGCTTGGGTTCAGCCTAACTTCGTGGATCGACGTTGCGTCAATCTCGGGTCAAGGATTGGTCAATAAAGCCAAAGGTCTTCGCTTTCTCCCTCCTTTTCAACAATATGCGCCCTCCCAAAAGTCAAAGCTGCCCGCTCCCGTCAGCTTTCATCTGTCGTTTTAGACACTTTTGTGAATCCCAACGCAGCCATCCAGAACGGGTAATACTCCCGCTCCGCTCCGAGCCGGGTTCTTTGATGGTTCCGCCAAATCGATCACATGTGACCTAAGTCGCTTCACTATGTCAGCGGACCCAACCGGCACCGTTCCACTCAACACTGCTTCGGCCAAGTGGCGCGAAAGGGCGGCAGAAGCAGCGCTGGTGCCATTGCCCATTCGTGTCGCACCGGACAAGGTTCCCGCCGCCAAAACCGACCGTCGATTGTCCGATCTCTCGATCGCGACAGCAACCGTTGGCCCTCCAGATTTTGCTCCGCCCCCCGCAGCGGTATAGAGAGCAGGCTGCCCGCGCCCCGCTTGCCTATATGCCGCGACGGACAAAACATCAGCCGCATTTGCATTTGCGCTAAGCGTGTTGCGCCGCTTTATCGGCGACCACGCACCATCCAACGCCGTATTCCTTCGCCCGGATTCATCCCATCGCTGATGGTTGGCATGGGCAAGGTAGGCCTGGCGTCCCGCGGGTAGAAATCCCGGAAGGCTGTCCCCCCGCTCAACCCAAAGCATCACCTTTTCCTGCGCGGACAAATCACAGTTGGCCCGGGACTTAAAAGACAACCCCCAGCGTCCGGCTGGTGCTGCGGCCTGCCCGCGCGCCGCCTCAGTCCGGCAAAACGCAATCGTGACACGCGTTCGGATTGTGGCCGTTCGGCCATCTGGCACAGCATAACGCGGCGCATCTTGTTGCAAGTAGGCCCGCGCTACCGCTGAGCCAGCTTTAGGATCCACCAGCTCCAAATCGTCCTCCAAAGACGTCACGATCGGTGCAATGCCACTGGTCGATGGTGGCTTGATTTCCAATTCGAACGGAAGGCTTTCGTGGCTCCCATCCAACCAAAACTGGACAAAGCTTGGGGTTTTGTCACCAGGTTGAAGACACAGTGTTAAATCTTGCCCTTGTGCCATCTCCGAAGCGGTGATTTCCGCGTGGCAATCGGATTGAAACCCATTGCCCGCCGAAACAGTAATTCCCGCCAACTCGTCCCGATCCAACCTGAGTTGGAAATCAGCATCCAGCATTCCCAGCCCGTCGCGGCGCCCACAAAAGTCGCCAAAACTGTAGTTCAGGATAACTTCATGCGGGTGATTTGCATACATCGACCGCGCAGTGAACCAAATCCAGTTCATGGCCGATTTCACAAACAGCTCATGCAAAAATCCATTGGTTTGGGCCACAATCTGCGCTGGAAGTTCCACTCCTAGAATCCGGTGTTTTGAAGCAAGCGCATCGTTGATTTCTCGCCCAGCGGCGAGGTCAAGCATCATCCCGCCGTGACAAAAGGATTGCTGCAAGGGGGTATCGCCAGCCTGCCTGTCCCGCCCCATTGGCACAGAGGACATGCTGGAATACAGCTCGTTTTCATCCCGAAACGCCCCGCCTATTTGGCCCAGAAGGTCTGCTATCGATGATCCGGTCAAAGCTCGGCCGATTGCCGGACTGGTATTCGATTGTGCGGTCGGTGTTCCTTGCAACCAGATCGCGTCTATCCGGCTGCGGTCCGCGCTGAGGCGAAACCTTTCGTGTGCAAACGGAATAGCGTGATCGATAATCGCTGTGACCACCAATGGTCCGCCCTTGTCACATGTGTCTGCCGGAAGCACCGGCATGGACCCGCTGGCCACCAAACCGCTGTTGGCCGCAAAGCATGTTGTCAGGTTTCCCGACAATGATTGCGGGACATCAGAATAAACAACTGCCCCTGCGTCTGATCCGAACACCTGCTCCTCTGTTGCGGCCTCCAATGCATGGCCCAAAAGCCGTGGCAACTCGAACGATGGATTGTTCGCCTTTTCAAAAATGATCAGCTCATTGTGGCCCTGTCCGAAATGCGGCTGGTCCTTGCGCAGATCGCAATACGCCCAATGTTCCAGATCATGCAGGTTTACGCGATATGAACTGGCTCCGGAAAACAGGGCTTCAAGCGCCTGCACCGTGGTGCCAGCATTGTCCGTCATTGCGCGCGCCAACATGCCCCAAGGGGTATATATCACCCTTGGCTGCCAACCACCCGTTGTTGGAATAGTCCCTGTTTTCCTCATCCAATGCCCATAAGGATCAGCCAAGGTTCTTGGTGCCAACCGCCAGTTCATGAGGTTACCGTCGCGGTGTCACATGCCGCGGCAACCACCCATTCTTCGGCAGCCTTTGACCACAGCCAGGCCAGTGGCGCGCAGCTTGGCACTGTAAAGGCAGCCCCTGTTTCCACATAGCGGGAATTGGCGCTTTCTTGGTTGGCAGGATCTGCCTCACTTTGGAACACCGCAAGGTTAAAGTCCGGCGATTGCGGTCTGCTTGCCGCATCCCAAGGACTGTCAAAACTGAGGCCATGCATCTGCATCAACGGTGCCTGCGCAGCCCCCGATTGCGACCTTGCGACCATGTATTGCCCCAATGCCGTCCCCAAAGTCGCACCGGCCAAGGTGTCGACAGGGTAGTGTACCCCTGCGACGGTCCGATTGACCGCCACCCGCGCAGCCTGCGAGACCATCAACCAGCGCCGCGAACCCGGACCGCTTAAATTTTGCACTGCATCAATGTGATCCACCATGGATGCAAGAACCTCTGCCATTGCAAAGGCTTCGGTCGAATGACCGCTGGGGAAAGCGCTGTGGGCGGGCGTGGTGATCATCGGCTGGATTTGCGGTGCAAGCTCAAATGGGCGGCGCACATTCATCGCCGCTTTGAACCGTTTTTCCAGTTCAATCACCGCCCCCACCGCGACAAACAGATATTCGATTGTCCAGCGATGCCGCTGCGGATGCAGTGAAATCGCTTGGCCGATAAAGGACATGATCTCACCCACTTGGGCCAGAATTTCCGGGGCACGGTCAATCCGCAAATCCGCGTAGGCGTTGACGTAATCAAGCTGAAGCTGGAATTCTTCGATTTTGGGCCGGGTCATCGATGCAATCATACCGCCGGTTTCCCGATCCGATACACTCAGAGATTCTGCGCCATAAGCAAAGGACAGCTCGGAAAAGATCGCCGACTGGATCGCCGAAATGCGCACCCCTTTTTCCATAAAGGCATAGTGATCCAATGAATTGAACGGCAGATGAGCCAGGGCAACAGCAGGCGGCGCATAGGGCCCGACAATCCCGTCACGTGACCCGATGAGCGCCCCCGAGGAGGCCGCTGAAATCGCTTCTCCGGAAATGGACTTTTGACCGCCGCCAGAACTTGCCATCGAGGCCATACTGGCCATGGACGCCATCGAAGCCATGCTTGCCATAGACGCCATTGAATATGAATCCGTACCCATTCTCGTGTCTCCCAATCTCAATTTCATCAATACAATTTTTTGCTGATACCTAAGATCAAGCCAGAACAGGGTTTCAGTCAACCGAAACAAAGGTTTGATGCAAATTTTTGACCTGTTATTTCCTCCGGCTAGGCAGGCTGGAAATCATTTGTTAAGGTTCTCGGATTGCCCAATGATTTGATCGAGATGCCGCATGCGCACCCCTCAGGCCCCCTTGGCAAAGGCGCAGATGTTCGGATCCTTTGAGATCCGGGCAATGGATGGGCGCGATCTAACCCCGCGCAAGAGCGCCAAAGCGCAAGGGCTACTCTGTCTACTGCTTTTGGCACCGGACATGTCCTTGTCGCGCGAAAGCATCATCGACAAGCTTTGGAGCAACCGACAGTCCGTCCAAGCCGCGCGGAGCCTCAAAAATGAAATCTATACAATACGTCAAAGCCTCAAAGAACTAAGGGACCTGATCCAGTCGGACCGCAATTTCGTTGGCTTGAACAACGGTGCCATCCTGCGCGACATTGATGCGCCGGGATTTTCGCCGCCGGATGGCAGTATCTTGTTCGAAAGCAACACCATACGTGATCCGGTGTTTCTGGAATGGCTGGAAGAAGAACGGAGCGGCGGGGCCGGAAAACAGGCGCAGACCCCTGCTCCTTTCTTGTTTCTGGACACCCGAAACAGCCCGGAAAGTTTTCACAATGACGCCATGGCCAGCGCATTCGGCCAAAGTCTGGCTGATTGGTGCGCCATCCGCATCGTATCCTCCAAAGATCAAACGCCAGATTTCGAAGACGCCGAGGATGACAGATCAGCGTTTTGGCTGCGCAGTTCCTCTGTAGCCAGCCAAACTCAAACCGCGACACATCTCCAAATGTCGCGGCTGTCGGATAAGCGGATGCTTTGGCATCGCAGTGATGTTTTGCCCAGTGACCCTGCGGATCTACTACAGACCCATCAGATGCACCGCCTGATCAACACCGGTGTAGACCGCACAGTCTTTAACCCTGCCCCTGCCGACAAGACCTCGCGTGAATTGCGCTATTTGGAACGCGGGGCTCTGGGGGCCATCCGGTTAATTTTCCGAAATCAAAACAAAGATTTGGAGCTTGCCCGCCATCAGCTAGCCGTCAACCATGAGGCCCAACCAAGCGGTTTGTATCTGGCGTGGTCGGCCTATATTCTGGCGTTTTTCAAAGGCGAGCGGTTGATCGCCCAAGAAGCCCTGTGCGATGAGGCCGAAGATCTGGCCCGCCGAGCGCTTGAGCTCGACCCCTATAATTCAATGGTCTTGGCGCTGACATCCTACATCTACACGTACCTTTTGGATGACCCGCACTATGGGCTGGAACTGTCATCGCGCGCTATTGAGGTCAATCGGTCAAACCCCTTGGCTTGGAGCTTTCGCGCCGCTGCGCTTTATACCTCGGGGCATATGAAAGAGGCGTTGGGCGCTGCGCAGTTTGCAAAATCGATCGCCGGAGACGGGCCATATCGGTATGCAGTCGAAACCTTTTATTGCATCGCCGCTGCGAAATCCCATTCGATAGATGAGGCCATTCGCGCGGGCGAAGCTGCCTTTCGCCTGAAACCCGATTTCAAGGCCCCGTTGCGCTACCTTACCTTGCTATACGCGTACAAAGGTGAATCCAAAAAGCTGGACAAACTGATCACCCATATGCAACTGACGGAACCGGATTTTTCCCTCAGCACTTTGATCCACAACAATAATTACCCGTCTGAAATCCTGCGCAGCACACAGATCGCAAACGAACTTTTGGCAAGTGGCACCTAACAATGCAAAACACCGCCCCCACAAGGGACGGTGCGTTTTTTCCAAGCCAACGATTGCACTCAAATCACAGGCAACCTTCGAACAGCGCCTTGAGGTTGTCCGTGGTCAGGGTAACCGGGTTGCCACCGCAGGATGGATCTTCAAGCGCCATCGCCACCAGTTCATCGATCCGATCCGCTGTAACGCCCATTTCAGACAGGGCGCGCGGAATACCAAAGCTGTCGTTGAATTCCTGCACGAAGGCACGGAACCCATCATAGCCGCCCTCAATCCCGAGATAGCTGGCTGCCAAATCAAAACGATCCCGGATGAGCGGTTCATTCAAGTCCAAAACAACAGGCATACAAACGGCATTGGTGGTGCCGTGATGGGTGCCGAAGACAGCGCCAATCGGGTGGCTCATCGCATGAATAGCGCCAAGACCCTTTTGAAAAGCCGTGGCCCCCATGGCGGCGGCGCTCATCATGTTGGCGCGCGCATCAATGTCGTTTCCATCCGCATAGGCACGCGGAAGATTGTCGATCACCAGTTTCATGCCTTCCAGCGCAATACCTTGGCTCATCGGGTGATAGTGCGGGCTGCTGAATGCCTCAACACAATGGGCAAAGGCGTCAAGCCCGGTGCCCGCGGTGATGAATTTTGGCATTCCAACGGTCAGCTCGGGATCACAAATCACAACCGCAGGCAGCACCTTGGGGTGAAAGATGATCTTCTTCACATGGGTTTCGGAATTGGTGATGACACTGGCGCGGCCAACTTCTGATCCCGTCCCAGCGGTTGTCGGCACAGCCACAATCGGTGCGATGGCATCCGCATCCGCGCGGGTCCACCAATCCCCAATGTCTTCGTAGTCCCAGACCGGACGTGTTTGACCAGCCATAAAGGCAACCATCTTGCCCAGATCAAGCCCCGACCCGCCGCCAAACGCGATCACACCGTCGTGGCCACCTGCCTTGTAGGCCTCAACACCTGCCTCAAGGTTTTTCTCATTTGGATTGGGGTCAACTTCGGAAAATACGCCGCGTCCAAGGCCCGCTGCCTCCATGATGTCCAGCGCTGCGGCCGTGATCGGCAAGCCGGCCAGTCCTTTGTCTGTCACCAACAACGGCTTTTTCATCCCGGCCTGTGCGCAGGCTTCGGGCAGTTCCTTGATCCGGCCAGCGCCGAACTTGATTGCGGTCGGATAGGACCAGTTTCCAACAAGGCTCATGCTTGGGTCACCTTCTTTAGATGGTAGGATTTTGGCCGGGTAAGGTTGTGAAAGCCGATCACAGACAGCCCTCCGCCCCGCCCGGTATTCTTGCATCCGGTCCAACACAGGCCGGGATCAAGATAATCGGCGCGGTTCATGAACACTGTTCCGGTTTCGATCTGATCCCCGACACGCATGGCACGGTCCAGATCTTGGGTCCACAGGCTGGCTGTCAAACCGAATTCACTGTCATTCATCAAAGCAATGGCTTCGGCATCTGAAGACACCTTCATAATGCCAACCACGGGCCCAAAGCTCTCGTCGCGCATCACCCGCATATCATGGGTGACGTTGGTCAAAATTTGCGGCGTTAAATAAGCCCCGCCATCATCTTCGGCGAACGGCGCGATATGCGCAGTTGCCCCGGCCTCAATCGCTTCTGAAATCTGCGCGCGCACTTCGGCGGCAAAGCGCACATTCGCCATTGGGCCCAGCGTCGTCGCCTCATCCATCGGATGGCCCAACTTGTAGCCGCTGACAATGGCCACGGCCTTTTCCACAAATGCGTCAAACAGGCTTTCATGCACATAAATGCGTTCAATCCCGCAACAACACTGGCCAGAGTTGAACATCGCCCCGTCGATCAGCGTATCAACCGCCGCATCCAGATCTGCGTCTTCCATGACATAGCCCGGATCTTTGCCGCCTAGCTCGGTCCCGACACCCGTAAAGGTTCCCGCCGCAGCGCGTTCCATCGCCTGACCGCCACCGACAGAGCCGGTGAAATTCACGAAATCAAAAGCATTTTCCGCAATCAGCGCCGAAGTCACGTCATGCCCAAGGAAGAGGTTCGCAAAAACATCTTCAGGAACACCAGCAGAATGGAATGCTTGCGCCATCCGCTCACCCACCAGCAAGGTTTGCGTCGCATGTTTCAACGCCACCACATTGCCCGCGATCAGGGCCGGAGCAACCGTGTTGATCGCCGTCATATAAGGATAGTTCCAAGGCGCGACGACAAATACAACGCCATGCGGAACCCGCTTGATATAGCGCTTGAACGTCTCATCCTCACCAACTTCGACATTGGCCAAGGACTCTGCGGCGATGGATGCCATATGGCTGGCCCGTTCATTGAACCCGCCGAATTCGCCGCCATATCGCACGGGGCGCCCCATCATATGCGCCAATTCCGGTACGATTTCATCGTTCATTGCGCCCACGGCCGCAACGCCGGCCATGACCAAATCAACACGTTCTTGCAACGGCCGCGCCGCCCAAGCCGCTTGTGCCGCACGCAGCCGCGCAATCTCGGCCTGTGCAGCCTCTAGCGACAAGGCATCCCGCTGGGCAAAAACCGACCCGTCGATCGGAGAGATGCATTTCAATGTCTGGCCCATTGCCAACACTCCATGTTCAAAGAGGCACACCGGCCCCGCTCTTCATCTTGCTAAGAAAACTCCGGAGAGCGCGAGAGGCTGGCCTCTCGCTCCAACCGTTAAACGCGCTCAAACCCGCGGGCAATTTCCCAATCGGTTACAACACGGTCAAACTCTTCAATCTCCACTTCGGCCGCGCGGGCGTAATGGGTGATGACTTCATCGCCAAATGCCGTGCGCAACATGTCGGAATGCAGCAAAGCTTCACGTGCCTGACGCAGATTGACCGGGATCATCCCCGTGTCACCTGAATAGGCATCGCCAACCGTCGGCGCAGCCAGCTCAAGCCCCTCTTCAATCCCTGCAATCCCGGCGGCCAAAAGGGCAGCCATCGCCAAATAGGGGTTGATGTCCGATCCGCCGATCCGGCATTCCATCCGCACTGATTTGCTGCCTTCGCCGCATAGCCGAAAACCGGCAGTCCGGTTATCAACTGACCAGATGATCCGTGTCGGGGCGAAAGTCCCCTTCATAAACCGTTTGTAACTGTTGATGTAGGGGGCCAAAAAGTATGTGTAATCGCTCGCATATTTCAACATGCCCGCCACATAGTTCTTCATCAACGCGCTCATCCCCAACTTGTCGCTGGGGTCAAAAAATGCGTTCTTACCATCTTTCCAAAGCGATTGATGCACGTGGCTGGAAGAACCGACTTTGTCATGGCTCCACTTCGGCAGGAAACTCGCGGCATGGCCCTGCTGCCAAGCGATCTCCTTGATCGCGTGTTTGGCAATGGTGTGGTATTCCGCTGTATCCATCGCAGCGGCATATTTAATGTTTAATTCTTCCTGACCAGCTTCGGCTTCGCCCTTGGAATTCTCGATCGGAATTCCGGCGTTCCACAAGTGATTGCGCACAGGACGCATCACATGCTCTTCCTTCGTGGTCTGAAAAATGTGGTAATCTTCGTTGTAGCCGGAAATCGGCTGCAAATCGCGAAAGCCCGATTTGCGAATTTCGTCCAGACTTTTCTCGAACAAGAAAAACTCAAGCTCGGTCGCCATCATTGGCGTAAGACCCATTTCGGTCAGCCGCGCCACTTGCTTTTTCAAAATTGCGCGCGGCGAATGGGGCACCTCTTCATGTGTGTGATGGTCCAGCACATCGCAAATCACCATCACGGTGCCCTCAAGCCAAGGCACGGGGCGCAATGACGACAGGTCCGGTTTCATCACATAGTCGCCGTAACCGCTTTCCCAACTGGTCGACGCAAAACCTTCGGGTGTGGCCATTTCCAGATCAGTGGCCAAAAGGTAGTTGCAGCAATGGGTTTCTTCATAGGCACCAGCCACAAAATGTCCGGCGTGGAATCGCTTGCCCATCAGGCGGCCCTGCATGTCCACAAGACAAACAAGGACGGTGTCCACTGACCCGTCCGCAACCTGCTGCTTCAGTGTATCGAAGCTCAAAACCTGACTCATTTTCGTCATCCCAATCCAAAGAGTGCTGCGCCCCGAAAACCGGTCCGAGGCGCAGCGGAGTTATTTAGCCGTAGCGGTAAGGCCGACCGGCTTTTTGCATGTCGGCGTTGTACTTCTTGATGATCGCAACAACCTTGGCCTTTGTTTCGGACTCGGCCGCGATTTCATCCCAGAATGTCTGCGCCGCAGCTTCAACAGTTGCCCATTCTTCGTCGGGAATGGTGGTCAGCTCCATCTTGGTGCCATCAACCCGCAAAGACGCTTCGCCGCCCCAATACCACCACTGACGGTAGTAATGCGACTGATCACAGCAAACGCGGAACAGCGTTTGCAGATCTTCTGGCAGCTCGTTCCAACGATCCATATTGGCAAAGAACGATCCGGCCCAAGCACCCGAAATGTTGTTGGTGAGGAAATAGTTGGTCACGTCAGCCCAACCAACGGTGTAGTCTTCGGTGATACCCGACCACGCAACGCCGTCCAGCTCGCCGGTTTGCATCGCGACTTCGATGTCTTCCCAAGGCAGGGTCACAGGAACCACACCGAACTGGGTCAGGAAACGACCAGCTGTCGGGAAGGTGAAGATGCGCTTGCCTTTGAGGTCAGCCAGCGAATTGATCGGATCTTTGGTGGCGAAGTGGCAAGGATCCCAAGCGCCGGCGCTGATGTGCTTGACGCCAACTTTGGAATACTCTTCGTCCCAGATTTCGTTCAGACCGTATTGGTTGAACAGCACTGGCACGTCCAAAGAATAGCGTGACGCAAAGGGGAAATAGCCGCCAAAAACCGTGACATCGGTGGGCGATGCCATGGAATCGTCGTCGGACTGAACCGCGTCGATTGTGCCGCGCTGCATGGCACGGAACAATTCACCTGTAGGCACAAGCTGATCGGCGTAGAACAGTTCGATCTGCATGCGGTCGCCCGCGATTTTGTTGAACATATCAACAGCAGGCTTCACCACATGCTCGGCCAATGCGGACCCTGCATAGGTTTGCATGCGCCATTTGATGGTGCTTTGCGCCAGGGCCGGAGTTGCCAGCGGAGCCGCGGCCAGACCGGCCCCTGCGGTGGTGATAAACTTACGTCTTGTGGTCATGTTAAGTCCTCCAAGTGGGTTTATGTGAACACCCGTTAACCGGGTCTTTTGTTGTTAATTTCCGTAAACATAGTTTGGCAGCCACAGAGCAATCTGCGGGAAAAGGATCACCAGGCTCAGGGCGAAAACCATCACGAGAACAAACGGCAAGATCGATCCGTAAATGTCCTTAAGTGTGATTTCAGGCGGAGCCATGGCGCGCATCAAAAACAGGTTATAGCCAAAGGGCGGCGTCATATAGGCAATCTGGGTGGTGATCGTATAGAGCACGCCGTACCAGATCAAATCAAAGCCTAACGCCTTTACCAGCGGCACGTAAAGCGGCGCGACGATGACCAGCATAGCCGTGTCATCGAGGAAGGTGCCCATGATGATAAAACTAAGCTGCATCAAGATCAGCACGACCCAAGGATCAAGGTCCAGCCGATCGGTGAACAGGTCTTTGATCGCGTTGACCGCGCCGAGGCCATCAAACACCGCGCCAAAAGCCAGTGCGGCAAGAATGATCCACATGAACATACAGCTGATGCCAAGAGTCATGCGAACCGAATTTTCAAACACTTCGCGCGTCATCCGCCCCTTGAGAACCGCTGCGACAAAGGCCGTTATCGCCCCGATAGCCGAGCTTTCGACCAGCGACGTCCAGCCATTCACAAAGGGAACCATCATCGTTGCAAAGATAACCACCGGCAGCAGACCAGCGCGCAGCAACGCCAGCTTTTCGGCGCGCGGCATGGCGCGTTCTTCTTCGCTCAGCGCGGGCCCGAGCGACGGGTTAAAATGGCAGCGCACGACAATGTACAAGATGAACAGCGCGGCCATCATCAGGCCCGGCACAATCCCCGCAAGCCATAGCTGCCCCACCGGTTGGCGCGCAATCATCGCGTAGAGAACCAGCACCACCGAAGGCGGCACCAAGATGCCCAGCGAAGATCCCGCTTGGATCACCCCCGTCACCATCCTCTTGTCGTAGTTGCGTTTCAAAAGCTCAGGCAGGGCGATGGTCGCGCCAATTGCCATACCTGCAACGCTAAGGCCGTTCATCGCCGAAATCAGCACCATGAGGCCGATAGTGCCGATGGCAAGGCCACCGCGCAGCCCCCCCATCCAGACATGGAACATCTTGTACAGATCATCGGCAATCTTGGATTCAGACAACACATAGCCCATAAAAATGAACATCGGCAGGGTCAGCAGCGGATACCACTTCATCAGCTTCATGGCCGATGAAAATGCCAGATCATAGCCGCCGCGGTCCCCCCACAGCACCAAAGCCGCGATCACGGCCACAAAGCCGATCGCGCCAAAAACCCGCTGACCGGTCAGCAGCATCGCCATCATGGTGGCGAACATAAAGATGGCGATCATCTCATACGACATGCGGGATTTCCTCTCCGCGCAGACGCAGAATATCTTTGGCAAGTTCGGATAAGGCCTGCAACAACATCAAGGTGATGCCGGTGCACATGATCACTTTGATCGGCCAAAGGTAAGGGCGCCACGCGGTTGGACTACGCTCGCCTCCGTATTGAAAACTATACATCGTGCTGTCGATTCCGCCCCAAAGCAGAACAACCAGATAGAAGATCAAAAACAGCACTGTAACGATATCTACAGCGGCTTTGCGCCGGGTTGACCATTCACCATACAGCAAATCCATCCGCACGTTGGTGCCCATCTGGATCGAATAGGGGCCGCCCAAAATATAATAGGCCACCATGGCAAACTGGGCCATTTCCAAGGTCCACAAAGACGGGTCGAAAAACGTTTTCGAGATTGAAGACCACAGCAAAATCGCCATCATCACAAAGATCCCGTACATCGTGACCCGTCCTATGCGGTAGTTGATGGCATCCACCACCTTGATAAATTTGTGCAT
The DNA here is from genome assembly GCF_003208435.1 of Pelagimonas varians. Classification (GTDB taxonomy): domain Bacteria; phylum Pseudomonadota; class Alphaproteobacteria; order Rhodobacterales; family Rhodobacteraceae; genus Pelagimonas; species Pelagimonas varians. The sequence continues at coordinate 84,040 of NZ_QKMF01000003.1, read as the reverse complement.
CGCGCTCACGGCTGCACCTCTTTCTTGGCGGCAATCAATGTGGCGGCCAGATGGTCAGCGACGGATTGCGCCTTTGGGGCAGTATCGATCAAATCGTTTCGCACTTCGATCATGACATTCAATAGCCCTTGCGCTTCGCCGTGTTTTTGCAGGCTGTAGGTCACGCCATCTGTGGCTGAATAGGGTTCGTCCAAAGCGGCCCTCATTCGGCCGCGTTTGTGTTCTTGTGCCAGACATGCCTGTGCGAAACGGTTGTCGGTATGGCTTAAATATCCCAATTCGACATGGCGCGGCGTGCCATTGTAGATCGGGGTGAAACTGTGGATCGTCACCAAAATCGCCTGCGGTCCTGCGGCATTGAGAACCCTGGAAACGGCGGCGTGAAACGGGTTGTGTATTTGCTCAAAGCGGGCTTGGCGGCAAGTATCAAGCATGTCCTGATTGCCCGGAACATCATATATTTCACTGCGCACAGGGCAGCAATCAACGGCCTCAAGCGGACGGTTGCAATCATACACAAGGCGCGAGATCTGCCCGGCCACCAGCGGTGACTGCAGCCGCGCACTTAAGCGTTTGGCCAAGTCCAAAGCCCCGATATCCCAAGCCGCATGCGACAGCTTTGCTTCGGCGCTCAGACCCAGATCATCGGCGTTGGGCGGGATAAAACGCGAGGCGTGTTCGCACACCAAAACAAACGCCCCCTGCCCCGGTTCCCCAAAGACAGCGGCGGCTGGCCAGCCCCATGTATCGACTTGTTGTTCAAAACGTGACATTGTGTAATGATCACTACAAGAGACACCTATGTGTCAAGGAAATTTCTGTAGCATTCTCTACACTCGTTAGGTTTATGACTAAAGAACCGTCAAAAATTCAAATTTCGGGCCTTGTCCTTGATCGAATACGCGACAAGCAGGCAGAGTTGACCGCTGCCGAACGTAGATTGACCGCCGTTTTGACGGATGATTCCCTTGTGGCGGGTTTGCAATCCATCACCAAACTCGCTGACAACGCCGAGGTGTCGACACCGACGATCATCCGGTTGGCACGGAAACTGGGCTATGACGGGTTCCCCGATCTGCAAAACGCGATCCGTGAGGAAATTGCCGCCCGAATGAAGGAGCCGCTGGCAAAACTGGCCCCTCCAACGGCCACAGACAACAAAGACCACATCGTGAGCCGCTTTGCCTTGGCAGTGTCACAGAACATCAATGCCACAATCAACCGGATTGATCCTGCCGAGTTCGACGCTGTTGCTCATCTGATGGCGGATCCGGTGCGCGCGCTATATGTCTTGGGCGGGCGGATCACCCGATCAAATGCGCACTACTTTTTCAATCATCTTCAGATTATCCGGCCAGGTGTGCATCTGCTTGACAGCTCACCATCGGTCTGGCCGCAGTCCTTACTGGACATGGATGAAAATGCCACGCTGATCGTGTTTGACATTCGCCGCTACGAGAAAGAATTGCAGCATCTGGCCAGCCTTGTGGTTGGTCAGGGGGCAAACATCGTGTTGTTCACCGACCAATGGGGCAGCCCGATTGAAAAATATGCGTCCTATACCTTTCGGACCTCGGTTGAAGTTCCATCGAGTTGGGACAGCACCCTTGCGATCAACTTTTTGATCGAGACGTTTGTTGCCGAAATTCAAACCTTGTACTCAAGTACAGACCGGATCACCGCACTTGAGCAAATGATCGGTGAAAGCCGGATTTTCCGAAGTAACTAGGGTTTGCGCAAAATTGAGAGTGCAGATGCGAGGGGCCAGCCCCTCGCGCTCCCCGGAGTTTTTCTGGCAAGATGAAGCACAAGAAAGTAGCGCGCTGGGTTAGAACGCTTTGAACGTCAAAGTGGTAAAGGTCCGTTCAATGCCGTCGATATCCATCAATTTGGCATTGATGTACTTTCCAACGTCCTCGTCTTCCGGAACGTAGAGCTTCATCAACAACTCATATTGGCCGCTGGTGGAATAGAGTTCGGAATGAAATTCACGCAGGGCGATTTCATCGGCGACTTTGTATGTTGTGCCGGGGCGGCACTGGATTTGAACAAAGAGACAGGTCATCAAGGTGTCCTCAGGTTACGCGCGAAACGATGTTGTATTTGGGGTCGCGCCAAATATCGTTGCCGATCACATCTTCGATGATTTCAGCGGCGGCAACCACATCCTTTTCATCAAGATAGAGCGGGGTAAAGCCGAAACGCATGATATTTGGCGCGCGAAAATCCCCAATCACGCCGCGTTCAATCAAGGCCTGCATCGCGGCGTAACCATTCTCGAATTCAAACGAGACTTGCGAGCCGCGGACATTCGGATCGCGCGGGCTGGCAAGTGTTAGCTGTGGACAGCGGGTCTCGACTTCGTGGATGAATTTTTCGGACAGGGCGATTGACGCAGCGCGCAGATCGGCCATTTCGACACCATCCCAAGCATAAAGCGCCTGTTCCAAAACAGCCAGCTGCAAGATGGGCGGTGTGCCGACACGCATCCGTTCGGTGGACATAGCGGGGCGGTAGGTCAGCTCCATCGCAAAAGGCGCATCATGCCCAAGCCAGCCGGACAGGGCTGGTTTGATGCCCTCGACGACGTCTGGCCGCACATAAATAAAGGCCGGGGCACCGGGGCCACCATTCAGGTACTTATAGCTACAGCCCACTGCAAATTCGGCGTTCGACGCCGCCATGTCGACCGGAACTGCGCCGGCCGAATGCGCCAGATCCCAGATCATCACAGCACCTGCAGCATGAGCGGCTTTGGTGATCGCCTGCATATCGTGCATCCGGCCCGAGCGGTAATCAACCTGTGTCAGCATCACTACGGCCACGTCTTTGGTGATGGCTGCAGCGACATCTTCGGGTGCGGGGGTTTGCAACTCATACCCCTTGTCGATGGTATCGATCAGACCTTGGGCCATATACAGGTCACTTGGGAAATTCCCCTTGTCCGACAAAATCACACGGCGGTCAGGGCGCATTTTCAAAGCCGCAGCCAAGGCCTGGTAGACTTTGATCGACAAGGTATCCCCAGTCGCGACAGAGCCAGCGGGCGCGCCAATCAGGTCGGCAATCTTGTTCCCGACGATCTGCGGCAACGCCATCCAACCAGCCGTGTTCCACGCCTTGATCAACTGGCCGCCCCATTCATTTTGGATCACAGAGGCCGCGCGTTCGACCGCCCCTTTGGGCAGAACGCCAAGCGAATTCCCGTCAAGGTAGATCACCCCCTCAGGGATATCGAACAGTTCTTTGCGGGGCAGTGACACACCAGTCATTGCGCCTCTCCTTTGGCTAAGAACGCCGTGGCTTCGATTTCCAACAGCGCCTCATCTTCGATCAAATCGGCAACAACCAGCATCGACATGGCAGGGAAATTGCGACCCAAAATTTTGCGGTAAGCTTGTCCAACCTCGGCTTGATGCGCCAGATAGGTTTTCTTGGATTTCACAAACCACGTCAGGCGTGTGATGTCTGCGGCCTGCCCGCCTGCGGCCTCGACCACCGCAAGAATATTGCGCAGAGTTTGCTCCATCTGGCCGATGAAGTCATGGGCTTCAAAGACTTGATCCGCGGTCCAGCCAATCTGGCCGCCCACATACAAAGTGCCGTCCGAGGCCAAGACGCCATTGGCGTATCCTTTGGCCGGGGCCCAACCTGCGGGGTGAATGATTTGATTGCTCATAGGGGCGCTCCGGTAAAGGCGTCGAGTTTCGATTTCAGTGCGTGAGACCACGGCTGTGACTGACCATTGGCATCAGTGTAAACAAGGGTGGATCGGGCTCGAAACCGCAGCTCATCCCCGCAAGTTGCCTCGATATCCAAGGTAAAGCTTTTACGACCCACCCGATTGCCCGTGAGGGTAAGGACCAGCGCATCTCCGTGGCGGCTGGGTGCATGAAAACGGGTCTGGATTTCAGCCGTCGGAATGCCCGCAGATCGCAACAACACTTCGAAGGGGTCATCCAGAACCTGATCAAAGAAGGCTTCGACACAATCGTTGATCATCTCGAAATACCGCGGGTAAAAGACAATTCCCGCAGGATCGCAATGCTTGAATAGCACCTTTTGAGGAAAGAGGAATGCCATTGCCTAAACCCCCAAATACCGGTTTGTGACATCATCGTTCAGATCTTGCATCGATCCAGTCCACACGTCTTGGCCGCGCTGCAAGATTACGGCACGATCCGCGACCTGCCCCAGTTCTCGCAGGGATTTATCAACCACCAAAATGGCCATCCCGGTTTCAAGTTTCAGCTTGGCAATCGCTGCCCAGATTTCCTGACGAACGATGGGGGCCAAGCCTTCGGTGGCTTCGTCCAAGATTAAAAGTCGCGGGTTGGTCATCAGCGCACGGCCAATGGCCAGCATTTGTTGTTCCCCGCCTGACAGGGACGCAGCGGATTGGTCACGTCGCTCTTCCAGCCTTGGAAACAATTTTGCCACGCGGGCGCTGTCCCAATGACCGGGACGTGCAGCAGCGATCAGGTTTTCCGCCACCGACAGACTGGCGAAACAGCGCCGCCCTTCGGGAACCAGCCCGACGCCCAAACGCGCCACTTTGTAAGATGGAAGGCGTGCCAGATCCTGCCCGGCCATGGTGATCTTGCCGGCAGTCACCGGCAACAACTTGCAAATGGTTTTGACAGTGGTGGATTTGCCCATCCCGTTGCGGCCCATCAAGGCCAATACATCGCCCTCGCCAAGCGTCAGTGAAACGCCAAACAAGGCTTGGGTTGCTCCGTAGGAGGCGGTGATTTTGTCAACCGAGAGCAGGGTCATTCTTCGTCCCCCAGATAGGCGGCGCGGACATCCGGATTGGTGCGGATCTCATGCACTGTGCCTGTGGCAATCACTTCGCCGTAGACCAGCACAGAAATCCGGTCGGCCAGTGCAAAAACCGCATCCATGTCGTGTTCCACCAAAAGGATCGGGGCCTCTGCCCGCAACCCGTCCAAAAAAACCGTCAGGCGTTTGGACCCTTCGGTGCCAAGCCCGGCCATCGGCTCATCCATCACAAAGGCGCGTGGTTTTAGTGTCAGTGCCACCGCGACTTCAAGCTGGCGGCGTTGACCGTGCGACAGTTCGGCGGTCATTGCCGAAGCGTGATCTTGAAGGCCGACACGCTGCAATGCATCTTCGGCCACAGCGCGCATGGCTTGGTCATCCAGGGCCGCACGCCAAAACTGGAACGGCGATGCCCCTGCCCCAAGCGCGCCAAGGGTGACGTTTTGCAAAACAGTGTCTTCCATCGCCAACGCTGAAATTTGAAAAGTCCGGCCAAGACCGCGCTTGGCCCGCGCCGCCGTTTTCAAGGCTGTCACGTCTTGCCCGTTCAAAAAGACCTGCCCTGCATCGGGTGCCAAACTGCCAGCGATCTGTTTGATCAAGGTGGATTTTCCGGCACCATTCGGCCCGATCAGCGCATGGATTTCACCAGCGCGCAGGTCAATCGACACATCCTTGCTGGCCTGCAAAGCGCCAAAGCTTTTGCTGATACCGCGGGTTTCGAGGATCACCTTAGTCATGGTTGGCCCCCTTGCCCGCAAAGGTGCCAATGACACCGCCACGTGCAAACAGCACAATCAGCAGTAGCAATAGGCCAAGATAGATATGCCAGTAGTCCGACAGCCCCCCCAACAGGTGTTCAAGCAAGATAAACAGAGCCGCCCCAACCACTGGTCCGAACAGGCGGGCGACACCGCCAAGGATGACAAAAACCATGATTTCGCCGCTTGTTTGCCAGCTGAACATTGTTGGGCTGACAAAGCGGTTCAGATCGGCAAACAACGCCCCGGCCAACCCCGTAATCATGCCCGAAATGGTAAAGGCCGCCAAGCGCAAACGATACGGAGAAATGCCCACAGTTTCGACCCGTTCCGCAGTTTGCCGCGCCGCATTCAGCGCCAAACCAAACGGGGATTTTGCCAGCCGCGCGCAGAAAAACAGCACCACTGCCAAGATTGCAAAACAGATTCCGTAAAACTGGATCGGGTCCAAGGTGTTCAGCCCCGGAAAACCGTTGCGCACATAGATCGGCAGCCCGTCTTCGCCGCCATAAGCAGGCCAACTGATCGAGAAAAAGAACAACATCTGCCCGAATGCCAGCGTGATCATAATAAAATACACACCCGTGGTGCGCAGCGACAAGACGCCGATGGCCAGCGCCGCCAGCCCGGACGAAATGATGGCGACCAGCCAGATCACCGGCATGGATTTGGTGCCTTCGATCAAAAACGGGCTTTCCAGTATCGGGCTATAGCTTTGGGCGTGGCTGGCAAGGATGCCCATTGCATAGCCGCCAATTCCAAAAAACGCTGCATGCCCCAAGCTGACCAACCCGCCCAGACCAAGCGCGATATTCAGCCCGACACCCGCAAGCGCAAGGATCACCGCTTTGGTCGCGAGGGTAATCATAAACGGCTCATCCGCGATCCATGCCCAGAGCGGGAACAAGATCAGCAGAGACATCATAACAATATTAAACAGGCTTTCACGGGTCATGCGCGCGCTCCGAACAGGCCGGTTGGACGCACAATCAAAACGCCCGCCATCAGGATGTAAATCAACATGGACGACAGGGACGATCCTGCCGATGTCGCGGCAGATGCCTCCATGAATTGCTTGAATAGCGCGGGCAGTAGAACGCCGCCCAATGTGTCGGTCAGCCCGACCAGAATGGACGCGATCAATGCGCCTTTGATCGATCCAATGCCGCCAATCACAATCACCACAAAGGCAAGGATCAAAACCGGCTCGCCCATGCCGACCTGCACCGATTGGATGGCTCCAACCAAGGCACCAGCAAGCCCTGCAAGGCCGGCCCCGATGGCAAAGACAATTGTGTATAGTTTGGAAATGTCGATGCCCAAGGCCGCGATCATCTCGCGGTCGTTTTCACCGGCGCGGATCTGGATGCCCAAACGGGTGCGGCTAATCAACAAGAACAGCCCCAAAGCAATCAGCAAACCCACCGCGATCAGCGTCAACCGATAGAGCGGGTATTCGATCCCCCCCGGCAGAGACACAGGCCCGGCCAAGTAAGACGGAATATTGAGAAACAACGGAAACGAGCCGAACAGCCAGCGCGTTCCTTCCGAAAAGATTAAGATCAGAGCAAAGGTCGCAAGAACCTGATCCAGATGGTCGCGGTTGTACAGCCGCCGGATCACCACCACTTCGACCAAGGCCCCAACTGCCGCCGCCGCGCTAAGCGCCGCAATTAGGGCAAGCACAAACGATCCGGTTGCGCCAGCCACTGCCGCCGCCGCAAAAGCACCGATCATAAAAAGCGAACCATGCGCAAGATTGATCAGGCCCATGACGCCAAACACCAGCGTTAAACCTGCGGCCATTACAAACAACATGATGCCCAGTTGCAGGCCGTTCAGAACCTGTTCGGCAAGGAGGATCATAGACATGAGGGGGTTTTCCGTATCCGGGTTCGGGTCCGGGCGTACAACCGCCCGAACCCTATAGGTGTTTAGAACTTACATTCAGCAGCGTAGACATCGCTGTGCTCGGTCAATGCTGTGCCAATGATCTTGTTGGTGTAAACGTCACCTTCCTTGATCACTTCGCGTACATAGATGTCTTGAATCGGGTGGTTGTTGGACCCGAATTTGAATGCGCCACGGGTGCTGTCAAAATCTGCGGCTTGTAGTGCGGTGCGGAAGGCATCTGCGTCATTGACATCAGCCACATCCATCGCGCTCATCAACAGGTTTGCAGTGTCAAAGCCCTGCGACGCATAGAGCGACGGCAAACGGCCATATTCAGCCTGAAAGGTTTCGACAAACTGCGCGTTGGTGGCATTGTCGATGTCTTTGCCCCACTGCGATGTGTTCACAACGCCCAGCGCAGCATCGCCAACCGCCTGCAAAATTCCCTGATCAAAGCTGAAGGCCGGACCAACAACGGGGATCTCTAAACCGCTGTCCGCATATTGCTTGAGAAAGGCAATGCCCATGCCGCCGGGCAAGAAGAAATAAACGCTATCGGCACCAGACGCCCGGATTTGCGCGATTTCTGACGCATAATCCGTCTGACCCAATTTGGTGAACAGCTCACCTGCCAGCTCGCCCTCATACATGCGTTTGTAGCCGGTCAGCGCATCTTGGCCTGCCGGATAGTTTGGCGCCAGAATGAACGAGTTGGCGTAGCCTGCGGTGTTGGCATAGGCCCCGCCCGCTTCGTGCAGGTTGTCGTTCTGCCATGCGACGTTGAAATAGTTTTCGTTGCAGCCTTTACCGGCCAAAACCGATGGGCCAGCATTCGGAGACAGGTAGAATTTGCCCTGTGCGACCGCCGCAGGCACAACGGCCATCGCAAGATTGGACCAAATAATGCCGGTCAACACGTCGACTTTTTCGGACTGGATCATTTTATCCGCCAGTTGCACCGCGATTTCCGGCTTGCGCTGGTCGTCTTCGATGACAACTTCGATGTCATTGCGGTCCGCTTGTCCAACGGCCAGCATAAAGCCGTCACGCACGTCGATGCCCAAGCCCGCGCCGCCGCCGGACAGGGTGGTGATCATCCCAACCTTGAGGCTGTGACCATCGGCCAGTGCCGCAAAGGGAAGCGACGCCATGCAGGTCGCCAGTGCCAGTGATTTCAATTTCATTAGTCTTTCTCCATGTTGGTCCACGCCGTCGCGCCTCTTGTGGGGGCTTTGCGTGTCGGATTAGTCAGGCTTTGGTCACGTCACAAGATGCCAGCCAAGTGTGCATTCATCTATGCACAGGCGGTAGCGTCAACATAAATATCGTTTTTAGTCTTAGACTTCTGGTCTGGGGGCCCATCATGCTACGCCCCCCGCTTTCAACAGAAAACGCTGGATCTTGCCGGTTTGCGTTTTGGGCAAAGCATCGCAAAATACGATCGAACGGGGGTATTTGAACGGAGCAATTGTAGCTTTGACATGATCTTGCAGGGTTTTGATAACGTCGCCGGACGCCTTAGCATTCTGGATCACGACATGCGCTTCGACCACCATGCCGCGCGCCTCATCCGGGGCACCGATCACGGCACATTCCTTGACCATCGGGTGTGCCAGCAGGGCTGCCTCTACCTCTGGTCCGGCGATATTATACCCCGCCGACACGATCATATCATCGTTGCGGGCGGCGAAATGCAGATAACCATTCGCATCCATGGAAAAGGCATCGCCAGTTATGTTCCAACCATTTTGAACATACCCTTGTTGACGGTCATCCGCCAAATATCGGCAGCCCGTCGGCCCGCGCACCGCAAGCCTGCCGACCTCGCCCGCCGGCAATGTCTCTCCATCCGGGCCGATGATCTTGACCTCATAGTCCGACACCGGTTTGCCGGTACACGCGGGGCGATGGTCATCAAACCGGTTCGAGATAAAGATATGCAGCATCTCGGTTGCGCCAATCCCGTCCAGCATCGGTTTGCCGGTTTTGGCCTGCCAATCCCCATAGACCGGCGCAGGCAAGGTTTCACCGGCTGACACCGCTGCGCGCAGGCTGCTAAGGTCTGCACCTTGCTCCATAGCCGCCAGCATAGCGCGATAGGCTGTGGGGGCGGTGAAACAGACCGTCGCCTTGTATTTTTGAATAATATCAACCATCTGTGGCGGGGAGGCATTTTCCAACAGTGTCGCCGCTGCCCCAAAGCGCAACGGGAAAATTGCAAGGCCGCCCAGCCCGAAGGTAAAGGCCAATGGCGGCGAGCCGACAAAAACATCCTCAGGCGTGACGCCCAGAACTTCGCGGGCATAACCGTCTGCGATGATCAGTAAATCGCGGTGAAAATGCATCGTGGCCTTCGGCGACCCCGTGGTGCCCGAAGTAAACCCCAGCAAAGCAACGTCATCGCGGCCGGTCTGGACTGCGTCGAACTGGACAGGCTTTTCCAAGGCCAACCGGTCCAAATCCGCGTCATGGTTTGACGTACCGTCAAAGCCGGTGACTGAGGTCAAGAAGGCTGAGGTTTCGGCGCAGGTTTCCAGTTCCTCCAGCAACCGTGTGTCGCACAGCGCATGGCTGATTTCTGCCTTATCGACAATTGCGGCCAACTCGCCTGCCCGCAACATCGGCATGGAATTCACCACCACGGCTCCGGCTTTGGTCGCGGCCAGCCAGCACGCCACCATCGCCGGATTGTTCGCCGACCGGATCAGCACGCGATTGCCGGGTTTGATGCCCAGATCATCGACCATCACATGCGCCAGACGGTTCGTCCAATCGCTCAGCTCTTTGTAAGTGCGCCGCCGGCCATTGCCGATGAGCGCCGTGTGATCGCCAAAGCCCTGCGTCACCATTTTATCGGTTAGCTCTTCGGCAACATTGATCCGGTCCGGATAGTCAAAGCCATCCAGCAGGAAATCAGGCAAATGCTCAGCCGCCGGAAGGTTGTCCCGACAAAACGTATCGATGTGCGCGCTCGGTCCTAGCATCTGCATCCCCTACAGCTCTGTCCGCACGTGCCACAGCTCTGGAAACAGCTCGACCGACAGCATCATTTTCAGATAATCCACACCGCCCGTTCCGCCGGTGCCACGTTTGAATCCGATCACCCGTTCAACCGTCGTCACATGGTTGAAGCGCCAACGTCGGAAATAGTCCTCAAGATCGACGAGTTTTTCACCCAATTCATAGAGCGTCCAATGGGTCGCCGGATCTTTGTAGACCTTCGCCCACAGCGCGCGCACTGCATCATCGGCTTGGTGGGGGGCGGTGGCAGGTGTCGAAATCAAGGCTTCGGGGACGTCGTGCCCTTGCTGCGCTGCAAAGGTCAAGACCGTCTGGTACAATGACAGTTCCGCCAATTCCGACTGTAGCCGCGCACTGCCGACAGGGTCATGAGAATGCGGTTTGAGCATCGCAAGGTTGCGGTTGCCGAGCGCATATTCAATCAAGCGGTACTGCAACGATTGAAAGCCCGAACTCATCCCCAACTGATCCCGAAACGTTGTGTAATCACTTGGGGTCATGGTGCGCAGCACATCCCACGCACTGTTCAGCTGTTCCATGATCCGCGACACGCGCGCCAAGGTCTTGAAGGCTTCGGGCAGCTTGTGGGCCGCGATGCAGCGCCGCGCCGACGCGACTTCGTGCAGCATCAGGTTCATCCACAGCTCCGAGGTTTGGTGCTGGATGATAAAAAGCAGTTCATCTGGCGCGTCGCTCAGCGGGTGCTGCGCCGACAGGATCGTGTCGATGTGCAGGTAATCGCCATAAGACATTTTGCGGGCAAAATCGGTTTCGGCCCCGTGCTTTTCAGGATCGTTTGTCATGCTATTGCCCCCAAGGTCGCAATTGTCTGGCGTGCGATAATCACGCGCTGCACATCCGATGCGCCTTCATAAATTCGAAGCGCCCTGATTTCTCGGTACAGCCGTTCAACGGTTTCACCAGACCGCACGCCGTCGCCGCCATGCAATTGCACCGCAGTGTCGATAATCTTTTGCGCGTGATCTGTGGCAAACAGTTTGGCCATCGCGGCCTCTCGGGTGATGCGCGGGGCACCACTGTCTTTGGTCCAGGCGGCGCGGTAAATCAGCAATGCCGCCGCATCAACGTCCAAGGCCATGTCGGCAATATGCCCCTGTACCATTTGCAAATCCGCCAATGGTGCGCCCTGCACATGGCGGGTTGTGACCCGTTTCACAGCCTCATCCAACGCACGGCGGGCAAAGCCAAGGGCCGCAGCACCGACCGTCGCGCGAAACACATCCAAAACCGACATGGCAATTTTGAACCCCTGCCCCGATTTTCCGATCAAAGCACTGGCCGGAATACGGCAATTGTCGAATTCCAAAGTGGCCAGTGGATGCGGCGCGATTGTATCAAGCCTGTCTGCAATGGTCAGGCCGGGGGTGTCTGCCGGTACAACAAAAGCCGACAATCCCTTGGCCCCCGGCGCATCGCCTGTGCGGGCAAAAACGGTATAGACATCGGCAATTCCACCGTTGGAAATCCACGTCTTTTCACCGTTCAGCACATAAAACTCACCGTCCAATTCCGCCGTCATCGTGCTGTTGGCAACGTCTGAACCGGACTGGGGTTCGGTCAAGGCAAAGGCTGAAATCGCTTCCCCTGCGCGGGTTTTGGGCAACCAGTCTGCTTTTTGCGCGTCGGATCCGAAAAGCGAAATCGCACCCGTGCCAAGCCCCTGCATCGCAAAGGCAAAATCCGCCAGCCCGTCATGGCGCGCCAGTGTTTCGCGGATCAGACACAGGCTTCGAACATCCAACTTGCCTTCGGGGGATGCACTGTGTTGCAACCAACCAGCCGTTCCCAAGGCCGCCACAAGTTTCCTGCAAGACTGGTCTGCATTCGCATGATCGATCTGCGCCAGATTGGCCAGCGCCCAATCTTCTAGCCCATCGGCCAAAGCGCGGTGATGATCCTCAAAGAACGGCCATGTCAAAAAGCTGCGATCCGCCATCAGTTGCCCTCAAACATTGGTTTTTCCTTGGCAACAAAGGCACGGAAGGCCCGTTCGAAATCTGCGGTTTGCATGCACAAGGCCTGCGCTTGCGCCTCGGCCTCAATCGCTTGTTCGATCGACATCGACCATTCCTGAACCAACATGGTTTTGGTCATCATATGCCCAAAGTTCGGCCCATCCGAGATCCGGCGGGCCAAGGTTTCGGCCGCAGCGTCCAAATCATCCGCAGGGACAACCGAATTGTAAAACCCCCAAGCTGCGCCTTCATCCGCCAACATGGACCGTCCCGTATAGAGCAGCTCAGCGGCGCGGCCCTGCCCGATGATCCTTGGCAAAATCGCGCAGGCCCCCATATCGCAGCCCGCCAAACCAACACGCGTGAATAGAAAAGCGCATTTCGTGTCGGGCGTGGCGATGCGCAAGTCCGAGGCCATCGCAATGATCGCCCCCGCGCCGACGCAGACCCCATCAATGGCCGCAATCACCGGCTTGCCGCAATTGACAATGGCTTTGACCAGATCACCAGTCATGCGGGTAAAGGCCAGTAATTCCTTCATCGTCATTTTGGTCAAAGGGCCAATGATTTCATGGACATCACCGCCCGAACTGAAATTGCCGCCATTCGATCCAAAGACCACGGCATTCACGTCATCCGCATAGACCAAATCCCGAAACCAGTCGCGCAATTCAGCGTAGCTGTCAAAGGTCAGCGGGTTCTTGCGGTCTGGCCGGTCCAACGCAACAAAGGCTATCCCGTCCCGGATTTCGCAGCGAAAATGCGTAACATCAGTGCGCATCATGTGTCCTCTTCTTCAGTCAGCGTCCCGACCAAACCATCTAAACGGGCCGCCAACGCGACCGCCTCACCTTGGTCAAAACTACCCAGCATGTGATCAACCCAAGCCTCATGCGCCGCAGCCTGACGGGAAAATTCGGCACGCCCCTTGTCGGTCAGCTGCACCAGAGAGGCGCGCCGGTCACCGGGCACGGGAACGCGCACCACCAAACCTTCGTCGGTCAGGCGGTCGACAATTCCCGTCACATTGCCGTTCGAGACCCGCAAAACACCCGAAAGCGCGCTCATCTTCAGTCCGCCGTCGAAACGCGACAGCGCTGCCATCACATCAAAACGCGGCAGGGTAGCGCCAAATTCGCGTCGCAGGTTTTCGCGTAATTCCGCCTCGACCAGCCGTGTGGACTTGAGCAATCGCAACCATAGGCGCAACCGGTCTTTAGAAGCTGGTTCATGCGCCTCTGGCATCGGGTCCAAACTCATATCTCGCCCCCGGTCAGGTTCAAGGTATGGCCATTGACCGAACGTGCCGATGACGAACACAGCCAGAGCACAGCACCTGCAACTTCATCCACCTGAATAAATCGCTGTTGCGGGTTGCCGCGTTTCAACGATTTGGCGGCGTCTTGCGCGCTCATGCCGGTTTTTTCGCTGATGTTGGAAATGGATCGCTCAAGCATCGGCGTCTCCACAAATCCCGGACAGATTGCATTAACAGTAATGCCGGTTGAGGCCAGTTCAACGGCCAAAGCGCGGGTCAAACCGACAACGCCATGCTTGGCTGCGCAATACCCAGCCACATAGGGATAGCCCTTAAGCCCTGCGGTCGAGGCCACGGCGATCAACTGGCCTTCTCCGGCCAGTTCCAAATCTGGCAACGCCGCTTGAAAGCAGTTGAAAACGCCGGTCAAATTGACATCCAGCATGTGCTGAAAGGCATCCACAGTGGTTTTTCGAAATTGCATGCTTTGCGCGGCACCGGCATTGGCAATCACCGCCCCAATCGGCCCGTTAAGTTCCCGCGCTTGGCGAAACGCGGCATCCACTGCCTGCCTGTCAGTGACATCGCAGGTGATCCAACCTATGAATTTATGCTGTTTTGCAACCGCGCGCAGTGGTGCCTCGCGGCGGCCCAAAATCGTGACTTTGGCACCGGCATGGGCCAGCGTTTCGGCAACCGCTGCGCCAACGCCAGTGCCGCCTCCTGTGACAATGATATGACGGTCAGAAACGCTCATACCCGGCCCATTCCTTCAGCGGTTTTATCCGCAAGACGCCATGCCTGATCGCGGCCTGCCTCATAGGGTTTGGGCCAGATTTCTTGCCGGTCGCCCAGCGCCGTTGCCGCGTGCAAGGTCCAATACGGGTCCGCCAAATGCGGCCGCGCAAGGCACACCAAATCTGCGCGCCCAGCCATCAAGATCGAATTGACGTGATCGGCCTCAAAGATATTGCCAACCGCCATGGTTTTGATCCCCGCCTCGTTGCGGATACGGTCGGAAAAAGGGGTTTGGAACATGCGGCCGTAGACCGGCGCGGCCTGCGAAGAGGTTTGCCCCGCCGATACGTCGATAATATCCGCGCCTGCATCCGCGAACGCCTTGGCGATCTGCACAGCCTCATCCGGCGTCACCCCTTCGTCGCCCAGCCAATCAGTGGCAGAGATGCGCACGGACATCGGCTTGCCCTGTGGCCATGCGGCGCGCATCGCCGCAAAAACTTCGACCGGATAGCGCAGCCGGTTTTCCAAGCTGCCACCGTAGGCGTCATCGCGCACATTCGAGGCCGGAGAGATAAAGGAAGAGATCAGATAGCCATGGGCTGCGTGCAATTCGATCATGTCAAACCCTGCGCGATCCGCCATTTGCACCGATTTCACAAACTGATCTCGTACTGCATCCATATCATCGCGCGTCATGGCGCGCGGCGTTGCGTTCCCATCAGACCACGCAATTTCGGAGGCGGACATCAGATCCCAATTGCCCGAGGCCAGAGGTTCATCCATGCCCTCCCACCCGACACGGGTTGACCCTTTGCGGCCGGAATGGCCGATCTGGCAACAGGTTTTGGCCTCGGTCTCGGCGTGGATAAACCGGTTCAGCCGCGCCCAAGCCGCCTCATGTTCGGGGGCATACAATCCCGGGCATCCGGGGGTAATGCGCCCATCCGCCGACGCGCAGGTCATTTCGGTATAAATCAGTCCGGCACCGCCCTTGGCGCGTTCGCCATAGTGGATCAGATGCCAATCGGTCGGGCAGCCATCCTGCGCCTTGTATTGCGCCATCGGCGACACAACCACGCGATTTTTCAAGGACATATCGCGCAATTGGAACGGGGCAAACATCGGGGCACGCGGGGTTTCACTGCTGGCAGCCCCTGCTTGCACCTGAAACCAGTTTTCGGCGGAGCCAAGCCAAGCCGGATCACGTTCACGCAGGTTTTCATGACTAATCCGCTGGCTGCGCGTCAGCAAGGAGTAGTTCAACTGCACCGGATCAAGATGTAAATACCGCTCGACATCTTCAAACCATTCTACCGAATTTCGGGCAGCTGATTGCAGGCGCAAAACCTCGACACGGCGGTGATCTTGGTATTTGTCGAAGGCCTGCTGAAGCGATGGCTCTTCTGCGATATATTCCGCCAAGGCCATGGCGCTTTCCAACGCCAGCTTGGTGCCGGACCCGATCGAAAAATGCGCCGTGGCCGAGGCATCCCCCAGCAAAACGATATTCTCGTGGCTCCAGTTTTGGCACAAAACCCGTGGAAATTGCAGCCAGGCCGATCCGCGAATATGACCTGCGTTTGTCATCAAGGCATGACCGCCAAGGTGATCTTTGAACACCTCCTGGCAGGTTGTGATGCAGTCTTGCTGGCTCATCTCGCCAAAGCCATAGGCATCAAAGGTCTCTTGCGAACATTCGACAATGAAGGTCGCGGTGTCCTCATCGAATTGGTAGGCATGCGCCCAAAGCCAGCCCTTGTCGGTTTGTTCAAAAATGAAGGTAAAGGCGTCATCAAATTTCTGATGTGTGCCCAACCAGACAAACTGGCACTTCCGTGTATCGATTTCGGGTTGAAACGCCGGCGCAAATTCGCTGCGTGTTTTGGAATTCAACCCGTCGCTGGCAACGACAACATCAAATTCGGAGGCATATTCGGCAGCAGACGCAACTTCGGTTTCAAAGCGAAGGTCGATGCCCAGCGCCCTTGCCCGGTCTTGCAACAACAACAGCAAACGTTTGCGTCCGATTCCGCAAAATCCGTGCCCTGTGGACAGCATCTTTTGACCGCTGTGATGTACCGCAATGTCGTCCCAATAGGCAAAGTGTGCCCGAATATCCGCCGCGCTTTGTTCATCATTTTGCGCCAGATTGTCCAAGGTTTCGTCTGACAGGACGACCCCCCAACCAAAGGTATCATCCGAACGGTTACGTTCAAAAACCACCACCTCAGCGTCTGGCAGACGCAGCTTGATCGAAATCGCAAAATAGAGACCGGCCGGGCCGCCCCCGAGACATGCAAAGCGCATCATCAACTCCTGAGGTTGTCATACGACTCGCAGCTTAGGGGCAGGCTTAATTTGCTTCAAGCAAAAATATTTTATACTTAAAGTTTATTCGTAACCCCCTGCAAAACGGAGTTTTTTAAGCGGAGAGCTGGCTTGACGCGGGGCGGCACTTGGCATTCAATTGCAACACGTTGTTTCACACACTGGAGGCGACCTTGCGCTGTAGAGACCTGACATTGCTCAAATATCGCACCAATTCAGGTGTTGCTTTGCATAACGGACTGCGGAGGAACACTGCATGGGCAGCGAAGTGATGCCTCGACGGATATTGGTGCTGGGGGCCTATGGGTTGATCGGCGCAGAGGTCGCCCAGACCCTTGTCGCCAAAGGTCATATTGTTCACGCAGCAGGGCGCGATGCACAAGCCGCTGCACGCAGGTTGCCGACAATGCCCTTCACGCAGCTGGACATGGCTACGCTGACAAAACCGGATGATTGGCATCGCCATTTGCAAAATACGGACTGTGTGGTCAATTGCGCCGGAGCCTTGCAAGACGGCGGCGGAACCGACCTTGAAGCGCTGCACCACCACGCACTTGCTGCATTGGGTCAGGCGGCAGAAAAACATGGCATTCTAGTCGTGCAAATCTCGGCGATCGGAGCCGAGTTAGACACCCCAATTCAGTTTCTATCCAGCAAGGCGCGCGGCGAAGCGGCTCTTTTAGCGTCAGGTTCAAAGGCTGTGATTTTTCGCCCCGGTTTGGTTTTGGCCCAAGGGGCCTATGGCGGCACTGGATTGATCCGCATGTTGGCCGCAGTGCCGGTGTTACAACCGCTTGCACTGCCGAATGCGCGGATGCAAAGCGTTGCCGCCGGCGACGTTGCAACGGCGGTTGCCATGGCTGTCGTGGGTGAATTACCCGACGGGTCAACGTATGATCTGGTGGAGCAAAGCCCGCAAACCCTTAAAGACATCATCGCCGGGCATCGCGCGGCTTTGGGCTTTGCCCCGGCGCGCTGGCACTGGACAGCCCCCGAATGGATGCTGGGACTGACCGGCTGGGGGGCCGATACACTGGGGAAGTTAGGCTGGCGCAGCCCGCTTCGGTCAACCGCGACACAGGTGCTTCGTCAAGATGTGACCGGCGATCCGGCCCCGTGGTCCGCGCAGAGCGCACCACTACCGGCGCTACCGCAGATTTTGCAAACCCTACATCTTGGACCCGAGCACCGCCTCCAAGCCCGCATGGCCCTATTGATGCCGCTTTGCGTTGCGATCCTGGCGGTGTTTTGGTTCACCTCGGGCCTTTTCGGACTGATCAGCCTAGCGAATGCCGCTGCGCATTTGGAGACCGCAGGATGGGGCAGCGGAGCGGCCCGTGCATCGGTGGTCTTTTGGTCCCTCGTCGACATAGGCCTTGCCGCTGCTTTGCTTTGGCGTCCTTGGGCACAAAAGGCCTGTCTGGGCATGGTCGCGGTAAGCGCGATCTATCTCGGCCTTGGCAGCCTGATCACACCGGGCATGTGGCTTGATCCCTTGGGACCAATGGTCAAAATAGGCCCCGCGATCGGATTGGCCTTGGTCACATGGGCCCTGCTTGAGGAACGTTGATGCTATTTGAACTGACCTTACGGTGGGTGCATATTGTCGGGGCGACTGTGCTATTGGGCACCGGGGCAGGCATCGCATTCTTTATGCTGATCGCCCATTTCACACGCGACGCCAAAATTATTGCGCATGTCTCCGGCACGGTTGTGTTGGCTGACACGGTGTTTACCGCCACCGCCGTTCTTATGCAGCCGGTCACCGGATGGCTTTTGGCCCGCGAAACCGGCTGGGATCTGACCGAAGGCTGGATCGCAGTTTCACTGGGCCTGTACGTTCTGACCGGCGCCTTTTGGCTGCCCGTCGTGTGGATACAAATCCAGTTGCGCAATATTGCACGGGTCTGCGCCGCCACAGGCACCGCCCTGCCCGCCCGATACGACAAACTGTTTCGCATTTGGTTTGCTTGCGGATTTCCCGCGTTCTTTGCAGTTGCCGGAATCTTATGGCTGATGCTAGCGCGGCCTACCCTATGGTGAACGTCACCCCAGCATGGGTACGCCGCCCAGATTGTCCCGCTCGCTCAGCTGCATTTTGAAACCGCGCGCAATGCGGTGCGCCAGTTCTATCCAGGCATCTGCACTGGCCTCCGGCAATTCGCGCCGCACCACCTGCTCGAACATCTCCAGCCACGGGCCGAAATGCGGCACCTTCACGTCGCGGGCTGCCATATGCACCATCATAGGATTGCCGCTATAAACAGGATCGCGCAAAATAGCGTTGCGCCAGAAACGGCCAATTTTGTCGATGTGATCGGCCCATTCGGCATCGGTTTCGCCAATATGTGCTGCAAACACCGGCCCCAATTCGGGATGCACCCGAATGCGCGCATAAAACACCTCCATCACCCAATCGATCTGATCAGCGGTGACGGGAAATCGGGCAAGAGGGTTGGTCATCAGCGGCTCCTTAATCCGATAAAATCAGTAAGCCTTTTGAACAAGGCCTGCCAGCGGACAGATTAGCGCATCATTGAACCTTGCGCTTGCACCCTCTGGACGCCGTGCGCCGCCGCGCCTATAACGCCCCCATGATGTATATCCGTGCAATCATCATTCGAATTATATACCCGGCGCTCTAAAACACGAGCCGCCGGGACAAGGCGTCTGGAATGCCGCGCCGCCCCTTTCCATATTTCCTGACAGATCAGTCCGAAGGACGCCCCAA
The DNA here is from genome assembly GCF_003208435.1 of Pelagimonas varians. Classification (GTDB taxonomy): domain Bacteria; phylum Pseudomonadota; class Alphaproteobacteria; order Rhodobacterales; family Rhodobacteraceae; genus Pelagimonas; species Pelagimonas varians. Next base: position 64,549 of record NZ_QKMF01000003.1, on the reverse strand, counting down.
ATGTGCGCCGATACGCCTAAAGATACCCCCGAGTATAAACAGACCCTCAATCTGCCCAAAACCGATTTCCCCATGCGCGCTGGCCTGCCCAAGCGTGAACCGGCATGGCTGGACCGCTGGGAGAAAATCGGGGTCTATGACCGCCTGCGTGAAAAGGCCCTTGCGGTCAAAGGTACCGACGCCGAGCGCGCGCCCTTTACCCTGCATGATGGCCCTCCCTATGCCAACGGCCATCTGCATATCGGCCACGCGCTGAACAAAACCATCAAAGACATGATTGTGCGCAGCCATCAAATGATGGGCCGCGACGCGCGCTACATCCCCGGTTGGGATTGCCACGGCCTGCCGATCGAATGGAAAATCGAAGAGCAGTACCGCAAAAAAGGCAAAGACAAAGACGACGTCAATGTCATCGACTTCCGTCAAGAATGCCGCAAGTTTGCCGAAGGCTGGGTGGATGTGCAGCGCGAAGAATTCAAGCGTTTGGGCATCACCGGCAATTGGGCCGATCCCTATCTGACGATGAATTTCCACGCCGAACGCGTCATCGCCGAAGAATTCATGAAGTTTTTGATGAATGGCACGCTTTATCAAGGCTCCAAGCCCGTTATGTGGTCGCCGGTTGAAAAGACCGCCTTGGCCGAGGCCGAGGTTGAATACCACGATCACAAAAGCCACACGATCTGGGTGCCCTTCAAGGTCCAGAATGGCTCTGGCGATCTGGCCACGGCCCGCGTTGTGATCTGGACAACAACCCCGTGGACGATCCCGTCCAACAAGGCTGTCGCCTTTGGCAAAGGCATTTCCTATGGCCTGTACGAAGTCACCGGAACACCGGAAGAATGCTGGTGTGCGGCAGGCGAAACATACATTCTAGCCGATACTTTGGCAGCGGACGTCTTTACCGCAGCCCGCCTCGAAGAAGGCCAGTTCAAGCGCGTGCGCGATGTCGCAGCGGATGAGCTTGACGGCTTGGTTCTTGCCCACCCCTTCAACGGTATGGACGGTGCAGACGGGTATTGGGACTATGATGTTCCGATGATCGACGGCGACCACGTCACCGATGACGCGGGCACCGGATTTGTGCACACCGCCCCCAGCCACGGCCAAGAAGACTATGAATGCTTTGTTGCGCGCAACTGGCTGGACCGGATGACACATAACGTCGGCGAGGAATCCGAATTCCTGAGCCACGTTCCGTTCTTTGCGGGCATGAGGGTCTTTGACCAAAAAGGCAAAGAAGGAAAAGCCAACAACGCTGTGATTGCCAAGCTGGTCGAAGCGGGCGGCATCATCGCCCGCGGCCGCGTGGCGCACAGCTATCCGCATTCGTGGCGCTCCAAAGCACCGATCATCTATCGCAACACCCCGCAGTGGTTTGCGTCGGTTGATCGCGAAGTGGGTGACGGGCTGGACACGCATGGCAAAACCATCCGCTCGCGCGCGCTCAATTCGATCGACGAGCTCGTGAAATGGTGGCCACAAACCGGCCGCAACCGCCTGTATTCCATGATCGAAGCGCGCCCGGACTGGGTGCTGTCACGCCAACGCGCTTGGGGGGTTCCGCTAACCTGCTTTACACGCAAAGGCCTGCTGCCCACCGATCCCGATTTTCTGTTGCGCAATGATGCCGTGAACGCCCGCGTTGCGGCCGCGTTTGAAGTCGAAGGCGCAGATTGCTGGTATGCCGATGGGGCAAAAGAACGCTTCCTTGGCAGCGACGTAAACCCCGACGACTACGATCAAGTGTTCGACGTTCTCGATGTGTGGTTCGACAGTGGCACCACCCACGCCTTTGTCTTGCGCGACCGCGAAGACGGCAGCGAAGACGGCATCGCCGATGTCTATATGGAAGGCACCGACCAACACCGAGGTTGGTTCCACTCATCGCTGCTACAAGCCTGTGGCACCTTGGGCCGCGCGCCCTATCGCAACGTGGTCACACATGGCTTTACGCTGGACGAAAAGGGCAACAAGATGTCCAAATCGCTCGGCAATACTATCGTGCCGGAAAAGGTCATCCAACAATATGGCGCGGATATCTTGCGTCTTTGGGTTGCCCAGACCGATTACATGGTCGACCAGCGGATCGGGCCGGAAATCCTGAAAGGCGTGGCAGACAGCTATCGCCGCTTGCGCAACACCATGCGCTATATGCTTGGCGCGCTGAACGATTTCAAACCAGAGCAGCGCGTTCCTGTCGAAGAGATGCCGGAACTTGAACGCTTGATGCTGCACCGTCTTGCCGAAATCGACCATCAGGTGCGCAAGGGCTACTCGGAATTCGATTTTCAGGGCGTTTTCTCGACTGTGTTCAATTTTGCGACGATTGATCTGTCGAGCTTCTATTTCGATATCCGCAAGGACGCGCTGTATTGTGATGGCGACAGCCACCGCGCTAATGCCTGCCGCACAGTGCTGGACATCTTGTTCCACCGCTTGACCACATGGCTTGCGCCAATCCTGGTCTTCACCATGGAAGAAGTCTGGCTAGAGCGCTTCCCCGGCGAGGCCAGCTCGGTCCACTTGATCGATATGCCTGAAACGCCCAAGGATTGGCTGGACGAACCTTTGGCCGCAAAATGGGCCGAGGTGCGCAAGGTGCGCCGTGTCGTGACCGCCGCGCTTGAGGTGCAACGGACGGACAAGGTTATCGGGGCCTCTCTCGAAGCGGCACCAGTTGTGCATGTGCGCGACGCCGATACTTTGGCTGCGCTGAAATCTGTCAACTTTGAAGACATCTGCATCACCTCGGCAATTTCGCTGTCAGGTGATCCACAGCCCGCCGAAGCCTTCCGCATGCCGGAAACCGAAGGCGTGGGCGTGGTGTTTGAAAAGGCCGATGGTGAAAAGTGTCAGCGCTGTTGGAAAATCCTGCCAGATGTCGGACAGCACAAACATGCCGGCACCTGCAAGCGGTGTAACGACGCCTTGGGCTAAACGGAAACAGGCGGGGGCAACCCCGCCTTTTGACCAAACGATACCGTCAAAAGATGCCATTTGGCAAAGGCAGGCACCCCCTGTGCCAACGACTTAGAAAGACGATGAGCCCAATGTCCGAACCGCGCATGAAGGTTGTCTTGGTGACACCCGACATTCCATATAATACCGGTGCAATCGGGCGAACCTGTCTTGCGCTCAATCTGGAGCTGATCCTGATCAAGCCCTACGGGTTTTCCATCGATGAGAAGGCCGTGCGCCGCGCTGGAATGGACTATTGGAAGCATGTAGATCTGTGCCAATACGAGAACTGGCAAGATTTTCTGGATGATCGCAAACCGCCGCGTGACAGCCTCTATTTCTTTGAGGAATATGGCGAGCAGACCATTTACGACCCTGATTACGATCAGGAGGGATATCTGGTTTTCGGATGTGAAACCAAGGGGCTCCCGCCCGAGCTACTGGCCGGTCTGGATGATCGTGTTTTCAATTTGCCGATGCTTAATCCAAAGGTGCGATCACTCAATTTGGCAAATGTGGCAACTGCGGTGATTTATCAAGCAATGCGCAGCCAGCTCGGCGGTTAATACCCGAGCGCCAACTCAACTAAAAAACCGCCCCCTGCCTTAGGCTCGGGGCGGTTTTTCTTTGCCTCGGCAATCTTACGGTATCAAGAACAATGTTATCGCCGGAAACGCCACCAAGAGCACGACGCGAACAAGGTCTGATGTTACAAACCACATCACTGCTTTGTAGGTTTCGACCATCGGCGTTGACCGGTCCATCGCGTTGATAATGAACAGGTTCATGCCCACTGGCGGGGTGATAAGCCCCACTTCGACGACGATCAAAACCAGGATCCCGAACCAGATCGCAACGTGTTCCGGCGACATCCCGAAATCAAGCGCTGAAATCACCGGAAAGAAGATCGGGATCGTCAACAAGATCATCGACAGGCTGTCCATCAAGCAGCCAAACACCAGATAGAAGGCCAAGATCATAATCAGTACGGTCCAACTGCTGAACCCCTGCCCGACAACCCATTGAGACAGCTCTTGCGGCACTTGGGACAGCGCCAGGAACGAATTATAGAAGGCCGCGCCCAGCACAATGAAAAAGATCATTGCCGTGCTGGTAGCGGTGGCGATGATGCTTTCCTTGAACACTTCCCAGCTAAGATTGCCCGAAACCAAGGCAATAACACCCGTACCCGCCGCGCCGATTGCAGCCCCTTCGGTGGGGGTGAACCAACCCAGATAAATCCCGCCAACAACCAAGCCGAACACCAAGACCACCGGCCAGACATCGATCAGGGCTTTGACACGTTCGGGCATTGGCACAGCCGCACGCGTGCCAGCACTTTCGGGATTCACACGGACGTAGATCGAGATGGTCAGGATATACCCGAGCGCTGCAAGAATTCCGGGAATGAAGGCTGCTAGGAACAGTTTGGCGATGTTCTGTTCGGTCAAGATTGCGTAAATCACCAAAATCACCGACGGAGGGATCAAAATGCCCAGCGTTCCTCCCGCCGCCAAAGTCGCGGTGCTAAATCCGCCAGCATAGCCATATTGACGCAGTTCCGGCAGGGCGACCCGGCTCATCGTGGCAGCCGTTGCAAGGGATGATCCACAGATCGCGCCAAAGCCAGCACAGGCCCCAACAGCCGCCATAGCCACGCCGCCTTTGCGGTGTCCAAGCCAGCTTTCGGCCGCTTTGAACAAAGCAGACGACATGCCAGACAACGTCGCAAACTGCCCCATAAGCAGGAACATCGGGATAATGGTCAGCGAATAGCTAGAGAAGGTCGAATAGGTTTCATTCTTGAGCTTGGCCAACACCATCGTGCTGCCGCCCATTGAAAAATACAGGCCGCCTATGCCGCATAGCATCATCGCAAGGCCGATAGGTGCGCGCAGGAAAATCATCACCAACAGAACCGGGAAGGACACATAGCCCATTTCAAGCATAGTCAATGGGAGGCTCCTTCGGAGTAGGGGAGAATGTGCCGCTTGGTCAGGGTTTCGGCGATACGGGCAAAGGCTGTGTAGATCGCCGTGATCGCCGCGATAGCCGACGCGAACAGGCTGGCAGCATAGGCCCACCAGATCGGGAATTGCAGCATGAAAGTTGTCTCGCCATAGTCCAGTTTGTTCATCGTGCCTTCATACAGGCGCCACGTGATGACAATCATCAAAATGGCAAAAATAACCTCCCAAAACGCTTGGATAAACTTGTTGGCCTTGACGGACAAAAAGGAGGTAAAAATGTCTACTGTCGCATGGCTTGAATAGAGCTGAGCCACTGGCAAAAAGGAAAAGATCGCAAAAGCCACCCCCGCCTCGACCAATTCGAAATCACCTGTAATCGGACCAACACCGGTCCCGATCAGCGCCTTGCCCAATCCTTCCGCCATAAATTCCGCATGACCAAGTGTGTTCAATCCGCGCCCTAAGACACTGACACAAATTAGTATTACCAACACAGTCAGCACTGTGCCGCCGATGATTGCCATCACCCGCGCCATGTTTTCCATCGCGCGCTCTATCCGATTTAGCATGAATTTTTCCTTTGGATCGGCAAGGGTGCCCCCACATCCGCAAATGCGGGGGCAGTCCGATCAGCTTCCCTTTAGATCCAGACAGGATCAAGGCCGGATATGACGATCCGATTACTTGGTGTTTTTGGCGATCAGCTCAGCGGCGCGGGCCCTCAAAGCCGTACCGTCGATCCCTTTTTCGTCCATCTCGGCAACCCATGCTTCGGTGGTCGAGGCAGCTGCCGCTTTCCATCCGTCAACTTGAGCTTCATCCAGCACGATAATGTTGTTGCCACGATCTTTGGCCTGCATGTACGAGCTTTCGTCGTCCATCTGCATCTGTTTGCCGGCAAAGCCGGAGAACTCAAGGCCTGAGTTGGCATCAATCACGGCCTTAAGATCGTCAGGCAGCGCATTGTAGCGGTCTTTGTTCATCGCAAAAACAAAGGTCGTTGTGTACAAAACATCATCGCCAAATGTGGTGTGATTTCCCACCATTTCGTTGACTTTCAAGGCGCCGGTGACTTCCCAAGGAATGACGGTCGCGTCGATAACACCTTTGGACAGCGCTTCGGGCACCGCTGGAACCGGCATACCCACGGGCGTTGCGCCCAGATTGCTGAACATTTTGTTGGTCAGACGTGTTGGCGCACGCAGCTTTACACCGTTGAGGTCGTCAACTGTTGTGATTGGCTCTTTGGAGTGGATAACGCCCGGGCCGTGAACCCATAGGCCCAAAACTTTGACCTGCTTAAAGTCGTCGTCCAGCATGCTTTCTTCGGCCAATTCCCAATAGGCGCGCGACACGGCCTCGGCGTTGGTCATGGTGAAGGGCAGTTCGAACACCTCGGCACGCGGGAAACGGCCAGGGGTGTAGCCTGCAACAGTCCAGGTAATATCGGCAACGCCATCAACAACTTGGTCAAACAATTGGGGAGGCGAGCCACCGAGCTGCATTGACGGGAAGCGTTGGATTTCGATGCGGCCGTCGCTGTCGGCTTCGACCTTGTTGGCCCAGACGTCCAGTACGTTTTTCGGAACATTGGCCTGCGCGGGCAGGAATTGATGTAGACGCAGCGTGACCTCAGCGGCCATAGCGCTGGTTGCCAGCGCACCAGTGGTGATGGCTGCCATAGCAACCGTTTTCAGGAACGTCCTGCGAAGCTGAGTCATAATATCCTCCCAATATGACCGTCGTCGGCATGGTTGGCGCTCCTCTGCACCAACGGCCAAATATGTGTATCGCACTATTCTAGTTTTGAACCAACAGGCGACAGCGGTTCCAACATGCGATGCCAGATTAGTCTGGGACAAGATCGTTTCAAATGCAACAACTTTGGGCGCTAGCAGGTTTCACTATTTTTCAATGGCGTATTAAGTTGTTCATTTTCAACAGCTTACCGTGCAACTCCAACCAAGACCGGACGGAAGTTCGCGCAACATTCCCTATCATTATGCCAATAACGCGCCCGAAATCACGTTAGCCCACCTCCACATCGACCAATCGGGTTCATAGATTCGCAAAGTCGACCCTCTGGACGGGAATAGGGCCATTCGGCTCTTATCCAATATACAGCTCAGAACCATTTGGTTCGCATCAGAAACCGCAATTAGGTCGACCATTTGCGACACTCATACCGTTTCACAACAAAATGGGCCTGCCCGCTCCGGACAAGCCCATCTTACCACTCCGGGCGCGCAATTGCGCCAACGCCGAACAAACTATCAGCGCCTAAAAACCGTACATCCGTTTCGCCCATTGAAACCCGATGATCAGCCCCTTCATCCGGGGCAGCATAATCAGCGAACTGGTAATCGCCAATGTCAGGCCAATTGTGACCATGGTAATCGGCTCTGGCCGCCATGTGACAAACGAGAAATGCATCGCAAAACCAACGATATGGCCGACAATCAAGATGGTCAGATAGGCCGGACCATCGTCCGCTTTGGCGCGGCTCAGCTCTAACCCGCAGCAATCACAGGTTTCGTTCACCTTGAGATAGCTATGCAGGATCGCACCTTTGCCGCAATCAGGGCAACGCAGCAAAAGCCCACGACCGATGGCGCGCTTGACGCTCCGTTCGGGCTGATCTGTCAAAATCTGGCTATTCGCCTGTGTCATGGTGATTCTCCTACATCTTGGCCACTGGATACAGTTTCAATATATTGAATGCAATCATTACCCATACAAATTGATTGCAACTTTGATGCACTCGGCGCTAAACAGCCGCCATGACCCATTGGACCCCGACACTGCGCGACACCGGTATGCCTCGGTATATCGAGATCGCAGAGGCAATCAAAAGCGATATCGACCGCGGAGCCCTGCGACCTGGTGACCGTCTGCCGCCGCAGCGCGCCTTGGCGCAGGCGCTGGATCTCGACTTTTCGACCATTTCCCGCGCCTACTCCGAAGCAACACGCCGCGGCTATGCCGAAAGCTTTGTCGGGCGCGGAACATTTGTGTCGCAAGCGCAGGTTCAAACCCCACCCGCCCGTCAGGTCGAAGAAGATCCGATGATGAATATGCCGCCAGAACCGGATGATCCCGATCTTTTGGCGAAAATGCGGCGCGGCTTGGAAAGTGTGGCTGCCAATCTGGTCCCTTTGATGCGTTATCAATCCACAACCGGACTGGCGGTGGACAAGGCAGTTGCGGCCCAATGGTTGCAACACTGCGGGCTTCGCCCTGACACCGCGCGGCTAACCATCGCACCGGGATCGCACGCCGCAATCTATGCGATCTTGTCCCAACTGGCCGACCCCGGCCTGACCGTGCTTTGCGAAGACCTGACCTATCCCGGAATTCGCGCCATCGCCGCCAACCTCGGGCTGCATCTGATCGGAGTGCAAGGCGACATAGACGGAATTTGCCCACAAGATCTTGACCGGTTGATCCAGAAACATCGTCCCGTTGCGCTGTATCTTAATCCGACATTGCAAAACCCGACCACGCAGACGATGCCGCAAGCGCGGCGCAAACAGGTAGCAGCAGTGCTGATGATGCACGATCTGCCACTGATCGAAGATGACGCATATTGCTGCGTGCCGGAACAAGCTCCGCAGCCCATTTCAACCATGGCCCCCGGTCTGGGTTGGCATGTGGCGGGGCTGTCCAAGGTGCTGGGTGCGGGCCTGCGTCTGGCTTATATCACAGCGCCAAAACGCAGCGATGTCGCCAGCTTGGCACAGGTCTTGCGCACCCAAAACGTGATGGCATCACCGCTCAGCCTTGCCTTGGTTCAAAACTGGATCGAAACCGGCACTGCAGCCGAACTTCAGGCCTTTGTTCGGGGCGAAATGGCGGTCCGGCAGACGCTGGCTTCGAAGATACTGAAAGGTCTTGAGTTTCAAACCGATCCGCAAGCCTATAATCTGTGGCTCACCCTGCCGCCGGACACCACCCGCGCCGAAGTCATGGGGCGGATGGCCGGTCGCCAGATCGGTCTAATGCCAAGCGACGCGTTTTGCGTTAAAGGCAGCGCGCCAGATGCCCTGCGGGTCTGCCTTGGCGGGCCTATCCCCCGCCTACAGCTGGAAAACGATCTCATGGCCCTTGCCGACGCTGTGTTGCGCAAGGACTGGCTGGGTTAAGGGCGCGAAGGCCGCACAGAAGCATCACAGATGCGATCAGGATCTTCAGAGGCGCAACCCGCCTCGGCCCGCAGGCAGTTCAGAATGGCGTTGGATCCAGCGGATCCAGCGTGATAATGGTATCCGCCCCCATCGGTTGCATGACCGTTGCAGTCATCCAGATCATCCGGCGCGGTGCCATCCTTTCTCAAGTGGCTGAAGATGTCGTAGCCATCCATCGCAATACCAATTTTCAAGGCGTCAAGGCCGCCGTCAGCCCCCTCCAGACAATCCGTGACCGCATGGTAATGATACCCGACATGGGTGTTCACATGCCCGCCGCAATCGTCAAACGGCGCTATTGTATGGGCTGCCAAGATGGCATCCACCGGCGCAGGGCCATCCAAACGGACACCATTGATTGCAAGACCTGAGCCGGAAAAGCGCACAGGATTGCTGCGCTTTGTGTCCTGTGGCTCCAAGGGGATAACATAGGTCATCGTCGCATCATCCGGCATGTATTCGGGCAGGCACTGCACGCAATAATTGTTGAACTCCGGATCAACATCAGGACGGGCCGCCGCCTCGCAGGAGGCTTGGGTATCAGTGACACGTACCGAACCGGTATCTTTGTCATACAGCTGCCATGTGTCATCATCGTAGAAGGTAGAAAGATTTGAGACAAAGCCGCCGTCCACATCATGAACCTGCCCTTCCTTCAACCAAATTCCACCCTTTACGGCCGCATCAGTGATCGATGTCGGGCACCATGGGCCGGGAGTGTAGGACTGCGGTTCAGATTTCACCGTGATCGAAAAGCAAGTGGTTTCGGTGCCACCCGACAATGTGCAGCCGACCAAAGACGGGCCGCTGATGACTGTGGCATGCTCAAAGAAATGCTCAAGCTCATGGACTTTGTCTTGGTTTGTGTTTGCCATTGCTGGCACAGCAGTCAGGAGAGAGGCTGAAAGTGCTAAAATGCGTCGCATGTGAAATCCGGTTTCGAAGGAACAAAGCGTGGTCAGGTGTCGGGGTCACGGATTACACGCGCCAGTCACGGCAATTTGTCGGATTTAAGTGAAGTTTTCCAACAGCATCAAAAATTTTCCAAACCCAAATGCTGCGCGGTGCAGCTTTGGATCTTATCTGAGAAATTGTGGGAAGTGGTACTCCGTACGAGAATCGAACTCGTCTTTCCAGGTTGAAAACCTGGCGTCCTAACCGATAGACGAACGGAGCGCCGGTGCCTCGAGTATAACCGAGGAAAGCGCGCCAATGGTACTCCGTACGAGAATCGAACTCGTCTTTCCAGGTTGAAAACCTGGCGTCCTAACCGATAGACGAACGGAGCGCCGTTTGGCGTGAAGCGGCTTGTAGTTCGAGCGCGCAATCTTCGCAAGAGGATTCGTGCAACTTTTTCACCGAAATTTGCGCAACCCACTTATGCAGGGGCGGCATCTTCTAGTCTAAGCTGAGCAGAGCGTCTTCCCCCCCACTCATTGATCTCCAAACGGCCCGCCAAATGAAAGCGCGCGCCGCCATGATTCACCAAGGCTTGGCCCATCGGGCCGTCAAAGGCCCCAAAGGCGATTCCCTCCAATCGGCCACCGACACCGTCGTCGCAAGCGATCTTGAGATGGCCGGTGCCGACCTGCTTGGTATAGGTGATCCGCGCATCGGCAATCGCAAAACGCGGGCTGGGTGAGCCCTGCCCAAAGGGGCCTGCAGTTTCCAATTGTTCAATGAGATCAACATTGGCAGCGCCGGGCATCAACATACCGTCCAGACGCAAATCCGCCGCGCCACCTGTCCCTGCGCCTTGCTTGGCCAAAAGATCGCCCAAACGGGCCATGGCAGCCTCCAGTTTGTCCTTGTCGACGCTGAGACCGGCCGCCATTTTGTGACCCCCGCCTTTGACCAGCAGCCCTTCGGCGGCCAAGCGTTGAATAGAGGCACCCAGATCGACGCCAGACACCGATCGGCCCGAGCCTTTGCCATCGGGACCGTCAAAACCGATAACAACCGCCGGACGGTTGGTTTGTTCTTTCAACCGTGCGGCCACGATGCCAACAACGCCGGGGTGCCACCCCTCGCCTGCGGCCCAAACCAGCGGGCCCTCCAAGCCGCGCTCTTCGGCCTGTGCAAGAGCGGCACCGCGGACAGCGGCCTCAATCTCGCGGCGTTCAGAATTAAAGCCGTCCAGCCGTTCGGCCATAGCTTGCGCTTCGTGTTGATTGTCAGATGCCAAAAGGCGCGCGCCAAGGTCGGCCTGCCCCACCCGGCCCCCTGCATTGACACGTGGCCCCAAAACAAACCCGAGGTGATAAGAAGACGGCGCGCTTTCAAGCTTGGCAACGTCAGACAGCGCCACCAGACCCGGTCTGGCCCGCGCGGCCATGACCTTTAGCCCCTGACGCACAAGCGCCCTGTTGACCCCCTTGAGCGGCGCGACATCCGCAACCGTCGCCAAGGCCACAAGATCGAGCATGGCCATCAGGTCAGGGCCTTTGGCCCCGGCTTCGCGCAATTGGCGGCCCGCTTCGACCAACATCAAGAATACCACTGCTGCGGCGCACAAATGAGCCAAAGCGCCATCCTCGTCCTGACGGTTCGGATTCACGCAGGCCACACAGTCAGGCAGAGTTTCACCGCCAAGGTGGTGATCCAAAATCACAACATCCGCGCCTTTGGCAGCGGCAATCGCGTCATGGGACAAGGTTCCGCAATCAACACAGATGATCAGATCATGGTCGCGGGCCAAAGCAGCCATCGCAGGTTCATTGGGGCCATAGCCTTCATCGATACGGTCGGGGACATAGAGCGTCGCAGGCCGGCCCATTTGGCGCAACCAGTCGATCAACAAAGCCGCCGAGGTGCCCCCGTCAACATCATAGTCGGCAAAAATCGCGATGCGCTGGCGCGTCCGGACAGCGGTTAGAAATCGGGTTGCAGCAGTTTCCATGTCGCGCAGCGAACGCGGATCAGGCAGCAAATCACGCAGTTTAGGGTTGAGATAGCTGTCGACTTCAGCCGGATCAACGCCAAGGCGTGCGAGCACACCACATAGCGCCAAAGGTAATCCGCTGCTTTGCAACAAGGCCTCGGCCTGACGTTCGAATTCCGGGGCCGGACCAACCCAGCAGCGCCCGGTCAGGCTTTGCTCAACTCCAAGATACGACATGCGGCCCCCTAAATATGGAAAAAGCGGCACGTCCAACGCGCCGCCTTCGAATTTTCGTCGAAAATTCGTGCCTCGCCAAGAGACACGCGTTTCGTTTTAGCTTTTGACCGGGTTGCGGTACTGCATGCGCCGTACGGACCCTGTTTTAGACCGCATCAGCAAGGTTTCGGTGGTGATCATGCCCGGCTCACGCTGGATACCCGGCAAAATCGACCCGCTGGTTACGCCAGTCGCGGCAAAGATCACGTCAGCGGTGACCATTTCGTCACGGCTATAGATTTTATCCAGATCAGTGATGCCTGCTTTGGCCGCACGACCACGTTCGTCATCGTTGCGGAAGACCAAACGGCCCTGCATTTGGCCACCCATGCACTTCAGCGCCGCTGCTGCCAGAACACCCTCTGGTGCCCCGCCTTGTCCCATGTACATGTCGATACCGGTCAGATGCGGCTCGGCGCAATGCATCACGCCTGCAACGTCCCCATCGGTGATCAAACGAATGCTGGCACCTGTTGAGCGCACTTCAGCAATCATTTCTTCGTGGCGCGGACGCTCAAGGATACAAACGGTGATATCAGACGGCTTGCAGCCCTTGGAGGTCGCCAGAGCCGATACGCGTGTGGCAGGCGGCATGTCCAATGAAACTATGCCGTCAGGATAGCCCGGGCCAACAGCCAGCTTATCCATATAAGTGTCGGGCGCATGCAGCATCGAGCCGCGCGGACCCATCGCAATTACGGTCAAGGCGTTTGGCATGTCTTTGGCGGTCAGCGTGGTGCCTTCCAGCGGATCCAGCGCGATGTCCACACCGGGGCCATTGCCGTTACCGACCTCTTCGCCAATGAACAGCATAGGCGCTTCGTCGCGTTCGCCTTCGCCGATCACAACAACGCCTTTGATGTCCAAAAGGTTCAGTTGCTCGCGCATGGCGTTCACGGCCGCTTGGTCTGCAGCCTTTTCGTCTCCGCGGCCGATCCATTCAGCAGAAGCGATAGCGGCCTGTTCGGCAACACGGGCCAAGCCCAAAGAGAGCATACGGTCATTGAAATCGGTAGGCGTGGACATAGTGTCTTCCTCAAGGTGAAATGCGTATGCCGTTTAGCCCGCCTAGGGGGGCGGGGGCAAGGGCGGTCTGGCCAAATGGCCGCTATCTTGGCAGGTGTTGCAGCGATCAGCCACATAAAAGACAGTGGACAATTGTCCAGCAGATTGAAGAATCGCCCAACATCAAGGCAAGGCAATTAGCTGACGCGTTGACGCTGCGGGCTGCAGCGGATGAGACCTTGCATCAGCAGCCCGACCATAACAGCGTTCAGAACATGCCACATAAAATGGGTACCCATCGGGACAGCGGCACACAGGTGCAAATCTGCAGTCCGGAACCCCAGTGACGCCACAAAGATCACCGTTGCCGCAACAGCCCAAAACCGAATGGGATGGCCGCGCCACAGCGTAATCGCTGAAAACACCAGTAATGCAATCAACGCCGGGGCATACTGTGTCGACCCGTTCAACGGATCATGACTATGGTCTGCATCACCCGGAGCCCCGCCAGTTGTGGCCAGAACAACAATTGTCGTGATCACACCCGCGATGATGGCAATCCGCACCAAACGACCCGGAGCAACGCCGCCGACCAAGGCAATAGCCGTCAGAACATAAAGGCCAACGAAGCTCCAGATGGGCACAACATCGGCATATTCAGACCAATGGTTGGCAAAAGTATGAAACAAGAACGACCCCAAACCGATCATGGCCGCCAACAGGCACAGCACCGCAACAATCAGCCGTTTTTGATCCAAGCTGCGGGCAGTGAGCCAAGCCCAAAGCGCAGCCAGCGGAAACGCCAGATTACTGAGTGCATTCAGCGGCTCATCCCAAAGCCCCACACCCAGACGTTCACAATACAAATCAATGGGTGCAAACCAATCCATCGGAACCTCTTAACTGTGTAAGAACGCCCTATTTTGCAATCCGAGCCAGAACAACCGATATCTTTACACCGCAGAAAATCGAGTTGGTTTTGGGATGATACACACGCAAAACGCGGCGAAGCTCTCTGGCATCGGGGTCTGAAAGAACACGCTTTCTCTTCTGCCACTAGCGTTCTGCTTGGATGCTTTCGATATATTCAAGCAACGCCACCAATTTGCGAGGGGTTGGCGTTTGAATACCGTCACCACTGTCAAAGGGGATCAGATCGCCTTCCAGCAGCGCCCCGAATTCCGGCATTCCGGGTCCTGCCATGTCCGACCGAGCATAGCCATCGATGGTCGACATGACTTTGGCGCGCGGAAAAACATCGCCGTTGCGCACTTGGATCAATGTCAAGTTTTTAGGGGCCGTGGACATGGCCCGTGCCATGAGGCCATCACCCAAACCACTGGCACCGTGGCAACCCGCACAGTTTTCCACATACAGCGCCTTGCCATCCTGCGGACCAGGCATTTCTGCCTCAACACAGGCCGCAACAGCCACAACTGCGCAAAGTGAGATCAATGTCTTTTTCATTGTCGCCCCATCCGTCCAATTAATCCCCTTGGTCGCTGCGACCAGACTGAATTGCAAGGCCTATTGTTGCAAGCTTTCCAAATAGCTCACAAGATCAATCAACGCTTGCGGTGTCATAACAGTTTGACCGTCCGGCCCTGTCCATTCGACCAAGGGCCCGTCCAAAATCGGACCAAACTCAGGCATCATGCCCTGATGGAAACGCCCCGGATAGCCGAAAATCTGGGTCATCACCCGTTCAGTCGGGAACACGCCATCATTGGTGTCACTCAGCAAAGTCAGGTTTGCTGGCGGCACGGGCAGCTGGTCGGCAATGCGCCCGTCCCCCTGCCCGGCCGATCCGTGGCAGGTGACACAATAACTGTCATAAATCACCTGACCCGAACCGGATTTTTTACTTTGCGTGTCGGCACAGGCTGCAAGGCCAAGACACAGCGCGACGGCTCCCGATACGGCTAATCCTGTTTTGGTCATGATCTGCTTCCTCGTCTTATCTTTTGAAACAAACTTAGAACTGCGTTAGGTCAAAAGACATGATCTGCATCAGGTCTGCGCCCTCGACAACAGCGGCACGGCGTGATCCGGTAGGCAATAGGTCAGGCAATAGGTACAAAGATGACGCAATACGCCCTTATCATGCTGATCGCAGGGGTTGGCATCCCAATCTTGGCGGCGCTTAACGCAGCTCTTGGTTTGCGGCTTGGATCCCCGATTTCGGCTGCGATGATTTTGTTCTGTGTTGCGATGCTGTCAACGGCCATGGTTTGGGTGCTGGGGGGAAAGCCCGGTATGAGCGCTGCGGCAACGGCCCCGAAACACCTGTTTCTAGGCGGCATGCTGGTGGCATTTTACGTGTTGTCTATCACCTTTGTCGCTCCCAAATTCGGCGTTGGGAACGCGGTGTTCTTTGTCTTGCTTGGGCAGTTGATCAGCGCGGCTGCTATTGATCATTTCGGGCTGTTCGGGGCGCAACTGACCCCGATCAACTTGACCCGGGCCGCAGGCATTTCTGTCATGGTTCTGGGCGTTTGGATCACCCAACGGGCCTGACACGGCCGCTTAGTCCGCTTGCAAAAGACCGCCGTCCAACCGAATGCACCGGTCCATTTGCGACGCCAGCTCCAGATTATGCGTTGCAATCAGAGCCGACAATCCCGTCTCGCGCACCAAACCCATTAGAGCACCGAACACCCGATCCGAAGTTTCGGGATCAAGGTTGCCCGTAGGCTCATCCGCAAGCAGCAGCTTTGGGGTGTTGGCCATCGCCCGGCAAAAGGCGACACGTTGTTGTTCTCCGCCAGACAAGGCACCGGGGCGATGTGCAGCGCGATCCTTGATCCCGACGCTGTCGAGCAGGTGCAACCCGCGTGCATCAGCATCTTTACGCGCTACGCCATTGGCCAGCTGCGGCAACACGATGTTTTCAAGCGCGGTGAATTCCGGCAGCAGATGGTGGAACTGGTAGACAAACCCAACCTCGGATCGGCGCACCGATGTGCGTTTGCGATCAGAGCGCCCCTGCATCGGTTCACCGCCGATTTCCACCGTTCCTTTGTCCGGCGAATCAAGCAGCCCTGCAATATGCAACAATGTCGATTTCCCGGCACCAGACGGGGCAACCAAAGCGATCACTTCGCCGCGACCCACCGTCAAATCCGCCCCGCGCAATACGCTGACCTGATTTGGTTTGCCACGGTTATAGACTTTTTCAATGCCGGACAGACGCAGAACAACTTCAGACATGGTGGGGCTCCCTTGATGCCTGATGCATCCAAATTCCGTCAACGGAATTTGCAAAACTTTTGAAAAAGTTTTTGCGCTCAACCTTACTCATAGCGCAACGCTTCAACCGGATTCATGCGCGCCGCGCGGCGGGCCGGGAATATCGTCACAACGAAAGATAGCCCCAATGACAAGGACACAGCCGATAGAACATCCCCCAATTGGAGCTTCGCAGGCAGTGCATAGATATTTCGGATCGACGGATCCCATACCCCGCCCCCTGCGACGTAGTTCACAAAGGAAAACACCGGTTCGATATAGATTGCAAACAAACAGCCCAGAATGACGCCCATCACAGTCCCAATGATTCCGGTGAATGATCCGCAGATGAAAAACACCCGCATCACGGCCCCTTCAGTCAGGCCCATGGTGCGCAGGATGCCTATATCGCGACCCTTGTTTTTCACCAACATAATCAGCCCGGACACAATGTTCATGGCCGCGATCAAAACCAGCACCGACATGATCACAAACATCACGTTGTCTTCCATATCGAGCGCGCGCAAGAACCCGCCCGACGCATCCTGCCACGTCCAGATCAGCGCGCCAGTGCCCGCCGCTTGGGCAACAGGGGTCACAAGATTTTCGACGTTTTCGGGATCATCGACAATCACCTCAAGCTCGTCCGCGACGGCTTCGCGATTGAAATACAGCTGCGCTTCTTCGAACGGCATGTAGATCCGCGTTTTATCAATGTCATAGCGGCCTGATCGAAAGACATAGACCACCTCATAGGCCTTGACGCGGGGACTGGTGCCAAAAGCCGTCTTCACACCGTTGGGAGAGATCAATTTGACTGTGTCCCCAATGCTGACACCCAAAGTCAAAGCCACACCGGAGCCAATCGCGATCCCGTCGCTCAACCTTGCCAAATCACCACGTCCCGTTTCCGGATTTGCGATACGCGGGATTTGAACGATGTCTTTGGGTTTGATGCCAAATACTTCTACGCCGGCATTGGATCCAGAGGCCGTGGCCATAACCTGCCCCTTCACCAAAGGGGCCACACGGACCACGCCGGGCACTTTGCGCACCTCAGCTGCCATGCCAGCGTAGTCCGGCAAAGTGCGGGTGGCGCGACCAAATTCATCAAGGCGCTGCATGTTGTAAACTGTCAGATGCGCGTTGCTGCCAAGAATGGTGTCCACAAACTCTGCCCGAAATCCGGACCGGACTGCCAAGGTTGCAATCAACGCAAAGACAGCAAGCGTGATCCCGATCAGGCTGATCCAAGTCATCACACTGACGCCGCCTTCGGCACGTTTTGCCCGCAGATATCGCCAAGCAATCATCCATTCATAGGCCGCAAACGGCATCGGAGGTCTTGTAGGGGCGTTGTCAGTTGCTTCGGGCATCTTTGGCCTCATCTTAATGCTCTGTCAGGCCAGACCAAATCTGGGACAGAGCGTCAAGTAAACATCAGGTGCGTTCGGGCTTTGTGGCGAATATGTGCCCGATTTCCCATGTAACACGCGGTGCAATCCCCCCCTTGCCCTTGGCGCTGCATTCGCCAATATGCGTTTATGACTGGACCTCGATACCCCTCGCTGATCGCCTCGCTGCCTGAAACCGTGCCATTTGTTGGCCCCGAAGTGCAAGAACGCGCCCGCGGCGCTGAATTTGCAGCCCGATTGGGGGCGAACGAAAACGTCTTTGGCCCGTCGCCAAAGGCCGTCACTGCGATGCAAGCCGCAACGGCCGATCTTTGGAAATACGCAGATCCGACAAATTTCGATCTGCGCAATGCCTTGTCCACGCATCTTACCTGCACGCCCGAAAATCTGATCGTTGGCGAAGGTATTGACGGGCTATTGGGGTACTTGGTGCGCCTTTTGGTCGACAAAGGTGACGCGGTTGTCACCTCTGACGGGGCCTATCCGACCTTCAATTACCATGTTGCCGGCTTTGGCGGTGTCTTGCACAAATTGCCCTACCATGACGATCATGAAAACCTGGAGGCGTTGCTGGACAAAGCCGCCGAGGTGGACGCGAAACTGGTTTATTTTGCCAATCCCGACAACCCAATGGGGACATGGATAGACGGTGCGCGGATCGAAGCTGCATTGGACCGTATTCCCGACGGCACTGTTTTGATTTTGGATGAGGCATATATTGAATTTGCCCCCAAAGGCACCGCCCCGAATATCGACCCGAATGACCCAAGGGTCATTCGGTTTCGCACCTTTTCAAAAGGTTACGGGATGGCCGGTGCCCGCGTTGGCTATGGCATAGCGGCCCCCGCGTTGATCCGCGCCTTTGACAAGATCCGCAACCATTTCGGCATGAACCGCGCCTCACAAGTCGGGGCATTGGCGGCGTTACTAGACCCAGAGTGGCTAGCGCAAACCGTTGCTAATGTGACGGCATCAAAGCTGGAAATTGATCGGATTGCAGCCCAGAACGGCCTTAGCACTCTGCCCTCAGCCACCAATTTTGTCGCTATTGATTGCGGCGGGAATGGCGATTTTGCACGGGCAGTTCTGGCCGGGTTGATCGCGCGCGGCGTATTCGTCCGCATGCCGTTCGTCGCACCACAAGACCGATGCATTCGGATCAGCGCGGGCCGACCGCAAGATCTGACCGAGTTTGAACAAGCCCTTCCAGAGGCCCTGCAAGCGGCGCGCACCCCTGCTTGAAAGGGCCGTTTCCGAACGCCGTTTACGGAAAATTGACGCCTATACGCCAGACTTCCCAATGATGTCATCGCTTGCGTTTTTGCTGCCAGCAAGACCACCGCGCAGGCCTTTGGGAACAGCACATATGCAAGAACATCCAACACATAATACCGGAACAAAACTGACAGCCAATGCAATTTTGATATTTGCGAACCTGCTGTGGGTGTTTTTAGCAGTTCGGTCCGCCTGGGGTTTTGGCGCAGTCTTGGTACTTGCAGCCACCTTGAACCATTTGATTACGCGATATGATTGCTTTGAGCGTAGACAAATCGCGGGAATTGACCAGCATCAAAAAGACACTGGCTAGCCCCTACGGCCGGTCCGCGGGTTTTGCTTTACCGGATGCAGCGCTGATCACGCGCGCTGCTGCTGAAATACCGCCACTTTGATGAGGAATGCACAGCGCGTCCAATCCGGCCTCAATGCTGCCAAGCAAGCCCAGCACCATATGCGCATTAAGATGCCCCATATGACCAATGCGAAAATAGCCAGATGCAGATGGATCTGTATCATCCCCCATACCCAGACCTATCCCAAGGCTCACGCCAGTGTTCTGCGTGCACCACTCCCGCAGCCGGTCTCCATTCGGAGCCCCTATCATGACAGAAGTCACAGCATGGGATCTATGCACGATGTCCGCAACGTTCATAGCCACCGGTGCCCCCCAATGATCGCAAGCCGCCCAAATCGCTTGGGCCAGAGTTTGATGCCGCGACCAGACACCTTCGATTGTCTCGGCTTTGATCAGATCCAAGGCCGCGCGCAGCCCCCACAAATGGTGCGTGGGCGCAGTGCCGCCAAAATACTCATAGAACAAATTAGGGTTCGCCCGAGGGCCCCAATCCCAATAGCGCGACACACGCGGCATCGCCGCCCGCACCTGTGCAGCGCGGTCGTTGAAAAACACAAACCCCAATCCGGGAGGCACCATCATCCCCTTTTGCGAGGCCGAAATCAGAACATCCACCCCCCAATCGTCCATCTGAACCGTGTCGCACCCAAGAGAGGCGACGCAATCCGCCATCAACAACGCCGGATGTCCAACCTCGTCCAACACCGCGCGCAATGCTGCAATATCGCTGCGCACCGAGGTTGATGTATCAACATGGACGCCCAAGACCGCCTTGATTTTACGCCCTGTGTCCGCCAGCAGAGCTGCGCGCACCCGTTCCGGATCAATCGGGGTATTACGCCCATGCTCCAGCACTTGCACCTCGGCACCGATCCCAGTGGCCATATCAGCCCACCCATGGCCAAAAACGCCAGTTGCTGGCATCAAAACCGTTTCCCCCGGTGCAATACAGTTGCTTAGCGCCGCTTCCCAAACCCCATGACCGTTGGCAATGTAGATCGCCACATTTCCATCTGTTTGCGCAACATATTTTAGGTCTGCGACCAGCCCTTGCGCCAAATCATGAAGCGCCGGATCATAGATATCAGGTGCCGGCCGATGCATGGCCTGCAATACGGAATCGGGCATAATGGACGGCCCCGGCAGGGCCATGTGAAGACGCCCATTGGCAAGCGACATTGCATATTCTCCAGACAAAAACCCCATCGCGCGGGGCCGTTTGGACGGCACACTACCGCCCGATTACACGCCGTCAATGGGGCCCGTGCTTGCCAGTCGCCCCTGCAAGGCTTAAACCGCGCTGTGAACCAAAAGGACTCCGCATGCTGGCGAAACTCTGGACGAAACTCGACAATGCGGAACGCAAGCTCCGCCGCTCCTTTGGCATGGATATTTCGACCCCGTCTGAACGACGCTGGTCCAAGCTGCACTATCACCTGTTCGACCATGCCTTTTTGCGGATTCTATGGACCAATTTTTACCCGCTCGCACCGGATGTATGGCGATCCAATCAACCGACCCACAACCGGTTCGCAAAATACGCCGACATGGGCATCAGAACCGTGATCAACCTGCGCGGCGAGGACAAATACTCCTACTATCTCTTTGAAAAAGAGAGCTGCGATCAGTTGGGCCTTACTTTGGTCAACGCCAAGCTTTGGGCGCGCGAGGCGGCACCGCGCCGCCGGATCGTGGCCGTGATTGACGCCCTGAGATCCGCGCAGCGCCCGATGATGTTTCACTGCAAATCCGGTGCCGATCGCGCTGGCTTTGTTTCCGCGCTCTATTTGCTGATCTTCGAAGGCGCGTCGATCGAAGACGCAAAAAAGCAACTCAGCATCAAGTATGTCCACCTCGATTTCACCAAGACCGGGGTCCAAGATTACATCTTGCGGGTTTTTGAAGCCCGCCAAACGGTCAGTGAAATCGGGTTCGAGGATTGGATTAGAAACGAGTATGACGCCAAACCAATCCAACGTGCATGGGACGCGCGCCGCGCCGAAATCGACATTGCACAAGAGCTGATTCCATGAGCACCAAAAAAGAAGACTCATCTTGGGTTTTGTTCACGTGGCTGTGGACTGGCTATCTCAAGAAATATGTCTGGTATCTTGCCGCTGCCATGGGTTTCATGATGTTCGAAGGCGCGATGACCGCCAGCTTTAGCGTCATGATGAAACCGCTGTTTGACGATGTTTTCTTGGGCTCCAATGCCGATGCGCTGGTTTGGGTGGGATTGGCCGTCCTTGGGATTTTTGTCGCACGCGGGCTTGCCAGTCTGGCGCACAAAATCATCCTGACCTCAGCGTCACAACGCAGTATGGCCGACATTCGAAACGACATGGTCGATCACTTGATGCGATTGGATGCCGATTTTCATAGTGATCGCGGCCCGGGCAACCTGATCCAGCGCGTCGAGGGCGATGTCGGGGCGATTGCGAAGGTATGGCGCACCTTGGTAACAGGTGCTGGACGCGATGCCGTTACTTTTGTGGCGCTGTTGGGAGTTGCCTTTTGGTCTGATTGGCGCTGGACACTGATTGCTTTGGTCGGTGTTCCTCTGATGATCGGCCCAGCGAGCTATCTGCAAAAGTTCGTGCGCACCAACGCCCGCAAAAACCGTGAAATTTCTGCAAGCCAATCCACCCGTCTAAACGAGATTTTCCACGGCATTATGCCGGTCAAATTGAACCAGCTGGAACGGTACCAGTCCAAACAATACCAAAAGCTGCAAAAGATCCGTATCCGAACCGAAGTTCGCTCGGCGGCAGGATCTGCCTCCTTGCCGACCTTGATCGATGTGATGTCGGGCCTTGGGTTTTTTGGAATTTTGTATTTCGCGGGCGGCGAGATATTGGAAGGCAAAAAAACAGTCGGTGAATTCATGACGTTTTTCACCGCGATCGGGATGATGTTTGAACCGCTGCGCCGTCTCGGAGCAGTGAGCGGTGCCTGGCAAATTGCCGCTGCAGGCATCGAGCGGGTCAAAGACCTGCTGGAAACGCCGTCACACCTAATTGATCCACCCAAACCAGCCGATGCCCCTGATGGCTTGCCGTCCGTTTCTTTGGATGACGTGCGGTTGAACTATGAAGAGACCGAGGTGCTACGCGGGCTTAACTTCGTCGCAGAAGCAGGTAAAACAACCGCGCTTGTAGGGCCATCGGGTGCAGGCAAATCTACCGTCTTCCATTTGCTGACGCGCCTGGTAGATCCGTCATCCGGCCGCATAGAAATCGGTGGTGTCAGCCCGTCCGATCTGAGCCTGCACGACCTTCGATCAATGATTTCTGTGGTCAGTCAGGAAGCCATGCTGTTCGATGAAAGCCTGCGCGAAAACATCGTACTCGATCAGGACGTCAGCGACGAACGGTTGCAAGCAGCCTTAGAGGCCGCCCATATCACCAGCTTCTTGCCAAAACTCGCGAACGGCATCGAAACGCGGGTCGGTCCACGAGGATCAAACCTGTCAGGCGGCCAACGCCAACGCGTTGCCATTGCCCGCGCCCTGCTCCGCGACACGCCTATTCTATTGCTGGACGAGGCAACCAGCGCCTTGGACGTGCAATCAGAAGCGGTGGTGCAATCAGCCTTGGACAAACTGGCCGAGGGGCGCACCACATTGGTAATTGCCCACCGCCTTTCAACAGTGCGCAATGCCGATAAGATTGTCGTTATGGATGCAGGTCGCGCCGTGCAAGAAGGCAGCCATGATGCATTGCTTGCGAAGGGCGGGGTCTACGCAGACCTGTGCCGGCTGCAATTTGGCGGTTCAACAACCTAACGCCGATAGGCTTTGGCCAATGTTTCTGGGGCTACGCCGCCCCAGTAACGCACCAATGTCCAAAGGTTGCGGCCGCCGCGCCGCGCCCAGCCTTGGCGCTGATATTTTTCGGCGGAGGTCAACGCATTTGCCGCCAAAGGGGAAAGCTTGCCCCGCAAGGCTCGTGCCAAGGCAACATCCTCCATCAACGGAATATCCGAAAACCCTTGGGCCGTGTCATAGGTGACGCGATCCACCAAAAGCCCTTGATCCCCATAGGGCAACCCAAACAGTCGGGACCGCACATTGGCCCAGCCTGCGACAAGCCGGGGGGCAATCCCCGCTGTATCAAAACGCAACAAGAAATAGTAAGCGCCCTGCGCGCCCATTGCCTTGTTTACTGCGGCTGTCCATCCCTCTTGCAAGACCGTATCGGCGTGTAAAAACAGTAGCCAATCGCCCTGCGCCTTGTTTGCCCCGCGCTGCAACTGCCCCCCGCGCGACGCAGGCCCCTTCACCACAGTCGCTCCGGCGGCTTCGGCAATTGTCAGGGTCGCATCCGTAGAGCCCCCGTCCGAGACAATCAATTCACGGATATAGCCGCTGGCCAACCCTTCGCCTAAGGCCGCCAAACATTCGGGTAAACGGTCCGCTGCGTTCAGCGTGGGAATGATTACAGAGATAGGTGCGCGCATGGGGCCTGTTCGTCCTTGGTTTCCCAGCCTATATGGCAATAGCGGATAGAAGGAAACGATCATGACAGATGAGACACGCAAAGTCCTGCGCCTGAGCGGCAGCGACGTCGAACATTTTCTGCAAGGGTTGGTCACCAATGACGTGGCAGGCCTGAAAGACGGGATCGTTTACACCGCGCTGCTTACGGCGCAGGGGAAGTTCCGGTTCGACTTCTTTATGGTGCCGGACGGATCTTCTGTTTTGCTGGATGTCTCCGCCGAAATGGCCCCCGGGTTGGCGCAGGTTTTGGGCATGTACAAACTGCGGTCGGACGTTGTGATCGAAGCCACAGATCTGACCGTGGCACGCGGGATTGGTGCGGTGCCGGACGGGGCCTTTGTGGATCCGCGACACGACAGCCTGGGATGGCGCGGCTATAGCGGCCAAACCGGTCATGACGCAGATTGGGACGCGCTGCGCGTTGCGGCCTGCATTCCCGAAGGCGGGATCGAACTGACAAGTGATACCTTTATTCTTGAGGCCGGACTGGAACGAATTCACGGCGTTGACTTCAAAAAGGGCTGCTATGTTGGTCAAGAAGTCACCGCACGTATGAAACACAAGACAGAGCTACGCAAAGGGCTGGCACAGGTCACTGTTGCGGGCGCGGCCCCCGTCGGGACCGAAATCAAGGCTGGCGACAAGGTTGCTGGCACGTTGTTTACCCAAGCGAATGGTCAAGGCATTGCCTACCTGCGCTTTGACCGCGCCAAGGGCGCAATGACGGCAGGGGATGCCACCGTCACCTACGACGGATAAAGCCGCTTTTCCAGAAAAAGAACCCGTCGCCGCGCACCAACGGCCACGTAAAACTCGGTCGCCGATACGTTTGTGGCATCCTGTCCAACACGCCAATGGCTCCCCCCCTTGGCCCGCATGTCTGCTTCCAGCGCCGCGATCAACTGATGACCAAGCCCCCTGCCACGGTGGGTCGGCGCAATATAGAGATGGTCGATTGTCATCCGGCTTGCCGCGCGCCTGAATGCATCGCCCGAGGTTTCTTCGGCATATGCCAGCAGATAGGCCACCAACCCCCAACCTGCATCGATCGCGTAGATCACTGCGCCTTCGTCGCGCAACTCTTGCAGATGCAACAGCAACTCTGCGTCGGTGCCCTCGGCGTGATAGACATGCGGTGACAAACACACGTGAAAATTGTGCAGCCCGCGAAAGAGCGGCAGGATTTCTGTTAGATTAGGATTATAAACAAGCATCAAAAAAAGCCTCCTAAGCTTGCGCCGGAGGCTTTTGTTTTAGTTCCACACCCCCGAAGTTTCAGGGGATATGCGCGCGGGCCCCTGGGTTAGGCGCGCTCGGAATAAGACATGGTTTCGGTGTTCACGACAATTGCTTCGCCCTGCCCCACAAACGGAGGAACCGAAATGCGTACACCATTCTCCAGAACCGCTGGCTTGAAGCTGTTGGCAGCTGTCTGGCCTTTGACCACTGGCTCGGTCTCTTCGATCACGCAGGTGACTTTTTGAGGAACCGTCGCGCTCAGCGCTTCATCCTCGTGGAATTCCACTACGATGGTCATACCATCTTGGACAAACGGGCGGCGTTCGCCCAAAATCGCCGCTGCGATCTGGACTTGGTCATAGGTTTCCGTATCCATAAAGATCAATTGACCGTCGTCTTCGTACAAGAATTGCATGTCTTTTTGTTCAAGACGTACCTTCTCGACCTTGTCGGCACTGCGAAAGCGTTCGTTCAATTTTGATCCGTTGCGCAGGTTGCGCAGTTCGACCTGTGCAAATGCACCACCCTTGCCGGGCTTAACGTGATCGACCTTTACCGCAGCCCAAAGGCCACCATTGTGCTCAAGCACGTTTCCTGGACGGATCTCGTTACCGTTAATCTTTGGCATGTGACAAAACCTTGACAAAAGGTTGAAGGAAAGTTGACGCCTCCTATATCTGGGAGGTAGCTCCAAAGCAAGACAACGATATGTCGTATTAGCATGTTGTAAGCCATGCGTTAACATCATGGGTGCTATGCAATAACGGGGTATCCGAATCGGATTGAATAGGTCATAACCCCCCTCACGCCAAAAAAGACAAGAGCAATAATCATAGGTCGATACATGAGAGATTTCGTTGACGGCACCGCGTATAATGCAGAGCAGGGAAACCGCGCTCGCAAGCTGTTCGCAGCAGTGGTGCTTGCTGCCCTGGACGACGCAATCGCAGACGACAAGAAGTACGGCAATGGTCCGGAACAAATCGCCCGTTGGGCACGTTCGCGCGATGGCCGCGAAGTGTTGTCCTGCGCCGGTATTGATCCGAACGAGCGCGTTGTATCTGGTTTGATGGATTTTGTGTCCAAGGGTGTCCGCACCTCGGTTGCGCTTTCGCGCGAAGAGAGCGAACGTCGCAATGCGGCGCAACAGGCCGAAGCTGCATAGGCAAACTCGCCTGCAGACGTGAAAAAAACGCGCCCCTTTCTGGAGCGCGTTTTTTATTGTCTAATTGAGAATTTCTGTCGCTTCTTATTCGAGCCTAATCAAAATCTTGGCTCATCAAGACCCGGTGGATTTCGCGGCGCACCAGCTTGCGAACATTTCGCGTAATCCGCTCACCTAGGGCCCCCTGAAGCTCTTGGCGAACCATGTCAGACACCAGAGCGCGCAGAGCGTCCTCGTCTATCATAGCAGATTCTTGGGCAGATTCTTGGGCAGCATCTGGGGCCGCGTCCGTGGCTTGTCCTTGGTCCGGATTCAACCGATCACCTTCAGGTTGAATTTCATCCTGCACCGGATCGGCCGCAAAGACGGCTTCCTCTTGTTCGTTCTGTGCCGGTTCCTCGGCCTCTGGCAAATGATCCTGCCAGTCCATCACATCCGATGACCGATGGAAAACCGGCGCTTCGATCATAGGCTGCTCCTGCTCAAGCTCAGCGGCTTGACTGCGTCCCACCATCTCTTCCAAAGCGGCAATTTTATCTGCCAGACTTTCCCCATCCGACACCGCAGGACGACGAGTAGACACGTCACCAGCAAGGGTGTCCAATGCCTCTAGGTCTAGGTTCGACCAGTCAGCCTCCGGTTCTGGCATGTCTGCTGTCGGCTCTTCGACGACCGGCGCGCTCTCCGACTGCGCAAGATCTGCCACAAGAGATTGCAAAACCAGTTCTTCGCGAACGACGTCCGGCTCGCCCGCTTCGACTTCGACTTCCAAATCGGTCGCTGACAAAGCGCGTTCAACTTCCTGTTCGACAAAATCGTCCAACGCTCCGGCTACAAAGTCACTTTGCTCCAGCGTGCCATCATGTGCCTCAGAGGCAGGTGCATCGACTGTCTTCGGCAAATCTGCGCTCTCCACAGGCGCAATATCAGTCAAGTTTTCCGAAATTTCTTCAGCGGTTTCTTCGACAAGAACATCCTCGACGGGAAAGGCCACCTCGGTCAGCACAACAGGAGCCTTGACTGATTCGCCGACGTCAGGAACTTTTTCACTGACCCGAAGGGCGGGCGTCAAAACCAGCCTATCGGAGTGTTTCACGGCCTCTGGCTTGGGTTTGACAACCCGTATGTCGTCCGAAACAAGACGACGAATGGAGGACAGAACGTCCTCAATTTCCACATTGGTCACAGGATCGGACATTTTTTTACCACTCTTGCCTCAGGCAAAGTGTACCTGCCCGTCGCGTTTCAGACAACAGATGTTGAAAAAGTTACTCTTTTCCAAGGGCACGCAAGACACGATCCAAGTCGCGCCCTTGCTGTGACACCGCAGAAGGAGCGCCTTTAACCAAGTTATAGTACTGGGATGGATCATATTGCGGCACATTCAGCTGCAACGAACTGGCGGTCAACTGCCCCACAGAGGACAAGATGGCATAGGCCGCAATCGTTTCATCCACTTGGGCCGAAATTAGATTGGCCCGGGCATCCAACAGCTCTTGTTCTGCGTCGAGAACGTCAAGTGTCGTACGTGCGCCCAATTTCGCTTCTTCCCGTACACCGTTAAAAGCAACTGTCGCGGCTCGCACTTGCGATCTAAACGATTCTTTACTGGCCCGCGCAACATCAAGCTGAACAAAGGCCACACCGACATTCTGCTGAACCGAATTGCGAACTGTATGAAGCTGTCCACGGGTCGCGTCGCGGTTGGCCCGCGCTTGACGCACCAACGACCGCAATTTACCACCACTGTAGATCGGCCCGCCAGCGTTCAAACCCAGAGACCCACCGCGTGTAAACGCTTCATTTTCGAAATTTTCAGTCGCCCCGATGCGCCCGACCAAGGAGACCGTAGGCCGCATCGACGCATCCGCGATTTTGATCGCAATTTCGTTGGCAGATACTAGATGCTGTACGGCGACCAGGTCAGGGTGCCCACGAACGGCGATAGCCTTGCCCGTATCAACGCTACCAGGCAATCGGGGCAAAGTTGTTGGGGCAATCAGATTACCCGGCCGCTTGCCAACTGCTGCGGTGTATTCTTCTTTCGCACTTACCAACTGGCCCTGAGCCGCGGCCTGTGTCGAAACAGCCGCAGCAAGCCGGGCTTCCGCAAGCGCAACATCGGTTCGGGTCACTTCGCCAACTTCGAAACGATCGCGTGCAGCGCGCACTTCTTGCTTGAGAACCCGAATGTTATTGAGGGACAGCTCGACGTTTTCCATCGCGCGCCGCACTTCCATGAAGGCGGACACCCCCCGCAGCAGAACCTGTTGCTCAATCGACAATAATGTGGATCGGGTTGCGAGCACCGTTTCCTTGGCAGCTTCGATCCTTAAACGGTTCGAACCGCCATCATATAGGGTCAGCTCCCCGATCAGGTTCAGACCTGTAGTATTGGTGCCATATCCCGAAGTAACATACTGCCCGAAGCTGGCGCTGTAGGCTCTGGATGATCCAAAGTCGCGGGTCACTTCACCTGCCCAGGAAATCACGGGGCGAAGCGCTGACACAGCCTGCGCGACATCTTCGTCAGCGGCACGCAACAGCGCCCGATTTTGATCCATAAGACCGCTGGTCGTATAGGCACCAATCAGCGCATCCGCCAAAGTATCCGCCCACGCAGGCGCGGCCGAGGATGCAGAAAGCACCACAGCAGCCGAACTTGCTACCAAAAACCGACGAAATCCAAATGCCATACAGCCCCCGTTGGCACCGCCTTCGCTATAGAGCGAATTCCGATGCCTTTTCAAACCCTTGCAACACTGGCGCGGTGCCGTTGAAAGCATGACGCCAAGCGATATCACCGTCCAACTTGCGGCCGACTTTAACGATTCCAAGGGCATTTTCAATAAAGATACATACGATACGGCCACCCTCTTTGAGCTGGTCCGTAATTGCCTCTGGCAAAACCTCTACCCCGCCTTCAACGATGATCGCGTCATAGGGGCCATGGGCACTTGCGCCTTCGGTCAAACTTCCGCCATGCAGAACGACGTTATCAGCGTGGTTTTCAGTTAACAGGGCTTGTGCTTCTGCGATCTGGTCTTCGTTATCCTCGACGGCAACGACGGCTTCGGCGATGCGCGCAATCACTGCGGAGGAATAGCCCAAACCAGCGCCGATATCGAGAACCAGATCATGGTTTGTCAGATCCAGCACCTCCAGCATTTTGGCAAAAACGCGGGCATCCAGCAACGTGCGACCGGGCCATAGTTCGACATGCTCGCTGGCGTAGGCGGCTTCTACCTTTTCGCCCGGCACAAAGACCTCACGCGGAACATTAAGCATGGATTCAATAATGGGAAACTCGGTGACATCAGAGGGACGCACTTGGGTATCAACCATCATACGACGGCGGGCTGTAAAGTCTGTCATGAACTAAACTCTTCCGTTCAGATTATTGCCGTCAGTTGTGCCACATCTATACCGTCGCGGCAATGACCGACATCGCTCATTCTGGCGATATGCGTCAGCGTGACCAAATTTTTCCAATGACGTCCTTTTTGAAGGGATATGCGCTTGACGCCCCCCGCTCAAGCCCCTAATCAGGCCTTCACTCTGGCGAGTTGGCGGAGTGGTGACGCAGCGGATTGCAAATCCGTCCACACCGGTTCGATTCCGGTACTCGCCTCCATTTACTTTCAAGCACTTAAATTAAAAGGCCCGCCACGCGGACCAGCCATTTTACTTTCCATTTTACATTCACAGTTCACGAACCGTTCTACGTTTGCCTTCGCAGGATGTGTAAAACCTCGTCGGTCTCCTCCGGAGAAACCTTTGCGTAGCGCTCGATCATAGCCGCAGCAGTCCTAAGAGACCAACCCATACAGGCAGCAATTTGAGCCAATGAAAGCCCTTCTCTCAACAAACGTGTTGCTGCTGTGCCTCGCGCATCATTAAGGCGCAGGTCATAACCAATTTTCTCCGGACCCAGACCAGCTTTGTCACGCCACTGGCGGAGACCTTCTGACGCTCGATGAGGAGTCAGTGGTAGGTTCGTAGCGTTTGTCAAAATAAGGAGTTGCGAACTTGGAGTATCGTCAATCAAATGCCCCATCCGATCCGTTACCGGTATGAACGCAGGAATTCCGCGCTTACTGGTCTTCACCCGAATCCTTCGTCCCGAGGGAGTTTGCTCGATCTGATTGCGACTCAGCTTCACAAGATCTCCTGCCCGCAGCCCTGTTTCCGTTGCGGCTATGAGAATACGCTTGACCCATAGGGGAGCGACTTCTTCGAGAGCTCCAATGTCATTAGGAGCCCACACGATTTCCGATCGATCTACCTGATAAAGCTTCTCCAGACCTTCGCAGTAGTGACTGTCTATGTAGGCCTCCTTCTTGGCCCAGTTTAGAAACAGTGAAACGACTGAGGCCGCGTAATCATATTGTTTTGGGCTCTCCATCCACCTCGAACGCCACTTTTCAACCTCTCGTCGCGATGCTGGAACTTCCCACATCCTGACTGTGTCAGGGCCAAACTCTGCAGTGAACCGGTTCAACCATCGACGGTAGTCGGCTTGCGTGCGTGGCTTTTTCTTTTTGAAGTTCACGCTTGCAAAGAATTCGGCGGCAACATCTGACGTTGTGAAAATCGACACTTTCGGTTTAGCTTTGGCCATGGCATCTGCGTAGGCAGAGAAGAACTCTGCGGTCCGAGG
The DNA here is from genome assembly GCF_003208435.1 of Pelagimonas varians. GTDB lineage: Bacteria > Pseudomonadota > Alphaproteobacteria > Rhodobacterales > Rhodobacteraceae > Pelagimonas > Pelagimonas varians. Next base: position 33,434 of record NZ_QKMF01000003.1, on the reverse strand, counting down.
CAATCTTTCGAATCCACACCAGAACCCAGTACCTTTTCGTCCACGCAAACTGAAATAGAACTTGAGGCGGCCGTCTGCCAAGCGAGCGGAAGTCCGGTGTACTTCTTCGGGGAGGTTAGTTTTTCTAGGCACTGCGTCGAGCCCTACTTTGTTCGATTAGGCCATCGTTGCCTCCAGCGTCAACTCTGACAAGCCCCTGAACTAGATCGAGGCGCTTACGCACAGCAACAGGATCATAGCAATCCTTGCGCCCCGGCACGGACCGAATTCCAGTGTCATGGCAGAATTTTCGAAAGGCACTGGTGGTTCCATCAAAACGGAGACGCTTCGCGAGATCTTCTCCGGAAATTAGGTCTATCATTCTATTCTCCAACAATTATTTGTCAGCGGCACCCGCGTCAGCGGACGCCGCTTTTTTTTAAGTGAGCTGATACTTTTTGGCGGCTATTTCTCCCAGCACATCCACAGGCGGGAACTCAAAACAGCGGATCGCTTTGCGGTCAATCTGGCTCCAGTCGTCGCCTGATGCGCCACCGGGGATATACTCGGAGCACTTAATAGCTCCGCGCAACACCTTTACCGTTAGGTGTTCGGTTCCCGTCTTGTCCGAAACCGACTCTCCGAAAAGATCCTTCATCAGGCTCTCGATGTCCCCATCCTTTGCTTCATGCCGGTTCATAGAAGTACCAAGAAACCGCCGGAGCTCAGCTTGAGGTAGACGAATTGGCTGACCTGCCTCGAACTCATACCGGAAGGTTTGACCACTTTCGGTTTTCATCGTGACGCCACCATCCTCGATAAGGCGGATCAGAGCGCGCTCTACAGGTCGCATGGAGTGCCAGCGCATCTTTCGACGTTCAGGCGTGTCTGGGGCTGTCCGCACGTCCTGCCACCGCAACCCATCGTTCGCTGGATCATAGATCTCCAGCTCCCATGCGAGTGCCGCCATGCCGTCTCCGTTCAGCTCATCGTAGATTGGATCGAAGAAATGTTTATCGTTCATATGGTCGTCGTTGACTTCCATAACCAAGTACCGCCGCTCTGACCCGTTGCCATCGATAGGAACCACGCGATCGTTGTTACTATCGAAGTAAAAACGCGTATATGATTGCAACTGAACCACTGGTAGGCCTTTCGGTTCAGCCAGGATCGTATCCGACGTCACGAGGCTCTTGATCTTCCCATTGACCTTTGGATCGCCCGCAAAGAGCGCCTCAGTGCAAACCGCAACAAGACTTGTTGCAAGGTGCTGTCCCGCAAAGCGACCTGTTACATGTTCCTCTTCAGCAATCGTTAGGCTGTAGGGCGCTGCCAGACGCTCCAAAATCAGCCCAAACGTGCTTTTGCCACACCCCCCCATGCCTCGAAGGACAATCGCCGTCTGAGGCTTTTCGCCAGGCCTCTGAACGAGGTGGGCAAGGTACAGCCAAACAAACCTAAACAATTCTTCCCGACCACGACAGACGGTGTGCTTGATGAACGTTTTTAGGTGCTCGCAGGAACCTTCGCGGGGGCTAATTTGGCGCCCTCGATAGAGATTGAAAACGTTTGAGTGAATCTGAACCGGCGGTGGCGCAAATTCAAGCGCGGAGACCCTACGTGCACTCTTCACGAATGATTTTGCGGGATTCATCCACTCCTTCCCCATACGAACCTTTCGGTCTTCATGAAAGGCCTCGAAGTCAGCTTTAGACATGGTCTCAATGGCCACTTTGCGTCGATCAAGGTTGTCTGGGTCCGGAACGCATAGAACTCGGAACTTTCCGCCAATGCTTACAACGCGCCATCTTTTGCTCAGCGTTGCAGAGGCTTCCGTCATCGTCTCCCCCAATGGGTCGGCAATATCCCAAGAAGGGTGACCCAAGTCGGTGTCGCCCTCTAAAGCTGCCTCTAACACTTTTGCGTTTTCGGCTTCGCGTTGATGGGCGTACTCTAGGCGCTTTCCCTCGGCCAGTTCTGCACCACGCTTTTTGAGGTTGGCGATCTCGTTCGCGTTGAACCGTTTTTTGTCCTTGAGGAGCAAGTGTAGTCGTTCGACGGCCGCACTTCGGTTGCCTGCAAGGGCAACGCCCGCAAACAACGCAACGTAATCAACTTCTCCGACATTTTCGTTTTCCGACGTGCTCTGGAAGGCATCTTCAACCTTTTTGGGCGACGAAAGGTAGCTGACCGCAACATCAATCACCGCTCCGTAGTCAGCCGGTGTAACCGTGATCGTCTTGCCGTCGATTTCAGGGTAAAACATTTCGTCACTGAGGAGTTCGGAGAGCGTTTTGAACTCGTCAGGCAAGATCGCATCACCATCTTCAATCCGTTCTTCAATTAGACGAAAAAAATCCCATGTGCAAAGATCGCCGCAGTGGTCGTGATGGCACATAATGAGTATCTTTTGCTCCCCGTCAGTGGGCGCGCACCAGCAGCCGGTGTCAGAACCATCGTCAGGAACCGTATGCTCCAGGTGATTTGGACACATGATTGTCATCCCATCTCCTGCAAATTCATTCCGGATGTCCCAGCCAATCATGTCGAGGAGCGTTTCGAGATCAAACGCCTCCCCACAATCGTCGAACCAATCACGGACATCGAAGCCGTCCTTGAGTGTTGCCTCTTTGCGCTGGGCAGCGCTTTCGCGCTCACGCGCGCGCCCAGCAGACCTGACAGCCTTATACTTGGGTAGATCTTTTTCGATCGGCATCTCATCGACTGACAGAGCCCGACCTGCGACGACATAGTGCTTGAATTTTGCGGCTTCGTCAGCCCGGCGAGGCATGAACATCATCTGCACGAATTTCGCAGCGCTCAGATCGAGATCAATGATACCCAGAAGTTTCGAGAAACCCACGTATCGTGACAACCAATGCCAAGCTGCCAACCTAGGGTTTCCACCGTGTTCCTCAACCAGAAACGGATGCTCCAGTGGAATGATCAGGCGGAAGAAGTCACCTTTTTCGGTCGATTTTTTTGCATGACTATGGGTCGTGTATAGTACGGCAAATAGACCGAGTTCGATGACAGTATCGCGGATCCGGTCGATATAGTCTGTTCCGTCAATGTCCACCACGAATGCAGATACCGATTTGGCCTTAGCCTTGCCTCGATAAGTGAAGACTTGCCGTTCACCGCCAATTGTCCGGGCCCGGCCGGTCAGCTCTGTCTCGTTAAAGAACAGTGCCGTGCCTTCCTTTTTCTTTTGAACAGGGTGGCGTGTTAGCGCCTCAAGAACGACTCGAACATTGAACTTTTTCTGAATCCACTTGTCACCCGCGACTTTTGGTGCGCGCTCGGAAAAGCCGGAAATAAGTTCGCTGGCTAGCACTTTCTGGGCTTCTTCAGAGTTGAGGTCGCCGTAGATGGTGGCGTCATTCCATCGAGCTGTTGGCGTGACACGCAGATCGTCGTCCATGTGACGCTCCGCGGCTGAAAGACTGTGTGTCGCGTTCAGAGAGGGGTGGTTATCAGACGCAAAATTCATGGTTATCTCCATATGAAAGTTTATGATGGAGTCGTACTAACCCACTGTTTTTACTTAGTATACTAGTATCAATTGACGGAATAATTGGTACTAGTACGAATTAAAAATTCTTACCTATCGCACTTGGCGTGGCCTACAGCGTCGTCTTCACGGTTTCGATGCGTTGCTTGAGCATTTCCAGAAGATCTGAATTGTGTACTTTTAAGTGTCTGGTCAACTTTTGATATGGCTGGGCACTTCCGTTTGACGCTTCTGGATCTTTCAATAGACCCTGAAGCTTGAACCAGACATCATTCCAACTTTTCCAAGTGGTGCCGGTTTCTATCTCATCCATAAGAAACTTCTCGATCTTTGGCCAATCTTCCGATGGCTTAGCCCCAGCCTTGCCTTTGTTGTGGCCCACTTTTGGGGAATTGTTTACGCCGTGGGATTTGGCCCAGCGCATCACATCATCCAAGGAAAGTGTAACATCTACGAAGCAGGTAAGCTCCTCGAATTCGTCCGGACGTTCAGGAACTGTTTCCACAGTTTGCTCAACCTTCAGGCGACGCCGGCGCTCCTCATCAAAGTGCTCTGGGTTAGACACCCAAAGGATCGACTTCTCCCAGACGACACCTTCAAGCCACCAAGAAACGTTTGGGATATCGGACGGTTCCAGTTCAGCTCCATTACCCAGAATGATTTGGTCACTTTGCCTAAGTTTTAGCGACAGTCGGCGAAGCTGGCTTGAATTTGGTTCCTCATAGAAAATCGGATGATCCACTCGCACTCGGGCGAACCTGCCCCTCGCATTAATCTCGCCTCTGCTGATCACTAAAAGTAAAGGGTTCAATGCGTCGACGGCTTCGATGTACTCACGACTGGCGAGCGGCAACACAACGTCGTTTTTAAATTTGCGATCCTCCAAAAGGCACCTTGCAGCATTCAAGATTGATATTCTGTCAAATTCCGACATGGCTCCTCCGAAGACTGAAACTTAAAACACATCAGTGTCGGGAACATATCAGAGGAAGGAGACATGATCGCCAACCAAATCCACAGAATCCGCCACCCGGATAGATCAAGGAATCTACTACCCCCCCCCTTACGAACACAGGGTCTCTCTGTCTTTTTTTTTAGGTTCAAAAAGGCTGGATTTGTTGGATTTCTGAAAATGATACTAAGCATTCCAGACGTTTGCCCGACTTGTGTTCGCAAATGAGGGACCCACAGGGGGTATCCCGGTGTGTAAAACCGGACCTGTAGCAGCCGTCGGGGAGACCAAGATCAAGTCTGAATACTTGACATTTCGGATAGCGTTCTGCGTTCAGGGGCGGAAATCACTCGCTTTCAGCGTAATTTGAAAGTCAGAAAAGCGCTGAATACGACCTTTGCAAAGACAGGCCAAACCTAGTTTCGCAAGTGAGCGAACGGCCCACACCTGCCGTTGGCCGGGTGATCAAACGCCGCGTTGCAGCTTTCCTAAACCTGCCGTTGGCGCATAGGTGCAGCATTTCTGGCGGCTAGATGACGGCAACGCGGACCAAGCCGACCTTGACGGTTGGAAGATCAATGGCCGCTTTATCTGTCTGTGGGGCAGAGAAAAGCAACAAGGGCAGTAAGGAACCGTTTGCTGCGTTTGCAAACTACGAGCGACGATTTTGAAAAAGCGGACACTCGACCCATTTTCGTCGAAAATACCTGCCAATGTCGGCTCCGAGCCCGGACTGTGAATTCGATTTTTGTGCTGTATGCGCGCGCAGCGCAAATATTGCTGTATTTGCTCAGTTTCCGTTGTTGCAATGCAGCACAGAAACCGGTCATCCATACTGGCCGCAGCGAGTAGGAAATGATCAACTCACACGCAACAGACAAAGCGGTCATGCCTGAAGTCTATCCAGATTGGATTAGAACCCAGCAGCTACGGGACCCATTCCATGCACCGAAAAAAGTGATGCAAATCTATCGCAAGACTACGAATTTGCACGCCGTTCCTCATATCAAAGCAGTCGTGATTGCTGCATGCCATTCTATGGCGGCGCTGAGCTCAGTTTGACGGATGATGCATGTTCAATGAATAGCAGCTTCGCCCCACAGAATAGCTGTCGATGCGCGTTGCACTAGGGTCCGCAGAGTGAGACCCAACCGTGCTGCTGCAAGACTATTGAAGTTGTTCTTGAACAGCCAACACGCACGTTCTTCGTTTTCATCTAAACCCTGCCCATTGTTCATTTTCACTGTTCCGTATTTACGATCAATTTCGTTGGCCTATTCTGTAACATTAGGCTTGGTAGAATGAGAGGCGGGTAAGACATGTTTGAAGGATTTACAGAGCAGGTTTTACCGGGCGACGGGACTGATATCTTCGTTCGGTCAGGCGGTCCTGAAAATGCTGAGCCGTTGGTTTTGATACATGGATATCCCCAGACGTCGGCCATGTGGCATCTGGTGGCCCCGAAACTTGCCGAAACTTATCGCGTGATCTGCCCCGATTTGCGGGGCTATGGGCGGTCTGGCAAACCTGCCACAGACGCTGAACATGCGCCCTATTCAAAACGTGCCATGGCCAATGACATTGTAGCGGTGATGCAGTCGCTGGGCCATGATCAATTCTTGGTTGGGGCGCATGACCGTGGCGCGCGCGTGGCGCACCGTCTGGGGATGGACCATGCGGGCCGCGTTAAAGGTATGGTGCTTTTGGATATCGCGCCCACGCGTGAAATGTACGCCAACACATCGCATGATTTTGCCAAAGCTTATTGGCACTGGTATTTTCTGATCCAGAAACATCCTCTCCCCGAGACGATTATCGGTGAGAATTCGGATAGTTTCTGGAAGCTCAAATGTTTCAATCAGGCGGGTGGGGACAATGTGTTTTCGCAAGCTGCATTGGCGGAGTATTTGTCGGCGTTTCGGGACCCTGCTGTGATCCATGCGAGTTGCGAAGACTACAGGGCAGCAGCCACGATTGATATCCGCCACGATGATGCCGATGCAGGTGCGAAACTGACGATGCCTCTGTTGACGCTTTGGGCAAAACAGGGTGTCATAGGGCACTGCTTCGATGCGGCAGCCCTTTGGAAAAGCCGTGCGGAAAACTTGGAGTTCGACGAAGTTGATGCCTCGCATTACATGGCAGAAGAGATACCGGACGTGATTGTTGCTCGCTTGTTGGATTTCTTTGACCGCAGCCATACCGCTCAGGAGGCAGCACTTTGACCCGCACCCTTTATGACAAGCTGGTGGATACGCATAAGGTCTGTGATCTGCCGGGCGGCGACATACTGCTGTATGTCGATTTCCATATCATGAATGAATACACCAGTCCGCAGGCATTTTCCGGGTTAGAGCAAAAGGGGCTAAAGGTCTGGCGACCTGAGGCGCATTTGTCGGTCGTAGATCATGTGAACCCGACGCGGTCGCGGGCGCCCCATGACGCGGCCTCCAAGGTGTTGATCGACAATCTTGAGGCCAATTGCACCAAACACGGTATTGCGTTTTACGGGCTTGGGGATCGCCGGCAAGGCATCGAACATGTGGTTGTCCCCGAGCAGGGTTTGGTGTCGCCAGGTATGGTGATCGCCTGTGGCGACAGCCACACCACCACATACGGCGCGTTTGGCGCGCTCGGGTTTGGCATCGGCACGTCTGAGGTCGAACATGTGCTGGCCACGCAGACACTGCGCTATAAACGTCTGAAAACCATGTTGGTCGAGGTTGAGGGTGATTTGGCCGCTGGCGTTACCGCCAAAGATATCATCATGAAGGTGGTGCAGGTTGTCGGTGCCGGGGGTGCCAACGGTTATGCTGTGGAATTCGCTGGGGTCGCGATCCGTGCACAGGGCATGGCGGGGCGGATGACGATTTGCAACATGGCGGTCGAACTTGGCGGGCGCGCAGCGCTTATTGCGGCGGATGATAAGGCGTACGGCATGGCCGCGGGTAAGCCCCACAGCGATGGACTGGCGTTCGACAGTGAGCAATGGGCATCGGATGAAGGCGCAGAATTTGACCGTATCGTCACCATTGATGCCGCCGAAATCCCACCTTTGGTCAGCTGGGGAACCAGTCCTGATCAATCCGTGTCTATTGAAGGATTTGTGCCAGACGGTGCCGCCGATATGACTCCGAAAGCAAAGGCCGCTTTGGACCGCGCAATCGCCTATATGGGACTGACGGCGGGGCAATCCGTGCAAGATATCCGCATAGACAGCGCCTTTATCGGGTCATGTACCAACAGCCGGATCGAGGATTTGCGCGCCGCTGCGAAGGTTTTGAAAGGCCGCAAAGTGGCGGCGGGTGTGCAGGCCATCATCGTGCCAGGGTCGACATTAACGCGGATGCAGGCAGAGGCAGAGGGGCTGGATAAGATCTTTGCCGATGCCGGTTTCGATTGGCGCCCTGAAAGCGGTTGTTCGATGTGTCTTGCGATGAATGACGACATCGCGATGGACGGTGAGCGTGTTGCGTCCTCAACCAACCGAAACTTTGAAGGGCGTCAGGGGCGTGGCGCACGCACTCATCTGATGAGTCCTGCTATGGTCGCTGCAGCCGCGATTTCCGGCCATCTTGCCGACGTGCGTAGCTTTACACCGGAGCCGGAATAGATGCCCAAATCAGTCACGGGCCTTGCCGCCCCCCTACCGCTGGCCAATGTCGATACCGATGTGATCATGCCCAAGCGGTTCTTGATCACCATCACGCGCGAGGGTCTGGCGGAAGGCACATTCGCCGATCTGCGCTTTGACGAGGCGGGGAACATTCGGCCTGAATTTGTGTTGAACAAGGCACCTTGGAAGAACGCGTCTATCCTGATCGTCGGTGATAATTTCGGCTGCGGATCCAGCCGGGAACACGCCGTCTGGGGCATGGGTCAGATGGGTCTGACGGCTGCGATTGGCACAGGGTTTGCGGGTATTTTCTATGACAACGCCCGCAAGAACGGTCTGGTATTGCCAATTGTAACGCCTGAGGCGCGGGATGCGATGCTGGACCTTGCCGCAGCAGGCGATGGCCTTGAAATTTCCATCGACATCGAGAACCGCAACATCATTGCGGGCGAAATGTCGGTGCCATTCGAGATGGACGATGCCACGCAGGCGTCCATAATACGCGGTGGTGACGACACGTTGGACTCGTTGGAACATGCCGAAGCGATCCGCGCCTTCGAGGCCAAGCTGGGCGACAAAATGCGGGTGAGTGTCCTGAAGTAGCGGGCCTAAGCGCGCCCGCGCTGCTCGGCCAACGTGGCCCAATAGGCGCAGCCATAAGGGATGATCTCGTCGTTAAAGTCATATTCTGGGTGGTGCAGCCCCGCCGTGTCTCCTTGGCCAAGAAAGATATGCGCGCCGGGTCGGGCTTGCAGCATGAATGAGAAATCTTCGCCGCCCATGTTCAGCGGGCCGTCGAGAGTGGTGTTTGCCACTCCAACAACATTTGCGGCAGCAGCCATAGCAATCTCGGCGAATTCTGGTGTGTTGGCTGTCACAGGAACGATAGTTTGATAATCAATCTCGACCGTGGCACCCATGCCAGAGGCAATGCCTTGTGCGATGCTATGCAATTGCGCCTCCGCCTGCGCCCGTAATGCTTGGTCCAGTGACCGCACTGTTCCGCACATTTTGGCGGTTTGTGGGATGACATTGTATGCATCACCACCGTGGATTTGCGTGACAGAAACCACTAAGCTGCTGATAGGGTCCGCAACGCGCGACACAATGGATTGCAAGGCTGTGTGAATGTGGCTGGCGACCAGAACCGGATCAACACCAAGGTGCGGGCGGGCTGCGTGAGCGCCTTTGCCAGTGATCTCAATTGTGAAATTATCGCCTGATGCCATCAACTCACCGTGGCGGCTTGCAAAGGTTCCCACAGGCATCCCCGGACGGTTGTGCAACCCATAGACTTCACCAATTCCGAACCGTTCCATCAGCCCGTCGTCCAACATCGCCTTTGCCCCGACACCACCTTCTTCGGCGGGTTGAAAAATAAGCACGACCGTGCCGCTGAAATTGCGGGTCTGCGCTAGATATTTCGCCGCACCCAGCAGCATCGACGTGTGGCCGTCATGACCGCAAGCGTGCATTTTGCCATCAATCTCGGATTGGTAGGGGAGGCTTGTGGCCTCAGTGATCGGCAACGCATCCATATCCGCGCGCAGCCCGATCGCGTGGTTCACCGTACCTGCCGCGCCCCTCAGGATGCCGACAACACCGGTTTGCCCAACATTATCGATCACCTCATCCACACCAAATTCGCGCAGTTTGTCAGCCACGAAATCAGCTGTCTCAGCCACATCAAAAAGCAGACCCGGGCGACGGTGCAGATTTTGACGCCATTCGGCGATCTCGGCGTGATGTTGGTTGAAATATTCCAGCGGTTTCATACGGGCGACCCTATTTCGTTTCAGTCATACATCTGTCGCGACCAATAAACCATGAACCGGAACGGCAATTGATCGTATTTCCGAAATAATAACCTGGAAGAAATCAGTAGGTCACGTGTGCCGTTTCCAGGTTCTTTTAAGCTCTTTCTGTGCCAGATCCGCATGATCTTTGACAATTTCTAGGAATTCCATCACGGTTTGGTTTCGTTCATTTTCGCGCCATGCGACGCCGAATTTCAAGCGCGCATTTGCTGCGAGGAAAGGCCGAAAAACAATGTTCTTGGGTCGTAGGACGCCAATCCATTCCGGGACCAGACCCAAGCCCATCTCCAGCTCGATCAGACGCATCATGGTCAGCTTTTCCGTCACTTCCATTGCAATTTTGGGTCTCAAGTTTTTTTCGGAAAAGCTTTTTATTACAAGATCGTGGAGGTAGGGCCGTGCATTTCTAGGAAAATTGATCAAAGGTTCGTCGGCCAAATCCTCTACGGTCAGACCTTCCTTCTTTTCGGCAAGGTAATGTGATTTCGGCAACGCGACCAAAACATGTTCTTCGACCAAGGTTTCAAACTTGATCCCGGGCGCATTGGTGGGCGGGCGAAAGAACGCAAGGTCGATGCGGTGCGATTGCAGGTTTGTGATTTGCTCGTCGGAGCCCGACACCTCGGTCATCGGCAAGCTGAGGTTTGGCAGGCGTGCTTTGAACGCTTCGATAACGGGCGGGAGATACCAAATCAAAGCTGCGTCAATGCCCCCGATTCTCAAGCGCTTGAACCGGCTATCCGCGGCAAGCTCTGCCTGACGAACACCATTTTCCAAACAGGCAAGTGTTGCATGTACTTCTTTGAGGAATACTGTTCCTGCCTGCGTCAGGCTGACGTGGCGTGTCGTGCGGAAAAGGAGTGGAAATCCAAGTTCTTCTTCCAAGCGTTTGATCTTGGTCGACAATGCGGCCTGCGCCATGCCAACGCGATCCGCAGCCGCGCGAAAATGCAGCTCTTCAGCGACGGCAACAAATGCCTGAAGTTGACGCAGTTCCACCGTGATATCCTTTTTTCCAAACCAATTCTCCACACGAACCCTAACATACCCATTGATCGCAGATATTAAATAATTCTTCCACGTCACCAAACCAGTGCATCGAAGAATAGGGTTAACGCAAACGACGGCTGTGCCGCTTTGTCCGACATCTGTCGAGAAGCCTACTGCCCGTTTGGATTTGCGACGATCACGCGCGATCACCTCATAGGGGGAAGAAAATGAACACCATCAAACTCATGTTGTCGGCAACGGCACTAACAAGCGTTGTGGCCTCGGCGGTGGCTGCTGAAACAACATTCCGCTACGGTTTCCAAGGCTCTCTGGGATCACTTGACCCTTACTCGCTGAGTGAAACCTTTACGCTGGGCACCCTCACAAACGTGTATGAGGGCTTAACCAGACGCGACGAAAACCTGCAAATTCAACCCGGTCTTGCTGAAAGCTGGGAAATCATCGAGCCAACACGCTGGCGGTTCAATTTGCGGCAAGGTGTTAAATTTCACAACGGCAATGACTTTACGGCCGCCGATGTTGTGTTTTCGGCAAATCGGGTGCGCTCTGAAGGGTCAGACCTTAAGGCGCGTATTCCCACAGATGCGGAGTTCATAGCCGTCGATGACCATACCGTTGATGTTGTATTGAGTTCAGCCAATCCAATCCTGCATTCTGAATGGCACACATGGATGATCGTGGATCAGGAATGGACCGTAACAACAGACTCCGTGCAAGTAACGACCGCGGCAGATACGTCTGTAACGACAATTTCTCAAGAAACGAACGGCACAGGTCCGTTTATGATTGCTGAGCACACAACTGGCGTCGAGACGAACTTTACAGCGAACGCAGGCTGGTGGGGCTGGAACGGAAAGGCCCCCAATGTTGACCGCGTTGAATTCAAGACCATCGCAGCGGATGCCACCCGCGTCGCCGCTCTTTTGTCAGGTGAGATGGATCTGGTGTACCCAGTTCCGCCGCAGGATATTGGGCGCGTCGAATCTAATGCTGCCACAAGTGCTTTGGTCGGGCCGGAGCTGCGCACGATTTTCTTAGGGATGGATCAGGCGCGTGATGTCCTGACGTATTCCAACGTAACAGATGCAAATCCGCTTCAGGACGTGCGTGTACGTCAAGCCTTCTATCACGCCATTGATGCCGTAGCGATTTCAGCACGGATCATGCGCGGGCAGGCGACGCCATCGGCGCTGATGTTGGCACCGTCGCTGTTCTCGGGATCGGGTGCGTTTGAACGTCTGGCTTATGACCCGGAACTGTCCAAGCAATTGCTGGCAGACGCGGGGTATCCCGATGGCTTCGAAATTCAGCTGGATTGCCCGAATGATCGCTATGTGAACGACGAAGCGATCTGTCAGGCAGTAGCCGCAATGATGGCACGCGCAGGAATTACAGTGAATGTGAATGCGCAACCAAAGGCGCAGTTTTTCGCACGCGTCTTGGCTGCCGGTGGATATGACACGTCTTTCTATTTGCTGGGTTGGTCCCCAAGTTCATTCGACAGCTGGAATGTGTTGACCCAGCTACATGGTTGCCGGACCCAGAATGAGGGTACGGGGCCGTTTAACATCGGTGGGTATTGCAACCTGAAGGTTGATGAGCTGGCGGCGCAAGTACTGGTCGAGAACGATGCGGCCAAACGGGATGAATTGATCGCTCAAGCCTATAAGATGACGACAGATGACGTCGCCTATCTGCCATTGCATCAGCAAGGTTTGGCGTGGGGCGTATCCGAGAAGTTCAGCGTTGCACAACGTGCAGATAACATCTTCCGGTTCTCACTGATCACAGCCGCTAAATAGTCGGCAGCTGAGCAAGAAAGGAGAGCCTTGTTTCGGCAAAGCTCTTGATTTTATATGATAGCCTTTGTAATCCGCCGCATTATTCAGTCGATCATCGTCATCATGGTCGTCGGCTTGGTCGCGTTCGTCATGTTTCGGTTTGTCGGTGATCCGGTCAACCAGATGGTCGGACTCGAGACATCCATCGCTGACCGCGAACTATTGCGCGAACAACTTGGCCTCAATCAGCCGCTGATCGTGCAATACTGGCACTTCATCAGCAATGCAGCACAGGGTGACTTTGGCACGTCGTATCAATATCGCAGGCCGGTTTCCGAAATCCTCGGTGAACGGCTGCCTGCGACGCTTGAACTTGCTTTGGTCTCGGCAATATTTGCGATCGCCGCAGGTATTCCGATGGGGGTCTACACAGCGCTCTATCGAGATAGTGTGCTGTCCAACATTTTTCTAACAGTCTCCCTGATCGGCATCTCACTCCCCTCGTTTTTGGTTGGTATCCTGCTGATCTTTATCTTTTCGGTCCATCTGCAATGGTTGCCCAGTTTCGGGCGCGGCGAGGTCGTTGATCTTGGGTGGTGGTCCACCGGTTTGCTTACAGCCACGGGACTCAAGGCAATCATCTTGCCGGCGATCACTCTTGGCTTGTTCCAGATGACGCTGATCATGCGACTGGTCAGATCAGAAATGATGGAAGTCCTGCGCACCGACTTTGTTAAGTTCGCCAAGGCGCGTGGCTTGAAAACCCGCGTTGTTCACTTTGGCCATGCACTGAAGAATACGATGATCCCGGTCATTACCATCACCGGTTTGCAATTCGGTTCGATCATCGCCTTCGCCATCATCACGGAGACGGTGTTTCAATGGCCCGGCTCTGGGCTGTTGTTTTTGCAAGCTGTCCAGAATGTAGATGTGCCGATTATGGCGGCTTACTTGCTGATGATCGCATTCCTCTTTGTCCTGATCAATTTGATCGTGGATGTTCTTTATGTCGTGGTTGATCCGCGCATTCGTCTGGAAGGAAGCTGAAGATGAGCACCGATTACCAAACGAATGAAGCCAAGAGCCTGCTGCGTCGCGTGCTGGACTCCGACATCTGGTATTCCTTCAAAAAATCAAAAGTCACGATGGTCGCAGCAGGTGTCGCGCTGATCATTTTTCTGGCCGCATTGCTGGCACCGCTGCTTGCGCCACATAACCCTTTTGATCTGGCATCCTTGTCGTTGATGGATTCCCTTCTGCCCCCGTCCTGGACCGGGATGGGCGATCCGCGTTACTTGTTGGGAACCGATGATCAGGGGCGGGATGTTTTGTCGACAATCCTGTATGGCTCACGGATTTCCATTGCTGTTGGCCTTGCCTCCGTGGCCTTCGCCGCCGTGCTTGGGATTACGCTTGGGTTGGTCGCGGGCTACATGGGCGGTGCCGTTGACGCGGTAATCATGCGGGTGGCCGATGTTCAACTTAGCTTTCCAGCGATCCTGATTGCGCTGCTGATTGATGGCACGATCAGCGGCCTCACGGGCGGTGTGAACCGCGAGGAGACTGCATTTACCGTGTTGGTGATTTCTATTGGCCTGTCGTTTTGGGTGCAATACGCGCGCACTGTGCGATCCTCGACACTGGTGGAGCGTGACAAGGAATATGTTCAGGCCGCGCGTTTGATCGGGCTGCACCCGTTTCTAATCATGCTGCGTCATGTGCTGCCCAATGTCATGGGGCCTGTGCTGGTGATCGCAACGATCAACCTCGCACTCGCCATCATCACCGAGGCAACCCTGTCCTTCCTCGGCGTGGGCATGCCCTCGACCCAACCATCACTTGGCACGATGATCCGTATTGGCAATGACTTCCTGTTTTCGGGCGAGTGGTGGATCACACTCTTTCCCGGCGCACTTTTGGCGGTGCTTGTCTTGGCTGTAAACCTGCTTGGCGATTGGTTGCGCGACGCCCTCAATCCAAAGCTGAGGTGACAAACATGAGTGATGTTCTTTTAAGCGTGCGCGACATGGTCGTCGACTTCCCGACGCGCCATGGTCTCTTGCGCGCAGTGGATCATGTCAGTTTTGATCTGTCGCGTGGCGAAGTTTTGGGACTGGTTGGTGAATCTGGTGCGGGCAAATCGATCACGGGTGCCGCGATTATCGGGTTGATCGAACCGCCCGGCCATATTTCTGGCGGTACTGTCCATCTTGACGGGTCTCGTATCGACAATCTCGGCATGGAGGAGATGCGGCGTATTCGCGGCAAGCGTGTTGGCATGGTTTTCCAAGACCCGCTGACATCGCTGAACCCCCTATACACTATCGCAAAGCAGTTGATCCAAACCATCCGCACCCATTTGGATCTTACCGAAAAGCAGGCACGCGCCCGCGCAATTGGTTTGCTTGAAGAGGTGGGCATCCCTGCTGCTGACAAACGGATCGACGACTATCCTCATCAATTCTCTGGTGGGATGCGGCAACGTGTTGTGATCGCACTTGCCTTATGCGCCGGACCAGAGCTGATCATTGCGGATGAGCCGACAACCGCGCTGGACGTGTCGGTGCAATCGCAGATCATCGACGTTCTGAAACGCATGTGTGCTGAACATGGGACAGCCGTTATTCTTATCACCCATGACATGGGCGTTATCGCGGAGGCAGCGGACCGTGTGGCGGTTCTGTATTCCGGCCGCATCGCCGAGATTGGCCCAGTACGCGAGGTCATCAAACAAGCAAAGCACCCCTATACCAAGGGGCTGATGCGTTCGATCCCGACACTAACCCAAACCAACGACCGGCTGACCCAAATCCCCGGCACGATGCCCCGGATCACGGACCGTCCTGAGGGATGCGCATTTGCCCCGCGCTGCGGCCACGTCATGGACATCTGCCGCAGTCAGCAACCGGCAACCCGCTCCGTCGGCAATTGCGAAGTTGCGTGTCATCTTGAGACCGAAGGAGGCGCGTCATGAGCGACAATCTGCTTGAAATCAAAGACCTCTCTCGTATTTTCGACATTTCAAAACCTTGGTTGAACAGATTGATCGAACGCGAAGACAGACGACTGTTGCGCGCGGTCAATGATGTGTCGTTGAACATTAAGCGCGGCGAGACCTTTGCTTTGGTTGGGGAATCCGGTTCGGGCAAATCCACCATCGCCAAGGTGATTGTTGGTCTATTGGCGGCGTCCAGTGGTGAGATTCGTTTTGACGGCGTCAATTTGGCAGAACAGTCACCCACCGCAATGCGGAACATCCGTCGTCGCTATCAAATGATCTTTCAGGATCCGTTCGCCAGTCTTAACCCGCGCTGGCGTGTGCGCGACATCATTGCAGAGCCGTTGCGGAAATTTGGCATGGGTGACATGGAAGGCAGCTCGCAGAAGCGTGTCGATGAGTTGTTGGAACTTGTCGGTCTGTCCGCCAAAGACGGCAGCAAGTTTCCGCATGAGTTTTCGGGCGGCCAACGCCAGAGGATCGCGATTGCGCGTGTCTTGTCGTCCAAGCCGGAATTCATTGTCTGTGATGAGCCGACCTCTGCGCTTGATGTGTCTGTTCAGGCGCAAATTCTAAATTTGATGCGGGATTTGCAGGATGACTTTGGGC
This sequence comes from Pelagimonas varians, assembly GCF_003208435.1. GTDB lineage: Bacteria > Pseudomonadota > Alphaproteobacteria > Rhodobacterales > Rhodobacteraceae > Pelagimonas > Pelagimonas varians. The sequence goes on along the minus strand of NZ_QKMF01000003.1, from coordinate 17,157 downwards.
TGACCTATCTGTTTATCAGTCACGACCTGTCAGTTGTGCGCCATATGGCGAACCGGATTGGGGTTCTGTATTTGGGCCGCCTTGTTGAAGTATCTGACAGCAAAGAGATGTTTCGAAATCCGCGCCACCCCTATACGCAAATGCTGCTTGAAGCGGTGCCTGATTTGGACATGACAGGGCGGACACGTGTGAAGGCGGCGGGTGAAATCCCTAACCCGATCACGCCACCGTCTGGCTGCACATTTCATCCCCGCTGTCCGCTGGCAGATGCCCATTGCAAAGCCAATATTCCCCCCGTGGTTGAAAGTGATCTGGGGGCTGTCGCCTGTTTCAAGGCAACGTGAAGAAGAGCCACCGGGCACGGGCATGTTCTCGACTCCGAGCGTAGATATTCGGGTCGGCAGGTGTCCCGAGAGCCCGTACATATCTACAGCCCGAGACCCGATCGTTGGAGCCGTGCGCGGCGAAAGAGTGATTTGAGAGCGCCCAATTTTAACCCTCTCAATAGCCGCTCTGGTGAAATCCGCTGCGCTGCCAAATGCGCGACGCTGCAAGTGCGTGAGAATGCTGCGCCAGCAATAGCTGCACCTGCATAGGTCTGGTTTGTCCGCACACCGACGTTTAAGCCACGATAACGTACAACGATCCCGACAAAAACTGTCGGATGACTGCTAAGAGCCCATATTGCAATTCTTCTGCGCCGCAACGAACGGCAGCTTTGGAGCGGTTTGACATGGGCCCGATAGCAAGAATTTTCTAATTCTTAAAGCTGATTTGTGAACTCGTGATCACTTTGCCAGCCATGGCCGCAGTCAACGTTTCCCAATCGACGGAAATGTCGTCGTTTTCGGGTAGGCTGGTGAGTGGCGCATCCAATGCAAAAACAGTGATTGTGTATTCGTGTACGGACCCTGCTGGTGAACACGGGGGGGTATATCCCGTGTTCCGTTCGTCTTTGTCAGCACCTTCATCGCCAATTGACGCTGGGTTGGCACGTTCGAGTTCGGACGTGTTTGGTGGGATGTTCCACAACAGCCAGTACTGACTGGGGGTATCACGACCAGCCACTGCGCCTCTTGGATAGTGGTGCATGATCACCGCAAGACTTTCAGTCCCAGCAGGAACGTCCGACCACGCCAGCGGAGGCGATACACCATCGCCACCATCGCGTGTGCATTTAAGGGCCGCAGGGAGAATACCCCCGTCCGCAATTTCAGCACTTGAAAGGGTGAAGCTGTCCTGCGCGACGCTGGCGGTTGCCAGTGACGCGCAGATTGATGCTATGGCGCATATGCCCCCATGCCGGTTCAACGACAGAACTCACCCGTCATCAGTTCACCGTCGTTGGTGACTGTTTGGGTCGTAAACACGTAGCAGCCGTTGGTATCCGCAGGGGCATAACGGATGAAATACGCATTCCCTCCGTAGGTATAATCCATGCTGCGACTACCATCGTCGTTCTGCGTGAACACAAGGTCTTCAACCCCGCCGCTCGGCGGGCGACCCGGTGCAGCACCACCGCCTGTCGCCACAGACAGCGGGCGCACACGTGGCAGTGCGTCAAAGTCAGGGACTTCACCCATCAGGCATTGCACGATGTAGGGCGCATCAGGCGACGTATGATAGCGGTAACCAAAGGTGTCATCGGCCTGACCATTGCAAACGTCCAGCGTACCGTCCGCAATCACAGACCCATCTGGGTTCGCATCGCCATAAATCGGGAACCCGTCAAAGGCCCAACCGATGATCGCAGCATCGCCCGCATTCGCCATAGCCTCAATCATACAAACCGGTTCGGCGTGATAATGATAATCGTCACCGCGCCCCGCATGGCCGCCACAGACATCAAGCTGCTTTGTGATCAGCGTGTCATGTTGGGCTTGGTGGTGGGAAAGATCCGCTTGGCTCATCTCGCCACCGCCGGTGTAGTCATAAATCGGCACACCGTTGATGGCGACGCCCAAGGCCGCATCGCGTGTCAGGGGGACGCCGCTCAGGACTGGTGTCAGAATAACGGGTGCGCCGTACTGGGCGGGCACTGGCACTTGTTCGTTTGTGCCGGCGATCCCAGTCATCATGTCGTGGTCGGGATAAGTGTCCGACGTCAGGATCGCATGGCTGTCGGTGCAGGTCACATCCACCTCGCCGTCAAACCCTGCCTCCGCGACCGAGGCCGCAACCGCGCTGCAATGATCCTCGTGTGCGAGGGCAAATGTCGGGAAAGAGACTACCGTCAGGGCAGCGATAGCAATAGGTTTTGAAAAAGCCATATTAAGACTCCCTTATAATTGATTATTCGACAGTCAAGCGGCATAGCACCGTATTGCTTTGTTCAAGATCAGGACCCCAGATCAGTTCGGCACCGTCCACCCAAGTGATTTCATCGTAGCCGTCTTTGGGCCCTACTTCGCTTGCGGAATAGATATCGGCGTGTGGCCAGTCGGAGGCATCAAAATCAGCCGTATCCCACCCGTCGGGTTCGTCCGATGCCTCAAACGTACAGGCCCCTTCTCCAGCAACAGGATCGGATGATCCTTCACAGGATTTATCCAAAGGTGCTGAATGAATAACAAGGCACTGCCAGCCATCGTTGCTGACAGCCACACGTTCGCCCGCTTCATCCATAATCTGCAAGATCACGCCACCATCGCCCATCTGCTGATTGCGTGCCCCGATATATTCCAGCCCGGTGTCGTTTTCTTTAAAGTCTTTGGCGACCAAACCGATCACAAACGGACGCTGGGCCTCGAAGGTGAAGCTTTCGGCGTTAAACGACCGCTCAGTGGTGATCGATACGCTGTCTTGTGCGACCTGTTCACCGTCAATGCGCATCTCGAACCAATTGTCGGCCCAAACATCGGCAGACAGGGTTTCGGCAGATAGTGGGAGTGCTGATACGGTCAGCAGTGCCAGCGAGGTGAGAATAGGCTTCATTTTGGGATTCCTTAATAGACTTGTCGAGTATTAAACCCCGTAACAGCCGTGTTCCGTCGCACGAATTCTTGATTTTTTGATTTTTATTATCGGGCGTTTATAAAACCAGAAGCAGCCGTCGACAATCGAAACGCGAACGGCAGTTTTGTCCGCACACCGACGTTTGAGCTGATATAATGCTGCACGATGCACGAATGTCCGCAATGACGGGCCGCGCCGCAGCATTCAGAAGGCATGGTCAATGGCGGGTCCGAGCTGGATTTTCGAGGGCCAACTTGTCGGTTTCTCTGAACCGGACTTTCGCTGCACAACAGAAAATCGGTAGATTGGGCTCCAAGCGGACTTGCGGCGGCGCGGCAGCAGGTCTGCAGCGAAACACGAGCACGGTCAGGTGTCGGATGACCGGTGTCAGCCCAAAGCAGAAGTTCGATGAAACCTTCAGATTGTGGAAAGCGGACCTTCAACGAGCAAAACAGAATGACTGCCTTGCGGGACAAACCGGCCTAATGCTGATGCAGCGAATTTCATCGCGTCGACGCAAGCCCCGCATACAGATGCTTTGCGGCAGCGCAGCGCAAATCCCCCAAACCAATCTTTCGCCGCGCCAGCGCCCGTTGTCTCAGTTGCGGACCAAGTGGCCTGAGGCTCGTATCAAGATCAAGGAACAGTTATCGACCATTTTGTCTCCAGTGGCAGCATAAACGGCATGTAGATGGAAGGAGCCGATGCGCATCACTGAAAAGCTATGCTAACTGGAATTCCGCCAATAATCTCATCGAGTTGAGTGGCCCGTTGACTCCGGTCAAAGCGACTGTTGTCGTTTAGACCATTGCCAATCAACTGCACAACCTCCGGCGAGCCCGCGAACTTCGAGTGACTTCCAGAACTGGAATTACCTATTTTTGACAAATCGATCGCGATAACTCCAAGAGCGGCGAGTTCATCGATATTGGATGCGCCGACACGCGGAACACCGCCTGCAATTCGGCGGGAAATGTTCAGGGCGCTGTCGTCTTCAGATAACAAGACGAAAAATCGGTCGAATTTGGTGTCTATTTGCTCCAGTTGCGACCGGAATAGATCCTTATCGATGTCAGGCGAAGCCAATATGATTGTCTGAAGCCGTCCTGCAGCATTGAATCGACCTGTCTGTGCTGCATCTTTCATCGCTTCCATCGTCAGGAAAGCGCCCATGGAATGTGCAAATACGTCGTACCCTTCTGCATTGGTGCGGGCCATGATCGCGCTGATTTCGGGAAACCTTTGCCGAGCGATCAAGGCGCTGTTTAAGTCATAAACGTAGCGTGTGAGGCTTGCAGCGGACGCCCAATCAAAAAGTATGGGGACACCTTGAAATCCACTATCTTCGACGAATTGAGCCAGCCTCAAAACAGCATCACTGGTGGTGTTATTGTAGCCGTGCACAAAGAGGAGAATGTCTCTTTGCCCCCTTGGGATTTTGCGCAATTCCTGATTGACAGATGCGATGAACGCCGCGTCAGTCGCGTAGATGGTTGGCTCGACGACCGCAAACTCAGTTCTCGGGTCTGGCGGTAACCTTTTGGGGCGTTCCAATTCGCCTGCAACATGCGTAGGTGGAATAGAAACCTGAACAGATGCCAAGCCCAGTTCCGGAGCCCGTCGATCAGAAAAAAGCGCACCAACGGTTTCAGTTGATTGCCGGGTTGTCATCAGGAACACTTTTTGTTTGACCGCTGTTTCAACCGACGCGACGGGGACTTTGGGATTATCAATGCCTATCAACTGCGGTGGGGCGGAGCAGGATACCAGTGAGAACGACGCGACCAATATGAATATCCATCTTGCAACGCAGGATTTCGATTTCATAATCAATTTCTCTCTTCTAACAGAAGTGCCAAACGTCTCATTTTCATCTTACCTTTTGGCTGGATGGCTTCGGCGAGACACGGATTTCGAGCCAGATCTCCAGAGCCTCCAGCGGGACCCCCTGCAAAAGCCGGTGCGAGGGTAAAGATTGAAAATCCTGATACCAGAACGGCTTGTAGAGTTCGCGAAAGTTTCTTCATGATCCCTGTGCTCCTAATACATCAGTTCTTTTTCGCCGGGTCGCCACTGGTCAAACCAAGTGTCCAACGGCCCATAAAGACGCAGCGAAATAAACCAGCCTTTCCCCCCGACAACGTCTGGATACAGTTGGCTTCCTAGGGCTCAATTCAATCATCGAGCAAGTGCTCGGACACCCAATCGCCTGCTTTTCTAACGGCAACTCTTGACTCGGGCGATTCCGGCAAAGCCGCCATGAAGACATGCGGCATCCCCTCATAAAGATCGAGTTTCACTGTCTGCCCAGCCTGATCCAATGCCTGATAGAGCCTGACAAAATTGCTGAGGAAAATCTCTTTGGTGCCGCCCTGGATGAGCGTTGGCGGGAAGCCCTTTGTAAAGTCACCGTAAACCGGAGAGACATAGGGGTGCCGGTGGTCCGTTGCATCGGCATAAGCCAGCGCCGAGGGACCGAGGACGTCCCGGTATGTGAAGAACGGCTCGGCATCCCGGAGCGTCACATAGCTATCCCCGGTCTCGGAGATATCGGTCCAAGGCGACCAGAGAATCAATGCTGCGGGCATTTCCATGCCTTGATCACGCATCTTCAAGACGCTGCCGGCCGAGAGGCCGCCGCCCGCAGAGTCGCCGTAGAGCACGATATCGGTAGCCGCGAAGTTTTGCTCATCAAGAGCGGCGAAGACGGATAGGACCTGATCGGTTGTTTCTTGCCACTTGGCATGTGGCGCAAGCGTGTAGTCGACGGACATGACCGTCAGACCCGTTTCATTGGCAAGTAGGATCGCCGAGGTGATCGCACCTCTGGCGGAGTTGAAGACATAGGCACCACCATGTAGGTAAACTGCGATCTTGTCGTTGCGTGCCAGTTTGTCAGGTGTGACTTCGACCGTCGGGACGCCGCCAAGTGTGATATCCCGAAGCGTGCCGTTGAACGCCTCAACGAACGGTGCCGCAGCTTTGATCTTCGCAGTGCTGTCGGCGTCCTGCACTGCTTGCCACGCTTGCACATCGTCCGGGGAAGGCACTGCCGCGTCCCTCCCTTGGCCGAGTGCGGATAGCACTGCGCTCCATTCAGGAGAAATCGTTTCTGGCGCGTGCGCCCACAGGGGATCAGCATCTTGAGCAAAGGATACTGTGGCGATTTGCGCGACGGCGGCGACACTTGCTATGAGCAAGAGTAGACGGTTGCATTGCTTCATGGCGAATTCACTCCTTATCTGTTCCGAGGTCACGTCCGAACCACAGTGGGTCGGACGTGACCGCTAATTTGCTCTGCAATTAGCTCAGTCTACCAGTTCGAACACAGGGAACTGGTATTCACCTGATATAATTTCCGGTCCCGGCTTGTACATCCGCACGATGTAGTTCCAGCCTTCGGTGATCGGAAGGCAATTCACCCGGCCATCATCGCAACCGCCAGCATGGATCGTGACCGATCCGTCCTCATTGCGCTCGGCGGTCGCGTTATTGACCGAATACATCCCAAGGTCGTTTTCCTGCATGTATCCTTCCGCGTTGTACATCGTGATCGAGACAAATCCGCCGTCATTGATTGGGATTTTGTTGGGGATCTCCATGCGGTGCGGCGTCTGACCGTCGTTGGTTGCGGGCACCGCGTTAAGATAGATCGTCGCCTCCTTCGGGTTGCCGCCCCAGCCGAAAGCCGTCCCAAGCAAGTGATCGATCGGATTGAGTTCATTCTTGTCACCAAAATACCCGGATGTATCCTCTTTCGTCGCGGCCAGTACGTTGATCGCAGTGCGCAAAGCCTCAACCTGTTCAAGATCCCAATCCGGCACCTCGAATACGCCGGGATCGTCCTGCGCAATTGTCACGGCATCCTGCAGCTCAACTCCGACGGCGACGTCCGCCGGATCGTTCGCGTTGACGAACGTTCTCAGAATGACAACCGCATAGCGGGTTCCCATGAGATCCTGGGTCAGCGTAAACTCGCCCGGGGCGTACTCCATCGGCAGCATCGAATGATCCTGGTTGATGATCAGGGCCGACAGGTACCTTCCGTCGCTTTCCGGAAGCGTTATCGTAATCGGGTTTGTCAGATCGAACACCCCAATTGAGTACAGCGTATCGCGCTGCATCCGGATCACGTCCTGCTTGTCGATCGCCACCACCTCCCGAATGTGAAAGAACTGGCCGAACCCGCCCTGTGCCACATAAGCCGCCATTGTTCTGTCGGTCTCGGCTCTCACAAAGTTGTCGACCGTAACCGACTCCGCCGCATAGCTGAATGCTGCTGCGCAGGCACTCAGCGCGAAAACACCGGAAAATATCACCGACTTTGTTTTCTGTTTCAATTTCGTTTCCTCCATTTTGTTTCGGTTGGTTCTTCGTAAACACGTGCGCGCAACTTCTCTGATGTCTCATATTCGAACCAGATCAGAGGATCCGCTCTCCAGCCAATTGTTACCGTACAGAGTGGATATCCAGACCCGCGCCAGAGTTTCGTGAACCGTTTCTGGCTTGCTCCTGGGTTCCTGCCCAAACGCCCTGAGAAGCGTGTAGACATCTAGGCGATTCAGCGTAAGCGCCATAAAGCGGGCGTCTAACTCAGGAATCAGACCTTGCGCCTGATCCGCCTCGATGCGGGCCGTGATGGCATCATCGAACTGTTCAATGAATTGAACCCAGGCTCTTTCGAATGTCGCGTCGGTGGTCGATGCGTCACTGGCCGCCCGCAAGATCGGACCTAGCCGAAAGCAGACGTCAACCAGCCCGGCGAGGGATTCGTTCAGTCTCGCGACTGGGTCTCCTACGCCTTCGAACCACGGGTCCGTGACGACGTAAACCTCGCCTTTCAGCAGATCCAACAAGCTTTCCATAAGGTCATGCAGGTCTCGGAAGTACTGGTAGAAGGCCGAGCGGCTAAGACCTGTGGAAGCCATCAGTTTGTTGACGGTCAGATCACGAAACGGGTGCACCCAGATGAACTCCAGCGCAGCGTTTAAGATGGCGGCACGTGTGCGATCTGACTTGCTGGTCCGAAGCGACGCTTGCGGCCTCATGAGTGGCGGATCAAGTTTTTGATCAATTTCTGACATGGCATCTATTCTATCTGACATGCCGTCATTTTTCAAGTTTTGTTTCCGCATCCGTCCGGAGGACGTTTGGGCGGAAAAAGCGGATTTGTGAGCGAAATCCGTGTGCCCGAGCTTTTGGCGCTGCAATATGGTGAGCATGTATCACCGGCTACGAACAAGGGAACGGCCGGTTCGAACTGGAACTGTGCGGCACCTGGGCCACTGACCCAATTGATCCGTGCTGGCGAACTTCTCGGCACACGCATAAGGCGGAAAAGCCCGTCACTCGGTCATATGCCTCCCTGACCTCGCTGCGCCGACGGCAAACGCCCACTTTCTTAGCTACCGTGCGGCGAGATTATCAGACTGGTCAGGACGAACGGTTTGCTGCGTTAGCGAAGGACGCGATTTCAATTCGGGTGCTCTGGGCTCAGTGTCCGAATTCGCCGCGCATCGCGTGAAGGTCTGCTATCGGGAAGTCACCACCACTTTGCAAAGTTCACTAACTGCACTTTGCTGACCTTGGTGCGGAGCGCGGCATGTGGGATCAGCTCTGGATGGGTTTGAACGGCTGCTTTGACGTCTCCGTTCCGGCGCTTTTGCAGGTGCAGCTAACGGCAGCTCTCCGCCCAATTTTGTCGAAATACAATGTGTAGTCGGAGTAGAAAGCTCTTGCCTAATCGGTTCGCGATCACTTTTTCTAGACAAAAACTGCGCATTTATCGCGATGTAGGGAAGATTGAGGCCAGCTTGCGACTGTATGGGTCGTTTCGACGATAGTGGCGTATCGGGTGCTGACTGCTATGGTTTCACTGAACAGTGCATGCGCGATTGGTGGTCGTGAGCTATGACTGGCAAGTAGATTATGGAGAGAGCAGATTTGACATGAGCAATATTGGACTTCTTACAGATATTCCCCCAAGGGAAGCATGGTCTCACGAAGCAATCGATTTCACGCCTTGGTTAGCTGAAAATCTCTCCGTCCTTGGCGAAGAACTTGGCATCCAACTCGAGTTCGAGAGTAAGGAGACTTCAGTCGGAGGTTACTTCGCAGATATTGTCGCAAGATGTCCACAAGATGATCGGGTCGTCCTGATCGAGAACCAACTTGAGAAGTCCAATCACGGGCACCTTGGTCAGGTGATGACCTACCTCGCCGGAACTGACGCACAGATCATCGTTTGGATTGCTACAGACTTTTCCGAACCACATCTAGCGGCACTGAAGTGGTTGAATGAGCACACCGTAGATCCATTCGCGTTCTTCGCTGTCCGTCTTCGTGTGGTTCGTATTGGCGAAAGTGACCCTGCTCCAATGTTCGAGGTTCTCGAACGCCCAAATAATTGGGAACGGCAAATGCATGCGGTTCAAAGGGAGAATAGAACTCAATCGCCGCGTGCCTCCCAAAGGCAAGCATATTGGAGCAAGCTAGTTTCGACATGCCCTGAGTTGGAGGACCAAGGGATCACGCTGAATGGATCTTCTAGTCAGTGGTTGGTGCCTGACGATGTGTCATGCTTCGTTATCAGTATCTACATCGCTATTGACGGCGTAGGGCTCTTCCTTCGTGGCCCGAGAGGAAGCACGCCCGCTGACGTTTTTGAGCGGTTCGAGGCTGAGTCAGATCGCTTCAAGGAGCTGGTAGGCGGAGAAATGAAAGATGCGACCGCGTCTTCACATCCAGTTTGCTTCTTGAAGATTGACACCACAAAGTCCGAGAACTGGGAGAGAGCCGCACTGTGGCAATGCGAAAAGGCTAAGATTTGGTTGCAGGCGACGTCAGAAATTTTTGCGGACAGTCTTGTATGAAGCCACCCGTTCTTGAACGACTAAACATTTGGTGCCCACTTAACCTTGGGGGCCATCCCCTTGAGATAAAAGCGCCCAAAGAGTTCGACCGCTTGCCGCGCTTCAACTTTTCACTGCCTACTTCCTGCTACTTCCTGCGCACGGCCGATCTTTGTGGCAAGAATTCGTGCTTCTGAATGGCAGCTTTCCTCAAACTGAGGCAGCGGCCGTGCAGATGCGGCCAAGGTCCGCAATCCGCCCGCCTTTTAGATGCTGCACAAGCGAAGGCCTTGCGAACACCGGGCCGCTTTGGGGCTGGGAGCGGTCATTGAGGGACTAGCTTGGAGAGCCGGCCGTTGGGTCCTTTGGCTCACTCGGAATGGAGGTAGCGATAAACGGACGAACGAGCGATCCCCAATTCCTTTGCAATTGCAGTCGGCGTCACCCCCTGCTGACGCAGGGATGAAATCCGGTCTGCATCTATTGTCGACGGACGTCCTTTGAATGGGCTTTTAGTCCCCTTCGCTAGCGCCGCATCAATGCCTTCGCGCTGACGAGCTTTTCGCAACTCGGTTTCAAATTCACCGATAGCACCCAGCATATTGAAGAACAAACGACCTTCCGCAGTGCTCGTGTCGATGGATTGCTCCAAGACAACCAAATCCACTTCACGTTCTTTCAGATCGTGGACGATGTTTTGTAAATCGCGCAACGACCTTGCCAGTCTATCTAGACGAGTGACAACTAGCCTATCGCCCTTGCGGATGCCCCTGTGCAGAAGCGCGGCCAGTTCAGCGCGACCGCTGCGAGACGTTCCCGATACTTTCTCCTGATAAAGGTGTTCCGAACTTACGCCTGCGCGCGTCAGCGCTTCGATCTGAGGCTCCATATTCTGCCCACGACTGGAAACTCGCGCATACCCGATCATTTCACCCATCATCTGCTCCAAGTGTCCTATTAGTCTGTCCCACAAAGTTATGGCGACCGAAAAATGATTCGGCAAGTCTAATAGGACACACTAATTGCAATTCGAAGCGTTTCATTTGAGTATACTCAAATCGGACAGATGCATTCTGTTGGAACTGCATCATAACAGGTTCGCGTTTCTTGAAAGCACGAACCATTCCAGAAAGCTCGAACAGTCGCCGCCCCGCCCTCCAAAACGCTAGTTAGCTGGGTTATGAGAAAACGGTTTTCAAAAGACAGTTTCAAGATCGACGGTCGGGTGGACCACACGGTCACGCTGCCGTTGGGCGACCCCTCTCGAAAACGAACGAAATGAAGAGGCGTTCTATCCCAGATGTTCAAGGCCTTCTGGGAGCGGGGTTACTTCAAGTTTGAGCTGTGATTTTCCATCCCAACCCCTGATCCTCTCAGAATCTCGACCATGAGCAGCGAGCAGCTCCTGTTCTTGCCTATGGCGAAATTGAATTCGGTATAGCTCTTCAGCTTGCTTACGCCGCTGAGAATGCCCTTGGAACGCGGTCCAAAGAAACTGTGCTACCAAACCTCCAAATACCACCGCACCTGCAGTGTAGTATTGACCGGCAAGAACGAGTTGAGCCCCTGCAAAGAGCGCAACAATGAAAGGCCAAGCCGCAATAGCCAAAACAATGAGCGCCACAAGACCGGTCATCGCGTAAGCCAATGCTGTGACAGCGACCAGAATACCAGTCATCACCAAAACTACTTTTATCAACTCCGTATCCTCAGATTAAAAACGATGATCGCCGTCGGGCAAGGCTCATTTGTGAGCCGAAATTTGCCCTTCTAAGGCTAATAGATCGAGATTGTGGAGATTTGAGGGCTACAGATACTCTCAAAATCGATCCAAAAAAAGGACATTACATTCTGATTGTTCAAAGCCAGAGGATATGATGGCCGCTTAAGGTCAAAGGTTTAACCCCAAAGACTCCACGCAAGGCTGGAGGGAACTTGGGGCTCAGGTTACTCCGGATGCGAGGCATCTGGAACGTTTATTGAGTTCACTTCGAAATCTGTCATTCAAACTCAACGTTCTCGCTTCGATAATGGCCAGTTGTATCGCCATCAGAAATGTTTCGGCGTTTTTGCGATGCTTTTCCTAAAGCGGGCACTATCAGTTTGAGAATGAATTTTGAAAATAGTAGGCAAGCCAAGGAATATTTACAGGTGCCCGCCGCAACTCATTTTACCCACTCTAAATATCCTGATGCCGGAGCGAAATACACCCGGAAGGCGTGGTAGCAATAACTCCAAAACTTCCCGACGAAATTTCTAAAATTTCCCCGCCAAACACTTGGTGGAGTATTCGGTCGCTAAAAGAAACGGCAACACTACCATCACGAAAAACCGCAGTTACAGAATTATCTTCGTTTACGCTAAGGTTCGCAAATACCGTTGGGCCCATATGGATGGTACTAATCAAAGGGCCACGAGGCGAACTCAATCTACTATCCAAACGGCAAGCAATCCCTCTATTTTTGAGTGTAGCACCGTCAACAACGGTATCACTCCGTTCGCAAGGATCATTTGCGACTCCAAATTTCTCCATGATACTCGCTTTAGAAACTGCGCCAGCAGAAGGGGCAAGCTCCGACAAGGAAGTTGCCAACCAATCTATCTGCCCCATGACATCAGATTGGACATTTTGAAGGTTTAAACAAGCCGCGTTGCTAGAATTCCCAGAGGAACACTCGTCAATGCAGTTTGGCAATATTCCTCTATAGCTTGAATTCGTCGACGAAAAATTCAGCTGATCCGTATCGGTAGACGCCACGGTAACGATCCTTGGTCGAAAAAGGTTTCGGATTGACGCCTTGCGTTGATTTTTTATTCGGTATATCGACCTATAGCTACAGCTATTCGATAAGATCGGAGCGCTTGGAGGTGTGTTAGCCGTGCATCCAATGAATGTTTCCCCCCCAGCATGAAGAGTTCTGATTATTGTTCGGTCCTTGCGAGGTGAACCACCACCAGAAGAGACAATTCCAACCTCGACTATCGACTTTTCAGCACTGCGGTTTACTAGGTATACGCTTTGTCCACAGCCACAACTTGGCTGACTGTCAGTGCGATAGTCAATTCTAACTTTTTGAACCAATGAATCGCCAAATTCACCATCAAAACAGCCAGTTAAAGCGCAAACTAATATAAACGTGAAGGCCAAGCGATTTGCTATCAACCTCATCTTAGATTCCCTTCTTTTTCAGAGAACAAAAAAACCGCATCCACTAGAATATTTGCAGGGAGAATAAATGGCCCTTCAGAAACCATGTCTTCAGCCGCGACACATGCTTCATAAAGGTTCAATGGGTTAAGCAGCTTTGCTTCAACATATAAAGCAAGATCTGACGCGTCTCCTCCAATGTAACTCATTTTCCGATTTCTAAGTGACTGGACCGTGTCAAATTGGGTTGCTGTTGCTACTTGTTTCCAATCTAGACCCGATGCGTTTGACAATCCATTCAAGCGACTCGTTCCAATTCCGAAATCTAGTGATTGGTTGATATTTTCCAGCACGCCAAGTTTCTCGTCTTCGGCGGAAAACTCAAAATTTAGCACGTATTCATCAGGATCTAGTTCAGTGGAAATCGAAAAAGTTTGGCTTGAGGTAGTCTTGCCAATTTTCGTTTTGAAGCCTTTCGATCCAATGCCCAAATCAATCCTTCCGCATTTCCAAATCTCTGTAGTAAAAGTGTTGTCTATTTGTATGTCAGCCCCATTAACTGACATGAGATAATCGTTATGGTCTTTGTATCTACGTTCGCAAGTGCTTTCTGGAATATGTTTTTCCGTTAAACTCATGGCCAACCACTTAAAGTAGTTTTTGCCGAAAGTTAAATTTGTTGAAATCGTCAACTGATATACCCCTTGCCCTAAGGAGTTTCGAGAACGCCAAAAATTAACTTGAGGTTCATGAGACAAAAAGGTTGTCGGTGGTAAGCCTAGAATTTCCAACTTTTCTAGCTTCTGATCTGGCACGCTCCCGCGAGGCTTTGTTAAGTACTCAACAAGCGTGGAGGCATTGTTCTCAGAACCTTCCGGAAAAAGTTTTAGATATGGGTCACTAGAAAAAACTGGGGAATCGAAAAAAGCTTCGTCACATTCTGCCCTTACATACTTTCCTGAGATGTCTCTTAAAAGCGCGGACGCGCGCTTGGGATCATCCTCTATAGCTTCAATCAACAGTTTTTCTGCATTTCCCATTTTCCCTACAGAAAGCATTGAGTCCAAAAATTCAGGATGTAGCAAATTTGCTTTTCCAGTCTCTATGACCGTCGCAAAGTATAAACCATCTAATTTCTCCAATGATGAAACAAACGCTTGCTTGAGGTACACAGGCAAGAACCTTGGAGGAATGCCATTGTACTTTTCGTCACTAAAGAGGATGTGATAAATTCCCGCTTCGAAATGGAAGTTCTCTTCAGCGGAAAGCTTGCTTGTTATTTCTTCTATCGATTTGTTGAAACTAAAAATGGAGCTGCCATCTAGTGTATCTGCTTGCGTCGCCAATCCCGAGAATAAAAACACCGTGAAATGGAAAAAAAGCTTAAACATTCTGCGGACAGAATAGAACATCATTTACCTCAACGGTGTCAGAAAAAATCTGGAGATCGAAAATCGTAGGGCTTTATGCGCTCATGGTAGAAAAATTATTCACATCTTGTCAATAGGTGTGAAATGGTGCCGCTTAGACTGATACTTTAGCTTGCCACCTTTAGGCACACAGCTCAATTTTTGCGGCCAATTCGCTCAAAAATTAACAACCACCCCAATATACTGCACATACGCCCTGTAGCTCACCATACAAAAAGACCCCACGAAATATGCATAGTAACTAAGATTGCAAACCCGAGTACACCAGTTGATTTCCAGTATCAACCTCTAGAAAAATAACATCTTACGCCTCTTGGCTGCGGTTAATCATTGCAATAATTAGCCATTCACTATCTGATAAGTACATGAAATTTATAGATATACCTTTCCCTACCGAATACTGGCGAAGGGATTGTCGAGATTGTTAATCGTCGAACTAAATCCGTTTTGCGAAATAGCAACCACTTCTTGTTTTCTTTCAGGGTTTCGCAAGCTCATGCAGCATAGCTTTACCCTACTGGGTTCATTTTGATAATGTAGCCCAACTCATTTTATGGATCTAACAATTAAGACACTAATAGCGCGGCTGAGAGCCTTCCGAGACAATCGCGACTGGGCACAGTTTCATACGCCTAAGGATCTGGCCTTGTCAGTGTCTGTGGAAGCCGCAGAACTTCTGGAGCTTTTTCAGTGGCGGCGCGAAGACGCTGAACTCGACGGCGCTTTGAAGCAAAAGCTTGAGAGCGAAGTCGCTGACGTTTTCTCGTACCTACTCTTACTGTGTGACAGCACCGGGATCGACCTCGTCGATGCGACGAACAAGAAGATTGATCTCAACGAAGAGCGTTTTCCTGTGTCGGCTAGCCGTGGAGTTGCCAAACCGGGAGGGGAGGATTGAATGCTAAGCACCGATCCATCAGCATTCGAAGTTTTTTCACGTTGGAAAGACGCACCGACAAATGCTTTCGGGAGCAAAAACAACCCCGGGGTTCTGCCTGAGCGAGATAAGGAGAAGTATACGCTCATTTATCAAGAGTTGATGGGTGCTGCGGAAGCAGCTCAAGCGAACCTGACCAAACCTGAGTCCGTCGAGATCAAATCGATGAACTATTCTCCGCAATACGGCTCACGTGGCCACCGCCCAGTTGATGTTTGGGTTTCAATCTGCGGAGCTGGATCCGAAGAATTCGCACGCATGCCGCAGATATACGCGATCGCGTCCGAACGTGGGCTCGAAGTGGGGTTCGCCATTAGCATCAACGAAGACGATTACCACGACCTGTCCGTCAAACATCGCAACAGAACTATCGTTCCGATGATCAATCGAAAGCTACCTTTGTCAAATGACGAACGAACAGTTCAACTTTCGCGAGACTTAGAGCTTGATGGGAGATGGCACTACAATACAAAGGCCCGTCTTTCTGACGGCGATGAAGGTTTCGACGAATGGAGCACGCTGGAAGCGCTGCCCGCCCTCGATTTGGGTCGAGAGCTCAGTCGAGTAGTTGGATTGTTTTATCCCGTTCTCATGGGGTGTGAGCCAACGGCACGGGACACGCAAGTCGTAACGGCTCAAACTGAACTCAACAAGATCACCGATAAGGTAGATTTCGATCCAACCGACACTGTCGACTCACGAAATAGAGTCTTGAGACAGATCGCCCAAAGGCGGGGGCAAAAGAAGTTCCGGCAAGCGCTGCTGAAGGCATACGACGGCGCTTGCGCAATCAGCAAAATCGAGGTCGAGGCTGTACTCGAAGCCGCCCATGTTACCCCTTACTTGGGTGACGAAACTAACGACATCACAAATGGAATATTGCTCCGAACCGACCTGCATACACTATTCGATCTGCATCTTCTCAAAATCCACCCAGAGACAGGTAAAGTGGAATTGTCACCGAGCCTCGCGTCAACTCCGTATTGGAACTACCATGACAAGCGGATTTTCGTGCCGACAAAGGAAGCGGAGCGGCCTAGCCAGTTAGCGCTTTCCCACCGCTATTTCGCTACAAGGGTTGGAAATTCAGAAAAACTATGAAGCTCGCGCACCGTCTTCACGTTTTACTTTGACAGGCTAACCGACTGACACCTTATAGGTACTTCGCAGTTCATTTTACAAATTCATCCAATAGAAACAGTGAGGTCCTTGGGATTGCAAATCCGTCCACACCGGTTCGATTCCGGTACTCGCCTCCATTTACTTTCAATGACTTAGTTCTTGGAAGCTTGGAAATTTATAGTACTGCCACATAGCCTGCCACACATTCCGGCTTTGTTGCACAAATCGGATGAAAGGCGAGCTTCCCCTTTCCCCATCCGGATTTAGCCTACAGGCTCAGTGACTGGTATGCCCAAAGCGGTGTAGCGGTTAAGGACTGCGATGCGGATTTGCACTTCCGCGACTTGCCGCTCAAAGTCTCTCGCCATGAGGCTCTGGCCCATCAGTTTCACGCAATGCATCTTCGTTTCGACGCGGCTTCGTCGGTGGTATCCGCTCCATTGTCGCCATAGTGCTCGTCCTAAATATCTCGATGCATTGACGGCTTCGTTGCGGGCGATCGCTCCCGCGCTTGTAGGTTTCCAAGGCTTGGCATTCCTGCGCGGCGGTATGACGGCATGGGCACCACGCGCGGCAATCGCATCATGGCATTTGCGGGTGTCGTAGGCCCCGTCTGCGGTCACAGAGCCGATGTCCTGATCGTCGGGGATTTGGTTTAACAACTCAGGTAACATGGGCGCGTCACCCACAGTGTTGGTCGTGACTTCCCCTCTC
>NZ_QKMF01000002.1 GCF_003208435.1 Pelagimonas varians | reverse complement strand
GGACCTGCATTCACGGCGCGTCATTGGCTGGGCTGTCAGCAATCGGATGAAACGCGACCTTGCGATCAGGGCTTTGAGGATGGCCATCGCGTTCCGACAACCGCCCAAAGGCTGCATTCATCACACAGATCGCGGGTCGCAATA
Source organism: Pelagimonas varians (assembly GCF_003208435.1). Classification (GTDB taxonomy): domain Bacteria; phylum Pseudomonadota; class Alphaproteobacteria; order Rhodobacterales; family Rhodobacteraceae; genus Pelagimonas; species Pelagimonas varians. The sequence goes on along the minus strand of NZ_QKMF01000002.1, from coordinate 394,330 downwards.
TTGATCCCACGACCACCAGAAAATCCTGCGCCAGAATGGCTTCAAGGTGTCCATGAGCGGCAAAGGCAATTGTTACGACAATGCCGCCGTCGAGACGTTCTTCAAAACCATCAAGGCTGAACTGACATGGCGGCATCCTCGGGAGACAAGGCGCAAAGCTGAAATGGCAATCTTCGAATACATCAACGGCTTCTATAACCCACGTCGCCGCCGCTCAGCACCGGGCTGGAAAAGCCCTGTCGCTTTCGAAAGGAAAGCGGCCTGAACGAGCACTAGGAGCGCCACAAAAGCGGGACAGGTCCACACTCGCTCGCACAGATAACGTGTTGGATAGGAGGAAAGCAGTAGGAGCAAACATGATAGAACTGGCACATCGGACGATAAACGATGGACGTCCAGAACCGCCACGAGCGAGAACTCTGGTCAAAGGAAACTGAATTTCGATCACCAAGCCTCTCATAGAGAAATCGCTAGGTCGAAGTTTCCAAAAATTCAAAAAACGCATCCAATTTGATCGCAGCATGCGCATTCTTAAAAGCACCGGAACGTGACGAAGATGAACACCTAGCCAATCCTGTTCGCTCGCTGGAGGCCGGAAAAAGCATAAGGGTAGAACTCGGACAACTGCCCCTGAAATTCGTAGACCCAGCAGATGAAATCAGCAACCACGAGCCCAACGTGGCGCACGACCGAGCATTTTTCTGGAAGCATGTGCCCAAAGCCTAAAAAAACAACATACTATTATAGTTCCTTACCTATCTCGCAGGCGACGAGGAAGAAAGCCCGGAACCTGGACCAGAACCGAAACGGCACTCAGCTCATTGGAAGTGACAAAAGCAACCGGCCAGCACCTTCCCAAGTGGACGATATAGATACTCGTTGCCGCCGTCAGCCAATGTCAAGCAGGCCCAACTCAGCTTGGTCCAACGACCTGGGTGTTTCATGGTTGCCGCAAGCGCAACAAAGGGGCTCCGTCTCGACGAAGTACAATATGAGCCCGACGGATTATGCGCCCCACCCGCATTGCTTAAATTGTGCGGACGTTTTGTTACTTAAGGGTACCCGCCACGTTTTCAGCAAAGCGCTAGATGAAGGTTTGGTTGAACGCTGCTCAGGGTCCTTTGTTGCGTCAATTGCTATGGTGAAAAAACAGGCATGGAAAGCACATGCATTGGCTACATAGCACCTCCCACCGTGAAAACTCATACCAGTAAGGAGACAGATCTTATGCCGTTGGTGATTCCCCTTGGCGACCCCTCGAAAGCCTCCGGCTTCGGAGCCTCCTTTAACCATATCGAATTTAATTTACCGAGATTGATCTGAATGCATGATACGTTTTGTTAAACCCTTCATTTTAATAAATAATTTTCGAGTTAATCCACTCGGATCTCGAAGCACCTGTCGACTGTTGCTAAAGTCACCCTAAGCCATTGATAATTAATGTGATCGATGCCCCACGCTACCACCGTTTTCCCAAAGTTGGTTTTCCCGACTCCCGCTGAATGCACTGACCCTAATTTTGGCCGGTTAAGCAAGCCCCCAAGGCGCAGCCATACACTGTGCGCGCCTTAGGTCGGGCCCTGCCCATCAATCCGCAAACCGGTGATCCCAGAAGCAGGAAGGTGCTACGAACGCACACCCGAAAACAAAGGCAGACCGCTACCAATAGGGCCTGCCCAGTTCTTCACTCAAGACTCCGTCGGCGCACAGGGCGGCTTTTCTTATCTCAGCGTTTGATACCATTCTGACGGGCAACAAAATCGACCAGATGCGGAATGTAGTCTTGGTCACCATCTCCCCCGGTCGACACCGCCATGGCAAAGCTGTTCTTGGCCGCGTTGCCGATCGGATTGGCCAAGCCCGCTGCATCCGCCATGCTTTCAAGATAGCGCATGTCCTTGAGCGCATTGGTCAGTGTAAATTTGTGCGACTCGCGGTTTCCCTCAAGCGAATAGGCCATAAACGTCTGATAAAATCCGCAATCCATCCGGCTGCCGCGAATTGCATTGTCAAAAGTTTGCGCCGAAATGCCGACCTTTTCGCCCAAGGCCAGTGCCTCGGAATACATCGCAGCGTACCCCAGCGACAAAAAGTTATTGAGCAGCTTCATCTTGTGGCCATCGCCCGGTCCACCAATATGAACCACCGTGCCAGCCCAAGCGTCGATGACCGGCTTCAAGCGGTCAAACACCTCTTGCGAAGCCCCAACCAGCGCCGACAGCTGCCCCTCTTCGGCCTGAACAGGAGTTCCCCCAAGCGGCGCATCGACCAGATGCAGCCCCTGCCCTGCCAGCTGTTCACCCAGCCGCAATGTCGACACCGGATCAGAGGTGGAACAATCCACGATGATTGCACCTTTGTTCAAAGTGGCCATCAGTTCCGCCACAACGGCTTCGACCTGCGGCGATCCGGGCAGGCACAGAAACACAATGCTGCTGTTTGACGCGACCTGTGCCAATGACGTGGCCTCTACCGCGCCAAGCGATACAAGATTATCAACAGGCGTGCGATTGCGGTGCCCCATAATCGTCAGCGCATAGCCTTGTTTCAAGATGTTCTTGGCCATGCCGTGGCCCATTAGGCCGACACCGATAAATCCAACTGTCTCTGTCATGTTTCTCCCCCGCAGGTGTGCAATGGCGAATTTCGCCGTCCTGCACACAAGACCCTACAAAAGCCGACAGCGCAAAAGGAAAAACCCCCGCCGAGTTGCCTCAGCAGGGGTTCAAAATCATGAGCCCGTTAGGGCAGCCTGGATCAAGCAGTCGCTGCAGCAGCAACCTGAGCCTTAGTGATTTCTTTTTTGACCTTCAGGGCGCGGTCAGACAGTTCAACGTCCTTGGCTTTGGCAAGGAACTTGTCCAAACCGCCACGGTGGTCGACAGAACGCAGCGCGTGCGCGGAAATGCGCAGTTTGATGCCGCGACCCAATGTTTCGGACTGCAAAGTCACGTCATTCAGGTTGGGCAGGAAACGGCGGCGAGTCCTGTTGTTAGCGTGGCTAACGTTGTTGCCCGACATCGGGCCCTTGGCGGTCAATTCGCAAACACGCGACATGGGTTCATCCTCATCGTAATCAGGGCAAGGATGCGGCCTTGCCAATGTCAAAGGGCACCGTTCGGAGCGAAGTATCAAGGCCACCGGGCGAAACCCTAAGTGATTCCCAAATACATAAGCCCGAGTGGCACCCGGAATCTGGTCGGGGTGGCATAGACTCACCCCTGCCCCGCGTCAAGGGTATGGCGGGTTAATCCAAGGAAAGATGTTCACAAAGCAGCGCTTCGGCCGCCGCCGAGGGGGTTAACGCCCCGTTTTCCACCTTTGAGCCCAAATCCTTCATCACACTGCGCACAGGATCAACCGCCAAACGGGCCAATAAACGCTCACGGACTTCGGCCTCGAACCAGTGGCGGGCCTGCGCGGCACGACGTGCCTTAAAATGCCCGTTCTCACGGCGCCAATTGTTCAATGTCGTCATCTCGGCCCATGCCGTATCCAACCCGTTTTGCTCGACCGCTGAGACGGTCAGAGCCTTCGGAAAGTCTTGAGGGTCTTGGGGGCGTTTGCGCAGCAACCGCAGCGCGCCGGAATAATCCGCGCAGGTCCGCATCGCGGTCAACTTCAGATCGCCATCCGCTTTGTTAACCAGCAAGATATCGGCCATTTCCATGATACCCCGCTTAACGCCCTGCAGCTCGTCCCCGCCAGCCGGTGCCAGCAACAGCAAAAACAGGTCGGACATTTCAGAGACCATGGTTTCGGATTGCCCAACCCCAACGGTTTCGATCAATATCACGTCAAAGCCCGCCGCTTCGCACAGATCAATCGCCTCGCGTGTGCGGCGCGCCACCCCGCCCAACTGAGTTTGCGACGGCGAGGGCCGGATGAACGCCATTTTGTCACGGCTCAACCGTTCCATCCGCGTTTTATCACCCAAGATCGACCCGCCAGAACGCGCCGAGCTGGGATCAACTGCCAAGACTGCGACGCGCAGACCTTGCGCGGTTAACATTAGGCCGAAAGCCTCAATGAAAGTGGATTTTCCAACCCCCGGTGTGCCGGACAGGCCCACCCGCAAGGCAGTCCTTCCATGGCCGCGCAGGGTCTCTAGCAGCTCAAGCGCCTGTTCTCTGTGGTCTGCGCGTCCGCTTTCAACCAATGTTATTGCCCGCGCCAAAGCCCGGCGATTGCCCGCCAACACCTGTTTGGCCATGTCTTGGATGTCTAGCATTGCGCGCCCTCACTTAATTTGCGCCCGTTTTGCCCGCCAAAGACCGCCTTTGTCCAGAGACCCATGGACGCGGGCGCAGCGCTTGGGGATAAGGGGCGCATGAAAACCGCATTGCCCATTGATGACGCCCTTCCTGATCTGATTGACGCCCTGCGCCGCACGGGCCGCGCTGTTTTGCAAGCCCCACCCGGTGCAGGCAAAACCACCCGCGTTCCGCTGGCAATGCACGAAGCTGGCCTCACCAAAGGCCGGATAATAATGCTGGAACCGCGCCGTTTGGCCGCGCGGGCAGCGGCGGCGCGGCTGGCCGAACATTACGGCGAAAAACCCGGCGAAACCGTGGGCTACCGCATGCGCGGCGACAGCAAGGTGTCAAAGTCCACCAAGATCGAAGTCGTCACCGAAGGTATTTTGACCAGAATGATCCAATCCGACCCCGAACTAACCGGCGTCGGCGCTGTGATCTTTGACGAATTTCACGAACGCAGCTTAAATGCGGACCTCGGGCTGGCACTGAGCCTCGAAATCGCCGCAGCGCTGCGCGAAGATCTGATCTTGTTGGCGATGTCGGCAACCTTGGACGCAGGACCAGTGGCTGCGTTGATGGAAGCCCCGATTGTTACATCGGAAGGGCGGTCCTTTCCGGTCGAGAGCCGATGGTTGCCCGCCCCTTTGACAAAACGGGCCCGCTTTGATGACGCGATGGCGGACCTCATTATGACAGCAGTGGCGGACACCACAGGTGGGATTTTGGCATTTCTTCCCGGCGAAGGTGAAATTCGCCGCGTCGAGGCACAGTTGAAAAGACGGCTGCCCGCCGATGTCAATTTGCGACCGCTCTTTGGCGCGATGGAACTGGGTGCGCAGCGCGCGGCCATCCGGCCCGAAACCGAAGGGCGCAAACTGGTTCTGGCGACATCGATTGCGGAAACCTCGCTTACGATCGAAGACATTCGGGTGGTCGTGGATGGCGGCAAGGCCCGCCGCGCCCGATTTGATCCCGGTGCTGGCATGTCACGGCTGGTCACCGAGCGGGTCACCCGCGCCGAGGCAACGCAGCGCGCAGGACGGGCCGGACGTGTCGCGCCGGGCTGTGCTTACAAGCTTTGGACCAAGGGAGAAGAAGGCGCGCTAAGCCCCTACCCACCCGCAGAAATCGAAGCGGCCGACCTTGCCGATCTCGCGCTGGAACTGGCGGTGTGGGGCGCGGCCCCCGACCAATTGCCGTTTCTGACGCCCCCGCCTGAAGGTGCCTATGCCGAAGCCTGCGCCCTTTTGCAGATGCTCGGGGCATTGGACAACTGCGGGCTGATCACGGCCCATGGTCGCGCTTTGGCCCGTTTACCGCTCCACCCCAGACTAGCACATATGTTGGTCACATCCGGCCCGAATGCCGCAAGTTTGGCTGCACTCTTGTCTGATCGCGATCCCCTCACAGGGGCACCCACAGATCTAACCCTTCGGATTGAGGCCCTGACCGACCTGCGGCGCTTCACTGATGCGCGCCCTTATGGCGTCCATCGGCCCAGCCTAGAGAGGATCAAACAAGAGACCAAACGGCTGAGGCAGATTGTCAGCAAAAGCTCTCAACATTCCTTTAATCAACAGAATTTGTCTTGGGCAGAAATGGCGGCGCTGGCCTATCCTGATCGCATAGGTATACGGCGAAAAGGGGATGCCGCACGGTTTCAATTGTCGGGGGGCAAGGGTGCCGTTCTGGATGATGGCGATGCATTGGCAAGTCAACGGTTGATCGTCGTGACCGACACCGATGGCAACCCCCGCGAGGCCCGCATTCGCCAAGCCGTTGCCATTTCACTGGCTGAGGTTCGGGGGCTGTTTGCCGAGCAAATTCAATGGCATGACAATTGTTCATGGAGCAAACGAGACCGCCGCGTTGTCGCCCGCCAGCAAGAAAAAATGGGGGCCATCGCCCTTGACGACCGGATTTGGAAAGACGCCCCTGATGAGGATATTGCACGGGCAATGCTGGACGGCGTGCGCGATCTGGGCATCAGCCTAAGCGATGCAGCCAAACGGTTTTGTGCCCGTGTCGCGCTTGGCCGGCATGGTGGGTTGGATTTACCCGACATGTCCCCGGACGCGCTAGCCGAGGGTATTGAAGATTGGCTATTGCCCTATCTGTCAGGTGTAAAAACCGCAGAGCAGTGGAAACGGTTTGATCTGCTGCCTGCCTTGCGTGCCCAGCTGGACTGGGGGCAAACACAAGCCTTGGACGCTGCAATTCCGGGGCAGTTCCAGACACCTTTGGGCAACAAAATCCCGATCGATTATGCGGGGGAACACCCGGAAATTCAGTTACGGCTACAAGAACTGTTTGGCCAGACCACCCATCCTATGGTTGGTAAAACGCCCCTGCGAGTCACGCTGTTGTCGCCTGCCCGGCGAGCTGTACAAACCACGATGGATTTGCCCGGTTTTTGGGCTGGCTCATACGCTGATGTACGCAAAGACATGCGTGCAAAATACCCCAGACACCCTTGGCCTGAAGATCCGACACAAGCAGACCCGACCCTGCGTGCCAAACCGCGAGGACGGTGATCATCCGGGATTGAGAGAAAGGCGAGCGCAGCCCTACCAATGGTTTTGCTGCACTCACTTTAAATCAAACGCCCAAGCACCAACGCATGACAGCCTTTTGCGCGTGAAGGCGATTTTCGGCTTCGTCCCAGATCACGGAGTTCGGACCATCCATCACCTCTGATGTGACTTCTTCTTCGCGGTGGGCTGGCAGGCAATGCATAAACAGCGCATCCGGCTTGGCTGCATCCATCAACTTTTGGTTCACCTGAAAGGGTCGCAGCATGTTGTGACGCCGTTCGCGGGCCGATTGCGCGTCATGCATCGATACCCACGTGTCCGCCAGAATCAGATCAGCGCCTTCAACAGCCTTGAACGGGTCACGCTCAATCACGATCGAAGATCCTTGGTTGCGGGCCAAGCCGACAAATTCCATCTCAGGGTCCAGCTGAACAGGGCCGGTAAATGTCAGATCGAAGCCGAACTGCCCCGCAGCATGCAAGAAGGAGGCGCAGACGTTGTTGCCATCGCCGCACCAAACCACCTTTTTGCCCTTGATCGGGCCGCGGTGCTCTTCGAAGGTCTGAATGTCAGCCATGATTTGGCAGGGGTGCGTGCGATCTGTCAGGCCGTTTATGACTGGGACCGTGGCAAATTCTGCCATTTCTTCGAGCACGCTTTCGTCGAAGGTCCGGATCATAATCATATCGACATAGCGGCTGAGAACACGGGCCGTATCAGCAATGGTTTCACCGTGGCCCAGTTGCATGTCATTGCCTGACAACACCATGGTTTGCCCACCCAATTGCCGCACACCAACGTCAAAGGACACGCGCGTCCGAGTTGACGGTTTTTCAAAAATCAGCGCAACCATGCGGCCATCTAGCGGTTTTTCGTCGTCAAGCATTGCCTTGGGGCGACCCAGACGTGCTTGTTTCATGGCCATTGCATTGTCGATGATCGACCGCAGTGCAGCTTTGTCAGTTTTGTGGATATCCAGAAAATGGTTCATTGCGATGTTCTTTTTTTTACGAGGTGGTACCGGGGGCCGGCCCCCGGACCCCCGGGATATTTCAGGACAAAAGAAGCCTTAGACGGCGCTTTCTTCGAGAGTGGTTGCAGCAGCATCAAGGCGGGTTAGGGCCTCGTCTATTTCCGCTGCGGTGATGTTCAGTGCGGGCAGTAAGCGCGCGACATTGTCGGCCGCCGGCACGGTGATGACATCGTTGTCATACCCGGCTTGAACCACATCGCCTGCGGGGATTTTGCAGCGCAGCCCCACCATGAGGCCAGAGCCGCGCACTTCTTCGAAGATGTTTGGATGCGCGGCGACCAACCCTTCTAGTTTTTGGCGCAGCAGCCCTGCGCGGGCATTCACGCCGGCCAGAAATTCCGGTTCTGCAACAATGTCCAGAACGGCTTTGCCAACAGCGCAGCCCAAAGGATTTCCGCCGTAGGTAGACCCGTGGGTGCCAACAACCATACCCGAGGCAGCCTTTTGGGTGGCCAAGACTGCCCCCAAAGGGAAGCCGCCGCCGATACCTTTGGCGACCATCATAATATCAGGCGTGATCCCCGCCCACTCATGGGCGAACAGCTTACCCGTCCGGCCAACGCCGCATTGCACCTCATCCAGGATCAACAGAATCTTGTTTTCGTCGCAAAACTCGCGCAGCGCTTTGAGGCAATGATCCGGGACTGCCCGGATACCGCCCTCACCCTGCACAGGTTCGATCAGTATCGCGCCCGTGTTTTCAGTGATCGCCGCTTTGAGCGCATCAGTGTTGGCCCAAGGCACCTGGACAAATCCGGGCAGCAACGGGCCAAACCCTTCGACCATTTTTGGTGTATTTACCGCGGCGATAGCGGCGGACGACCGGCCATGGAAGGCCCCTTCGAAGGTGATGATATCGGTTTTCTCTGGAGCACCTTTGTCATGCCAATATTTGCGTGCCATTTTTACAGCCAATTCGCAGGCTTCTGTGCCAGAGTTGGTGAAAAATACGGTGTCGGCAAAGCTGTTTTCGACCAGTTTGTCAGCCAAGGCTTGTTGTTGGGGGATGTCGTATAGGTTCGACACATGCCACAGATTTTGGGCCTGACTTGTCAGTGCATCCACCAGTGCGGGATGCGCATGGCCCAAAACATTCACGGCGATGCCAGATCCCAAATCGAGCATGCGGCGACCATCCGCCGTGGTCAGCCAGCTGCCCTCACCTTTGGTGAATTGTAACGGAGCACGGTTATAGGTCGGCAAGACGGAAGAGATCATGGCTTTGTCCTTCGTTTGAGGCTCTGATGGCCACACAAGCGGGAAGCCGATTGGTGGCAAGGCAGCAAGAGCCTGTCAAGTTGAGATAGTTGGGATGTGACGCAAAGAGGCAAGGCGCGCCTTTGAAGGCACGCGTGGGCAAAGTGAGCTTATGCTCGTCGGAGATGTGCCAGTTTGGTCATGGGGACGCTCTTAGGTGGATATAGGGAAATTCACAAGCAAAAAGACAGCGTTCAAGTTCAGGCACACGGTTTCGGTTCGCGCGAGTCGAATTTTCGACGAAAATTCGTTACCGCTCTGCGAGATGCGCAAAGGGATCGTCGTGATACCCAACGCCCATCAGGTACAGCCCTGCCCCAGGACAGACCGTGCCGCAGGCCGCACGCGAACGCGCTTCCAGCGCTCGCTTCATCCGCAGCGGCTCCCAGGTGCCAGATCCCACTTGTTCCAATGACCCAACGATGCTGCGCACTTGGTTGTGCAAAAAGCTCTGCGCCCGCAGACGGAAATGCACCTCGGGGCCGCCAAGACCTACTGCTGGTTCAATCGTAATTTCTGTCATGGTTTTGACGGGGGACTGCGCCTGACAGTTCACACTGCGAAAGGTTGTAAAATCATGCTTTCCAATCAAATGCGCTGCACCTTCGCGCATTTTATCGATATCCAACACGCTGCTGACACGCCACACCTGACCTCTCTCTAGAGTTTCAGGCGCGCGCCGGGTCATCAGCCGAAACATGTAGCGCCGCTCGATCGCTGAAAAACGGGCGTGCCAATCATCCGCAACCAAAGCACAAGCGCGGATCGCCACGGGGGCCGGTTTCAAATGAAAGTTTACTGCTTCGGACAGCCGGAACGGGTTCCAGTCTTTTTCCATGTCACAATGGGCCACCTGTCCGCGGGCATGCACCCCGGCGTCCGTGCGTCCCGCCGCAATGATTTTATGTTCGCGCGGCTCAAGGCGTGACAAAGCATCCTCAATCGCACCTTGGACCGAAATCTGATCCACTTGACGTTGCCACCCTACAAACGGGCGACCATCATATTCTATGAGCAAAGCATATCTGGGCATAAAGCGGCCAATACCCCGCCCCGCGCTTTGGGGCAAGACGCCAGTCGCCCCTTACATCCGCCATAGGTCATGCGTGACAATCAGCTTGGCAATTTCCCCATCGGCTTCGGCCCAATAGAACCGGTAGGCGTGTTTTATCAATCCTGCCGCGACAAAGGGGGCTTGGATCTTGGTGGCCATAAAATAACGGCATGCCTCCTCCTCGCAGGCTTGTACTGAAGCCAGGTTTTTGGGAAAATGAGCGCTGGCCTGTTTGATTGGTTGTCCGCCTTGTAGCCACTGGACCCCATCAAATTCAGCCAGTTTAAACCGATATCGCGCGACCAGCTTGTGCGCGGCTTCCGCCTTTGAGCCCACCAAGATATCTTCGCCCAATGTGGTAAAACGCCGGTCGGGCCAGATTTCTGGACCGATTTTATATCCGGCCCAGCCAAGTGCAATTGCCACGATGATAATTCTGAAAAGTCCAACGCTTCGAAACATTGGCAATTTCCTCACTCAAAACGTCACTATGTCAGACGGCGGCAGCAAACCCTAGTCGGGCATTCCGGAACGTTAGATCCGCAGACGGCGCAATCCGTAAATGGCAAGCCCCGCCATTCCAAAACCCGCGCCCCAATACGGAAGCCGCAAGGCCAGCTCACGGCCCAAAGAGGGTTCGAAGAACGCGACAACCGCTCCGCCCAAGACAGCCCCAATCGGAATACCGCCCCAACCGAAAAAGCGGTAAACGCTGTTCACACGGCCAAGCAGATCGTCCGGGATCATCCGCTGACGGTAGGACACAGTCACAATATTCCATAGCAGCGCCGCCACGCTTTCGACGAACAAAGCACCTGCCACAACAAAGGGCGAAGACGTCAGTGCAATCGCAAACATCGGCAGCGGAAACATCACCAGCGCCAACCAAAGGCTGCGCCCCTGCCCCAGCCGCTTGATCACTTTCGGCCCCAACACTCCGCCGGTAACGCCCCCGCAGGCCGCAGCCGTCAAAAGCAAACCATGGGCCGCTGCATCCAGCCCCAGTATCTCCTGACTGACCAGCACAACAAGCGTCATGCCCATGATAGATAACCCGTTGAGCAACCCCAACATCAGCGCCAGCTGCAAAACAACAGGATGGGCGCGCATCCATGTCCATGCTTCGCGCGCCTCGGAAACCGGGCTGCGCTGGACGCGTGCTTCGCGGGTCTGAATGGCAAGTCCGCCAACCAATACAGCCGCAATGGCAAAACTGGCTGCGTCCAAAACAAACGGCAACGGCAAGGCCAGCGCGATCAACACTCCGGCCAAGGGCGGGCCAATAAAATGCCCCATGACATTTTCGACGGTCCAAAGCCTGCCATTGGCGGCCTCAAGGTCATCGGGCTGAACAATAGAGGGCAACAGCGTTTGCGCCGCATTGTCCCGCAGCACTTCTGCGCTGCCGAGCATAAATGCCAAACCCGCCAAAGCTGCAATATACAGACCGCCATTGGCCGGCGGAAAATCCGCAACCGACAGAATCAGCGCGATAACCCCCAGCGTCAGACCAAACCGCAGCCAATCACTTCGTAAAATCAACTGCTTGCGGTCGCCGCGATCTGTGATCACCCCTGCGGGGATCGAAAACAAAAGCCAAGGCAAGCGCACTGCCGCCCCGACAAGCGCGATCAACAAAGGATCGCGGGTGATCAAAGTCGCCAACCAAGGAAACGCCAAGGCAGAGACACCATCCCCAAGATTGGTCACAGCAGATGCGCTGAGCAAACGGGCATAACCGGGGTTTCTGGAAAACAAAGACATAGGCACATGTCTGACCAATGCCATCGTAGGGTCAAGCCTTTGCGACTTGCGTTTGCATCCCTTCCCTGGATGCCACCAAGACCGTGCTTTCAAGGTGACGCCCCCAAAAGCAGCAGGTTTGGCCTTTGCAGCACAGTTTGTCGAATTCCCCGTCCTGCGGGCTCTGGTTGTTCGGGGCCGGGATGACTAAGTTGCATCCGAGTTTGAACCAAAGGGCGCATTTTTATGGTGATTGGCACGATTGCAGATACGGTTGCACGCTCTGTGGGCAATGTGACGGACACCATATCCGAAACATTTATGGAACCGACCATTCGCCTTGGCGTCACAGGTTTGGCACGCGCAGGCAAGACGGTATTCATCACCTCGTTGGTTGCCAACCTGCTGGATCGCGGGCGTATGCCGCAATTGGTGGCCCAATCCGAAGGCCGCATTCTATCAGCCTATCTTCAACCGCAGCCCGACGACACAATCGCCCGGTTCGATTATGAAAACCACCTTGGTGCGTTGACAGCGCGCGAACCGCATTGGCCAGACAGCACCCGCGCGATTTCCGAATTGCGTTTGTCGTTGAAAGTAGCGCCCAGCGGGCTTTTGTCCGGTTTCCAAGGCCCGCGCACCGTTCATGTTGATATCATTGACTACCCCGGTGAATGGCTGCTGGATCTGAGCCTGATGCACAAGGACTATGCCGATTGGTCGTCGGAAATGCTGACGCGGATGGAGCATCGGCCCGATGGTCCAGCCTATGTCGCAATGGCCAAGGCCGAAGACTGCGCCCAAACCTTTGACGAAACCCGTGCCCGCGCATTGGCGGACACATACACAAAGGCGCTGCATGTCGCCCGCAAAGCCGGATTTTCCGATTGCTCGCCCGGGCGGTTTTTGCTGCCCGGCGAACTTGCCGGATCGCCTGTGCTGACCTTTGCACCGCTTCCGCCCAAAGGAACTGTGCCGCGCAAATCGCTGTGGCGAGAGATGGAGCGCCGATTTGAAGCCTATAAATCGCGGGTGGTGAAACCGTTTTTCCGCGATCATTTTTCGCGGATAGACCGGCAGGTCGTGCTGGTCGATGCCTTGGGGGCAATTCATGCCGGACCGCGCGCGGTTGAAGACCTACGCCAGACTATGGCGGATATTCTGACCGCTTACCGCCCCGGTGCGAATGCCTTTTTGACCAATCTGCTGCTAGGGAAGCGGGTCGAAAAAATCTTGTTCGCGGCCACCAAGGCCGACCACCTGCACCATTCTCAACACCCGAAATTATCCGCCATCATGGAGGCCCTGATCCGCGATGCCCGCGATCGCGCCCGCTTTGCGGGGGCCGAGACCCAAGCCATGGCTTTGGCAAGTCTGCGGGCGACCACCGAACAAACCATCAGCCACGGCGGACGTGATCTGGATTGTGTACGCGGCACTTTGTTGGAAACCGGAAAGCAAGCAGCGTTTTTCCCCGGCAACCTGCCCGATGACCCATCGCACCTGCTGGGACCGGCGCGCGACGGAGCAACCGGTTGGCTTGATCAGGATTATCAGGTGATGAATTTTGCCCCTGCCCAACTGACTCTAAAACCCGGCAATGGCCCGCCGCATATCCGTCTTGACCGCGCAGCCCAATTCTTGCTGGGCGACAAGCTGTGACACAGGTCACACTGCGAACAGCAAGGTCAACGGACGCCGGCAAATTAGGGGCGATGATCACCGAAGCCGTCGCGGCCAATCCGTGGAAACCGCGCCTGCACAGCGGTGCCGAAGACATTTCGCATGCAGGACGCATGATTGACCATGGCTGGGTTTCTGTGGCCGAAGATGATGCCGGTCAAATCATCGGTTTTATTGCCCGCGAAGCCGCTGATGTGCACGCGCTTTTCGTCATGTCCAAAGCACAGGGCAAAGGGGTGGGCACCGCGCTTTTGGACCATGCAAAAACACAGGTCGACAGTCTGAACCTTTGGACATTTCAAGCCAACACCGGCGCGCAACGCTTCTATAAACGTCATGCTTTTGCCGAGGTCGAGCGAACCTCAGGTGCCGACAATGACGAAGGCTTGCCGGATGTGCGCTTTTTATGGTCCAAGCCAAAATCTGCCACGATCGAAGCCCTTGCCACCAAATCAAAGGACGCCACCACATGACTGACACAAAAGGCCCCGTCCTGATTGATCTCGAAGATGATGGCCCCGCCCCTTCCCCCTCAGAGGTGGCCCCCGTTCCCGAAACGCAGTCCGAATTGCCTCCGCAAGGGCAAGCCATGGCAACCGTGGCCGCACTGGCAACCCGCCAGCCGTCGCAACTGGCCCGCTGGTTCTGGAGGTTGTTGCTGGCCTTACTCAGCACAGTTGTCTCGATTGCGGCGTGGAATTATGTCACCGCTCTGATCGCCTCCAGCCCCATGCTAGGTTGGGCAGTCACCGGGCTGCTCGGTCTGTTTTTGCTGGTGTGTATGCTGATAATAATCAAGGAAGTCGCCGCATTTTCCCGCCTGTCGCGTATTGATGCCCTGCACCGTGCCGCCGACAGTGCGCTTGCCGATGATGACCTGCAAGCCGCCCGATCCGTCAACACCCAGCTTTTGGCCCTGTATCAATGCCGCGATGACACACGTTGGGGCCGCACACGTCTGATGGAGCGGCAAGACGAAGTCTTTGACGCGTCGGGACTGTTGGCCTTGGCAGAAACCGAACTTTTGGTGCCGCTGGATATCGCCGCGCAACGCGAAGTCGAAGCCGCTGCACGGCAGGTCGCCACCGTCACCGCATTGGTGCCAATGGCGCTGGCCGATGTTGCAACCGCGCTCACCGCCAACCTGCGGATGATCCGCCGCATTGCTGAAATCTATGGTGGCCGGTCTGGCACACTCGGCAGTTGGCGCCTGACCCGCGCCGTGATGTCCCATTTGGTGGCAACCGGCGCTGTGGCCGTGGGTGACGATATGCTGGAACCCATCCTTGGCGGAAGCATTCTGGGCAAGCTGTCACGCCGCTTTGGCGAAGGTGTCGTGAACGGATCATTGACTGCCCGTGTTGGCGTTGCTGCCATCGAAGTGTGCCGCCCGCTGCCATTTTCTGCCGCCAAGCGTCCTTCTGTCAGCGGGATCATCCGGCAGGCATTGGGCGGGTTGTTTTCCTCGGGAAAAAGCTAACTGCGCGCGCCCCTTTTCATCGTTACCGCCTATGATCGAAAGGGGTAAGGCAGGTCCGGTTTGCCCTACCTCCCTTTGCTAAAAATCCGCGCTACGGTGCCGGAGCGCGTTTTCGCAGGGCCAAGAAGGACCATGAACAATGTATGACTTTCTTTATCTTGTTATTGGTCTGCTGGTCTTGGCGATACCGGCCTCAGTTGTTTATTTGCTTGTGTCCCACGTCAGGTTGCGCCGCCAAGTTGCGGAGCTGACAGCGCAGTTGGAGCTGCTTTGGCGCGATTCCGGTCCACCCAAGGCTCCGCCAGCCAAAGCCGCAGAAAATGTGGTGCCTTTAGGCACGTCGGCGCGCCCAGCCGATCAAATTCAAAGCGCGCCGCCTGAAATCACCGTCCCCAAGCCCCCGTGGAAACGGCCCGATCACCCAAAAACCGACAGCAAGCTACAGCGCCAGCCCAGTCAGGCCACGGTTTTGAACGCACAGCGTTTTGCGGCCTTAACGCGCTGGCTCACCGCAAACTGGTTTTACGTCGCCGCCGCTGCGTCGCTTGCCTTGGCAGGTGTCTTTTTTGTCCAATACGGGATCGAAACCGGGATCTTGAGCCCGACGGCCCGCATCGCAAGCGCCCTTGTCTTTGGGGCGTGCCTGATCGTGGCCGGTGAATGGATCCGTCGCAAATATGGTGATGACGAATCCAGCGCCACTGCCTATTTGCCGTCGGTCCTGTCCGGTGCAGGCCTTGTGTCGCTGATGGGCGGCATACTGGCGGCGCGGATGATGTACGGGCTGATCGGCGCAACGCCCGCATTTGCCGGATTGTTTGCCGTTGCCATGCTTGGCATGGTTTTGGGCTGGTTTCATGGATCTTTGCTGGCGGCCATCGGATTACTCGGTGGTTTGGCTGCGCCGTTTTTGGTCGGTGGCTCATCCCAAACGCCGGAATGGCTGTTTCTCTATTTCGGGTTGATGGTCATCTTGGGTCTGGGCATCGATACGGTGCGCCGCTGGGCTTGGATCAGTGTGCTGACCTTGGTTGCAGGCATGGGGGCCGGAGCCGCTTTGTGGGCATCTGGCATGTCCAACGCAGCCCTCAATGCAGGATTTGCTGCTTATTGCTCCGGAATGATAATTGCAGCGGTTTTGATCCCGTCACGCGGGTTATGGCCCGATCATGGCGGGCCTTCTTTTGTCCAAACATTTTGGGACCTGAAGCAGAACAAGATCAGAGCGGTTTGGCCGATTTTTCCGGTGCGCTTGTCCATGGGCATCACAACCGCAGCCTGCGTGCCGCTGGTCTTGACCGCGCAGAACAGCGTCGGCACTTTTTGGCTCAGTTTGGCGCTGGCGTCCGGGCTGGCTGTGCTTTTCATCTTGTGGGTACGCGCCGCCCCCGCCATTCAAGATCACACTGTGATCCCCGCAGGCATAATCCTTGCCTTGTTGGCGTGGCCCGACGCGAACTGGCATGTCCGTCAGTTGATGCATGACACATTGTTAGCACATGAAGGCCAGACCGAAGTCCGGATGCTTTGGGGCGTATCCATGGCTCTTTTGGCAGCTCTCGTGCCAACGCTTGTCGCGGCTTGGCGCAGCTTTAACGCCGTCCAATATCAGGCGGTTTGGACGGCGTTAGCGGTGTTACTGGCCCCACTGGCAGGGATTGCGCTGGAGCTGACATGGCACCCCGTCGATCTGATCGGGGAATGGCCATGGGCGTTTCATGCTTTGGGTCTGTCCTGTTTGATGACAGCATTGGCCGTTCAATATGCCCGCACCGAGAGCGCCAACAAAATGCGGATATCTCTTGCGGTGATTTCGGCCCTGGCCTGTCTGGCGTTTGCGCTTGGCATCGTGTTGACCGAAGCGGCGTTGACGCTCGCCCTAGCTGCCACTGTTTTGTCGGCTGCCGCATTGGACCGCCGGTTCGATCTGCCCTTACTCGGAGCCTATATCCTGTCCGGTGTCATTGGCGTTGGCTTTCGGTTGGTCTTTGACCCCGGCCTTGACTGGGCCACTATAGCCCCCTTCTGGGAGATGTTCCTGACCTACGGGGGGACCTCGATTGCCTTGTTCGTGGCCTTTCGTCTGCAAATTCCGTTGCCGCGTCCCAAGGCGCAGGTGGTTTTGGAAAGCGCCACTTGGTCCGTCGGCGGGCTTACACTAAGCCTCGTTCTTTACCATGCAATCGAACACTTCGCGGGTCACGATGTCACTGGGATGCACTGGCAGATGGGCCTTTACGCAACCATCTGGGTTTTGCTGGCATCCGCGCAAATTCATCGTATGCAACTGGGAGGTAGCCTACTTTGGGTACGCGCAGCCCTTGCCGCAACCTATGCTATTTGCGCCGCCGGAGCGATTGTCGTTTCCGTAACCTTGGCAAACCCGCTGCTCGAGCCGCAAAACGTTATTGGGGTGGTGATCGTGAATACTCTGCTCGCGGCTTACTTATTACCAGCGGGTGCCTTGGTCTTATCCAGTCGGATTCTACCAAAAAAGTTTGTGCGGTTGCGTTTTGTTGTCAATGCTTTGGCCATACTGTTGACGGTGGTTTGGACCGCGTTGGCGATCCGCCACGGATGGCGTGGCAATGCAGCTATGCCCGTGCAATTTGGTCTGACCCAGCCCGAACTCTATACCTATACTGTGACGCTATTGCTGACCGGTGCCTCCCTGTTTTATCAAGCATTGGCCCGCAAATCAGACCTGTTGCGCCGCGCCGGAGTGTTTGTGATGGCACTGGCCGTCGCCAAGGTGTTTTTGATCGATATCTCTGGATTGCAAGGGTTGGTACGGGTGTTCTCTTTCCTCGTCCTTGGCCTGTCTTTGGCCGGTTTGGCGTGGCTGAACCGATGGGTCGGGCTGCGGGCGGATGATCCCGAGCCAGAAGCAAAGGCACAATCAGAACCGGATTGATACAGCGCATGGAAACGCCAAGCCGTGAATGACATGTTGCCGATGGGGCGCGAACGCGTCCGGACATGCGAGGACGTTACCATGGACAATACGCCGCTAGAACATGGACACAGCCAAAAAGAAATCGACAGCCGCTTGGCGCAGCCTCCGGGCCGCGGGGATTTGCGTGATGTGGTTTATGGCGCGATTGACGGATCCGTCACAACCTTTGCCATTGTCGCCGGGGTCGCAGGCGCGGGACTGTCGCCATTTATTATCGTTGCCTTGGGCGTTGCAAATGTGCTGGCAGATGGATTCTCTATGGCTGCGGGCAATTATTCAGCTACCAAGGCTGAACTTGATGACATCCAACGACTGAGATGCATTGAAGAACGCCATATTAAAATCACCCCCGAAGGCGAGCGGCGAGAGCTGCGCAGCATCTTGGCCCAAAAGGGCTTGTCCGGACGCACCCTAGAGGATGCGGTTGATCAGATGGCCGCCAATCGTGAAGCGTGGATCGCCACAATGCTTGACGGGGAATACGGGGTGGCACCGGTGGATCCGCATCCAATGCGGGCTGCGCTGGTGACATTCGGGGCCTTCTTGATCGCAGGCTTCATTCCCTTGATGCCTTTTTTATTGGGCCTTGAGAGTGCCTTTAGCATTTCCATCTGGCTGACAATGATCAGCTTTTTTGTGATCGGAACGTTGAAAAGCGTCTGGTCGCTCAGCCCGTGGTGGCGCTCCGGTTTAGAGACTTTGGCAATTGGCGGGGCTGCAGCCAGCATTGCCTATGTCGTTGGATCGTTGTTTCACGGCTGATTCTAGAAGGTCATAGATACATGCGTGACAGTCAGGAATACGTGACTGTCACGCCCCTCTTTGCAGGCATAGTATCCAAGGACATTTCAAAACTATCTTTTTTATGTCCATTATCGGAGGTCAGAAGTGACCGATTTAGTCGCCGGATCCAGTCCGGATCTATTTTATAGGTACATCGGAGTTGCTGGCTTTTTGCTCTATGTCACCGTCTATTCCTGCCTCTGTTTGCGGATTTTGAGCAGTGAGAGCATCAGATATTTTGTCTGCAACACCTTTGCCGCCTCTCTTGTTCTCATTAGCCTGAGCAATGAATTCAATTTGGCCTCGGCGCTGATCCAGATTTTTTGGATTGTTCTCGGAGTGATCGGCATTACCTTGAGGATTTTGCACCGCTGGCAGGACACTTTATACACTCGGAGGTAGCAGATCGCGGCCAAGTCCAGCTCGCAAATCCCTGCACCGACAATCGCAATTTCAGCCGGTGATTTTGTTTGCGTGCCTTTGTCTCCGGCCTAAAGAAAAAGCCCCGTTTCACAAAATTCCGGCACGCGTATTCAGCAAGGGCGCGCGTGCCTTTCTCGCTCTGGCTAGGTTTCGCCACTATCAGTAGGTCTTTGTGCATTGGGCCATTTAAGATGCGCGTCATCAATGACAAACTCATGTGAGTGAAACAAAAACCCCTCCTTTGTCGCTTCATCTTGTATCAATAGATCCGTGGGATGCTGGTCCATTGGCAAAGAATGGCTGTGCATTATCCGGGCGGGATCGCGTTTGGGCCAAACCCACATTGCGCAAATGGTGGCCGCCATGGCGATACCCGACATGACAGCAAAAGTCACGGGCAGGCCCAAGTTTGCCCCCATCACCCCCGCCAAAGGATAGGCCAGTAACCAAGCTGAATGGGACAGCGCAAATTGCGCCGCAAAAACCGCGGGTCTGTCTTCCGGTTGGCATGATCGCGTGATCAACAAACCGGTGGGCGTTTGGATCAACGACGCCCCAGCCCCAAGCGCCACCCAAAGCACCAGCCCCAAAGCGGCCCCTGGACCAAAGGCCGCCATAGCCAAGACCAACGCCAGGCATACCCCGCCCAAGAGCATTACGGTTCTCGGAGATTGTTTGCCCAGTATTCTAGGCAGCACCAATGCCACACACATTGACCCCAAACCACTGGCGGCAAAATACAGCGCGACCGCCTCGTCCCCCATTCCAAGAACCTGTTTGACCTGCACAACAGTGTTCACAATCACCATCGCAGTCGCCACGGCAACGGCCAGATACAAGGCCAACACGCCGCGCAATCGCGGCGTTTTCAGGTAGATCTCGGAACCTCGGGTCACACGCTTGCGAAAGGACAGCGCGACAAGGGACCGGCTTTGCGCCGGCAAAGTGACGGACAGCACCAAACCAGCCGAGGCCAGAAACCCCAGTGCCGTACCGACAAACAAGACGTCAAAGGAAAAGACCACCAAAAGCAGCCCTGCGGCCAGTGGACCCAACAAAGCTTCGAGATCATAGGTCAAACGTGAAAAAGACAACGCTTGGGTATAGTCTTCTTCGGACTTCAAGATTTCAGGGATGATCGCTTGAAACGTGGGCGTAAACGCCGCCGAAAAAGCCTGAAATCCGAAGACCAACACATAGATGTGCCAGATCTCGGACACGAAAGGCAAAACAAGCACCAGACAGGCGCGCGCCAGATCAAGCCCGATCAAAAAGGCGCGTCTCGGCAAATGCGCTGCCAATGCTGCTGCAATCGGTGCCAAACCGACATAGGCCACCATCTTGATGCCCAAAGCCACACCCAAAACAGCACCTGCCTGCGCCCCCGCCATCTCAAACGCCAGCAAGCCCAAAGCAATGGTCGTTAAACCAGACCCAAACACAGACAGTATCTGGGCAAGCAGCAAACGGCGGTACGTGGGGGTCCCAAGGGCTCCGATCATAGGCGAACACTACGCCAGTTTGAAGTCCATTCAACCGGTTTTCTATAGCGGCCAGAAACCCAAAGATTGGCCGGCACGGGAAGAGTTCTCCGCAAGGGCTGCGCCATTTCCTTCCAATTTGCTGCAAGATTGCTCCGAGGCGGCACACATGATATTCTGGTGCGAAACAGAGGCAGAGCAGCCCAAAATGACAGCACTGAAGAAATTTGAACGGCTTGAAGCAACCGGATTATGGCGGCCCAACATCGCTGAGCAACGACGCGAAGTTGTGGTCTCGCTCGGTGATGCAACACTGACCATCACCGATATTCCAGGCCGTGTTTTGGCGCATTGGTCTTTGGCTGCAATTGTGCGGTTGAACGGCACGGCCTTGCCGGCCATTTTCCACCCTGATGGCGACCCCGAAGAAACACTCGAACTGGACGCATCCGAAGCCGTTATGATTGACGGGATTGAACGGCTTTTGAAGGCCATAGATCGACGCCGCCCGCGTCCAGGGAAACTGCGGTTGATTTTGGGAATTGCGGTCGTGGCTACGGTCGCAACCGCCACGGTGCTTTGGGTGCCGGGTGCTTTGCAAAACTATGCTGTTCAGGTTGTCCCTGCTGTGAAACGGGCTGAAATCGGCGTGGCCTTACTGGGGCATATGGCGCGTGTGACCGGTCAACCCTGCATGACAACCGACGCCCGTCCGCCCTTGAGAAAGCTCGCCGGGCGGGTTCTAGGCCCGAACCGAACCGACACTGTCATCGTTTTACGCAGCGGGGTGCAGCAAAGCACGCATTTGCCCGGCGGGATCGTGTTGCTCAACAAGTCCATTATAGAAGACTATGAAGACCCCGGTGTTGCCGCTGGCTTTATCCTGTCGCAGGACACCAAGGCAAAAGCAAATGATCCGCTCAAGGATCTACTGGACCACACAGGCCCGATTGCAGCCGTCCAATTGATTACAACCGGCCAACTTCCTGACACAGCCCTCGCCGGCTACGCTGAATATATGCTCACGGTTCCTGACAGCGGCGACGATATCGACCTCTTGCTCGCGGCCTTTCAAAAGGCCGGTTTGCGTAGCACGGCCTATGGCTATGCGCGCGATATGACGGGCGAAACCACGCTGGAACTGATCGAGGGCGATCCACATACTGCCAGCGACGACAAAGACCTTCTGAGCGACGGCGACTGGCTACGGCTCCAAAGCATTTGCGAAGAATAGCAGACACGAAAAAGCCCGCCGGATTTTGTCAGGCGGGCTTTGTAACAAGAAGAAAACAGGTTTAGCGGGTGTATGCCTGCGTATAGCCGACAGAGCGAACAGACTTCAGACCAGCGTTCAAAGCACCAGCTGACCCGTAAGGCCCAACCATGACCCGCCGCAATGTTTGACCGTTGCGCTTGTAACTGCTGACCTTCACCGGCAAACCGGCTCCGTTCAAGCGTGCAGCTGCTGCCCGTGCTTTGGGTTCCGTCGTAAAGACACCGATTTCAACGAATCGAGCAGAACCGGCAACCGCCTTGGGGGCTGAACGGGTTGAAATGACAGGTGCAGCACTGACTTGACTGGTTGGCACAGCATGCGCGCGGCGCGTGGAATAGGCGATGACCGGCGCTTTGACCTCGTGCTTTTTGGCTTGAACGACCAATCCGCGCGGCACGGTGTTGGTCCATTCTTTTTGCGTCGCATAGTAACCGTCAACGGTTTGATACGCGCGGTATTGGTTCAGACGACCATCATCCCACGCAGGGCGATAACCAGCAGGAACGACGGCAACTTGGGTATCGCGCTGTTCATACACATGGCGCGGAACGATCCGCGTTTGACCTGGCAGTTTTAAATCACTGCCTTCCCAGCCTTGGCTGTTGTCATGGCGCGTACCAGGGCCAGCCACAGTGCCGCGGCGGATAACAGTCACATGCGGCGAAGTCTGCGGACCGCAACGCACTTTGTAGGTGCGCCCATTTACAACCCGCGTTCCACCACCACTGCTGCACGCATTAAAATCAGGAACGACGGCATATCGGCCCTTTGTTGGTGGTTTGGGAGCCGCCGTTGCGACCGATGCCTTTGGAACGCTGCGCACAACTCGAGGTGGCTGAGCGGCGACTGGCTTGGACGCGGGGGCGCGAACAACCCGCATTTGCCGTTGGGGCGCAGCGGTAACCGTTGCGGGTTTGGGCTGCGGCTTGGGTGCCACACGCGCAGTTTGGGTGGTGGTCCGTGGCTGGGGCGCAGGCTTGGCAGCAACACGCGGGGCCGGAGCCGCAACAGGTTTGGGCTTTGGCTTGGGCGCTGCGGTCGGGGCCGCGATCTGAACAGGCTTTGCCGCTGGTTTCGCTGGTGGTTGCGCCGCAGCGGTGGTTGACCCGAACGTTGGTTTTTGACCGCACAGTTGCGTGCGCTGACGCGATACGCGCGGCACCCAGTTTACAACTCCGTCAAATCCAGCGCGTACATAAACGCAACCGCGGCTGTCCACGAATTGTTTGCCCGTGTAAGACGCAGGCGGAAAGCTTGACGGGACGGTGTTGATTTTGCTTTGCGCCAAAGCTGGCTCAGATACGATTCCGAAACCTGCTGCCACTACGGCCAAAATAGTTAATGTTTTCAATGTCATGTCTGCCCCCACAGATGTAGGGGACAGAATGCCCGATCAACCAAGGTCTGTAAAGCGTTGAAACCGCCTATTTTGTCCCGAACATCCGGTCACCGGCATCGCCAAGACCGGGAACGATGTAACCGAGTTCATTGAGTTTTTCATCCAAGGACGCAGTCACAATCGGCACATCTGGATGGGCTTCTTTCATCCGCGCAACGCCTTCCGGGGCAGCCAGCAGACACAAAAACCGGATGTCAGTTGCACCAGCTTCCTTGACCAGATCAATCGCAGCAGCGGATGAATTTCCGGTGGCAAGCATAGGATCAACAACAATCGCGGTGCGTTTTTCCATCCGCTTGGGCAGCTTGTTGTAATATTGAACCGGCTGCAGGGTTTCTTCGTCGCGGTACAACCCAATGAACCCGACGCGCGCCGCTGGAATCAATTCCAGAATACCGTCCATCAAGCCGTTACCAGCGCGCAAAATTGACACCAAAGCCAGCTTTTTACCTTCGATAACAGGCGCTTGCATCTTCATCAGCGGCGTTTCAATTTCACGTTTGGTGACCGGCAATTCGCGCGTCACCTCATAGGCCAGAAGCAGGCTGATTTCGCGCAGCAATTGGCGGAACGACGCGGTAGACGTGTCTTTTTCGCGCATCAAACTCAGCTTGTGCTGCACCAGCGGGTGATCGACGATGGTCAGATGTTGGGTCATGACGCCTCCAATAGCTTGCGAATCCGTGCCTTTGTATCTGCCCCACAGAAGGCGGCGTCCATGGTGTTGCGGTCGATTTGGTCAAAGATTTCTGCATCCCAGTCAAAAACCCGCATCAGATCGGCATATTCCTTGCGCATGGTGGTGCGAAAGAACGGCGGATCATCCGTAGACACGGTCACTTTGACGCCCCGTTCGCGCAGTTTTTCAATCGGATGCTGTTCTAATTTGTCATAAACCCCCAAGAAAACGTTGGAGCCCGGGCAAATCTCAAGCGTGATTTCCCGTTCAATCAGCATGTCCACGACGGCCAGATCTTCGATGACGCGCACCCCATGGCCGATTCGGGTCACACCCAAATCTTCGACGGCGTCGCGCACTTCTTGGGGGCCGCGCCATTCACCAGCATGCGTGGTCAAATGTAAACCAGCCTCGCGGGCCATGTCGAAACTATAGGCAAAGTCGCCTTGACGGCCTTGGTTTTCATCGCCGCCCATTCCGAGACCCACGATAAATTCCCCGGCCGTCTCCGCCGCACATCTAGCAGCCAGTTTGGCCTTGTCCGGTCCAAAGTGTCGGATCGGCGTTGCAATGCCGCACAAAGTTATGCCCATGTCGCGCTGCGCCGCATCAGCCGCGTCTTGGATCGCGTGCAGGTATTCCTTCCAAGCCGCAACATCGCTGCCGCCGCAAAAGTCCGGACTGATGAACGTCTCCATGTAGACTACACCGTTTTCGGCGGCTTCCGTCAAAATTGCGGTGGTCAGGCGGGCAAATTCCGCAGGGCCAGTCAAAACAGATGTCGCTGCCTCATAAACCGATAGGAAATGCACAAAATCGCGATAGTCATAAGAGCCGTCTTCGCGAAAGATCCGTGAAATATCGATGTTTTTCTCTTTTGCCAGCCCCTGAATGAAGGCAGGCGGTGCAGCGCCTTCAATATGCGTATGCAATTCTGCCTTCGGACGATTGAGGATGGCGCTTTGACGGTCTTCGTCGATCATAGAAAGCTCCTGCCCGGACCTTGCGCCGGTATATTAAGATGAGCAGCGATGCTGGCTGCGACGTCAGCAAAGGCGATCTGTCCGATCTCCCCCTCGCCCTTGCCCGTGACCAAAACCGGAACGCGTTCGCGGGTATGGTCCGTGCCGGGCCAACTGGGGTCATTGCCGTGATCGGCGGTGAGAACCATCATGTCCCCGTCGCGCAAACGGCCCAACAATCGGCCCAGTTCAGCATCGAACCATTCCAAATGTCGTGCGTAGCCCGCAATGTCCCGACGATGGCCGTATTCAGAATCGAATTCGACAAAATTGGCAAAGGTCAGACTGCCATCCCTTGCGGTATCTACAAGATCGGACAGGTGGCCCATCAAGGTGACGTCGGTTCCCTTGCGCACTTCATCAATACCGGTCATCGAAAAAATATCGCCAATCTTGCCGACGGCATAAACGGCGCGGCCAGCATCTTGGGCCCAATTTGTGACGACCGGACCAGGCGGGGTGATCGCGAAATCGCGGCGGCGCGCTGTACGCTTGAAATTCCCCGGTGTGCCGACAAACGGACGCGCGATCACTCGGCCCACTTTCATCCCGTGCAACATAGGCGCGAGCCCTTTGCACATGTCATACAGGCGGTCCAAACCAAACACCTCTTCATGCGCCGCAATCTGGAACACGCTGTCGGCAGAGGTGTAACAGATCGGCATGCCTGTCTCGAAGTGCTCCTCCCCGAACCGGTCAATCATCACGGTTCCTGATCCGTGGCAGTTGCCCAAGATACCAGAGGTTCCCGCCAGTTCGCAGGCTTTGGCCGTCACATCGGCAGGAAACGCAGGCTGCGCATCCGGAAAATAGTGCCAGTCCCACGGCACCGGAAGTCCGGCCAGTTCCCAATGGCCGGACGGCGTATCCTTGCCTTTCGACACTTCGGTTGCCGCAGCAAACCGGCCGGTCACATCCTGATTTCGGGATTTTTTCCCAGCAGCAAGGTCCAAAGCCTGAAACAGCCCCAGCGAAGCCAGATTCGGTACATTCAACGGCCCTGACCGCCCCTTATCGGCACGGCCTGCCGCGCAGGCTTCGGCAATATGCCCCAGTGTATTGGAACCGGTGTCGGGCAAGTCCCCGTTGAAATAACTTGCGGCATCAGGCGCGCCGCCAATACCAACTGAATCCATCACAACTAAGAAGGCTCGCATCACGCCACCCTTTCAAGAGTCAAAGGTACAGGTTGCGGTGCAGCATCACCCAAAGTGATGGCCGCACGGATCGCTTCGGCAGCCGCATCGGCTTGTTCTTCGCGGGCAGCATGGATCACGGCCAGTGGTTGGCCCCTTGCCACTTTGGCCCCCAAGCGCACCACTTCGGTCAGCCCGACGGATGGGTTCACTTGATCGGTTTCCACACGGCGCCCGCCGCCCAGATCGACCACCGCCAATCCCAAAATCTCGCCGTCAATCGCCGTCACAACCCCAGAACCGCTGGCTGCGACTTCGCGAATAACCGGTGCTTCGGGCAAGAATCGGCGCCAGTCTTCGACAAAGCTAAGCGGACCACCCAAGGCATAGACCATCTTGCCAAACCGTTCTGCTGCTGCCCCCGATGCGATGGATGCGCGCAGTTTTGCCTCGCCACCCTGAATGCCCGCGGTTTTTAATAACTCGGCCCCCAAATCGACGCTCAGCTCCAACAGCGGCCCTTCAAGCTTGCCAGTCAAAACCTGCATGCTCAGATCGACCTCAAGCGCATTGCCAAGCGACGGGACTAAGGGCTGAGACATATCCGTGATCAGCGCCGTTGTCGGGCACCCTGCCGCGTTGGCGGTCGCCACAAGCGATTTCGCCAACGCCCGCGCGTCATCCGCAGTTTTCATAAAAGCACCGGAACCGACTTTGACATCTAAAACCAAAGACTGCAGCCCTGCCGCAAGCTTTTTGGACAAGACGGACGCGGTGATTAAATCAAGGCTCTCGACCGTGCCGGTCACATCGCGGATCGCATACAGCCGTTTGTCTGCAGGCGCGATATTCGCCGACGCACTGACAATCGCACAGCCCACATCCTGAACAATCTGACGAAACCGCGTCTCGTCGGGGGCAACCGAATACCCCGGTATCGCCTCGAGTTTATCGAGCGTGCCGCCGGTGTGGCCCAACCCGCGGCCCGAAATCATCGGATTGTACACGCCGCAGGCGGCCAACATCGGAGCCAGAACAAGGCTGACGCAATCGCCGACGCCGCCGGTGGAATGCTTGTCGACAACCGGCGCGTCCAAATCCCAGTCCAACACATGGCCGGAATCGCGCATCGCCAAGGTCAAGGCAACGCGCCCTTGCTCCGACAACCCACGCAAACAGACCCCCATCGCAAAAGCGCCCGCTTGGGCCGCACTGACCCGACCATCCGCCAATCCATGCGCAAACCAGTTGAGTTCGGCGGGACTGGGGTCCTCGCCCTTACGCAGCGCTGCGTTGATTGCCCGCGCGTCTGTCATGTTTTGTCTCCTGCTTCGGCAGCCATGTGATCGCGGCCAAAGGCACCGGGCAGTAAATCTGCGACCGTTACCTTCTGTTCTGCGCCATCAATGGTTGCCAAGGTCACCAGCACGCCCGACTTGGCGAATTCCGCCAGCTTTTGCCGGCATCCCCCACAGGGCGGCACCGGGTGCGCGCTATCAGCGATAACATAAGCTTCGGAGATTTCTGTTTCACCGGCTGCGACCATCGCGGCAATCGCGCCCGCCTCGGCACAGGTGCCTTCTGGATATGCAACGTTTTCGACATTGCATCCGGTGTAGATGTTCCCCGCAGGGGTGCGCAGCGCGGCCCCCACTTTGAAGTGGGAATATGGGGCGTAGGCATTTTCGCGCACGGCGCGGGCCAAATCAGACAACGACTCAGGGCGGGACATTATATACTCCGGTAATCTCCGCAGCAGTTTGCGAAGCGGCCTGACAGAATGCAAGACCCACGCCCTAGCGTCAATTCCGTTTTCTTTTTTAACGAGAAACTGTTAAGCCGTTTGGGAAACACACCCCCACAGACAAAATAGTTTAGCGCTAAACTATATTGAGAATCAGGACTTAAGATGACCGACTCAGCCAAGGAAACATTGCGTCAGGCCGCGCTTTTCTATCATGAAAATCCCAAACCGGGAAAATTGGAAATCCGTGCAACCAAGCCTTTGGCCAACGGCCGTGATCTGAGCCGGGCCTATTCACCGGGCGTCGCCGAAGCCTGCCTTGAGATCAAAGACGATCCCGAAAACGCTGCGCGCTATACAACGCGGGGCAATTTGGTGGCCGTTGTTTCAAACGGAACAGCGGTCCTAGGGCTTGGAAACATTGGCGCATTGGCCTCAAAGCCGGTGATGGAGGGCAAAGCGGTTCTGTTCAAGAAGTTCGCAGACATCGATTGCTTTGACATCGAAGTTGACCAGCCCGACCCCGAAAAGCTGGCCGAGATCGTTTGCGCATTGGAACCAACATTTGGTGCGATCAATCTGGAGGACATCAAGGCCCCGGATTGTTTTATCGTTGAACGAATTTGCCGCGAGCGGATGAACATTCCGGTTTTTCACGACGATCAACACGGTACCGCCATCGTCGTCGGCGCAGCCGCCACCAATGCGCTGCATGTCGCCGGTAAAAAATTTGAAGACATCAAAATCGTTTCAACCGGTGGCGGCGCAGCGGGGATTGCCTGCCTGAATATGCTGCTGAAACTGGGGGTGAAGCGCGAGAACATTTGGCTGTGTGACATTCACGGCTTGGTCTACGAAGGCCGCATCGAAGACATGAACCCGCAAAAGGCCGCTTTTGCGCAAAAGTCCGATTTGCGAACGGTTGACGACGTGATCGATGGGGCGGATCTCTTCCTTGGGCTCTCAGGGCCCGGCGTTTTGAAACCCGAACATGTCGCCAAAATGACCAAACGCCCTGTGGTTTTTGCGCTGGCCAATCCAACCCCTGAAATTATGCCAGACCTCGCACGTCAGGTCGCTCCGGATGCGATTATTGCCACCGGACGCAGCGACTTCCCAAATCAGGTCAACAACGTGTTGTGTTTCCCCTTCATCTTTCGCGGGGCCTTGGATGTTGGCGCAACCGAAATCAATGACGCGATGCAAGTTGCCTGCGTCGAAGGTATTGCCGCCCTTGCCCGCGCCACAACCAGCGCCGAAGCCGCTGCTGCATATAGCGGCGAACAGCTGACATTTGGCGAAGACTATCTGATCCCCAAACCCTTTGATCCGCGCCTGTCCGGTGTCGTGTCGACCGCGGTGGCCAAGGCCGCAATGGAAACGGGTGTCGCAAAACGCCCCCTAAAAGACCTGAACGCCTACAAGCAAAAATTGGACGCGAGCGTTTACAAATCGGCCCT
Source organism: Pelagimonas varians (assembly GCF_003208435.1). GTDB lineage: Bacteria > Pseudomonadota > Alphaproteobacteria > Rhodobacterales > Rhodobacteraceae > Pelagimonas > Pelagimonas varians. The sequence continues at coordinate 364,928 of NZ_QKMF01000002.1, read as the reverse complement.
GTTGATGCGCCCCGTGTTCCAAGCCGCCGCGACCGCATCACGCCGGATCGTCTTTGCTGAAGGCGAAGACGAGCGAGTTTTGCGTTCAGCCCAAGCCATTTTGGAAGAAACCACCGAAACACCTATTTTGATTGGCCGCCCCGAAGTGATCACACATCGCTGCGAAAAGCTGGGACTGGAAATTCGCCCCGAACGCGACTTCAAAATCGTAAACCCGGAAAACGATCCGCGCTATCGCGACTATTGGATGGAATACCATCAGATTATGTGCCGCCGCGGCGTATCGCCTGAAACCGCCCGCGCCATTATGCGCACAAACTCGACTGCAATTGGCGCAATCATGGTGCATCGCGGCGAGGCAGACAGCCTGATCTGCGGGACATTTGGTGAATTCCGCTGGCATTTGAACTACGTAAATCAAGTTCTTGGCACCCCCAGTTCCCATGTGCACGGGGCACTGTCGCTTATGATTCTTGAGGATGGGCCACTGTTCATTGCGGATACGCACGTGCGGTCCCGTCCCTCCCCCCAAGAACTGGCGGAATCCGCAATTGGCGCGGCGCGGCATGTAAAACGCTTTGGGTTGGAGCCAAAAATTGCGCTGTGCTCCCAGTCTCAATTTGGCAATCAGGCCGAAGGGTCCGGCCAACGCTTGCGCGAAGCCATCACCATTCTGGACAGCGAACCACGGGATTTTTGCTACGAAGGCGAAATGAATGTCGACGCCGCCTTGGACGAAAAGTACCGCGAAATGGTCTTGCCCGGAAACCGAATGACCGGCACCGCAAACGTGTTGATATTTGCGCATGCAGATGCCGCTTCGGGCGTGCGCAATATCCTCAAGATGAAGGCCGACGGGCTGGAGGTCGGACCCATTCTGATGGGTATGGGAAACCGCGCGCACATCGTGACGCCGTCAATTACAGCGCGAGGATTGCTGAATATGGCGGCTATCGCGGGGACACCGGTGACAGCCTATAGCTAAAGCACGCCGCGCGAATCTTTTGCCCGGCAGTCTCAAAAACTTCGCAACATGAATTTGCAACTTTGCAATTATTCGAAAACTTTGCTGCGAAACGGCTAAAACGCAGGGGCTTTGCATAAATTTGCAAGGCCCTTTTTGAAAAACCATATATTCTCGTGCGGTAATCTGTCCACAAACAATCATGAGGCTTGCCCGGATCAACCCCCGCCCCTTATCCCATTTGAGAGGATAGAATTAGTGGAGGATGCCATGGGCTATCAAGAGGTTTACGACAGCTGGAAATCAGACCCCGAAGGGTTCTGGATGGACGCGGCCGAAGCAATTGATTGGGACAAAAAACCAAGCAAAGCGCTGACAGACCTGGGCGACAACCTGTATGAATGGTTCGCGGACGGTATGGTCAATACATGCTGGAACGCTGTCGATCGCCATGTCGAGGCTGGCCGCGGTGAACAAACCGCCATCATCTATGACAGCCCAATCACCCACACAAAACGCGAAGTCACTTTTGTTGAACTGCGCAACCGCGTTGCCAATCTGGCCGGTGCTCTGCGCGCCAAGGGTGTCGAAAAAGGCGATCGCGTTATCATCTACATGCCGATGATTCCCGAAGCGCTTGAGGCTATGTTGGCCTGTGCCCGCCTTGGCGCGGTGCATTCAGTGGTCTTTGGCGGGTTTGCCGCAAATGAACTGGCAGTGCGTATCGACGATGCCAAGCCAAAGGCCATCATTGCCGCGTCTTGCGGAATGGAGCCGGGTCGGGTTGTGCACTACAAACCGCTGCTGGATGGTGCCATCGAACTGTCAAACCACAAGCCCGATTTTTGCGTTGTATTCCAGCGTGAACAAGAGGTTGCCGAACTGATCGAGGGCCGCGATTTTAACTGGCACGGTTTCCAGTATGGTGTTGAGCCGGCAGAATGTGTTCCGGTTGAAGGCAATCACCCCGCCTATATTCTTTATACGTCCGGCACCACAGGCCAACCCAAAGGCGTGATCCGCCCCACTGGCGGCCATCTGGTGGCGTTGAACTGGACAATGAAAAACCTGTATAACGTTGATCCCGGAGATGTGTTTTGGGCAGCTTCAGATGTTGGTTGGGTCGTTGGCCACAGCTACATCACCTACGGGCCGCTGGTGCATGGCAACACGACGATTGTTTTCGAAGGCAAACCTGTTGGCACCCCGGACGCTGGTACATTCTGGCGCGTCATCTCCGAATACAAAGTCAAAAGCTTCTTCACCGCCCCGACGGCCTTTCGCGCTGTCAAACGCGAAGATCCCAAAGGCGAATTCGTTGGAAAATACGATCTGAGCTGCCTGAAAGCCGTTTATCTGGCAGGCGAGCGTGCAGACCCAGACACGATTACCTGGGCGCAAAACCAGCTGAAAGTGCCTGTTATCGACCACTGGTGGCAGACTGAAACCGGTTGGGCCATTGCTGGCAACCCGCTCGGCATTGAAGAGCTGCCAACGAAATTAGGGTCCCCTGCCAAACCCCTCCCCGGCTATGACGTTCGTATTCTGGATGAGGGCGGCAACCCGGTGGCTCCTAATGAAATGGGCGCGATTGCGATCAAATTGCCCTTGCCCCCAGGCACTTTGCCAAACCTTTGGAACGCTGAAGAGCGTTTCAAGAAAAGCTATTTGGAGCATTTCCCCGGCTACTATGAGACCGGCGATGCGGGCATGATTGACGAAGACGGCTATCTGTACATTATGGCGCGCACCGATGACGTCATCAATGTTGCCGGTCACCGCCTATCGACAGGTGGCATGGAAGAAGTCTTGGCTAACCACCCTGACGTTGCAGAATGTGCTGTGATTGGCGTTACCGATCAGCTAAAGGGCCAGCTTCCAATGGGCTTTTTGTGTCTCAATGCAGGCACGGAAAAACCTGATGCAGATGTGGTAAAAGAATGCGTTAAACTGGTGCGCGAAAAGATCGGGCCCGTCGCGGCATTCAAGCTATGTTGTGTTGTCGATCGCTTGCCAAAAACACGGTCGGGCAAGATTTTACGCGCAACCATGGTTAAGATCGCAGATAGTGAAGCGTTCAAAATGCCCGCCACAATTGATGATCCAGCTATTTTGGATGAAATCAAAGTGGCTCTTAAGGGGCTGGGTTACGCCAAAGACTGAGCTCTTTTGAGGCTATCACACTCTACAAGAAACCCGGCGTAAGCCGGGTTTTTTCGTTTACGCCAGTTCTACCCGTCAAAGGCACACATCAGCCGGTCCGTTTTGTGGAAGGCAAATCCTTTTGCCCCATTGAGAGGTCCCATTTGGATTGCTTTTCTTGCCAATAACTGACGATCCATTCGATCAATTCTTTTTTCCGAATGGGCTTGGTCAAGAAGTGATCCATTCCAGCGTCAAGACAAGACTGTCTTTCAGTGTCAAAGGCGTGCGCCGTCAATGCGACAATACTTGGCTGCGCTATTGGCAGTTTCCGAATTTGACGCGTCGCATCCAGCCCACTGATTTTGGGCATCGACACGTCCATAAAAATCAGGTCGGGTTCAAAACTGGCTGCCACAGCAACCGCTTCAGCGCCATCTTTCGCAAATTTCAGCTTAACAGGAAGAGCTGATAGATATTTTGACAAGAGTAACCTGTTGGTTCCGTTGTCTTCCGCGATCAGTATCTTCGCACCGGTCAGAAAGGAATAGTCTAACACGGTCTTCGCGACAAATTTGTTGGCAGGTGTGCTGGAAGCACCTATCGCCACAATGGGAACCGAAACCGAAAATACAGAACCTTTCCCGACTTCTGAAATTACAGAGATTTCACCTTTCATCACCTCGACAATATGTTTGGAAATTGTCAGGCCTAAACCGGTTCCCCCAAATTTTCGCGTGGTTTCCGCTTCGGCCTGTGTAAACCGGTCAAAAATGCGATCCAACTTGTTCTCCGGGATGCCAATACCGCTGTCTTCAACTTCGAATACCAGCGTTCTGGTCACCCCAAGCCCCAAACAACGGACACGGACAGTGACCTGTCCGCGCTCAGTAAACTTGATTGCATTGCCAATCAAATTGATCGCAACTTGCCGCAATCGACTTTCGTCTGCCGTGACGATGTCGGGGCAGTCAGGATCCAAATCCAAACTGACAGTCAGGTCCTCGCTTTTTGCCGAGACGGCCAGTAAGGAAAGCGTATCTTGAAAGAAGTGACTGAGCGAAAATTCAGACGGGCTAAGTTCCAAACGCCCCGCATCCAGCTGGGACAGATCCAAGACATCATTGATCACCCCCATCAGCGATTGGGAAGACCCGACCACTGTTCGCACATACATTTGCTGTTCTTCTGATAGTTGGGTTTCAGATAGCAAATCTGCCATCCCGATAATGCCAGACAACGGCGTGCGAATTTCATGGCTCATATTCGCAAGGAACTCGGCTTTGGCGCGGGCCCCTTCTTCGGCGGCGCGGCGGGCTTCTACCATTTCGTTGGCGAAAATCTTGGCTTGCGTAATATCCCGTTCGATCGCGACGAAAAATTCAACTTCACCATCGTCATCATGCACCGGAAACAAGTTTACATCGACCCAGATGCGGCGGTTGTCTTTGGTGATATTCTCAAATTCACCTTGGAAAGCCTCGCCGGCTTCTACTGCCCTATCAATGCTTTGAGGTTGCTTGAGTGCGTCATCATTGCCGCCAAGCAAATCGACAATTCTTTGTCCCCTTGCCTCCTCAAAGCTAAAACCGGTCACCCTTGTGAAGGCCTCATTTGTCCAAATGATCTTGCGATCAGGATCGCTTAGCACCACGCTGTCATTCGCTTTTCGGGCAACCAAAGACAACTTTCGCAATTCTTTTTGATGGCTTCGCATATCCGTGTTGACCTGCAGCAGCTCTGCTTCTTTGGCCGCAAGGGACTGATTTGTGCGAAAGCTTTGCATACCCGACCTGGTAAAGGCGGCGAACATGTAGATCATGCACAACAACAACATGACGCCTGAGACGTCTGTGAAGTTAAACACGTCGAGGGTTTTCAGTTCGATGGCTCGATACGTCAGTAAAATTACAGGGGTCACTGCGCAAATTCCCAAGCGAACCAATCCGACCAACGGGAATTTCGGCAATGAAATCGCCGAATTTACCGCAGTTAAGCCCATAGCACCTATGACAAACAAAATATTGGCTTCATTGCTGGCAATAAAAAAATAGACCGCTGTCGCCACCCCCAGAGAGGCGGCCTGAATGGCACCGGTGAAGACGGTTATTCGTTCTGCCAGCACCAATTTGTCTTCTGCAAGCATCCTTCGAACCACAGTTTTCAAAAACCAGCAGTCAATCAGATCGCAGATCAACAAGCATGAATACGCAAGCATGGACGGCACAGGTCCAATCGCGAACCACGCCAACAAACATCCACAGGTATATAAAAACAAACGTACAAACAGGCTGTCGACGCGTTCGTTGGACAGGGAAAGCAATAGCCCCTTGCGTGCCTCACAAGAGTACGCGTCGTTATGCCTTTGCCTCACTTCCAAATCGGGGTGCCCTGTGTTTAGTGGAGTGCACGTTAACTAAACAGATGCCCGTTAATATACAGCTAAGCTGGCACGATCAGCGGAGCCACAAAGCCACGAGCCGGAAAGCAAGCAAACACCCCTTCGGAAGAAAGGGGTGTAAGAACTTTGTCTTTATACTTTCGAATTTGGCTTAAATCTGTGGGGACAGCGCGCCCAGAACAACATGTAAGTCCAGTTTAGACAAATCAGCCTCGTCCAGTTTGCTTAGGGCCAAGTCGCGAACCACCAGATCTTTTTGCGCTGAGGATCGCAAAGTATCGATGCGCCCGGCAGCCAGAAGGTGATCAAAGGCCGTTGCCGTCAAGTCCGCTGACATCAAATCGCGCAACCGTTCAAACGCCATTTCGCGTATCTGGCCGGCACTGTCGGATAATACGCCCAACAAAGCATCCGGATCGTCCGACGCCCCAACTGCGGCCACACGCACCAGAACATCAGGATCGTTTATCAAGGCGGCGACCCCATCACGCAAAGCGGGGTCTTGGCTGGCCAAACCGGCAGCAATGGCACGCACGCTGTCGTTTCGATCCATCAACGCACGGGCAATCAATTCGCGGGCCTGACCAACGCGCAGCTTTTCCGCAGGCTGCTGAGACAGCGCACGGTAGGCCGCCACACGCATCACGTCATCCGTGTTTGATGCCTGCCCCAAAATAGCTTCGAAAACCTGATCCGAGGTCAACTTGCCAAACAAACCCAGCGCAACGCGAGCCAAATCCTGCGCGATTTCATCCGGGCCTTCGACTGCACGGCGTTTGCGTTTTGCGCGGGCCTTTTTGGTCGTCTCACTGGGGACCCGGGCCAGTTGGATGGCTTGCAGGGTCGAGACATTTTCAGATGTTTGTATTTGGTCTTTGGTTGCATCAACAACATCGCCATCTTCGGTAACACGCAAACGTGGCCCTTCATCTTCCTCTAGATCATCGCGGTCGGCAGCAGCGTCTACACCTTGCTCTTTGGCACGCTCAATCACGCTGGCATCGGGTGACAAAAGTACCCCTTCGGCGGCCAAGGTCAGCGCCTCCGTTGCCTTTTCATCGCCTTGGCTAGACCGGGTCACGAGATGGGTCAGCGCCACCAATCGCACCTGCTGCGCAGAATTGCCAAGCAAAGACACCAACCGTTCAGTGGCTGCATCATCTTGCGCGCCTGCCAAAGCATCAATTGCGGCAATACGTGCCTCAAGCGGACGCATTTCATCACGGATAAGATCAAGCAATGGGGCGTGAGGTGCGGCGGGGAACACACGAAACCAGTTGCGTGCTGCTGCAGTCGAGAGATTGCCGTCACCGGTGGCAAGCCACGCTTGCATGTTGCCAGCCAATGCCTCTTGCAAATTTTCCGCAACCGGAACTTCTAGATGGTCGAGCGCCACAGCCTGTACCACTGCCGCAGAGTCGCTCAGCGCAGGCACTGCCAAGTCGGGCCGGTCTGGCGCGAAACCGGCCAAGGCTTCGGCGCGCAGTCCGGCATCCGGATCCGCCAAACAAAGCTGCCTCGCCAGATCGTCCTTGGCGTTTACCAATGGCAGGGCCAAACGGCGCACCTGCGCAGCCTTATCCGCCAGCAGATACTCCATATGATCGCGCAAAGCCTCAGGATCGGCCATTGCCATTGCCTCTAACGCGCGCTTGCGGGGCAATCCGGTTTCGGTCTGCGCCACAGACAAAAGCCATGTCAGCCCTTCACTGCCCATCTGGGCCAGCGCAGAAAACACCGGAAGATCGAGGTTTTGACCAAATTCGTCATCGCGCGCTGCCAAAAGATCGCGGGCCAATTCAGCGCCGCCCAATTGGCCTAGTGCCCGGATCACTGCGACCTGAATTTCCAGCCATTCATCCCAAAGTCCGGCTTCGTCTTCCCATGCCACCTGATCTTCGCAGCGGTCTTTGGCCAAAGCGCGAAACAAGGACACCGACCCCTCATCTTTGAGATCCACCAACAGTTGAATAGCAAGCTGTTTGACTTCGCGCACCGGATCCCCGACCAGACTTTCACGGATCACATCCGCATCCTCAGGCAAGGCAAAAACGGCAAGGGCGTTCATGGCATCGGTGCGCACGTCAAGGTCTTCGTCGCGCAAGGCGTCCAGCAACACGCGGCGGGCCCGATCGTCGCCGGGCGCTTGGGCCGTCAAAGCCTGCACAACCCCGATACGGATCACATCATTGCCAGTTTCCAGATGCCGCAACAGTGTTGGTACTGGATCGGCATGGTTATTCAAAGAGCTTGGATTGCGCGTCAGCATAGCGGCCTCGCTTTGGTCGTCTGTATTTCAAATACGGGTGCCCAACCCCGATTGGCCGGGCACCCAAGATTGCGGTCCTTAAGCGATGTCGCGTCTTGCGAAAGACATCGACCGGAACTGCGATTTATATGGGCTTTCGCCCATCTTGCGGACGTTGCCGACACCCATCTTGTAGTTGTAGTTGCCAGAAATCTGATCAACCACGCGTCCGGACAGGGCATTTGCGGGCTGTGATGTGTGCAAGAAATCCATGTAACCCATGTTTTCCTTCACCGCTGGCGTAACGATCGCAACCGCAGTGATCGAGGCTTTGGTCAGCTCGATATGTCCATTCTTCATCAAGCTGGCAAAATCGAAATCATCGCCCTCTACGCCAACAATTGTGTCGGTCTGCACTGGAATGCGGTCAGAATAGACCTGAACATAGTCCCCGCTTTCGATGCCGTGTTTTTCGGCAAAACTCGGGTGAACTTCGATCCAGTTTTCCGGCCAACGCTGTACGATATACGGGCGGCGGCGGTCGTCATACCCAGATTGCCAACGCTCGTTGATCCGGCCGGACGTAATCCAGATCTCGCCATCCTCTTCGCGCGGCTTGAGCCATTCCCAATAGGAAGAGAACAGATCCCATGGTGCTTTCTGGATGTTGCACTTGCCGGTCTGGCTATTGAAATGCGTTAGCTTCTTGTTGAACATATTCGCTGCGGCTGGACCGGTCTCCGGCAGGACACGGGTGGTATCATGCAACCGTTTTGTGCCTTCTAGGGTGCCATCTTCGTGCATCAAGACCGGACCTTGGATGCCGTTGGTGCCAAACTGACCCAGCTTTTCGTGCAAGGTGATGCCTTCGCGCCGCGCTGCAACCAGAACCATGTTAAAGTCCTTGCGCGAGCCCCGTGAATGGCGGGCCCCCTCTTCGATGACATCGTTCGAGTTTTGCCAATCAAAGCCCTCAAAGCCCATTTTCTTGGACAGTTGCGCGATGATCCACCAATCCGGTTTCGCCTCGCCCGGTGCGTCGTAGAATTTGGGATAGACCCGCAACCGGCGTTCGCCATTGGCACGGGTAAAGGTATCTTCCCCCCAGCCCGAGGCCGGGAACACGATATCGGCATAGCGCGCACCGATCGGGTCGACCAGATAGATATCTTGATTCCACACCACTGTGCCGCCACTGTCTGCGCGCGCCTTTAGTGTATCGATGATGTCTTGTTTATCATAAGACATCACCTGATGCGGATTGCGGACTGTCAGCTCTTCGAACTTGGCCTGCAAGGACTGCGTTCCGCACATAGCCTGCACCCAAGTGGTGCCGATGACATGGGCCAAACGTGTGTGACCAGACATAAAGTAGCGGTCACAATCCATCGCACGACGGCGACGGCCCGGCAGTTTTTCAGGCGATTTGTTGCGGGGATACCCGCCGCCGCGCAGACCACCGCGTTGGTGACCACCGGCACGGCCAATCACCTGACCGGGACGTCCGCCCGCGCCAACAGCGATGCCCAGCGCCGAAATCGCCTGGGTGTTGCCGGTATTATTGGACCAGTAGAACCCTTTTTCGATCATGATCGAGGTTTTCGGGCGTGTGCCGTCTGCCTTGGGTTTCGCCATCCATTCGGCGGCGGTGTAGATTTTTGCAACGTCGATCTGCGCGATCTCGGCGGCCTTTTCAGGCTCGGCATAGTCCTGCGCCATGAGCCATTCGACCCAATCATCAAAGCCTTTGGTTTGGAATTTCCCCCAAGTTGTCCGCCACTGCCAAGGGGTATTCCGTGTTCCTTGACCAAAGCCCGAGGAGCTTTCCCATTTGTTATTGACCCATTTCTCGACCCATTCTTTGTCCTGCCAACCGTTTTCAACGATGACACGGGCAATCGCCAAAACGACCGGAAGGTCGGTGCCGGGCTGGATGTCCAGAACCAAACCGCCGTTGGCCTCTGCAAAGGCTGTTCCAGAGCTGCGGCGCGGGATCATAAAGATGGCTTTTTGTCCGCCTTGAATGGCGGGCATAATCCAGTCGGTGAACAAGATTGTCTTGGTTTCATAAGGGTCCGTGCCGCACATCATCAAGGTGTCGGCATTGGCCCAATCTTCGTAAGCGGGACCAAAGTTGTCGAAACCTGCGTCACGAAAACCGGGGGTCGACGACACATCAGAGGGTGTATCGTGGAACGTAAAGTTCGCAGTCCGCACATTGCCCAGCGCATATTTCGTGATGGCATAGGTGTTTTCCATGTAGCCATACGAAAAGGTTTTAACACCGTAGGCATTGGTCCCGTGCTTTTCCAGAATATGCTTGCCGACCTCTGCTGCGATTTCCAGCGCAAAGTCCCAAGTCACCGGCATCAGCACACCGAACATCCGAACCATCGGGGTTTTCAAACGGTCACGGGTTGGCGTTTGCGGATTGTAGACCTTTTGCGCCAAAGCGCCGCCCCGGATCGAGCTGTTGCCCTGTGGGTTTACGAATTCAGCATCCTTGTCGGGGATGATCACCACGTGATGTGGCTCGCCGTTGTGCAGCACGATGTTGTGCTGGTTGGGGGCAACCCACGGACCCAAAGGCGACACGGGGAAATCTTCGCCAAAGGCGTTTTGATCCGCAGCAGGGCCACCGTTGCGGCCACCGCGGACCGGCCAGCGATAAACTTTGTAGCCGCAAGCCACGATGCAATAGTCACACGCGGTTGAGATCACATCCGCATCTACCGGTGGTAGGGGGACGCTTTCTTCGGGGACATAATATGGTGTGGACATGGGGGTTCCTCCTTAGCCCTGAAGATTGTCGTAACGGCCATAGATCAGGCCAAACATGCCGACGGCGTAAATGTCGTCGCCATCCACTTCGAGCAGCACTTGCGGAAGCGATTGATAGGCCTGACCGGCAATAAAGATGCCGTGGCGTGTCAGATCAAAGGTGGTCAGGTGCAACGGGCATGGGCCCAAAGCCTTGTCTGCGGCTTTGTAGGTGCCCTGAAGCGGCCCGCCTTGGTGGGTGCAGGTGTAGTTAAAGGCAACCACGTCCTCTTCGGCCCCGATACCGCCGCCCGCTTTGGTGCCCAGCTTGACCAGAATGCTTTCGGCATATTGGCCTTCATCAGGGTATTCGAACGACAATGGCTCATCTGTCTTCAACTCCGACAATTTACCGATCAGCTTGCGCGGATAGGTCGACACAACGGCGGGGGTTTCCGCCTCGGGCATGCCGGGAATGCCGACCATGACAACCGTTGTGGTCAGGCCGGATGTCAGCAAGAACTGCCGCCGGTTCATCAGGCACTTGCGGGTGCCTGCCTTGGCAGCTTCGCCGTTTTCGCCGTTCACGGCAGCGGCGATTTTTGGATCAAGATCTTTCATTGTTTCCTGTCCCTCTCTCAGTTCGCGGCCGCAGTGGCGGGCAGCGGTTGCATTTCAGGCAATTCAGGCGCGTCGATCAGCAGTTCCTCGCCCGATAGGCTTTCGAGGAAAGCGACCAGATCGTCCATTTCACCATCGCTCAGGCCCAAGGGCTGGATCATCGCGGTTTTGTTGTCGGCAAATTCATTCACACCGCCACCGTCGTTGTAGAATTCGACCACATCGCGCAGCGTCTCCAACATGCCGTTGTGCATGTAGGGATAGGTGTATTTAGTGTAGCGCAGGCTGGGTGTGCGGAATTTGCCTTTGTCGGCCTTTTGCTTGGTGCGGAAATACAAGCCCGGATCATCCTTGGTTGACCGATACATCTCCTCGGTCGATCCTTTGGCGAACAATTCGAACCGGAAAGTGATTTGCGCGATCTCGTCTTCTTGCCAACCGGAATAAGGCGGCACGCCGAGGTTATAGTATTTCTCGTCCGTCAGCATGGGACCCGTGTGACAGCTGGTGCAATTGGCCTTGCCAGAAAACAGTTCAAGCCCGCGCACCTGCGCCTCGCTTAGGGCTGCATCATCACCGTTCATGTATTTGTCAAACGGTGTGTCGGTCTGAACGATGGTCCGTTCATAGGCCGCGATGGCATCATAGGCATGGCGGATGTTGGGCCAGTCATCACCAAAAACGTCGGCAAACTGTTCGCGGTATTCCGGAACAAAGGCCAGCCGCGCTTCCATCATGTCGTCTTCGCCGTTGCCAGCAACCCCGCCGCGTGCCGCAGATCGGGCCTGATGTTCAAGCGATCCAGACGATCCCGCCCAGAACAACTTGCCATAATAGGCCGAGTTCACAATGGTTTGGCTGTTGCGCCAATGCGTTGTGCCCGGATAGCCAAAGCTGATCGGTGCCTGAACCGCCCAGCCCGCATCGGGCAGGTGGCACGCCGAACACGGCATGTCGTAATTGCCCGACAAAATCGGATCAAAGAACAGCATTTCGCCAAGCGCGATTTTTTCGGGGCTCATGGGATTGTCCGCCGGAATTGGCGCGTCGCCCAAGGCCGACAGCCCGTCAGGGCGCGGCATATCTGCAAGCAGCGGGGTCGCCAGAAGGGCCAACCCAAAGGTGATTGCGGTTGTGTGTTTCATCATCCGGCTCCTCAATTCTTTGCGTTGCGCCAGTCTTCGATCAGCTCGTAATCGAAGTCGTCCTCGCGCCAGACGTAAGCGTCTATGTCAAAGGTTTCGCCCGACAGCGCCTTTAGGAATGCAACCAGATCGGCCTTTTCGCCTCGGGTCAGTCCGAGGGGCTGCAAACGCGCATCCTTCAAGGAGTCGTCGCCGCCGCCAGCGTCATAAAACTCCACCACCTCTTCGAGCGTGCCAATGGTGCCATTGTGCATGTAGGGGGCGGTGTAGGTCAGTTCGCGCAAAGTCGGGGTCAGGAAGCTGCGTTTCGTTTCATCGCGGTGGGTGCGGATATAGGCCCCCAGATCTTCGCGCAGGGCCATATAGTTTTCGACACCCATGAATTTACCATAGGTGACAAAGGCCGAATGGCGCGCGGGGTCTGCCCAGATGTCAGGGTTATCGCCGACACCGGTGTTGTGCGGCTGGTCGTCGGTATAGCGCGGGCCGGAATGACACGACGCGCAGTTCGCGCGATCTTCAAAAACCAGTTGGCCACGCTTGGCAGCATCGCTCATCTCTCCGCTATCGATCGGGGCACCGCGCGATACGATGGTTTTCATAAAGTCCATCAGCGCATTGCGCGCACCGCCATTGGACGGCTCAGACATACCAGCGGCTGCAAACATCTCGACGTATTTGGGATCTTGCTTCATGCGCTCTTGCATGATGCGCATGTCCATATTCATCAGATAGGTTTCCGTGATCATCTCACGGGCCACATCGTTCAAATTGGTGCCAAGGCGCCCATCATGAAGCCAGGCATCGCGATAGCCAACATTGGCCAATGTCGGAGAGTTCCGGAAATGCCCCGCGCCGGTGTAGGCTTGGCTCAAAGCCTCGCCATCTGTGAAAGCCATTTCAGGGGAATGACAGCTGGCGCAGGCCAACGTGGTGTCTCCTGATAGGCGGGTGTCATAGAACATGCGCTTGCCCAGCTCGGCCCGGGCTGCGTTCACATCCATCGGCTGGATGGGCACGCTGTCCTGAGCCAGTGCTGCCGTGCCGGCAAGCATCGCGCCCAGTACGGTCAGAGTTCGGATCATCTTTCGCCTCCTGTCCGGTCGAAACACGCCAATAGCGCAATCGACCCTTTCGAATAGGCAAGGGCGTCAATGGTTGCTGGCTGAAGCTGGTGACGCTCTTGCTGGCACTCGAAACCGGGGATCACCCCGGCCCGAATGACTTAACCAAAGTCAAGCTACGCCCGCCAAGCGGCAGAAGTGTTACGGGCCGCGTGACGCAACCTTTAGTTTTGTTGCGTTTTGTAACGATCCGGCGGTCAGGGGTTATTTTACGGCGTTTGCATCCAGTTCCGCGCGGATATGGCGGGCAAGGTGCTGTGGATCAATCGGCTTGGCCAGAATCACTGGTGCTTGGCCGGTGACATCAATCGCAGAAGGTGAATACCCGGTGCATATTATCACGGGGATATCGGGGCTTACGCTGCGCGCATGGTTCGCCAATTCTTCGCCAGACAGATCCGGCATCACCATGTCGGTCACCAAGAGATCAAACTTTTTCGGCGTCGCAGACAGCTTTTCCGCCGCAACAACAGAACTGGTGTAGGCCTCGACCTGATAACCAAGCCGCATCAGTACCCGCCGCCATGTGGCGCTGATTTCCGTTTCATCATCGACCAGAATGATCCGTTCGTGGCCGCGCGGGGTTTCGCTTTGCCTTTGTTCCTGAGCGGCTTCGGGTTGCGATGTCGCGGGCAGGTAAATGACAAATTTCGCCCCCTCACCGGGGGCGCTATCCACTTCGATCCGGCCGCCCATTTCTTCGACCAATCCCGCGACAACAACCAGCCCCAATCCGGACCCTTTGCCAAGCGGTTTGGTGGTGAAAAACGGATCGAACAGACGGGCACGGGTTTCCGCAGACATCCCTGGACCGGTGTCGGCGATTTCCATGACCATCCAGCCATCGGCCCGTTCCGCCAGTTCGGGCGGCGTTCCGTCAACGGCGGCTACACGGACGCTGATCACTCCTTCTTCGCCGCCAATCGCCTCGGCTGCGTTGCGCGACAGGTTCATCACAATCTGATGCAGGTTGGTGTGATCGGCCATCACCATTTTGTGGCCGACAGCATCCGAGCAATCCAGCTTGACCGTCGGTGGAACCGAGGCCTTCAGCAGCCGGGCTACCTCTTTAACAACACCGCAAAGGTCCACAGGTTGCGGTTTTCCGGGTTCGCGCCGCGCAAAGGTCAACAAGCCATGGACAAGGCTTTGCGCCCGCTTTGCCGCGATCTCGATTTGTTCGATCTCACCCGCAATATCGCTGCCCTCGGGCGCATCAAGCGATGCCAAATGCGCCGCGCCAACGATGGTTGTCAAAACATTGTTGAAATCATGCGCAATGCCCCCCGCCAGCAGACCAACCGCCTCAAGCTTTTGCGCGCGGGCCACTTGCTCGCGGGCTTGGCGGCGCTCGGTGATGTCTTCGCCAATGCTGATATAGTTTTGCACATCTCCGCCCGGGCCCAGCAGCGGCAAAATCCGAGTGTCGGCCCAATAGGTCGTTCCATCCCGTTTGCGGTTGCGAAAAACCCCGTGCCATTCTTCGCCCCCAGCCAGTTTTTCGCGAATATCCTCATAGGTCTCGGGCGAGGTATCCCCCGATTGCAGAAACTTGGGTGTCTGTCCCGAAACATCATCACTGCTCCAGCCTGTCAGCTCTCGAAAGCGGCGATTGGCGTATACGATTTTGGCGTCAGTGTCGGTCATTACAATGGTCGCCGGGCTTTGTTCGACCACACTGGCAAGACGTGTTTCCCCCGCCTCGGCTTTGCGCCGCGCCGAAAGTTCACGCGCCAGACGCTCTAACGCGGCCCGCATATCGCCCAGCATGAAAACCAGCAGCGCGCCAATGGTCAAAGCGGCCAAAACCAGCGCCACAATCGATGCAAATCCGACACCGATCAGCTTTTGACCCTGTGCAACCGCCGAAAAGATACGCCGGGTCGACATCACCCGCGTGCGGGTCCAAATCGCCTCAAGGTCAGCAAGCGCCTGCTTGGCTGCAGAATCGTCAATTCGGACCAGCGCATCAACTGCTGCTGTGCCGCGCCCCTTTTGGATCGCTTGCTGTGCAACCTGAAGGTTCCGGCTATACAGCCCAATCGTAGCTTGGAGTTCGAGCAAGGCTTTGCGTTCTGCCTCGTTTCGGGTTTGCCCCAAGAACGCATCGACCACTTCGTTGAATTGGTGGATCTGGGAATCGACCCGGTGGAAATAGATTTCATCACGCCGCAGCACATAGTTTTTGAAATTATGGATGATGCCGCCATAACCAAGGTGCCCGCGAATAGAGCTGATCCAGACGCCTTTTTGCCCGACCTCGCCGTTGTAATCGCTCCAACTGTCTTGGATTTCACCAAACTGGCGGCGCGTCTCTGTCCCCAAAAACAGCCCAAGCGACACGGTGACAACCAATAGCGCGATGGCTGCAAATCCGATGGAATAAAAGCGGGCAGAGTCAAATGATCTGGCAGGCATGGGCTGCTCCTTGGGCGTCAGGATTGCGCTCTTGCGCAAACTGGTGCAGCACGGCAGTGTTAGCGCTGCGCGCATCTGTTAGGATAAGACATGGACCAGAGCATCTTGATTGTCGATGACGACATGCAGCTGACGTCCTTTTTGACCCGCTTCTTGGTGAAGCATGGTTACAAGGCGCACACAGCGTCCTCCGGTGCGCAAACCCGGGCACTTTATGACCCGAACACCTGTGATCTGGTTGTGCTTGATTTAAACCTCCCGGACGCAGATGGTCTTGATCTGGCTAGAGAAATCCGCGCACAGGCCAGCACCCCGATTATCATGCTCACCGCCCGCGACGAGGTGTTCGACCGTATCGTCGGATTAGAGCTGGGGGCCGATGATTACCTGACCAAACCCTATGAGCCACGTGAGCTTCTGGCGCGGATCAAAGCTGTGCTGCGGCGGGCGCAAACCACCGCGACACCAGAAACCGGCGCAGATATCAAAAGTCTCGAATTTGGCGGATTTGAGCTGAACCTAAAGCAACACAGTCTGAAACGGCTGGCCAATGAAGAGACCATTGCCCTAACGGGGGCCGAGTTTTCATTGCTCCGCGCCCTTGCACTTTCTGCCGGAACAATCTTGCCGCGCGACACGATTATGACCGAGCTATATGGCAACAATGTCTCGATCACCGATCGTTCTATTGATGCACACGTGTCGCGGCTGCGGCGCAAGATTGACGCGCCGGATGCCCAAAATTCGCTGATCCAATCCGTCCGCGGACGCGGCTATGTATTGGCGATTGAATCCGAAGTGATTGGCTAGACGGCTTCCGTCTACACGAACTGTTCGCGGATCAGGCGTTCTTCCAGTCCGTGACCGGGGTCAAACAACACGCGGTGTTCAATGCCCGGTTCCGATTTGATATGCACCTGCAAAACATCCCGCACAGAATCGCCGTCCGCTTCGGCCATCACTGGACGTTTTTCAGGGTCCAACACCTCCATCGACACTTCGGCAGATTTTGGCAGCAAGGCACCGCGCCACCGCCTTGGACGAAATGGCGCAACAGCCGTCAGCGCCAGAACATCTGACCCGATTGGCAAAATCGGGCCATGTGCGGAATAGTTGTAGGCCGTTGACCCTGCTGGCGTGGCCACAAGCGCGCCATCGCAGACAAGTTCCGACATGCGCACCTGACCATCGACACTGATCCGCAACCGTGCCGCTTGCGGACCTGCCCGCAGGATCGACACCTCATTGATCGCCAGACCACGATGTTCCACCCCATCGGTACAAATGGCCCGCATCACCAGCGGATTAATCACGGTGACCTCGGCTGCTTTCAGGCGCTCCTCAAGGCCGTGTTCCGAATACTCATTCATCAAAAAGCCGACTGTGCCACGGTTCATACCGTAAACAGCGGCTGGATTGTTTTCGGTCCTGTGCAGCGTTTGCAGCATAAAGCCATCGCCACCCAGCGCGACAATCACATCTGCTCCGTGCTCGGAATGATTGCCAAAGCGGCGCGTCAGACCAGCCAATGCCGCCTGAGCGATAGGCGCGCGCGATGCGCAAAAGGCAATTCGAAGGGACATGGTGTTTCCTGTCTGTCGCTTTTGTCTCCGAAACAATCACAAGTTCCCCCTACACACCAGAGATGCCGCAAGAATATTGCCTTTCGTCGCTTTAGCGCCTTTGCCTCTGGGATCGTTTCCGATACGAAACGTCGCAATTCGATTCCGCATCCATCCCGCCCCCAATCAAGGAGCAGCCCAATGACTGCATCTCGCGATTTCTTTTCACAGTCCCTTGCCGACAGTGACCCTGAACTATTTGGCTCGATCACCAACGAACTTGGTCGTCAGCGCGACGAGATCGAATTGATCGCCTCGGAAAACATCGTGTCCCGCGCGGTGATGGAGGCCCAAGGGTCCGTGATGACCAACAAATACGCCGAAGGCTATCCCGGCCGTCGCTATTATGGTGGTTGCCAATATGTAGACGTGGCAGAAAATCTGGCCATCGACCGTGCCAAACAGCTGTTTGGCTGCGACTTCGCCAATGTGCAGCCCAACTCGGGGTCGCAAGCCAACCAAGGTGTGTTCCAAGCGCTGATCCAGCCCGGTGACACCATTTTGGGCATGAGCCTAGATGCCGGTGGTCACTTGACCCACGGTGCGCGCCCCAACCAGTCGGGCAAGTGGTTCAATGCTGTTCAATACGGTGTGCGCCGTCAGGACAACACGCTGGACTACGATCAGGTCGAAGAGTTGGCGAAAGAGCATAAGCCAAAGATGATCATCGCCGGTGGCTCTGCCATTCCGCGCCAGATCGACTTTGCGCGCATGCGCGAAATCGCCGATATGGTTGGTGCCTACCTGCACGTTGATATGGCCCACTTTGCCGGTCTGGTTGCGGCGGGCGAACACCCCAGCCCCTTCCCGCACGCGCATGTGGCCACCACCACCACGCATAAAACATTGCGCGGCCCTCGTGGCGGCATGATCCTGACCAACGACGAAGCCATCGCCAAGAAAATCAACTCGGCGATCTTCCCCGGTATTCAGGGTGGTCCTTTGATGCATGTCATCGCGGCCAAGGCAGTTGCCTTTGGCGAAGCGCTGCGCCCCGAGTTCAAAGAATATGCCAAGCAGGTCATCGCGAACGCTCAAGCGCTGTCAGATCAGTTGATCAAAGGCGGTTTGGACACTGTGACCCATGGGACCGATACACATGTTGTGCTGGTTGATTTGCGTCCCAAGGGCGTGACCGGCAATATCGTCGACAAAGCCTTGGGCCGTGCGCATATCACCTGCAACAAAAATGGTGTGCCCTTTGACCCCGAAAAGCCAACTGTGACTTCGGGCATCCGCCTTGGGTCGCCCGCCGGCACCACACGCGGCTTTGGCGAGGCAGAGTTCCGCCAGATCGCGGATTGGATCATCGAAGTGGTCGATGGGATCGCCGCTAATGGCGCAGACGGCAATTCCGCCGTAGAGGAAAAGGTACGCGGCGAAGTGGCCGCCCTTTGCGCCAAGTTCCCGCTGTACCCAGATCTTTGATCGCTTGAGCATCTAAGTTTCGGGAGCACTTGATCCGCTGAACAGTACAATCAAAAACCGCGCCTGATATCAGGCGCGGTTTTCTATTTTCAAATGATGTCTTTGCGTTCAAAAATCGTGGGAAACCAATCTTCGCGCAGGCGCTGCCCCGGCTTCATGTCATGCCCTGGAAATGGCGGCGAAGTCGGCCCCGGCCGCTCAATGTACCTTGCGTCATCCCCCAGCAACCTCAGGGAAAAAGCCCGCCGCCGTGTGCTGGCCTCATTCCCGCGCGCTCCGTGCAAAATCCCGTAGTTGAACGCAACCGCATCGCCCGGTTCCATCTGCCATTCCTTGATGTCCATACCCTCTGCGTCGGGATCAGGGACGGGCATATATTCGTCCTCATTGGCATAAAAGCTGGTCTCGGCCAACCAGCGCGTCGGTAAAACCGGTTTGTCCCACGCATGACTGCCCGCGACGCAGCGCAGGCTGTTGTCATTCACAGGATCCATGGGCGACCAAAAACTGACGTTTTGAATACCATCCACAAAGTAATAAGGACCATCTTGATGCCATGGCGTTGCTTTGGATGTTCCGGGTTCTTTGACAAGAACATGGTCATGAAAGACCTGCACACGCTGTGACCCCATCAGGTCGGCAGCCACCTCAGCGGCGGGCGAAGTGCGGATCACCTCTTCGAACTCGGGGATACGCGTCCAGTTGCAATAGTCGTCAAAAAACCGCCCCGCCTCGCCCTCTTTCAGGTTCTCAGCCGCATAGGGGCCCGGCTTTGCCATATTGCGTTCAATTCCGCTGCGAATTGTGTCGATGTGGGACTTAAACAATCCTTTGATCAAAACAACGCCTTCAGTTTGAAAGGTGTCAATCTGGGCTTGTGTAACGAGTGGGTGCATCTGTGTATCCTTCGAATTCGGATGACTTTAGGCAGGCCCGTTCATAGGGTCCATTGCAATACACTCACAATATTTGCCCGCCCCTTGAAAAAATCTCATCCAATACCGACGAAACTTGTCGGCACCAACGTGTAACCTGTCAAAGAACAACAGGAGACCGTCATGCGAAGCCCGATCAACGCCCCCATTCTTGCCACTGCTTGTGTGATTGGCCTTGGGATTTTTGCCCAATCCGTCAGCACAGGCGAGCCTTACGAAGGCCCTCTTGTCAAAATGTGGAACGCCGCATTTCAAAGCGACCCGCTGGACACCGTTGCCCGCCCAAGCTTTGACCTGCACGGCCCCCAAAAGGATGAGGCCGGCCACTGGCTCTGACAGTGTCCCAAAATGGGGCAATGCGCTGGCTAGCTGCGTTTTAAAAACAAGGTGCCTTTTTTCGCAACTTCGGTGGACCATTGTTCGCAATGCGCATCAAACACGGTTTTGAAGCCGGCAATGTTGCTGCTTTCGTCCACGATCAAGACCCATCCGTTTGGGGCCACATGATCAATCAACCTACCCAAGGCTTTTAGACGTGGTCCCGCATCTAACATGTGCAGCGTTCGGTCGATCAGCAGAATGTCAAAATCACCTTCGGGCGTGAATTGTGTAATGTCTGCAACAATACCCGTGATTGCCAAGTTTTGCTTCTGCGCGCTGGCGGTCAGATCTGCAATTCCACTCGGGGACAAATCAACACCCACAACCCTATGACCAAGCTCTGCGATAAAAAGCGCATCCCGGCCCTGCCCACAGCCGACGTCGAGAACGCGCAATCCCTGCCCTAAGTCCCGCCTCGAAAAGAAATCGACAAACGTCTTGGTCGGATCGCCCAAGGCGTTCGGTGTGGTTTTGTAGAGGTCGTCGTAATTATAGGCCATGGTGCGACCATAGACTTCGGCTGCAAGAAAGCCAAAGGTCACACAGCCGCTATCGCAGCGGGGCCACTTCATTTACCACGCGACGAAATGCTCCACGGTATACGCTGGTATACTGTAGACGTTTCCCCTGCTATGCCCTAAGGAGAGCCCAGCAAACGAAAGGCAGAAATCATGTCGAAGAACACTCCAGATATCATTTATACTATCGTAGACGAAGCGCCCGAGCTGGCCTCGGCTTCGTTCCTGCCCATCATTCAAAGCTTTGCGGGGGCCGCTGGCGTATCCGTGGGCACCAAGGACATCTCGCTGGCAGCTCGAATCATCTCGACCTTCCCTGAGAACCTGACAGAAGAGCAGCGTCAGTCCGACGATCTGGCCGAACTTGGCAAGCTGGTGAAAACCGCCGAAGCCAACGTCATCAAACTGCCAAACATCTCGGCCTCCGTACCGCAGCTGGTTGCTGCCGTAGAAGAGCTTCAGGCGCAGGGCTACAAACTGCCCGATTATCCTGAAGAGCCCAAAACAGACGCAGAAAAAGCCGTTCGTGCACGTTACGACGCGATCAAAGGCTCTGCCGTGAACCCTGTGCTGCGCGAAGGCAACTCTGATCGCCGCGCCGCCAAGGCTGTTAAGAAATTCGCCCAAAACAACCCGCATTCGATGGGCAAATGGGCGTCTGAGAGCAAAACCAAAGTATCGTCGATGCCCGGCAATGATTTCTACGCAAACGAGAAATCCGCCACCATCACCGAGGCGCAAGCCGGCGACGCGAAAATTGAATTTGTTGCCAAAGACGGTTCTGTCACCGTTTTGAAAGACGGCTGGCCGCTGGAAACCGGCACAATTGCTGACGCGACATTTATGTCCGCCAAGGCCCTGGGCACCTTCCTTGCCGGCGCAATCGAAGACACCAAAGCCGATGGCACCATGTTCTCCTTGCACATGAAAGCCACAATGATGAAGGTCTCTGACCCGATCATCTTTGGCCACGCGGTCAAAGCATGGCTGGCCCCAGTGTTCGAAAAATTCGGCGCAGAGTTGGATGCATTGGGTGTGAACCCGAATTCCGGCATGGGTGACCTGCTGGAACGTGTTGCTGGCAACGCCGACATCATGGCCGCAATCGACGCCGTAACCGCCGATCGCCCTGCCATGTATATGGTCGACAGCGACAAAGGCATCACCAACCTGCACGTCCCGTCGGACGTTATCATCGACGCCTCGATGCCTGCGGTTATCCGCGCGGGCGGCAAAGGTTGGGACGCTGCTGGGAATAAAGGCGATACCAACTGTGTGATCCCCGATCGCTGCTACGCCACAATCTATGACGAATCGATCAACTTTTTCAAAGCCAACGGCGCGTTGGATGTGACCACCGCCGGTTCCGTCGCCAACGTCGGTCTGATGGCGCAAAAGGCCGAAGAATACGGCTCGCACCCAACCACCTTCGAAGCGGCTGCTGACGGCACCATCCGCGTTGTTCTGGCCAACGGTGAAACACTGCTGAGCCATGACGTCGAAGCAGGAGACATCTGGCGGTCTTGCACTGTCAAGCAGGCACCGATCGAAAACTGGATCCAGCTTGCGTTGGACCGTCAGCGCCTGACCGGTTCCGAAGCGATTTTCTGGTTGGACGCAAACCGCGCCCATGACGCCGAGCTGATCAAATACGTGCAGCCAGCTCTGGAAGCCGCCGGCGTTGCCGACAAATTCCAGACTATGGCCCCACGCGAAGCCACAGCCCAGTCTTTGAAGACAATCACCGCAGGGAATGACAGCATCGCCATCACCGGTAACGTGTTGCGCGACTACCTGACCGATCTGTTCCCCATTCTTGAGCTGGGCACATCGGCCAAAATGTTGTCGATTGTGAAGCTGATGAACGGTGGCGGCTTGTTCGAAACCGGTGCGGGCGGCTCAGCCCCCAAGCACGTTCAACAGTTGGTCGAAGAAAACCACCTGCGTTGGGACAGCATGGGCGAATTCTGCGCCTTGGGTGAAAGCCTCAACTTCCTTGCGGACAGCCGTGGCAATGCCAAAGCTGGCGTTTTGGGTGTAGCAGCCGAAGCCGCCACGCAGGGCATTCTTGACGACAATCGTTCGCCTTCGCGCAAAGTTGGTCAGCCTGACAACCGTGACAGCCACTACTGGTTTGCCCGCTATTGGGCCGAAGCCTTGGCCGCGCAGTCAGACGACGCTGATCTGGCAGCCCATTTTGCCCCAATCGCCAAAGCTCTGGCAGATGGCGAATCCGCGATCTTGGCCGAATTGGCGGCTGCTCAAGGTCCTGCGGCGGACATCGGTGGCTACTACCGCCCATCTGTAGCGAAAAAGGCCGAAGTTATGCGCCCCAGCGCCACGCTGAATGCAATCTTTGCCTAAACACCTGATTGGTTAGCCAAAAGAACCCGCCGCACGATTGTGTGGCGGGTTTTTCTTTATTGAAAAATATACCTTATTATTTCAATCAGGATTGACTCGATGGAATTCACCCCGCATATTGCCATCGTCAGCCAGCCCGTTAGGTCAGCCAGTCAACAAGCGACGCAGGAAGAAGTTGATGAAGTCACAAAGCCCGTTTTTCATCTTTTTGGCACTTCCACGTTTGCGCAATCTTGAAACCCTCTTCGATCTGATCGAGCATACCAGAGGCACTGATACATGACCTTGAATATCGCCCGCGAACTGGCAAACCAACCCGCACAACGCCTGCCGATTTATGACGCCAATTCCCTGACGGACGGCGGCAGTTTGGCCAACATCCAACTGGGTGAACAAGTTTACACCCTGCGCATAACCCGCGCTGGCAAGCTGATCTTGACCAAGTAGCCTGACGCAGATTTGTCGAAATTCAGGCTGACCGCTATACTGAAGGGATAAATCTTCGGAGGTCAGCTATGTTCCGTCGTTACTTTTTGATTTCGTCCCTGCTCGCAGTTGCGGCCTGCAGCGGACCGCAGGGCGCGTTTTCCCTTGCTCCAAATTCGACTTTGATTGTTGTGCGCCATGCCGATCGCGATGGCGACGATCTGAGTGCAAAAGGCAAAATTCGATCGCGTGATTTGGTTCATGCTTTGAATGGTATGCCCTTGGATGCGATTATTTCGCCCGGAATCAAACGCAATATGGATACCGCAGCGCCTTTGGCCACTGCGCGAAATCTACCCGTTCAAAACCTGCCCAGCGAAATGCCGACAAGCGGCTTGATCGCTGCCAGTGCTGGGCGCAGCGTTATTTGGATTGGCAACAAGGGTAATCTCAAAGCCATCTGGAAAGACTTGCGGCTCAGCAATCCGCCCCCGCTGGAATACGGCGATCTGCATATCATCCGCTCAGACGCGGGCGGCGCGGTAAGTATCGAGCGCCGCCACTTTGGGGGCTAACCCCTCATGTGCCCGTCGCAGCAGCCCTTTGCTTTCGCGCAAGGGGCGTTCCCTAGTTCCCTTTGCTACGCTATAACGGGCATCAACCGATTTCGTCGAATGTGGCCTAACATCAGCCCAGCGACCAGCCAAAGACGGAGCCAGCTATGGACGGGGACAAACAAGACATCATCCCAACCAACCTCAGATTGCTTTTGGTTCTAGAAGAAGTCGCGCGGGCGGGCGTTCCCGTCACCCCAACATCGGTGAACGAAAAAATCGGGTTACCCAAGCCTACCATTCACCGACTGTTTGCAACCCTTGAAGACGAGGGTTTTTTGCAGCGCGATTTGGACGGCCGGACCTATTCCCCCGGCCCACGCTTAAGGATCATGTCTGGCGGCATTTTGTCATCGCTGCGCATTCGAACGGCTCGTCAGGCAATTTTGGGAAAACTCAGCCAGCAGATTGGCGAAACCTGCAACATCGCCCTGCCCGACCGGCATGCGATGACCTATGTTGAACGGGTTGAAACGGAATGGCCATTGCGCATTCAGCTTCCTATCGGAACCCGGGTGCCCTTTTACTGCACCGCATCTGGTAAAATGTACCTAAGTTCGCTTACCCGCAATCACCTGCAACGATATCTTGGCGCGGCTGACCTTGCGGCCCGTACCGTAAACACGATCATCACCCCGGAAGAACTGATTTCTGAAATCACCCAAGTCCGAAAAAACGACTACTCATTGGACCGCGAAGAATTCATGGATGACATGATCGCAATTGCGGTGCCAGTCCGCGATGTGCATGGTCGGTTGATGGCCACTTTGTCGTTTCATGCACCGACCCAGCGATTTGACGTGCAACATGCAATGAGCTTCTTGCCACAAATGCAAGGGGCCGCATCCGAGCTTTCGGATTTGGTTTCCTGACTTTGACCGGTCGGTCAGATCACGTTTCCTGTTCCTAGGTGAAATCCGCTTGATCTTCGCGCCCAGCCCCTCGCAAATGCGCGGGTTGGCCTATGGCCATCACGGGCTTTGGTAAAGGGATACGGGCTGAATGACACTCTACGACCAGCTCTATTATGATGGATCTTGGCACGGGGCCAAAGGCGCGCGGCGCGATCTGGTCAATCCGGACACAGAACTGGTTTCTGGCATTTTGCAAATGGCCACCGATGAGGACTGCGCCAAGGCCGTTGCCTCCGCCCGCAAGGCGTTTGCCTCCGGCTGGGGCCGATCCAGTCTAGCTGACCGCAAGGCCGCTTTGCTGCGGATCATCAAACAGCTGGAAATGCGTGCAGATGCTTTGGCAGAATGCATCAGCAACGAAATCGGTGCCCCGATCGAGTTCGCCCGCACCGGCCAAGTGGCCGCTGGTTTGGCCCATTTACACGCGACGGTGACCGCTTTGGACAGCCTTTCCGACGACCACCCGCTGACAACGCATCCAGACCACCGGATACGCTATGAGCCTTTGGGCGTCGCGGCCCTGATCACCCCTTGGAACTGGCCCTTGAATCAAGTTGCACTAAAGCTGGCCGGAGCCTTGGCTGCGGGCTGCACCATGGTTCTCAAACCATCAGAGCTTGCCAGCAGAACGGCCTTGATCCTTGCCGAGGCGATGGATGCAGCGGATCTGCCAGCCGGTGTTTTCAATCTGATAACCGGAGACGGCGCTGTTGGTGCGAATCTGATTGCGCAGCCGGATGTGGATATCGTTTCCTTTACCGGATCAACCGCCACAGGACGGTTCATTGCCGCCGAAGCCGCTGAACGCATGACCCGGACCACGCTGGAACTGGGCGGGAAATCCGCCAATATCTTGTTCGAAGATTGCGATGTTCACACAGCCATACAGCAAGGGCTGGCACATTGTTTTCGCAATGCAGGACAGTCGTGCAATGCGGCTTCGCGGATGTTGGTGGCGCGGGAAATCTATGACGATGCCGTTCAACTGGCCGCGACCCTTGCTGCCAAAACACAAGTAAACAGGCCAGATCAATCTGGCGCACATATCGGCCCGCAAATCAGCGATGCCCAATACATCCGCGTGCAAAACTATATCGAAACCGGCCTTCACCAAGGTGCCAAACTGATTGCCGGCGGATCTGGCCGGCCAACACATCTGGCGCAGGGATACTACACCCAGCCGACGGTCTTTGCCGACGTCACACCCGAAATGACGCTGTTCCGTGAGGAGATCTTTGGGCCAGTCCTAACGATGACCCCCTTTGACAGCGAAGCAGAGGCAATCGCGCTGGCCAATGCATCGTCTTACGGGTTGGCAGGATTTATTCAAACCGCCGACCTTCAGCGGGCTGATCGGGTCGCACAGGCTTTGCGGGTGGGAATGGTACAGATCAACGGGCAAAGCCGCGAAGACGGGGCCCCATTTGGCGGACGTGGTTTGTCTGGCTATGGCCGCGAGGCCGGCATATGGGGCATTCGCGCCTTTCAAGACATCAAATCCATCAGTGGCGCGGCCCTAGCTTAAGGCCATTACTCAGCCACAAACACCGCTGTTTGCCAATCCGCGCAACGACTGGCCAAAGGCTTGTCCAGCGGAGCATCGGTGAAAAAGCTATCAATCTCGGCAAGGGACGCGATCCGTGCAGGTGCCGTTCGGGTGAATTTAGAACTATCTGCAACCAAAAAGGTCTTGCGTGATTGGCGCAAGATCGTCTGACTGACCCCGACTTCTTGAATATCAAAATCAAGTAAATCGCCATCTTGATCCAAAGCAGAGCAGCCGATCACAGCCAGATCCACTTTGAATTGTTCGATGGTCTTTGCGGCCAGATTGCCGACCAACCCACCATCCGTACGCCGCAGATTGCCGCCCGTCACCACAATTTCGCAACTCGAATGGCCTGCCAAAATATTGGCCACGTTCATATTATTTGTCACCACCATCAAATTTCGGTGCCCGTGCAGGGCATGGGCAACTGCCTCTGTGCTGGTGCCGATATTGAGAAAAAGAGAAATATTATCGGGGATCTGCTCGGCGCAGGCCCGTGCGATTGCGGCCTTGGATCCCGGATTCAAAACCCGTCGTTCTTCGTAACCGATATTCGTGGTGCCCGAGGGCAGAACCGCACCGCCATGCACACGTTCCAACTGGCCGCTATCCGCCAAATCGGTCAAATCGCGACGGATCGTTTGCAAGGTCACTCCGAAAAATGCCGCCAGACCGTCGACCGTGACTTTGCCTTCGCGGCGTGCCATTTCAAGAATTTCAGGGTGGCGTATCGTTTGAGACATCGGGTTATTCGTCCTCACACAGGGCGTTTAACGCATCAATCAACGCCTCGTGTTGTGCCTCGCCCAACCGATCGCGAAATCCATCCATAATCTCTGCGGCGACTTTGAAATTGCGATCAATGATGTCTTGGCCAGCCGGGGTAATCGCCAAATTCTGGCGGCGGCGATCTTCTTGATCCTGGTCACGGGTGAGCAGCCCTTTTTCAGTCATCGCCCGCACAATCCGGGTCAGGCTCGGCAGCAAGAGGCAAGCGCGCTCGGACACCTCTGTCGCATCCATGGAACCGTTTTCGGACAGCACCCGCAAGACCCGCCATTGTTGCTCGGTGATCCCCTCTTCGGCCAGCATTTTGCGGATCGGGGCCATGATATGCTCGCGCGCCCGTATCAATGAGATCGGAAGCGAGCGAGAGGTAAGAGGAAGTGTTGGTCTGCCGGTCATATATATTGCCATAGTCTTGTTGCAGGCAACCTAGTTCGGTTTCATTAGTAATGGAAGGGATTGCCGCAATACGCAAAAATTGCCCGGCGCTCTGCGACTTTGCCCCAATACCCATGATGCGAACCGAAGCCCCCCGAGGCGTAACTAATTGGTTGACGGTCCAACAAAAGGGCGCCCCTATAAGGTGCCTGTACTGATGAGGGTCTATATGACAATTGCATATCTCAAGTCCCAGAAAACCGTGGATGTGAACGGTATGCTGGCGCAGTTGGCTGCCCGCCTTTTGGACGATGGGCTGCGTGTTGTAGGAACCACTCAAACCAACACGCCGCGCACGGATACGCATAAATGTGATATGGATGTGCGGGTTTTGCCAGACGGCGACATCATTCGCATTTCGCAAAATCTTGGCCCAAAGTCGCGTGGATGCCAATTGGACCCCGACGCCTTGGAACACGCGGTCGCGGCAACCTTGGCCCGTTTGGATGGTGCAGATTTGTTGATCGTCAACAAGTTCGGCAAGCACGAAGCCGATGGCCGCGGATTTCGCGAGGTAATCGCGGCGGCAATCGACAAAGGTGTTCCGGTTCTGGTTGGCACAAACGGTTTGAACCTAGACGCGTTTTTGGAATTTACCGCCGGTGCGGCGGAGTGCCTGACACCAGATCTTGGCGATTTGGTGACTTGGGCCAAGGCGCTGAAACAAGCTGCCTAAAGCGACCTTAGGCCCGACCTTCGCCCTGGTCGATCAACCCCTGCACCCAATGCGCGGTTAGGTAGTTTGCCGGAATTCCAAGAGGGATCGCAAGAAATAACGCAGTCATGGGCGACATCGCAGTTACTCCAATCGCTTGGAACAACAAGAACAGCATAAACAGGTTAATCGCAACGGCCCCGGCAACAAAGGGATACAAGATGAGCTTGAGCTTCAAGCTTGTTTTGCGAATGCGCATCATGACACGGCCTCTTTTTGGCTGGCTTGCGTGGCCTTGAGGGCCGCAGCGATAATCTGTGCGGTTCCCGGCCAATCGATAAAGGACGCCAGCACGGGGCCAGCGAAATCTGCCTCCTCCAGCGCCTCGGGAACATCATCCAACATATGTCCGGCCACCAAGGCAAAAAACGGCAGGCAAATCGCCTGTCCCAAACCTTTTGCCGCCGGTTTCAGCCAGGGTTCTTGCTCGACGAACCCTGTTCTAATCTCTTTGAAACCAAACCGGTTTTGCAAAGTTTTGGCAAAATCACTTGCCGCATCCGCGCTGCGTTTCGACACAGCAGACCCATGGGCGGCAACCAATAACGACGTGTCTTCTGGCTGCCAGGATTGGCCTTGCAAACAGATGCGTAGCTGCGTTTCAACCAAATCCAGCAAGGCTGGATCAACCCCAAAGGGCCGCATCGGAGTCAAGCCATAAGGTTCTAGCCTTTTTGGTAAAATCCGACCCGTGAAATACCCTTGCGCCATAAAATAGGGATAAACCAATGGGCCATCCATTGCGTCCAACACCTGCTCCAGCTTTTCGGGGGCTGCCAAGGTTGCGCTGCGTACGTCCCAGCCCGGCAACAAAGTACCAACCTGCACTGCCAGCTCCGCCAGCGCGGCTTCCTGCGTTTCAGCATCAGACGGGCTGCCATGGGTCACGATCAGGGCTGATTGGGTCATTGCGGTTCTCGTCAGTAAGGGGTCTTGTGACGATATAGGCCCTCGGTCCGGCGCATCAACGCAATTTGCCGCCCCAAGGTTCCTTGAGGGCGGCATTTTTTGTTTTTTTGATACTGCACCGGTCATAGAAACTGATGTTTGGGATCGTGGCGCTTTCCGCGAAACGGCGTCACAACCACCCCGTCGCCAAAACCTTCTGCAATCCCGACCTCTTGGTTTGACATATAGCATGCGGGATCTTCGGCCCAAGGATCGCCGGTCACTTGCAGTGCGCGAATTCGGGTATTGCCCCCGCACACCTGTTTAAAGGCGCATTCTCCGCAGCGGCCTTTAAGCGGGCGTGGACGTTGGCGCAGCGTTGCCAGCATCGGATCGTCACCGGTCCACAGCTGGGTAAACGGTGTCGATTTGACATTGCCGATGGTATAATCCGACCAATAAGTATCAGGGTGTACACGGCCCAGAGGATCAATATTGGCGACGCCAAGACCCGAGGAATTGCCGCCCCATGCCTCAAGGTGGCTTTGAACATGCGCCGCCTCTGCTTCGCTGAAATTCTCTTGCACCCATTTTAGGAAATACACCGCATCGGCGTCATTGTTGCCGGTGACCAACTCAAGCGGCTTGCCGCTTTGAATCGCGTCCCATCCACGCTGGATCAGGGTGTCCATCGCCTTGCGGGTGCGCAGATGTTCGGTGTCGTCGCCGCGATGCTTGTCGCCACGGCCAGCATAGACAAGATGCGACAGATAGAATTTATCCACCCCTTCAGCGTCACACAGATCCAGCATATCGTCGAGCATATGTGCGCTGTCTTCGGTGATCGTGAAGCGCAAGCCCACCTTGATG
Organism: Pelagimonas varians; assembly: GCF_003208435.1. Classification (GTDB taxonomy): domain Bacteria; phylum Pseudomonadota; class Alphaproteobacteria; order Rhodobacterales; family Rhodobacteraceae; genus Pelagimonas; species Pelagimonas varians. The sequence goes on along the minus strand of NZ_QKMF01000002.1, from coordinate 334,657 downwards.
CCGCGTTTTTTGCATTCGCGAATGCCGTTCAACGCTTCGGCATATGCGCCCTCTTGGCCGCGAAACCAATCGTTGAAATCCTGAACACCGTCGATGGAAATCCCGACGTAGTCAAAGTTGAGGTCAGCGACCTGCGCCACAGCATCCCCTGACAGTTTGGTGCCGTTCGTCGACAAGGCCAGATAGCGGAAATCCAGCTCGCGGGCGCGTTTGGCCAGATCAAAGAAATCAAAGCGCGACAGAGGCTCTCCGCCAGACATAATCAGGGCTGGAATTTTAAAGTCATTCAGATCATCCAGCACACCCATCGCCTGCTCATGGCTCAACTCACCGGGAAAGGCGACATCAGCGGATGTTGTATAGCAATGGCGGCACTTCAGATTACAGCGGCGGGTCATATTCCAGATCACCACCGGTTTGACCCCGCCAGCACCACGGCGCACACGCACCGGCGTCGGGGATTTCAGCTGATGCATATATTGAGAAAGGCGGAACATTGGTCAGCGTCCTTTGGTCAGGCGCATCCCGGTCTTCTTCAAGATGCGTGTGGAATATAGAATATCATTGGACCGGCAAGCATCGCCCAAAATGGCAACAACCTCAGCGCGGTGATCTTCGACCTCATCGCGGGTCGATCCATGCAGCATTGCAAACAGGTTATAGGGCCATTCAGGCAGCGCCCGCGGCCGTAAATAGCAATGGCTGACGAACTCAAGCGCACCAACCAGCGCGCCCAGTTCTTCGGAAACACCATCTTCGACGTCCCAGACCGACATGCCATTGGCCACCATGCCCAGCGCATAGTGGTTGGGGGCGACGGCGATCCGGCGGATCACCCCACGGTCCATCATCGCCTTGATACGGCCGACAACTTCGGCCTCGTCCAAGCCTAGCCAAACGGCGACCTCGGCATAGGGCTGCGCGGTCAGCGGCAGCCCGCCTTGCGTGGCGGTTAGGATTTTGCGGTCGATGCTGTCAATCGTCATGCCGAGACCTTAAAGCCGATGAAGAATTCTTTGAGCTTCGGAAAGCGCTTAACCTGTATGCCGGTTTCGGCCTCAATCCGGTCCGCCACTTCGTTTATGCCGCTCGGCTGGTCACAGGCCAGCACGAACCACATATTGAGGTGGTGAACACGTTCATAATTGTGCGCCACTTCTTTGTGGGCATTGACCAAAGTCATGACTTCTTCGAATCTTTCGGCCGGAACCGCCATCGCACACAGGCTAAAGGCCCCGCCCATGGCGGCAGCATCAATGAACGGTCCAAAACGGGTGATCGCACCGATTTCCCGCAAAGACGCCAGACGCTTTAAAACATCTGCCTCATCGGTTCCCAATGCTTCACCGACTTCTGCAAAGGGCCGGTTGGACAGCGGAAACCCGTCTTGCAGCAGGTTGATCAACTGGCGGTCAATGGCGTCAAGCGCATCATCGGCAAGTGGTTTACGGCGCATCAAGCAGCCCTTTCACGGTTGTTTTCAAGCACGGCACCGGTTTGTTTGAAACACCGCACCGAAAAGAGCGGTTCGTGCTCGATGCCTGCCATCTCGGGCAGCGCGGATGCAGCGTGCAAAATCTCTGCGGCTTCGCACCGCGACCGTGCATGGATCATTGAATACAGGTTGTAGTCCCAGACGCCGTCCACGGTGATCCGCTCATAGCAAAGCGTCACCCCCGGATGCTGCGCCAAGGCCTCTCCAGCGGCAAGGATTTGGTCCTGAGGAACCTTCCAAACCACCATTGCGTTGGATGACCACCCTACTGAGCGGTGCCGGACAATCACCCCGACACGGGTCAAGATACCGGCGGTAAACAGGGTCTGAATACGGTCAATAACTGTGGCCTCATCCAAACCCAGTCTTGTGCCCAGTGCCGCGTAAGGGCGGGCCACCAAGGGCATACCTTGTGACATCGCGTGCAGCAGGGGGCGATCAGCTTCGCCTAGTGCCGACAGATCAGGCTCTCCGCGCCGCGGCGTCCGTTTGCGGGCACCGGACAGGCGAAATCCAAGGTCGATGTTAAAGGGTCTGCGCAATCGTAGGTCCAGCACATCCAATCCGGTGTCGCGCCGAATATCATCCAAACTGGTCTCAAGCGCCTCCGTGTTCGGAGCCGTGGCTACAAACCAAAGGTTCCAATCGTGTTCTCGCAAATAGGAATGGTTGACCCCGCCCTCATGCCCGACACGGGCAGCAACTTCGGCAATGCGGTCCTCGGGGATCGCCATCGCCGCCAAAGTTGATGCACCCGCTGTATTTGGGCGCACCGTGGCCCCGACCCGCGAAATGCGGCCTTCGGCTTGTAAGGTTTCCAAGCGCGAAATCACGTCTGCTTCGGTCAGACGCAGCGCGTCAGCCAAAACGCAAAACGGTCGGGATACCAATGGGAAATCGCGTTGAAATTCATCCAGCAACCGCTGGTCGATCGGATCCAAGTGCGTGATCATGTCGAAACCCGCCATGCTGAAAGTGGAGAACAGGAAAAAGTGTCAGGCATAGGCCATCACCTTTTCGGTGGCTGCGGCCCCCAAGGCCGCTTCGGCGCCCAAAGACACGACATGGCCGATAACAAACAGCACCGGCGCGTCGGCCTCAAAACCCTGCGCTGATGTCGAAATCCGGCTCAGGTCGGAAAACACATGCCGTTGTCTGGGGGTTGTTGCCGCTGAAACCGCCATGACCGGCAGGGACGATGCCATGCCATGACGGATCAGCTGTGACGCGATTTTAGCGATATTCATCGCGCCCATGTAAATAACCAAGGTTGTGTCTTCATTGGCAAGGCTCGCCCAATCCAAGTCCAACGCAGCGTTTCCAGCGCGATGTCCGGTGACATAGCGCACACCAAAGGCGCATCCGCGATGGGTTAGCGGCACACCGGTCGCCGCTGCCGCCCCCTGCGCAGACGTAATGCCGGGGATATATTCAAACGAAACGCCAGCCTTGTGGAGCGCGCTGGCCTCTTCACTGCCGCGGCCAAAGATCATCGGCTCTCCGCCTTTCAGGCGGGCGACCGTCAACCCAAACCCGGCAAGCTCGACCAGCAACGTATTGATGTCTTCTTGTGGCAACTTGTGGTTGCCCGGTGCTTTACCGACATCAATGCAGCGCGTCGCCTGTGGTACCAATTCGATAATTTCCGGCGATACCAACCGATCAAAAACGACAACATCCGCAGTTTGGATGACCCGCATAGCTTTTCGCGTCAGAAATTCAGGATCCCCCGGACCGGCCCCGACCAGCAGGACTTTGCCCTTGTTCGCCGTTGCCTTCGTCAGCTGGATGTCATCTGTCATAGCTGGATCTTTCACAAACATAGCGTGGCTAAAGGGCTGCAAATGCCCGGTTGGATCAAAGGTGCTACGCTGCCAGATCAAAGGGCCGGTTGCGCAAAGGCAAATCCGGCACCGTGATCATGAATCTTGCGCATCCTCCAAGTGATTCAACTTTGCCGACATCGTGATCGCGGCTCCTTGACTTTGGTCAAAGAAAAATTCCGTCCAACAATCGAAGGTGAGGACACGCACCAAATTGCGAACACCAGATGGTGCCAACCGGCAGAGATCTTATGCAAAAACCTCACAATTCCAATAAATTAAACTCCTTCCTTTCGAAAACGCGGGCAACGTGGCGCGTTTTTGTGGATGCCACGACTGCCCAGCCAGTCCAGCAAAGACAGCTGGTTCCAGCGCGGGCACCAAGGCCACATTCAAACCGTTCTCTATGCCCTGTGAGAAGATCGAAAACATGGAAATAAGCGGTTTGAAACGGCTGCTGTCCGCCGGTTACCGAGTCTTCTTTTTGCTGGCGGGTGTCTTTGCAATGCTGGCAATTTTGGTCTGGGACATCTGGCAAGCCAGCAACGGCGGCTTTGATTTGCCAGTCGCCCAAGCCCCGCATCTTTGGCATGCACATGAGATGATATTTGGCTATGGGTCCGCAGCCGTTGCTGGATTTTTGCTGACTGCGGCCCCCAGCTGGTCCAAATCCGGCCCTGAACCTTGGACCTTTTTTGCCGCGAGCTCCGGTCTTTGGCTTGCTGGACGTCTGGTGATGTTCTGGTCAGGGGCCTTGCCCGTGGGATTGGTCGCGCTGATTGACCTGCTGTTCTTGCCCATTTTGGCCGGACGCATCTTGCAAACGTTGCTCAAGCGCCCGAAACCCCAGCAATTGATCTTATTGGTCGCGATCATGATCTTTTGGTCCGGCAATCTGTTGGTGCATCTGGAATGGACCGGTGTCACCCAAGACACGGCCAGCCAAGGTCTTCGCGGTGGATTGCTTGCCCTTTGCGGTTTGATTATGATTCTGGGTGGCCGCGTCACACCGGCGTTCACCACCAATGCCATGCGGCGAACGGGCCGCGATACTGACCTACCCCTTAACCCGCCCCTACTCGCTGCTCTCTCTATTGCTCCGGCGCTGGCAGTACCTGTCGGATTGCTGGCAGGTGCCCCGACATGGATGGTCGGGATCGCTGGCCTAGTTGCCGGGATCGCAGGTTTAGCCCGTGTCGCACAGTGGCGCGGCGGCTGGACGCTGAACCAGCCAATCTTGTGGGTCTTGCACTTGTCCTATGCGGTCAATGCTGTCGGGTTCATCTTGCTTGGCCTTGCAGGCTTCGACGTCTTTTCCGATGTTGCCGCTTTGCATGTCTTGGGAATTGGCGGCGTTGGCGGCATGACTTTGGCTGTGATGTCGCGGGCGGCTTTGGGTCACTCGGGCCGGGCGTTGATCGCCCCGAGACTGCTCGTGATTGCCTATACCATGGTGCCATTGGCGGCTTTGATCCGACTGGTCGCCACACTGGTTCCGCAGATATATGCAGTTGGCGTTTTGGCGTCGGGCGCACTTTGGGTACTGGCATTTGGGTTGTTCACCATAGCACTGTGGCCCGTTTTTTGGGGTGAACGTGTCCGAAAAACGCCAGTTGCACCGCCGCCCGCAGCGCCAAGCTAAATCGGGAAAAAATCGACGAAGGGCGGGTCCGGGATCCGCCTTTTCGCACGCCACATGGTGAATTTGATGTTTTTCAAGGGCAAATCCCGATTAACTGCAAATCCGATCAATCCGATTGACTATTGTTAAGGAACGACTCGCCCCTCCCGTCGATGGTGCAAAGACCAGAAAACTCAAGGGAAGGATAAGCGCGATGCGCGAAGTCATGACCAAGAGCATGGCCCGCAATATCTTCTACGGTGGGTCACTGTTCTTTATTCTCATATTCCTGGCCCTTTCGGCCCACTCTCATCGATATATCGTCACCACCTCCACCAATGAAGCGACGCTGACCGACAGCGTAAGGCTGGGCAAGCATGTTTGGGAAAAACACGCCTGCATCAACTGTCACACGCTTTTGGGTGAAGGAGCTTATTTCGCACCGGAATTGGTTAACGTGATGGATCGTTGGGGCGTGGAGGATGCCGAAGAAGGCTATGAAACACTACGCAACTGGATGGAGGCCATGCCCACGGGCATCGAAGGTCGCCGTCAAATGCCCAGCTTTGACCTAACCGAAGAAGAATACCGCGGTCTCGCGGATTTCTTGCTGTGGTCCCAGACAATCGACGCCCAAGACTGGCCGCCGAACGAAGCCGGGTAAGGAGACAGGGACATGAAATACAAAACTCAACGAATTGCCTTTGCCTATTTCGTCGTTGCCATGGCGTTGTTCGCCGTTCAGGTAACGATGGGTCTGGTGCTGGGCTGGATCTATGTAGACGGGAACTTCCTGTCTGAATTGATCCCATTCAACATTGGCCGCATGTTGCACACCAACTCGCTTGTCGTGTGGCTGCTGACCGGTTTCTTTGGTGCTGCTTACTTCCTTGTGCCAGAAGAATCCGAACAGGAAATCCACTCCGAAAAGCTGGCATACCTCCAGCTCGCGATCCTCGTTTTGGGAACCGCCGGCGTGGTTGTGACCTATCTGTTCAACCTCTTCGAAGGCAACTTTTTGCTGGGCAAAGAGGGCCGCGAATTCCTTGAACAGCCAAAGTGGGTCAAAGCCGGTATCGTCGTGGCTGCGCTGATCTTCCTCTACAACATCTCGATGACGGTGTTGAAAGGTAAGAAAACCGCGATCACCAACATCTTGCTATTGGGCCTGTGGGGCATTGCCTTGCTGTTCCTCTTCAGCTTCTACAACCCTGACAACCTCGCACTGGATAAAATGTACTGGTGGTATGTTGTACACCTGTGGGTCGAAGGCACTTGGGAACTTGTGATGGCGTCCATCCTTGCGTTCTTGATGTTGAAACTGACCGGTGTGGACCGTGAAGTTGTTGAAAAGTGGCTTTACGTTATCGCAGCTTTAGCCCTGTTCTCAGGTATCCTTGGCACCGGTCACCACTACTTCTGGATCGGCACCCCCGGGTATTGGCAGTGGATCGGTTCGATCTTCAGTTCGCTCGAAATCGTACCCTTCTTTGGCATGATGGCCTTCGCCTTTGTCATGGTCTGGAAAGGCCGCCGCGACCATCCGAACAAGGCAGCGCTGCTTTGGTCACTTGGATGTGCAACACTGGCGTTCTTTGGTGCCGGGGTCTGGGGCTTCTTGCATACGCTGCACGGAGTGAACTTTTACACACACGGCACGCAGATCACGGCAGCCCACGGTCACCTTGCGTTCTTTGGAGCCTATGTCGCGCTGAACCTGGCGATCATCTCCTACGCAATGCCGATTTTGCGCGGACGTGATCCATTCAACCAAGTGCTGAACATGGTTTCTTTCTGGCTGATGGCTGGCGGCATGACCTTCATGACCTTCACCCTGACCTTTGCCGGAACTGTTCAAACGCACCTACAGCGTGTGAACGGCGAAGCCTTCATGGATGTCCAGGAACAGCTTTGGATCTTCTATGTGATGCGCTTCGGATCGGGCATCGCAGTTGTTCTGGGCGCGGTTCTCTTCATCTACGCGGTGATGAAACCACGCAAGGAAATCATCGAAGCCGGTGCCGTTGGCACTCCTGCCGAATAACTTTGGCTGAAAGATTGATGGAATGACCACTATGGATGGAAATCTAAACACTCTGGAGGGGGCGGCAAATGCCCCCTTCTACCTTCCCACTGGCGATGAATGTGAAATGTTCACAGCTGCCAGTCAGAATAATTTGCCGGTCCTGCTGAAAGGTCCGACAGGCTGCGGAAAAACCCGTTTTGTGGCCCATATGGCCGCCAAGCTGAACCGCAAGCTGTATACCGTGGCCTGCCACGATGACCTGTCTGCCTCTGACCTGATTGGTCGCTACCTGCTCAAGGGCGGCGAAACGATCTGGGTGGATGGCCCCCTCACCCGCGCCGTGCGCGAAGGTGCAATCTGCTATCTCGACGAAGTCGTCGAGGCCCGTAAAGACGTAACCGTGGTTCTACACCCGCTGACCGATGACCGGCGCATTTTGCCGCTGGACCGGACCGGCGAAGAGATCGAGGCCACAGATGGCTTCATGCTCGTGGCCAGCTACAACCCCGGTTACCAAAACATCCTGAAGACGCTGAAACCTTCGACGCGGCAACGCTTCGTTTCGATGGAATTCGACTTCCCCACACCTGCCTTCGAGATCCCTGTTGTGGTTCGCGAATCCGGTCTGGACGAAGAACGCGTCAAACCCCTTGTCCGTCTGGCCAACAAGCTGCGCGATCTCAAGGGGCAGGACCTCGAGGAAGGCGTTTCAACCCGTCTGGTGATCTATGCGGCAACGCTGATCGCCCAAGGCATGCCGGTTGAACGCGCTATCTTGGCCGCAATGATCGAACCGCTGTCTGACGACGCGGACGTGAAACGTGGGCTCCTCGATCTTGTCACTGCAATTTTCGGGTGAGGCCTGTGGTGACAAAGATCGAAATTGAGCCATGGGAACCCGAAGAAACTGTCGGGAAGCTGTGGCACAATTATGCCAGTCGTTTGGACGCACCTGTTGTCCACGAAGGAGCCCGCGTCGACCTTTCTGAGGTTGGCGGGCGGCTGGCAGTCTTATTTCGTGGTTTGGGGGGCGATCCATCTGTCGAACTCAAACCCGTCGGTGATGAGGTGTCTCATCACCGGCTCTCGTTGCGCCGTAAACTGGGGACATGGGCCGAAGCCGTCCCGCGTGCCAGTTTTGACGGCATGGCGCTGCGGATGCCGGAATCACTTGCGGTGTTCCCCGCGCGCGAAGCAAACGCAGCCCTCTATTTGTGGCTGGCTGCAGCAGCGGTCGGCGCGTCCCAAGTAACGCTGCCAGCTGAGGATGATGATCCTTTGCGCGCCGATATGGCTGGCCTTCGCGCCGCCAGGCAAACTGTCGACGCGGCTCTGGAACTGGCTCCGGGATATCGGAAACTCTACCGTGACCTGTGCGATGCCACGCTGTTCTTGCGCCGCACGCCAACCTTGCCCCCCGCTGAGGCCGCAATCGAAGCCTTGATCCGGCATTTTTTGGGGACCGACGAGCCATTAAACGACCGCGCAACGGCCATGCTGGCGTCGATAGACGCGGGCGACTTTGCCGATTGGCGCGCACCGCGCGGATACCTGCCGTTTCGCCCCATCGCTCTTTGGCCTGATCTGAGGCACTCGGACAGGTCGGAATCCATGACGGTAGAAAACCCCGAAACCGACGGCGAAACCGAACAAGGCGATTCCGAAGAAGGCCGCGCCCGCAAGGCCCGCCGCCGCAAGGCTGACCAGATTGACCGGCCCGACAGCTTTATTTTGCACAAGTTCGAAGCGATCCTGAGTTTCACCGAGTTCTTGAACATCAACCGCCGCGTTGAAGATGACGACAACGACGACGCCAAAAAAGCGGCTGACGACCAAGAAGAAATCGGGCTGGGCCAAATCAAAGAGGCCCCTGCCACCCGTCTCAAATTGCATCTTGATCTGGCCCCCGAAGACGTCGACCGCGAAATGCTGTCCGCCGTCACCACCTATCCGGAATGGGATTGCCGGACCAATTCCTACATGCGCAATCATTGCCGTGTGTTGGCGTCCCCTGCCGAAGCGGGCGATGTGGATGTCTTTACCCATGATCCGCGCGCGCAGGCACGCATCCGCGCCGTGCGCCGCCAATTCGAAGCGCTGCGCCCCGGCCGCGTGTCCAGCCAAGGCCATCCTGACGGTGATGAGCTGAACACCGAACGCGCTGTGCGCGCCCATGTCGAATTCCTTGCCACCGGCGTGTCGGATGACAGAGTATGGAACCAGACCCGCGCTGAAAAACGCGATCTGGCCGTATCGATCCTGCTCGATGTGTCCCGATCAACCGAATCTTCGATCCCCGGCCACGGCCACGACGGACGGCGGGTGATTGACGTCGAACGCGAAGCCCTGGCTGCCTTTGCATGGGGGCTTGATGCCTGCGGCGACGATTTTGCAGTCAACGCCTTTTCATCGCTGAAACGCGACCGCGTCTACTTTCAAAACGCCAAGAGCTTTGACGAACAGATGACCAAACAGGTCGAAGGCCGGATCGGAGCGCTGCAACCGGGGTTCTACACCCGTCTTGGGGCTGCGATGCGTCATGCCTCCAAGGAACTTGGCAACCAGCCGCGCAAGCGTAGATTGCTACTGGTGATCACCGATGGCAAACCCAACGATCTAGACCATTACGAAGGCCGACACGGCATCGAAGACAGCCGGATGGCGGTCCAGGAAGCCCGCCGCGCCGGTCATGCCGTCTATGGTATTGCCGTGGACCGTGATGGCAAAAGCTGGTTCCCCCGCATCTTTGGAAAAGGCGGTTATTCCCTGATCCCTGAACCTGATAAACTGCTCTACGCCCTGCCCAAAATCTACCGAGAGTTGGTCGGCGCGGGATGAAGGATGCGACCAAGCAAACACCGGCAGAGGGCATTGATGCCCTGCCCGGTGATTTGATGATGTGGATTTTGATTGTGTCCGAACTGCTGGTTTTTGGCGCGGGCCTTGCTGCCTTTATGGGCGTGCGGTTAACCGATCCCGCAGGCTTTTCCGAAGCGCAAACACATCTAAACGCCACCACTGCGGGGATCAACACCGTCGTGCTGGTGACGTCTGGCTGGCTCGCTGCGCTGGCGGTGCAGGCCTCGGAAATGGGGAATATTTTACGCACCCGATTGTTCTTGGCTGCGGCCAGCATTCTGGGCGTAGTGTTTTTGGTCATCAAAGGCGCAGAATATGCCGACAAATCCGCCCAAGGCATTGATTTTGAAACCCATAGCTTCTTTTTGTTCTACTATATGCTGACCGGTTTCCATGCGATGCATGTGATCGCAGGCATTGTTATCCTTGCGCTTGTCAGCTGGAAAGTCACACCGCGCAACACCGAAGTCGGGGCCGCATTCTGGCACATGGTTGATCTGGTTTGGGTGCTGCTCTTCCCGATTATGTACCTGCTGTAAGGATCCGCGCATGTCTGTAACCAATGCATGGCTTACCCTCATTGCCCTTTCAATCGGCAGCACGATTCTGGCGCATTTTGGTGCGGCGGGCATCTTTGCCAGCCTAGCCATTTTGACTTTGGCTTGGATCAAGGCACAGGTCATCTTGCGTGTCTATCTTGGGCTGCAAAATGCCCCAAGCTGGGGACGCGGGTTTGGCATGGTTCTGGCGATCTATATGATTGGCATTATGGGACTGGCCGTCGCGGCAAGCTAACACGCAGGAGACCGTTTTGGGCTGGATCGAATTTGCGCTGGCGATGGCGCTGTTTATGGCGTCGCACCGGATACCCTCTGCTTTGGGCGTCAAAGACATTTTGATCCAAAAACTGGGAGCGCGCGGCTATACCACCGTGTTTTCTATCACCTCGACGTTTTTGCTGCTTTGGGTGATCTGGGCCGCGGGCCGTGCACCTGTTGTGCCGCTTTGGGACCAGACACAGACCGCGCGGTGGGCAGTCAATTTGGTTATGCCAGTGGTCATCGCATTAACAACGTTCGGTGTCGCCGCGCCAAATCCCTTTGCTTTTGAAGGCCGCGCCGCAGGATTTGATCCCGATCACCCCGGAATTGCGGGCGTGACCCGCCAGCCTCTGTTATGGGCGCTGGCCCTGTGGTCTGGCGTGCACCTATGGGCAAACGGAGACCTTGCGCATGTGATCTTGTTTGGCACCTTTGCGGTGTTTTCAGGTATAGGAATGAAACTGGTCGAACGGCGGCGTGCCCGCCTGATGGGGCAAGACTGGTCCGCACTTACAGCGCATACCGGACTGGTCCCATTTTCGGCATTGATTACAGGGAAATGGCAGCCCAAAGGCCTGCCTTCCCTGCCCCGACTGGCCATCGCCGTCATCGCTTGGGCTGGGATATTCTATTTGCACGAGGGGGTGATTGGGGTAATCCCCAATCCCTGACCCTTGGTCCTAGTCGCGAAACATTCCGGCAAAAGGTTCTGGCAAATCAAATTCTGCAAGCGCCCGCGCCCGGCCTTCGGCAGACATTTTCGCGGCGGTTCGTTCAACAATACGCGGCAAAGCTTCGGGTTTCAGCGAGTCCGCAAAAGGCGAGAAATACCATTTGAGGAAAACGAAACAGATCACATCCTCAAGCGCTTGTACCTCGGCGTCTTGCTTGATGCCTTCTTTGCGCAGCATCACACCAACGCGGGTCTGCGCCTCTTCGTTGTAACCGGCCTCAGCCATAAGACCAGCAACACGTTCACCGTGCCGGCGGCCTTGTTCCTTGCGCCACGCATAATATCCGGCGCGCCCTTCAGGGAAATCCTTGCGCGGCAACTTCCACCGTTCAACATGCTGGCCGCGCGCCGCTATTTTCAACACATCCGAAGCATCCGGAAACAGGCGGTCCATCTCCGCACTCATCCGTTCGCCATAAAGAAGCGCTTCGGGGCGGCCTTCTTCCATATTCGGATCGGCTTTGTTGGCACCGTCAACCAGTGCTATCGCTTTGTTCAAATCACCGTTCATTTTTGCCCCCAGGCATTGGCCGGATCTTCTTCGGCATAGGCGCGCAACGCTTCTACGTCTTCGATTTCAGCCTTGTTTTGTTTTATTTTCACGCCGTGCGCTTTCAAAGCGCCAAAGGCCCGGCTTAGGCTTTCGGGTTTCATCCCCAAACGTCCCGCTATCAGCACTTTGTCATAGGGCAGTGTCACTCCGCAAACCCCATCGTCACATTTCGCCAACTCTAACAAAAACTCTGCTACACGTTGCGCACCTGTCCGGGCCTTCAGTGCCTCGACCTGCGCCACAAGGCTGTGAAGATGCGCATAGGTTGCTGTCAAAATCGACACGGCCACATCGGGATCGGATCGTATCAGGTGCAAGAAATTATCTGCTTCAATCCGCATAAGCCTGCAATGGGTCACCGCTTCGGCCGAGACGGGATAGGTATCATGGCGAAAGGCCACTGCCTCTCCGAAGCTGCGGCCCTTGGTAAAAACCCCAACGACGGCTTCCGACCCATTGCGCGCGATGCGGTACAACTTTACCCAACCGTCCAGCACAATGTAAATTGCATTCGCGCGTTCGCCTTGTAAAAACAGCGTCGAACCGCGATCGAACTCACGGACCTGCGCCCGTTGCAACAATGTGTTTTGCGCCCCGGGTGACAAGCCTCCAATCAACAAGGAAGAGGACGCGATTGCGATGTCTTCGGGTCTCATTTCGTGTCCATCCAGATTGAAGTGTTAGCGCTTAGGTATTACTGATCCTCGCCCGACTGTCGAGCGTTTCGCTGTCTCAATTCCGGTCACATGCACGATTTCAAAACACTTGCGCAGCCGCAACCGCCCGTTTCCAAGCCGCATATTTCCGATCCCGTGTGTCGGCGCTCATATCGGCGTTAAACCGTTTTTCCAGCGCCCATGTTTGAGCAAAACCTTGCATGTCAGGATAGACATTCGCGCGCTGTCCCGCAAGCCAAGCGGCCCCCATTGCTGTGGTTTCAAGCACATTTGGACGGTCGACCGGCGCATCCAGAATATCGGACAAGAATTGCATGGCCCAATTCGACGCGCTCATCCCGCCATCGACCCGCAATGCTGTTTTGCCTGAACTACCCCAGTCGGCCTGCATGGCCTCCAGCAAATCACGCGTTTGATAGCCAACGCTTTCAAGCGCAGCGCGCGCGAACTCTTCCGGTCCTGAACCGCGGCTCAGGCCAAAAATCGCCCCGCGGCATTCGGCATTCCAATAAGGCGCGCCAAGACCGGTAAAGGCGGGCACCATCACCACATCTTGGCCCTCATCGGCCGCCTCGGCCAGCGCTTGGGTTTGCGCTGCACCTTCAATAATTTTGATCCCGTCACGCAACCACTGAACCACAGCCCCCGCGACAAAAATCGATCCTTCGAGCGCATATGTTGGCTTGCCATCAAGCTGATAGGCAATGGTGGTCAAAAGACGGTTGTTCGATGTGACGGGGCTGTCACCGGTGTTGAGCAAGGCAAAACACCCGGTGCCATAGGTCGATTTCAGCATACCCGGTTCAAAACAGGCCTGCCCGATTGTCGCCGCCTGCTGGTCACCGGCGACCCCCAAGATCGGAATATCCGCACCGAAAAACTCAGCCTTCGCCACACCGAAATCGGCGGCACAATCAAGAACTTCGGGCAGCATCGCCATCGGGACATTCAGGATGTCGCACATCTGGGGTGACCAGCAACCTTCGCGAATGTCATATAGCATTGTGCGCGCCGCATTGGTGGCATCGGTCACATGCCGTGCGCCGCCGGTCAGGTTCCAGATCAACCAGCTGTCGACGGTGCCAAAGATCAACTCACCCGCTTCGGCCCGTGCGCGCGCGCCCTTAACGGTGTCCAAGATCCACGCCAATTTGGTGCCGCTGAAATAGGGGTCAAGAAGCAAGCCTGTGCGTTCGGTCACTTCAGCTTCATGCCCATTGGCTTTGAGAGTTTGGCACATTTCGGAGGTTCGGCGATCTTGCCAGACAATCGCATTATGGATCGGTTCACCGGTGGCTCGATCCCAGACCAATGTGGTTTCACGCTGGTTGGTGATGCCGATGGCGGCGATGTCCACAGCTGAAATACCTGCCTTGGCAATCGCGGCCCGGCACGTCGACAAAGTTGTCGTCAAAAGATCGTTGCAATCATGCTCGACCCACCCAGAGGCCGGGAAGTGCTGCGCGAATTCTTCTTGGTCCGAGGCTACAATCTGCAGCTTGTCGTCAAAGATAATCCCCCGGCTGGACGTCGTCCCCTGGTCAATCGCAAGAATGAACCCCATCGGCCCCTCCACTTTCGCTTGAATTCGTTTTTTTTCGAAATCTAGCGTTTTTTGTCGAAGGTGGCTATAGAAAAGGTCAGGCTAGCCCCTTGTCCCGGGCAATCATCGCCACGTGGGTGCGGTTTCGCGCGCCCAATTTGCGGCTGAGGGTCTTTACGTGCAATTTTACCGTGACTTCTTGCAGGTCCAGATCGCGCGCGATTTCCTTGTTGGCTTTCGCTTCGCAAATACCGCGCAAAACATCCAGTTCACGGCGCGTCAAAGAGCCGGTCTGAGCGTCCGGTTTTTGCTGCATGAATTCCAATGGCGCATAGACTTCTCCAGCGATCATAAAACGGGCCGCAGTCAAAAGGGACTTGGCGCTGAGCGTTTTGGGAATAAACCCCTGCGCCCCGGCTTTCAGCGCCGCGTCGGCAACTTCACGCGTTGCGCTGCCAGAAATGATCGCCACAGGCCGGTTGTCATTCGCGGTTTTCATCCGCGCAAGCCCCTCAAGCCCGTTCATTCCAGGCATATGATAGTCAAGCAGGACCAAGTCAAAGCTACCGCTCTCGGCAGCAGCTTTTACGGCTTCATCCAAGGTGGAAACCGTCACAACGTCTTCGACATCACCTCCGGCCAAATAGGCGGCAATGGTGTCGCGGACTAGATCATGGTCATCTGCAACCAAGATACGCATTCTTACTCTTCCAATCTCGGACAATTTGACCTTGTATGGCTGTCTTAAGGCCAAAGAACAACGTGTGTCGTTTTCGCCAGCTCGCGCCTTTCAAGGTGCAAGGGCCTTTCCCACCCCCAAATTGCCATCCTATACGAATGAGAGCAATAAGTATCCTGCTGAACTTACACTTAAAGTCTGCTGACCTCCACACTTTGGCTCGATTCGATTGACGGGAATTTAATTTAGTATGATTCGCAAATTTGCGTACCTGCCCTGCGTTTGCGGTGTTTTATTCGCCGCCTTTTCTGCCAGTTCAGCCATTTCGGAACCCTTGCCGATTCCTGATGGCGACGTTGTTTTGATCGTTGAAGGAAACATCGAAAAAACCAACAAAGGCGATTTCGCAGAGTTTGACTTGGCCATGCTCAGATCTCTGGACAGCGCCGGATTTGAAACTGAAACCATCTGGACCGAAGGGCTCCAGCAATTTGCGGGCGTCGAGTTGGGAACTTTGCTGACCCATGTCGGGTCCAAGGGGGTTTCGCTTAGCGCCTATGCTGCAAACGAGTATTTGATCGACATCCCCGCCGAAGATTTCGAAAGCGGCGCGGCGCTGATCGCATACGAAAGAAACGGTGCCCCGATGTCGGTCCGCGACAAAGGCCCCCTGTGGCTTGTGTATCCATATGACAAGGCCGTACGCTTCAGATCCGAAGTATATTATGCCCGAAGCATTTGGCAGTTGGACCGGATTGAAGTTCACCGGTAACCTGCCCTTGTAAACCGGACAGGCAGACCAGAACCGTGACGACCAAAGCAGATCGAGAATCCGGCGAATCCGGCCGTATGCGGCGCGGCCTTACGGCTGTGATCGTCATATTGTTTATCAGCATTATCTTGCTGCTGGTGATGGACGTGCGCAAGCAGTTGGAAAGGCTGGCCTTCGCATCATCTGACAATGTGCAGTGGTTCCTGTCCCAAGGCGAATCCGAAGGAATGGCTTTGGAATTGGCCGCTTACAAGGCCATGCACGAGGTCATGCACGAGGTCGATCCAGACATCAAAAACCTGCGCCTTCGGTTTGATATCTTCTACAGCCGGATCGACACTTTGCGCAGCAGCCCCATTTTTGGCGAGCTGACGCGCGATCCAAACGTCAAAAATCAATTGGAGCAACTTGACCAGTTTTTCACGTATTGGATTCCGATTGTGGATGCGACGGGCAATCGTTTTGAACAATCTTTGCCTGCGTTTGCGGAGCAAAGCAGCTTGGCACAGGACGCGGCCCGCCAAATTGCCCTTAAGGGAATTGGCATTTTCTCGGAAATCAGTGATGCACAAAGAGCCAGCATTTCGCAAACCCTGACGCGCATTGCCATTTTGACCATTGCCTTGGTCACCGTGCTGATCATCGTTGTACTGGCCATGTTCCGGCTTGCGCAAATCCGCGAACAGGACGCACAAACCAATCTGGAAATCAGCGAACGGATGGAAGCCATCATCGCCACGGCCTTGGATGCCGTCATTGTCGCAGATCGCAACGGCGTGATTGTCGAATACAACGGGGCCGCCGAAAGCATGTTTGGATATCCGCGCCAAACAGCTCTGGGGGCCAATATCTCTGATTTGATCATTCCCGCAGATTTTCGTGAAATGCACCGCGAAGGGCTCAAAAAGCTCAACCGCAAGGGCGCTGACACGCTGCACGATACCCCCCGCATGATCGGTCAGGGGATTGTGCAGCTGGACGCCCTGCATCAAGACGGAACCACCTTTCCCGTAGATTTGACGCTGGCCCGTACCGACAGTCGCGAGGGTGAAATTTTTGTCAGCTTTATCCGCGACATCTCGAACAGGGTTCGAAGCGAGGAAACCATGCGCGATGCCCGTGACCGCGCCATTGCCGGCGAGAAACAAAAGGCGGATTTACTGGCGGTCATGAGCCATGAAATGCGCACGCCGCTGAATGGATTGCTTGGGACGCTTGATCTGTTTGAACCGCAAACTCTCAGCGCTGCTCACCAACATTACCTCGATGTGATGCGGCAATCGGGGCATATTTTGCTGAGCCATGTCAATGACGTCCTTGATATCTCGCGGTTGGACGCGGGCAAAATGAGTATGCAAAATCAAAGCTTTGATTTAATTGCATTGTTGCAAGAAATCATTGATGGCCAAAGGGGGCGCGCCAACGCACGTGGCAACGAACTGATTATGTCCCCAATGCCGCTGGAACTCACCGACGTCTTTAGCGATCCGGGCAGATTGCGACAAATCCTGCTTAATCTTTTGGGGAATGCGATCAAGTTCACCAAGAACGGCAAAATTTTTATCGAAGCGGAATGCCACAACGGCCTTAATGAAGTCGAAATTCGTGTGATCGATACCGGCCTTGGAATTTCACAAACGGACCTTGATCGCGTCTTTGGAGACTTTGTCACCATCGACAGTTCTTATGCCCGCAGCAATCGCGGCACAGGGCTTGGCTTGGGAATTTCCCAGCGGTTGGTCACGGCGATGGGCGGCGATATGGGGGCAGAAAGCGAATTGGGCCAAGGCAGCGTTTTCTGGGTGAGCATCCCCATGTCCCCTCCGGCGCTGGCAACCGCCTTGCCGCCGGCCCCTCCGCCAAAAGAAAGCGTCGAGCAAGAGGTCGATCCCTTGCCGCCGCAATCGGTGCTACTTGTCGAAGATAATCCGACAAACCGAATGGTTGCTGGAAAACTGCTGGAACGCGACGGTCACACTGTCACCGAGGCCGTTGATGGGTCCGAAGGGGTCAAGCTGGCGCTCGGCGGTGGATTTGACTTGATCTTGATGGATATTTCGATGCCCGGAATGGACGGGATTACAGCCACGCAACACATCCGGCAAGACGATGCGGACACCCCGATCATTGCCACAACGGCCCATGCGATGCCGTCCGAAGCCGCCCGTTTCATCGAGGCAGGAATGAATGCAGTGCTGGTTAAACCCCTGACCCGAAAGTCCCTCAGGAAAGCATTGGTACAGGCAACCCAACCCGGTGCGTGGCCAGCTCCGCCGCCCGCTGAAAACCTGCCAAGGAGTAACGTCGCAATAATCGATGAAATGGTTTTAACCGAGCTACTTGAGGAGCTGCCAAGCAATCAGTCGCGGCGGTTGCTTGCCTTGTTCCGCAGCGAGATGGAGCAATTCTTGTTGATCAATTGCTCCAATGCCACTGCTCCGCTGGCGGACATCGGTCCAGAGGCCCACCGCATGGCAGGCTCTGCCGGTGTCTTTGGTGCCAGCCATTTGAACGCAGTGCTGCGCGATATTCAAACCGCAGCACAGGACGCGCCAGAGTCCTTGCCAGCTTTGTGTCATGCCTTGTCGGAGAGCTGGGAAACAACTCTGGCGGAACTGAAACATCGCGGGTTGCTCGTTGATCCGCCGCAAGATCCATAGACACCGTCAATCCGCGTCTTTTGGGCCAACATGTACGCATCTTTCAGGCTTGATATCCAACAGCGGCGTGCCGTCCAGACAATCCAGTCCGCGCACTGTCAAAACCGGACCGTCGCGTGCAACCAAAACCACCAACGACGCCCCTATCGGATTAGGCCGCACGGGAGAGCGCAACGCAAACGTACCGCGCGTTCGCCCACTGCGCGGTGTTTGGGTCAAAAGATCTCGGCGGGCGTTGTGGAGCCAGTAAAACACATCGATCCGCGCCCCCGGTTCCAAACCTTCAAGCGCAGGTTCAAAGCGCGGAGCCACTTCGATACGGCAATCCGGCCCTTCATGATCCCCTTGGCGCGGACAATCTGCGCGGGTGGCAAAGGGCGTGCGGATCACGCCAATAAACTGCACGCAGGCATCTTCAGGGATCGGAGCATCCAATACCGTTTCACCAAGTCTGGGATCATCTTTCGGGTAGGTCGTCACAAGCTGTCCTTTGTAAATCGGTTGGGGTCCAACGATACAATTAAATCTGCCGCAATCGAAGGCGTGATACCGCGCAGCAAATCACAGCTGAGTTGCGATAGAACCGGTGCTGTTTGAATACCATAACCTCCCTGCCCCGCCAGCCAGAAGAACCCGTCTTGCTGATCGGCAAAACCGACTGCTGGCGTGTCGTCCGGGGCAAATGTACGCAGTCCAGCCCACGAATGACTGACCCGTGTGACCGGCATCGTGACGGATCGCTCAAACCTATCCAGCCCCTCGGCCAGCACCATATCGTCCGGCCATGCATCCATCGGCGCAACCGGATCGGCATCCGCAGGGGACACCATCAGCTTGCCCGACACCGGTTTGGCGTACCAACTTTCGGTGATCGGCTCCATCATCGGCCAATGGGTGATATCGTAGTCATCAGGCACGGGCAGCAAAGCGGCGCTGCGCCTCAGCGCCCGCAATCCCAGCGGGGCAACCCCCGCCATAAGCGCGACTTGATCAGCCCAAGCTCCGGCGGCATTGACAACAATTGGCGCTTCATACCGGTTGCCACCGGCCTCTACCTGCCAGTTCGAAGTGCGGTTGATGGCGGTCACTTCGGCATTATTGACCAAGACAGCGCCATGACCACGCGCTGCCCTCAAAAATCCGTTCAGCATGCGATCAACGTCAATATCTTGCGCGTCTGGCTCCAAACAGGCAGCCGCCACCGCATCCGGCCGCAAAATGGGCACCATTTTTACCGCATCGCTTGAGGAAATCCGCTCCAATCCGTCCCCCCGCGCCAACTCGCTTTCAAAAGTAGCGATGTCGCCTATGCCCGCGAAAAACAGCATGCCGCGCGGGGTCAAAAATGATCGCTCCCCCAATTCCGCTGGGTCCGCTAGAAACGAACCAGCCAGCGCATTGATCCGGCGCAGCACCGCGTTGCCATAGTTGCACACCAGCAAAGCGGCCGAACGTCCGGTTGCTTGGGTCCCCGGGCCCGGCTGCGCTTCTAGGATTGTAACCTTGGCGTGCTGCGCCAATCGTCCGGCAAGGCTCACCCCAGCCATACCAGCACCGATGACAATAACATCCGACGTCTGCACCATAATACATTCCTAACCCAGCAAAATCTAATCGAGTAAAACGCGGTGTTCCAACTGGCCCTTTGCCGACGTCTGCGCAAAGAAGGTCTGTCCGGCCTGTGGATCATCGGGCCCTGTGCCATCGGCCGCAGAAGTCGCGAACAAAGTGTTCAGATCTGATCCGCCAAAGCTTGGACAGCTGATTTGCTTGGCGGGGAACGCGACAGTTTCCCGCAAACTGCCGTCCGGCCCGTAACAGGCCACCCGCGACGCCCCCCATTGCGCATTCCAAAAATTGCCATCAGCGTCAATGACAGCCCCATCCGGACCTGCGTCGAGGTCAGTCAGGTCCAACCATGTTTCAGCATCCCCAAGCGGCCAGCCGTCGGAATCCAGTGCAACCTTTTTGATCAGCTTGGTCGGTGTGTCTGTGAAAAACCCGAAACCACCACAGGGCGAAAAGCAAATAGCGTTGGTGATCGAAATATCGCCAAACAGCTTGCGCAAGGTGCCTTTGTAAAACCGGTAGATCGATCCGGCCCCTTTTTCAGCGCTATATCCCATGGTCCCGATCCAAAACCCGCCTTGCGGATCTGCCCGGCCATCGTTTGATCGCGTGACCGCGTTGTCAGCCTCAAGATCAACAACATGGGTTTCTTGGCCGCTCTCCAGATCGAACACAAATATATTGCGTTCAGACGCGATCAGCAGCTTGTTCTCGTCGATCCAGCCTGCTGCCGAAACAGCTCTGTCAAACGCCCATTCGCGTTGGATCCCATTGCGATTCTCGAACAAACGGTGACCCAGAATATCGAACCAGAACAGGCTTTGACGCGCCGGATGCCACAGCGCTCCCTCGCCCAAAATGCAGCGGGTCTGTGACAAGATGGTTGCGCTCATGGCGAAGGCTCCGATGTAAATCCAATGGAAGGGATCGTGCCGCAGTCTATCCAGCAACCGCCAGAGGTAAAGCCCTGAACAACGTAGAAAATACAGCCTGTGGCCGGGCCACTACCCCTGCACTGCGCCAAGAGTGTCGAGCCACCCTGTTTAGCTGACGAGTTGCCAGTTGATGAGCGGCAGGCTGATCGTCACCTCAAAGCGGTAGCGGCCCAGCTCGGCCATTTCAACCGCCTCGATTTGCGGGGCCAGCCAGTCAGGCAACGACAGTGACCCCAAGGCAAACCCTTTTGGCTGAAGATGTAATTGGCGGCCTTGGATGGTGGCTTTCATTAGGACTGTTGCAGGGCCCATTTTCTCGGCCAGCAACCCGTTTTCGGTCACCCAAAGCACCGACCTCATCGCTTGCCCTTTGACATTTCGAACCCAAAGATCCTGATCCCCTTGCCGCTCAACATCAAGGGTCAGTACAGCATCCTCGGCAGGCGGGGCAAAGCCAAACATCTGCCCTAGCCTCGCCACTCCGGGAAAACGGGCATAGCTGACGCTAATCCGCCCCTTGAACCGGCCATAGTCCGAGTGAAGGGCCAAGCATTCCACGGGCAACCGCCCCAGATCATCCCCCAACAAGTCGGCATAAATTGTCATTTTGCGATCACCCGACGTTGCAGTTCTGGATCAGGAAGGGCGCAAATATCACCTTTGCCAAACAATGAGTAGCGATTGCGTGCAAGCCGCGCATAAAGCCAATCCTGCACGCCAAAGGGCAGCAATCGCAAGATCAGTAACGGTCGAAGCGACCAATGTATTTGCTGCCCAAGTGAAACAATTGCATCCAGAGATCCGTGTGCCCGCCCGTTTTTGATCATCAACCAGCTTTCAGGATCATCAGGTTTTAATCCGTAGTGCAGCAACAAACCACGCCCGAGCTGTGATTGCACCGTCGCGATCCGAATCCGATCCTCGTGATCCCAACGGGCAATGCGGCGGGCAGCGGCGGAACACAGGGCGCATTCCCCGTCCATCACCAATAACAGGCGCGTTTCATCAAAGCGGGGAACTCCGCTGTCTTCGCGATATGAGAACTCAGGACGGGCAACAGGGCGCATGGCAGTTCCTTTGACGGACCAAGAATAACAACCGTTGCACAAACCAGCCCTGTGGCAAAATGCGCGGGCGGGTTACATCAAAGCGCCCAGAGATCGCGCCTTGCACTGTGCCTGAACACCGGTTCCATTTGTTGGGGCCATCTGCAAAGCAATATAGCCAAGGCTGAACGGTCGCGACATCGGGGCCAATTGTCGAGAGGCCCGCACCCAGAGGTGTTAGCGCCGAACATTTTTGCCTAAATAATAGGCAGAGACCTTTCGGCTGACGCAAAATGCTGCGTTGCAGCTTTACTTCCGCGCGTGAAACAGGTGTCTGTGAAATCATGCCTTCGCAACTCTCCATTGTTGTGGTCGAAGCGGACCGCGACCGCGCCCTTCAGATTGTCGACAGCCTGCGCACTGCTGGCGAATATGAAATCCGCGTGATTTCAGAGCCGACCGGCCTTGCCCGCCAGATCCAGCAACACAATCCCGATATGGTGCTGATCGACATCGAAAACCCGTCTCGTGATATGCTCGAAGAACTGACCCTTGCGTCTGGTCCAAAAGAGCGCGCCGTGGCGATGTTCGTAGACCGGAGTGCAGCGGGCTTGTCCGCTGCCGCGATCGAAGCCGGTGTTTCGGCCTATGTCGTCGGCGGCATGATGCCCGAGCGGATCACGCCTGTGCTTGAGGCCGCAATCGCGCGGTTCCGCCTGTTTCAGAGAATGCGAACAGAATTAGCCGAAACCAAACGTGCGCTTGAGGACCGAAAGGTCATCGACCGCGCCAAGGGCATGATTATGAAGGCCCGCGGCGTCAATGAAGAGCAAGCCTATGCCCTGCTCCGCAAAGCCGCGATGGATCAGAACCGCCGCCTTGCCGAGGTTGCGCAGGCCTTGGTGTCCTCGGCCGGATTACTGTTATGAGAAAAACCACAATACCCGTCGGATATATACCTTTGGTCGATGCAGCCCCGCTTTTCGTCGCCCAAGACATGGGATTCGCCGCCCAAGAGGGCCTGTCACTCGATCTGAAACGCGCCCCGTCGTGGTCGTCATTGCGTGACATGTTGGCATTTGGTCAAGTCGATGCCGCCCATATGCTGGCCCCTGTGCCTGTCGCCACCGCCCTTGGCCTTGGCAGTGCGGGTGCACCTTTAGATGCGCTTATGGTGTTGTCTTTAAATGGCAATGTCATCGGCGTTGGCAGAGACCTTGCAGCGCGGCTCGCAGACAACGGACATGATTTCGACTTTGCTGACGCCCACAAAGCGGGCCGCGCCTTGATCAAGGCCGCGCAATCCCCCCTGCGCATCGGTGTCCCTTTCCCGTTTTCGATGCACGCCGAACTGCTGTATTACTGGCTGTCTGCGCTTGGTTTTCCGGCCCCACAAAATATTAACATTCGCACAGTGCCCCCCGCCCTCATGGCGGACGCGTTGCGCGCTGGCGAAGTCGACGCGTTTTGTGTCGGAGAGCCGTGGGGATCGATTTCCGTGGACCAAAGCGAGGGGTCCTTGCTTTTGCCGGGATCGGCAATCTGGAAACGCGCTCCTGAAAAAGTGCTGGCCGTGCGCCGCGATTGGGCCAACAGTGAAACGGCCCTGTCACAGCGGCTGATCCGTGCAATTTGGCGGGCGTGCCAATGGCTCTCGGACCCTGACTCGCGAATTTTGGCCGCTGATTTACTGTCTCGCAGCGGGCATCTCGACCTGCCTGCTGATATAATTGACCGCGCGCTGATCGGTCCACTGACCGTCACTCAGCAAGGTTTGCAGCGCAATGCCCCCGGATTCCTCGAATTCCACAAAGGCAGTGCCAATTTCCCCTGGCGCAGTCAGGCGCAATGGATTGCATTGCAATTGGCATCCCGGATGGGGATGGAACGGGGCGAAGCCATGCGCAGCGCCGCCGAAGTGTTCCGCTCTGACATCTACCGAAGCGCGCTACGCGGCACCGCAGCAGAATTGCCCGGTGCATCATCTAAACTAGAAGGCGCCAATGAGCGAGTCACCAGCGTTCCTGCAGAGACTGGAACACTGATTCTTCCACCAGATCGCTTTTTTGACGGCGTAATTTTTGACCCCTACGATTGCGGCTGATTAAAAAATAGGCAGCTTCGACCGGCCAACGCTGCAATGCAGCAAAAACCCCCAAAACTTTTTGCGAATTGCACGCGCTTAGCGACATAGTGAATTCAAGGCGGCAACGAAGCCATCTTACAAAATTCCCCAGAGATCTGGGATTTACCCGAGCAAAGCCGCTCGACCTGCTGCCCCTCCTCCCATTGGCAGCGTGTCGGGCGGCTTTTGCCGTTTTGGCCTCAAGGCCCACAGCCTAATGCAAAAAGGATACGACCCTGATGAATAAGCTGCTTTGCGCACTCGCGGCATGTACCGCCCTCACCTCCCCAGCCTTCGCCGAAATGCTGGAGCTGGAAAAGGACGAACTGACCTTTGGGTTTATCAAACTGACAGACATGGCCCCACTGGCCGTTGCCTATGAACAAGGCTTTTTTGACGACGAGGGCCTGTTTGTAACACTCGAAGCACAGGCCAACTGGAAGGTGCTTCTGGATGGTGTAATTGACGGCACATTGGACGGCGCACATATGCTGGCTGGTCAGCCACTGGCCGCCACGATCGGTTACGGCACCGAGGCGCATATCATCACGCCCTTTTCGATGGATCTGAACGGCAACGGTATCACTTTGTCGAACGATGTTTGGGAAATGATCAAGCCTGAACTGCCTGTCGATGCGGACGGCAAAATCATCCACCCGATTTCCGCCAGCTATCTTAAGCCAGTGATCGAAAACTATCAGGCGAAAGGCAAGCCCTTCAACATGGGTATGGTCTTTCCCGTGTCGACACATAACTACGAATTGCGCTACTGGTTGGCTGCTGGCGGTATCAACCCCGGCTATTACAGCCCCGAGAATGTGACCGGCCAAATCAACGCCGAAGCGTTCTTGTCCGTAACACCTCCCCCCCAAATGCCTGCCACTTTGGAAGCTGGCACAATCGACGGCTACTGCGTGGGCGAGCCTTGGAACCAGCAGGCTGTTTTCAAAGGCATCGGCGTTCCGGTGATCACCGACTACGAGCTGTGGAAAAACAACCCCGAGAAAGTGTTCGGCATCAACGCCAGCTTTGCCGAGGAAAACCCCAACACCACACTGGCCGTAGTCAAAGCCTTGATCCGCGCCGCTCAGTGGCTGGATGAAAACGACAACGCCAATCGCGCCGAAGCCGTGGAAATTCTGTCTCGCCCCGATTATGTCGGTGCAGATCCAGAAGTGATCGCAGCCTCGATGACTGGGACCTTTGAATACGAAAAAGGTGACAAGCGCGACGTGCCAGACTTCAACGTCTTCTTCCGTCACAACGCGACTTACCCTTTCTATTCCGACGCCATCTGGTACCTGACCCAGATGCGCCGCTGGGGTCAGATCGCCGAAGCGAAGCCTGACAGCTGGTACGACGAAGTGGCCAAATCGGTCTACAAACCAGAGATCTATCTCGAAGCCGCAAAACTGCTGGTTGAAGAAGGTCTGGTGCAAGAAGCCGACTTCCCTTGGGACAGCGATGGCTACAAAGCGCCAACCCCTGCCGCCGATATCATCGACGGCATTGGTTATGACGGAAAAGCACCAAACGCCTACCTCGACAGCCTGCCAATCGGCCTGAAAGCCGAACAGCGCGTTATCGGCTCCGAAATCGAAGGCTAACCCCAACGTTTCTGCCCAAACGCCAAATGGGACGGCGGGTGGGGCGACGTGCACAGCACAAGCGTCACCCCCGTCCACACAATACTCCCCAAGGATCTCACTCCAAGGACTGCCCCATGACTGCCATCGACCCAGACAGCCTAAACCAAGACCTCGAACGCGAAGCGCGCCGCGCCCGCCTTTTTACGCGTATCAATACAGCCGACAAATGGTTCCAGGTACTGGGCTTGGCTTGGATCACTCCGATCCTCAAAGCCGCCGCAGGTGACAACCCGCGCGCGCAATTCAAAGACATCTGGCGGCTGCTCGGCGTGCCCCTGCTTGCCATCGCGATCTTCTTGATGCTCTGGGCCACAATGGCCCCCAAAGTACAAACTTCGCTTGGTGCAATCCCCGGCCCCGGTGCGGTCTGGACCGAAACGGTTTTGTTGCACAAAGACGCACTGGCCAAGGCCGACAAAAAGGCCGCCCACGAAGAACGGGTTGATAAGCGCAACGACCGTTTCATTGCCCAAGGCAAACCCGAAAAAGTAAAAGACATCCCTTACACCGGCTCTCCCAGCTATTATGAGCAGATCTGGACCTCGATCAAAACCGTCTTCTTCGGCTTCTTGATCGCCTCGGCCATTGCCATTCCTCTGGGCATTCTTGCCGGCCTGTCCCCCACAGCCAATGCTGCGATCAACCCGCTTGTACAAATCTTCAAGCCGGTCTCGCCTTTGGCTTGGCTGCCCATTGTCACCATGGTTGTCTCGGCCCTTTATGCCACAAACGACGGCATGTTTTCCAAAAGCTTTCTGGTCTCCGCCATCACCGTGACGCTCTGTTCGCTTTGGCCAACATTGATCAATACGGCCCTTGGCGTGGCGTCGATCGACAAAGATCTGGTCAACGTTTCCAAGGTCTTGAAAATGAACACTTGGACCAAGATCACCAAACTGGTTTTGCCCTCGGCCCTACCGCTGATCTTTACCGGTTTGCGCTTGTCACTTGGTGTGGGCTGGATGGTTCTGATCGCTGCTGAAATGCTGGCGCAAAACCCCGGCCTTGGCAAATTCGTCTGGGATGAATTCCAGAACGGCTCCAGCCAGTCGCTCGCCAAAATCATCGTTGCAGTTCTGACCATCGGCGTCATCGGCTTCTTGCTTGACCGTGTCATGTTCGCCCTGCAGTCGCTCTTCACTTTCTCGAACAATCGGTAATTCCCATGAGCATTCTCAAGTTCGAAAACGCATGTAAAGGCTTCGGTGAGGGCACGCACCGCACCGAAGTTCTGAAAAATATCAACCTTGATATTCAAGAAGGCGAGTTCCTTGTGATCCTCGGCTTCTCGGGCACCGGTAAAACAACATTGGTTAATTTGATGGCCGGCCTCGACCAGCCATCAACCGGCAGCGTCACCTTCAAAGGCAAACCAATCAAAGAGCCAAGCCCGGAACGCGGCGTGATCTTCCAAAGCTATTCGCTGATGCCTTGGTTGACCGTTGCGGGTAATGTCCGCCTCGCGCTCGACTCGGTGTTTCCCAAAATGC
Source organism: Pelagimonas varians (assembly GCF_003208435.1). GTDB lineage: Bacteria > Pseudomonadota > Alphaproteobacteria > Rhodobacterales > Rhodobacteraceae > Pelagimonas > Pelagimonas varians. The sequence continues at coordinate 307,581 of NZ_QKMF01000002.1, read as the reverse complement.
CGAAAGCCGAGAAAGAGAAAACGGTAACCCATTACGTTGATATGGTTGGCCTGTCGCACGCCGCGCACCGCCGTCCGGCTGAATTGTCTGGCGGAATGCGCCAGCGGGTCAACGTGGCCCGCGCGCTGGCGATGGATCCGGAAATGCTGTTGCTGGACGAACCTCTGTCCGCACTTGATGCCCTGACCCGTGCCAATTTGGCCGATGAGATCGTCAACATTTGGGACAGCAGCAAAAAGACCTGCGTGCTGATCACCAATGATGTGGACGAGGCCATTCTGGTTGCTGACCGGATCATCGCGCTCAACCCCGATGGAACGCTTGGCGAAGAGTTCAAAGTCGACATCCCCCGCCCCCGCGACCGGATAGAGATGAACAACGACGAAGGCTTTAAGTCCTTGCGCGCCAAGGTCACCACTTATCTGATGGACGTTGGCATCAAGGGCAAAGTCGAAGGCACTAAAATTCTGCCCGACGTCACCCCGATCCACGGTGTTCCAGCAGCGGTGGTCGAAGCACAAAAAGGCATGATCGACGAACGTTTCCTCGACTTCAGTCAATTGCACAAGATCTATCCGACGCCCAAAGGCCCATTGACCGTGGTTGAGGATTTCAACCTCAAAATCAATCGCGGTGAATTCATTTCGCTGATCGGGCATTCGGGCTGCGGCAAATCCACCGTTCTGACCATGGCTGCCGGTCTCAATGACATCTCAAAGGGGGCGATCAAACTCGATGGTCGCCACGTCGAAGGGGCCGATCCGGAGCGTGCGGTTGTCTTCCAGTCGCCCAACCTGTTCCCATGGCTTAGTGCTCGTGAAAACTGTGCTATTGGCGTTGACAAGGTCTATCCTCGCGCCTCGCAAGCCGAACGTCAGGACGTGGTGGAATACTATCTTGAACGTGTTGGTCTTGCCGATGCAATGGACCGCCCTGCCAGCTCTATGTCGAACGGCATGAAACAACGCGTCGGCATCGCCCGCGCTTTTTCTCTTAGCCCGAAATTGCTGTTGCTGGACGAACCATTTGGCATGCTCGACAGTCTCACCCGCTGGGAACTGCAAGAGGTGCTGATGGAGGTCTGGTCACGGACCAAAGTCACCGCGATCTGCGTAACCCATGATGTGGACGAGGCAATCCTATTGGCTGACCGCGTTGTAATGATGACCAACGGCCCGCAAGCCACAATCGGCAAAATCACCAAGGTAGACCTGCCGCGCCCACGCACCCGCAAGGCCTTGCTCGAGCATCCTGATTATTACGCTTACCGGCAAGAGGTGCTCGATTTCCTTGAGGAATACGAGCACGGGGCAAAACCCAAACCCAAACCCGCACCTACAACAATCGCGGCGGAGTAAAACCATGACACAGAAACTTGTTATCATTGGTGCAGGCATGGCCGCTGGCCGCGTTTTGGATCACCTAACCGACGCGCAGGAAAATGGATCAGGCGCGGATTGGGATGTCACCCTGTTCAACGCTGAACCACGTGGCACCTACAACCGCATTATGCTGTCGCCTGTGCTGTCTGGCGACAAGACATATGGCGACATCGTCACCCACGACGATGACTGGTATAGCGCCAAGGGCGTCGATACCCGTTTTGGTGTCAAAGTCACCGAAATCGACCGGGTTGCCAAGATTATCCGCGGCGATGACGGGCGCGAAGTCAGCTACGACAAGCTGGTTTTTGCCACTGGATCAAACCCCTTTATCATCCCGATGCCCGGACATGATCTGGACGGTGTGATTGCCTACCGCGATCTGGAAGACACACAAGAAATGATGTCGCTGACAGCTGGCCAAAAGGCCGTTGTCATTGGCGGCGGTTTGCTAGGGCTTGAGGCCGCAGCAGGCATGGCCGCACGCGGCGTTGAGGTGACTGTGGTCCACTTGATGGGTCATCTGATGGAACGTCAGCTAGACGAACCTGCGGGCTATTTGCTGCGCAAGGCCTTGGTCGACAAAGGCATCACCGTCAAATGTTCAGCCAACTCCAAAGAGATCACAGGCGAGAACGGCAAAGTCAAAGCCTTGATGCTGGACGACGGCACCGAACTGCCCTGCGATCTGCTGGTGATGGCTGTCGGTATTCGTCCGAACACCGGCCTTGCGGCAGACATCGGTCTGGCCTGCGGGCGCGGCATCCATGTGGATGACCAACTGGGGACCTCTGATCAAAACATCTTTGCCATCGGCGAATGTGTTGAACACAACGGCGATATCTTTGGTCTTGTGGCACCGATCTTTGACCAAGCCAAAGTGCTGGCCAAAGTCTTGCAAGGCGAGGACGCAGAATTCGTCAATCGCGAAGTATCGACCAAGCTCAAAGTAACGGGCTGTGATCTGTTCAGCGCCGGTGATTTCGCCGAAGGCGATGACCGCGATGACATCGTGTTCCGCGATCCGGCGCGCGGCGTCTACAAACGCCTTGTTTTGCAGGACAACAAGATCATCGGTGCCGTAATGTATGGCGACACAGCCGACGGCAGCTGGTTCTACGGCATGATCAAAGACGGCACAGATGTCAGCGACATGCGCGACACGCTGATCTTTGGCCCTGCGTATCAGGGGGGCTCCTCCTCGGACCCGCTCTCAGCCGTTGCAGCCTTGCCGGATGAGGCAGAAATTTGTGGTTGTAACGGCATTTGCAAAGGTGAGATCGTAAAAGCGATCAATGACGGCGCCACCGATCTCGGCGCGATCAGAGCAACCACCAAGGCATCAGCCTCATGTGGGACCTGTTCCGGTTTGGTCGAGCAGGTTTTGGCCGTCACACTGGGCGACGAATTTGTCGTCCCGACCGAAGCCCCTATGTGTGGCTGTACTGATCTGACCCACGAAGACGTGCGCCGTTTGATCAAGTCGCAAGAGCTGAAAAGCATGCCTGCTGTGATGCAAGAGCTGGGTTGGAAGACATCTTGTGGCTGTCACGTCTGCCGCCCGCCTCTGAACTATTACCTGCTGGCAGACTGGCCCTTGGAATACTCTGACGATCCGCAAAGCCGGTTCATCAACGAACGCAAACACGCCAACATCCAAAAGGACGGCACCTATTCGGTGGTGCCACGTATGTTTGGCGGCATGACCACTCCGGATGAATTGCGCGCAATTGCGGATGCTGCTGATAAATACAGCGTCCCCACTGTGCATGTCACCGGCGGCCAGCGTATCGATCTGTTGGGCGTAAAAGGTGCTGACCTTCCTGCAATCTGGAAAGACCTGAACGACGCAGGCATGGTGTCAGGCCATGCCTATGCCAAAGGCTTGCGCACCGTAAAAACCTGTGTGGGCAAAGACCATTGCCGTTTCGGCACCCAAGACAGCACCGGTCTGGGTATCCAGCTTGAAAAGGCGCTTTGGGGGTCATGGGCACCGCACAAGGTCAAATTGGCGGTCTCTGGCTGTCCGCGCAATTGTTCAGAAGCCACCTGCAAAGACATTGGCGTCGTCTGCGTCGATTCAGGCTATCAGATCGGCGTCGCGGGTGCGGCTGGCATGGATGTGAAGGAAACTGAACGTCTGGCTGATGTCGCAACCGAGCAAGAAGTCCTCGATATGACCATCGCCTTTATGCAGCTTTACCGTGAAAACGCCAAATACTTGGACCGTGCCTATAAATGGGTCGCCAAGGTTGGTCTTGATTGGGTGAAAGAGCAGGTCGTCGAAAATGAAGACGAACGTAACGCCCTGATCGAACGCTTTAAAATTTCGCAAAGCGTATACCAAAAGGACCCATGGGCCGAAGAGATCGCCAAAGAGGCCGATCAATACGAACCCATCGCCAACCTCACATTGGAGGCAGCAGAATGACCAATTGGATCGACATTGGCCCCCTAGAGGCCGTTCGCAAACGCGGTGCGCGTATCATCAAAGCCCCCGGGCGCGATCTGGCGGTGTTTCGCACCATTGACGACGATGTCTTTGCCCTCGTCAACGCCTGCCCTTACCGCGACGGACCTTTGTCCGAAGGTATCGTTCATGGCAGAATGGTTACGGACCCGCTGTATAACTGGGTGATCTCGCTTGAAACAGGCCTTGCACAAGGGGCCGATGAGGGCAGCGTTGAAACATTTCCTGTCAAAGTCGAAAATGGCCGGATTTTGCTCGACCTTGAAACAGTGGCGCAAAGGAGCGCCGCATGACCCGAACTGTTCGCTCCACCTGCCCTTATTGTGGAACCGGTTGCGGGGTTTTGCTGACCCCGACAGACACCGGTCTCGATGTCAAAGGTGATCCTGATCATCCGGCGAATTTTGGACGGCTCTGCTCCAAGGGGTCTGCCCTTGGTGAAACAGTCGGACTTGGAAGTCGCCTGATGTCTCCACAGGTGGACGGAGCGGACAGTGACTGGGACAGCGCCTTGCAATTGGTGGCCGATAAATTCAGCGACACCCTCGCGGAACACGGTCCTGACAGCGTGGCGTTTTACCTGTCTGGTCAATTGCTGACCGAAGACTATTACGTTGCCAACAAGCTGATCAAAGGCTTTATGGGCAGTGCAAATGTCGACACAAATTCAAGGCTTTGCATGGCGTCGACCGTGGCCGGGCACAAGCGGGCTTTTGGTACGGACACCGTGCCGCAAACCTACGAAGATATCGAAGAAGCCGATCTGGTCGTGCTGGTTGGGTCCAACCTCGCATGGTGCCATCCGGTGTTGTACCAGCGTCTTTTGGCTGCACGCGAAAAGCATGGCACCAAGATTGTTGTGATTGACCCGCGCCGCACGGCAACATGCGACGCTGCGGATTTGCATCTGCCGCTGGCCTCAGGCAGCGATGTGGCCCTCTTCAATCATTTGCTGACACAGCTTTATGAGAACGGCGCATTGGATGCCGAATATCTGGCCAATGTGAACGGGTTTGACGAAGCACTGCACACTGCATTTTGCAGTGATGTATCGGTCACCGGATTAGACCCGAGGGACATCAAAACCTTTTGCGATCTGTTCACCCGCACCGAAAAAACCGTCACCTTGTTTAGTCAGGGCGTAAACCAAAGCTCGTCCGGTGCGGATAAAGTCAACGCCATCCTCAACTGTCATCTCGCCACCGGGCGGATTGGCAAGCCAGGCTGCGGGCCGCTGTCCATCACCGGTCAGCCCAATGCTATGGGGGGCCGTGAAGTGGGCGGTTTGGCCAATATGCTGGCGTGCCACCTTGATCTGGAAAACGCAGAGCACCGCGCAGCCGTGCGCGGATTTTGGAATGCCCCTGCCATGCCCGAGGCCGCTGGCCTTAAGGCCGTGGATATGTTCCGCGCCGTTGGCACCGGTCAGATCAAAGCCCTTTGGATCATCCACACCAATCCCGCCGTATCCATGCCCGACGCCGAGGCTGTGCGGGCCACCATCAAAGGCTGTGACTTTGTCGTGGTCTCGGATGTCACGGGCGCGACCGATACCGCCCGTCTTGCCGATGTGCTGCTGCCTGCGACCGCATGGGCGGAGAAAGACGGCAGTGTCACCAATACCGACCGCACCATTTCACGCCAGCGCGCTGTTCTACCAGCCCCCGGCCACGCCCGCCCCGATTGGGACCAGCTGGCAGAAGTCGGGCGGCGCATGGGCTGGAAAGACGCCTTTGACTTCATTTCACCCGCAGAGATTTTCCGCGAATATGCTGCCCTTTCGGGCATCGCTGCGGGGTTTGACCGCGACTTCGACATCTCGGGCCTCGCAGAGCTTTCGGATGAGGGATACGCAGGGCTTGAACCCGCCCGATGGCCCATTTCGGCGCGGCGGCAAGGTGGCCGGTTCTTTGCTGACGGGCAGTTTTTCCATGCAGATGGCAAGGCCAAGATGCTGGCCGTCAGCTACCGCGCACCAGAGGCCAAAACCGGACCGCGCTATCCGTTCCGCCTAAACACAGGCCGCGTGCGCGATCAGTGGCACACGATGACACGGACGGCATTGTCACCGCGCCTTTCTGCGCATTTGGCAGAGCCCTTTGTTGAAATCCATCCGACTGATGCCCGCCAGTTGGAAATCAAGTCCAATGATCTGGTGCGTCTGCGCAGCCCTCAAGGCCAGTCAATCTTGCGCGCGCGCATCACCGATGCAGTTCAGACCGGCAGCCTGTTCGCCCCCATCCATTGGACCGGAGAAACCGCTCCGGCTGCGCGGATTTGCGATACAATTGCCAGTGTGGTTGATCCCGTTTCTGGTCAACCTGAAACCAAGGCTGCGGTAGTGTCTGCTACGAAATACCAAGCCGCGTGGTACGGTTTTGCCGTATCGTCCAGCGAATTCAAACCGACGTCGGAATACTGGGCGCAAGCGCGCACAACCGCTGGTTTTCGAGCGGAGCTGGCCGGAGCCGAGGCACCGGAAGACTGGACAACAGCCGCGCGCGACATGTTTGGTTTGCCGGATGCCGAGGCCCAAGTCTTGCAAGACAAAGCCCGCGGCGTCGCCCGTATTGCGCTCTATCAAGACGGGATTTTGCTGGCAGCGTTGTTTGTTGCGCCACAACCGGTTGGCTTGATGCGCGACTATGCAGCGACCTTGCCGGGCACATCTGCGAGCGACGCCCTAACGGGCCGCGCACCGGCCGATATGCCCGATCCCGGCCCCACTTTGTGTTCATGTTTCAATGTGGGTGTGAACACCATATTGACGGCCATCGAAACCCAGGGCTTGCTGACTGTCGACGCCATTGGCGCGGCGCTACAGGCCGGTACCAATTGCGGATCCTGCAAACCCGAACTTGCTGCGCTTTTGGCGCAAACCCAGCGGCTAGAGGCCGCTGAGTGATCCCTGCGGCATGGCCTTGGTGACGACAATATCCAAGGCCTGTCCGCGCAAACCAGCAATTTACCTGTGCTGGTCGATGAGAACAGGATTGCCATCGGGATCAGTGACCACAAAGCTTGCTGGCCCCGCTTTGCCCCCCTGTTCTTGGGTGACCTCAAGCCCCTGTTCAAGCAACCGTGCCTTGATTTCCCGCACATCCTCAAACGGATCAACAGCACTGGCGGACTGATCCCAGCCGGGATTGAAGGTCAGCATCGTGCCCTCAAACATCCCTTGAAACAAGCCAATCAATGTCTCGCGGTTTTTCATAATCAGAAAGTTGTGTTCTTCGGCCCCGCCAAAGGCCTGAAATCCCAGCGCTTCATAAAACGCTTTGGACGCCGCCAAATCCTTGACGGCCAGTGAAACTGAAAACGCTCCGAGTTGCATCTACCCCTCCTGTGTCGAATGCCAATTCCATCCTAACACAGATCACATTATCCGGGGGCCGCGCCGCATTTGGGTTTCACTGACCCCACATTCCAGAGCCTAGAGCCCAGCCAAATCCTTGATCTGCTCAAGAATTTCATCGACCCCGGTCCCGTGCCGCAAAGCCGCAAAAACAAAGGGGCGCGGACCGCGCATCCGCGTGGCATCGGTTTTCATCACATCCAAAGACGCGCCAACATAGGGCGCCAGATCGGTTTTGTTGATCACCAACAAATCCGATTTGGTGATCGCCGGGCCGCCTTTGCGCGGGATTTCTTCGCCCGCCGCCACATCGATCACATAAAGCGTCAGATCCGCCAGTTCAGGGCTGAACGTGGCAGACAAATTGTCCCCTCCGCTTTCGATCAACACAATCTGCACTTCTGGGTGGCGATCTTGCATTTGCGCCACCGCTGCCAGATTGATCGAGGCATCTTCGCGGATCGCAGTATGCGGGCAGCCGCCGGTTTCCACACCGATCACCCGATCAGAGGGCAAGATTTGCATGCGCATCAGCGCTTCGGCGTCCTCTTGAGTATAGATGTCATTGGTGATCACACCGATGGAATAGCTGTCCTTCAGCCGTTCGGCCAAACGTGCCGTCAGTGTGGTTTTACCAGCGCCAACCGGGCCACCAATACCAATACGAAGCGGGCCATTAAACTGGGTCATGATTGGAACAACCTATGTTGCAGGGTTTCATGTTTCATCGCTGATATGTCGGACAAAAAGGCGTTCGACCACAGGTCATCCGGTGTCAATGGTCGCGTCGTAGCAGTCACCCGCAAGCATAGCGGCGTTAGAGCCGACAACACTTGTTGCGCCTGCGTTTGCCCGAATGGCATCAAGCGTTGTGCTGCCGACACGAGATTGCCGACAAATGCGTTGAGGTAGAGCGCAACTACGGTGTCGGCGTCCATCCGGCGCGTTTGCGCCGCAGCCCCAAGCGCAAGCGGCAACACCAAGGCGGGCAAGCTGGTGAACCAAACTGCGTTCACGGTTTTCACAAAGGCCCCGCCTTGCTTGTCCGCTTCGCGCAGGCGCTCAGCCGCAGGCGAATACGCACGCGCCAAGGCATCAAGATCGGGCCAATGTGCGCCGTCGGACATCGCCGCCCTGATCCAGATCGCATCCGTGCGCCCTGATCCATGCTCCAGAAGATCCTCAAGCCAGTCTTGCAAACTGATTGCATCGTGGACCCACCCCGCCTCGATGGCTGTTTCAAGCCCGTGCGAATAGGTAAACGCCCCTAAGGGAAAAGCCGGAGACAACCATTGCGACAAGGTGAGCAGGTTTCCGTCAATGGGCATGATCGTGCCCTGCGTGGCTGTGATGGTCGTGGGTATGATCGTGATCGTGGTCGCCTGAATGATCATGGGCGCTGTTGCCATGATCATGGCTGTGGGTGCGCCCGTGGCCATAGGCCCCGCCTTCGGGTGTGAAGGGTTCAACCGCCTCCACAACCGTCGCTCCAAGATGCGCCAGCATATGCCGGATCACCGGATCACGTTGGATCAATAGCCGGTCTTCTTCAACTTGGCATGGGGTGTGGCGGTTGCCGATATGCCATGCCAAACGGGCCAGATTTCCTTTGACTTCCAGAACATCTTGGGCAGCGGCACGGACTTCGACCAACAGGCCATCCCCCAGCTGAAGGGCATCTCCTGCGTCCAAAGACATGGTTTTTTCAAGATCGACGACAAAGCCCAAACCGCCGTCGCAGGTTAGCTTTTTGCGGCGTAAAAACCGTGCATCATAGTCCAGTGTCACGGTCTGTGTCGCACCGGACCAAGTCCCCTTGCGCAGCAAGACCTGCGCCACAGGTAGCGTGTCTACATTCATAACGCGTCCTTTGATTTCAGCAACCGAGGCGGCACATCTGGCCGCCTAAGCCGTTATATTTGTATTGCTTTGCGCCTATCCATCGGCCCAAATTGCGATTTCCTAGAACAAGAAATAGCGCTGTGCCATAGGTAGTTCGGTTGCAGGCTCGCACGTCAGAAGTTCCCCGTTCGCCCGCACTTCGTAGGTTTCGGGGTTCACTTCGACTTCTGGCAAAGCATCGTTCAATTTTAAGTCTTTCTTGCCGATCCCGCGGGTGTTTTTCACCGCCAAAGTCTGCTTGGCCAACCCCAGCTGTTTGCCAATCCCGTCGGCCTGAGCCGCCTCTGATACAAAGACCACAGCAGAGTTTTCTACGGCGCGGCCATAGGCCCCGAACATCGGGCGGCTGTAAACTGGCTGCGGTGTCGGGATCGACGCATTGGGATCCCCCATCTGCGCACAAGCAATCATCCCGCCCAGCAAAACCATCTCCGGCTTCACACCAAAGAAGGCAGGCGACCACAACACCAGATCAGCGCGTTTGCCTTCTTCGATGCTGCCAATCTCATGCGCCAATCCATGGGCAATCGCTGGATTGATGGTGTATTTGGCAATATAGCGACGGACGCGGTAATTATCGTTTTCACCGGTTTCCTCAGCCAGACGTCCGCGCTGTTTCTTCATTTTGTCGGCGGTTTGCCAAGTGCGGATCAGCACTTCGCCAACGCGCCCCATCGCCTGACTGTCGGAGGCGATGATCGAAAACGCGCCCATATCGTGCAAGATGTCTTCGGCTGCGATTGTCTCGCGGCGGATGCGACTTTCGGCAAAAGCCACGTCTTCGGGGATCGATTTATCAAGATGATGGCAGACCATCAGCATATCGAGATGTTCCTCGACGGTATTGACCGTAAAGGGCCGCGTCGGGTTGGTTGAACTGGGCAAGACATGCTCTTCGCCGCAAATTTTGATGATGTCAGGCGCGTGGCCGCCACCAGCGCCTTCTGTATGGAAGGCGTGAATGGTGCGGCCCTTCATGGCCCCGACCGTGTGTTCGACAAAACCGGATTCGTTCAGAGTATCGGTGTGGATCATCACCTGCACGTCCATTGCGTCGGCAACGGTCAGACAGCAATCAATGGCGGCGGGTGTGGTGCCCCAATCTTCGTGCAATTTGAGCGCGCAGGCACCGGCCTTGATCTGTTCCTCAAGCGCGGCAGGCAGGGACGCATTCCCCTTGCCCGCAAAGGCGAGATTCATCGGAAAGGCATCAGCCGCTTGCATCATCCGGCCAATGTGCCAAGGGCCGGGCGTGCAGGTGGTGGCCAGTGTGCCATGAGCGGGGCCGGTTCCGCCGCCTAGCATTGTGGTCAAACCGGAATGTAGCGCGTCTTCGATCTGCTGCGGGCAAATGAAATGGATGTGGCTGTCAAAACCGCCTGCGGTCAGGATGCGCCCCTCGCCAGCGATGACTTCGGTGCCGGGGCCAACGATAACATCCACGCCGGGTTGGGTGTCTGGATTGCCCGCTTTGCCGATCTTGTGAATGCGACCGGATTTCAAGCCGACGTCGGCCTTGTAGACACCGGTATGGTCAACGATCAGCGCGTTGGTGATAACGGTATCCACCGCACCTTGGGCCCGCGTGGTCTGGGCTTGACCCATGCCGTCACGGATAACCTTGCCGCCGCCGAATTTGACCTCTTCGCCGTAGGTGGTCAGGTCGCGTTCGACTTCGATAATCAGATCAGTGTCCGCAAGGCGCAGGCGGTCACCCGTGGTAGGGCCGAACATGGCGGCATAGTCGGAACGTTTTATTGTGGCTGGCATAGAGTGGCCTCCGAATGGCCCATTCGGGCAAAGATTTTAGCAAGGGCGATGGGCATACCGGTGTCACAAACCGGCGATGCCTTCATATCTGGCAGGTCAAAGATCACCCATCACTTGCCCGTTGAACCCGAACACGCGGCGCGCGCCCGAGATCGGGATCAATTGCACTTCGCGCCGCTGGCCCGGTTCAAACCGCACGGCTGTTCCGGCGGCGATATCCAGACGCAAACCCCGCGCAGCGTCACGGTCGAAATCCAAACCTGGATTTGATTCGGCGAAATGATAATGCGACCCGATCTGGATCGGCCGGTCGCCGGTGTTGGCGACCATCAGGGTAATGGCTTCTGCCCCCTCATTCAGGGTCAGGGTTCCAGAGGCTGGAAACAGCTCTCCGGGGATCATTTGCGCACCTTGAGGGCGATCAGGCCAAGACCAGCCAAAATAGCCACAACACCAAGCCAGAGCCCGCCATCGTGCGGATGCAGGTGCGCCCCTTCGTGGGCCATGGCGGGAGACGCAAGTACAACAAGGGATGGCAGTGAGAAGGCGGAAAGATACTTCATAAGATGTCTCCTGCTAAAAGTTAGCGAATAGGGTTGTGGACAGTCACCAATTTGGTGCCATCGGGAAAGGTTGCTTCGACTTGCACTTCGACGATCATCTCTGCGATGCCGTCCATACAATCTTCGCGGGTGATGACTTCGGCACCAGCCTGCATCATGTCGGCGACGGATCGGCCATCGCGGGCCCCCTCAACCACTGCATCTGTGATCAGCGCAATCGCTTCGGGGTGGTTCAGCTTGACGCCGCGCTCCAACCGTTTGCGGGCGACGATGGCGGCCATGGCCACCAGCAGTTTGTCTTTTTCGCGCGGGGTTAATTGCATGTCATAGTCTCCAAGACGTCGGGAGTGTGTCGCCACTGAGGCGATCAAGAATAGGAAGCAAGGCGCGGCGCAACTCGAAACCGTCTTCGGCCACGAGGCGCAGAGCCAATAGATCCGGATGTAAGAGAGAAGCCCCGCCAGTTTCGGGCAACATTGCCCGCACCGCGCTCAAATGCGCTTCAGCTTCAGGGGCGACAAAAACCAAACTGGCCATCGCACCGGCACCTTTAGCCAATCGTGCCATTTGCGCGACAAGATCACCGTCCAAGCGTAAGGCGTCCATATATAAGGGCAATCCGTTGCGGTAGATTTCTATACGGTCCTGGAACGACACATTGCGCAGCACCTCGCCCATTGCCGCGCGGCCAAAGACCACCGGCTCCACCATGAGCAACCGCGCATCAGACGCCAGATCAACCTTTAGCGACCGGCGCAGCGCCGCGCCTTCAAACAAGATCAACTCTTGGGGCAGCCAGTTGATCTGTGCACCGGATTGCGCTGTCAAAACACTGTCCGCCGTCGCAAAGCCCGATGCTGCACGATAGGCGCGCTCGGCCGCTTGGGTCGTCAAGCATAAAGAAGCACCCGTTTCCGCCTCGGCCCGAAGCGCCACTTTGTCACCACCGGTCAAACCGCCCGCTGTATTAATGACAATCGCCTCAAGCGCATCGCTGCTGCGCGGGAACAAAGCCTTCATACAGCCGGATGACCGAAGATGCGCAATCGCGCTGCATGTGCCGCGATTTTTCGCCCTTAGGTTTAGCGTTCCTTCAGCGCGGGGCTGTTTGGGCATCGTATGTCTTAACGTGGCGTTAATCGGTTTTTCCTCGGTCACTTGGTTTCGCCACTTTGTTCAGCACGTAGGCCTGATTCCGGCAATGTTTCCGGCGAAAAGAGAATAGAGGACAGGGCTTTGCGCCCATTTTTTAATCGAAACCCCGCAGTTGTGACTAATTTTTCACCAATTTCAAGCAAGGCCGTGCTCTTCGCACACGCAGAATTGACCCACGGCCCCTCACGGCCAATGACTAAGCCACCCGCCGGGACGCTAGGAAACGCAATTTCGGAAAACGGGTGTGTGACGACCCATATGAATTGGACCTCACGTTGGGCCGCCACACGAGATGCAACATATGTTGCGGGACCTTGCTAGCAGATGCGCTGCCCCTTGCAATAGGGACGCACCATGCAGGCACCATCCCGCAAGGAGATAACTGATGAACTGCTTCACCAAACTGCTCACCAGCACTGCCGCTCTTGCCGCCCTGTCGGCCCCTGCATTCGCGGAATGCGCCGATCCTGTCAAAGTTGGCGTTCTGCATTCGCTGTCCGGCACCATGGCGATTTCTGAAACCACGCTCAAAGACACCATGCTGCTGCTGATCGAAGAGCAAAACAAAAAAGGCGGTCTGCTGGGCTGCGAAATCGAAGCGGTTGTTGTTGACCCCGCCTCTGACTGGCCGCTTTTCGCTGAAAAAGCCCGTGAGCTGATTTCGGTGCATGACGTTGACGTCATTTTCGGCAACTGGACATCGGTTTCGCGCAAATCGGTTCTGCCCGTCATCGAAGAGCTGAACGGCCTGCTGTTCTACCCTGTTCAGTATGAAGGTGAAGAAAGCTCCAAGAACGTGTTCTACACAGGTGCTGCCCCCAACCAACAGGCGATCCCCGCCACTGATTATTTCCTGGACGAGCTGGGTGTCGAGAAATTCGCACTGCTGGGCACTGACTATGTCTATCCCCGCACAACGAACAACATCTTGGAATCCTACCTGAAATCCAAGGGTATCCCTGCCGAAGATATCTTCGTCAACTACACCCCCTTTGGTCATTCCGACTGGGCAACCATCGTTGCTGATGTTGTGAAACTGGGTGAAGACGGCAAACAGGTCGGCGTTATCTCGACCATCAACGGCGACGCAAACATCGGCTTCTACAAAGAACTGGCAGCCGCCGGCATCTCGGCTGACGACATCCCTGTCGTTGCCTTCTCGGTTGGCGAAGAAGAGCTTTCGGGCCTCGACACTGCCAACCTGACCGGTCACCTTGCTGCTTGGAACTACTTCCAGTCCGCAGAAGGCGAAGCAAACACAGCATGGATCGAAGCTTGGAAAGCCAAAATGGGCGAAGAGCGCGTGACCAATGACCCAATGGAAGCACACTTCATCGGTTTCAACATGTGGGTGAACGCTGCGACCGCCGCAGGCACCACCGATGTGGACGCTGTTCGCACCGCAATGTACGGTCAGGAGTATCCAAACCTGACTGGCGGTACCGCCGTGATGTTGCCTAACCACCACCTGTCCAAGCCGGTTCTGATCGGTGAAATTCAGGCGGATGGCCAGTTCGACATCATCAGTCAGACTTCCGAAGTACCAGGCGACGCTTGGACTGACTTCCTGCCAGAATCTGCGGTTCTGAAGTCCGATTGGAAAGACCTTGGTTGCGGGATGTACAACACGGACACCGCGTCCTGCGTTCAGATCAAATCGAACTACTAAACCAAATCGGGTGCGCGTCCATCGCGCACCCTTTCCCCTGCCCCTCCCCCCCAACAGGTAATCCCCTATGCTCCGTGCCCTTCTCACGGTCTTGACCCTGCTGTGCCTGCCTGCAGCTGTACTCGCCCAAGACCTCCAGTCACTCCTGCAAGAGCATCAGGCTCAGATCGCCAAACCATCGCGCAAGAAAATCGGCCCTGCGCTTGAGGCACTTGTTGCTTCCGGTTTGCCGCAAGCCCCCGAATTTCTTGAAAAATGGCAGGGTAAGGAACTCTACCGACGTACCAAAGATGGCCTTTTCTTCTATGCCGCCGAAACCGACGCGGGCATGGATTTGACCGATATCGACAGCGCTGTCATCACATCCGGTGTTGACGCAGCCACGCTCAAACAGATCAAACCCAACGGTGGCGTCCGCAAAGCAATCAGCGAAGCGCTCGTACAGTTCCAACTGTCTTCCCCGGATCTACAGCGTCGCCAAGATGCGGTCGATGCACTTGCCCGCAACCTAGATCCCGCGCAACTCGGAGCTCTGGAAACCTCTATTTCCAGCGAAACCGACACTGCCCTGAAGGCCCGCAAACAACAGCTGGTAACCTACATCGCCGCCCGCTTCGGTGACACCCCGGGCCAGCGCATCGCGGCCATCAATTCACTGGCCAGCGGCATCAGTGTCGAAACCCGCGCAGCGCTTTCGCAGATCCTGACAACCACAACCTTGGCCGCGCAATCTGCCCCTGATGCCAATATCGCAGGCACGGTCGAACTGCCGCGCGCCGAGGCCTATGCCCTGCTCGTCGACACAGCCGGTCTGCCCGCGCCGATCACCTCGGATGACATACGCAAGTCTCTGGAAGAAAACGTAGAAGGCGGCAAGGTAGGCACAGTGTCAACCGTTAGCCTAAACACAGACACCGCCCGTCTCGTCGCATATGATCTATTGGTTGACGCTGGAAAAGCCCCGGCGCGCGTCACCGAAGACGCGATCACCACTGCCCTCAACGACTGGCAGATCTACCACATCTATGACGAACCCAACGCCGATATCACAACAGCCGCAAAAGCCGCCCAAGACACCGTCAACACCCGCGTCAACGTCAGCCAGTCCGCAGACCTTGCACTGGATGCAATCTCGCTGGCCTCGATCTACTTTCTCGCGGCCATCGGCCTTGCCATCACCTTTGGTGTTATGGGTGTCATCAACATGGCGCATGGCGAGTTCATCATGATGGGGGCCTACACCGGTTATGTCGTCCAGCAAATCATCCCGAACTACACAGTCTCTTTGATCGTCGCCCTGCCGCTCGCCTTCATCGTGACCTTCGCCGCGGGCGTTGCAATGGAACGTCTGGTGATCCGTTGGCTCTATAACCGTCCTCTTGAAACCCTGCTGGCTACCTTTGGCGTCTCGATCGCGCTACAGCAGCTGGCTAAAAACATCTTCGGCACACAAGCACGCCCCCTCACATCGCCCGCTTGGCTCGATGGTGCGTTGGTCTTTAACGACGTTATCCAGATCAGCTACATCCGGATTGCTATCTTTGTTCTTGCGGTCATGTTCCTGACCTTGCTGCTCTTTATTCTCAAACGCACCCGCCTCGGCCTTGAAACCCGCGCGGTCACTCAAAACCCGCGGATGGCGGCGTCCATGGGCATCAATCCAGAACGGATCAAAATGCTCACCTTTGGCCTCGGCTCCGGTATTGCGGGGATCGCCGGTGTTGCCATCGGTCTATATGCCAAGGTCACCTCGGAAATGGGCTCTGACTACATCGTTCAAAGCTTCATGACAGTTGTTGTCGGCGGCGTAGGAAACATCTGGGGCACCCTCGCGGGCGCATCCATGATTGGCACCCTGCAAAAGGGCATCGAATGGCTGAACCCATCCAATACTCTGGCCGCTCAAACCTACATGATCCTCTTCATCATCCTGTTCATCCAATTCCGCCCCAAAGGCATCGTCGCCCTCAAAGGCCGCGCCGCAGGAGATTGATCCAATGACCATGCACACAGCGCCCCGATCTTCATCTTGCCACTTAAACTCCGGGGGAGCGCCGCAGGCGCGGGGGCAGCGCCCCCTCCCCCAGCGCAGGGTGCACTTCCTTCGCCAGACCTCCCCCACCGGAGCCAAAAAATGAGCCAGACCTTCATCACCCGCCACCCGTCCACGCTTTGGGTTCTGGCCTTTCTCGGCCTGTTTACCCTGCTGGTTTCGGTTTTTTCAGAAGCTGCTGGCGTAGGCCTCGTTTCAACCTCTTTCGTTAAAACCTTGGGCAAAACCCTCTGTCTATGCCTGATCGCCATCGCTATGGACGTAGTTTGGGGCTATTGCGGCATCCTGAGCCTTGGTCACTTTGCCTTCTTTGGTATCGGCGGCTACGCGATCGGTATGTGGCTTATGTATGCCCGCACCGAAGCCATCGTAGCCCAAAGCCTGTCTGCCAACATCATCCCGCCCACCGATGTGGAAATATCAACCGCCATCGGCAATCAGATCTTTGGTGTTGTCGGTTCCTCCGATTTCCCTTTGATCTGGTCCTTCGCCCATTCGCTGACGCTGCAATTGTTGATGGTATTGCTGATCCCGGGACTTTTGGCGCTCGTTTTTGGCTGGCTCGCCTTCCGCAGCCGCGTCACCGGCGTTTACCTGTCGATCCTGACCCAAGCCATGACCCTTGCCCTTGCGCTCTATCTCTTTCAAAATGACAGCGGGTTGCGCGGCAACAACGGTCTGTCAGGCCTGCAAAACATTCCCGGCTACGAAGAAACCCCGCAGGCGTTTATCTCTATCGCCTTCTTCTGGGCCTCCTCCGCCGCTCTGGCCCTTGGCTACGTGCTATTTGCCTGGGTCACCGCTGGCAAGATGGGCAGCGTCATTCGTGCGATCCGCGACGATGAACAGCGCGTGCGCTTTCTTGGCTACCATGTCGAAAGCTACAAACTCTTCGTCTTTACACTGACAGCCGTTGTGTCTGGTATCGCAGGCGCGCTTTATTATCCGCAGGCTGGCATTATCAACCCTGCCGAAGTCGCCCCGATTGCGTCGATCTATCTTGCCGTCTGGGTCGCCATTGGCGGGCGCGGCAAGCTCTATGGTGCCGTCATCGGCGCAGTGTTTGTCTCGCTTCTGTCCAGCTACTTCACAGGCGGCAGTGCACCCGATATCAACCTTGGCTTCTATATCGTCAAATGGACCGACTGGTGGCTTGTCTTGCTGGGCCTGTCCTTTGTCGCGGTCACCCTTTTGTTCCCCGGCGGCATTGCCAGCCTCTTCGATAAACTCACGAGGAAATCATGAGCACCCTTCTCGAAATGTCCGGCGTCTCGGTCTCGTTTGACGGGTTCAAGGCAATTAACAATCTTTCATTTCAGATTGCAGAACCTGAAATGAGGGCCATCATCGGTCCTAATGGCGCTGGCAAAACCACTTTTATGGATATCATCACCGGCAAAACCAAACCCGACGAAGGCCGGGTGATCTTTGGCGAAAAATCCATTTCCCTACTGGGGATGAGTGAAAGCAAGATTGCCAAGGTCGGTGTCGGCCGCAAGTTCCAAAAACCCACCGTCTTCGAAGCGCAGACAGTGCGGGAAAACTTTGCCCTCGCTCTGAAAAACCCGCGCGGCCCGTTTGATGTGCTGCGGCACCGCAAAACCAAGAACGGCGCGCAGCGGATCGAAGAGCTGGCAGAGCGGGTTGGCCTTATTGACGAACTGCCCCGCCTGTCAGGCGAGCTAAGCCACGGGCAAAAACAATGGCTGGAAATCGGTATGCTGCTGGCGCAAAGCCCGCGCCTTCTGTTGGTCGATGAACCTGCCGCTGGCATGACCCCGGCCGAGCGCGAAAAAACCACCGATATTCTGGTGAATGCCGCCAAGACCCACGCTGTTGTGGTCGTTGAACATGATATGGAATTTGTCCGGCGGTTGAACTGCAAGGTCACAGTGCTGAACGAAGGCTCGGTTCTTGCCGAAGGCACCCTTGATCATGTCACCCAAAATCCTGAAGTCATTGACGTTTATCTGGGACGCTAATCATGCTCGATATCAAAAATCTGACCCTGCACTACGGGCATTCGCAGATCCTTTATGACGTTTCCATGCAGGCCGAACTGGGCAAGACCACCTGCCTGATGGGCACCAATGGTGTCGGGAAAACCTCGCTTCTCAAGGCAATATCGGGCACGCATAAACGGTCTGGCGGCGATATGTCGATCAATGGCCAAACCGTTGGTTTGAACGCCCCTGCCCATGCTTTGGCGCATATGGGTGTTGGCTATGTTCCGCAGGGGCGCGATGTCTTTCCGTTGATGACTGTGCGAGAAAATCTGGAAACCGGATTTGCTTGCCTGCCCAAGGACGAACATTTCATTCCGGACGAGATTTTCGAACTGTTTCCGATCCTCAAAGATTTCGTCAACCGGCGGGGTGGCGATCTGTCCGGTGGCCAACAACAGCAGCTTTCCATTGCCCGCGCATTGGTGGCCAAGCCCAAGCTTTTGCTGCTGGATGAACCCACAGAAGGCATCCAGCCCAACATCATCAAGCAGATTGGCGAAGTGATCAAATACCTGCGCGATAGGGGCGACATGGCCATCCTTTTGGTCGAACAGTTCTTTGATTTCGCCTATGATCTGGGGGATCACTTTGTAGCCTTGGAACGCGGAAACGTCATCCACGACGCCAGCGCAGCTGACACCAACCGCGAAGATCTGTTGGCCAAAGTTTCGGTGTAATCGCGGCCTCCGCCCGTCAAAAAAACCGACAATTTGAAAGACCCCGCAAGCCTTAACCAACTGTAAGCTTTTTGCACCGAATGTGCAGACAGTGGGGCCAAACCAGGCCCTTTTCAGTGGGGTAAGTTGTGGGTCTTTTGCTGCGTTTCCAAATGTTATCGATGTTGTTTGGTTTGTGCCTTTTGGCGCAGACAGCCCTTGCATCGACCACGCATCTGATCGCCATTGGCGTCTGCCCCCCGTGGAAGGGGATGGATGCCCGGTTCTGTACAGATACGGTTGCGGATATGTCGCAAGCGCTATCGCAGCGTTTTGAGATCCCCGCCCAAAACACCCATACACTACTGAATGAACAGGCCACAGTCGCGGGGCTTGCGGATTTTCTGAACGGGTTGCCTGAATTCACAAAATCTGACCGCCTTGTCCTTTATACAGTTATGCACAACGGGTCGAACCACGCCGGAACAGCGGCAACGGCTGCCAACGACGTGATGGTGTTTTGGTCTGAAAAAGATCCACGCGTCACCCAGTTCGCACTCGCCGAACACAAATGGCTCAAGGCCGGTGAGTTTGCCACATGGCTCCACCAATTGGGAATGGGCGAACTGATCGCCGTGTTTGACGCCTGCCAGTCCGGCGCGATTGCGCTAGATGTGATGCACGATGTCGCGGCACCCGGCACCCAAGTCGCCACAATATCTTCTGCGAAGCCCGGCCAGCTGGCCAATCTTACCCAAGATCTGAGTAGGCCATTGTTTTCAGGGGCTCTCATTGCAGCACTTGCCACCGGTGCCAAATCCCCATTGCCTGCCTTACTTGCATCGGTTGACAGCGATGTCAGTGCCCGGGCCATCCCGATCTGCGCCCAAAGAAAAGAGCAGATGCGCAAAAACAATGGGTTTGAACCCAATTGTAACCAAACTCCTATTTTTCGTGATCCGGACGGCCTGTTGGCCCCACCGTCGCGATGACCCGAATGATGTCGCGCCGCGTGCCGACTTCATAACCCAGCCTATGCGATCCAATTCAACCGGTCATTCGACCAACAAATTAGGAAATACCATGAAATATCTAGTAGCGACTGCCTTTGTTCTATCTTCCACCCTGTCCGCACATGCTTTTGGCATTCACATCGGTGTTGATCTTGGAGCCGATGGCGAAGCGGCCGTTTTGTGCGTTGCCAATGACGTCACCGTTCTGGCCCAAAGCGCGGATGATTGCGGTAAAATCGGTGGTATGGTCTCCCATGACGTATCTGCCGTCACAAAGTAAATTTGACAACAAAGACAGGGGCCAGCAGGTCCCTGTCTTTGAAATCTTGAAACGGACCAGCTGGTTATGACGTCGGAAGCCAACCGTTATAAAGCGGGTGATCCGACCCCAAAGGCAACTTCACCGGCAAATTACTGCGCGACGACGCATAGACAGCAGTCACGAATTCCAAAGAGCGACGGCCATCTAACGCTGTAACCTCACGCCCGCCCTTCCCATCCAAAGCGTCCGCCATAGCGGCAAAAAGGCCCGGGAAACCGGTAAGCGCAGGGTCAACACTCTCCAGTACCGCATCAATCTGTTCTTGCGTTTTTGGTGACCGCGCCACAAAGCTCCAAGCCTCGGCCGCTGGCGCATAAGGCGATGTGCTACTTTCGACTGTAAACCCTTCGAACATCAATCGCATGTGGCTATAGTCAGTTGCGCAGCCCAAAGTCACCGAAGAGGTCAGCAAAGCGCCACTTTCCAACCGGATCGACAACGCGGCACAGTCTTCGACTTCGATGTCATTCACACGCGTTCCAAGATCAGCATAGACCTGCGCTACCGGTCCCAGAAAAGCTGGCAGAAAGTCGTGAATGTGGATCGCATGACCCAAGATCGCCCCGCCACGTTCACCTGCCCAAGTGCCGCGCCAATCTACGGCGTAATACTCTGCGTCACGGTTCCAATGGGTTTCGATTGAACCGGCATAGAGCTTGCCTGCCAGTCCCGCCTCTTGCAGCGCTTGGAGTTGCGCCGTACCGATCCCATAACGATATTGGAAGACAGGGAAGAGGTTTTTACCTGTCCGTTCCGCTGCCTTTAGCAACAAATCCGCATCTCGAACCGACGCCACCAGCGGCTTTTCGCAAACCACATGTTTTCCTGCCTCAAGCGCATCCATACTACTTTGGAAATGCAAATGCGGCGGCAAACAAACATCAACAATATCAATGCTGTCATCTGCCAGAACCGCTGCAAAGTCCGTCGTAAAACCGACGTCATTCGCGTCGGCCAATTCTTGACCGCGGACCGCATTCAAGTCGCAGACACAGGCGACTTCGAACCGGTCTGGCAAGGTCTTGTATCCTGCCAAATGCTCTGCGCCGATCCCTGCCCCGATGATCGCAACCCTATACATCTTCTTCGGCCTTCATTTGCGCCTTGATGCACACTTCCATCGTCAGGAACGTATGTGCCTGCGCGCAGGCGGTTTCGGTTCGGTCCTGAACATCGGCAGTCAAGCTGGGGAAATATGGCAAATCAACATCGCGGCAATCGATATGCGTGTTTTCGGTCCCGTTGACCAAATAGAGGTTATCTGTGCGATGCGGCTGGCCGATATCAGTGTATTTGCGACATTCAATCGTGCCTTCGGTCCCCAGCAGGAACAACCGCCCGTCGCCCCATGTTGGCAGGCCATCCGGCGTGAACCAATCAAGCCGCAAATAGCCGTGACCGCCATCGCCATGTAGGGTCATCTCACCATAGTCCTGAAAGCCCGGATGCGCTGGCAACGTTGTGTTTTCGACATGCGCCGCGGCAATTTTGACATCGGTTGATCCGGTGAAATGCAAAAACTGATCAACCTGGTGACTGCCGATATCCGTCAAGATACCGCCATAGCGTTCCCGTTCAAAATACCAATCGGGCCGTGTTTTGAGGTTTTGCTTGTGCGGGGCCAAGGTAACGACTTGAATAACCCGCCCAATCGCGCCCTGCGCCACCAAGGCGCTGGCCTTGGTGGTGGCGCGCACTTCAAACCGCTCCGAGAAATTTACCGACCAGATGCGTCCGGTGCGGGCCTGACATTCTTTGATCGCATCCAGTTGCGCCAGCGTGGTGCAACCCGGTTTGTCGACCATTACGTCCTTGCCGGCCTCCATCGCTTCGATCGCCAATGCGGCGCGGTCGGCAGGAACGGCAGAAATCAGCACCATGGCGATGTCTAGATCTTCCAAAATCGCGCGCTTGTCTGCAGCTTTGGTCAACTCCGGAAACGTTTGGCCGAACTTTTCTTCGGTGACGGCAGGACCGTCGGTCCAATAGCTTTCGCAGGTGCAGCCCTGCGCCTGCATATTGCTGAGCATGCCAAAGATATGGCCGTGATCAATGCCCAAAACGCCAAGTTTGAATGGCATATGTTTTCCTCTCCCGCCTGCAAATGCAGGCATAGTATTCACCAAGTGCTTCGGCGACAAAAGTGCCCCGCCACTTACTTTGATACAGAAACACGCTGCCCCGATGTCCCCGACGCTTCCAGCGCCGCAATCAACCGGTGCACCGCCAGCGCTGACCGGCCGGATATCATGGGCGGTCGGCCTTGTGACAACCCTTCGGCGAAATCCTCGATGACAAACCGGTGCCAGTCGCTGGAAAAGGCCATTGGATCGGCACCGGCACCGGAACTGGCGGCCTGACCAATCGTTTCAGATCGGCCATCGTGCCAATTGATCTGCAACTGTCCCGCCTCAAGATGGGTTGACCCTTGCGCAAAATGTAGCGTGATCGTTTCCCCTTTTCCGGGAAAGCTGGCGGTGGTTGCAAACAACTGCCCCACTGCGTCGTTTTCAAACCGCAGGCCTGCGCACATGAAATCTTCGGACTCCATATTGTGTAAGCCGGTGGTGGCGTTCATCGCCGTCACCTCGGTCACCGGACCGGTCAATGACAGCATCAAATCCATTGTGTGAATCGCCTGCGAAATCATGACGCCGCCGCCGTCCCGCGCGTAGGAACCCCGCCCCGGTTCGTCATAGTAGGCCTGCGGGCGCCACCATGGCACATTGACCTCGGCCATGCGCAGCGCGCCCAGCTGGGGCAACAACGCCCGAAGATCCTTAACCACAGGTCGCGCCCGATGCTGCAACATTATTCCCAACGGCACATCCGCCGTTTCGCAGGTTTCCACCAGCTTCACTGCAGCGTCCAGCGTCCGTTCGATAGGTTTTTCCATCAAGATCGGTTTGCCGGCTGCGACCAGTTCTTCGACGATGTCCTGCCGTGCATTGGGCGGCGTGGTAAGCAATACAAAGTCCACGTCCGAAGCGGCAATTTCAGCGATCGAAACCGCCTCGGCTGCGCCTAAATCGGGCCATTTGGCCAAAAACCGCGTGCGGCTTTCGGCGGAGCGTGCATAGACAAGCGACAAGTCCACGCCTTTGCAATTTTGGATGGCGTCGGCAAATGTGCCCGACACCATCCCAAGACCGATCATTGCAACTTTCATCTTGTCAGCTCCATCGAGGCATCGTCTTCTCCAAACAGGTGGAACGCCTCGGATGGGAAACTGACCCCCAATTCCTGCCCGCGTTGCAGCGGGATTTGATGTGCGTGCTGCACCGTCAATGTGTCGCCGTTCGGGAAGGTTGCATAAATGTACGTCACCGCGCCCAGCTGTTCGTAGTTTTGCACAGTCACAGTTTCGTCGCCGTGCCCGTCCAGATTGACGTGGATGTTTTCGGGGCGGATACCCAGCGTCACCTTGCCAGTGCCCGGCTGCGCCACCGGCACATCGCGCACCATTCCGCAATTTAGGGAAATGACGTTGCCCTCCAAAGTCCCCTCAAGAAAGTTCATTTGCGGAGCCCCCAAAAAGCCCGCAACAAATTTATTCTTGGGGTGATTGTACAAATCCAGCGGGCGTCCAATCTGTTCGATATTGCCGCCACGCAAAACCACAATCCGGTCGGCCATGGTCATGGCTTCGATCTGGTCGTGGGTCACATAGATCATGGTGTTTTTAAGCTTGGAATGCAGGTCCGAAATCTCGACTCTCATTTGCAAGCGCAGCTCGGCATCCAAATTCGACAAAGGTTCGTCAAACAAGAATATCACCGGTTCGCGCACAATCGCGCGGCCGATGGCAACCCGCTGGCGTTGACCACCAGACAGTTGACCGGGGCGGCGCCCGAGCAGGTGATCAATCTGCAAAAGCGTGGCGGCGTCATTGATGCGGCGCTCAATCTCCGCCCGCTCCATCCGCAGATTTTCAAGGCCAAAAGACAGGTTTTGCCCGACTGTCATATGCGGATATAGCGCGTAGCTTTGGAAGACCATCGACAGGCCGCGTTCGGATGCGGGCACGGTGTTGACGCGTTTGCCATTCAGGTTGATGTCCCCCGAGGTTGGGTCATCAAGCCCGGCGATCAGGCGCAGCAATGTGGACTTTCCGCAGCCCGACGGGCCCACGAAAACGATGAACTCGCCCTCTTGGATTTCCAAGTCGATACCGTGAATAACATCCACGGTGCCAAAGCTTTTGCGAATATCCGAGAGCTGCAGAGCCGGTGCTTTTGCGGCGTGTGATGTATCGTTCATTTCAGACCTGTCGTAGCGATGCCGGTGGTGATGAAGCGCTGGAGCCAAACGAACACAAGCGTGATCGGGATCAGCGTCACCACAGTCATGGCGAGGATATAATGGAAGTTGGTGTCAAACTCGCCCGCGAATTGCGTCAGGCCCAATTGCAGCGTGTGCGACGCGGGATCAGAGATCAACACGATCAGAGGCCAGAGGAAATCGTTCCAGCGCCAAATCACGGACAAGATTGCCAGAACTGACAAAGCCGGTAGCGAAAGCGGAATGATGATCCGCCAGAAAATCCGCCATTCAGATGCCGCATCCATGCGCGCTGCCTCAAGCAGTTCATCAGGGATGGTCAGCATATACTGGCGAAGCAAAAACACCCCTGTAGGCGTTGCGGCCGCCGGAATAATCACCCCCCAGAGAGAGCCGAACAAACCAAAGGACCAAACCACAAAGAACAGCGACACAAGAATGATCGAGCTGGGAATCAACAGCGTTGCCACAATCAAGATCGTAAAAGTCAGCCGCCCGCGAAAACGGTATTTTGACAGCGCAAAGGCCGCCATTGCGTTGATCAACAGCGTGACCATAGTCGCGATCACCGTCACAAACACAGAGTTATAGAGATAGGTGAAGAAGTGGAAATTGTCCTGTCCGTTCCGTTTCAGAATCGGGTCAAGATAGTTTTCAACCGCGACCCGCATTTCTTCGTGCGGGGCCAAACTTGTGCGCGGCACTTTGAAGACAGCACCGGGGTCATCCACGGGCGCGACATCGGTTACTTTGCGGGTTGGACCCGCCTTATAGACCAGCTGGGTGCTGCCATCTTCGGCCGTGTAGATCCAGACGTCCTTTTCGCCAACGTCTTCGATCATTTCACTGATCTGGTCCATCGGGGCCAGCCGCGTGTCAAAGCTTTCGACCGCAGTGTCCGATTTGATCGAACTGAAAAATGTCCAGAGCACGGGCACAAGGATGATCAGCACTCCAAAAAACAGATAGCTGTAGGCTAGTACATCGGTGATGCCGATACGCTCCGCACGGTCCGGCCCATTGCCGGCGGTGCGTGAGAGGAAGGTTGTTAAACGGCTCATAGGTCAGATTGCCTCCGTGTCAGCCACAGCTGGAAGAAGGTGAACACAGCGATCACAATCGCCATCAGGATCGACCCCGCTGCGGCCTGCCCGTAGTCAGGATGATCATTGGCAAACGCCACTTCATAGATATTTTGCACAACCATAAACGTCTCGCGGCCCGGACCGCCACCGGTCAGCAAATAGACCTCATCGAAGATTTGGAAACTGCGGATCAGCGAAAGCACCAAGACAACGGTCAGCGTTGGCATGATCAACGGCAAGGTGATGCGGTAAAAGGCACGGAACGGTTTTGTCGCGTCCATTTTCGCGGCTTCATACAGATCGCTCGGGATCGCCTGAAGGCCCGCCAAAAGGATCAGCATGTAGAACCCCATATGGCTCCAACAGAAGACAAACACCAACCAGAAGAACGGCCAACCGGTGTTGGGTGTGACAAGCCAGTTGATCGGACGATAGCGGCCAAAACTGAAGACGGCGTCAAATTGGATCATCAGCAACATGATCACGGCCAAGATACCCGCGCCGATGATCGCCATGCGGGCAAAGCTTTGCCCCGTTGAGACCGACCAATACAGCCCCCCTGCCAGTGCTAGACCAAGCCAGCCGGAACCGGGCAAGCCAATCAGGCTCAGTGGCTGCGACCAGTAGACCAGCATTGCGATAAGCACACCAAACACAGCGGTCCAAGACCCTGAAGGACCATCGTTTGACCGCAAGCTGCGTTCGCTGACAACCAGCAAGATCACGGCGAAAATCACTGTGGCCACCATGTCGAAGCCGCTTAGGCCCGCAAGTCCTGTCATGGCGTCGCGTGCCTCGCCGACGCTGGCGTTCAGCGCGCCTTTGCGGTGCAAAACCCAGTTCCAGATGTTGGCAATCACAACCGGCGACAGCATGACGGGGTAAAAGAACATCGCCCGCCAAAACCCACGCCCACGAATATTTTGGTTCACCACCAATGCAGTCACAAGGGCGGCAACGCATAAGATCGGCACCTGAATCAGTACAAACCAAAGCGTATTGAACATGCCGGTCCAGAAATTATAGCCCGGGTTCGAACACGATTTCGGCGATAAATAATTCTCGCAGGTAAAGATATCCGCGTATTTCTCAAGACCGACCCAAGGGCGATCAAACAGCGAAATGGACGCCCCACCTGTGAAAGAGACGTAGAAGTTCAAGATCATAGGCAAGAAAGTGAAAAAACCGAAAATCAGCATGTTGGGCAGCAGCAGTGCATAGGGCACACCGGCGCGGCCAAACAGGCTTTGGGCCAGTTCCACCGGAAACCCCAGTAGATCCATAAAGAATTGCGGTATCTGGCGAAGCGTATAGCGTCGCCGCATAAGAAGCCAGATCGCCCCGCCAAGACCCCAAAACAGGGCGGCGAAGGCTACTGTAAAGCCTGCAGGTGTCATGAAACGTCCCAATCAAAGGGGCCCCAATGGGGCAAAAGGGCGGGTTCCAGACAGGCACCCGCCCCAAAGTCCTACGCCTTATTGATTGGCGTTGGTGTCCAGTTCTTCTTGAACTTTGGCCATCGCCTCATCCAAGGTCAGCTCGCCATTCAAAGCTGCGCCGATGTATTGCACAGTGGCATTATACATCACGAAACCCTTAGGGCTGCCCTGAAGCTGATAGGCCTGCGGTGTTTGCTCTGCAGCATCTGCGGCCATTGCAGTAAAGGCCGCAAGACCATTTGCAACAGCTTCGGTCGCGCCAGCACCGGCATAATCAAGACCTTCGGCCTGAAGACCGGAGTGGGCTGGAATGGCATATGTTTTCGAATACCATTCGCGGGCAATGTCGGTGCCCCCCATCCAAGCCACAAACTTGGCAGCGGCCATTTCTTGATCCGCGTCACCCGATTTAAACGCCACAAGACCCGCGCCGCCCGGCATCACACCGCACCCTGCTGGTCCACAAGGAACGGGTGCCACGGTCCAGTCGAACTTGTCACCGACATTGGACTGAACGTTGCCGGTGTTCCACGAGCCGGACATGTAGAAAGGCACGTCGGAGTTGAAGAACATCTCATTTCCGTTGGCATATTTCGCGCCGGAAACAGCAGGCCAGACGTCTGGCGGCATCAGGCCGGATTTGTGCCAATCGATCATCAGCTGGGAAAAGGTTTTGAAACCGTCATCCGCGATCAACTTGCCATCGGGGCTGAAATACGCCGCACCATAGGACATCGCAGGACCCGCCATACGGTGACCCGAACGGTCCATGACCATGCCGGCATATGAACCGGTGCCATCCATGACGGCCTGGGTAGCTTCGGCCCAGTCTTCCCATGTTGCGCCAGCGGCAGGGACATCAACGCCCGCCTCTTCGAACATGGTCAGGTTCACATAGGGACCTGTGACGGTCATTTCAGTGTGGAAACCGAAAATGCCGTCTGGTGCGCCCGCACGATACCACGGCAGAACCGCGCCATAGTTGGCTTCCCATTCGGCGGCATCAACATGCGGTGTCAGATCAACATAGTGCGGGTTCAATCCCCCCAAGTTGGTGACAAAAGCCAGATCGGGGCCTGAACCTGCTTCCAGCTGGATCGCAAGCTGTTCGCGGATCACGTTGTAACCAACGGCGTTGATGGTGATCGTTGTGTCGGGGTTTTCGGCTGTATAACGGTCGACCAATTCCTTGACCAAACCGGCTTTGCCGTCCACGTCCGAAATCATCAGATCGATTTCAGCCGCCGAAACAGCACCGGCGACCAACATCGCCATGGCCGACACGGAACCCGCCGCAACCGAACGCAAAGTCATCCCTTTGACATGCATCATTTTCAATTTCCTCCCTAGTATCTTTCCCTGCCTGTTAGCCGGGTGATGCGACGATAGTGTGAAAGGAAACCTGCGCGGTCAACCGTTGACCGGGGCGGCAAAGTGAAAATTGATCTATTATTGCTACACGTTTGACTGTGAGGCTTCGCACCCCTTGCCCCACAGCGTAGCGAACAGAGACGAAAATCCGGGAAAATCCCCGATCACACCGCGAATCACCCTGCCTCTGTCCGAATCGTCGCACTTGGAAACTATTGCACGAAAGCTACCTCGTGGGTGTATCAATTCCGGTTTCTGGCTGGGTGACCAGACTCCGGCTGCGATGCCTTTCAGCAGAGCTGAATCACCAAAGAACCGCTGCTGTCAGACGGACGCAGAGTTAAAAGTGGAATGCGTCCACCGGCACCCGCCGCCCAAGCATAAACGCATCCGCAACATGGCGCAGCGGTGACAGATCCATGTCCGTTTTGCTTTGGGCAACCAAATCGGCCATCTGGGCATACAGGCGGGGATATTCACCGATCAGGCTTGGGTCTTGGCCCGCCGGCACCCCGTCAATCATCATATGCTCACCGCCATCGGTCAGATGCAGCTTGCCAGCCTCCGTCCAAACTTCGATATCCCATGTTTGCGGTCCCGTTTGACGCCAATCGAAATCTGCAGAGACGCCATCGGTAAAGTCCAACTGGGCGGCAATTGGCGTTTGACGGTTGTCTGGAAACTCCAGCGTTGCCGATTTGAGATGAACCGGTTGCGGAAGGATTTTTGTCATCAGGGAAAGTGCATTGATGCCCGGATCAAAAACCCCCATGCCACCGGGATCAAAGACCCAATCCTGACCCGGGTGCCATTTGCGCACGTCTTCGCGCCACGTAATGTGCGCGCGGGTGATGACCTTGTCCGCCAACCAGTCGCGCGCGGCGTCGGCGCGTGCCCCTTCTCGTGAATGCCAGGAGGCAAACAGGCAAACCCCTGCTTTTCGCGCCATATCCTCTAGCGCGTGGCATTCCGACAGCGTTGCACCGGGGGGCTTTTCCAGCATCACATGACGGCCCGCTAAAATGGCCCGTTTGGCAAATTCAAAACGCGGCACCGGTGGCAAACAGAGCGACACGACCGGAATGTCTGGATGCGACTCAAGCATTTCGTCCAGATCCGTAAAGGCCGGAACCCCATCGACACGGCCAGCGCGCGAACACGTCGCCGCGAGTTCCCAAGCATTGCTAGCAGCGATGCTGGGCACATGTTGATCGCGGGCAATCTTGCCAATTCCAACCAAAGCAATCTTCATGGGCGGCATCCTTTGCGCTGACATTTCGGGTCGTTTCAAGTCCTGTTAGCGCAAAAACTCATGTTTGGTAAAGCGCCTCACCCATAAACGCGCCGCCGCTCTTTGAGCGCACCACACGTCGGAACTTGCACATAATCGGGAACATTGGTGCAGCGGCGGGTCAGCGCACCGGCGCGCAAGGGCTGCCCCAAGAAGGCCGGTTCGAGACATCATTGACTGAAAAACGCGCGCGTAATAGTAATCATGTTAATAGAAACATTCACGGCGACAAAAGCGTTACCGGTTTTAATATCTAAGGAAGCTCATGTCCAACCCCTGCATCATCTGCGTCGCCATAACCGGATCTGTCCCTCGTAAAGAAACCAATCCTGCAGTCCCGATCACTGTGCCCGAGCAAATCGAAAGCACCCAAGAAGCGTTCGAAGCAGGCGCAAGTATCGCGCATTGCCATGTACGCCTTGATGACGGGACACCGACCAGTGACCCCGAACGTTTTGGCCGGTTGATGGAGGGGATCCAGAAACACTGCCCCGGCATGATTGTGCAGCTTTCTACTGGCGGCCGATCTGGCGCGGGGACAGAGCGCGGCGGAATGTTGTCTTTGCGCCCGGATATGGCTTCGCTTTCAGTGGGGTCCAATAACTTTCCAACCCGCGTCTATGAGAATCCGCCAGAACTGATCGATTGGCTGGCCTCGGAAATGCGCACCTATGACGTCAAGCCCGAGATCGAGGCCTTTGACCTGTCACATATTCACCAAGCCGTGGCGCGCAGCAAGCGTGGTGACATCCCCGGCAAGCTTTATGTACAATTCGTCATGGGGGTAAAAAATGCCATGCCCGTCGATCGCGATGTCTTTGATTACTACGTCAGAACAATGGAGCGCCTTGCACCGGACGCCCAATGGTGCGCGGCAGGTGTCGGGCCGGGCCAGATTGTTGTCAATGAATGGGCCATCGCTGCTGGTGGCCACACCCGCACCGGGCTTGAGGACAATATGCGTCTTGATCGCAATACCCTTGCACCGTCGAACGCAGCGCTCGTCGCCCGCGCCGCAGCGCTGTGCGAGAAGTATGAGCGTCCGGTCGCGACATGGCAACAAGCCCGCACCATTCTGGAGCTGCGTACAAGCTGACCATTTGGTCCGAAAACCCCCGCCAAGATGGCATTTTCCAGTTCTGGCACTGGACAAGCGCGCAGCGTAGCGGTCAACTGCGCGCAACAAAAACAGTGAGGGATGATCATGAAGTTCTGGACAACCGCCGCCGCTTTGATGCTGGCCTCCAGCGCCGCCTATGCAGACAGCTGCGCCACCGGAAAGACGCTGACCGATGGCATGCTGACTGTCGCCACCGGCAACCCGGCCTATTTTCCTTGGGTGATGGATGATGCACCCGAGACCGGCAAAGGGTTTGAGGCCGCCGTGGCATATGCCGTCGCTGCCGAGATGGGGTTTGATGCCGATCATGTGGCTTGGATTCGTACCAGCTTTGATCAAGCCATCCAGCCCGGTGCCAAAGAATTCGACGTCAACATGCAACAGTTTTCGATCACACCCGAACGCGAAGAAATGGTTGATTTTTCAGCGCCCTACTACACCTCGGCGATGGCGGTTCTGACCACCAAATCCGTTGTGGAGGCTGGCGCGACGGCTGATGTTGCCTCGCTCAAATCTTTGATCTGGGGCGCGGACGCCAATACCACAGCTGTCCCGATGCTGGGTGACCTGATCGCACCAGAAAAATCGCCGCTTTTGTATGATGACAACGCGGATGTCACCGCTGCAATGCAAGCGGGCCAGATCGACGCCGCTTTGTTTGACTTGCCAACGGCCCTGTATCTGTCTGCTGTTGTGCTGAACGACGGCGCGTTGCTGGGTCAGTTCCCCGCGGATCGCGGCGAAAACCCCGATCAGTTCGGCATGTTGATGGAAAAAGGCTCTCCGCTCAAAGAATGCGTTGATGCGGCCATCACCGCCCTGACCGAAAACGGCAAACTGGCCGAAATCGAAGCTGAGTGGCTGCAGGCCACAACCGGCGTTCCGCTGATCAAGTAACAGCTTTTCACCACTATATCCTATTGGCAGCGCCAGAGTTTCTGGCGCTGCCCCTGTAATGACCGGACGCCCATGCCCACACAAACCCGCCGCCAGTCCTTTGAGGCCCGCCAGCGCAAACGCGCCAATATGATCGCCGCAGCCTCGACCTTTGCGGTGCTGGCCGCCATTGTTCTTTTGGTTCCACTGGCCCCCGGATGGGAAAACGTCAAACGCAGCTTTTTTAACGGGGCTGTCTTTGCCAAAACCTTTCCCGGACTGCTGAACGCTTTTGTGATGGACGTCGCCATTTTCCTTTGGTGTGCCCCGCTGATTGCGGCGCTTGGATTGATCGTCGCCATCGCCCGCGATTTGCGCAGCCCTGCGCTTTATCCGGTACGGTTGCTTGCCATTGCCTATACCGATGTGTTTCGCGGGCTACCGGTGATTTTGGTGATCTATTTGATTGGCTTTGGCATCCCTGGCCTTGGCTTGCCGCGCCCATGGAATTCACCCTACATCTGGGGTTCTCTGGCGTTGATTTTGGTCTATAGCGCCTATGTTGCCGAGGTGATCCGATCTGGCATCGAAAGCATCCATGACAGCCAGCGCAATGCCGCACTGTCGCTTGGGCTTTCTGGCGGCGATACCATGCGCTACGTGATTTTACCGCAGGCCGTCCGCCGCGTGGTTCCGGCCAATATGAACCTGTTCATCGCACTACAAAAAGACGTGGCGCTGCTCAGCTTTATTGGGCCGGTCGAGATTTTCAGACAGGCAGGCGTCTACAAATCCCTGATGGCGAACTTCACCCCCTATGTCGGAGCGGCCCTTATCTTTCTGGCGCTGACAATCCCCGCCACGCGCTATGCCGATTATCTGATGAACAAACAGTCAAAGGCACGCAGCTGATGGCCGATCTCAAACTTGAAAACGTGCAAAAGGCCTTTGGCGACAATCCGGTTATTCGCGGAATTGATCTGACGATCACCAAGGGGGAAATGGTTTGCCTCATCGGTGCATCAGGATCGGGCAAGTCTACCTTGCTGCGCTGCATGAACCTGCTTGAGCCCATTGACGACGGGAATATTTTTCTGGACGGGACAGATATTTCCGAACCGGGAAAAGACCCGCAACCCGTGCGCCAGCGTATTGGAATGGTGTTCCAAAGCTATAATCTGTTCCCGCATATGACCGCTTTGGACAACGCCATGCTGGCCCCTCGCCGGATATTGGGCGGATCGCGGGCGCAGCTGCGCCCCGCCCTCGAAGAGATGTTCACACGGTTCGGGCTGCATGACCGGATGAACCATTTCCCCGATCAGCTGTCTGGCGGACAACAGCAGCGGGTTGCGATCATTCGGGCCTTGGCCATGCAGCCTGAAATCATGCTGTTTGACGAAATCACCTCTGCCCTTGATCCCGAATTGGTCGGCGAAGTTCTGGATGTTTTGCGCGACCTGCGCAGCCAAGGCATGACTATGGTTCTAGCCACACATGAAATGGGCTTTGCCCGCGAATTGGCCGACAAAGTCTGCTTTCTTCACCAAGGGCGCATTTTGGAGCAAGGTCCACCCGACCAGATTTTCGAAGCGCCCAATGAAGAGCGGACAAAAGCATTTTTGTCACGGGTCTTGTAGGATTGTCCTAGGTCCTTCCTGCTGCCAAACCACCCCAAAAGGGAGATCACCATGCGTAAACTCAAAACCACAGCCGCTGAAATGGTCGCGTCGGCCCGTGCCCGCATCCGCGAATTCGAAACCCCTGAACTGATCGCCATGGTGGATGACCCGAACGTTGTCATCGTTGACATTCGCGACGTCCGCGAGCGCCGCCGCAGCGGCTATATCCCCGGGTCCTTTCACGCCCCGCGCGGAATGTTGGAATTTTGGGTCGATCCCGATAGCCCCTACTTCAAAGACGTATTTGCCCGCGAAGACGGTTGCGACAAAACATTTGTGCTGCATTGCGCATCCGGTTGGCGCTCAGCCCTCAGCGCGGCAACGTTGATCGACATGGGATTCGACGTTGCCCATCTGCGCGAAGGTTTTTCAACTTGGGAGGCCCAAGGAGGCCCTGTTGAGCGCGAAGACACCTGACTTGCCACAAACAGATACCCTAGGGTCAGGTTTTCCTTCGTTGACTCAAATGCCTTGAGTGGCCGATCATCAAAGCACTTGCTAGGCAAGGTTTTTTGAGAGGATCGTTCCGTGCGAAATTTCGTCGCCACTACATCACTACTTGCAGGTCTTGCCGCATCAACTCCGGCCTTTGCGCAAGATGTCGTTGGGTTCGACCGCGGCGATTTCGGCAATATCGTTTTGAACCGCAAACAATCGGCCAGCGCCGGTGATATCGAATTTGAACTCTCGGTTGGCGATTATAACAACGAGAGTATCCGCAATTATTCCGAACAAAGCATCTTTGCGAAAATCGGTCATTCTGTCGGCCGCTTGGATATTCTGACCGACAAGGGAATTTTCCCCTGCACCGCCTTTATTGTCGACAAGAAACACATTCTAACCAACTACCACTGTGTGCCGGGCATTTTGAACAATGAACGCGCCGGTGCCACCCGTATCGACGCGGTGCAATTTGTTGCCGGCTATACGCAGCAGGGGGTTGAAGAGGGCACACGGAAATTTACCGTCAGCCCAACACCGGTTGAGGCATACGAAGACCTTGATTACGCACTGCTAGAGGTGCTGGGCGACCCCAGCGCAGATTATGGCATGCTGAAACTGGCCGCAGCCGCCCCGAATGACGGCGATCCCTATTGGGTGATCGGCCATCCCATGGGCGAGGCCCAGCGCATCAGCCGCGAGAAATGCAAAGCCAACAATCCGGCCCTATCCAACAATCGCCTGCTCCACACATGCGATACCCTGCCGGGAAATTCCGGTTCACCGGTGATCGACGCCTCTTTGCAGATGGTGATTGGCCTGCACCATGCGGGATCAAAGCGCGACAGCGTCAATTTTGCCATCCCGATGGCGGATATTATTGAACGCTCTGACATCCTTGAGGCAGCGTTGAGCACCCTGAATGACGCGCCGCCTTCGGATCCAAATCCGGTGCCTGTTGATCCGCCAGTGGACACGACACCAACGCCGGTTCCCGATCAGGACGAGGCGGGTGCACTGTGTGATGCCCTGTATGCCGAGGCCAAGGGCTATGGCGAATGCTTTGCCTACCGTGCCTATGCAGAACAATGCCAAGGGCATAAATTTGCCCCCTTCGCTCAAAGCTTTATCAACCATCAGTGCAAAAGCGCCGAAGTGATACCGCCCGTTGAACCAACCCCGATCAAACCCAAGCCGATTGAACCGACCCCCGTGACATATCTGCGCCCTTGGTGCAGCGCGTCCCATCTGACCCCGACAGAAACGGCGATATGCGCAGATGCGTATCTGGCTGGCCTCGATGAGCGGCTTGAATACGCATACAACAACCAAAGCGGACGCAGCACGTCGCGCCAACAAGCCACATGGCGTACAAGCACCCGCGACGCTTGCGGACGCAATGCCGCTTGCATTGGCAGCGCTGTGGTCGACCGGATCACCTATCTTCAATCGACAGTGGTGACCCCGCCGCCAGCCCAAACAAGCCCACAGGTTGTGAACGGCAATTACCGTCTGTCCAACAGCCAGTGTTACATCGTGACTGCCTCGCGCCCGTCGATCCCTGAGGCGATCGCCTTTGCCAACCAATGGTTTTCAGGCCGGTCTGGCGTGCGCATTTTTAAATCAAGCAATGGGTACTATGGCATCACCGTCAAAA
This sequence comes from Pelagimonas varians, assembly GCF_003208435.1. Lineage (GTDB taxonomy): Bacteria > Pseudomonadota > Alphaproteobacteria > Rhodobacterales > Rhodobacteraceae > Pelagimonas > Pelagimonas varians. The sequence continues at coordinate 272,022 of NZ_QKMF01000002.1, read as the reverse complement.
CCGTGTCGAAATCCAACGCCGATTGGCAGATCAACAATCTGAAATCCCAAGGCGCGGTCCCAAGTGACAGCTATTGTTCCTCGGGCCGGCTATATGTGGCCGAAGTTCTTTGGCAAGGGGGCAATGCCCATGTCCCGACACCAACGCCCGCTCCGTCAAATCGCACCATGTATGTGGCCAATAACAATGACGGCGGATTGAATGTGCGCCCCGGCCCCGGCACGAATTACCCCTATTTCACAGAGATCAATGTCGGCACCCGTCTGTCCGTCATCACCACTTCGGGCAAATGGTCAAACGTTATCTTGCCCAGTGGCCAAAAGGGCTGGGTCTACAGCCCGCTTTTGACCGCCACCCAGCCCTATGTGCGCCAATGCAACGCCCGTGTGGTCAACCTCGACCCCTATTCCAGCCGCACACGCGCCTCTGGGTCCGGCTATCTGAGCATGCGCGCCAAACCCTCTTCCAAAGGCAAGAAACTGTCTGAAGTTTATTTGGGCGACCAAGTGCGCGTCTTGGCCCAGCGCAGCGGTTGGGCACGCCTTGAATGTATCTCGGGGCAATGCCTGTCGCCCTATTCAGGCAGTGCAGGCCAGCGCGGCTGGTCGTCAACCAAATATCTATCCATTCGTTGTAACTGATTTCGCCACCCCCTTGGTAGCAGGAGACTTGATATGAAACGCGATCTATTCAAAGCCAGTTTATTGGCAACGGCCGCGATGTTTGCGGGCCCGGCAATGGCCGAAAGACCCGCTCTACCCATGGATGCCTCGCCGCAAGAAGAGGCGGCTTATAAGGTGCTCGATAAATACTGTGCCGGATGTCATCAGGACGGTGCTTTGAACGAAGGGCTGACCAAAGCAAAATCCGGCTTTGGTCACGTTTTGGACATGCGCCGATTGTCCCAAGACCCCAAATTTGTGTCCATTGGCGATCACGCAAAGTCCAAGCTGTATCAAGTGATCGCCGGTGGATCGCCACCGATGCCAGACAACTGCTGGTCACCCGATTGCACCCCCGAAGAAGCCGAACTTGAAGTCTTGCAGCTTTGGATCGAAAGCCTAGGCGCAAACGCCCCTGAAAAGCAGTTTGTTTCGCTTGAAGACATTCACCGGCTGGCGCAGGAAGACCTACAAAAGCAACCGACCAACCGGCGTGATCGCATCCGCTATATTTCGCTTCGCCCATTGTACAATGACAAGGACATCAGCGCAGACAACTACGACAATTATCGTCAGGCAACGGTCAAACTGATCAATGCGCTCAGCTGGAACCCTGATCCGTACAAGTGGGAGCAGGTGGACGAACACGGCGTTTTGATGCGGATCTACCTGCCGGAAATCGATTGGGATGCCAGCAAATGGCACCGGCTCGAAACCATCTACCCCTACGGGTACGCCAGTGACACCGACCCCTATCTGAATCCGCTCAAGCACATGGCTGGCACTGATATTCCCATCATCCGCGCCGATTGGTTTGCGTCGACCGCTCCGGTGGCCCCGCTATACTACGATCTTCTCGACATGCCTGACACCGTTCAGGGGCTGGAACGTTTGCTCAACCTCGACATGGCGAAAAACATCGCCAATGAACAAGTGGTGCGCGCAGGATTTCAAAATTCGGGTGTATCTACCAACAACCGATTGATCGAACGCCACGCACTCGGGACCGGTTTTTTCTGGACCTCCTATGATTTTGCAGGCTCGAAAGGGCGGCAGAGCTTTTTTGAATATCCGCTTGGGCCAGCAAATGTGTACGGCCCCGACCTCGCGTTCGAACACGATGGCGGCGAGTCGATCTTTACCCTGCCGAACGGGTTTCATGCCTATTACCTGAACACCGCTGACGGTGCGCGTTTGGATGTCGGCCCCACCAGCATTGTGCGCGACGATGATTATTCAGACGGCACCGGTGAAGTCATCAACGGTATCAGCTGCATGTCCTGCCATTCCAAAGGCATCCGCTACAACGATGATGCTGTGCGCGATGTGGCAATCAACAACCTCGCCCTGCCGTCCGAAGCACGGCAAACCATCGATGCCATCTACCCCGGCCAAAAGGTGGTGCAAGAGTGGTTCAAGAAGGACGAACAAGCCTTTTTCGACACGCTGCGCTCAGCCGGAATTGACCCTGAAACCGCTGCTGGCGGCCTAGAACCAATCCGCGGGCTGTTTGTCTATCACGTTGATCATTTCATCGACCTACAGCAAGCCGCCAATGAACTGGGCATGACCGAAGATATGCTGCGCAAGCGGATGCCCTTTGTTGGACATCAGTTTGCCAGCTTGATGACGCGACTGGAACAGTCCCCGATTGCTCGCGATGAATGGACCGCCGCATACCCTGCGTTGATGGAAAAACTGACGGATTATCGCCCGATCATCAACGATCACAAAGCACCGGCTAACTTGACAGCGTCGGTTGCGGCCGTGGTCAAAGATACCCCCTATGCACCACCTGCCGCGGATCACTCGACCGTCTATGCAGCGCCGCCAGCGAAAAAGGATACGCCAATCACGACCTATGCCGATGTTGCCAAGCCCGATCACAAAGCCCATGATCCGGTCCAGCACTCGGTCCCAACCCAAAGCCATTTGACCGTCTATACCAACAAACCCACTTATGTGGTTGGCGAAGGGTTGCAGGTCTTTATTGAACCGCGTCACGACTGCCGCCTGACCTTGATTTCAATCGATGATCGTCATCAAAGCTGTGTGCTGTACCCCTTCCCCGGTCTTGAGGATGAGGTCATCAAAGGCGGGTCGCAATATGTCTTCCCACCGCGCGGCAGCCTGAAAACCACGCATGAAGGTCTGGAAACCATTCTGGCCATTTGTAATGGCGGACATGATGCGATTGATCTGCACACCCGTGACACATCCAAAGTGTCTTGCGCAGCCAGCCACAAGCCATTGACCAAGGATCAATACACAGAAGTGGTGAACGAAGTGCTTGCCCTCGACCTTGGGGATAACGGCAAAGACAGGCAGAACGTTGCCGGCGTCGATTACCGAGGTGTCAGTGATCACAACCCCGACGTGATCAAATCGCAAATCTCGGTTGTTGTGACCGGACATTGATAGGAGCACAGAGATGTTAAAACTCTTAGCCACCTCTGTGTTTTGTCTGGGGCTGCCTCTGGCAGCCCTAGCGCAAAGCGGAGAAATCTTCATTCCGGGTGACACAGCAGTGATCCCGATGATGAAACCCCAACCCACCAACCCGCTGGCGCGCTGTATGCTGAACGCCTCGGCGGCCAATTGCGCCGATGTCGGGCGCGATGCCAATGGTGTTCAGTTCGAAAGCGCGGTGGTGCCGCAGTATGAAACCCTCGTTCTGGACCTCAATGACAATCACGTCGCAATCAGCACCGAACCGCCTGCAACGCCGCCGGTATATGATGCCCCGGCAGTGGATCATACACCTACCAAGCCAAGTGGCGGCAAAGTCGCCCTGCCCTCTGTCGCGATTTCCATCGAGTTTGACTATAACAGCGACCATATCCGCGCAGATCAAATCGGGAAATTGATGCAACTGGTTGAAGCTTTGCAAGATCCCGCTTTGGCAGGAACGCCTTATGCTGTCATCGGGCATACCGATTCAGTGGGTTCCGTCGGCTACAATTGCGATCTGTCTCTACGCCGCGCGGCCTCTGTGACCCACGCGCTGGAAAGCAGCTATGTCGGATTGCCGCTCTACCCTGTAGGTTTCGGAGAGCATGTGCTCAAAAACACCTATGACCCCAAGGCTGCCGAAAATCGTCGCGTTACGTTTTTGAGGTTGCCGGACCATCCCGGCGCCGTGCTGCAGACCGCAGGGGCCGTCTGCCATTGATCGTCTAAACCGGTGCCTCATCTATCAGGGCACCGGACCCATATTCGGCCCACGCAAACGTTGACAACGTCAGTGACAGAGTTACGCCTTTAGACGGTTTTCCAGATCTTTGGCCAAACCGGCCATGCGTGTTTTGAACCGTTTGTCCAACCCGCCTTTGGCCAATTTCAGCGATTGCAGCAACAATCGCGCAGACAGGGTTTTCGCCCCGAAATCTGTCGATACACCAATGCGCGTCCGAGACCGCGACAAGGCCACAAGATCAACCACTGTGCGCGCCTCAAGCCCGCCAGACACGCTTTGAAATACCATCTGTTCAGGCGCGGCGAATTCACAAAGTTCAATATCAGCGGTGCGGGTTTTCCCGCGAAACTTGAAACCCGCCTGCCAAGCCAAACCTTGGGCAGCCGCACCAGTATCGTTGGTGCGTTTCACATCGATCCCGCGCCGCAACACCTGACGTTCGATCCCCTCAAAATCAGTAAGCTCGGCGAACACCTGATCTAGGGGCGCTTCGATATCTTCGCGTGCGGTCAGTTCCATTGGGTCACCTGTGTAAAGTCTCGTTCAAGGGATACTAGATCTTCTTCGTTAATCCAATCTGTCAGCCAGCCAATTCCTGAGCAGAAAATGCGCAATTGCACCTTTTCGGCCGGGCAGAATGTCGCTGCGCAGACCTGCATGCGCATCCATCAGCTCTTCTCGGGTGACCCAGCGGGCATCATCCATCTCGACCGTATCAAGGGTAATTTCTTCGCTAAGCGCTTCACCATGGCATCCGATCATCAAAGAAGACGGATAAGCCCAAGGCTGACTGGACAAATACGACACCTGCCCCACGTGGACACCGGCTTCCTCGAACACTTCGCGGCGCACTGCCGCTTCGATGGTTTCGCCCGGCTCCAGGAAACCAGCCAGACAGGAATACATCCCTTCGGGCCAGCCCGGAGACCGTCCCAGCAGGCACTTGTTTCCGCGGGTGATGAGCATAATCACCACAGGGTCAGTACGCGGGAAATGATGACCACCGCAATCTGGGCAAATCCGTTGCCAGCCAGCCATATGAGTCACGGATTTTGTGCCACAGCGGCTACAAAACTGGTGCGATGAATGCCATGAAACAACAGACCGCATCGTCGCCGCCAGCTCTGCGTCACGCGCAGACAGACGGGTCATAATCATCCGCAATTCAGCAAAGCGTGTTCCGGCTTCCAGCAATGGGTGTTTTTGCTCGCTCGGGTCCAGAAACTGGCCCATAGCGTCGGCGTCCAACTGTTCAGGTTCCCATCCGGAAACATCATATGCGAAGACCGCTGCCCCGTTTTCGCGGCCCATGAAAATCGGCGGCTCCCCGGCCTCAGCCAAAACCGGATGATCCATCGGCAAGCGGACCAGATCCAGCCCTGTGTCACCGCTTACCAAAGGCTTTCCACGCCAAATCAAAATGCAGCGGCTGCCTGCATCTTGCATCAATGTCGCCAGCGCTGGAATGTCACCGCGTATCTCCGCTGCGCGGTCCAAACCAGACCCGCCAAATGTCACCTCTTCGGCGTGTTTCATATCGCGCATCCCTATAGTTTGCGCGACTTTGCAGCGACTTGCAGCCGGATGCAATGCAACAACGTCCACCGCAAACAATCTGCAATTGAAACTCTCAAGGATGTGCTAGCGTGTCACAGTACTGTTGAGAATCGCTGCCATTCAGCCTGCAGAACCAATCATAACAACCAATAGGGTGAAACATGTCCAAGTCTTTGAAATCTTTGTCCCGCCGCCAGTTTTTGGCCAGCACCACAGCCGGTGCTGCAATGATCACATTGCATCCTTACTCAGCGGCGGCGGCCACCAATCAGGCGCATCTGCGCATCATGGAAACCACCGACATTCACGTGCACGTCCACCCCTATGACTACTATGCGGACAAGCCCCGCGACACCGTTGGCCTATCGCGCGCCGCATCCATCATTGGTGACATCCGCGCCGAGGCAACAAACTCTATACTCGTCGACAATGGCGATTTCTTGCAGGGCAACCCGATGGGCGACTACATCGCCTATGAACGTGGAATGAAAGAAGGGGACATGCACCCGATCATCACCGCCTTCAACACAATCGGCTATGATGCAGCGACCATCGGCAACCACGAATTCAACTACGGTCTCGATTTCCTGATGAAATCCACCGCAGGAGCGGACTTCCCCATTGTTCTGGCGAACATTGCCAAGGAACAAGGCGCAACAGCCCGCGAAGACACCACGCTGTTCAAACCCTATTCGATCCTCGAGCGCGAGTTGACAGACGGCAACGGAGACACCCACCCGATCAAAATCGGCGTGATCGGCTTTACCCCGCCACAAGTGATGAACTGGGATCGCCGCCACATGGAAGGCAACGTGCAGGCCCGCGACATCGTCGAAACCGCCAAGGCGTATATCCCCGAAATGAAGGAACAAGGTGCCGACATCATCATCGCCTTGTCGCATTCGGGCATCGGATCCGCCGATGACACCGGCGGCATGGAAAACGCCGCAGTGCCTTTGGCAGCGGTGGACGGGATTGACGCACTTGTGACAGGACATTCACACCTTGTCTTCCCATCAGCCACCTATGCCGACTTCGCCGCCGTTGATGTCGACAAAGGCACCATTCATGGAAAACCAGCGGTCATGGGCGGCTTTTGGGGCTCGCATCTCGGGGTGATTGACCTGCTGCTCGAACGCGAAGGCAACGAATGGCGCGTCGTGACAACAACCTCTGAATCGCGCCCGATTTCAAAACGCAACGAAGACCGTTCGATTACCCCATTGGTCGAAGACACCCAGGCTGTTCTGGACGCAACCGCCACCGATCACGCGGAAACCTTGGCCTATGTCCGCCGCGCGGTTGGCAAAACCTCGGCCCCGCTGCACAGCTATTTCGCGCTGGTTGCGGATGATCCTTCCGTTCAGATCGTCTCGATTGCTCAAAAGTGGTATATTGAACAGATGCTTGAAGGCACTGAACACGCAGGCTTGCCTATCTTGTCAGCCGCAGCCCCCTTCAAGGCCGGTGGCCGCGGAGGTCCGGAATACTATACGGATGTTGCCGTGGGCGATGTGGCGATCAAAAACGTCTCCGACCTCTATCTGTACCCCAACACCGTGCGTGCAGTGCGCGTCACCGGAGCGCAAGTCAAAGGCTGGCTCGAACGTTCGGCCGGGATGTTCAACCAGATCGAAGCCGGATCGGCGGATGCATTGCTGCTCAACCCCTCTTTCCCGTCTTACAACTTTGATGTGATGGACGGGGTCACCTATCAAATCGATCTTAGCCAACCATCACGCTTTGACCCCAAGGGGGTACTGGTAGACGCGGCCGCGACACGGATTGTAAACCTGCAATACAATGGTGCTCCTGTTGAAGATGACATGGAGTTCATCATCGCTACCAACAATTACCGCGCATCCGGCGGAGGAAGCTTCCCCGGCACCGGTGATACAATCGTGTTCGAAGCGCCGGACACAAACCGTGACGTGATCGTCCGCTACATTGTAGAGCAAGGTACTATCGATCCAAAGGCCGATGCCAACTGGTCCTTCGCGCCGCTTGAAGGCACATCAGTGCTGTTCGAGACTGGCCCAAAGGCGCGTGATTATATCGGTGACGTCAAAGGGGTCACCATCGAAGACGCCGGCGACGGTGCCGATGGGTTTGCGGCCTTCCGCATCCAATTGTGATTGCATGCAGATAACATCTTGGCAGGCGTGTTTCGGCGCGCCTGCCATCCTAGGTGCTGAAGGGACGGTGGGCGGGGCGACGTGCGCGCAGCGCACCAGCGACGTCCCGCCGTCATATATTAGACAAGCATTACAATCTGCCCTATGTCACCCGCAAAGACCATCAAAGGGCCTCTCATGTACAAATTTCTCGCCGGAATGACCTTCATGGCTGCCGTCGCTGCTTTCTTCACAAATCCAGATCTCGATGATGCCGAAAAGACGCTCAAAACCGAATTGATGGAGATCGTCGCCGCCAAAGAGCTGGGGGAACAAGACGGCTTGAACGCAGCGGCGCTTTTGGCGTGCCGAGTCGATCCGAATGGCTGCTACAATCTTTTGCGCTCAGGCATCAACATGACTTTTGAGAACAACCACCTCTATGCGAAACTGAAGCTTGAGGGGTTTAACCGCACCGCTTCGTGCTTTGGCATGTACGACCGGTTCTTCTGCCCTGGAGGAATGCAATAACAATGCGTTACAGTGCAGTGATCTTCGATCTGGACGGCACCTTGATCGACACAGAGCGGCAGATGACTATTGCAGGAATGCGCGCATTCGAGATTATGGGCATTCCAGTTCCTGACGGTTTTTTCGACGCCTTGGTTGGCGTTGATTTCAAAACGGGCTTGGCGTTGATTGCTTCAAAATGGCCCGACCTCGATTTCAATCAAATTGATGCCGTCTGGGCTGCAGAAACCAAAGCACTTCATACGCAAGGAATACCGACAAAACCCGGTGTCGACGCGCTCTTGAACCAGATTGATAAGCTCGGGTTGCCCAAAGCGATTGCAACCTCTTCCTTTGCCCATTCCGCCGAACGCAAGCTGAAAGCGTCCGGTCTTGCATATCGCTTTGAAACGGTGATTTCAGTCGATTCAATCACCAATCCAAAACCGGCAGCCGATCCCTATCTCTTTGCGGCACAACAATTGGGTGTGCCTCCTGAATCCTGCCTCGCTTTCGAAGACAGCGAAACAGGATCGCAATCCGCCTATGCTGCGGGAATGACGGTGGTTTTGGTGCCTGACGTCGCGCCCGTAACCGGACGCTTCTCGCATCACCGCGCAGCAGATCTGCTGGCCGGGGCCAAACTTGCCGGCTTGCTATAGATCGAAGCCGCCAAACGCGGTTTGGTGTCCCGCAAAACCCAATCGCGCATATCCTGGTCTTCCAAGGCATATGATCCGCGCCCTGGCCGCCAGACAATACCGCGATCACGCAGACCATCCAAAGCCTTTTGCACCTTTGGCGGGGTTAGGATTTCGCCCATCCGCTCACCAATCCGATCCAATGTTTTAGCGGCAAAAGGTGAAAAACCGCTGCCATCTTCGATCAAGATCAATAACACAGCCCGTTGAATTTCGGTCAACGTCCCGTAATCGTCTTGATGTTGTTGCCAAACCATGGCTTGCAGCGTGCCCGCGCGCGCCGTCACCGTCTGGTGCAAACCGGCACTTCCTGCCTGTCCCAAAGCATGATCTTGAACAACTTGTGCCAATATCCCGGGCCTAAACCCAAGCAGAGTAAAGGCCGAGGTTACGTCATCTGAGCTCAATTGATTGTCTGCGGCCAAACGCGTGTTTACCTGATGCACAAGTTCTTCGACAAAAGACCGGCCAAGCCGGGGAAACTCTTGGATTTCGACACCTATAAACGGGGCCTTGCGTTTGGACACAAGCGCCGAAAGCCGGTCGCGGTGGGACCCCGACAAAACCAAATGCAGCCGTGTGCCATCGCCGTTCATTTCATCAAACGCCGATCGTAGCGCCGCCATAGCGTCACATCCAGCCGCGGTTTCAAGTGATTGCTGCGCTTCGTTTACGATCAAGACAATGTCGTCAGCGGTATACTTGGCAATTTCCTGCAACACCTCACTTAGTGTTCCACCGCGCCGTCGCCCGCGCCCCGGAGTTTCCAATTTATGTTTGTTAATAGTAATCCATGAAAACGGTAATTCGTCCACCAGATTGGAACCGTTATCCCTAACAATGGCCAATTCGTCATTCAGAGTTTTCGCCAAAACCATACCGGGATCCAGATCCGTTTTGGCCCAAAGGTCAATCGAGATAACGTGACAACCCAGTCCCTTTAGTTTCGGCTTCAACTCCTTTTGAAAAAAGGATCTTTTACCGGTGTGCCTTGCAGAGCTCCAAATCTGACAGGTTGCAGTTCCAGTCAGGCTTGCGCTCAAAATTTTGGCCGCAATTTGGTCGGACAGAGCCGAACGTGGGATATAAATATCTTTGCACATAGAAAATTCAAAACTCATTCAAATACAGAAAATCATATATATCGCCTGCGCAGAAAATGGCGCAGGTGGCTTCAATATAGCCTAAATTTTATTTGCGTGCAGCACCAGAGTCTATAGTGACCCAGTCTGATATAGCTTTACCTTTAGTCCGCCAAATGACACCGGCGGTCCGGATTTAAACGGCAATCCCGTTGATTTCGCCAATCCGGCGTCGCTGGTTATCATGCCCACTCGCCAGCCGGAAAATCGGTCCTTCATCACTTGACCAAAACTGCCATACAGGGCGAACAATAGTTTGCGGTTGCCAATCCTTGCGCCATAAGGCGGATTTACCATGACGAGACCTGTTTTACCGGCGGGGCGCATTACATCCGACACTGCTGCACGGCGAAATTCGCACAAAGCGTCGACACCGGCACGCTTTGCATTGGCCGTGCTGGACCTGATCGCGCCGTCATCGCGATCCGACCCGAAAAAGCGTGGTGGACCTTCGGCTCCCGCAGGTATTGCACTTCGCATGTTCTGCCATGCGTCAGCGTCATAATTCGCCAGCATTTCAAAGGCAAAGCTTCGTGAACGCCCAGGCAAAAGCCCCGCCGCGCGCTCTGCTGCCTCAAGCAAAAAGGTTCCCGATCCGCACATTGGGTCAACCACGGTTTCAGTCCCATCGTAACCACACTGCCGCAAAAATAACGACGCCAGAGTTTCGCGCATTGGGGCTTTGCCGATCGCCTCTTTGTGGCCACGCCGGTGCAAAGGTTCGCCCGATGTATCAAGGCTGATTGTGACAAGATCATCCTCGATCCGCACCAAAATACGCACGGGCGCGTCGGATTCTATCGGCGCTCCCAGCGTCTCGCGGATCGCGGTTTCTACCCGCTGACGCGCTGCACGGTCGTGATAGATTTTGGATTCCTTGCAGGTCACTTCGACCCGAACGGGCACATCAGGGCGCAAAAATGCAGCCCAGTCAAATTTTCGTGATCTTTTGTCCAACTGCGCCAAATGAAAGGCCCGAAAGGATCCAATACGCGCCAAAACCCGCCCAGCGCCGCGCAACTCCAGATTGGCACGCCACACGTCTGGCCAATCACCAGAGGTGGTAACCCCGCCAGATACAGCCTGAGGGTTGGCAAAGCCCGCCTCGCGGGCCTCATCAGCTAAAACGTCTTCCAAGCCAGGAGGCGCTGCGAGAAAAATATCGAAGTGTGTGGTCATCTGCCCCCTTTAAACGTTGCAGCACACAGGCGCGAGAAGAAAGAGAGCCGGATGCTCAAATCAAAGCATGGCCACACGTTGGCCTCCCTCGATTTGAAATGTCACGGATTTAAAACAGGCCATTGCAAAATCCGGCGCGCTCTCTTAAATGAGGAATCGAGAGGTTGCGCGGGCGAACGCCTCGCCAACCTGGTCAGATCCGGAAGGAAGCAGCCACAACGAGTCCCGTTTGGGTCGATGTAGCCTCTCACCTCATCTCTTTTGCATGGCAAACAGAGGTCAGGCACAACAATCCCCTTAGTTTTTGGCCTGACTACTGAGTGTGCCGCATGAACAATGGCATATTTTGCTCAGCGCCTTTGGCCCAGTTGATCTGATTTTCGTTACCAATTCCAGCCTCTTGGGCATTGGCCAATCTATCCTTGGTATCGCCCGGCGCAGCGCCGGTTTCAATCATGAGCCGCAGAGCCACCATCGCCGACCGTGCACCTTGATCACCGCACAGCACCACGACGCGCCCGCCGCCCTTAAGCGCCCGGCGCGCGCGTTCGCTCACTTGTTCCCATGTTTCCCCGCCAGCACGTTCGGGGATCGCATTGGCAGGAATATCGAAATGCACCCAGCGTGCGCCCTTATCTTGCATGTCGGCCCCCAGCGTCTCGGCATGCGCTGCGGACAATTCAGCATCAGTGGCAAGCGTGATTACGATGGCCGGTGTCCAACTGGACAAATGTTCGATATCGCCAGCATAGTTTCCGCCAGCCCCCGGCAAAGTCGACAAGGCCAAGATGCCGCCACCAACAGGCAGCGCGTGGATCACAATAGGATCAGAGTTTTTGGGCGCTGAAGGTGTCACAGTCACGCATTTCCCCCCCATTGTAGCCACGTGCAAACCACCGCGACCGCTGCGCCGATGTGCCATGCGTGAAGGTATGAGGCTGCGGCACGCGACCAGCACGGCGTTGCAAATGGTCATCGCCGATTTTGCGGGCCGCGTTCAGCGCTTCTTCGATGTCGCCGGGTTCAAGTAGCCCATCAACATTGCGAGCCCAAACGCCAGACAGGCAATCCGCCTGAAGTTCAAGCCTAACGGTTAGAGCATTGGCCTGCGTCTCGCTTGCAGTTTGGCGACGTTTGTTAACCTCGCCTAATATCCCCAACTCCTGCTGCACATGGTGCGCAACTTCATGGGCAATCACATAGGCCGCTGCAAAATCGCCGCCCGCCCCAAGACTGCGCGACAAGGTTTCGAAAAATTCGGTGTGGAGATAAGCTTTTTCATCCGCCGGGCAATAAAACGGACCTGTGGCCCCGCTGGCACCGCCGCAGGGCGACGCTGTTTGGCCAGAAAACAAGACCATTTTAGGCGGCTCATAGGTGCGGCCCAATTGTGCAGGAAACTCTTTGCCCCAAACAGTCTCTGTCGTTGCCAAAACCTGCGCAGAAAACTGCGCAGCTTTCTCTTGCTCGGCACTGACCTGTTGCGGCGCATTTTGGGCGGGAGCGTCCAAGCCTTGCAGCAAACCAGACACGTCAATGCCCGCGAAATAGCCGACGGCCAAAATAACCAAAACCCCGAGACCGCCAATTTTGGCACCGCCGCCGCGCGATTGTCGGCGTCGGTCCTCGATATTCCGGCTGCCTCGAATGCCGCGCAATTTCATACGTCACTCCCCCTTAAATCACGCAAGAGATGATACACATCGTGCGCCATTGGCCCAGATGATTCGTTATCGCCGTCAAATGGCGTGATCTTTTCGGATCAGACAACTTGCCCCGGACGCGCCTCGGCCCAGTCTTCAAGGAACGCCCGAAGGTCTTCGCGCCCGATCATTGTGATGGCGTGTTTGGGCAGTGCAACACCGTGATGCAGCACGCGTTCCAGACAGGCAATGTAGTCGCGTCCCGCTCGTTCCGGATTATTTTCCGACCCATGGAGAATTGTCGACAAAAGCGTACCGCCATAACCGTTGACATGGGACAGATCGCAACCAAGGCTCAGGAAGTAATTCAATACCTCGGGCAGTCCTTCCCAACCTGCCAATTGAATAGGTGTCAAACCTTGGCCATCCGCCGTGTCAAAGGGTAAACCCAGCACCACCAGACGTTTGACATAATCGAGCCGCCCCGGCAGGTGCAAGATTTCGCGGATCAAATTGGTATAGGCGGGTGGCAGCCTGTTGGGATCAATAAAACTGCCGATGACATCCTCGCCCTTGGCTGCTTTTGCCAATAAGCTTTCCTCGTGGGACAGAGGCACCTCTGCGCGCCGTGCTTCAATAGCTCTGATAACAGGCTGGTTTCCATGCACGCAGGCATAACCATAAGCACTGGCACCTTGATACACCCGCGCCGGATCGGCCCCGGCCTGCAACAGCAACTGAACCATCTGCGTGTCGCATCCCCGCCGCGCCGCTTGGTGCAAGGCGGGCACCACCCAAGGGGATTCTCCGCCAACTTCGGCATCGTTGAAATCATCCGCCCGTGCGCCATGAGCCAGCAGCATTTCAACAGCGGCATGGTCTTGAAAATCCATTGCCCGCAACAAAGCATTGGTCCCCTTGGGATCGGCCCCTGCCTCTAACAACATCGCCAAGCCTTGGTGATGCCCCAGCTCGGTTGCGTGATACAGCGACTCGCCATCATTTGGATCTGCCCCATGATCCAAAAGCCAACGCCCCAAAACCATATTGTCCGCATGGCCGATCGCGCCGTACAGCGCTGATAGCCTGTGATCAGACCCTGCGTTTTGGGCAAAACCGTCATTCACATCCGCACCGTGATCCACCAACAGTTGGGCAATGCCAATCATATCCGGAGCAAGATCAGGTCGGGCATGTATCCATCTAGAGAACGCCAGATGCAAGATTGGTCGGCGCGGGCCCAAAGCCTTGGTGGCAAGTGTCGCATCTGCCAGCACGGCCCTGCGCACCGCTGCCAGATCATACAGCGCAATCTGCAGCCCCAAATGCCCCGCCGCAAGGTCCGGTGTGCCCTGCAATAACGCCTCAACAAGAGAATTGCGTCCATGAAACAAAGCCACCTTGAGGCGCTGAACCTTTGCTGCGCGATCCAGCCCCATGGTTTCGGCCGCATGCTTTAGCTGCGGCCAACTGGCGAAGTTGTTCTCTTGCGCGACAACATGCAAAAAATCCGCCCTTTTCAGCAGCTCGCCCGCGGGTCGCGGCGGATGTTGCTTAAGACGCTCGCGGGCCAGCTTGTCACCGGCCTCAAAGGCGCGATGCAGTTGCTTGGCTGCACGACGTAGGTTGTCTATGGAAAGGGTCATTATCGGGCTCCTCATGTGTTGCCCGTTGATCCGCTAGTCGGGCAGAGAAACCGAATTTTCGGCGAAAATTCGTCGTCTGGCAGGTGCTGGCACTTTCCGCGGATCTGGAGGCCGCCTGCAAACGGCCCAAAGCCACAGTGCCCCGCCGGTTTTAGAAAATCAAGCGGTGGACGCCCCCGCCTGCAACGCGTAGCTTATGCGCTGACACTTCGAGACTGGACCGACATGACCGACACGCCCGAATATCAGGTTCTTGCCCGCAAATACCGTCCAGAGACCTTTGTTGATCTGGTCGGCCAAGACCCGATGGTGCGCACGCTGCGCAACGCGTTCGAGGCGGACCGCATTGCTCAGGCCTTTGTGATGACAGGCATTCGCGGCACCGGCAAAACCACCACTGCCCGCATCATCGCCAAAGGCATGAATTGCATCGGCGCAGACGGAAACGCTGGCCCCACCACCGATCCATGCGGCATCTGTGAACACTGCGTCGCCATCATGGAAGGCCGCCATGTCGACGTGATGGAAATGGACGCGGCATCAAACACCGGTGTCGCCAATATCCGCGAAATCATCGATTCTGTGCACTATCGCGCGGCTTCTGCCCGCTACAAAGTCTATATCATCGACGAAGTGCATATGTTGTCGACCGGTGCATTCAACGCCTTGCTCAAAACGCTCGAAGAGCCACCGGCGCATGTCAAATTCATTTTCGCGACCACGGAAATCCGCAAGGTGCCCGTGACGGTACTGTCGCGTTGCCAGCGGTTTGACCTGCGCCGGATCGAACCCGAAGTCATGATTGCCATGCTGCGAAAAATCGCGACCGGTGAAAATGCCCAGATCACCGACGACGCTTTGGCCCTGATTTGCCGCGCAGCCGAAGGATCGGCGCGCGATGCAACATCGCTGCTTGATCAGGCCATCTCCCATGGAGCAGGCGAGACAACTGCCGATCAAATCCGCGCCATGTTAGGACTGGCGGATCGCGGCCGCGTTATGGATTTGTTCGAACGGATCATGCGCGGTGATGCGGCAGGCGCGCTACAAGAGCTGTCGAGCCAATACGCCGACGGAGCAGACCCGCTGGCCGTCTTGCGCGACCTGGCCGAACTGACACACTGGGTTTCGGTGGTGAAAATCACCCCTGACGCAGCCGAAGACCCCACGATCGCACCCGATGAACGCACCCGCGGATTGGCTTTTGCCGACGGGCTTGGCATGCGTCCCCTGTCGCGAGCCTGGCAAATGCTGCTCAAGGCGATTGAAGAGGTCTCCAACGCCCCGTCTTCGATGATGGCGGCTGAAATGGCCGTGATCCGGTTGACCCATGTTGCCGATCTGCCGTCACCCGAAGAATTGATCCGCAAACTTCAAGACACGCCGCCACCCACTGCTCCGGGGCCCCAAGGAGGCGGGATGGCGCAACCAAGCCATCACAACACCTCAGCCCAAGGGCTACCGGCACCAACACATCCGGGCACGTCTGGCCCGGTGGCCTATGCCGGCGGTGGCGGTGCGGCGGCAGCCGTGGCCGTCGATCAAGCCTTGGCCAAATATCCCACGTTTGAACATGTGTTGGAGCTGATCCGGATCAACCGCGATGTCAAATTGCTGGTCGACGTAGAGGGCAGCGTTCGATTGGCCGCCTATCAACCCGGCCGGATAGAGTTTGCACCGGCGGACAATGCCTCGCCCGATTTGGCGGCACGGATCGGCGGGGCCTTGCAACGCTGGACCGGAAACCGTTGGGCAGTTTCAATCGTCAGTGATTGCAATGCGCCAACCATTGTCGAACGCCGCGATGCTGCGAAACTCGCCTTGCATGCCAAAGCCGAAGAACACCCGCTGGTTCAGGCCGTCATCGCCGCCTTTCCCAAAGCCGAAATCGTTGATGTCCGGACTGCCGAAGACATCGCCGCCGTCGCGCTTGAGGAGTCTTTGGCGGAAGTCGAAGACGAATGGGATCCGTTTGAAGAAGACTAGGAGGCGGACACTGCCAAAATCTGCTGGTGGAATTTACAGGTTTCGGTGATGAAATTTGGACCCGGCCTCCCTACTTGTCCCTTATCTTGATGGCTGCGATAACCGCGCGCAACACATCGGCCATTCCTCAGGCCAAAACTATAGGAGAATAGCAATGCTCAAAGGACTAGGCCAACTTGGCGATATGGCCAAGATGATGAAATCCGCACAAGACATGCAGGCCAAAGTTGTGCAGATGCAAGAAGACCTGAACAACACGGTTGTCATCGGCGAATCCGGTGCAGGTTTGGTCAAGGCCCGCGCCACCGCCAAAGGTGAACTGACCGGCCTTGATATTGATCCGTCGATCTTTGTGCCTTCGGAGAAAGAAGTCGCCGAAGACCTGATCCTTGCGGCAATCAAGGACGCTCAAGCCAAAGCCAAAGAGCGTGAGCAATCTGAAATGCAAAAAATCACCCAAGAGCTCGGCCTGCCCGCCGATATGAAACTGCCCTTCTGATGAGATTGCGTGGCCGGACTCTGACTGGAGTGTGCCTTTTGGCTTTGCTCTGCTCAGTGTCCGGTGCCTTCGCGCAGGCTTGGGCCACCAAGGAAGTTTGCGAAATCACGCAAATGCCGACGGTGCCGGCCGTCATTGCCTCTGTCCCGCTCAAAGCATTGGAAAATGAGGCCGCCAAGATCGCCAACGCCACAGGCCGGTTTTGGAAGATCACCGGAACAGACGGAAAAACATCTTTTTTGTGGGGCACCAATCACAGCTCAAACCGGTTTATTCTGGATGTACCTGCCGCTGTCATGGACACTTTGGACCAGTCAAGGTTGGCAGCCTTCGAGATCGATCCCACCTTTTCAAGCAGGGACAGTTTTTGGCAAACGGTCAATTATCCGAATGTGTTTCGCCCTGCGACATCGACCTTTACATTTTCCGATTTAGACCTGCCAGCCGACGTGACCACATGGGTTTTTGACCGTATCGAAGGCCTGGGATGGGGCGGGTATAACATCGACCATCTCACGCTTGGCAGTTTGACCGAGCTGTTGCTGAGATCGCCCTGCGACGATTTTAATGCCGGCATTATTCCCGACCAAGACAGCTATTTGCAAACCAAAGCCCATATAGCGGGTATTCCGGTTCTGGGCCTTGAGCCGGTTCAACGGCTCAAATCCCATTTTGACAAACCCGAGAATGCAGAGCAGGCCCGCGCGATGATTGCCGTTTTTGCAAGCTATTTGGCCCCACAAGACAGCCCGGCATCAAATGCCGCCCATATGGCCCTGTACCTGCAAGGGCGCATCGGGCTTTCGATGGTGGCCGATCGGGCCGAGGTTCTGGGGTTATTGGGGCCGCAAGCAGATGCGCTGTATGACACGATGAACGGCTACCTGTTGGATCAACGCAATCATGATTTCCTCGCCGCCGCTGGCCCCGAATTAGCGCAGGGCGGCGTTTTTCTGGCTGTTGGCGCTTATCACCTGCCCGGCGCGGTTGGCATGGTGGACCTGCTGCGCGCCGAAGGTTACACAGTGGAACGTATCCCTTTGCCCGGCGAAATCCCTTGATGTCCCAATCCACTGATAAAATTGAAGACTTGATCGCTTTGATGGCGCGCCTGCCCGGACTTGGCCCACGCTCTGCCCGCCGTGCGGTTCTGCATCTGATCCGCAAGCGAGGGATCTTGTTAGCCCCGCTCGCCGACACCTTGCAAGAGGTCGCTGCCACGGCCCGCGAATGCCTGAATTGCGGCAACGTCGGCACCTCGGATATTTGCGATATCTGCGAAGACGCGCGCCGCGCCAACGGGATATTATGTGTCGTCGAAGATGTGGCCGATCTGTGGGCGATGGAGCGGGCCGGAGTTTTCAAAGGCAGATATCATGTGCTTGGCGGTACCCTATCTGCCCTCGACGGGGTTGGGCCAGATGAATTGCGTATCCCGCAGTTGGTCACACGGGTGCAGGCCGAAGAGATCACCGAAGTCATCCTTGCGCTCAATGCCACGATTGATGGTCAAACCACAGTTCATTATATCGCAGACCAGTTGGAAAATCGGGTCGAACTAACGTCGCTCGCCCAAGGTGTGCCCATCGGCGGCGAGCTGGATTATCTTGATGATGGCACGATCACCGCAGCCATGAACGCACGCAAAAAATTGTAACAACAATTTTGACCACGTTTCATGACTGGGTGCAGCAGTTCACATTTAAACAGCCAATCGCCATCACGCTGGATGTGGTCATTCTAGCGTGCAGAGGGGGCCAGGCCCCTCTGGAGCTCAAGAGCTCCATTCACCCCCGGGATATTTGAGGACAAGAGAAAACCAGCAGTATTCTAGGTCTTGATTGGCGCGATTGGGCCCGGATCGAGGCGGTGGATATGGTCGGCGGCCCCTTGGGCAAAAAGGGTTCGGACCAATGGATCATGTCCCGGGACAATTAGTTCCGGCTTGCTGGCCAAACGGTAGAGTGTATCGAACCCGTCGAGCATGTTTTGGAGATCAACCACAATTGGAAAGGGTTTGCGGGCCATAAAATTTTCATAGTAATGGGCCGCATCCGAGGCAAGAACCATCCAGCCGACCTGAGTGCGCACCCGAACCGCTTGCAATCCGCGTGAGTGGCCGCCGATGCAATGCACTGTTACGCCATCCGCAATCTGGGCATCGCCATCGTGGAAAGTCATCTTGCCGCGATAAAGCCGGGTGATGGCTTCGCAGATGTGGCCTGCCGTAAAGGGCATCCGCAAGGCATCATGGCACATACAAGGACCCGTGGCATAGGCCATCTCTGCCGCTTGCAGATGTAGATGCGCATTGGGGAAAAGCGCCAAGCCGCCTGCGTGATCATAGTGCAGATGCGTCACGATGATTTCGGTGATGTCTTCGGGTTTGAGGCCCAATGGAGCAAGCGCTTGAGCTGGATTTAGCCGAATAGGTCTGTCGCGACTGGCGGCTTCGGCATCGTCATAACCCGTATCGACAAGGATCACGCGGTCGCCCTGACGCAAAAGCCACATGAAATAATCCATCGCATGCGGCGCATCGTGATTGTCGTCAAAGATGAAACTGTCAGCACGGGTGCGGGCATTGCGATCTGCGTATTTGATCGCATGCACTTCCCATGTGTCGCCGGCATGAGACACGCGGGCGCTCATCGGATCACCTCGTCAAATAGCCGGATCCGTTTATCCGCCACCATCCCCTCGATCGCGGCCTCAAACGCTTTGAAATGCTTGCTGCCGAGGTGGGTATCGAACGCAGCCCGATCTGTATAGATTTCATACAAAAAGACTTCGTTTTTATCGCGGCAGATATCAAAAAGCTGACATCCGGCCTCCATCCGGCGCGACACGCGGGCATTGTCGATCATAAGCGGTAAAAATGCCTCCATGCGATCCGGGTGGATTTGGAAGGTCACAGTTACAACATACATTCGGGGTATCTCCTTTTTCGGGCAACCAACCCTGCGTCTGTTGCCCATGATTTGTGCGTAAATCAGTACAACTTTCAAGGTCGGATGCGGCGCGGCGACGGCAATTGGACAGAGGTGCTTGCTTTCTACTATTCACTTACGTATACATTAAAAAATACATTAATGCAAAGCCGCATTTCTGCCCCATCAAAATACGCCAAGGACACCCGAAATGACCCAGACATTTGAGATCGCTGTTTTTGAAGGCGACGGTATCGGCCCGGAAATCACGGGTCCTACCGTAAACATTCTGGCCGAATTGGCCCGCAGTTCGAACAGTTACGGCCTGTCCTTCACCGACGCGCCCGCCGGGGCCGCGCATTATGCCAAAACCGGAGAGTCCCTGCCCGAGGCATCCATGGCGATTGCCCGCCGTGCCGATGCGATCCTTTTGTCGGCAATGGGTCTACCTGATGTCCGCTACGATGACGGAACCGAGATTTCCCCGCAGATCGATTTGCGCAAGGCACTGACACTCTTCGCCGGGGTACGCCCTGTAACGGTGCGCGCCGGACAACGAACACCGCTCAATATGCCCGACGGAAAAGAGATCGACTTTGTTTTGATCCGTGAAAGCACCGAAGGGCTTTTCTACACCCAAGGTCGCGGCGAAGTCACAAAGGATGAGGCCCGTGAAACGCTGCTAATCACCCGGGAGATTTCCGAAAAACTGTTCAAATTTGCCTTTGCCTTGGCCAAAACCCGTAAGGAGGCTGGCCGCGGCCCCGGCAAAGTGACTTGTGTCGACAAGGCCAATGTTTTCCGCGCCTTTGCCTTTTTCCGCGAGATGTTTGATGCCGAAGCCGCCAAGCACCCTGATTTGATCGCAGATCATGCCTATGTTGATGCTACCGCCCTATGGATGGTGCAAAAACCTTGGGATTTTGATGTGATGGTCACCGAAAATATGTTTGGCGATATTCTATCCGATCTAGGCGCGGGGTTGATGGGCGGCCTTGGCCTTGCACCATCCGCCGATATTGGCACTGACAACGCCGTCTTCCAACCGTGCCACGGATCAGCGCCTGACATAGCCGGACAAGGTGTCGCCAACCCATTTGCCATGATCCTGTCCGGCGCAATGATGTTGGAATGGCTGGGAATTCGCCACGATGTCGAAGCGATGACATCCGACGGGGCCAAGCTCCGACAAGCGGTTGAGCATGTCGTGGCGCAAGGCCAGATATTGACCCGCGATCTGGGCGGCGAGGCTGGCACCGATGCCGCCGCCAAAGCTGTGATTGCCGCATTGGATTTGCCATGACCGCCCATAGCCCTCTCAAAGTCGCCTGTGTCGGGGCGGGCTATTTCAGCCAGTTCCACTATGGCAGTTGGGCGCGCATGGATACCGTCGAACTTGTCGCCTCATGTGATCGTGACATCGAAGCGGCCAAACGCACCGGACTACCCGCGTTTGCCGATTTGGCGCAGATGATTGACCACGCCCAACCCGACTTGTTGGACATAATCCTGCCGCCCGTTGCGCAGGCGCAGGCCATCCGTTTGGCATTGGGCAAGGGTGTCAGGACCTTGATTTGTCAAAAACCCTTTTGTCAGGATCACACCGAGGCCGAAGACATCACCGCCCTAGCAGAGAGCCATGGCGCGACACTGATCGTGCATGAAAACTTTCGGTTTCAGCCTTGGTATCGAACCCTCAAGGTACAGTTGGATCGCAACGCCGTGGGCACCTTGCAGCAAATCACGTTTCGCTTGCGGCCCGGTGATGGACAGGGGCCACGCGCCTATCTGGATCGCCAACCGTATTTCCAAGACATGAGCCGGTTCTTGGTCCATGAAACCGCCGTCCATTGGGTGGATACCTTTCGCTATCTTCTGGGCAATCCGACCGCAGTCTATGCCGATTTACGTCAGGTGAATCCGGTCATTTCAGGCGAAGATGCGGGCTATATGCTGTTTGACCACCCCGGCGGCGTCCGTGCCCTGCTGGATGGCAACCGCCACCTTGACCATGCTGCCGACAACCACCGCCGCACCATGGGCGAGGCGCTGATCGAGGGCACGGCTGGGTCGATTAAACTACGTGGCGATGGGTCGCTCTGGCGGCGCGGGTTTCAAGAAACCCACGAAACCTGCCTATTGCCCGCCAATGAATGGGAAGGTTTTGGCGGTGATTGCGTCCACCACTTGCAAAGCCATGTGGTTTCGGGCCTTTTGAACGGGACACCGCTTGAAAACACCGCCCGCGATTATTTGCAGGTGATCGACATCGAAGAAGCGATCTATGCCTCGGCAGATACCGGACAAAAGATCAAACTTAACCCCTAGAGGCCCTTCCCCGCGTGACCCAAACAGACACCAAACCGCAATCCAACACCCAGCGCGCTATCCATGCGTTGCGTGAAATGATTTTTGCTGGCGATCTTCCGGCGGGATCCGACCATTTGGAAAGCGAGTTGGCCGCGCATTTGGGCATGTCGCGCACTCCCGTCCGCGAAGCAGCCCTGACGCTTGAAGGCCAAGGCCTGCTTGAAATGCGCCCCCGCAAAGGTGTCCGCATTTTGCCTGTCTCGCCCGGCGACATGCGTGAGATTTACGATGTGCTAACCGAGCTGGAGAGCCTCGCGGCGCGTTTGGCCGCGGAGCGACAGCCATCCAAAGACGAACTGGTGCCACTCGCAAAGGCCATCGCCGACATGGATGTCGCGCTGGCAAAATCTGATTTGGACGGATGGGCCGACGCCGACGAACGGTTCCACACCGAACTGGTGCGTTTGGGGGGCAATAGCCGGGTCCAGATGGTTGTTGCAATGATGTCTGATCAAGTACGGCGTGCGCGAAGTATCACGCTTCATATGCGCCCGCCCCCGTCGAAATCCAACGAAGACCATCGCCTTGTCTACGATGCGATTAAGTCAGGCGACGCAGATCAAGCTCACGCCATCCACCGCGCCCACAGGCAGGCGGCCAAGGACTTGATTGTTGCCCTGCTTGAAAAGCACAAGTTAAGCCGGATTTAGCGAAACCAGTAGTCCCAGCCATCCAGATAATAGGCCACCAGCGCATGCGATTGCAGGGTGTTTTCCTCGGCCTCAACCTTATCCATGTCGGCTCCGAACACCTGCGCAGATTGCCAGACCTCGGGTGTGAAATACCTCAGACCTTCGGGCAATTCGGGTGCCCGATCTACGGGCAATTGCGGACCGGCAAGCACAAACCCCCATTCGCCAAAACTGGGCACATAACTGTGGTACCCCACAACATCGAGCCCCTGCCCCGGTGCCCCCGGATTGCGCGTGCTTTCCAAGGTTGCCGCAACGGACCAAAAGGCCTGACGGGCAAAAAACGGCGATCCGGCCTGCGTGACCATGATCCCTTGGGCCGTCATGCGTTCCATCAACAAGCCGTAGAACTGGCGTGTGTACAACTTGGAAAGGGCCACTGTTTTCGGATCAGGCAAGTCAACTATCACCACGTCATAGCTGCCAGTGCTGGTTTCGACAAAGAGCCATGCATCCGCGTTGGTAACCGTCACTCGTGGATCGCTAAGCGCGTGATTGTTGAGCTTGGACAAATCAGGATGGTTGCGGAATATTTCTGTGACGCGCGGATCAAGATCCACCAACGTTACTGTTTCGACATCGCTGTATCGCAGGACTTCGCGCACGGCCATGCCATCGCCGCCGCCAAGGATCAAAACATTGGCACGGCGCGGCGCATGCGACATCACCGGATGGACCAACGGTTCGTGATAGCGGTGCTCATCAAGGCTATCGAACTGGATCGAATGGTTCAGGAACAGCCGGGTGCGATCGCGAAAACGGGTGACAGTTATTTGCTGATATGGCGTGGCCTCGGTCAAAATCACGTCGTCTTCAAACATCTGGGTTTCGGTGATCGAGACAAGCCGTTCCGACTGCATCAACCCATATAGTGCCCCGATCAGGGCCACAGCCCAAACCGTGACAATCGCTTTGGTGACGTGTTCGCGAAACAGCCAGATCGACAGGCCCGCCACCATCAGGTTCAGCACGCCAAAGGCCAGGCTGGCCGACATCAACCCCAGTTGAGGGATGACAAACAGCGGAAAGGCGACCGAGGCCACCAAGGCGCCGACGTAGTCAACACTCAGGACATTCTCGAACCGGTTTTCAAAGGCCCCGACAGCCTCCATCGCGCGGGCGATCAGCGGTATTTCCATGCCCGACAGAACACCAATAGCAATCAGCATGGTGTAAAGCGGCGCGGCCACTGTGCCCAGCGCAGCGTAATGCAAGAACAGCACCGGTGCCATAAACCCGCCGACAACGCCAAGCAGGATTTGCGCCCAGATGAACCCCGACAAGGGCTGCGCCACAAAGCGCGACAGCCATGCGCCAACCCCCATGGATGACAGGAATATACCTATAACAAGTGAAAACTGGCGAATGGAATCGCCAAGCAAATAGCTGGACAGCGTGGCTGCGATCAGCTCGTAGATCAGCCCGGCGACAGCCACCAAAAAGGTAGCGGCCAATAGCCAGACCTCCCGCGCACGCGACTGCGGCGCGGGCACAGGCGTGTCATTCATGAAACGATGACAGCCGCGATGATAATCGAGATCGAGATGAAGAGCATGCCAATCACAACCGCCAGTGCGATATTCTGATCCTCTTCGATTTCTTTCATGATTGGAAAGGGCGTCATCCAGTCAAGCACCTTCCAAGTCACCCACATCAAGAACATGCCCAAGGCAGTGTAAACAATGGTGCCGACAAGTTCAGCGATATTGATAGCGATTAAAAATTCCATGGTGTCCCCGTTATTTGACGCGGTTGTTTGTGTAATAGCCACCGCCATTGCTGCCCACGCGAACAGAATTGGTTTTGTCGAGATCGACGCTGGTGCCGCCTACCCCGTGATAGCCAAGATAGGAAGTACCGGCGACCAATCCGCCTGCGACGACTAAAAAAACGATCCTAAACAATGACATGATTAATCCTCATCCGTCCAGTCGCTGCCCCGCCAGCGGCCATTACTGTGTCGCAATTTGCGCAAGAACTGCCAGCCTGCCAACAGGCCAAAGACTACAGCCAGAAAACCCAGCCCGACGCCGCTCATCTGGCCTTCGCGGATGCGAAGATCAAGCCGAGACACCGCCACTTTTGGAGTGGCTGCTGTGCCGTCACTCCAAACGCCGCTTTCGGCATCGCCAAGGGTCACTTTGTATGTGCCTGCGGTTTGCGGCACAAAGCGCAGATTGGCACGGCCTGACCCTTCGCTCCAAGAGCCTTCGCTGTCACGGCCATGGTAGGCTTCTACAGTGCGCCCTGCTTCAAACAACACCTCGTCATTAGGTCCGGTGACCTCTAGGCCGATACTGGCCCAACTGTTTTTGACATCCGCTGCAATCGCGATTTCAACCAATTGGTCCGGTTTGGTCACTTCGAACGGGATTTCCACAGGCAGCCCAACGACCGGCATTCCAATTTCATTGAGAACCGGATCGCCCGAGCTCATGCCAAAGACCATCGACAAGATGAGGCAGAAACCGGCAATTCCAGCAGACCAGTTGCGGATAAAGGCAAAGTTTTTGCCGCCTTTAAATGGCTGGAGCGGGTGCACTTTCTTGGTGAGTTTGGGCAGCTTTATGCCAAAACTCGCTTCGACCTCGGCGCGCGGGAAAAAGCTGGACCGATAGGTTTCGCGTTCCGTTCCCGATTGCGAAAAGTCCAACATTGACGTGTCGCCCAACACACTGACCGAAGTAGATTTATCACCAATGGCGGGGTTCCACGTAAATTCACCTTCGGCGTAGGTGACTGCGCTGGTTGAGGTCGCATAATAGACGTAGCTTTCGCCGCCGACCATCAAGCGCGGCTTAACTTCGGCCCGTTCCACCTGATTTTCGGAAAGCCACCCGGGATGTCGGTAGCGCCGGGAAAAGGTCACAAAGCCATCTTCCAGCGTCAGAAACGCATAACCATGTGTCGGCGAATACATCTGGTGGTCAACCCAAACCCATTTTCTGCCATTATAGGTCTCGGTGTGTTCCAATGTCCCGATGACCGTGTATTCGACCCCCTGGATCAAGCCTTTCATCCCAAGGGTAAAAGGTGTGTCCGGCCGTTTGAGATCCGCGAAGGTGCGCAGCGCTTTGTAGCTGTCTTGGGCATCCAGTTCGGTGCCGCAATAGGGACAGATGTGCACCGTCACCCGCCCCCCCCCCAGCACATCGAGACCAGCCCCGCAGGACGTACAGTTCACCGTTTTCAGATCACTGGCGCGGGTCATGTTCCACGCACCACTTTGACTTCAAATGGGTCAAACCATGCGCCCAGATACCAGTTTTCACCGCCATCCCAGAATTCACCTGACAGCAGATCGCCAGCTTTGTTGCCAGCGTTTACAAAGGTGTGGGTATCGCCCACTTCCATCGGTTCGCCAAAACTGCCGCGAATGGCAACGCATTCGGCGCTCTCCATTTCTTGGATGCGGTACACGCCGCGCTGGTAGGTCACTTTTTGACCCAAACGTGCAGCACCAGAAACTCTGGGGGCTCCTTTTGACGGCAACGGCACCTGAACCACAATGTCCCCCTCATCAACAGAGACCCAAACCGGATCCCCTTGGCCATCCACGCCCCAAAATTCATCCCAGAACCCGCGGCCATAGGAATAGCGGGCGTGCCCCATCAAATCGACGGTATAAGCGCCCATGCTGACCTTGTCGCCAATGCCAAACAGCAAGGGCGCGTCATGCATTTCGCCGCCCTGCCCGGCTGTTAGCGCTTTGTCATCCGCCAAAAACAGCGATGTTCCGCAGGCGTCACAGGTAATCATTTTTACAATGGACAGGCTCTGTTCGACCTGATTTCCGCAATTTGGACAATTAAATTTCGTCATCCCCGTAGGTTGCCGATGCCCACCCAAATTTCAAGTAGGGATTTTTGCCATCTGCCTGCACGGATTTTCAAACCGCCTCACTTGCATCAGGTTCAAGGCGGGAATGCTCAAATTCCCGCCATTTCGGCGTCAGGTTTCACGTTACATTTACTGCGGGCAGACATAAGCGTACTACACTTCCAGATTGCCAAGGCAACGAAGTCGAGACAGGTGAACAAATGCTGATTGAAAACAAAACATTCGATGAATTGGCCATTGGCGATCAAGCCGAACTGCGCCGGCTTTGCACCCAAGACGACTTGATCGTGTTTGCAAATGTGTCGGGCAACCATAATCCGATGCACATGTATGAAGCAGATGGCGATGGTGACGGCCACCCTGAGGCGATTTTACCGGGGATGTTCGTGGGAGCATTGATTTCGGCAGTTTTGGGCAATGTCCTGCCCGGTGCAGGCACCTTGTACCGGTCGCAAAATTTCCAGTTTCACAATCGTGCCCATGCCGGTGATGAATTGTGCAGCCGCGTCGAAGTTACCGACAAGAACGAACAAGACGGCACTGTGACCCTCTCGACCGAAGTGCGCAGGATGCGTGACGATGCCGTCGTTCTGGACGGTTGGGCCGAGGTCATGGCCCCGCGCCGCAAGGTCGAATACAACAGCCACGACTTGCCCGGATTGGTCGTCCAACGCCATCGCCACTTTGAAAAGCTGCTTGTTAAGGCAGAGCCGTTGGCGGCCTTGGCCACTGCTGTGGTCTGCCCCGAAGACCCCAATTCCCTCGGAGGGGCGCTGCTGGCGCGTCAACACACCTTGATTGAACCGATATTGATCGGTGACGCCGATAAGATCGCTGCGACCGCCAGAGATTTGGGGCAGTCGCTGGACGGTGTTGAGGTGATCGACATCAAGGACCATCGCGGCTGTGCCCGCCGCGCAGTTGAACTGGTTCACGAAGGTCGCGCCAAGGCGTTGATGAAGGGGCATTTGCACACGGATATGTTGCTGCGCCCGCTTCTTGATAAGGTGACGGGTCTGCGCATGGGCCGCCGTTTTACCCATGTATTTGTGATGGATGTACCGGGCTTGGCACACCCGTTGTTGGTGACCGATGCGGCGATCAATATTGCGCCGGATCTGAAAACCAAGGTCGACATCACCCAAAACGCCATCGATCTGGCCCTAAGCATTGGCATCGTCGAACCCAAAGTTGGTGTCTTGTCCGCGGTGGAAACCGTCAACCCTGATCTTCCGTCGTCGATTGACGCAGCTTTATTGTCGAAAATGGCAGATCGTGGCCAGATTACCGGTGGTCTAGTGGACGGGCCTTTGGCGATGGACAACGCAGTGGATATCGCCGCCGCCCGAACCAAAGGCATTGTGTCACCCGTTGCAGGGCGTGCCGATATTTTGGTTGTTCCGAATCTGGATGCAGGCAACATGTTGGCGAAACAGTTGGCCTATCTCAGCCACGCCGAAAGCGCCGGTGTGCTACTGGGAGCGAGGGTGCCTGTGATTTTGAATTCACGTGCTGACGATGACATGGCGCGGTTGGCCTCTTGCGCCGTCGCCGCGCTACATCATGAACGCCTAAGCGGAGCCGCAAAATGAGCCATGTCCTGACCTTGAACGCCGGGTCTTCCACATTGAAATTCGGTCTGTTCACAGCCGCACAGGACCCCAACCCCCTATGCACCGGTTTGATTGATCACATCGGCGGTGCGGCGACATTGTCGCTCAAGGATTCGCAGGACAAAACCCTGTCGCGCGGGGATCTTGCGCAAGGATCAGCTGAAAACCATGACGGCGCTTTGCAGGTGGCTTTGGCCGAGATTGGAACCCAGTTTCCAGAGGCAATAATCACCGCTGTTGGGCACCGTGTTGTGCATGGTGGCGTCGATTTTTGCGATCCTATTAATGTGACGGGGAAGGTTCTCGAAGATCTCGATAAATTGGTGGCTTTGGCGCCGCTTCACCAGCCGCATAATTTGGCGGGTATACGGTCTTCGATTTCAGCCTTTCCACAGGCCAAGCAAATTGCTTGTTTTGACACAGCCTTTCACCGCCAGCACCCGTTTGTTAACGATACTTATGCGCTGCCGCGCGAATATTACGACAAAGGTGTGCGGCGCTACGGGTTTCATGGCCTCAGCTATGACTACATTTCCGGAAAACTCGCAGAAATTGCCCCCGTGTTGCATGCGGGCCGTGTGGTCGTTGCGCATCTGGGCAACGGCGCATCTATGTGCGCGCTCGTCAAAGGACAGTCGATCGCCTCCACCATGGGGTTTTCGTCGCTGGACGGGATCGCGATGGGCACACGGACCGGTCAGCTTGATCCGGGCGTGATGCTCTACCTAATGGATCACGAAGCGATGACCCACGATGAAATCTCCGATCTGTTATACAAACAATCCGGTCTGCTCGGGATGTCTGGTGTCAGCAATGACATGCGGGAACTTCTGGCTTCCGAAAATCCACAAGCCTACGAAGCGATTGACTACTTTTGCTGTCGCATCCAGCGCGAGCTGGGCAGTTTAGCAGCCGCTATTGGCGGGTTGGATGCTCTGGTTTTCACCGGCGGCATCGGTGAAAATGCGGCAAAGATTCGCGAACGCGTCTGTGCGGGTATGGAATGGATCGGCATTGAATTTGACAATGCGCGCAACACCGCTGGTGTTGAGGTGGTCAGTACCAGTGCAAGCCGCGTGCAAGTCATGGTCGTGCCAACCAACGAAGAGCTGGTGATCGCGCGGGCCGCTTCGGCCGCTGTGGCGGGTTAGCAAACCGACCTTGTCCAATAATAGGACGCAAAATCGGGCGCGCTGTGCAGGTGACTGCCAAGCGCGCCCTGAACCTGCCTTTAGTAAGGCATTGGATGCAGTTTATGGGCGGCGTCCAAAGCCGTCAAAAGCTCTGGCGTTAGGTCGACGTCCACAGCGCCCAATCCATGTTGCAACTGCACCAATGTCGTCGCCCCGATGATCGATGACGCCACAAAGGGCCGCCGCGCTGACCAAGCAAAGGCCATATGCACCGGATCAAGATTGAAATCACGCGCTACCTGCAAATAGGCCTCAACCGCATCAAAGATGCGGTCGGACTTGCGCCCGCCCATTTCGGCATTGATCGACATACGCGATCCTTCGGGAACCGCCCCGCCCTGATACTTCCCGCTTAGAAACCCGGCACCCAGCGGTGAGAACGGCAAAAGGCCGATGTCTTCGAACATCATCAGTTCTGCCAGATCGGTGTCAGCCATGCGGCACACCAGCGAATATTCGTTCTGGATCGACGCCACACGCGGCCCGCCGACGCGCTCTGCCGCCGCCAACCATTGCGCTGTTCCCCATGCGCTTTCGTTTGACAGGCCAAAGGCACGGATAGTACCGCGTTCAACTTCGCGCTGCAGAGCCCCAAGGCAATCTTCGATTTGGTCAATCACCTGCGCGCGGCTCATCCCGCCCTTCATCGGGTCATAGCTCCAGTTTTGACGGAACATGAAGCTGCCACGATTGGGCCAATGGAATTGGTATAGGTCGATATAATCCGATTTGAGCCGCTTCAGGGACCCCTCGATCGCGGCAGGAATGGTTTTGGACGTGATCTGGGCCCCGTCACGCGCATGTTGAAACCCTGCACCGGAATGCTTGGTTGCCATGATCCAATCGCTCCGCTTGCCGGTCTTGGCGAACCAATCGCCGATAATTTCCTCTGTCCGGCCAACGGTTTCGGCTCTGATCGGATTGACCGGATACATTTCGGCCGCATCCATAAAGTTCACGCCGGCCCCCTGCGCATAGTCGATCTGGGCATGCGCGCCGTCCAGACTGGTTTGGGTGCCAAAGGTCATTGTGCCGAGGCACAGTTCAGACACCATCATACCGGACCGGCCCAGTGGATTCATTTTCATTGCAAGATCTCCTTCGCGCATCTTGGCTGCAAGATAGCGACACCAGAGCGATTGCCAAGGCCACATGTGAAAATCAAAACTTGAGAACATAAAGCGAACATTGTAATGTGCAAATATGACAGCAGCCAGCCTTTTGTCCCGAAAATCACACCGCCCGCCCCCGGCGCTAGACCTGCAAGACGGCATGCAACTGCCTTTGTCGCGCGTGCATGAACTTTGCGGTCAGGCGCGGCGCACTTTGGCCGTGCGTATCGCGGCCCGTCTGCTTGCCTCCAAATCCGGCTCCGCATCCGGACCGATCTTCTGGATCACCCCGAAATGGGAACGCAACCAGCTCAATACCGACGGCTTGGTGTCCTTGTTGCCGCCGCAATCCCTGATCTTTTTGTCCCCCCTGCGCGGCGAGGATATATTGTGGAGCATGGAGGAGGTGTTGCGCAGCGGGGCCGCACCGATGGTGGTGGCTGATCTGCCTGAACCACCCGGGATGACACCGGTGCGCCGCCTGCATCTGGCCGCTGAAACCGGCACCGCCGAAGGAAAGTTTCGCCCGATCGGCCTGCTGCTGACCCCCGGCGCTGGCGGGGCCCCCGGCGTGGAAACCCGCTGGCGGATGGAACCGCAGCATCGCGCAGGCCAGACCCGTTGGCAGCTGGACCGAATACGCGCCCGCATGGCCCCGCCCAAGTCATGGGTGCTGACCCAATAACCACAGGCACACCTGCCGGTTCGGACCACCAAGACAGCCCCCAGATCAGGGCCGCAGGATCATGCAGGTCGTTGATCCCGTGGCATAGAGCTTGCCATCTTCCTTGCCGCGCAATTCACCATTGGCCACACCGGTTGACCGCCCCGAATGCTGCGCGATTCCGATGGCCTGCACCGTCATCCCAACCGGCACCGAACGGATAATATTTACCTTATATTCCAAAGTGGTGTAGCCAGCCCCCTTGGGCAAGGTCGTTTGAACTGCGCAGGCCATACAGCTGTCCAAAATCGCGCCGTACCAGCCGCCATGCACAGTGCGCAGCGGGTTTGCGACAGCGAATTCAGGCGTACCTTCAAACACCACCCGCCCTTCATCAGCCGCGACGAGCCCAAAACCCAAAGTGGCCCCAATCGGCGGCCCGGCGCGCCTGCCATCGACAATCGATCGGATGAACTCAAGGCCAGTCACCGACAACATTTCTTCTGTGGTCGGCAAATCATCAAAGGATTGGGCAATTTTGCGCGCTGGCATAGTGATCTCCTGATTACGTCGGATCATCAAACGCCGCCCCGCCAAAAACCAAAAGCGTAACGCCGCGTCCAATTAAACCAAGAAACGGCACAAAACGACGCAGGGGCGTCGCATAGTGCCTTGCCCCCGTCGCGCAGCTATGACCACAAGCAAGCATGCGTATGTTGGTCTCCTTTGCTGCCCTGTTTTTATCCGTGGTCCTCTTGCAACTGTCGTCTGGCGGTGTCGGGCCATTGGACGCGCTCTCGGGCTTGGCCCTCAACTTCAGCACAACCCAGATCGGCCTCTTGGGGTCGGCGCATTTTCTCGGATTTTTTGCTGGCTGCTGGTGGTCCCCACGTTTGATGGGCTCCATCGGACATACACGCGCTTTTGCCGTGCTGACAGCACTGGGAACTCTGGGGATCATGGGCCACGTCCTAACCGACAATCCCTATATCTGGGCGATCATGCGGATTGCCCAAGGTCTGTGCATTGCCGGTTGCTACACCGTGATCGAGGCATGGTTGCAGGCCAAAGTGACCAATGAAAACCGTGGCCGCGCTATGGGCACCTATCGTATCACCGACATGCTGGCCTCTTTGGTGGCGCAGTTGATGATCTCGGTTTTGGAACCGGCGCATTATGTGTCTTACACTTTGCTCGCCATGCTGTGCTGCGCTGCTATCTTGCCGCTCACTCTGTCACGGGCCAGCCAACCCGAAACCCCGGCCGCCCCCAGGTTGCGCCCAAGACTGGCCTATGTCAGCTCTCCCTTAGCGGTGGCTGGCGTGCTGGTTGCTGCGCTCTCAAGCGCGTCCTTCAGGATGGTCGGGCCGCTTTACGGCACAGGCGTTGGACTACAAACTTCTGATATTGCTTTATTTTTGGCGGCATTTGTCGCGGGCGGTGCGCTATCGCAATACCCGATTGGCTGGCTTGCCGACCGGTATGACCGCCGGAATGTATTAATCTGGCTTTCAATTGCCGCCATTGGCAGCTGTGCCTTTACCGCTACCGCAACAAATCTCAGCACCGCGGGTGTCATGCTCACAGCCGCGGTATTCGGGTTGACGACGTTTCCGATCTTTTCGGTCTCTGCCGCGCACGCCCATGACTTTGCCAGCAACGAAGACCGGGTCGAACTTTCTGCTGCATTGATGTTTTGGTACGCCTGCGGGGCCATCGCCGCGCCTTGGCTCGCGTCCACATTAATCGAAACCTATGGCCCGCCCGCTTTGTTCATCATGATCGCATTGGGCCATGGGGCACTGGTTGTCTTTGGTTTGATCAGGGGCCGCGCCCGCCCCGGCGTGACCGAACGGACACCCTATGTGTACGCCCCGCGCACCTCGTTTGTTGTTGGCCGGTTGATGTCTCGCTTTCGTGACAGACCGGACAAGGGTAACAAAACACAGTAGCCAGCCCCGCTTGCATAAGCTAAATCACGGCCAAACCGCACGGGACAAATAACAATGGCACGCCACCTCATCACCTCCGCGATTCCATATATCAACGGGATCAAGCATCTGGGCAATCTTGTAGGCTCTCAGCTGCCTGCTGATTTATACGCCCGTTATCTGCGCGCGCGCGGCCACGAAGTGATGTTCCTGTGCGCCACGGATGAACACGGCACGCCCGCCGAACTGGCCGCCGCCAAGGCCGGCAAACCGGTCGACGAATATTGCGCCGAAATGTGGGGGGTTCAGGCCAAGATTGCCGATGGGTTCCGCCTGTCTTTTGATCACTTTGGCCGCTCGTCCTCTGAGCAAAACAAGAAGCTGACCCAGCATTTTGCCGCCCAGCTGGACAGTCAGGGCTTGATCCGTGAAGTGTCTGAAACGCAGATGTTCAGCCATACAGATGGCCGCTATCTGCCTGACCGCTACATCGAAGGCACCTGCCCAAACTGCGGCTTTGAAGATGCGCGCGGCGACCAATGCGACAATTGCACCAAGCAGCTTGACCCTGTTGATCTGATAAACCCGCGCTCGACCATTTCCGGTTCGACCGATCTGGAAATGCGCGACACCAAGCATCTGTATCTGTGCCAGTCCAAAATGAAGGATCAGCTAGAGGCGTGGATCGACAGCAAAACCGACTGGCCCATATTGACCACCTCAATTGCCAAGAAATGGCTGAATGATGGGGATGGCCTGCAAGATCGCGGCATCACCCGTGACCTTGACTGGGGGGTACCGGTGATGAAGGGCGATCAGCCCTGGCCCGGCATGGAAGGCAAAGTGTTCTATGTCTGGTTCGACGCACCTATCGAATACATCGCCTGCGCCCAAGAATGGGTTGATGAAGGCAAAGGCACGGATTGGGAACGCTGGTGGCGCACCGACAAAGGCGCGGATGACGTGACTTACACCCAGTTCATGGGCAAAGATAACGTGCCGTTCCACACCCTCAGCTTCCCCACCACGATTTTGGGGTCGGGTGAGCCATGGAAGCTGGTCGACTACATCAAATCCTTTAACTACCTGAATTACGACGGTGGCCAGTTCAGCACATCGCGCGGGCGCGGCGTGTTTATGGATCAAGCGCTTGAAATCCTGCCCGCTGATTACTGGCGTTGGTGGTTGCTCAGCCATGCGCCCGAAAGCGCGGACAGCGAATTCACTTGGGAAAACTTTCAGGTTTCGGTCAACAAGGATCTTGCTGACGTACTGGGCAACTTTGCCAGCCGCGTCACCAAGTTCTGCCGGTCCAAGTTTTCCGAAGCCGTTCCGGCCGGCGGCACCTACGGCGCGCGCGAAGAACAGCTGTTCACCGATCTGGCAACGAAAATTGCTGAGTACGAAGCGCACATGGAGGCAATCGAGGTTCGCAAAGCCGCAACAGCTCTGCGTGCGGTATGGTCCTTGGGCAACGAATACCTGCAAGAGGTCGCGCCTTGGACAACCTTCAAAACCGATCCTGAACAAGCTGCTGCGCAGATCCGGTTGGCGCTGAACATGATCCGTCTCTACGCGATCATCTCGTCGCCCTTTATCCCTGACGCCAGCGCCGAGCTGATCGAGGCAATGAAAACGGATGGCTCCGAATGGCCAACTGACATCAAAGCTGCGCTTACCGCCATGCCCGAAGGCCACGTGTTCGCAGTGCCCGAAGTGACCTTTCGCAAGATCACCGACGCCGAGCGTGAGGACTGGCAGCAGCGGTTCGCAGGAACACGAGACTAAGCTTCCGGTTCCCCAAAAGCACCAACACAAGGCGCAGGCGGTTTTTCCGTCTGCGCCATTTTTTATGGCTGGAAATGCGGGCTTGGATCTTTGCTTTTTCCGGGTGCGGGCGGTGATTTGGAAATCTGATCGGAAAAACGGGTATCTGCATCATGTTTTCATCCGTGACAGGGGCATTTCAATTTCGCCCAAAGTCACACGTGAAATTTCTTGAAAACACTCCCTAAAACAGCAACCTTACTTTCATGAATGAAAGCCTTCCTTCTTTCACCGATCTCGCGCTATTCCTAGAGGTCGCCGATTGCGGCTCTTTGACCGCAGCCTCCAAACGTACCAATGTGCCGTTGCCCACTTTGTCCCGGCGCATGACCAGTTTGGAACGTGAAACCGGACGCGCCTTGTTTCGGCGCGGGAAATCCGGGTATCGCGTCACCGCTGATGGAGAGGCCTTGGCCGAACAACTTGCCGGATTGCGCGTGATGCGGCGCAGTGTGGACCGCTGGATGCAACAAGGGGCCGGACCGGCACCTGTTCGCATCACGGCAGGAATTTGGACCTCGCGGCATTTGGCACGAACGCTGACATACGCCGCCAACGTCAGTTGGGTTCCGATATTTTTGCCATCAGATGCCCTGCTTGATCTGCCCCGCCGCGCCGCCGACATCGGGTTGCGCAATGCACCGCCCGAACACCCGTGGCTGGCCCGTCAAAAACTGCGCCGGATTGACTATGCGATATATGCTGTTGGACCTCAGATTTCAGGTTTCGTCGGTCTGCCCAATGCGGCCGGACTGACCGCATCACAAAGATGGCTGCACAACCATCACGGGGATGACGTGCGGGTGACCGCCGCCAATCCGCGACTGTGTCTCGACCTTGCCTTGAATGGTTTTGGTAAGATCGTTCTCCCGTGCTTCGCAGGTGACGCAGAGCCCGAACTGACACGCCAGTCAGATCTTATCGCTGGATTGTCCCATGATGAATGGCTGGTCAGCCACCATCAAGCCCGCAACGATCCGGCCATCCGCGACGCGATCACAGCGCTTCAAGCCGCCCTTTCACCGACTTGATCAGGGCCAAATTGCCGTCTGAGGTGGATATCTTGCATCCCGAATTGACACAGGCCTCTGGCCTTGCTACCTCCGCCGCCTTATCAATCCGAGGAAAACCATGGGACGCAAGCGCAAGGGCCGCGATATTTCAGGCTGGCTGATCGTAGACAAACCGGCTGGCATGACCTCGACTTCGGTTGTGAACAAGGTCCGCTGGGCAATGGATGCCAAAAAAGCCGGCCATGCAGGCACGCTCGATCCAGAGGCGACAGGTGTTTTAGCTGTCGCTTTGGGCGAAGCCACCAAGACCGTTCCCTATATTACAGAGGCTCTCAAAGCCTACCGGTTTACGGTGGTGCTGGGACAGGCCACAAACACTGACGACGCCGAGGGCGAAGTCATAGAGACCTCGGATTTGCGCCCGTCTGACGAAGAGATCAAAGAGGCTTTGCATCAATTTGTCGGTGACATCCAACAGGTGCCCCCACAGTTTTCCGCCGTCAAAATAGATGGAGAACGCGCCTACAAACGCGCCCGCGACGGCGAAGAAATGGAGATCGCTGCCCGGGCTTTGTTTGTCGAAGAACTGGTGATGATCTCGCGTCCCGACACCGACCATGTTGAACTGGAAATGATCTGCGGCAAAGGCGGATATGTCCGGTCCATCGCCCGTGATCTGGGAGAAACCTTGGGATGTAAGGGCCACGTGCTGCGCCTCCACCGTATCTGGTCAGGTCCTTTTGAAACCTCAGACGGGATCACCGTTGAACAAATCGATGAAATGGCCAAGACCAGCGCACTTGACGCCTATCTTAAACCGCTCGAAGTCGGTCTGAGCGATCTACCTGAATTACGCACCACCCCTGAAGGGGCGGTTAAACTGCGCAACGGCAACCCCGGCATGGTTTTTGCGGCTGATGCGGAATACGGCGACGAGGCTTGGGCCTCGCTAGACGGCGAACCCATTGCGGTCGGGATCTACAAAGCAGGTGAACTCCACCCCAAACGCGTCTTTGTCCGTGCAGAAGATCCCGGCGTGGAATAAACGCCGATGGGATGGTGGGCGGGGCGCCTTTGCGTAGCAAACAGCGCCGTTCACCTCACATCATTGCAAGCCATTTTCGCAAAGCTGCCAAGGCTTCCGGCTCGTCCAAAAACGGTATATGGCCGCGATCTGCGACTTGGACCGCCACTGCATCCGGCCTGCGCTGTACCATCTGGTCAAAACAACTCTCGGCCAACAGATCAGAATGCGCGCCCCGGATCATACACAGCGGCAACTCTGCCAGCGCGTCGAAAAACGGCCACAGGTCCGGTACCACCTGTGCACCATCGGCCAATACGGCATCGCGCAGTTTTGGGTCATATGTAATATCCAAGCCATCAGCCACTTCGCGGTAATGCGTCGCCACTTCCTGCCGCCACCGTGTCTCGGGCACATTCGCAAACCCTGCCATCACCTTGGGCCGCGCGGCCACTGCCGCCTCCACAGTCTTCCAGCTTGGGCGGCGGCCAAGATAGTCCTTTATCACCTCAAGGCCGCGGTCAGCAATTTCCGGACCAATATCATTCAACGCTACCCCCAACAGCCGCTCTTTGACGGTTGCTGCCAGACCCATCGCGATCAACCCACCTCGCGAGCTCCCTAAAACAGCCGCCTTTTCAATGCCGAGATGATCCAGCAACTCAAGGGCATCGCGCCCCTCGGTCGGGATTGTATAGCTTTCATGCGGGGCCCAGTCCGATTGGCCGCGACCGCGATAATCCAACCGGATCAAGCGCACGCCAGACAGGTGCGGTGCGACATAGTCAAAATCACGGCCACTGCGGCTCAGTCCAGACAGACACAGCAGTGGCAAGCCTTCGCCCTCATCCGTGAAATACAAAGAGACCCCGTCCGAGGTGGTAAAACGCGGCATCACACAAGCTCCGGAATGGTCGACAGATCGCTCAACACATGCGCCGGTTTGCCCGGCAGGCGGTCCATCGGTAATCCCATACGATTGACCCAAACCGTTTGAAATCCATAAGCCGCAGCATGGGCGGCATCCCATCCGTTGGAAGATACAAACAGCACCTCTTCCGGCGCGCAGCCAAATTCTTCTCCAACCAGATCATAGACCTTGGCTGCCGGCTTGAAGATACCAACCTTATCTACCGACAACAGCGCATCAAGATAGAGACCCACACCGGCGCTGTCGACAGCCCCATCCAGCATATCCTTATTGCCATTCGACAAAATCGCACAGTTTTTGCCAGCGGCTTTGAGATGCGCCAACATAAACGGCACCTCTTTATAGGCAGGTAATTCCCAATACAGCGCCAGCAAACGCTCTCGCAACTCCAGATCATCAAGCCCTGCCCGCTCCATCGCCCAGTCCAAACCATCTTTGGTCACTTCCCAGAAGGGAACATAGGCACCGGACACGGCACGCAGCCAACTGTATTCCAACTGCTTGGACCGCCAATCAGCCGCGACCTGCGGCCATACCTCTGCCAGCTTTTCGCGCCCCGGTTCATCAGCCACAACGCGCGCCGCAGCGGCCACATCAAACAAAGTGCCATAGGCATCGAAAACGCAGGTGGTGATGGTCATGGAGTGTCCTCATATGTGCACCGCCAGCACCCTGACAGAAAATGGCAGGATCTGAAAATCGCGGGGCTTTTCCCGAAGGCCACAACACCAAGCCATGCTATCTATGTCAAACACTGATTCATTGAACAGGAGATTTCCAATGACCAATCCTACGCCAACACACGGCACAATTATGTGGACTGAATTGATGACCCGCGATTTGCCGAAAGCGCTTGAATACTATAGCGCGGTCTGCGGTTGGGAATATGACCTGATGCCAGACCCTGACACTGGGGGCCAATACCATATCGCCAAAAAAGACGGCCAATCCGTCGCCGGACTCATGGATATGAGCGCCATTGAGAACCTGTCCGAAGTCCCCCCACACTGGTTTACCTATATCGCCGTTGATGATGTTGATGCGGCTGTCGAAGCCACCAAAGCAGCTGGCGGTGAAATCCGCCGCCCGCCCTTTGATATTCCGGGTATTGGCCGCATCGCCATGATCGCGGATCCCACGGGTGCCGCCCTTGGCCTGATGACACCTGCCAGCTAAGTCTGATTATTTGCAATCTTGCCCCGGGTCTTTTATGGTGCGCCCGCACACGAGAACCCGGGGCAATCAACCGGCCTCGTCCATTCATTCTTCCTGACCTACGAGGCTTTTATGACGCAGGCTAAATCCGGCGATACCGTTAGCATTCACTACACCGGCACATTGAACGACGGTTCTACTTTTGACAGTTCCGCTGGCCGCGACCCGCTGGAATTCACCCTGGGGTCCGGTCAGGTCATCCCCGGTTTCGACAAAGGCGTCGAAGGCATGACCGTTGGCGAAAAGAAGACCGTGAATATCGTTGCGGATGATGCCTATGGTCAGCCAGACGACCGTGCCCGTCAGCCCGTGCCACGCGAACAGATCCCTGCGGAAATCCCTTTGGAAGTTGGCATTCAATTGCAGATGCAATCCCCCACCGGTCAAGTGATGCCTGTCACTGTGGTCGAAATCTCCGAAACCGAAGTCATTCTTGACGCCAACCACCCGCTCGCAGGCAAAGACCTGACGTTCGAGCTGGAACTGGTCTCAATCGCTTAAGCGACCTCGCGAACAGATATGCGGCAAGGCGGGGGTTTCCCCGCCTTTTCCATTTGCGCCTCTGGTGCATTCATGGCCTTTCGCGTTAAACCTTTCGACAACGAGGGAGGACACATCATGCACATTGCCAATCTGGACGGGCTGCGACTGCACTACAAAATCGAAGGCCCCGAAGACGGCACTCCGGTGGTGTTTGCCAATTCTCTGGGCACAGATCTGCGGATGTGGGATCCGATTATGCCGCTCTTGCCAGCTGGTTTGCGCACCTTGCGGTACGACAAACGCGGCCATGGCTTGTCTGATGTTCCCGGTGGCCGGTGGTCTATGGGCAACCT
The DNA here is from genome assembly GCF_003208435.1 of Pelagimonas varians. Classification (GTDB taxonomy): domain Bacteria; phylum Pseudomonadota; class Alphaproteobacteria; order Rhodobacterales; family Rhodobacteraceae; genus Pelagimonas; species Pelagimonas varians. The sequence continues at coordinate 231,996 of NZ_QKMF01000002.1, read as the reverse complement.
GGTACGCGATGTTGAACAGCTGATGGATTTGGCCGGTTTCAAAGATGCTATTTTTGTCGGGCTGTCCATTGGCGGTCTGATTGCGCAGGGGTTAGCGGCCAAGCGGCTTGATCTGGTTCGGGCCTTGGTGTTGTCCAACACAGGCGCAAAAATCGGCACCCGCGATATGTGGGCCGACCGGATCAAAACCGTCGAAGATGGCGGGCTGGAAGCCGCTGTTGACGCGACAATGGAGCGGTGGTTCTCTGCCAAATTCCGCGCAACAGAAGAATTCCACGGCTGGCAGAACTTCCATCTGCGCACCCCTGCACGCGGCTGGACAGGATGCGCTGATGCCATCGCAGGCACCGATTTCATTTCCTCGACTTCTGGTTTGCGCCTGCCAACACTGGGAATTGCGGGATCAGAAGATGGCGCAACGCCGCCCGATTTGGTCCGCGAAACATTGGATTTGATCCCCGGATCACAGTTCCACCTGATCCGCGGTGCGGGCCACCTGCCTTGCATCGAAGCCCCGGAAGAATACGCCGCTACGTTGACCAAGTTCTTTGCCGCTCAAGGCGTGACCTAAGTGGCGCAATTCCTGCTGATCCATGGATCTTGCCACGGCGCGTGGTGCTGGCGCGACGTGAATCCAGCGCTAGAGGCATTGGGGCACAGCGCGAAGGCAATCGACCTGCCTTCGCATGGCGATGACCCGACACTAGCCAAAGACGTGACGCTGGACCTCTATGCGCAGGCAATTTTGGACGCGATGGACGGGCCGACAATTGTTGTGGGCCACTCCATGGCGGGATTTCCAATCTCGCGCGCAGCCGAGCTTGACCCAAGCCAATTCAAACGTCTGGTCTATCTGTGCGCCTATCTGCCTTGGCCCGGCCTTGGACTGGCCGACCAGCGCCGCAAGGCTCCTCGTCAACCTTTGGCCGAGGCGTTTCGCGTCGCAGAAGATCGCATCACAATGGCGTTCGATCCCGCAATGGCCGAGGAAAAATTCTACCACGACTGCCCCGATGCGCTGGATTTTGCGCTGCAGAACCTCTGCCCGCAACCGATCTTGCCACAAGAAACCCCAGCTGAACTGGGGGCTAATTATGCTGCTGTGCCGCGCAGCTATATCACCTGCGACGACGATCAGGCTATCCCGCCAGAATTCCAGCGCGAGATGGCTCAGGCCTTGCCAGAGGCCGATCGCCACAGCCTGCCCAGTTCCCATTCCCCGTTTTTTTCGATGCCAGAACGGCTTGCCGCTCTGCTTGATGCCATCACCCTTTCCTGACCGGAGCCCAAATGCCCGCAACGCCTTTTGACAGCCTGCACCTTTCTGCCCTTTTCACAACCGGCGACACGGGCCGTTTGTTTTCCGACAGCGCCGAAATTCGCGCCATGATGCTGGTGCATGGATCGCTGGCTCTTGCGCAGGCCGATGCTGGGGTGATCCCGATGGAAAGCGCCAAAGCCATACAGCGGGCCAGTTTAGAATTGCAGATCGATCCCGCAGGGCTGGCTGCGTCTTGCGGACAGAACGGCGTCACAGTGCCCGGTTTGGTCGATTCCTTTCGCAAGAACCTTCAGGCCCCTGAACACGGCCAATACCTTCACTGGGGAGCTACATCGCAAGACATCCAAGACACCGGATTGATGCTGCGGATGAAGCGCGCCCTTGGTCAGATGCAAGACAACCTGCGCGCCATTCTCGCGGCTTTGGCGGCTCTGGCCGACCAGCATGCCGAAACCCCGATGGCCGCGCGCAGTTATGGACAACACGCCACGCCAACCAGCTTTGGTGCGATGGTTGCCAGCTGGGGATGGCCGCTGCTGGACGCCTTGCAAGCCGTTCCCGATCTGCGCCGTGATACCTTGCTTGTGTCTTTGGCTGGTGCGTCCGGCACGGCATCCGAACTCGGGCCGGATCCCGCGGCGCTGCGGGCTGCATTGGCTGAAAAGCTTGGCCTTGGGGATCCGGGTCGCAGCTGGCACAGCGACCGCACCCCGATTTTGAAACAAGCCGACTGGATGACACGCGTCAGCATGGCCCTCGGCAAACTCGGAGAGGACCTGATCCTTGCCACCCAATCCGGCCAATCAGAAATCACTTTGGGCGGCGCGGGCGGATCCTCCACCATGCCGCAAAAGCAAAATCCGGTTGGCCCGTCGGCTCTGGTTGCTTTGGCACGCCATGTCCAAGGATTGAACGCAACCTTGCAGGGCGCTGGGTTGCACCGCCAGCAGCGCGATGGCGCTGCCTGGTTCACGGAATGGCTGACCTTTCCGCAATTGGTACAGAGCACCGCTTCAGCCCTGACACATGGCAAAACCTTGGCCGAGGGAATGCACCCCAATACCGATGCTATGCAGCGGGCACTGGACAACACCGGCGGGTTAATTTTGGCCGAAGCCCTAAGCTTTGCTCTGGCTGCGAAAATGCCCCGCCCTCAGGCCCAAGCCGCAGCCAAAGCGCTGTGTCTTGAAGCGCGCGAAAAAGGGCTGCCACTGGCTGATCTAAGCCGGGCTGCCCATCCCGACCTGCCCGCGGATCTTTTTGAAATGGAGCGGCAAATGGGCATTGCCCCGGATGAGGCCCGAAATTTCGCCGCCGCCGTAAGGGCCCTTTGACCTGATGCCATTGCCCGTCGTCTTTGTGCTGATAACCGTAATGATCGACACTGTCGGCGTTGGGCTGATCATGCCCGTCATGCCCGATCTGATCGAAGAGGTCACCGGCGGTTCTTTGGCGGATGCCGCTCTGTGGGGCGGGGTTTTGACAGCGGCTTTTGCGGTTATGCAGTTTTTGTTTGCTCCGCTGCTCGGCAGTCTGTCAGACCGGTTTGGCCGGCGCCCTGTTTTGTTGGTCTCTTTGGCGGTCATGGCTCTGGACTATGTGTTGATGGCTTTCGCCGGAGCCATCTGGTTGCTGCTTGTCGGCCGCATTATTGGAGGCATAACTGCGGCGACCCATGCCGCAGCCTCGGCCACAATGGCCGACCTGTCCGAACCGGGCAAGGAAGCCGAAGGTTTTGGTCTTGTGTCGGCCGCCGTCGGAGTTGGCTTTATCGCCGGTCCGCTGATCGGCGGGGCATTGGGCGAATTTGGCACCCGCGCGCCATTTTGGGCAGCGGCGGTGCTGGCCACAGCCAACGGGATCTTTGGCTGGTTTGTGCTGCGCGAAACCGTCACCGACGACATCCGCCGCAAATTTGACTGGCGCCGCGCCAACCCCTTTGGCTCCTTTTATACGTTGTCTAAACTGCCGGGAATTGGCAAAGGGCTGATCGGCTTTTTCTGCTATCAATTCAGCTTTACCGTTTATCCCGCTGTTTGGGCATACTTCGCCAAAGCCCGCTTTGATTGGGATGCCGGTATGATCGGCCTGTCTTTGGCCCTGTTCGGAGTGTCTATGGTTTTGGTGCAAGGCGTATTGATCCGCAGCATTCTTGCCCGTTTCGGCAATCGCGGTACGGCTTTTCTAGGGCTGGTATTTTCCGCAATCGGGTTTGGCGCGCTGTCCGTGGTCACCTCAGGCACAGTCGTCTTGATCCTGACGCCACTTGCCGCATTGGGCGCGATCTTTTCGCCCGCGGTGCAAGGGATGATGTCAACCAAATTGGGGCCAGAACGCCAAGGTGAATTGCAAGGCATACTTGGCTCGATCACAGCTGTGGCCATGGCGATCGCACCGCTGCTTATGGGCGGAATATTTGCATATTTCGCAGCCACGGACACCAGTTACTACTTTCCCGGTGCACCCTTTGTCTTGTCTTTGGGGTTGACGCTCTTCGCTCTCGCGATGTTTTTGATGCCTGCGTCCCGACGTCAAAAGTCATAAACGACACATATCGACGTTTTTACGCTTGCTCCTTGATGGCGGGCCGAACAGGTTACCCCTAACAGGAGAGACATATGACCAAGATCAAAGCCGCCGTATGCACCGAATTTGGTGCCCCTCTGCAGATTGAAGAGCTGCATTTGCGCGCGCCCCAAGACGGCGAAGTTGAGGTCACGCTGGAAGCCGTTGCTATTTGCCATTCCGACATTTCATTCGCCGATGGAGGCTGGGGCGGCGATCTACCTGCTGTTTACGGCCATGAGGCGGCGGGCCGCGTCACAGGCCTTGGGGCTGGTGTCAAAAATCTCAAACACGGGGACCGCGTGGTTGTCACCTTGATCCGCGCCTGCGGCACCTGCGCAAATTGCGCCACCGGCAAGCCGACGATTTGCGAAACCCCTTCTGCCGGTTCCCCGATCACCCGCGCGGATGGCACCGAAGTCGTTCAGGCGATGAATTGCGGGGCCTTTGCGGAAAAAGTCGTCGTCGATCAAACGCAGGTCGTCGCGTTACCAGACAGCATGCCTGCCGAATCCGTGGCGCTGATGGCCTGCGGCGTGATCACCGGAATTGGTGCCGTCATCAATGCAGGCCGCCTGCGGGCAGGCGAAGACGTGGTTGTCATTGGCGCTGGCGGCGTTGGTCTGAACGCAATCCAAGGCGCAAAAATTGCTGGGGCACGGCGCATTGTCGCCGTCGACATGAGCGAAGAAAAGCTGGAAATCGCCAAAGAGTTCGGCGCAACGCATGGTGTTTTGGCCAACGGCAAAGCCCCTTGGCGCGATGCATTCAAAGCGCTGGGGCGCGGGGCCGATCTGGTGGCTGTGACCGTTGGCGCAATCCCCGCCTATGACAGTGCGATGCGCTATCTGGGTTATGGCGGGCGCATGGTTATGGTCGGCATGCCCCATACTGGCGCAATGGCGCAATATGAACCCGTCGTCCCAGCCTTTATGGGCCAGCATATGATCGGGTCAAAAATGGGCGACGTCGTTATTTCACGCGATATCCCATGGATGGCGGACCTGTACCAGCAAGGGCGTTTAAAGCTGGATGAACTGGTCTCTGGCCGCTGGACACTTGAACAAATCAACGAAGCGATTGCCGATACGAAAACCGGTGGTGCGCGTCGAAACGTCATTTTATTTTAATCACTTGCCTGCCGGGATGCACCACAATGAAACTACGTGATCTTGACATAATCGTCACTGCACCGCCTGCCCCCGGCTGGGGCGGTCGCTATTGGATATTGGTGAAACTCACAACTGATGACGGGATCACCGGTTGGGGCGAATGCTATGCTTCCTCCATCGGGCCCGAAGCGATGCGCGCCGTGATTTCGGACGTGTTTGAGCGGTATTTCGACGGCGAAAACCCAGAGAATATCGAACGCATGTTCCGCCGCACCTATAGCTCGGGCTTTACTCAACGCCCTGATTTGACGGTTATGGGTGCATTTTCAGGTCTTGAAATTGCGTGTTGGGACATTTTGGGCAAGGCTCGTGGCCGTCCCGTCTGGGCGCTGCTGGGCGGCATGATGAATGAACGGGTGCGGGCCTACACCTATCTGTATCCGATGGCTGAACACCCCTTGCCCGAGTTCTGGGGCAACGCCGATATGGCAGCAGAGGCGGCGCTTGACTGCGTGTCACGTGGCTATACGGCCGTCAAATTCGACCCTGCTGGCCCTTATACAATGCGCGGCGGCCATCAGCCCGCGATGTCTGACATCAGCCAGTCTGTTGCCTTTTGCAAAGCCATCCGCGACGCTGTTGGCGACAAGGCTGACCTGCTGTTCGGCACCCATGGGCAATTCAACACCTCAGGCGCAATCCGGTTGGGGCAAGCCATTGAGCCCTATAACCCCCTGTGGTTCGAAGAGCCGGTTCCGCCGGATAATCTGCTGGAATATGAACAGGTTGCACGGGCCGTTCGCATTCCAATTGCCACGGGTGAACGTCTCAGCACCCGTAGTGAATTTTCAGCGCTTTTGCGCACAGGTGGAGCCAAAATCTTGCAGCCAGCGCTTGGCCGCGCAGGCGGCATTTGGGAGTCCCGCAAAATTGCGTCGCTTGCCGAAAGCTTTAACGCCGAGGTCGCACCGCATCTTTATGCCGGGCCTGTGGAATGGGCTGCCAATATCCAACTCGGGGTTGCGATACCCAACCTGTTGATGGCTGAAACCATCGAAACCCCGTTCCATGACGCCCTGATCAAAAGTACCCTTCGTGTCGAAGACGGTTTTGTCACAGCGCCCCAAGAACCCGGTTTGGGAATTGAGGTCGACGAAGCCCTGGCCCGCGCCCACCCCTACACCGGCAATGGGCTACACTTGCAAATGCAAGATGCGCCTTGCGACTATGCGAATGGGAATCTCTTTGAGGGGGGTGCCCCCTCGGTTCACCCAAGCGATTGAAATGTAAATAAAAACGCAATCTCGCATTTTCCAGACAGCACTGGTATTGTCTGCGCAAACAGACAGTGGAATTTTGAACAGTGAACCAAATGCCCAAGCCACCTGCCCCGCCCGAGGAAATGGCCAACAACGCACGCCACGCTGCGGTGTTTCTAAAGACCTTGGCGCATGAAGGGCGATTGATGATCCTGTGCCATTTGGGATCCGGCGAAAAGTCAGTTGGCGAGTTAGAATCGCTTCTGGAGATCCGTCAGGCGGCGGTCAGTCAAATGCTGGCCCGCCTGCGCGAAGAAGGTTTGGTGGCAACCCGCCGCGATGGCAAGACGATTTACTATAGTCTTGCCAACGAAGACACGAGCCGCGTGATTGCCCTGCTGTATGACATTTTCTGCGCAGGTACGGATGAAGGCTAAGCCGGTTTTTTCTGGCCCGGATCTTTGTGGGTTAAGCGCCTGCGACATTGTCGGTATGTTGCAGCGCAAGGACGTTTCCCCAGCCGAGTTGGTGCAGGCAAGCGCAAAGCGGATCGACCAAACATCCCCCGGCATCAATGCCATGGTCACCGTTTGCCAAGATCGCGCCATGGCTGCGGCAGCACAGGCCAGCCCAGTCAGTCTGTTGGCAGGCCTTCCGATCGGGATCAAGGACTTAACGCCGGTCGCAGATGTGCGCACCACTTATGGCACTCAAGGTCTGTCCGACTTTGTTCCCACCGTATCCGACCCGATTGTCACGCGGCTGGAACAGCGCGGCGCGGTGGTTATGGGCAAAACCAACACCCCGGAAATGGGCGCAGGTGCCAACACCTTTAACAGTGTTTTTGGCAGGACCCGAAACCCATGGGATACGCGGATGAACGCCGGCGGGTCTTCTGGCGGAGCGGCGGCAGGACTGGCAACCGGTGAAGTCTGGCTCAGCCAAGGCTCCGATCTGGGTGGCAGCCTACGCACCCCAGCCAGTTTTTGCGGCATCGTCGGTTTACGGCCCTCGCCCGGCGTAGCAGGCGGCGGGCCATCGGCGCAGGGGTTTGACCCTATGCCGGTCGAAGGCCCGATGGCGCGCACTGTCGAAGACTGCGCCTTGATGCTTGATGCCATGTCGGGGTTTGATCCGACTTGGCCACTCTCTTATCCCGCGCCGGATCAAACCTATTTGCATACCTGCCGAATGGACGCCGGTGACATCCGCGTGGCCTTTTCCCCGGATTTGGGTGGCCTTGCCCCCGTCACCGCCGAAATTACCGGCATTCTCGGCAGTGCCTTGTCGAAAATTTCGACGCCGTCCTTTGATGTTGTCGAAGAATCGCCGGACGTGCCGACCTTTGAAGCCTGTTTCCGCACCCTGCGGGCCTTTGGGTTTTGGACCGGTGCGCGAAACACGCCAAAGCGGATCACCCAGCACTATAAGCCCACTTTGCAGCAGAACATTGCAGAGGGTCGGGCGCTGGAAATGGATCAGGTGGCCGAGGCCATGGGGCGCCGTTCGCGGCTCTATGACAGCATGCGTCAATTCCTGACCCGATTTGAAGTCTTGGCCTGTCCGGTGAACGGTATCGCCCCGCTCCGCGCTGAAATTGAATATCCGCCCGATGTGAATGGTGTGCCGTGCGAAGATTATCTGGACTGGTTGCGGTTTTCGATGCTGGCCACGGTTTGCGGTCTGCCCGCGCTGTCGCTTCCGGTTGGGTTCACGGACCAAGGGCTGCCGGTTGGCATACAGTTGATTGGCCGCCCCCGCGGGGAAGGCCGGTTGTTACAAGTCGCCCGCGCGATGGAGCAAGCCTTGGCGCTCTCCTCCTCGCCGATCGACCCGATCGTACGGCACCTGTAGCAGGCGGGCCTGCCTATCAGGCAGCCCATTCCCAAGGCCGGACAAAGGCCCCGAGCACCTTGCTGACTGCGGCCTCATCCGCGCAATTCGCCTCTAATTGCGCCACAAGCCCGCGCTTTTTGTCATCTTGAACCGACACAACGCGGGCAGGGCAATCCGCCGCCTCAAGCGCCGCATTGTAGATTCGGGTAATCGCATGTTTGCGCAAGTCCGGTTTGAAAATCTTGCCAACTGCAGTTTTGGGCAATTCATCAAGAATCGTCAGATGCTTGGGGCGTGCGGCCCTTTCGTGCACATGCTTTTTGGCATGTTCCATCAGTTCGGCTTCGCTCGCCTCGCCGCCGTCAACCAGTTCGACAAAGACGCAGGGCAATTCACCCGCATGGGCATCAGGTTGACCAATCGCACCGGCAAAAGCCACGGCCGGATGAGACAGCATCGCCTCTTCGATCTCGGCCGGATCGATGTTGTGTCCGCCGCGGATAATCAAGTCCTTGGCGCGGCCTGTGATCCACAGATAATCGTCTTCGTCCAAACGGCCCAGATCGCCTGTGCGCAAGAATGTCCCATAGTGGAAAAGGTCTTTGTTCTTATCGACTTCGGTATAGGTTGATCCGGCATAAACCCCCGGATTGGACACGCAGATTTCTCCGATCTCATCGGCCGCGCATTCCACCGGTTCGCCATTCACCGTCTTGAGGATTTTCACCTTGTTATATGGCAGGGGGATTCCGACCGAGCCGATTTTTTTCAGCCCGTCCGGCGGGTTGACCGATACAAGGCAGGTGGCTTCGGTCAGTCCATAGCCTTCGCAAATTCTAACACCGCATGTGTCTTCGAACCGTTTAAACAGTTCCATCGGCATCGGGGCCGACCCTGAAAAGGCTGTTTTAACCGATGAAATATCGGCATCCACGGGGCGCTGCATCAAAGCAGACACAGCTGTTGGCACAGTGATGATAAAGCTGATCTTCCAACGCTCGCACAACTTCCAAAAATTGTCGAACACGCCTTCGCCGCGATACCCTTGGGGGGTTGGGAACACCACATGCGCGCCCGAATGGATCGCTGCCATCATGATGACATGCACCGCAAAGACATGGAACAGCGGCAGCGGACACATGATGTTGTCTTTTTCATCGAACAGCAGCGTCGCGCCCAACCAGCCGTTGTAGTGCATACCCGAATACAAATGCTGCGCCACTTTTGGCATCCCGGTGGTGCCGCCAGTGTGGAAAAAGGCTGCGATCCGGTCCTCTGTGCTGTCTTCGAAATCCAAAGTGGTGTTTTGCTTGGCGACTTCCTTGGTAAAGTTCAACACGTCGACATGGGTATTGCCGTCGTTTTTGGGGCGGATCAGCGGTACAATCCACGACTTGGGAGGTGTCAGATACCGGTTCAAATCGATCTCGACCACCGTATGCACATGCGGAGCATGGCGCACAGCCTCAGCAACCTTTTGCGCAATATCCGCCTTTGGGAAGGCCTTGAGTGTCACCACAACTTTGGCGTCGACTTCGCGCAGGATCGAAGCGATCTGCTCCGGTTCCAGCAAGGGGTTGATGGGGTTAACGATCCCGGCCACAGCGCCGCCAAGCATCGCATAGAGTGTTTCGGTGCAATTGGGCAGCACAAAGGCCACCACATCCGTTTCGCCTATGCCCAGCTTGCGCAGCATATTGGCGGTTTGAGCAACCCTATCCCGCAGATGCGACCAGCTGACGGTTTCTGCCTTGTCAGACGGGCCGGACAGCAACTGATAACTCGCGGCCGGACGATCGGGAAACTTGTCAGCCGTCCGGCAAAGCTGCCCGAACAGACTGACCGGAATATCCCGATCCGCCCAAGGCATTTGCTGTTCCATAGTATTTCTGTCGTCCACGCCTGCATAAGTCATGATCGCCCACCTCCCCTAAACTCGCTTGTTGCATTGTTAAAATAATATAGGCACCGCGCAAGTGTTCTGGACGTTGGGGCATGATGACTATGACGCTGCGTTTTCATGGCGCAGGTGACAAGACGCAGCTCACATGGCACTATGCCGCCCATGGACCATCCCTTGATTGATCTAATAAATGCGCGGATTGCCAAGGCCGAGGCCGAGGGTGATTTCGACAATCTCACCGGCACGGGCCAACCGTTGCCGCAATGCGATGATCCTGCAAACGCCGTGATGAACCGGATTCTCAAGGACAATGGTGCCGTGCCTGAATTTGTATCGCTCAGTCGTGAATTATCGCGCCTGCGCGGCGAATTGCTGGAAACCGGGGATAGAACCGAACGCAAGCGTTTGATTGCAGACATGTCGATGCTAGAAGCCCGGATCGAGATTTCCCGCAAACGCGGTTAATCCGCCCCCACGGACCAGCGCTGTGCAGCACCGGCCAGACGGGTCCCGAAACTGTTGGCCGTCAGCGCATCCTGCGGCGTGATAAGCTCTGATTTGTCTCGCGATGATGTTGCCATCAGGCCCAGCCAACTGCCATCGGTATTCAGTCCCTCGGCTTTGGGAAAGACCGGCGCGCCGATACTGGTTTGCCCCACCCAGATCATCCCCATCTGAGCCGCGTAAACCGACATCCGCATCAAGGCCGACAGTTTATCTCCGGACGGATGCGTGGCGACAGTAAATCCAGCGGCCATTTTGTCGGCCCATACCATGTCTTGCCAACGCGATGACGCTTCTTCCAGAAAAACGTCGAATTGCGCTGCGGTTGAGCCCATATAGGTCGGTGCGCCAAAAACAATCAGCGTCGCCGCATCCAACGCGGCCCAATCCGCGTCAGTTATCGCAGCGACGTCGATCAACCGCGCGCTCCCCGCGCCAGACCCGATGTGCGCTGCCAAACGTGCGGTGTGGCCAGAGCCTGAGAAATAGGGAATGCAGATCAAAGGGGTATTCGCTTGCGTCATCCCCGCAGACTGGGCGATTGTGGCCCAAGTCACAAGAGCAGAGAAGCCCCATGGTCTCGGTCAAAGAGCAATACGAAGCCTACCCCTATCCCGAACGCGATCCCAAGGATGAGGCCAAGCGGTTGATCACCGGATCGCCGTCCAATCCATTGGAACTGGATCACTTCTTGTTTGGCGGTCAGCGCGACTGGTCTCAGCCCTTGCGGGTGCTGGTTGCAGGCGGCGGCACCGGCGACGGGCTGATCCAACTGGCGCAAATCCTCACATCCGCTGGTGCGCCCTATGAAATAACCTATGTCGATTTATCAACAGCATCCCGCGCAGTGGCGGAAGCACGGGCTCGGGCGCGCGGATTGACCGGAATCCGATTTGAAACCGGAAGCCTGCTGGATGCGCCAGACTACGGCGAATTTGACTATATCGACAGCTGCGGCGTGCTGCACCACCTGCCCGACCCCAGCGCCGGTTTTGCGGCCTTGCGCGCTGCGCTGGCCCCCGGCGGCGGCTTTGGGTTTATGGTCTATGCCCCCTATGGCCGCTCAGGCGTTTATCCGTTGCAAGAAGGTTTTGGCACCTTGCTAGAAGGGCTACCCCCCAAAGAGCGCTTGGCAACGGCGCGAAAAATTGTAGACGCATTGCCCCAAGGTCATCCGTTCAAAAACAACCCCAACCTCACGGATCATCAAACCAGCGACGCCGGTTTTTATGACCTTTTGCTTCATGGACAAGACCGAGCCTATGACGTGCCGGATTTGCTGGACGTGCTAGATCAAACCGATTGGCAACTTCAAAGCTTTTGCACGCCCGCCCTTTATGATCTGAATCGCATCACCCCGCGCCCGGCGGATATGACGGATGCTGCAGCCATGTCCGTGGCAGAAAAGCTGACCGGCACAATCAGGCTTCATGTCGGCTATGCCCTGCCCAAAGGCGCGGACCGCAAAATCGCCAAAGGCAGCAATCGCGCCTTGATCCCGCATTTGCGAGGCGTGCAACCTGCCGCTTTGGCCAAGGCCGTCGCCGCCGGAAAACCCCTGCCAATTGGTGCCGATGGCGTGAAAGTCCAAGCGCGGCTGCCCAAAACCGCCGCCCCGCTAATTGCTGGCATCAACGGCCAGCGTAGCCTTGCCCAGATTGCCAAAGCCAACCGGATGGATGCGCTTAGCTTTGGTATGGCTTGGACACCGGTCGAAACGCTGCTGTGCGGCTGGGGTATGATGCTATATTCTTCACTTTTGGCCCGTCGGTGACGGCATGTGCGGCCGTTTTGCCATAACCCTGCCTCATGAGGCGATGGCGCACTTGTTTAACGCCGCACCGGCCAATGACCTGCCCGATGTGCCGAATTTCAACACCTGTCCGACCACGCAGATCCATGTGGTGCAATCCGGGGAGCGCCGTTTGCTTCGCCCCATGCGCTGGGGGTTTATTCCGCAGTGGTATGACAAACCAAACGGTGGGCCGTTGCTGATCAATGCCCGGGCGGAAACCATCGCGGAAAAACCCGCCTTTCGGGAGGCGTGCCGGTCCAGACGCTGTTTGATTCCCTGCACCGGCTTTTATGAATGGACCAAAGATCCAGACGGCAACCGTCTGCCTTGGTACATCACCCGCACGGACGGGCAGCCTATGGTTTTTGCGGGTGTTTGGCAGAACTGGGGGACAGGATCAGATCAGATGCGAACCTGCGCCATGGTGACCGTTGGTGCCAATGCCTGGATGCAAAAAATCCACCACCGAATGCCAGTTATCTTGGAGCCGGAGACATGGGGGAAATGGCTCGGTGAAGAGGGCTTTGGCGCAGCAACTTTGATGCAGCCATCAAACGATGACATTTTGCACTGTCACCGCGTTTCAACAAAGGTAAATTCCAACCGTGCCAACGGACCCGACCTGATAAAACAAATTCACGCAGGTTGACTGTTGACCTTACCGCAGCGCTGTCTTACATCCGTCTTCGCTGCGGGTATGGTGAAATGGTATCATAAGAGCCTTCCAAGCTTAAGGCGCGGGTTCGATTCCCGCTACCCGCTCCAACTTCCTCTTTCGTTTTATGATACCTGTCCGTCGTGCCCTCTGCGCGCCGGGACGCTTACCAAATTTTGGGAAGCCCCTATTGGCAACGGCGATCATCGGAACGACGCCGCCGCAGAGCCTTTGTTAAAATGCCACAGTAATCGGAATACCGCTCAGCATGTCACTTAAATGGATTCCGCGTGAGCGCGCAGAAAAGTTCGAACTGTTGTTCAAAGCCGTCCCCAAAAGTTCGACGACTTCAGGTGAACCCGCAAACTTGGAGTGCGTGCCGGAAGACGAATCATCGACATCCGTCAGGTCAATGGCAAACACGCCCAATTCGGCCAGCTCTTCCGCATTAGAGGCCCCTACCCGCGGAACACCGCCCGCAACCCGGCGCGAAAAACTGAGCGCTTTATCGTCTTCGGACATCAGGACATACAGACGATCCTTGATCGCATCCAATGCAGCAATCTGCGATCGGAACAAATCCATATCGATATCAGGTGACGCTAAAATGACATTGCGTAACCTGCTTGCATCGTCCAGTTCGCCGCGTTGCGCCAGATCTACCATGCCTTCCATGACCAAAAGACTGCCCATAGAATGCGCGAAGACATCGTATCCTTCGGCAATTGTTTGATCCAGTATTTTACCGATTTCAATGGCTTGGGGACGCGCAATCAGGGCACTGTTCATGTCATAAACGTAGCGCGTCACATTGGCTGCCGACGCCCAGTCAAACAGCACCGGCACCCCTTGAAAGTCACTGTCCTGAACGAATTGCGCAAGACGCAGGACGGCATCACTGGTGGTATTATTATACCCGTGCACAAAGAATAAAATATCTCTCTCGCCTCTTGGCCGCTTGGCCAATTCGGCATTCACGGCCGCGACAAAGGCCCCATTGCTGTCGAAACGAACCGGATCTACAACGGCATATTCGGTTCTTGGATCTGGTGGCAAAACCTTGGGACGGTTCAATTCTCCGACAATATGAGTCGGAGGAATAGACACTTGGACCGATGCCAAGCCTAAACTTGGTGCGCGATCTTCAGAAAAGAAAACGCCTGCGGTCTCCGTTGGTTGCCGCGTCGACGCCAAAAAGATTTTATGTTTGGTCGCCGTCGCAACCGAGGCAACCGGGATCTCCGGGTTGTCGATACCGATCAAGTCCGGATCACGTGCGCAAGCCGCAAGCAAGACGATCGCGCAAATCGACAGGGATTTGACAAAACCCGTCACGACAACGTTTCGTGAAATAATTGCGGTCACGTGATCGACCTCCCCTACGGTTAAAAACTGATGCGATCTGGGGAATCTTTCCCGTACACGTTCCCCGCATTGGGAGGAACAGCCCCCATGTTGTCAAGGCTTGGCCCCTTGTTTTTGCCCCCATCGGCTTGGTTGCCAGTTGCGCAGGCAAGACGAAAGAGAAGGCCTATGACCCAAAGCTATGCTAGAGAAAACCGGACCTAAGGCGTGTTCTCGGAACATAATATTGCTGGAATGTCGGTGCCCGCGTCAACTGAACGCTTGACCCGCGCTGCACACATGGCAAAACCGCAAGACGCTAAGATAAAGGAAGCACAATGGCCCGCGGCACCTCTATGACCTCTGCCGAAGCAGATCGCGAGAAATCCAAAAGCCTTGGATCGCTCCGCGCTCTGTGGCCCTATATGCGCCCCTATCGCGGCCAAATGATCGCCGCCCTCTTGGCATTGATGACCACCGCTACGCTATCGCTACTCCTGCCATTGGCCGTCCGCCGGGTGGTCGACAATTTTAGCGTCGAAGATGGCGCATTGCTTGACCAGTATTTTGGCGCAGCTTTGGCCATCGCCGCCGCCTTGGCCGTTGGCACTGCGCTGCGTTATGCGCTGGTGACGCGGTTTGGCGAACGCGTGGTCGCCGATATTCGCAAGGCAGTGTTTGACAAGGTGATCGGCCTGTCGCCGTCGTTCTTCGAAAAAACCATGACCGGCGAAGTGCTCAGCCGCATCACCACCGACACAACGCTTATTCTATCGGTCATCGGATCATCGGTATCTGTCGCATTGCGCAATGTTTTGATGTTCATTGGCGGCATGGGTTTGATGCTCATCACGTCGCCCAAGTTGACCGGCCTCGTTTTGCTGATTGTGCCATTAGTGGTCGTACCCATCATGGTATTGGGGCGCAGGCTGCGCAAACTGAGCCGCGAAAACCAAGACTGGATCGCAGAAAGTTCGGGCAATGCATCCGAAGCCCTCAGCGCGGTGCAAACAGTCCAGGCCTACACACATGAAACCCGTTCACGCGCCCTCTTTTCTGACATGACCGAGAAAAGCTTTGCTTCGGCTCAAAGCCGGATTTGGACACGGTCCGTTATGACTGCGATTGTTATCTTTTTGGTTTTTACCGGCGTTGTCGGCGTGCTTTGGATCGGGGCGTGGGATGTGCGCGCGGGCGGCATGACCGCTGGGACGTTGGTCCAGTTTGTGATCTTGTCAGTCCTCGTCGCGGGTGCCGTCGGCTCTTTGTCCGAAGTGTTCGGCGAATTGCAACGCGCCGCTGGTGCAACAGAGCGATTGGTTGAATTGCTGCAAGCCGAAGACACCGTCCAAGACCCTGCCATACCCAAGACCCTTAGCAGCCCCGTCAGAGGCGAGATCGTTTTTGACAATGTTGAGTTCTCATATCCGTCACGTCCCGATGTCTCGACCTTGTCCAATGTGTCCCTGACCATCGCGCCAGGGGAAACGGTTGCGCTTGTTGGCCCGTCTGGTGCTGGCAAAACAACAATCGTTCAAATGATCCAGCGCTTTTATGACCCCTTGTCGGGCTGCGTGACACTGGATGGCATCCCATTGACCGATATGGCCCGCGCTGATTTCCGCAGTCACATCGCACTTGTCCCGCAAGAGCCGATGATTTTTGCCACCTCCGCGCGCGAGAACATCCGGTTTGGACGCCCAGACGCATCAGACGCCGAAGTCGAAGCCGCCGCTAAGGCTGCCGCCGCCCATGACTTCCTCTCTGATCTGACTGACGGATATGACACATGGCTCGGCGAACGCGGAGTGATGCTCTCAGGCGGTCAAAAGCAACGTGTGGCGATTGCCCGCGCGATCTTGCGCGACGCCCCGGTCCTGCTCTTGGACGAGGCAACATCGGCGCTGGATGCAGCCAGTGAACGCGCGGTTCAATCCGCAGTCGATACCTTGTCGCAAAACCGCACAACCGTGATTGTTGCCCACCGCTTGGCTACGGTGAAAAAGGCTGACCGCATTGTTGTCATGGATCATGGCCGTATCGCGGCGATGGGCACTCACGACGATCTGGTGGCTCAAGGCGGGCTTTACGCACAGCTTGCCAAAATGCAGTTCACGGACGGCTGAACATGTGACCGATGGGACGGTGGGCGGGGCGATGCTCGCAAGAGCGAGCGCCGTTCGACGGGCCTAGGTTTTCACGGGGCCGTTGCCCATAGCCAACCGGATTCAAAAACACAGAAAAAGGGGCAAAAGCCTGCGCTTTCGCCCCTTTGAAAACCAGCCTAAGGCTTACCTTATTTGGCCGTGATACGTCCATCCAGCATTGGTGTGACTGGACCCATCTTCGCCATATACTCAGCAGTCACGTCCGCCAGATCAGGGCCAAAGTCATAGGCGTTCTGTGCATCGCGGAACATTTTGAACCCGTCACCGCCGTTACGCACATAGTTGTTGGACACAACGCCATATGTCTTGGCAGGGTCGATTGGCCCAAAGGCATCACCTTCCATGACCATAACATCGGAAATACGCTCGCCCGCAGGTTTTGAAACATCAAAAGCGTATTTCATTCCCGCCACCTGAACAAAGCGGCCCGCGCCCTCTTCGTGTTGGCTAACTGCGTTTTCAAGCGCTGCCAAAATGGTTTCACCCGACACCTGGAAGGTCGACAAAGTGTTTTGGAACGGCAGCACGGTCAGCACTTCGCCCATGGTCACTTCGCCAGCGTCAATAGAGGCACGAATACCGCCGCCGTTTTGGATCGCAATCGAAACGCCTTGATCTTTCACCCGATCCAGCATCGCGTCCGCAATGATGTTCCCCATAGCGCATTCCGCAGCGCGGCAGGATCCACGCTCGCCATCAATCGCCTCGGCTGTTTCGGCCACAACCTTGTTGCGGATCTCTTCCAACGGCGCGGCTGCTTCTGCGATACGCGCAACCGTACCTGCTTCTTCGGCAACAGCCGCATCCAGCAAGATCGGTTCGCCAGCCGCTTCCGTGATCACGCCGTCATCGTTAAACGTGACGTTCAATTCGCCCAAGAACTTGCCATAGGCATAGGCCTGCACAATCGCGGTGTCCCCAACCATTGTAGGATAGGCACCCTTGGCATTCTCGGCTGTATTCGACAGGTAGGTGTTAGAATGGCCACCAACAATTACGTCAA
The DNA here is from genome assembly GCF_003208435.1 of Pelagimonas varians. Lineage (GTDB taxonomy): Bacteria > Pseudomonadota > Alphaproteobacteria > Rhodobacterales > Rhodobacteraceae > Pelagimonas > Pelagimonas varians. The sequence goes on along the minus strand of NZ_QKMF01000002.1, from coordinate 214,570 downwards.
CGCCAGTGGTGTTGGCGGCAACCGCTTGGTCCACGCCGTAACCAGAGTGCGATAGAACGATAATCTTGTTCACGCCCATCTCGGTCAGTTTGTCGACTTCGCCTTGTACCGCTTCAGACGGATCGGTGAAGGTGATGTTTGGGCCGGGGCTCGCCAGCTCGTCCGTGTCATGCGGTGTCAGACCAATCAGACCCAGCTTTTCGCCGCCGCGTTCAATCACAGTGGATTTCAACAGCGTGTCTGCCAGCAACGCCTCACCCGAGAAGTCGGCATTCGACATCAAAACCGGGAATTTGACCGCATCGATAAAGCCGCGCAGCACTTCAGGGCCATCGTCGAATTCGTGGTTGCCCACGGTCATCGCGTCGTAACCCATCTGGTTCATCATTTCGGCAGCAAGCTTGCCTTTGTAATATGTATAGAACAACGTCCCTTGGAACTGGTCACCACCATCCACCAGAATGTGGTTGTTCGAACGCGCCTTGGCGTCTGTGATTGCGGTTTGCATACGCGCAGACCCGCCAAAGCATTTGCCTTCTGCATTGCTATCCGCCGAGCACCCCGAATCATACTTGCTGATCGGCTCAAAACGGGCGTGGAAATCATTGGTGTGCAAAATGGTCAGCGAATAATCGGCGCTGGCGGCCCCTGCGCACAAAGCAAGCGCTGCAGCGGTTGTGAAAAGACGAGCGGACATTGTTTTACCCCTGTGTCGGTTTTTTGTTATCGCAGTATGCTGCACCTCGGCGCACGGCTTGTCAAAGCCTCCCTAAGGGCACAGCAGTCCACCGCTCAATAGCTACGCAATGAATCGGTTTGATGTCGCGGGTTTGTCGGTTTGATGTCGCGGGTTTGCCTGCCCTCTTGACCCTGCCTTCCGGCTGCCCCAAACCGGCATCATGCTGATCTATAAAATCCTCCGGGCCCCGGAATGGGCCGACTTGCAGGCCAAAGGTGAAACCGCTGGCGCGCCGATCGATGTCTCTGATGGCTTTGTGCATTTTTCAACCGCCGCGCAGGCCCGCGAAACCGCGGCCAAGCATTTCACACATGAAACCGGCCTGACACTGGCCGCTCTCAAGGCAGAACCGCTTGGCGATGCTCTGAAGTGGGAGATCTCCCGCGGGGGGGCTGAATTTCCACATCTCTACGCGCCTCTGCGCTTGGCAGACATCGCTTGGGTACAGGATTTGCCGCTTGGCGTAGATGGACATATTTTCCCGAAGGACATGGTATGAAAGCGCTCGAATCCCTCGGCATGGCCTTGCTCCGCTGCCTTGACCCGGAAACCTCTCACGGCGCGGCGCTGAAGGCCCTGAATGCCGGTCTTGCCCCCCTGCCCGGTTTGGTCACATCCGAGCGGTTGCGCTGCAACGTCGCCGGTATGGCCTTGTCCAACCCCGTTGGCATCGCAGCCGGATTTGACAAAAACGCAGAAGCGCTGGAGCCGCTCAGCCGCGCAGGATTCGGCTTTGTCGAAGTCGGCGCTGTCACCCCGCGCGCTCAGCCCGGAAACCCCAAACCACGCTTGTTCCGCTTGACCGAGGACAAGGCCGCTATCAACCGGTTCGGGTTCAACAATCAGGGCATGGAAGCAGCGGCAAACCGTTTGGCGAAACGTCCGACCAATATGGTTCTGGGCCTTAACCTCGGGGCCAACAAAGACAGCACCGATCGCGCGGATGATTTTGCCAAAGTGCTCAGCCATTGCGGCGCGCATCTTGATTTCGCAACCGTCAATGTCAGCTCTCCCAACACCGAAAAACTGCGTGATTTGCAAGGTAAAGACGCTCTCGCAGCCCTATTGGCGGGTGTCATGCAAGCCCGCCTCGGGTTGGATACACCGATCCCTGTGTTTTTGAAAATTGCGCCCGATCTGGATGAACAGGGCCTAAAGGATGTGGCCGAAGTCGCCCTCGCCTCGGGTGTGGCTGGTGTCATCGCAACCAACACAACCTTGTCCCGCGACGGGCTGCAATCGTCTCACAAGGGTGAAGCAGGCGGACTGTCCGGTCAGCCGTTGTTTGAAAAATCCACCCGCATTCTGGCGCGGCTTTCGGAACTGACCGGCGGAAACCTTCCCCTGATCGGAGTGGGTGGCGTTGGTTCGGCCGAGCAGGCCTATCAAAAAATCCGGGCCGGCGCTTCGGCAGTACAACTCTATACCGCGCTGGTTTACGGCGGCCTCAGCCTCGGCGCAGAAATCGCGCGCGGGCTTGATGACTTGCTGGCACGCGATGGCTTTGCCAATGTGACCGAAGCCGTCGGAACAGGGCGGGGGGATTGGACATGATTCTATGGCACAATCCCCGCTGCTCCAAATCACGCGAAACACTCGCTTTGCTCGAATCGAACGGTGTGCATCCTAAAATCCGCAAATACCTTGAAGACGCCCCATCCTTGGCAGAGCTGAAGGAGGCCCAAAACGCATTGGGCTGCGCAGCGATTGACATGATGCGCCCAAAGGAAGCTTCTTTTGCGGAGATGGGTCTTTCCAAAACCAGCGAAGACAGCGCCTTGCTGCAAGCCATGGCCAATCAGCCCAAACTGATCGAACGGCCGATACTGTTTGCCAAGGGCAAAGCCGCAATCGGCCGGCCGCCACAAAACGTTTTGGCTTTGCTTTGAAACCAAAGCCGCGAAAGATCTTCGCGGCTTTTTCTTAAAGTTTGGGAATTTCTTGCGCCCCTTGGGCAGCCGCAACAAAGCTGTGGATCAGTCCAGCATCCTTGTGGCCCGGTGCGCGCTCCACCCCGGATGACACATCCACCTGCGCCGCCCCGGTCAGTTCGACCGCGCGCGCAACGTTCTCAGGTGTCAGCCCGCCCGCCAGCATCCATGGCCGCGCCCAACGCCGGCCGGCAATCAGCTTCCAATCAAAGGCCAAGCCATTTCCACCTGGCAAATCCGCCCCTTTGGGAGCTTTGGCATCCACCAGGATCTGATCGCAAACCTGCTCATATGCGCCCAACTGCGGTAGGTCTTCCGCCGTTGCCACACCAACAGCTTTCATTACGGGCAGCCCGTACCGCGCCCGCACCTCGGCAACCCGCTCAGGGCTTTCGCTTCCGTGAAGCTGTAGGATGTCCACCGCCACCTTATTGGTGATTTCATCTAGAAATTCGTTATCTGCATTCACGACCAAAGCCACCTTGGCCAAGCCAATCGGCGCAAGAACCGCCAGCTCGCGGGCCTGTTCAACGCTCACATTGCGCGGCGATTTGGGAAAGAACACAAATCCGGCATAGGCTGCACCGGCCGCAGCCACCGCTTCGACATCAGCCGCGGTGCTCAACCCGCAAACTTTTACCCGAACATCCATCTTTAGGTCCCACGCTTCTTCTGTCTCAAAATATCCCAGAGGTGAATTGCTTGAAAAGCAAGAGGGGGCAGCGCCCCCTCAACTGGACAAGACAGCCAGCGCTTCAAAATAGAATGCAGCAATGATCAGCTCGCTTGATCCAACAAGGCCAAGACCTCGTCCTTGTCTTTGTCGCGCTCGGCCTGCGTTTTTTTCAGCTCACGTTCCAGCTTGCGCACCTGAGCGCCCTTTTGAGACGCATCCGCGCGATGCTTGTGCTCGCGCAGCCATTCCCAGACAAAACCAAGCAACAATCCAGCCAATATGCCGCCAAGAATGACAAGGAACATCGGCAATTGGATTGAATAGGACAAAACCCCCATACCCGGTATTGCTGCAACGGCCTCAGGCAAGGTGTTCAATGTAACAGTGCCGCGATTGGCAAGGGAAACGGTCACCAGCACAAGGGCCAGCGCACCAAAAAAGGCATAGCGAATGTAACGCATCGGTTATTTTCCGTTCAGGCGGTCCCGCAGCAGCTTGCCGGTCTTGAAGAAGGGCACGTGCTTTTCCTCAACCTCAACCGATTCCCCGGTACGAGGGTTACGGCCGGTGCGCGCGTCCCGCTTCTTGACCGAAAACGCTCCAAAGCCCCGCAGTTCGACCCGGTCACCCCGGGCCATCGCATTGGTAATCTCTTCGAAGATCGTATTAACGATCCGTTCCACATCCCGCTGATACAGGTGCGGGTTCTCATCCGCAATCTTCTGGATCAATTCAGACCTAATCATGGCCTCTTATCCCCCCTGAGGTGCTACTCCGAGCACTGTTATATCCATGACTATAGGACGGGAATTCCATTCCGAAAACTATCCATTAGAGAAAAAACCCATGTTTTGCAGTTATTTGCCAAGAAAATGCCTGCGCGGGTCGAAAATCAGGCAAGGATGTGCCGACCAATGGCACTTTGCAGACGCAGAAAGCGGTGCGGCGATTCGCCAACAGTTCGCCTCCTCAAGCAGGCTTTCTTTCCCAAATTTCCGGGCAAACCTGATCCAGCCAACAAGGATAGACTGTCACCTTAGCCCAAACGCCCGACCCAATGGTCGCGGCACTACGGCCACTCAGCCGTGCAGAGGCTCTGTCTTGGCATCCCCCAACCAAGAGACCCTACTTGCAGGCTGCTTCGAAGACTTTCAAACCTTTTGAGTTTGCTCCAAGCACTTTGAAATGTTCCAATGGCCTTCCAACTTCGGCGCAGTTTTTGGCGGCTTCGGTCTGTATTTCCCCGACAGCCCAATTGCTGCCAAAAATGCCGCGCATCTGATACCGGCCATCTTTGACCTCGAGTTTCATCTTCAAAGTATCCGCACCTTGGGCAGCAGCAGGCAGGCTATAGAGAGCGGCTAAAAATGCCGCCAAAACCAGTTTCGTCATAATAGTCCCCAAAGCATAAGTTCAATAGGGCTTAGCTTAGCACAGCCTTGGCAAAGCAAAAGGCCCCGGACAATGCCGGGGCCTTTCTTATTTCAACGAAGGGGGTAACGATTACTCGTCGCCCTTCAGAGCCGCGCCCAGAATGTCGCCCAAGGACGCACCGGAGTCGGAGGAACCATACTGTTCCACGGCTTCTTTTTCTTCTGCGATCTCGCGTGCTTTGATCGACAGACCCAAACGGCGGGTTTTGCTGTCGATGTTTGTAACGCGCACGTCGATTTTGTCGCCAACATTGAAACGCTCGGGGCGCTGATCTGCCCGGTCACGTGCAAGGTCGGAGCGGCGGATGAAGGATTTCATGCCTTCATATTCCACTTCGACGCCGCCTTCTTCAATGGCAGTGACTTCGACAGTGATGATTGTGCCGCGCTTCACGCCGCCAACCGCATCTGCGAATTTGTCGCCGCCCAAGGCTTTGATCGAAAGCGAGATACGCTCTTTTTCGATGTCCACTTCGGAGACAACGGCCTGAACCACGTCGTTCTTGTGGTAGCTCTGGATCGCTTCTTCGCCGCGCTCGTCCCAAGACAAGTCGGAGAGGTGAACCATGCCGTCGATGTCGCCTTCGAGGCCAATGAACAAACCGAATTCGGTGATGTTCTTGACTTCGCCCTCAACCTGAGTGCCCTCAGGGTTGGATTCAGCGAACTGTTCCCATGGGTTGCGCATGGTCTGCTTGAGACCAAGGGAAACGCGGCGCTTGGAGCCGTCGATTTCCAGAACCATGACGTCGACTTCTTGCGAAGTGGAAACGATCTTGCCTGGGTGAACGTTCTTTTTGGTCCAAGACATTTCGGACACGTGAACCAGACCTTCAACGCCGGGCTCAAGTTCAACAAATGCACCGTAATCGGTGATGTTGGTGACGCGGCCTTTGTGGACCGATGCCAGTGGGTACTTGGCACCAACCAGATCCCATGGATCTTCCTGCAGCTGTTTCATGCCGAGGGAGATACGGTGGGTCTCTTTGTTGATCTTGATGACCTGAACCTTGACGGTTTCGCCAATTGTCAGGATCTCGGATGGGTGGTTCACACGGCGCCATGCCATGTCAGTGACGTGCAGCAAGCCGTCAACGCCGCCAAGGTCAACAAACGCACCGTATTCGGTGATGTTTTTGACAACGCCGTCAACCGAATCGCCTTCTTGCAGCTTACCGATAACTTCGGCACGCTGTTCGGCACGCGACTCTTCGAGGATCGCGCGACGCGATACAACGATGTTGCCACGACGACGGTCCATTTTCAGGATCTGGAATGGCTGCTTAAGACCCATCAATGGGCCAGCGTCACGTACGGGGCGTACGTCAACTTGGGAGCCGGGCAGGAATGCAACTGCGCCGCCGAGGTCGACAGTAAAGCCACCTTTGACACGGCCAAAGATAGCGCCTTCGACACGTGCGTCGTCTGCGTATGCTTTTTCGAGGCGATCCCATGCTTCTTCACGGCGCGCCATCTCACGAGAGATAACAGCTTCGCCGCGTGCGTTTTCAGCGGAGCGGAGGAAAACCTCTACTTCGTCGCCAACCGCTACGCTTGGGGCTTCGCCGGGTTCTGCGAATTCTTTAAGTTCAACGCGGCCTTCCATCTTGTAGCCTACGTCGATAATGGCTTGGCCCGCTTCAATTGCGATGACTTTGCCTTTGACAACCGAACCTTCGTCCGGTGTGTCCATCTCGAGGCTCTCGTTCAAGAGGGCTTCGAATTCTTCCATAGTTGTATCAGCCATGTGGCGTCTAATCCTTTACAGTCGTTTATTCGGGCCGCGCGGTTGTCTCCACGGGTCTTAGTTTCGTTGTTTCTGGGACCGTCGTTGGCAAAGTGCAGGCACGGTGAAAAACACAAACAATAAGGGCCGGAGGCAATCCCCAGGCCCTGCTCACCACACCTACGACTCTTGATGGCCGTCAGATAGCGGCGCGTATAGGCTGTTTTGACCATGTTTGCAAGGCTTCTGCGGGCATGGAGATCAGGTTCTTGACTGTCTGGGTGGCGGAACTTCCCCAGCCACCCGGCTCCCTTGCATCGCCTGACTGACTATCCCGTCACCCCGGCCAAAAAAACCTTGTGTGGGCGGCAATTGGCGGCAAAACTATCCACTCAAACCTATTTGATGGAGATATTAATGAAGTCTTTCAGCATTATGATTGCGGCAGCTGCCCTGTCGCTCAGCGCTTGCCAAAATTCCACTGACGCGTCCATGGTCAAGGCCCCCAGCTCGGTGATCGCGCCTTTGATTGGGAAAACACTGGTCGCAGAATCCGGCGCGTCATTCATTTACAATGCCGATGGGACTGTTGGAGGCAGCATGGGTGATGAAACAGTCGCGGGCACTTACATCGTTCACGCCACGGACGCATGTACCGTCTTTGCATCGCCAGCCCAGCTAAAGGGCAAAGAATTCTGCAGCACCCCCAAAATTAGCGGAGACACTGTTACATTCCATCGCCGTGATGGCAGCACCTCGCCGACCTACAAAATCACGGGATAACATTCTCGGAAATATCAATGGTCAGACCAGACGGATCTGGTCTGACCACAGTGGCACCATAGCCCTTGTATTATGCGACTTCAGTGACAAATCCGCTGCGCGGCTTGCGTACTTTCTTCATGTTGACCAACCAGTCGCCCTCTTCTTGACGATATCCAAGCGGTAGCAAGATCACAGACCGAAGGCCCATTGCGCGCAACCCCAAGATCTCGTCCACTTTTGCAGGATCAAAACCTTCCATGGGCGTGCTGTCGACTTCGACTTCGGCCGCTGCGGCCAAAGCAAATCCAAGGGCAATGTACGCCTGACGGGCTGCGTGATTATGGTTCACCTCAGCATCGCGCGGCAAATAGGTGGCTTTGAGATTGTCATAGTAGCCGGTCAGCATCTCGCTGGCGCCGCGCTCTTCTTCCAATTGCTTCACAACAGCATCGATCCGCGCTTCGGTATAATTGTCCCAAGCCGCAAAGACCAAGAAATGTGAGGCTTCGGTCACCTGCGCCTGATCCCAAGCCACTTTGCGTATTTCGGCACGGGTGTCAGGGTTGGACACTACCAACACTTCAAACGGCTGGGTGCCCGAAGATGTCGGGGCCATACGGATCGCCTCAAGGATCAGGTCGATCTTTTCCTGAGGAACCGTTTTGGACGGATCCATTTTTTTGGTTGCATAGCGCCAGTTCAGTTTTTCCAGCAAGGTTTTGGTCATTCGTTCTGTCCATTCTTCAGGGTGGTATCAATTTGTAACTGGCTATATAAGGGGAACCGGAAATGCCGCAAGAAGGCACATTTCTGAGACCCGGTTACAAAAAGGGAACCACCATGGCCGATGCCAAATGCCCGGAATGCCAACGCATCAACGAAGTCCTGTCGCGGGTCGGCGACCGTTGGAGTGTTTTGATCGTTATTTCTTTGGCTCAATATGGCGTGCTGCGCTTCAATGCGTTGAAACGCCACTTAGGCATTTCGCAACGCATGCTCAGCCTGACCTTAAGGGAATTGGAACGCGACGGGTTGGTCAGCAGGACATATTACCCGACAATCCCGCCAAAAGTGGAATACGCGCTTACACCTTTGGGGGAGTCGTTCCAAGAACCGGTCAAAGCGATGGGGCTTTGGGCTATGGATAACCTGCCCAATATCGACAGCGCCCGAATCAAATATGATACAGAGGCCGAACAAGAACCCAAAAGCGCCTAAGCCCTTCGGGCATCGATCGCGGCTATGGCAGCGGCGATGGCCGACTCAATGCTCAGATCCGATGTGTCGATCAGAACGGCATCTGCGGCCGGTTTCAAGGGCGCATCCGCGCGGCCCATATCGCGGGCATCCCGCTCTTTTACATCTGCCAATACCGTTTCGTAATTGTCAGCCAGATCATTGGCGGCCAATTCATCATAACGCCGTCTCGCGCGCACTTCGGCGGAGGCGGTCACAAACAGTTTGGTATCAGCCTGCGGGCAGATCACCGTGCCGATATCACGTCCGTCCAGCACCGCCCCGCCAGACCGAAGAGCGAAGGCCCGTTGAAAATCAACCAACGCCGCGCGCACGTCCGGGATCGCGGCCACCTTGGAAGCTGCCTGAGCAACCTCGGGAGTTCGCAAATCACCGCTTTGCAAGTCTTCGGCTTCAAGAGTTTGCGCGGCTGTTACCGCCTTCGCCCCTTCCAAAACCTTGCGTCCCACGGCCCGATACAGCAATCCGGTATCAAGATGGGCAAATCCAAAATGCGCGGCCACAGCCTTGCTGATAGTGCCTTTGCCTGCGGCAGCGGGCCCGTCAATTGCGATGGTAAACGGCATAATTGGTCTCATTCTTGTGCAGTGCGGCTTCTAAGGGTCCATAAAACGGCCAAAAGTGCCCATGAGACCAAAAGCAAGAGCCATTTCGTAACCGAGAATTGGGACGCGAGAGACACCATTTCAACGGTAACACCGTCGGCCCCTGCCCTAAGCAGTTTGGCCACCAATGCGTTTTCACACAAATCCATCACAGCATAGCCTGCGGCAGGCAAAACAAGCATCAACCGCGACCACGGGTGAACCCAGCTTGCCAGTTGCATCGCCAACCAGCCCATCAAGCACGCGAATACGATAGGAAATGCCGTATCCAAAAGCCGCATTTCCACCAGATAGATCGCCCGACCGGTATCGTCGAGATGGTTCAGATAGTCTTGTGCTTCGGCCAGTGTGTAGCCCAGAACCCGCGTGTCAAAAGGCGCAAGCCCACCTGTTTGCGGTTTGAGAACCGTCCAACTAAGCCAGCTCATCATCCCGAACAAGGACGCCGATAGCGCTGCAAACAGAGGGCCGGCGCGCATCATTCCTGTGCAGCTTCACGAGTGATGGATGCTCCGAGGTTGCCCATCAGGGTCTCGAAAATCGGAAAGGATGTGGCAATCGGGCCACCGTCATCCACCGACATCGGTTTTTGCGTTGCCATGCCAAGAACCATGAAGGACATTGCGATCCGGTGATCCAGATGGCTTGCCGCTGTCGCCCCGCCCGCCACATTGCCATGGCCGAGCCCGTGCACAGTCCACCAATCTTCGCCTTCATCAACCGCAATACCGGCAGCCCGCAAACCCACCGCCATAGCATCGATCCGGTCGCTTTCTTTGACGCGCAGCTCCTTGACACCCGGCATATGGGTTTTCCCTTCGGCAAATGCCGCCACCACAGACAAGACAGGATATTCGTCAATCATCGAGGCGGCGCGATGCGGCGGAACTTCGATCCCCTTCAGGTTCGGAGAGAAGCGTGCCCGCAAATCCGCGACAGGTTCGCCGCCCTCTTCGCGTTCGTTTTCATAAGTCAGATCAGCGCCCATTTCGCGCAGCGTGGTGAACAAACCAGCGCGGGTCGGGTTCAAACCGATGTTCGGCACCAGCACATCAGAGCCCTCGCAAATCAGTGCTGCACAAACCGGAAATGCCGCAGAACTGGGGTCGCGCGGGACAATGATGGTTTGCGGTTTGAATTCAGGGCGTCCTTGCAGGGTAATCACGCGGCCTTCGTTCGTTTCCACCGTTTCAATTGTTGCGCCAAAGCCCGCCAACATGCGTTCTGAATGGTCCCGTGTTGCTTCGCGCTCGACAACAACAGTTTCGCCCGGCGCGTTCAGGCCGGCCAAAAGCACAGCCGATTTCACCTGCGCCGACGGCACTGGAACGTCATACCGCACCGACAGAGGATTTGCCGCGCCAACCAAAGTCATCGGCAGGCGCCCCCCCTTGCGGCCATAGGATTTAGTTCCAAACAAAGCCAAAGGGTCTGTTACCCGCGCCATCGGGCGGCCATTCAGACTGGCATCACCGGTAAACGTCGCAGTAATCGGCGATGTCGCCATAGCACCCATGATCAAGCGAACACCGGTGCCTGAATTGCCACAATCAATCACGTTTTCAGGTTCGGCAAAGCCGCCGACCCCCACGCCATGAATGTGCCATGTGCCATCGCGTTTTTCGATGTCCGCGCCAAAGGCCTGCATCGCCTTGGCAGTGTCCAAAACGTCCTGCCCTTCAAGCAAACCGGTCACCTTGGTCTCGCCCACAGTCATCGCGCCAAGGATCAAAGACCGGTGGGAGATCGATTTGTCGCCCGGCACATGTGCCTCGCCCTTCAAAGGGCCAGAGGCGCGGGATGTCATCGGGATCGGGGCACCGTGGCTGGACATAGGTGATTATCTTTCATGTTAGCGGTCGCGCATGTGATAAAACATGGCTCTCACACTGTCCATGCGTCGCAATCGAACAAAGTACGGCCAGTTTACGGTTTGCGGAATGTCATATAATGCGGAACCCGATCTTCGCGCAGGGCTTTTTGCTCATATCTGGTCGACATCCAATCCCCCCAAGGTTCACGCCAGTCGGCAGGACCTTCGGCAAGCCATTCGAAACCGGCTTTGGGAACTTCGATCATGGTTTGGCGCACGTAATCGGGAATATCAGTTGCCACGCGGAATTCGGCCCCCGGTTTCAAGACCCGCATCAACGGCTCAAGGTATTCCGGCGTCACCGCACGGCGCCGATGATGACGCTTTTTCGGCCATGGGTCGGGATAAAGCAAAAACGCTTTGTCTAAAGATTCAGGCGGCAATACATCAAACAGGTTCCGCACATCCCCCGGATGCACTTTGACATTGTCGGTCCCGGCTTCACGGATTTTTGCCAAAAGCATGCCGACACCATTCATATATGGCTCGCAGCCGATGATGCCGACATCAGGGTTTTGCGCCGCTTGGTGCACCATATGTTCACCGCCGCCAAATCCGATTTCCAACCAGACTGGACGACCACCAAACATGGCTTTTGTGTCCAGCGGAAGGCGTTCGGGATTGACGTCCCAATCAACAGCGCCGGGTGACAATGCCGCCAGATCTTCGTCAAGGAACACTTCGTGGGACTGCTTCATGGTCTTACCCTTGATGCGTCCATAAAAATTGCGCCATGGTGCGCCGGGATATTTGTTTGATGTGGTCATGGCCGCGCGGTTTAACCATCAAACCGCCATGAGACAATGCCCCCTGCCCCGCTTAGGCGACAAAGAGCGCCCGCTTGCTCCGAATAAACGGCACAAGGATGTCGCGAAACGCCGCCAGTTTGGCTGATGGCCATATATCCGGGTGCCCGACAACCCAAATGTCGGCATAGGGTTGCGGCTCAAGCAGTGGCACCTGCACCAGCCCGGGCGTACTGCGCCCCAAAAACATCGGCATGCGCACAACACCCAACCCTGCCACCGCCGCACCTTGCATGGCCACCATATCGTCAAATCGCAGAGCAATCCGCGAGGCCGGAAAATTGATACGGACCGAATTGGGCAGTGTGTCATACCCCGCGTAGCTGAGCCAATCGATCGGGGCTTGCGGGTCAAGGGCAATACGCTCGGCCCATTCCGGCGCGGCAAAACTGGCAGAATGCTGTTCGGTCAAACGCAGGCCCATCAGACTGTCACCGGGCGCGCGGCTGATCCTGATCGCCAAATCTGCCTCACGGCGCGATAGATCAAGCAGGTCATTGGTCGCCCGGATGTGCAGCGACACCTCTGGATAGGCCCGACTGAAATCACGGATCACCGGCGACAAAATACAAGAAATCAGCAATTGCGGGGCCGTCAGGGTAAAATCACCTTGAAGCCCGTCATCCAACCCGCCCAGACCGCGCAATAATCCATGGGCAGTTTTTTCCATTTCGGTTGCGTTTTTGGCCACGAAATGTGCTGCTGCTGTCGGTTCATACCCATCCTTTAGGCGTTCGAACAAAACGCGTCCCAACGTCTGTTCGGCACGTCTGATGCGGCGCGAAACGGTGGTGTAGTTCACCCCAAGCTCTTGCGCGGCACCGGCCAGCGATCCGCAGCGCACAAGGCTCAGCACCGTTCTCATGTCGTCCCAGCTTAAATCCATGCATGCGATTTCGCACGAACGACATGCATTTGCACGCGTTTTCGCATGACATCGGATCACATAGGTAGACGTTATGAAACCACGGAGACCAAAATGATCTACGCAATTGCCCAACTGAACGTCACCAACCCAGAGACCATGGCCGAATATCGTGCCGTTGCTGGCGAAGCATTGGCCCGCCATGGCGGCAAAGTCGAAAGCGCGTCATCGGATGTGATCGCGCTGGACGGAACCCCTACATTGCCCCCTGTGGCCGCATTGCTATCCTTTCCGGACAAGCAGTCTGCATTGGAGTGGATGAACGACCCGGACCTGAAAGACGTGCACGCGCTGCGCCGCAATGCCGGAACATCCGACATCTTGTTAATGGCATAAAAAAAATGGCGCGGGGGATGTCCCCTGCGCCATTAACAGTTTCGTTCCTCAAAGCGGGATTGGCTGGCATTCAACCATCAAACAGCCTTACGAAGCGCATCAACCAGATCAGTGCGTTCCCAGCTAAAGCCGCCATCGGCTTCGGGATCACGGCCAAAATGGCCATAGGCCGCTGTGCGCTGATAGATCGGCTTGTTCAGCTCAAGGTGTGTGCGAATACCGCGCGGCGTCAGATCGATGACCTGAGGAATCGCGGTTTCAATTGCGCTGTCTTTGACATCGCCGGTTCCATGCGTGTCCACATAGATCGACAACGGCTTTGCGACACCAATCGCATAAGACAGCTGCACGGTGCAACGATCCGCCATACCGGACGCAACCACGTTTTTCGCCAAATAGCGCGCCACATAGGCGGCTGACCGGTCCACTTTGGTCGGGTCTTTGCCGGAAAACGCACCGCCACCATGGGGGGCAGCGCCGCCATATGTGTCAACGATGATCTTGCGGCCCGTCAGTCCCGCATCTCCGTCAGGGCCACCAATCACGAATTTTCCTGTGGGATTCACATGCCATTGCGTGGCGTCGGTCAACCAGCCCTCAGGCAATGTTTCAGCAATATAAGGCTCTACCATTGCCCGAATATCAGCTGAGGTCAGCGATTCATCCAAATGCTGCGTCGACAAAACCAAGGAGCTGACACCAACCGGCTTGCCATTCTCATAGCGTACCGAGAGCTGCGATTTCGCATCTGGACCCAGTGCAGGTTCCGTGCCGTTTTTGCGCACTTCGGCAAGGCGGCGCAGGATCGCGTGACTGTATTGAATGGGCGCAGGCATCAGCGCGCTGGTTTCATTGGTGGCGTAACCAAACATGATCCCTTGGTCGCCCGCCCCTTCATCTCCTTGCTCGCCAGTCACACCCTGCGCAATGTGCGCAGATTGTTCGTGCAGCAAGTTGGTGATTTCGACCGTTTCGTGGTGAAACTTGTCCTGCTCATATCCGATGTCTTTGATACAGGCCCGCGTAATTGCGTCGATGCGGCCCATGTATTCGTGAAGTTTATCTTGATCCGTTAGGCCAACTTCGCCGCCAATCACCACACGGTTGGTGGTGGCAAAGGTTTCGCAAGCAACACGCGCCAGCGGATCTTCGGCCAACAAAGCATCAAGGACGGCGTCAGAAATGCGGTCACATACTTTGTCGGGATGACCTTCGGATACGGATTCCGAGGTGAATGTGTAGTTCTGTCGGGACATAAGCGCTCCAGTGCGAATGACGCCGTCACGCCAGGAAGCCGTTGTGACGGGTGTTATAAGGACACTCGCCTATGGCGAGAAACGATGGCGGTCAATCGGAATTGCGCAACTTAGGTCGATAGACCCCGAAACACAGCAAGATTAACAATATGAGTGCAGGTAAATCGCCAACGCGTGAATAAAGTGTTACTCGTAAGGGCGGTGGCAACGGCGCATCAACTTTGCCCGCCTTCCCCAATCCCAACTGCGCAATGATATGTCCACCACCGTCGATGACCGCGGAAACCCCGGTGTTGGCAGCACGCAGCAACGGCAAGCCTTGTTCGATTGCCCGAATGCGGGCCTGGGCCAGATGCTGATAGGGGCCCGACCATTGGCCAAACCATGCGTCATTGGTGATTTGCAGCAAAAAATCCGGTCGCGCTGGCGTGCGGTACACATCTTGCGGGAAAACCGCTTCGTAGCAGATCAATGGCAAGGCCAATCCAAGCTTGCCCATTTCCAGCAACTCAGGCCCCGGCCCCGGTGTGTAACCGCCATCCGCCCGCGCCGCGAGACCCGCGATATTCCAGCGTTTGAACACCGCAGCCGCAGGCATGTATTCGCCAAACGGCACAAGATGATGCTTGTCGTAGACCTGTTTCAAAAAACCTGAACCGTCTAGCAAAGCCAAGGAATTAAAGTAGGTGCCATCAGCCCCGCGCTGCACACCAACAGCGACCTGCGCCCCGTCAGCCGCATCTGCAACGATGCGCAACACATCGTTGGCACGTTCCAGCATGACCGGAAGCGCCGTTTCCGGCCAAACAATCAGCTCTGGCTTCGGCAGTCCGGGCTCTGGCGCGCTTTCGGTCAAAGTGACTTGCCGGTTAAAAAACACCGGAATTTTGTCCGGGTCCCATTTCTCATGTTGCGCTGCATTGGGTTGAATCAAGCGGACATAGGGGCGCTGGCTCAGGTCTTGTAGTGCCGGTGTCAACCAAAGCCCGCCGCCAAACATCAGAACCAAGGCCCCGCCCATGGCCAACCCACGATATACGCGCCCCGTTGCGCAACTAAACGTCAAAACCACCATGGCCGCGCTGATCATGGTCAAAAGCGTCAACCCATGAGGCCCGACAACGGACACCCATTGGATCACCCATGTCGGGGCCCAAATGTAGCTGACCAATGCCCATGGGAAGCCGGTAAACACATAGGCTCTTGCCAGTTCAGCCGCGCTCCACGCGATGGCCAAAGCCAAAAGCCGGTTGTGGTGAACATGCCCTGCCCCCCAAAAGGCCAAGCCCCAAAACAAGGCCAACCCACCTGCCATGCCAAACAGTGCAAAGGGGGCCATCCATCCAGTTGCCGCAGCATCGACCATAAAGGGCTCAACAATCCAACCAAGCGACAGGCCGAAATATCCGAGCCCGACACCCCAGCCCGTCCCAATGGAATAAAGCCCCCCCGGAGCAGCACGAAACAGCCAGAAAGCCAGCACCAACCCCGCAAAAGCGACATACCAAAGATCATAGGGGGCCATTCCAAAGCCCATACAAACGCCCGCAAGAATAGCGAGCGGCAGCCGCACCCAAATAATAAGGGACGGGCTGTCCGCTGAAATGCGCTTTGACATATTTATCCGGTTTGGGCCGGTGCCGCACGCGATGTTGCAGCCGACGGTGGATTGACCCCGTGCATGCGCACCCGAAGACGTTTGATCCGGCGCGGGTCCGCATCAACAACTTCGAAATCCAGACCAGCGGGATGGGTCACCACTTCGCCGCGGGCAGGCACCTGCCCCGCCAGCATGAAGACCAACCCACCAAGGGTGTCGATTTCCTCACCGTCAATTTCATCGTGATCCGTCAGCTGAACACCCAGTTCGGTCTCAAACTCATCAAGCGGGGTTTTGGACAGAGCCAAATAACAACCGTCCTGCTCTTTGGTCCAGTTTTGCCCTTCGTCGGTGTCGTGTTCGTCTTCGATTTCACCGATCACCTGTTCTATCAGATCTTCGATGGTCACAAGACCGTCGACACCGCCATACTCGTCGATCACCAATGCCAAATGCCGGCGTTCGGTTTGCATTTTGGTCAAAAGCACGCCAATCGGCATTGAGGGGGGAACAAACAGCAAAGGCCGCAGCATCTGGTTCAAATCGAACGTGTCCCCAGACCCGTTAAAACCTTGGCTTAGGGCAAAATCCTTAAGGTGTGCCATTCCGATCGGCGTGTCCAACGTGCCATCATAGACCGGCAAACGCGACAAACCCGATTCCCTGAAGACTTCGACGAGCTCGTCCTTGGAGATCGTGCTTTGAACCGCGACAATATCCGATTTCGGGATCGCAACATCTTCGACACGCATTCTAGCAAGGTTGCCAAGGCCGGGTGCTTTGCTCAAAACCGCGTGGGTCATCGCATTATCCGATGTGGCCTCCTCCTTAACCTGAGGTCCACCGACCCAGCCAAAAATTCGCCTAACAAGGCCTGCGCTACGTTCTTCTTCGTTTGTGTCTATCTGCCCCAGCGCGCTATGCGCTGCGTTAGATGATCCGTCTGTTTCGCCCATCAATCCAATACCGTTCACAGGCCATTTGGCCCTTCATACCCTCTATATGGGTCGGGTAACCCTAGCTTGCCAAGTATTTCCACCTCTAACTGTTCCATGACCGTGGCATCTGCGTCACGGATATGATCATAGCCCAGCAGATGTAACACACCGTGAACCAAAAGATGTGTCACGTGGTCGGTTAGCGGTTTTCCTTGGTCGCGCGCCTCTTTTTCGCAAGTTTCAAAGGAAATTGCGATATCCCCCAGCTCTTCTGCCTCCGGCAAAAGCGGAGTTCCGCCTGATTCTTCGCTTGAGAGATCCTCATACGGCCAAGACAACACATTTGTCGCAGTGGGTTTGTCACGGAAATCTTGGTTCAGGGCCGCAATTCGGGAGTCGTTGCAGCCCATCACCACAATCTCATGCGCATCCACTGCCACATTCAGATGCAACAGTGTTGCAACTGCGGCGCGCTCGGACAGCTGTTCAAGCCCGATGGGCTGCCAACGGTCGTCCTCTAGAATTGCATCGGTCAACATGGAAAACCCACGGGTTCCCCCGCCTCCGAATTATTGAGCAAAGGCCCGGCTCAGCCCTTTTCAGCATCCTTCTCATAAGCTTCGATGATCGCAGCCACAAGTGGGTGGCGTACAACATCCTTGCTGGTGAAATAGTTAAACGAAATTTCCGGTATCCGGTCCAAGAGACGCTCCGCATCCGCAAGCCCCGACGGCATGCCACGTGGCAAATCGATTTGCGTCCGGTCACCGGTGATCACCATCCGTGATCCTTCTCCAAGACGTGTCAAAAACATCTTCATCTGCATAGAGGTCGCATTTTGCGCCTCATCCAGCACAACAAACGCGTTCGACAGTGTCCGCCCCCGCATGAAAGCAAGGGGTGCGATTTCGATGACTTTGTCTTCCATCATTTTGGCAAGCTGCTTGCCGGGGACAAAATCATTCAATGCGTCGTAGAGCGGCTGCATATAGGGATCAACTTTGTCTTTCATGTCGCCGGGCAGATAGCCTAATTTTTCACCAGCTTCGACAGCGGGACGTGACAAAATGATCTTATCGACCGCGCCGGTGATCAACATGTTCACACCAACCGCGACAGCCAGATAGGTTTTACCTGTCCCCGCCGGACCGATGCCAAAGGCCAGTTCATTGTCGAACAGCGATTTAACATAGACCTTTTGCGCATCGGTGCGCGGCTCAATCAGCTTTTTGCGGGTCTTGATTTCAACCTTTTCGCCGACTGGCATTTCCATTTGGCCGGCAGGCCCTTGGTCTTCGCCCATACGAAATTCGCGGTCGATGTCGCTTTGACCAACTTCGCGGCCTTGCTCCAGCCGGTCATAGAGCGATCGCAAAACCTCGGTCGCGTCCGCCTGCGCCTCGGGGTCTCCATGCACCGTCAACTGATTGCCCCGGCGCAAAATCTGCACACCGGTGCGGGCTTCGATGTCTGTCAGGTTTCGATCATATTCCCCACACAGTTCGATCAACAAACGGTTGTCGGGAAATTCGAGTACGGCTTCGGTCAGATTGCCTGTGGTCACGCATGTCTCCTGCGCTAGAATTCATAGATATGGTGCCAAGCTGCGCGGCAATGCGCAAGTGTCGTAGTGAAATTCTCTGGGGATAGAATCGAAACTGGCCGCGCATGGAAATGCACGGCCAGCCCAAAATTGATGTCATTCAAGTTTTAGCGCGGATCACCGATAATCGAGGTCGAACCTTGCTTGAAGTTACCGGTTGCGACAGTCGGGGGTGCCGTTCCCGAGCAAACAGGCTTGCCGTATTTGTCGAGACGTGCGGATAGGTAGCCTTCGACACCGTCGTCAATGATCCAGTGATCACAGCCATTTGGGTCAACCCAGATTCCTGCGTGCATATTGCTCAGATCATCTTGGTCGAAAAGACCCCGATCAAGGCTTTTGTCCGGACCAATTGGTGTACAGCCGGCCAGAATAGCCGCTGCGACACCCGTCAAAAGGGCCATTTTTGTCAATTTCATATCCGTGACCCCTTTATCGAATGCAGATGATTTCGACGCGGCGATTCTTTGCCATGCCGGTGGAAGAGCCGTTGGACGCAACGGGCATCCGTTCGCCGTATCCGCGAATGTCTACGATATTCGCACCGGTTGAACGTCCGACCTGCGCTACAGATAAGGCACGGTTGTAGCTCAACTTCATATTGTAGCCGTCAGACGCGCGGCTGTCGGTGTGACCCGAAATGATATAGGCCGTCGCGGACGCCTTGTTGAAGAAGTCGGCCAATCTTTGCTTCCCAGCCGAAGAAATCCGGTGGCTGTTTGTTGCAAAGAACTGGTCTGAGTTCATAACGCCGCAAACATTGCCGCGGTTACATACCGGGATACCTTTGCGGTCGGTGTGCGGCGTCATGTAGCCTTCGACACCATCATCCATTACCCAGTGCTCACATCCGTCCGGATCGATCCAGATTCCAGGAATGTATTGCTCACCCTGAACGGTCCGAGTGTTTTGTGTCGAAATAAAAGGTGATTTTTGCCCCGCCACATCGGCAAATGCCGGCGCGGTGGCCGAAATGCCAGCGAGAGCAGCCAGCGCAAATGCGCCAACGGCTTTGGTCATACGATTAGCCACAGCCTCTGTCCCTTGGTTTGTGTTTCCCCCATTGCATGCGCCAGTCTTGGCAGCGGCACATGCAAACTTACTATAATCAACACATTAGCATTCAATTCACTTGTGTGAAGCGAAAAGGCCGCCCGATTGGGGCGATTTCGGAAACAATTCCCAATTATCTATTGCTTTCTTGTGGATAAGTCCGTTCAGCATTGCGAAACAATGGCTTGTTGCGCGCCTTAGCCTTGCAAAAGCTCTCCGTTCAATGAATTGCGGCCAGACCAAACGATTCGCACGCGCGCCATATCCCCCGGAGCGATTCCCTCGGCCTGAACATGAACAGCGTGCAGATATTCGGATTTACCGACCATCTGCCCCGGATCGCGGCCTGCTTTTTCAAACAAAACGGTGACGTCACGGCCAACCATTGCGTCTTGCAGCGCTTTTTGCTGCGTTGTCAGCAACGTTTGCAAGCGGAGTAGTCGGTCCGCCTTCTCGTCTTCGGGAACCTGTGGGCGTTCAGCCGCTGGTGTGCCGGGGCGTTCGGAATACTTGAACGAAAAAGCCGACCCGTACTCAACTGCCTTCACCAAATCGAGCGTCGCCTGAAAATCTTCTTCCGTTTCCTCGGGAAAACCGACGATAAAGTCACCGGACATGTGAAGATCAGGGCGCACGGACCGCAAACGTTCAACCAGCTTTAGATATTCCTCTGCCGTGTGTTGCCGGTTCATCCGCTTCAAAATCTTATCGCTTCCGGCCTGCACAGGCAGATGTAAATACGGCATCAGCTTTTCGCAATCGGCATGTGCAGCAATCAAATCGTCGTCCATGTCATTGGGATGTGAGGTGGTGAAGCGGATTCGCTCCAAGCCATCGACAGTTGCCAGTTGGCGAATCAAACCGCCAAGACCCTTTTCGTGACCGTGATAGGCATTCACGTTTTGGCCAAGCAAAGTCAGCTCGCGAACACCGCGTTCGACCAAATCCCGTGCTTCGTCCATAATCCGCGCCGCTGGACGGCTGACCTCCGCGCCGCGCGTATAGGGTACAACGCAAAAGGCGCAAAACTTGTCGCACCCTTCCTGCACGGTCAAAAAGGCCGTCGGACCGCGTTTGGCCTTGGGACGTGTTTTGAGCGCAGCGAATTTGTCATCCTCGGGAAAATCCGTATCCACCGCTTTTTCACCAGCGCGGGCTTTCGCCTCAAGCTCTGGCAGACGGTGATAGCTTTGTGGCCCCACAACCAGATCAACCATTGGCTGGCGGCGCATGATCTCTTTGCCCTCGGCTTGGGCAACACAGCCTGCAACCCCGATCTTCAGCTCAGGATTGTTTGCCTTAAGACCTTTGTAGCGGCCCAACTCGGAATACACCTTCTCAGCTGCCTTCTCGCGAATATGGCAGGTATTGAGCAAGATCATATCCGCATCGTCAGGCGTCTCGGTTTGCACATAGCCGGTTCCACCCATGGCTTCGGCCATACGTTCACTGTCATAAACGTTCATCTGGCACCCGTAGGTCTTGATGAAAAGCTTCTTGGGCTCGGTCATGTTATATCCTGTCGCGCTGGCGGTGCGGAGGGGGCAAATTTTCGGCGAAAATTTTATCCGCGATCAGAGGCTGGCAATAGCGCAAAAACACCCTGTCTTGCAATGCACGAGATTTTCACCGATTCTGCGATAGAATTCCGGGGTTCCCCCGGTTTAGAGGCGCAGAATGTATTACGACGGGCTTGAGGATTTTATCACACGTGGCAAAGCGGCCTATGCCAAAGGCCCCATAGCGATGGTCTTTGCCGAAGACGATGCCGAGCTAAGTACAACATTGCGCCATCACCGGCATTCCGGATTTGCCTCGATCATTGTTTTCATGTCTTCGCAGTTTTCACTGCCTGCGGATCTGGACAACAAAGTCCACCGCGTAGAATATGACATGTCCGTGGACAATGCGCTGCAATCCGCTGTTAACGCAGTGATTTCAGCGGCCCCTAATATCTGGATGTACTACTGCTACAATGCCGAATACCTGTTTTTTCCGTTTTGCGAAACACGGACAGTCGGCGAAATGCTTAGCTATCATACCGAAGAGCGACGCGAAGCGATGCTGACGTATGTTGTTGATTTATATGCGGACGATTTGGACAGATACCCGAACGCGGTGTCGCTGGATCACGCGCATCTTGACCGCTCCGGCTACTACGCTTTGGCGCGGCCGGACGCCGCCAATCACAATCATCCAAAAGAACGGCAGCTCGATTTTTTTGGAGGCTTGCGGTGGCGATACGAGGAGCATGTTCCCGCCGAGCGCCGCAAAATCGACAGGATTTCGCTGTTCAAGTCGAAACCCGGCCTTCACTTGCGCAATGACCACACGTTTGATGACGAAGAATACAACACCTATGCCTGCCCATGGCACAACAATCTGACCGCCGCCATTGTCTCGTTTCGCACGGCCAAAGCGTTAAAGCACAATCCTGGGTCTACTTATGAGATCAGCAGTTTTCACTGGCATAATTCTATGCCGTTTGAATGGCATTCCAGACAATTGCTGGATCTGGGGTTGATCGAACCCGGCCAGTGGTTCTAGCACGGCGGGCCTAGGCTCGTGCCCGACGTTTGCGAAACAGCGCCCACCCCAAAAGGGTTGTCATTGCTCCTCCGGCCAAAATACCTGCCAAGTCGCTCGCCACTTCGGCGATTTCGTTGATATGTGCGGCAAACCCATAGCCAAGCCCAATATAAAGAAGGACCCAAACCGCTTCGCCAGACAGGCTGCCGGTTGAAAATACGCGAAGTTTTAGTCCCGCCGCGCCGCTGATGAAATTCACATAGGGGCCTAAGGGGCTAAACAGCCACCTTGTTAGAAACACCGCCGCAACGCCGCGGCGCGCCAACATCTCAGAGGCTTTGGTCACGGTATCACCGACCTGACCGCGCTTTTTTAGCCGCTCAACAAACCCAGTCCCACCCCGGCGGCCCAGCAGATACCCTGTGTGATCCCCCGCCACGGCCCCGACATAGGCAGACAGCGCTGATGTCCACAAAACCAAATCGCCACTTGCTGCAAATGCCCCGCCACCAAGCATGATCAAAGATGCTGGCATTGGCAGCGCAAGACAGGACAAAAACGTTGCAATAAAGATGACCCAGCCGCCATAGACAGGCACCAAGGCAAAGATTGCGTCGCTCATTGTTTCGCCCGATGAATGGCGATGGCCGCATCGATCTGCGCAATCAATTGCGCAACCGGAATACCGCGCAGCTTAGCGAGATCCTCAATTGTTTTGCGTTTTGACGGGGGCCCATCAGGAGACGGCGCAATGGCCAGAGCGTCTATCATGACCTCGTGTGGCACATGCCAGGAATGCGCAACATACCCCGGTGTCATCCAGCCTTCGACGGTTTGATCACGGTGCGCGGGATCGGCCCAAAAAATTGAAAACGCCACCAACCGCACCGCAAAAAACAAGGTAACGGCAACGGCCCCCACAAAAGCCGCCTTGAGCCAAAAGGATCGTGTTCGCAGATTGGGCATCGGTCACACGTCCTTTCCTCAGATCATCAAAGGGGGGTCGCTTCGTAAGAGCAGATCCCCACATGCGCATCCGTCGCGCGCACCAATGCGTCGTTCACAAACACCGCATGCACATATTTTGGGGCCTCGGGCGTTCCATAACTATAGCTCACACAAGATTCATCCCAGTTGTCCGGATTGCGTTCGAAACCGGCATCAGCGCCCAGCGCAACAGTAGCTTCGGCGGGTGACACGCCAACAGCCAGCTTGCGCGCGATACCGTCGCTGCGCGCCGGTTGCGACGCGTCCCCGGCGGGCGCGCCTTGCAGACATCCTGCCACGCTCAATACCGCGCTGCTCAGTAAAACAAGGCGCAACATAGCGGCCCCCTCTTTATAGGTTGTCTTGCTGCGGCATGCCCAGCACATGGAACCCGCCATCGACGCGCACAATTTCACCCGTGGTGCAGGCACCCGCGTCCGAAATCAGCCAAACAGCGGTGCCGCCGACGGCGTCTAGTGTCGCGTTCGACCGCAAAGGAGCGTTTTGGTCGGTGTGCTTGTATGTCTTGCGCGCCCCACCAATTGCAGCGCCCGCCAGCGTCTTCATCGGTCCCGGAGACAAGGCGTTGACACGAATGCCCTCTGGTCCAAGATCATTGGCCAAGTAGCGGGTTGTGGATTCCAGCGCCGCTTTGGCCACGCCCATTACGTTGTAGTTTGGCGTCACGCGGGTTGAACCCATATAGGTCAATGTCAGCAACGTGCCGCCATTTTCCTTCATCAAAGGGTGCGCACGGCGCGCCACTTCTATGAAGGAATAAGCCGAAATATCGAGCGAGTTTTTGAAGTTCTCGCGCGAGGTGTTCAAGATACGTCCGGTCAGCTCATTCTTGTCCGAATAGGCAATGGCGTGGACAACAAAATCGATGCTGTCCCAGCGCGCGGCCAACTGGTCAAACGCCGTATCAAGCGATGCATCATCGGTGACATCGACATCGACCATAAAGTCGCTGCCAACACTGGCTGCCAATGGCTGAAGCCGCTTACCAAAGGCTTCTCCTTGGTAGGTAAACGCCAGTTCTGCACCCGCTTCGGCGCAAGCCTTGGCGATGCCCCACGCGATTGAGCGTTCATTGGCGACGCCCATAATGAGGCCGCGCTTGCCCTTCAGATCAATGGTCATAACTTGGGTCCCGCCTTAGTCTTTGAACTTGGACATAACCATCGAGCCATTGGTACCACCAAAGCCAAATGAGTTTGTCATGACCGAATCCAGTCCGGCGTTTTCTACAATCTCGGTCACAATCTCTTCCGGCTTCAGGGCCGGATCGAGGTTTTCCACGTTTATCGATGGGATCAGGAAATCATGTTCGAGCGCCAACAAGCAATAGATCGCTTCTTGGGCACCGGTTGCACCTTGGCTGTGGCCGGTCATCGATTTGGTCGACGAAACGGGCGGTGTCGAACCTTCGCCAAATACGCGGCGCACGGCTTCGATTTCACCAACGTCGCCAACGGGCGTCGATGTACCATGGGCGTTGATGTAGCTGACCTTGCGGCCTTCTGGCACGGTGGACAGGGCCACACGCATGGCGCGTTCGCCGCCTTCACCCGAAGGGGCAACCATGTCAGCGCCGTCAGACGTCGCGCCATAGCCGGTGATTTCAGCATAAATCTTGGCACCGCGCGCTTTGGCGTGTTCCAGATCTTCCAGCACCAGCATTCCGCCGCCGCCGCCGATCACAAAACCGTCGCGGTCCGCGTCAAACGCCCGGCTCGCGCGTTCTGGCGTGTCGTTGTATTTCGAAGACATCGCGCCCATCGCATCGAACAGGCAGGACAGCGTCCAATCCAGTTCTTCGCCGCCGCCAGCAAACATCACGTCTTGCTTGCCCATCATGATTTGTTCAGCCGCATTGCCGATGCAATGTAGCGAGGTCGAGCAGGCTGAAGTGATGGAATAGTTGATGCCCTTGATCTTGAACGCCGTCGACAGGTTGGCAGACACTGTCGAACACATGGTCTTGGGAACGGCAAAAGGCCCGATCCGCTTGGTTGCGCCGGTTTTCAGCACTGTTTGATGCGCAGCCAACATGGCCGAGGTCGACGGACCACCAGAGCCAGCCACAAGGCCGGTCCGCGGGTTCACAACATCGCTTTCCTCAAGACCGGAATCTTCGATCGCCTGCTTCATGGCGATATAGGCGTAGGCCGCACCGGGCCCCATGAAACGCAAGGTGCGCTTGTCTATATGCTCAGCCGGATTGATTTTGATATCACCAGCAATCTGGCTGCGGAACCCGTGTTCCTTCATCGCCTCATTGGCGGTGATCCCGGATTTTCCGGTTTTGAGAGATGCCAGAACTTCTTCGGCATTGTTCCCGATGCTGGATACGATCCCCAGCCCTGTAACGACGACGCGGCGCATACGGCCTCCCTAGATTTGCTAATGTCTTAGTAAGGCAGGCAAGAACGGGGGGCAAGGTGGTGCGGCGTATCGCCGGATAATCATACCAGCGCAGGATACGGCCCGCTATAGATACAGACGAAACGGATACAATGAACGATCACTGTATCCGCCGGCTCCAACTTTTATCAGCGTGACCGCTTACCGTCCGGCCGTGTAAACGGCAGACCAGTCTTTGGCCATATCGATGATCAACCAGCCCATATCCGGCCCTTTTTCCAGCCCGTCACACAGGCGGCCAATATGGCTGTCACAATCATAAGCGACTTCGCGTTCTGCGTCGGTGTGATGAAGGATCATGCCAAGGCGCGCGCCTTCACCGGCAGTTGTCCACTCAATCATCGGAAAATCACCATCCGAGTTACCCCCAGCTATGATTGGCCGCTTGCCAATGACGCGGTCGATGTTGATCGGTTTGCCTTCTTTGTCGTCCACAAAGGCGATGCCCGGCTCTTTGGTGATAACGGGGGTGCCGTCCACCACAGAATAGCTTGTTTCGGTATAAGTGCCGATGACCTGCTCGGTGGGAATGCCATACGCCCGCTGCGCGAATACCCGCATGAAATGGATACCACCACCCGAAACGATGTAGGTTTTAAAGTCTTCGTCGCGCAGGTAGCTGAGCAGTTCCACCATCGGCTGGTACGTCATTTCGTCATACCCAAGACCGGTCGTCGGGTGCTTGGCCGTATCGAGCCACTCGGAAACGCTCGCTTGGTAATCTTCAACAGCCAGACCCGAATGGGTTGCGTTAATCACCTCAAGAAGGGCATCCATCCCCCCCTCTGCCAGTGCTTCGATATCCCCCTCAGCAGCAGCCTTTAGCGCGTCAGTCGTCAGGAACGCTGGATCTTCGGCTGCCTTCGCTTTGACTGCGTCGATTGCATAGATGAGCTGAAAGTAAACAGGCTGTTCCCCCCAAAGGGTGCCATCATTGTCAAACACAGCAATCCGGTCTGCGGGCGTGACATAGTCATCAGACGCAGTGTCCGTGACACTGTCTACGAACGAGATAATGCGTTCACGTGCGGCGGTATCACTCCACGACGGAAGTGGATCAGCAAAAGCAAAGCTCGCACTTGCAAAAAGCGCTGTAGTGATAGCAGTTGTTAGAAGTTTCACAGCAGATATCCTATAAAATCAAACATTTAAAAGAGGGTGCGGTAAAACCATATGCCAAGGTCAGGGGCTTGGCAAGTTGCGCACAGATTCCGCTTAAGAAGAATGCAAAGCAACCAAAACGCCTAATACGCGCGCACCTCCTACCCGCAAATGATGTGCAGACCGCTGCTTCAAACTTTACGCCAGCACACAAAAAAGAGGCCCTAAGGCCCCTTTTACGTCTAATCAGATCAATCAAGATCAGCTTTCGCTAAGCGCGACCTTCATATCTTTGACTTCATACGCCAGCTCGCCGTCGATTTCGACGGTGCCATCCGCAACACCCATGGTCAGGCGGCGCGTTTGGATCGCTTTGGTAAAGTCGATTTTATAGGTCAGCAGCTTGGCGTCAGGACGCACCATCGCCTTTAGCTTGATCTCACCCACACCCAGCGCATAGCCGCGCCCCTGCCAGCCGCGCCAGCCAAGATTAAAACCGGTCAGCTGCCACAAGCCATCAAGACCAAGGCAACCGGGCATAATCGGGTTCCCTGGAAAGTGGCATTCAAAGAACCACAGGTCTGGCGTGATGTCGAATTCCGCCAGAACATGGCCTTTGCCATGTGCACCGCCATCTGCGGAAATATCCGTGATACGGTCCATCATCAGCATGGGCGGGGCCGGTAGCTGGGCATTGCCCGGTCCAAACAGGTCGCCTGCGGCACATTTCAGAAGATCTTCTTTGCTGAAGCTCGTGGGATAGTCGGCCATTCAGACACGCCCCTTTATTTGTTCTATGTAGTCTTGGTTCAGCTTATCTAACACCCGCCCCGCATCCCAGCAAGTGGCAGGCTAAGGGGGGGGGATTGTTGTTAAATTTTCATGCGACTGAGGCGCAACTGCAAATTCGTTTGAAAAGATACCCCAATCAGACTTATATATAGCGTGCAGCAAATAGGAACTGACAGCTAATGAACTCGATGGCACTGACGCGCGGCAAAGATTGGCTTGGAAAATCGGATCTGCGTCCGACACGGCAACGTCTTGCCTTGGCGGCGCTTTTGGTGGGCGACGGGCAAAACCGTCATGTCACCGCAGAAGGCCTGTTCGAAAGCGCCAAGACAATGGGCGAACCCGTGTCACTGGCGACAGTCTACAACACGCTCAAGGCGTTTTGTTCCGCTGGATTGATGCAAGAGGTCACGGTTGACGGGTCACGCAGTTATTTTGACACCAACACCCATGACCACCCGCATTTCTTTTGGGAAGACAGCGGAAAGCTGACCGATGCCCCCATGGAGCAATTGCGCATTGTAGAATTGCCCGATGCCCCCGAGGGAATGGAAATCGCATCCGTTGATGTGGTCATTCGTCTGCGTAAAACCTAGATCGGGCAGATTCTAAGTCGGGGCTGCTATGGCCCTTGCCACCGTAGCTCGGTCAAGATCGCAAAGCCCTGTTTGGGCCATGGCTATTGATAGCTCATCCTCCAGCACGGTCCACAACCGGTTAAGTCCCGGCTCACCACCAGCGGCAATGGCGTATTGCAGGACCCGCCCGAAGAACGTGAAATCAGCACCGCTTGCCAGTGCCTTTAGCGCATCTTCGCCAGATCTAAGCCCGCTATCAAAGAAAATGGGAAATTCCGGCCCCAAGGCTTGGCGCATTTTCGGCAGTACTTCGATCGGAGACGGAGCGCTTTCCAACTGCCGCGCGCCGTGGCTGGACACCTGAACTGCATCCACCCCCGCCTCCTTAAGTGTAATCGCGTCTTCGACGTCCAACACACCTTTAACCACCAGATTTCCCGGCCAGACGTCGCGCAGTTTGGACAAGGTTTCCCAAGTGGCCCTTGCACGACTTTCGGTGCGATCAAATTCGTATCCCGGCATGTCGAAATTCGCCATTTGCGGTTTGCCCGCCGCCAAAGAGGTCAGCGACCACTGCGGATGCAGCGCAAAATCAATGAACTGGCGTGGCCCAATCTTGAAAGGCATCTTGAACCCATGCCGCAATTCACGCGGCCTGCGACCGACCTCCGGGACATCGACGGTCAAGACAAGTGTCTTGTATCCAGCTGCCTTGGCGCGCTGAACCAGTTTGAATGTGCCAACCCCGTCGCCGCTATAATACAGCTGAAACCACGCATGCCCTTCGGCCACTTCGATGATCTTTTCCATTGGGGTCGAGGCTACCGTCGAAACCCCGTGCGGAATTTTGTGCCGGGCTGCCAACCGCGCAAGCATCAAGTCCGCACCGGGCCCTGACAGGTTGCACATTCCCATCGGCGCAATGCCGAACGGTTGCCCCATCCTCTCGCCAAACAGGTTGACCGACATGTTTCTATCGCTGACATCGCGCAAAATGCGCGGCCTCAGCTTTAACTGATCAAACGCCAAACGGTTATGATCAGCACCAGTTTCCCCACCGGCAGCGCCGTCGATATAGTCAAAAATCATCCACGGCAGTCGCTTTTTGGCGAGGCGCCGCGCATCTTTGGAGGAATGAATTTGCGCAGCACGCCCCATGAGTTATGCCTTTATTGCGGTCATGAAGCGATCCCGGATCACGACAGGGTCCATTGTAATAACCGGAAGTTTGATATTTCCGCTGTCGCACTTGACGACGATGACCGTCATCTTTTTGCTGTCGATGGCCGCTTGCAGGACTTTGCCTGCATCCACATCCTGGCATTCAACCACGTTTTCGCAACCACAGGCGCGGGCCACTGCCGTCAGGCTGGTCTTTTTGCCCGCATATGTCGGCTGATCACCGGTCGACCCGTAAGACCCGTTGTCGATGATCATCAAGATGTAGTTGTCGGCAACATTGTTAGCGATGGTGGGAAGCGTTCCAAGATTGGTCAAAACCGATCCATCGCCATCGATGGAAATGACCGTTTTATCCTGAGCCAAAGCCAGCCCAAGACCAATCGACGACGACAGCCCCATGGTTCCGAGCATATAAAAATTGGTGGGTTGATCGTCGATCATGTGCAGCTCTTGGCTGGGCAGCCCGATGTTGCAAACAACCAGTTGATCGCGAAGGATTGGCGCGATGTCACGCAGAATTTCAGAACGGATCATTGGTCGCCGTAGCCTCCCCAAAAACTCGCATCGGTTAAGATGGCCACAGGTTTGTTGCACATGAAGGTGTACTTCAAGATTGCATCAAGTTCGTCGACGTCAGATTCTTTGTGAAAATGATACGTCGGAACGTTCATCTGGTTAAGCAGCGCTTTGGTGTGAACTGCCATTTCAACCTGACAGGCCACAGGTTCGCGCAGCTCACCGCGGTATGAAATCAACATTGGCAAAGGCATGCGGTAGTACTGGATCAAAGTCGCCAGCGTATTGATTGTCACGCCAATGGCAGTGTTTTGCATAATGATAGCCGGGCGTTTCCCGCCCATAAAGGCCCCCGCGCACAGCCCCATACCTTCATCTTCTTTGTTCGAAGGAATGTGGAAAATCTCTGGTCTTGCTTCGACTTCCTCGATGACACCGGCAAGCTGTTTGCACGGCACTGTTGTCACAAAGGAAATGTCGTTCGCAACAAGATCATCTACGATCTTCTTGTCGATACTCATGTTTATTTTGCCTTTTGGTTCAGGCCCTAAAAGGGCGCATGTGTTGACTTAGGAACTGCGATGCACATGAACGGCGCAAGCGGCATGACGCACGACACGCGCCGCAGTGGACCCAAGCAGAAAATCACTCAGCCCCGGCTTATGAGACCCGATCACGATACAATCGATGCCGTTTTCAGCCGCATAATCGATGATTGTTCGATATGTATGGCCTTTGACAATGACTGCTTGCACACCGTCCAAGCCGTCTGTTTTAGCAGCAAGCTGGCCCTTGGCGGTTTGAAAACCTTCTTTGACAGCCTCTTCGCCAAGATACGCCATCACCGAGCCTTGCGGTGCCTCATAGACATGCAAGGCGATGATTTCGCCGGTGCCTGCCGACAATGACTTTGCGATCTCCAAAGTGTGCTCAGATACGCCATGATCCAGCGCCATAGGAACGAGAATTTTTTTATACATCAGTCTTTTCCGGTCGTGTGGTGGGCTTTAGGCCCAAGGGTCTAGAATAATTTTCGGGGCCGAAACCGCTCCGGCGCGCAAATCCTGAAAAGCTTGAAAGCCATCGCCAAGCGCGCGTTTCTCAGGCCAATCCAGCGGCCCGAGACGGCCGTCGAAAATCGCTTGCGCGGTGTCCCGGAAATCTTGGGCGGTATAGGTGTAGGTGCCGATAAAAGTGATTTCCTGCAACGTCAGCCGGCGCACATCCAGTCCGCCTAGGTCTTCGCCCAACCCGACATGGGCAATCACACCGCCCGGTTGCGCAAGGGCCGAGGCTATGCGGCGCGTAGCAGCATAGCCAACCGCATCAATCACAATGCCATAGCTGCCCTCAGCGGTCTCGACGACGGATTGGCCGCATACCTGCGCCAAAAACGTCCGGCGGGCTGCGTTCGGTTCCGCGATCGTGACGTCAGTCACCCCATTGGCCGTCAAGGCCAAGGCCGCCGCCAAACCAATCGCGCCGCCGCCGATCACCAGCGCAGATTTGGGCATCGACATGTGCAACGATTCCAAAGCCAGTCGAACGGCATGCCAGCTGACGGCCAAGGGCTCGGCCAGCGATGCTTTGTCGGTTGTGGTGCCATCAGGGATCTCAACAAGATTGCGATCCGGCATGGCCAGATATTGCGCAAACGCCCCTTCGCGCGGCGGCATGGAAATGATCTGGCGTTGTGCGCACAGGTTTTCACGGCCCGCCTGACAGGCGTCGCAGATCATGCAGGTCACCAATGGGTTCACAGTCACGCGCACCCCGTCTTTGGACCCGCCGACAATCGTGCCTGCGGCCTCGTGCCCCAAAATCAACGGGGCCGGTCTGCGGTCGTCATGCCCCAAATAGGCATGCATATCAGATCCGCAAATGCCGACGGCTTCGACACGGATCAGCTGTTCCTCTTTGCGTGGCTCAGGGTCCGCAACATCGCGAAACCCCAATTGTTCAACGCCGTCATAAACCAGTGCCTTCATTTCGCAGTAAACCCCCCGTCGACCATCAACACTTGGCCTGTGACAAAACTGGACGCGTCCGAACACAAGAACAGTACCGGTCCATCGATATCCTCCAGCGTACCATTGCGCCCTGCGCAGGTTTGCGCAGCATTGCGCGCCGCCCGATCGGGATCATCGAACACCGCTTGGGTCAATTCCGTCGGAAAAAAACCGGGCCCGATGGCATTGGCGGTGATCCCGTGCGGAGACCATGCCTCGGCCATTGCGCGGGTCAATTGACCTATGCCAGCCTTGGTTGCCCCATAAGCAATTCCGCCAGGAAAAGCCCGAGTGGTTTGCAGGCTTGCAAAGTTCACGATCCGCCCCCACCCCTTGGCCTTCATTGCCGGAACCAAGGCCTGACTTAGGAAAAACGGAGCTGACAAATTCAACGCCAGCGTTTGGTTCCACGCCTCGGGTGTCACATCGTCGGCAGCCTGCCGAGTGTTCACACCTGCCGCGTGGATCACAATGTCAGGTGCACCAAACGGGGCCGAAACAGCCTTTGCCAATTTCGCAACGCCGCTTTGATCCGCGACATCCGCAACCACCCTTGCCGACTGCTCACCGATTTCAGCGCAAAGACTGTCCAACGCTTCGGCCCGACGGGCCACCCCGACGACCTGCGCACCAGCACCGGCAAGGGCAATGGCCGCCCGGCGACCAAGCCCTGAACTGGCACCGGTAATACATGCGACCTTGCCGCTTAGATCAAAGAGAGCGACCGCGTTACTCATCAGCAGTCAGATCGAAAGTTTCATCAGGGAAATATTTGGCAAGCCGGACATCTGCCGCGCGCGCATGGCCTTCCATACCCTCTAGCCTTGAAATCCGTGCGGTCGCTTCTGCAACACCTTTTGATGCCTCACGGGTTGAGCGCTGCCACGTGACAATTTTCATATATTTGTGGACACTAAGCCCGCCAGTGTAACTGGCAGCGCCAGATGTTGGCAAAACGTGGTTGGTGCCAGTGGCCTTGTCACCATAGGAAACGGTGGTTTCTTCGCCCAAAAACAACGATCCGTAGCAAGTCAGACGATCCAGCCACCAATCCAGATCAGCGGCCTGCACGGTCAAATGTTCGGGCGCGTATTCATCGGAACAAGCCGCCATATCTTCGCGATCTTCGCAAACGATCACCTCTGCGTAGTCGCGCCACGCGGCAAACGCATTGTCGCGGTTCAATTCTGGCAGGTCTTCAATCAGAGCCGGTACTGCCGCCATGACCCTTTCGGCCAAATCACGATCATCTGTCACCAACCAAACGGGCGAATTGTACCCGTGTTCGGCTTGGCTGACCAAATCTGTTGCCACGATATGTGCGTCGGCATTCTTATCCGCCAAGATCAGACTGTCTGTTGGCCCGGCGATCATGTCGATGCCAACCCGGCCAAACAATATCCGTTTGGCTTCGGCCACAAACTGGTTGCCGGGGCCGACCAGAATGTTGGCCTTGGGCAATCCGAACAAGCCAAAAGTCATCGAGGCCACGCCCTGAACGCCGCCCATCGCCATGATCTTGTCGGCACCGCAGATATGGGCCGCATAAACGATCGCGGGTGGCACCCCCTGCCCCGGACGTGGCGGCGAACAAGCCGTAATATGCCCGCATCCCGCAACCTTGGCCGTGGTCACCGTCATAATCGCACTGGCGATATGGCTGTAGCGCCCGCCCGGCACATAACACCCGGCGGCGTCAACCGGGATCAGTTTTTGCCCTGCGACAAAACCCGGAGCGATTTCCATCTCAACATCCGTTGTGGTGCCCTTTTGTAGCTCAGCAAAGCGGCGCACGTTGTCATGTGCAAACCGGATGTCTGCTTTCAACTTTTCAGGAACCAACGCGAAGGCGGCCTCGATCTCTTCTGGCGTCAGAAGGACATTTCCCTCGTAGCGGTCAAATTTCGCCGCATATTCCTTGGCCTTGGCATCACCATCAGCTTCGATGTCAGCCAAAATGGATTTGACGGTTTCATGTACTTCTGACGCGTCGGACTTGGCGGTCAGGGATGCTTTTTTCAGGTATTCACGTGGCATTGAACAACAGTCCTATTTGTAGATATCAGGCAAAAGCGTTGTCGAAATCGCCGGAATATAGGCGATCATCAGAACAACAACGAACATGCACAAAACGAAGGGCACGGCGCGGGCGGCGATCTTGAGAATGGATTCTCCTGTTATTCCCGACACCACGAATAAGTTGAGCCCAAGGGGCGGAGTGATAAAGCCAACACCCAAAGCAGTAATCATCATGATGCAGAACTGAATTTCATTCATACCGATGTTGTCCGCGAGCGGCTTTAGGATGGGGGCAAGGATCACAATGTTTGGCGTGGTTTCCATGACGCAACCCGCTGCGATCAAGATGCCGATCATCAACAAGATCAAAATCCAAGGCTCATTTGTTAGCCCTGTGATGGACGTGACAAACCCCTGAGGGACGCCCATAATCGCCAACGCTTCGGCCAAAGGTGCCGAAAAGGCGATGATGGGCAATATCACTCCGTTGACTTTGGCCGAGCTGATCAGCATGGCAGGGAAATCTGCCAAGGTCAGTGTCTTTAAAATAAAACCCATTGCGATAGTGACAACTACAGCCGTTGCACCAGCTTCTGTCGGGGTTAAGCGCCCTGAAAAGATGCCGTAAAAGATGATGCCGGGCACGATAAAGGCGTACCAACCTGACTTGAGCGACTTGCCCAGATTTCTGAGCCATTCCGCCAAAGTCATCTGGCCGCCACCTTCGTAGGCATAGATCCTGTTTACAATCAGGTTGGTCACAAGGATCGCGATCAAAATGGCCAAACCCGGGATCAGGGCCGCAAGAAACAGCGTCGAAGCCGAAATACCCAAGACCAGACCGATAATGATGTAGGCGATTGATGGCGGGATCAAAATTCCGGTGCAGGCACCTGCTGCAACGAGGGCGCAGGCATAGGGGCGCGGGTAACCGCTTTCGACAAGACGGGCTATTGTCATGCGTCCGACGGCAGCAGCGCCGGCTGCGTCAGACCCCGATATGGCCGCAAACATCCCGCAAACGAGCACCGTCGCAGAGCCAAATCCGCCCTTGGTGAAACAGGTCAAGGCCTCGGCCACATCCAGAAACTTGCGCGACAGGCCGGTTCGCACCAAAACATCACCGGTCAGAATAAAGAGCGGCACGGCAGTCAGCGCAAACGCGTCAATTCCAGAGAACAGGCTTTCTCCGACGAGGCTGAGTGGCAAATCCCCTGACATATATA
Source organism: Pelagimonas varians (assembly GCF_003208435.1). Classification (GTDB taxonomy): domain Bacteria; phylum Pseudomonadota; class Alphaproteobacteria; order Rhodobacterales; family Rhodobacteraceae; genus Pelagimonas; species Pelagimonas varians. Next base: position 179,682 of record NZ_QKMF01000002.1, on the reverse strand, counting down.
ACATCAAAATTGCCGTTGCCCCGATGGCAGCCCACACAGGAACAGCCATGGCGATCAGCGCAACAAAGATGATCACTGGCAGGTAAAAATCCCAACCCAGTTCAACAGTTTGATTAAGTGTACTCCAGAGCATTTCTCACCTCTCCTCAATCAAACAATGTATCGCCTTCGTAAACCGGCTTGCCGGTCCGAAGGGAATGGAAGTCACGACGAAACGATTGCAGCAAACGCCAGATTATCAGGGTAAACCCCGCAGGGACGGCCATCAGGAACCACACTTTCGAGATGCGCAAACCGTCGGTCACTGACCCGAATTTGGCCGAGACATGAACCGCCTCGAACGAAGATTGCAGGGCGACTATGGCCACCAGAAACATGACAATGTCGCCAAAAATATACAAAAGAGCTTTGGTGCGCGGCCCGAGGTAGTGCATGATCACGTCGATGCGGATGTGAGCGCGCTCTTTGACCGCTGCGGCAGCACCAATCCACGCCAAATAGATGAATGAATATCGGACGATTTCTTCTCCCCAGATCGACGAGTAGGAGAAAACTTCGCGTCTGAGGACCTCGACAGCCATGGTCGCGACCAACATCACATAGAACGTCAAAAGCAGCCATCGCTCTGCGTTCTTATCTAACAGGTGCAAAAACTTCATAAGGAAACCCATCGGTTGGCCATGACTATACACTCCGCAGAAACGCGACGGTGAGGGTCACAGAATGTGGTGGGAGCCGGGCACCCGTAAGTGCCCGGCGATCATTAGGCGTCGTGTACGAAGTACTTGCCTTGGGTGCCTGCAGCTTCTTCCATTTTGGCGAAAACATCCATGGAGCCGGCCAGTTCTACCTTGAACTCATCCCATTCCGGCAGCTGATATCCGCCAGCGGCTTTCCATTCACCCAATTGGTCATCGGTTAGGCTGTGGAATTCAACGCCTGCTTTGGCCAACTCGGCCATGGCATACGAACGTGCCGAAGGTACTTTGGACAGGTTCTGGTGCGCGGTCATCTCGGAGCCCCACATGATGCCTTCTTGAACATCGGCGGGCATTGAGTTGAACCATTCGAGGTTACAAGAATAGACCTGACTGTCTGGCACAGCCTGCGTAAAGGTCACATGGCTCAGGATATCCTTGAACCCGAAGACATACAGCGCGCCGACGGATGGGTCGAGCGCATCCGCAACACCCTGCTTGATCGCGGATGGTGTTTCCCCCCACGCAACAGGCGTCGGGTTGGCTCCAACCATACGGTAGTACTGCTGCAGCATTTTGGAACCCGGCACACGGAATTTGACGCCATTCAGGTCGCCGGGGCTCAGCACTGCGCCAGCTCCGCCTTTGCGGACTGCAACGACGCGTGGGTCAATGTTGACGTAGAAAAGCGCTTTGAAGCCATTGGCTTCGACCTTCGGATGCACTTCGCTGTTCCAGAAATCGGAATTCACAAGGTTGGTGAACCGCTGGTTGGACCCACACAGATAAGGCATGTTGATCAGGTCAACTGTGGATGCAAAAGGCGCAAAGTTTGCCAACGAATGCTGCGCCGCCTGAATCGTGCCGCCTTGAACTTTTTGGACAAGCGCTCCGCCCGCCCCGAGCTGACCGCCCGGTGCCAGTTTCACGTAGACCTTGCCGTTTGTGGCGTTCTGGATGTTTTCCTTAAGGTCCAACTGCATGATCGGATAGCTGCGCGATGCGCCCATGACATAGGCTGTTGCGATGGTCATAATGTGATCGGCGGCCTTCTCGCGGTCCCGCTCTTCGTTTGCAGTCTGCGCGACTGCCTCTGAAGACCAAAGAAAACCGCCAGCCCCCGCAACCATCGCGGCGGTAAAACCACCAGTGGCTGTCAGTTTCAAGAAATTCCGGCGTCCTGCCGAAGCAATCTCTTTGCGTTCCTTATCCATGTGTATTCCTCCCATTAGAATATATCTGCGAATTACCCTGCCCGGTTATTTTTTCCGGGCCGTTTCTTTTTGTAGAATCGCAACGACGAACAAGATCGCCGAGGTGAACAGGATCAACATTTCACCAATATCGCCAACGAATGCCGCATTCGAAAATGCGCCCAGCGCGACGTTTACAAAATAGATCGTGAACACGACCAACGAGGCAGCAAGAAACATGATGAAGCCCTCCGAGAGTTGATTCCTACCGAAATGTAAGCGCTTACATACGCACAATGCAAGCGCTTACATTTCGACGTGCATTCTTAAATTTTCCGAACTAAGATATTCGCTAACCGAAATTCTACAGGCTTCACCGATGCCTTCCACTCATATTATCCCGACTTTGGACGATGTTGCAAAAGCGGCAGGCGTTTCTACGGCGACAGTATCGCGCTGTCTCAACACCTCTGAAAAGGTGTCCGAAAGATCGCGTTTAAAAGTGATGAAAGCCGTTGAAATGCTGGGGTACACGCCGAACTTCGGGGCGCGGGCCATGGCGGCAAAGCGCACGTTTACCATCGGGGCTATCATTCCGACCATGGAAAACGCCATTTTTGCGCGGGGGCTTCAGGCGTTTCAAGAAACGCTTTACGCCAACGGTTATACGCTTTTGGTGTCCAGCACGGCCTACCGCCCGGATGTTGAGGCCGAGCAGATCAAAGCGCTGATCGCACGCGGGGCCGACGGGCTATTGCTGATCGGCTACGAGCGCGATCACTCTATCTATAAATACCTTGAACGGCGCGGTGTGCCTACGCTGATTGCGTGGGCCTTTGCCCAAGACAGTGCTTTGCCGACAATCGGCTTCGACAATCGCGCGTCGATGCGGGCCTTATGTGACAAAGTCTTGGACATGGGGCACAAGAAAATTGGTTTCATTTCCGGGATTATAGCGGGCAATGATCGCGCTTCAGAGCGCCTGCAGGGCGTCAAGGAAGGGATGCGCGCGCGTGGCTTGGACCCGAACGACATGCCTGTCTGCGAAAGCACCTACGAGATTGAGAATGGTGCCAATGCCTTTGAAACGATAATGCAGGGGGCATATACCCCCACGGTGGTCATGTGCGGCAATGACGTTCTGGCTGTCGGGGCGATGCAACGCGCCCATGAAATGGGCTTAAAAGTCCCGCAGGATGTTTCGATCACCGGGTTTGACGACATCGAACTCGCACGCATAGTGTCTCCGCAGCTGACGACAGTTCATGTCCCACATCGCGAGATGGGAAGCCGCGCTGCAGAAGAATTGACCCGTATGGTCGAGCATGTAAGCACCGGGGTTTCCTGTCAGCTTGACAGCTCTTTGCGGCTGCGTGGTTCACTGCGGGTTTTAGACTGACTTCTGCTCTCCGACACCAAAATTCCGGCCGCTGCCTTGCCTGGTGCACTTACAAGATCATCTCTTTCCAGACACCCGATTTTGCGTGACTATGTATCCCAATCCGATGTTCCACATAGGGAAGACCCAGATGATCCGCAGCCTAGTCGCAACAACTCTGATCTTTGCGGGCAGCTTCGCTTACGCTCAAGATCTGCCAATTTTCGACGCCCATATGCATTATAGCCATGACGCTGTTTTGCAAATTCCACCGGATCAAATCGTCAAAATCTTGCGGGACGCTGGTATCAAGAAGGCGCTTGTTTCCAGCTCTGATGACGACGGGACACAGAAACTCAAAGCCGCAGCGCCAGATATAATTGTACCGGCGTTGCGTCCGTACCGCCAGCGCGGTGAAACAGGAACATGGATGCACGATCCGGCGATCATCGACTATCTCGAAGAACGTTTGGCAAAATTCAACTACGAAGCGATCGGGGAATTCCACGCGTTTGGAGATGACATCAAGACCGATGTGGTTCAGCGCATGATCGCATTGGCCCGAGAGCGAAACCTGCTGCTCCATCATCACGGCGACCGTCAGGCGCTTGATCTTATCTTTGCCAGCTGGCCTGAGGCAAGGGTGCTTTGGGCACATTCAGGCTTTGACCGACCGGACGAAGTAGCAGAGGCTTTGGAAACCTATCCGCGGCTTTGGGCGGATCTTGCCTATCGATCCGACATGTCCAACGCCCAAGGTTTGGCCCCTGACTGGCGCAAGACTTTCGCCGCTTATCCAGATCGATTCATGGTTGGAACAGACACCTTTGCGCCAGAACGATGGTACTATGTTGGCCCTCATGCGGACTATACCCGCAGATGGTTGTCTGACTTACCAGCCGGTATTGCCCGCAAGATCGCATACGAAAATGCCGAGACCATGCTGATGACACAATGAAAACCCTCGCTACATTGTTGTCGATGCTTTGCGCGAATCTCTGGGCGACCACAGCTCTGGCTTGCCAATCTGAGGCCGAGGCCAAGCCGCTGATCAGCACCTCGCCCGGAGAGGTGAGCGGGGTTGCCATTCTGGAACCCATTCCCTTGTCTCAGCCATTTGGCTTGCAACTGCTCTTTTGCGGAAAGGACGCAACGACGATCAAGGAGATCAAAGTCGGAGCTGTCATGCCTGCCCATCAACACGGCATGAATTACACCCCCGTTGTTGATGCTCTGGGGGATGGACGTTTTGCAGTGTCAGGAATGGTGTTTCACATGCCCGGTCTCTGGGCGGTACAAATTGCCGCTACTGGCAGAGCGATGCCCATGTATTTCACGCTAGAGGTTCATGCCCGGTGATCAAATCTGTCTTTGGTCTTTTGGCCCTTTTCCTTGGGGCCCTTTGGATGTCTGCGGCCACGGCAGAGGTTATTCTGAGCGACAATGAGATTGCCCTCACACTTTCGCACGGACCTTGGCCGCCAGCCTTTGTCGCTGATCCCAGCAATCGTGTGTCAGGTCTACCCGCCGCCATTAAGCTGGGTAAAGGCTTGTTCTTCAATCCGGTTTTATCTCGCGACGGGTCAATGTCATGCTCTGATTGCCACGACCCGTCACATGGGTTTGCAGACCCAAAAGCCCGATCAGTCGGCAAGGTCATCCTCGATCGAAACGCCCTTTCGTTGACCAATGTACGTGGCCACCGCTGGTTTGGCTGGGCAGGTGGAAATGACAACCTTTGGGCGCAAAGCCTCGTGCCCATTTTGAATCCCGATGAAATGAACCATGATGATGAAAGCCTGAAAACCGCGATAGCAAAGAGCACTTGGATCCAAGATTACGAGGCGCTTTTCGGCCCCCTTTCGGAACAAGCCGCCACAGATGTATCGGTCAACATCGCAAAGTCTTTGGCAGCATATCAAGAGACCTTGGAAACCGGCCCGACATCCTTTGACAGATTCCGAAATGCCATGGAACGCGGTGACATTGCGGCAGCGGCGCACTATCCACTGGCAGCACAGCGCGGGTTGCAAATATTCTTGGGGCGTGGGAATTGTGCATTTTGCCATTCCGGCCCAGCCTTCACAAATCGAGAGTTTCACGATGCTGGCGTGCCCTATTTCATAAACCAGACGCGGGTCGACACCGGTCGCTATGGCGGGCTCGAGGCGCTGTTCGCCTCCCCGTTCACACTGGCGGGGTCCTATTCGGATGATCGTGAAAAAAGCGGCGCATGGGCTGTGCGGCAAGTGCAGCCGCTTCATTCGGATTTCGGAACGTTTCGCGTGCCAAGTTTACGTGGCACCGCCAGAACTGCACCATATATGCACAACGGTAGCCTCGCGGACCTTCAGGCCGTCGTGGACCATTACAACACCATTGATCTGGAGCGTTTGCACACAGATGGAGAGGCCATATTAACCCCCCTCGCCCTGTCAAAACGTGAATCCAGTGATCTGCTGAAATTCCTGCGAACCCTCAGCGACGACGAAGGTTGATTGGCAAATAGATTTCCAAATGCATGGGAAAGTTCAGCTGGTACCCGCGGCCGGTATCTTTTAGCCTTTAAAAACAGTAAGAAATTTACAAACTGGGTAATTTATGGGGAGCCAAAATCCAGATCCCTCAGGATCGATTTCGCGCAGCGCTCACACACCGGAGTGCAAATCCGTCCAAACCGGTTTGTTTCCGGTTCCCACCTCCTTTTGATAACAATCACTTAAGATTTCGTACTACGCTTTTAGGTGAGTAGTTTATGCGCCGCCCGCTATTTTGGGGAAGCAACATCGCGGCATTTGGTGGATCCATGAAGGCGGCCCTGGGCCTTTGGCCAGACTGAATAATAATGGGCGTATTCTGTTGAAAAACTCACTTGCATGAAAAACGCTGTCAAAATTTGGAACAGGTGTTTCGTGGATGCGCGTCTGACAAAGAATATTCGCAGTATGGCGTGTCAGAAGGACGGTTTTCCGCCAAAATGCGCCTTGTTGGTCAGACACCGAGTTTTTCAACATAACGGGCGGATAGTGTGAATTCGCTGCAAGTGCGGCTTGATGATATCTACTGAAAAAAGCGGACATACACAGGCGACTAAATCATGTTTCCGTGCAGCAGCGTAGAGGTCGGATCCGAGTCCAAAAAGAAGCGCTAAGTTTCGGCTAACCTGGATACGTCACTGACCGGACCTCACGGCTTTTTGCCATTCAGCAACCAGACAAATGACTCTCGCCAACGTTGATGCGCAATTCCGATCAGATTCGACAACGCAAGGTCTGGGCTGCATTTTTGTCGTTCAAGCGACGTCGTTTCACTGTGTTCGATATGCAGATCGAAAGGCGCTAGGTGATAATCCCGTCCACACTTTGAAGGCACGCCGAAAGCTTTTTGGTTCGGAATAGCCCAGAGTTTTAGCAAGTTCAGATATCGGCTTACTCGTTTCAGACAACAGAAATCGCGCACGGCTCTCAATAAACTGCGATTGGAGACTGCGAAACGATGTGCTTTCTGCTTTCAAAGCACGTTGTAATGTCCTTGGCCCGATAGCAAGCAACCTGGCGACATCGCCCTCAGAGGCAAGGCCATTTGCCGAGATGATATGAAGGACTTCAATCACCGCGCCTTCCATCGTCTGCGCTGGCTTGACGCACATGAGCGCGCCCAATTCGTCAAGCGAAATCGTTTGCTCCGGCGCTGGTGGGCTAGGATTGAGTGCTGCGAGGACGCCCTTCTCTATCGCAATGGCTGGCATTTGTGCGCCAGTTCGGATCGCACTGCCCACGATCTTGCCAAGTTCTACAACTTCATTCCCATTCCTGTCTGGCACTTCGACCCAGTCGGGCAGCCATGCCGGTCCCAAATAGTGTCGAACGACGTGTCCGATAACGAACAGCGCAGCTTCGTCCAAATGATGGTGCCCAACGACAGAAAGGCCTTTTGAGTCCCGGCCAACGACAAGGTGGGTTTCCGTTTCACGTATGACAATCTCCGAACCTGGCTGTATGAGGCGCAGCGCCCGCCCCCCACGATCAAGCGCGGACGCAAGGTTGGGGGCTCCGAGCACGTAGTGGGAATAGGCGCCATAGGCCGAATACTCGAAGTCCTTTCCAACTCGCGCCCCGAGATGGCGGTCATTGATTGCCCGCGCGACGGATTCGACCAGCACAGCCTCGGCGGCATAGGGAATGAAACCTGACGCACCGGTGAGAATGGTCCTATCGAGACCCGCCGACAAAAGGGCTTTGTCGATGATCGAACGTGAAGCGTACCGACCAAGCAAATCAACCACATGTGCCAATTCAACGAGATTTACCATTTTCTGCCGCATAACCACCTATTGTCGCAAAATGACCGGTCAAACAATGCTAAACGATCCCCAGATGCATAAGAGATCGATCTGACGACACTCGTCACTGCGTTCCATATGTCAGTGGCGAAACGGTGGCGTTGAGACTCAAATGGAGGATCGCACAAATGCCAAGGGAATATCAAACAAGGAAATCACTGAGCTGCGCCCTCGCTATGGCGCTTTTGGGTAGCATGGCACAGGCGCAGGACGCCGCTGATCTGGCGCAGGAGTTGGCAAATCCGCTCGCCGCCATCATCTCCATCCCGTTCCAGCTGAACTACGATGATAATCTAGGTCCCACGAACGAGGGCAGCCGGACGACACTGAACCTTCAGCCGGTTATTCCCTTTGCGCTCGATAATGGTGCCAACATCATCACCCGCACAATTATCCCGTATATATGGCAAGAAGACGTGATCCCCGGCACATCCCAGCACGGCTTTGGCGATATTCTGGCAAGCGCTTGGTATTCCCGCACCACCGAGGCCGACCTGACTTGGGGCATTGGCCCAGTGGTCCGCTTTCCGACATTCTCCGACGTCTCAAGCAAGACATGGGCCGCAGGTGCCACCGGCATCGTGTTGAAGCAAACCGGCCCGTGGACATATGGTGCCTTGGCCAACCACCTTTGGGACTTGGAAAGTAACCCGACGACGCCCACCAACGTGACATTCGTCCAACCCTTTGTTGCCTATTCGACCGAGAACGCCTGGACCTTCTCGCTTCAAAGCGAAAGCACCTATGACTGGGAGGCCGAGAGTTGGGCGGTGCCTTTGAACGCCTCGGTGTCAAAGCTGGCCGTTATCAACGGCAAGCCTGTCAATTTCCAGGGCGGCGTCGGCCGTTGGCTGGAAAGCCCGGATGGCGGTCCAGAGGACTGGCGGTTCCGTTTGCAGGTTCAGTTCGTTGTTCCGAAGGGATGACGGGTGGTTCGCTTCCGCCGCCAACACTCAAAAATGGAGAATACAAATGATGCTTAAAACAACGGTGACAATGGCCTCACTTGCAGTGGCGCTGAGTTTTGCAATGTCCTCGCCCGCTGCGGCGAACCAACAGCTCCAGAATACAGTTGGCGGTGCGGTTGTGGGCGCTGGCGTCGGCTACCTTGTCGGGGGCAAAAATGGAGCGACAGGTGGCGCTGTTGTTGGGGCGATTGCTGGGAGCCGAAAGAGAAGATGACCATCTGATCGTCCCAATCAATCGACTATATAAGACAAGGAATTCAATATGCTGCGGTACTTTTCAAAATATGTCGTCGCGACGGCATGCCTGTTCACTCTTGGCGGTATTGCGCAAGCCGATGAGGCTATGGACAAAATTATTACTACGGCACAGCCATTCATGCATCACAGTTGTGGAAGCGTGATTGCGTCCTATGGCGATGACGAGGCGCAGGTGGCCGAAATCGTGCGCCTGATGGCAATGGTGTCTCTTTACAATCGCCAGATTGATATTCTGGCGGAGCTTCCGGAAGAACAGGACCGTGATGGATTGAAGGATGAGTTCATCGAAGAACTAGAGGACGCCTGTGACGATGATCCCGGCATGTTGTTGGCGGGCGCGGTCGATCTCGCCGTCAAAGAGACAATGGAAGCGTTTGACTAATTATCAACGCCACCATCAAACACGTTCCCTTACGGAGAAAACATTATGAAAAAATTGACCAATCGTCAGATCGTATCATTTGTGCCCGCATTAATTGTGGGTGCAAGCGTTTGCACTGCGGCTTCGGCCCAGTTTTACGGCGAAGATCTCGATGCGCGGCTCGAGGCTCGCGAGATCCCGGTCACTGTCGATAATTTCACCCGCGCCGCAACCGATATTGAACTCGACAAATACGTGACGCTGGCGGGCGGGATAAACCGGTTTTATCACTTCCGCGAACCTACCCCGGTCGAAGATCAACCCACGATCCAGATGAACCGCGATACGCTCTACAGCACTGCGGTCGTGGATATCAGTGAGGGGGCCACTTTGACCCTGCCAGAGGTTGGCGACCGCTATATGTCGGCGATGATTGTCAATCAGGACCACTACATCAACGAGGTGTTTCATGGCGGTGGTACCTACACGCTCGACGTGGACACTTTCGATACGCCCTACGTCATCGTCTATATGCGAACGCTTGTGGATGCGTCCAACGCGGAGGATGTGGCCGCAGTCAACGCGCTTCAGGACCAAATGACAATCGAGGCTAACTCGGCCAAACCCTTTATCGCGCCGGCTTGGGATGAAGAGAGCTATCAAGGCATGATACGCGCCGCGATTGCGTTCGCAGCCTATCTGCCCGACAGCGCCCGTATGTTCGGCACACGCGAAGCGGTCTCTCCGGTGCGTCACCTGATTGGCACCGCCGGTGGCTGGGGTGGTCTGCCCGAAGCCGAGGCATTTTATCTACCCGTCGAGCCAAACCTGCCGGACGGTGAATACAAGATCGACGTGCCTGCCGACGTGCCAGTTGGCGCTTTCTGGTCGGTCAGTATGTACAACGCCGAACGCTACTTTGTGCCGAACGCGATGGATGCTTATGTCGTCAACTCGGTCATGGGCACGCGCAACGAAGATGACACGATGACGGTGCATTTCGGCGGCTGCGACGACGGGCGGGTCAATTGCCTACCGCTTATGGAGGGCTGGAATTATACTGTCCGCATGTATCAGCCCAGCGAGGCGATCCTCGACGGCTCATGGACCTTCCCCGCAATACAGCCAGTGAACTAATATATTGGAGATGAAAATGAGAACACTTTTGGCATTGGCGCTTTGCGCCCCCAGCCTTTCCCTCGCTGAATCGGTCACGGTCGATAACTTTGTCCGCGCGGAGTCCGATTATAATTTCCAGGCCAACATGGAGGCTTTCGCCTTCGGGACGGGGGAGTTACAGCATTTGCGCGATCCGGTCACGCCAGACGCCCAGCCGACAATCCGCATGAACCAGGACACGCTCTATTCCGGGTTGGTGTTAGACCTGTCCACGCCGGTGGAAATCACGCTGCCTGATATTGGCGGGCGCTATCAGTCCATGCATGTGATCAGCCAGGATCATTACAGCTTCGTGGAAGCCAAGCCGGGGACCTATCGGCTGACAGAAGACGAGGTGGGCACGCGTTTTGCCATGGTGAACTTTCGCACATTCATCGACGTCTCCAATCCCGAGGATGTCGCGGCAACTCATGCCGCGCAGGATGGCATCACGGTCTCCGGCGGCGGCGATGGTGCCTTTGACGCGCCTGACTGGAATCTCGATAACCTCGCCGTGGCCCGCAAAGCCCTGAGCGACATTGCCGTACTCGGCTTTAGCTCGGACTACGCTTTTGGTCGCAAAGACGAAGTTCGCCCGATTGATCACCTTGTCGGTGCCGCGGCGGGTTGGGGTGGATTGCCGCGCACGGCGGCTTCTTACATCGTCGACAGCGTTTCTGAGAATGACGGCGAGACGCCCTATGCCGTGACCGTCAAGGATGTGCCGGTAGACGCATTCTGGTCGATGACCGTTTACAATGCGGATGGCTATCTGGAGCCGAACGAACTGGGCGTGAACAGTTACAACAACGTCAGCGCCAAGCCCAATGACGACGGTTCCTATACGCTGCACTTCGGAGCTTGCGAGGACAGTCGGGTCAATTGCATTCCCGTATCACCCGGCTGGAACTACTCAATTCGCTTTTACGAACCCGGCGACGCGATCCTTGATGGAAGCTGGACCTTCCCAGAGGTTGAGCCCGCAAGCTGAACCATTCTCGCTGCCGGACATGTTCTGGCAGCGATGCCTTGCTTGGCGACTCCAATTGTCGATCCCCGCCATCCCAAAACTAATAAATGCTGCGCTCTGCACGAAAGTCCGGAATGACGGGCTGCACTGCGGCATAGCTGAGGACCGATCAATGTCCGCTAATGGGATGTACCGGCTGCTTCACCCAGCAGGTTAGACTGAGCCTAGTTTCACCTGCATATAGGAGAAGTAGCATGGCGAAGATTGAATTTGATGAGCTGATGTCGATTGGGATTGATATTGGCAAAGACACGTTCCATTTGGTCGGTTTCGATCCCGACGGGCAACGCGTGATCCGCCAACAGATCAAGCGGCTTGCGTTGGTTGCAACTTTTGAGAAGTTGCCGCGTTGTGTGGTCGGCATGGAAGCGTGTCTGAGCGCTCACTTTGTAAGCCGTACGTTGCGCAAATTGGGATTTGAGCCCCGGATCATTCCAGCGATCTATGTGAAGCCCTTCAACAAGGGTCAGAAGAACGATTACAATGACGCGGAAGCGATCGCCGAGGCTGCGCTGCGTCCAAACCTGAAAGTGGTTTCTGAGAAGACGCAGGAGCAGCTTGATCTTCAGGCGTTGCATCGGGTCCGATCGCGCTTGGTGTCGCGCCGAACAGCAACAATCAACCAGATCCGGGCTTTCTTGATCGAACAAGGGATCACCGTGCGCAAAGGCCTACGTGCGTTGAAGAACTCATTTGAGACGATCCTTGAGGCACGCAAAGACGAGATATCGCCACGCATGCGTTCGATCCTGATCGGGCTTTACGGCGATTGGATGTGGATGGACGATCGGATCGACAAGGTGTCGAAAGAGATTGAGGAGATCAGCCGGACCGAGGAGAACTGCGTCAACGTGATGACGGTGCCTGGGATTGGTCCGATGATCTCCACGGCGATGGTGGCCGCGATTGGTGAAGGAGAGGCATTTGATCGCGGTAGGGATTTTGCGGCTTGGGTAGGACTGGTGCCTCGCCAATACAGCACAGGCGGTAGGACAGTGTTGGGACGAATATCGAAGCGCGGCAGCAGGTATCTTAGGATGTTGTTCGTCCAAGCGGCAAAGGTCATTATGATGCGCCCACACCGGTGGCCTGACTTCAGCTTTGGTGAATGGTTGACCCGCGCCGCCGAGCGTATGCACCGCAACAAGGCGGCCATCGCGCTCGCTAACAAACTGGCGCGCATGGCATGGAGCATATTGAGACATAAAACGGCGTTCGATGCGCCAAGAGACGAGGTTGCTGTCGGCATTTAACAACCCGCAGTAATCCGAAGGAGTTCGCGATAGATAGAAAGCATGGAACGGAAATATTACGCCCCCAGAGTCTGTCGGCCCATTTGGTCATAGTCGACCTGTCCGCTAATGAGATCACGGCGCGTGCGTAACCCCAACAAGGCCACGACCCGCGTGTCGATCAACAGGCCGAATACATATGAGCGACTTCCGAGAACATGCGAGAAATCATTTGCGAACAGCAGCCGGTACATACAAATGGGCCGTTCGCGACGGTCGGCACAAACGGCCCTGACCGGACTTTGGTCAGATCACCTAACGCCGCAATGCAGCTTCACCAGACCAGCCGTTCGACACACCATGCAGCATTTTTGATGACTGAAGGGAAGGTCAGCGGGACAAACCAGACTTTGGATGTTTAACTTTCGCTGATGCAGCATCGCTTCGCAAGTGCAGCGATCCACATTTGGCGACGCGGCGGATTTCACTAGAGCGGCCATTGAAAGTTGGCCTGAGACACGAAATGCACACAGGTCTTTCGCTGCGGCTTGCTCCAACGTACGCACAAACCTTCCGATGGGGCCAAATTCCTTCAGCGCAGGATTTCGCCCCTATCCGCAACGGACCCCATCATCGCGATAGAAAGAGAACACTCAAAACGGTCGTTTTGTGAACGGACCTTTCCGTATCTGCAACAAAGGATTTGGAGCTATAAAGCACCACCCTAAATTAGCTCTGTGAAACTGGGTTCAAAACGGGGGCGAAACCAAGGAAAGCGTAAAGCCTTCAAATAAATACAAAAAAACCTGTGTAGGGTTTGATACCTTTGTTGGGATAGACCCAAAATTTTCGCAGCATGTTAGATACCGATCAGGAAACGCGCGCGGGGTAAAGCGGTTATTCAATCTGGAGGCCGCCATATAAAAGGGGCCTCAAGTCCAGTGCCATAGCTCCTACGCGAAGCTGGCAGGTAATCCGATGTTTGAATCAAGTTTCGCCACCACAGATGTGATTGCATTCGAGGTTAAGACAGGATGGTTTAGAACATTACAAAGTTCAAGGGCGGCCCCGGTCAAGGCCACCCTTGGACGCTCTACTGGATTGTGATCGCGCGTTGTACAATCGAGGCCCGATCAGCATTGACGAAGTACTTGATTATGTAGTCGCCTTTCTCATCCGGCAGCGTGATGGTCAGGACCGCCCCGTCCGCAGTCTTTGCAAATGCCCGCCATTGGCTAGAGCCACTCGAACCGGTTTTCCCGATCCCGACATAATCCCCATCGTAGTTGGGGCCGGTCCATGCGACTTCAATGCTGGACCCGGCCGCTGCAATCGCAGGCGCATCCAGCGTCGCGGGTGGCGTTGTGACGGATACGGGCACTGTCATTGCGGGCGTGTTGCGTTGGTCTAGGAAGTATTTCACGACATAGTCGCCACCCGCCGTTGGAATGCGCAAACGGGCTGGTGATCCATTGGCGGTTTCAACGAAAGAACGCCATTGGCCAGAACCGCTTTGGCCGGCCAGTCCGATCCCGATGAAGTCGCCGGGGTGATTTGGACCGGTCCACGGGATATCTACGAATGTTCCGCCCGTCATCACGGCTGGCACATCCATAGTGATGGTTGCAGGTGTGACACTGATCGGCAGCTCAAAAAGGGGCGTGTTTCTCTGATCTAGGAAATACTTGATTACGTAATCGCCTGGCTCGGCGGGGACCAAAAGCTGCAAAGGGTTACCGTCTGCTGTGCTGGTGAAGGACCTCCACTGGCCTGACCCGCTTTGGCCGACCATGCCTATGCCGATGAAATCCCCCGGCGTATCTGGACCTGTCCAACTGACTTCGATCATGCTGCTGACCTCGGCGGTGGCGGGGGCGGTTACGGACACTTCTGGTTCGCGCAGCGTGATCGGTGTTTCAAAGAGGGGCGTGTTGTTTTGATCAAGGAAGTATTTGATCACGTAATCGCCCGGCTCGGCGGGTGTCCTGAGCTGCAACGGGTTTCCATCAGCCGTACTGGTGAAGTTGCGCCATTGGCCGGAACCATTTGCTCCTACAAGGCCGATGCCGATGAAATCACCGGGCGTGTTCGGGCCTGTCCATGCCACTTCGATCATTTGGCTGACGTCTGCTTCACTTGGGGCGGACACAGAAACTTCTGGTTCTACGACTATGATCGACACCTCCAAGGCGGGCCAGTTTTCCTGATCGAAGAAGTACTTGATCAAATACTCGCCGGGAACCGAGGGCGCTTGCAGGCGCATCGGGCTGCCTTCCGAGGTAAGGGTGAAGTTCCTCCACTGGCCAGAGCCACTCGCGCCGACCATGCCGATTCCGATAAAGTCATTGGTATAATCTGGGCCAGTCCAAGTGAGCTCAAAAACCTCGCTGACACTGGCTTCGCCCGGGGCGTTGATTGTTATCTCTGCCGCCATGACCTCGATGGTCGCAGACCCTAGCACGGTATTTGTCGCGCCGTCGAAATAGGCAATGTCATATTGTCCCGGCTCTGGCGGGATCACAAGTTGCAAGGGCGAACTATCGGACACCTTCGTAAAGTTGCGCCACCGAGCGGACCCCGTCGCATCCACTTTGCCGATACCGATAAAGTCGTCGGCATTTTCAGGCCCGTTCCATGTGACCTCGATTGTCGAGCCGACGATTGCCGTGGAAGGCGCACCGATAGAGGCGGTGATCGCAGGCGGTTCGAACACCACGACGATCTCGCGCGGGTCAGCTGTAACCATGAATTGGCGCGGTTGAGATGTTGTTTCCTGCTCGGCCCAATAGGCCGTGACAGTGTGCGAACCTAGTTCCAGCATCGCGGACAGAGGGTTGGTCATCTCGTCGTCTACAATTGCGCCATCAGCCTCTGAGCCAATGTCCCAGAATACTGGCGTGTCGATGTCGGGGCCATTTTCCGTGCCGATAACAGCGCGAAAGGTGATCATGGTCGGATCTGGCTGTGGTTCGGGAAAGACGACTTCTATCCGCAGGCCCTGATCGGTTTCTAGCGCAGCCACGTCAAAGGTCACACCTGCATCCGCACTGTCGCTTTCGCGGATGCCCACAACGTCATATGCGCCGCCTGGCAGGTCGATGCCAAAGCCCGGTCCAGCGCCATCAAAGTTCGCACCAGCCTGTGGCAGGATGTTCCAGCGGATGGCCTCAGTGATTTCCGGGCCGTTGGGTGTCAGAACGCCAACGATTTGGACGGTCTGCGGTACATAAACCGGCTCGACCACCACCGTGTTCAGGGCATCGGTCAATTCATTTGCGTCTGAGGCGGTGAGGAACTGGCCACCGGTTTCACCGGCAAGGCACTGCATCTGCGCCAATGCCTCGGGGTCGGTGACGTCAAAGCCAACCACATGTGCTGTGAAATCTATGCCTGCCTCTTCCAACGCGCGAGCCGCAGCGCAGGGGTCGGGGTTGCATGTCTCGATCCCGTCCGAAATCAGGATGACAGTCGCACGTTCCTCGGTGTAGCGCAGCGCCTCTGCGGCTGCGATTATCGCATCGGTCATCGGTGTTTTGCCGCGCGGGTTGATGCCGTTCACCGCAGCCCGGATCAATTCCTTAGTGTCAGGTCCGGGCGCGACCACGGTTTCAATGTCAGCGCAATTGCCGCGCTCGCGGTGACCGTACACCGTAAGGCCAAGGTTCTGATCTACTGGGAAGTTGTCGAGCAAATCTGCCACCACTTCGCGCGCGATAACGATCTTATTGACGCCTTCAATTTGGCCCCACATCGATCCCGATCCATCCATCACGAGGATCGTATTGGCGTTGTCTTGGGCAGGTGCGACCGAAGCAAAAGCTATTAAAAAGGTGGAAATCAGCAGGCGAAGCATGGAGCCTCCAAAGGTGAAATGAAAAACAATTTTTCAAAGCATAAACTGAGTCGGACAAGACCGACTAGCCCCTTTCCTGCGCACCCGACGGAGCCAATTGTCATTTAAGGGCGTCACATCATGCTTGAGGACAATTCCCGTAAACCGGCCTTTTGTTGATGTAGCTATTGCACACGCAGAAGACTTGCACGTGCGCGGGACCTCACTTTGGGCAGAATCCTCTATATAGGCCAATCGGATAGGTCAAGAATGGGCAGTTCCAAACGACCCATTCGCTGCGCGCGGGTTTAACATTCAAGTCGCATACCACGGTTCGATAAGATTGCCGACAAAGACGCTTCCAATGTTTGGCACCATTGATTGTCGTCTAAGGTGGACCGCCAGTTGTGAACCGAAAGTCTCGCGGTGGTGAAACGATCAATGGACATCGTAGCTCTCGGATTGGGTAGATACCACAAGACCAACGGTTTGAGTTCAGTTGTCAAATGCCCGGTTCGTCCTCACACCGTGATTTCGACCTCTGTTCCTTGCTGCACTCTGCACGAATGGCCGGTTTTCCTGCCGCGCAGCGGCGTTGAGATTTACGCTGTTGCAGCAATTTCTGCGTTGCGTGCGCACGCAGCACAAAAACCGAATCAACGCTCTGGGCTCTTTCGACACCTTCGCTGCGATGGTCATGAGTGGCTGGTTCAGGGAACTGCCGTTCGCTGCGCGGCGCACGAACTGGTAAGATGCGGACTTTCCGGACATTGGCTTGCGCAGCAAATGCTTCCGGAGAAACCCTTTGCTCTTGCGGCGTGAAAAAATTGCAGGCGCAGCGGGTATCACCGAAGGGGCAATTCAACTGGCCTGATCTCGCCCGACTTCAATTCGCTCATTCGCGGTGGTCGGTTTCGACCATCGAGAAGCGGGAAGGAGTTGCCGCTCCTGGTTGACACTTCAACGCATAATCGGACATCGGGCAATCATATATGGATGTTGCATCGGCGACGACTCGCTTGTTGGCATGGGAGCGATAATCCTCAATGGCGCGTCAATTGGCCGAAATTGGACCTCATCGGAACGCGTGCGCTTGTCACCGAAGGGACGGTAATTCGGGACAACTCGCTGGCAATCGGGTCCCCCGGACGTGTGGTATGAGAGCTGAACGATGTGCAAATTGAATCGATACGAGATTCCGCTGCGCACTACCGAGCTAACGCTCGGAGATTTTCAAGTGATCTTGCGGACTAGCGTCAGCACAGCGCTGGTGTCGATCGGTTTTTTGACGGCCACGGGTTAACAGAGTCAACTGCAAAGACAGGGATCAATGGACGGCCAAATCTATTTGCGTGACGTCGACCTCGACAGTAGGGTTGCCACGGCTGTCCAGGATTTCGCGGGCGATGATATCGATGATCGTGCTCATTGATGTGTCCTTATTTGCCGAGATAGGCGATTTTTAGCGAGTCTGTGCCGCCAGCTTGACCATGAACAGATCCGGATGTCACAACAACCGGGCGATCAGGCCGAACCAGGTATTCAGGGGCAAGATGCGACGGGATGCGGCCTTCGCGGCTGGAAGAGAACTCTTCGACGCTGGTACTGACGATAGGCGTTACCCCCCAGACAAGGCAAAGGCTTCGCGCGACTTTTTCCGAGTGACAGATTGCAAGAATTGGGATGGCACTACGATTCTTCGACACCCGCAGCGCCGTGGCCCCGGTTGTCGTAAACGTGGCAATGCAACTCGCATTCCTCAAATCGGCAAGGGTGCTGGCTGCACTTGCGATTGAGCTTGAATCGTCCGGGGCATCAATCAGAGCTGTGTTGACGCTCGAATTCAATGAACGAGAACCAGATTCCGTCGCTTGGGCAATTTCGGCCATCGCTCTAACGGCTTCAACCGGATATTCACCTGCTGCGCTTTCTGCTGACAACATGACCGCGTCTGCAGACTGAGACACCGCATTGGCGACGTCAGAAGTTTCTGCTCGAGTGGGCAGAGGAGCTGAGATCATGCTTTCAAGCATCTGAGTAGCCACAATAACTGGTTTTCCATGTGACCGGGCGTTTGCCACCAGCGATGCCTGGATGGCCGGCAACTCGTGCCAATCGCACTCAACACCTAAGTCCCCACGCGCTACCATTATGGCGTCAGTGGCGTGGAGGATTGCGTCGATATTTTGAACAGCGACGGGTTTCTCGATTTTGGCAACGATCTTTGCCATGTCTCCTGTCAACCGGCGCAGACTCTTGATATCCTCTGCGGTCTGCACGAAAGACATTGCCACCCAATCGACCCCCAATTCGAGCGCAAACCGCAAGTCGTCTCGGTCTTTTGGCGTGATTGCATCCACTTTCAGCGTGGTGTCCGGAAAGTTTACCCCCTTACGGTCCCGCAAAGTCGCTTTGTTGAGGACCTCGGCAGTGATAGCGCCGTCACGGATCTCAACAACGCTCAACCTGATGCGGCCATCGTCGATGAGAATCATATGGCCAACCTCAACAGTGCCAAAAATCTCGGGATGT
The DNA here is from genome assembly GCF_003208435.1 of Pelagimonas varians. GTDB lineage: Bacteria > Pseudomonadota > Alphaproteobacteria > Rhodobacterales > Rhodobacteraceae > Pelagimonas > Pelagimonas varians. The sequence continues at coordinate 160,700 of NZ_QKMF01000002.1, read as the reverse complement.
GGTAGTGGCACGTCGTCCTTCTGGGTGGGATCACACACCAATCGGATACGATCGCCGATAGCCAAAGGTCTTTCCCCTCCTGGCACCACACCGATGCGAAGCTTCGGACCTTGCATATCCGCCAGAATGGCGATGGATCGACCGAGGTCACTCTCTGTTTTGCGAATGGCTGCATGAACCCTGGCATGGTCTTCGTGGGTGCCGTGGCTGAAATTCATACGGAAGACGTTCGCACCCGCCTCGGCGAGAGCCTTGATCTTGTCGTAAAAATTAGACGCGGGACCCAACGTGGCTACGATCTTTGTCTGCCGGGGCTGGTGACTATGAGTGGTCATGATGTGAGCCTTCATCTGTGTCTGAGAAAAATGGCGAGATCCATCACATTCGTGCCGGTTGGCCCGGTGATGATCTGGTCGCCTGTGCGGGCAAGAAAAGAGGCAGAATCAGCGCGGCGTAGCGCATCTTCCGCGCCGGGTTCCGAAGAAAAGGTGTCGCCATCCAGGAACGCTCCCGCTGCATTCGTCGGACCATCGGTGCCGTCCGTCCCTGCGACGAGGCCGACTATGTCGCTTCGGTTTTGAACGTGCCTTGCGATTTCCAGTGCGAGGGCCTGGTTGCGACCGCCTTTGCCAGGGTTTCCGGGAAGAATTACAGTGGGCTCACCACCGTAGACATACAAGCCATCAGGTCCTTCCTTGATCTCTTGCGCGATCCGAGCAGCGATCATGGGTACGTCTTCATACAGGTTTTCTTTGTTAGTGATTATTTTGATATCGAGTGATTTTGCGATTTCAACTATAGCGTCCCGTGCAACGGCGTTTGCGGCGACAACACCACAATTATAGGCAAAGCCGATGCGCTCGGGCGGTGCGCCGATCCCGGAACCAATGACCGAGATGCTATCCCCAGCGACGTCCGAAATGGCAAGGACATCGACTTGTTGACCCTTGAACGTCGCGAGCAACCGACCTCCTTTAATGGCAGAGATGGCCTGCCGGCGCTTGTTCACTTCATCGATGTCCAGACCTTCTGCCAAGGCGGTTTCAGTCAAGGCCACAAGATCGTCGAGACCAACCCCTTGCCCCAGATGTTCGACAAGCGACGATGCACCACCCGAAACAAGCATCAACAGATGACTTCCGGCTGGGCATTTTGCCGCAAACTTGTACAGCCTCTCGCCAGCGTTCATCGACGTTTGATCTGGTATGGGGTGGCTCGTTTCCAGGGCCACCACGTTGCGACCGTACTCTCTGTCACCTAAGTGGTTAGTCTTGGTGACGAGATAGGTGGGTATCGTATTACGCCAGTCATCCGGCAGGCCGTCAAACATGGCTGCGGCCGCTTTTCCAACGGCAACAATGTGCGTCGGACGTTTGACATCGTGTCCCGACACCCAATTCCGCACGCAGATGTCACCTTTCACGGAAGAAACGGCTGCGCGGAAAAGGTGTAAAAGGGTGTTCCTTTGTGCGGTTGTCATGTCGATTTCACCTGTCGAGAAACTTGCTGGAAAGCTCTTCGGAAAACCAATTTGAATTTTCCTGATAGTGTATGGCGCTTTGATTAAGACCCTCGATCTGCTCTTTACCCAATTCCCGTTTGACACGCGCAGGAGACCCGACAACCAGAGAATTGTCCGGGATGACTGTCTTCTCTGTGACGAGCGCGCCAGCTCCGATCAGGCAGTTTTGGCCAATGACAGCGCCATTCAGAACAGTGGCACCCATACCGATCAGCGTGCCGTCTCCGATCGTGCAGCCATGGACAATTGCACTGTGTCCGATCGTGCAATTCCGCCCGATCGTCAGCGAAAACCCGGGATCGGAATGCAAGACGCAGTTGTCCTGAATATTGCTTCCCTCGCCAATGCGCATCAGGTCGTTATCACCGCGGATGACAACACCGAACCAGACGCTTGCATTCTCCGCGATTTCAACATTCCCGATGACACTTGAGTTTGGGGCTAAAAAAACGCCGTCTGCAATCTTCGGCGTTGTCCCATCCAGTGTGTAAATCATACCGTTTCCTAGTCATTTGTTTGCTTTTATCGCGCTTGGGTCGCTCAGTCACCGACACGTCCAACCCAGGGCGTCCCCTACATATGGGCGTAGGTCTGCCAAGTGGCGAACTCTGCTTGGCCAACGTCCAACTCTTCAGAACGGGTTTTGGAACCGGAGGCCGTTTCCAAAATGGCTTCGAAAACCCGTTGCCCCGCCTCGGCCTCGGATTCACTCCCCTCTGCAATTGCCCCGCAATTCAGATCCATATCGTCCTGCATCCGGGCGTACATCGCGGAATTTGAGGCAATTTTGATTGATGGCACCGGCTTGTTTTCGTAACAAGAACCACGCCCCGTCGTGAAACAGATCATGTTGCAACCTGAAGCAACCTGATTTCTGTCAAAGCGATCTTGTGACCCAATGGGATGGCGCTCTGTGCGACAAGATCGGGTGAAGAGAGCTCGTTGCCGGGCTCGACTTTTTGCTGAACAACTGCGATATTGTCGTCGTCGCTTAGTGTAAGCACAGGCTTATGTGTCATAGGTTTTCCTTTAGGGTTTGGTTGGTGTCCGGCGAAATTTGTTGGTTCCGAAGCTCTATTGTTTCGAAGTTTCCACACCGGCCTGTTTCTTGTGACGCAACAGGGCCATCAATTTTCTGTCCCGGGCTATTTGCGCTTCGGGAATTTCGGCGATGGGGGTGCGCTGGGACAATTCGGGGCCGAGTTTTTCCTTCGCGATATTGGCCCAGTCAACGTCATCGTAGGGGCCAATCCCGAAACCCCGATACATTTCCCCATATCGTGCAACATAGTCGGTAACACCTCCAGGGGCGTTCAGATGAATGGTCTGCATCGGGCCCATGATTGACCAGCGCAGCCCGAGCCCGTCGCAAATGGCCTTGTCCAAATCTTCGGCGGACACGATGCCACTGCCCACAAGTCTGAACGCTTCTTCCAGAAGCGCGCCTTGGAGGCGGTTCACGACGAACCCGTCGATCTCTTCGCTTAGCACGATGGTTTCGCGCCGGCATTTGATCATCACGTCGTTCACTTTTGAAACGATGCTTTGATCCGTCCATGGCGTCGGAACGATTTCGACTGCGGGATGCAGATGCGGCGGGTTGATGGGGTGCACCACAAGGCACCGATAGCGACCCGCAATATCCTTGCAGTACCGCGATGCAGAAATCCCCGAAGTAGAGCTTCCGATCGGCACGTCATCGGCGGCAATGGCATCCAACTCCAGCGTGATCTCTTTTTTGATGTCGACGTTTTCCGGGCCATTTTCCTGAATGTAGATGGCATCGTCCAAAGCTTCTTCGAGGCTGTCCGCGACCGTGATGCGCTGCAAGACCTGAGGGGCGTCGGACAGCTTGATCAGATCGAACTCCGCGAGATCGGCAATCCGCTTCTCCATCGCCATCAATGCACGTTCTACGGCCTTTTGCGAAGAGTCATACATCGCAACCTCAAAGCCGGCCTGAGCAAACACCGCTGCCCAACCTTGTCCAATCAATCCGGTTCCAATTATGGCAATCTTTTCCATGTTTTTCTTCTCCTTCTGTCCGAAAACTGGCTCAGCAGATCCGGCGGCAATAATGAAATTCGATAGGTCTGGATGAAGAATCCGACGCCATATTCACAGCATGGTGTTTCATTGGACCTCGGCGATTGCAGGTCGGATTTCATCCATACACTTAAGATCACCGCAAACCTCAAACCGCGCCTCGGTCGAGGCCTCGACGTCCCCAACTGTTACATCGGGCGCAATTTCCATTACCATCAGGCCGGATTGGGTGACTTCGAATACCGCAAGGTCTGTGACCAACAGGTCAATCGGGCGCGTGGATGTCAGAGGCAGGTCGCATGTGCGGACGATCTTGCTTTTTCCGTTCGCCATGTGCTGCATCGCCACAATAACCTTGCGGGCTCCGGTGGCGAGGTCCATCGCGCCCCCCATACCGGGCACCATGGCACCGGGGATCATCCAATTTGCAAGCAGGCCGCGTTCGTCCACTTGCAGGCCGCCCAGCACCGTCAAATCAATATGACCGCCTCGGATCAGGCCAAAACTCATCGCACTGTCGATGGCTGCCGCGCCGGGCACGGCGGTCACGAAACCGCCGCCGGCATCGGTCAAGTCAGGCTCTTCCATGCCTTCGGGTGGACGCGCACCGAGCCCGATCACACCGTTTTCGGACTGAAAGAAAACACCTGCATCCGAAGGAACAAAGCCGGCGACAAGGCTGGGTAGGCCGATCCCCAAATTGACCAGCATTCCGGGTGCGATTTCTTGGGCGACACGTCGGGCGATGCGTTCTTTGGGCTGCATTTACGTCGACCTTTCGATCAAGTGGTCAACCAAACTGGCCGGGGTGCGCACAGCGTCAGGAGGGATCACACCAACGGGCACGATATGCTCTGGCTCAGCCACGACGGTATCGGCGGCCATCGCCATGGTCGGGTTAAAATTCTGCGCCGTCAGCGAATATTCTAGGTTACCAAGGTAATCGGCCTGCCGCGCAGCGATGAACGCAAAATCGGCCCGAATAGGTTTTTCAACAAGGAATTTTTCCCCATCGATTTCCAACACTTGCTTACCCTCCTCCAGCACAGTTCCAAGACCGGTAGGCGTGACGACCGCACCAAGCCCCACTCCACCCGCACGGATGCACTCAATCAGCGTGCCCTGTGGAACAAGCTCCACTTCAAGGATGCCTGCATTCATTTGGCGTTGGGTCTCGGGATTCAGACCGATGTGAGACACGACAGCACGCCTGAGGGCACCGGCAGAGACAAGCTTTCCGATGCCACGCCCCGGCAAGGCGGTGTCATTCGCAATCAACGTCAAGTCCTTTTTCCCTGCAGAAACAAGCGCATCAATGATCTTGTTCGGCGTCCCAACCCCCATAAATCCACCGATCATGACACGTGCGCCATCTGGCACGAGATCTGCGACGGCTTTGGGTGAGAGCGGTTTTTTCATAGCGTGATCTCACAAATGCAGGCGCGACTGTACGCGCGCGCCAAAACCTGCCCATTTTGATTGGAGGCGTACCACATGCTCAGAAAGCAACCTGATCGGCGCCCTTGAGGCCAAGAATCTCGCGAGCCTCATCCGGGGTCGCGATCTGCAAGCCCAGATTTTCGATAATAGCGCGCACCTTTTTGACTTGAACGGCGCTGGATTTTGCCAGTTCGCCGCGACCGGCCCAAAGGCTGTCTTCCAGCCCGACCCGCACGTTTCCACCGAGCGCCGCCGCCTGCGCTGCAATCCGAAACTGGTTGGATCCCGCACCAAGGACGGACCAACGGAAATCGTCGCCGAACAGCCGGTCCGCCGTGCGCTTCATGTGCATCACGTCTTCAGGGTGCGGTCCAATGCCACCAAGCAGGCCGAAAACCGATTGCACGAAGAATGGGGCCTTTACCAAGCCGCGATCTGCAAAATGCGCCAGATTGTAAAGGTGAGAAGTGTCGTAGCATTCGAACTCAAACCGCGTTCCGTTGCCGTAGCAGGTCTCGAGCACGTACTCGATGTCTTTAAAGGAATTGCGGAATACGAGGTCTTTGGAACCCTCGAGATGCTCACGCTCCCAATCGTGTTTAAATTCCTTGAACCTGTTCAGCATCGGGTAGAGTCCAAAATTCATTGACCCCATATTCAACGAGGCGAGCTCTGGCTGGTATGTCGCTGCAGGAGCTACGCGCTCCTCCACACTCATGTAAGGACTGCCGCCAGTGGTGATGTTCACCACGGCATCTGTGCTCTGCTTAATCCGCGGCAAAAACTCGGCAAATCCTTCCGGGCTCTGGTCTGGGCGTCCGTCCGGATGGCGAGCGTGCAGGTGAAGGATCGCTGCACCCGCCTCGACGGCTGCAAGGGAATCGCTAATGATCTCTTTCGGCGTTACCGGTAGATGTGGCGACATGGACGGCGTATGAATGGCACCGGTTACGGCACAGGTAATGATAACCTTGCCAGCATTTTTGTTGTCTTTACTCACTTTTGGTTTTCCAATCGAGTTCAAAGCGTTTCTACGTTTCCATCAACGGCAAGGGATTGCCCCGACAGGTTCGCGCCGGCATCCGAAATCAGGAATGCAACAGTCGCGGCGACGTCGTCTGGGGTCACCATGCGACGCATGGAAATGTTCTTCAGGTAGTCGTCCTTCATTGCGGCATAGCCAATACCGGCGGCTTCAGCGCGATCACGGATCACCTTTTCCATTCTGGGCCCTTCAACGATCCCCGGCAGAACGGCATTGACCCGGATGTTGTCCGGACCCAGCTCCTTGGCAAGGCTTTGGGTCAGGCCGATGACGCCGAACTTGGCCGCCGAATATGGGGTACGATAGGCGTATCCATGCTTGGCGGCGGCGGATGCCATGTTGACCAGCGCGCCGCCGCCATTGGCCTTGATCATTGGTATGGCTCGGCGCGCCGACAGAAACTGTCCCGTCAAACAGATGTCGATGCAGCGCCGCCAATCATCGGGCGAGAGGTCTTCGAGATTGCCGGTTGGCCCGGCAATCCCTGCGTTGTTTACTAGAGCATCCAGCCCTCCAAAGGTGTCTTGTACCGTGTCAAAGAGGGTATCCACCGCCCTTTCGTCAGACACATCAGCCTCGACGGCGACGCATCCTTCAAGTTCAATGCTGGCCCTATGCAAGGCGTCGGCATCTACATCGCAGATCGCGATTTGAACACCTTGTGCGTGCAGTAAGCGGGCGATGCTGAATCCTATTCCGCTTGCGCCAGCAGTGATCACAACTTTCTTGCCTTTCAGACCTGGCAAGTGAAAGTCCACGAGCAACGTGGGCGAGTTTGAAGATTGATCTGTCATCCTATTTCCTCTAGTTGCCGAACACCGCATTCGGAGCCCAAAGCACGAGGTTCGGCCAGATGATCAGCAATGCGAGACCAAACAGTTGCAGTCCGACAAACGGAATGATGCCGCGATAGATGATCCGAATGGATATTTCGGGCGGGGCCACTCCTTTGACGTAGAACAGGGAATATCCAAAAGGTGGTGTTAGGAAACTGGTCTGCAGGTTGACAGCCACGAGCATGGCGAACCACAACAGTTGCTGCTCGCGCGAAATTCCAAGCCCGAAGTCCAGTCCTGCAACAATAGGTGCGAAGAGTGGCAAAACGATAAAGCTGATCTCGACCCACTCCAGGAAGAAGCCCATGATGAAAATCAGCAACAGCAAGATGCCCAACGTGCCATAAGCGCCTAGATCGAAAAACAGAATGGCGTTTTCGATCATCTCGTCGCCCTTGAGGCCCTTGAACACCATCCCAAAGATCGTAGCGCCTACCAGCACACCCAGGATCATGGCAGTGGTATTGCCGGTTTCACGGACGCAAGTGGACATAGTTTGAAAGGTCAGCTTGCGATTGATCGCGGCCAAGATCATGGCGCAGATCGCACCCAGCCCTGCTGCTTCGGTCGGCGTGGCCGTGCCTGTGGCAATCGAACCCAGAACCGTCAGGATAAGAGCAAGCGGCGCAAACAAGTCGCGCAAGAGCGCCAATGCTAAAGAGCCTTCTGCCGGAATATGTGTCGACACAGGCGCATCATTTGGTTTCGTCAGCGCGACGAAGACGATGTAGGCAATATAAAGACCACCCAGAAGCAAGCCAGGAACCATCGCCCCAACGAACAATTCGCCAACTGATATCTGCAGAATATCGCCGACGAGCACCAACATGATCGAGGGCGGGATCAGGATACCCAAGGTGCCCGAGGCAGCGATCGTACCGACAGCCAGTTCCGGTTTGTATTTTTCGCGTAGCATAATGGGCAGAGCCAAAGTACTAAGCATGACCACCGATGCGCCAACGATACCTGTGCTGGCCGCCATGACGATGCCCAGCAAAGCAACGGAAATGGCCAGTCCACCCCGCTTGCGTCCCAAGGCACGCTCAAGCGAATAGAGCAAATTCTGCGCCAATCCGGATTTATCAAGCATCGCACCCATAAAGACAAACAAGGGTACTGCTAGAAGGAGCCAGTTTTCGATGACGCCAGCGTAGATGCGCGAGACGCCAATTTTGAGGAAGGCAAAGGGCAGCCCACCGATGAAGGCAAACAGAATTCCGATGCCGCCAAGAACAAACGCCACGGGATAGCCGCTGAATATCCCCAGAAGCAGGCATACGACCATCGTCAGAGGAATGATGTGTTCAATCATGAGGTTTGCCCTTCCCGAACAAAATACGAAGTCTTTGGATCGTCAGACAGAGGCCGGCAATCAGCATCAATCCAAAGCCAATCGGAACGAATGCCTTCAGCACAAACCGGTCATACATCCCGTCGTAGTTCGACCCTTCACCCATAGCGAAAGACCGCACCGTGAAATCATAGCCGTGGAAAACGACAATGGCGCATAGGGGCGCAAGCAGGCCAAGAAAGCCGATGATTTCAATGATGTTCTTGGTCCGATCACTAAAGTTTTGGCGCAGGAAATCGACACGCACATGCCGATCGCTGACAATCGCACCAGCCATCGTGAGCATCAGCATGATCCCGAACAAGTGCCATTGCAGGTCTCCGATACTTGCGAGGGTCAGCTTCGAGCCAAACAAGAAAACGTCATTTTCCCATCGAACGATCGTGCCAATCTTAGCCGCTGACAGTGTCACACCGATCAATACGAGAACGAGGATAGGAACGATGAGCCAGGCCGCGGCTTGGCCTATCCATACGATCCCGCGAAGAACCGTATGGACAGGACCGATGCCACGTTCTGGACCGCCCGGTTGCGTGTCCATTTCGTGTGCCATGGTGGCTTACTCGGCAGGGAGAGTTTGAAGGTCAGTCCAACGACCCGATGATGCCACAAAGGCCTTCATCGAGTTATAGGCCTCGCCGTAGAGCGCGTCATTCTCAGCTTCCGCATCCAGTACGCGTTCGGTCGCAGCCCGCAATTCTGCAAGTACTTCGTCGGGAAAACGCCGAACTTCGATGCCACCCGCTTCAAATTCTTCGATTTGTGGCGTTTGTGCGGAAGGCGCATATTGCAAAGTCCAGGCAAGGCTGACCTGACAAGCCGCTTCATACATAGCCCGCTCGCCATCGCTCATATCGTTCCAGACGTCCATATTAATCATCAGGACGTCAACACTGCCCGGCTGGTGCCAACCCGGATAGTATTGATATGTCGCAATCTGATTGAAGCCAAAGTCTTTGTCGATAATTGGCAAAGAAAACTCTGTCGCGTCGATCCGACCACGCTCAAGGGCGAGATAAATTTCACTGGCCGGCAAGTACTGAGCCGAGGCCCCGAATTCGTTGAGCACACGTGCACCAACACCGGCCATGCGCATCTTCAGACCGCTGAAATCTTCGATCGAGTTGATCTCTTTGTTGAACCAGCCACCTGGCTCGGGCGCGGTAATGTGGCAGGCCAGAACTTTAATATTCAAGTCGTCAAATCCACGCTGAACAATTTCAAGACCGCCACCTACGTGCAACCAGGCCGCCAGAGCTTCGGGTCCAGCACCGAATGGTGTTGCACCGATTTGGGCGACAGGCACCTGTCCGCCCCACTGGCCAAGAAAGCTCCACCCAGCCGGAATGGCACCGGAGCTTACGTTTTCAAGAATTTCACCTGCTGGCACCAATTCACCTGAACCATAGAGTTGCAGGCCAACGTCGTTGCCACTCATGTTGCGCAGAGTTTCATCCATTAGTTTTGCGCTGTCCGCCAAGAACGTCAGGTCCTTGGGAATGCTCATGTGGACATCAAGAATATCGGCTGAGGCAGAAGACGCACCAACGGCCAGTGAACCGGCAACCAGGGTCGCGGCAATTTTCGAATATTTCATTTTTTCCTCCCGTGACTGTGCCCACCATGAACGTCCCTCGCGGCCTATTCATCGGGCACGTCTATTTATTATTGATGATTGATCAAAAATCAATGCCCTTTTTGAGCCTGACTTTTCTGGCAATTTCAGTTAGTTGTCTGATTCCCGATTGCTTAGGAAATTCTGACACAGCCTTGGAATCAAAGATTTCACGGCGTTAAGGGACGTTCAGAGGATGGGAAAAGAGCTCGCTCTGAATTTCGACAGATCTGATGAGGGCCTCGGCCCAGTCCGCTCGCAGTTGCTCTCAGCGAGTAAGGCTTTTCGAAAACAAGGTTCTCACAAGAACTTCATAGGCGTCAGAAATATCCAGAACAAGCTCCTGCGTGGCAGTTGCTTCGTCATCTTCCCGGATAGCTCGTACTATTTTTCGGTGATGGATGTTGGAAACTTTGTACTGATTTTCCCGTTCCAACTGATACAAATGCGGGCTGACGCGCAACCAGAGTGTGTTTATAATATCGATCAGAACTGGAGAGTTCGACTGCTGGTATATCCGCAAATGAAACTCGTAGTTTGCCTTGATATAGCCCTGCACGTCGCCGGATCTTTCGGTGGCCTCCAGACGCTTTAGCAGTTTCTCGAGGTCCGCGACAAAAGCATCATCCCGATTTGCCAAAGCCCATTTGACAGCCAGCGCCTCAATTTCCAGACGCACATCGCGCAGGTCAGTCAGTTCTTCATACCCCAGGCTCGGCACCCCAAGAGAACGGCCCGACACATTTGCCACAACACCAATCGCCTGGAGCCGCGTTAGCGCCTCACGCACAGGCATGGCGCTCACGCCGAAGGCTTCTGCGATGCGAGCGACATGAACTGCCTGTCCTGGTGTGAACTCACCTTCGCGCAACAGGGTGCACAACTGATCATAGACCCGATCGTGCAACTTATCTTTCTGAATCGGTTTGGCGTTCTCAAGCATTATTCATCTACTCGCATATATTCATGGTGAAAATCCACCTAACTTAATGCAATTTCCAGTTGCTGTCAGGCGGGTGCTCGCCTCACACTCAAGCATTGGGCTGACACCGAAGGCCCGCGCGATAGTGGCGACAGTGATCGCTTCACGTGTCGCCAGCTTGGCCCCCAAAAGTCAGTTGGCAAAGCTGTTGTTTCACATCCGTCTGAAGCCTCTTGCGTTGCACGGGTTTGACGGCGTTCAAAGATGATTTCATTTTTATTTCCCTAAGGTGCTGCCCATCATTACGCGAAGTCTTTCACAATTTAAAGATAATTGACCTTTGATCAAAGATCAGTGCTCAATATTTCACGAGAAACCTGATATCGAAACCGGCGCCGTCTCGAACCGACGCACCTTTGCCAAGGTAGATGGTTCCAATGGCGGGGAGGATGACGGTTCCACCGTCGGTGCCGAAGGGTATCTCTGGACCGCACACATATCACCGTACAAGCTGACGTTCGTACTCTCTGCAGCATTTGTTGCTTTGGGCTCTTTCGACACCTTCGCTGCGTGCTGCACGAACGGCGGCTAATGTTTCTGAACCGCATTATTTCAGTCCCATTATATACGAATTCCATTAGGAAATTTTGCCGCCTGATAAAAATCGCATAAGAACTGTTATGTTAAATAAGTCAACAATGTTGACCTACATATGCTCACTTCAAGCCAGCAAACCTCCAAACATCATTCATAAATGACGTTCTGACAGGCACCATCTTTCCACATTGGGACAAGTGCGCCCGTGTTCCATTCGTATAGCCATCCGACAACATCCCGCGTGTCCCGATCAAGGATGAACTTGATTGGTTCTGCATGCAGACGTTGTTTAACTTCTTGGCGAGCGGTCTTCGTAGTTGTTGATAAACTAGGTCGGGTCGATTTGGTCAACGCATTGATAGCAGTTGTCATGATGAAGCCCCCTGAATTTGCGGCGAAGAAATGCCTAAAAATATGGTTTTTGACTTCCGCATTTGGCAGCAGGAAGTACCCGTACTAGTTGTGAATAGAATTTCTGCATAAGCACGACAAAGAACGCAAAATTGCGCAGGGGAACGAAAAATTGCCTCATAACCGCCTGATAAAGAACGGTAAGTATTTTGTTGCACCGCAGAATTTCTCCGGAAACTTCAAGGCGCTTTTTTCCCGCTTGACGGCGGAAGGTGCTGGACGTCCTGTAGATCAGCATGGCTTGGCTGACGGCCCTTGGACTGCGGACCTACTCGTCGAAGCAATTTCGGCCATTGATGTAAATCGTGACGGTATAGATCTGCGGACCGTGCAAGTCTGGTTTCAAGATAATGATCATGGCATCAGTTCCACCAATATCCGTTGGCTGGCACGTATCTTTGGGTGCAACGATCCCGAAGCCGCAAGCCTATGGCAAGCTGAACTGACAGCGGCAAAAGAAAGGCTGACGAACGAGAGAAAAGCGGCAAAGAGGAAGCTGGCAACCGAAGCGTTGGTGGAAGAGACTGAAAACCTCAATGTTCTTACTTTTCCGATACAAGGATTTAGCCTTGCAAGGCGTTCAGAAGCAATTTTTTCTGGGTCTCCGCTAGACTTACCCTCTTCTATTTTTGCAGGGGCTGTCGCGCTTGGGTTTTCGTCATATTTTCTGGGTATTCACAACGTCACCTATGGCGATACGGATGCGACCTTGAAGCAAGTTGGTTTCCTCTGGGCACCAAACTGGACGTTCTTGTTTATGGTCTTCCTGCCGTTGTTTTGTGCGTTCGTCATTGAGCTGATTGTTTTCTGGAAAAATGAAGGCCGTTTGACGTTTTTAACGGAAGCTGAACGAACGAGCAGTGCGGGTGATTGGGCACGTAGGATTAAAGGTTCATCCTACACGTATTGGTCTGTTTTTCTGATATGTATTGGGTTTGCTGGCCTTTTTCAGTGGATAGGTGTTCGCTTTGTGTCGTTATCGAGCGGAGGGGGCGACTACGCTATAGACTGGGGAACATTGGCGCTTGTACGTCCAGACGTCATATCAGTGCCGCAAGCCTTGGCATTCACTGGTTTCGCTTACCTATACATGTGTCTTTGTTTCTATCTGCTATTTGCAGGTCTCATTTTGCACTACACGCTAGCCTACGACCTTTGGGACATTGCCGGCCACTCTGACGTTGCCTCAGAAGAAGACGCTCATGAAGTCAGCCTGAGAGTAATGCGTGGTATATTCCGCTGCACTCTTTTAGGGATCATGGTTGCAACCTGTATGAAGTTACAAAGCTTCTATTTAACGTCGAGCGGATCAAGTATCCTACGTTGGCTGGTTGAGGACATGCTTTCAGTATTGAGGGGATCAGAGGTGTTGAACCCTGAGAATGCATTCCGCAGACCAACACACTACACCAGCTTGTTGGTTACTTTGGCGACATGTACCCCGTTTTTTTATGGTTCCATCAGAATTGGTCTCGGTAGCTCGTTTCATGAAGCTTCGGTGAAAATGACGGCAATCGTTGCACTACTCACCATTGGCTATTTGATGATTGGTGCTTTCGCTGGTTTTTCGATCCTACTTTGTGTCGGATTATTGGTCGCTGTGTACGGCCTCTTCGATCCAGCTTTAGGAAAACGGACAGAGAGCAAACGGAAGGACAATCAGGTTGTATCATAAATGGTTGGATAATTGGGACGAACGGCGGGCGCAGCGCGGCGATGACGTGAAGCATACAGCGGATTTCGAACTTGATGCGGAGGTTGGGTTTTCAGTGGCGACAAATGCAACAGGTATCGCAGAATTTTGCGATCTTGCCGACGCAGCCGTCGCCAATACGACCTTCTACGATGATCCTTGTGGAGACACGCTGGGTTTTGAAATGAATGAAGATTGGATAAAGTTCCCATCGGGCATTTCAACAGACGTCGAAGTAAACAACGTGGTTTGGGCGAAGGTGACAGACAGCGGTTCCCTTGACCACGCTCTAGTGGTTTTTCATCATTGGAACGCGAGTACACGAAACCGCCAAATTGCCAACTTTTTCTCGAAGCGAGGCATCACGGTTGTTGAGATCGCTTTGCCCTACCATTTCGAGCGGAGCCGCCCTAACTCTACTCACGCAGACTACATCCTTAGTCCAAATCTTGGTCGTACAATTCAATCAATGAGACAGGCAGTATGGGATGGTCGAAAGCTCATACGTTGGTTGAAATCAGAAGGATATGGCGAGATTTCGGTTCTTGGTATGAGTTTGGGTTCATGGGTTGCGGGTCTGGTCGCGGCACACGAAAAATCTGTCCGAAAGGCATCGCTATTTCTCACGGCGGGAAGCTTCGCGGATTTTGTATGGACGGGTCGCGCAACCCAAAAGATACGCAAGAGCCTTGAGCTTGAGATTGACTTAGCTAATCTCAGGAGGGCATGGGGTCCAATCAACTTGGAGAATTACGTGGACAGGCTTGCACGGCCTGATCTCGATCTTCATGTTGTTTTGGCTAAGAGAGATACGGTTGTACTGCCAGAGGTATCGAAGAAGTTCATGGTTAGGCTAATAGAAGCTGGAGCAAAACCAAGCATTTTGGAGCTGAATTGCGGTCATTATTCGTTAGCATTACCTCCCCACATCCTCGTTGCTGGATGGGGTTTGAAACGGCTACTTAAGCGCAGCCATTGAGTGATTTTCTGAATCTTATCAATGAGCCGCTTGACGCATTATTGGCCCAAACGGCAAGCATTTCTGACCCAGACCGGACTTTCGCCGCGCGGTTTATGAAGGATCATGATGCGGGACTTAGTGGGCGTTCGCTGCGCGTGCACCAATAGCGGCTTGTTGCGCTTTGCTGACATCAGGACAAGAGTGAAAATCGTATCATTTCTCACTTGGGTTGAGATACGTTCATAGGTGCCCCTTGGGTAATGGGCCTTTTTTCCGACCGCCCTGTTGGGTCTGCTCCCAGGCGCGTGCCAGGATGCCAACTGACCGAGACCGGCAGAACAGTCCACGCGCGAGTGGGGCATCGAAGCCGAGTTCGGCGTAGATTACGGCGGCCGCGCCATCAATGTTCATCGGGATCGGGGCGGGTCTTGATATCTGATGTATGCACCTTTATCCGCAGTGCGAGACTGGCTCAGGCCACACCCTCAGCCCCGTCATATTTTACCTGTGTTTTGAAATAGATGTCGCTGATCTGATCGCAACTGATAACTCCGGTTTTCAGAGGTTTCACCGGATTAGCTCTCCGATTTGACGCCAACGTATTCTGGCAGATAGCGCGGTGGCATTGGCCCTTTGTTCCGGCCGCCCTGCTGCATCTGTTCCCAGCCATGAGACAAGACGCCGACCGAGCGCGCGAGGCAGAACAGTCCACGAGAGAGCGGGGGTGGAAAACCCAGTTCGCAAAAGATAACAGCCGTGGCCCCATCGATATTCATCGCAATCTCAGTACCGCGCTTGCGTCCGATTTCCGCCTGAACCGCTTCACCGATGTCGGCAAACCGCCCATCTACTGTACCCGACTTTGCGGCCTCGCGTACCAACGCCATCAACCGCGGTGCGCGGGGATCGACGGGCTTGTGGAAACGGTGGCCAAAGCCCGAGACAATCTTGCCATATTCCTCACGCCAGGCGGCGATACCGTCGCTGACGGCAGCGTCCTGCTCAGCGCCGTCATCGATCCGTTTGGCAATGTCAAAATAAAGTTCGGCGCATTGTTCACCGGCGCCGCCATGCACGTCACCCAGCATGTTGACCCCGGTGGCTATGACATTGTTGAGCCCCAGCCCGCAGGTCGCGGCCATACGTGCGGCAGCAATCGAAGGCGCTTGTGGACCATGATCCACGCCCGCCACCAGCGCACATTCAAAAAGCGCCGCCTGTTCTGGCGTGGGCATATCGCCCCGCACCATGAGCCAGATCATCTGAGCAAAGCTAACGGAACCTATAAGGTCCTGGATTGGGTGGCCGCGAAAGGCGATCCGTCCTGGAGCCATGTCGATAATTGCGGTGCGCCACCAGTGGCGCATGTCATCGGCATCTTTGGGCTCTGAGGGGGCCGTCATATCGCGCCTTCCTTTTTCAGGCCCGAGATCTGGGCTTTGTCATAGCCAAGTTCGCTCAGGATATCGTTTGTATGTGCGCCCAATGCAGGGGGTGGAGAACCGACGCTAGGGGCCACGCCATCAAGCTTGGCACCGATCCCGACAAGTTGTAGATCCTGCTCGCCAATGCGGTGGGTTTGCAGGAGGCCCCGGTCGGCAAGTTGCGGATGCGCCAGCGCTTCGGGCACTGACCAGACCGGCCCTGTGGGAACGCCCTGCACCGTCAGTCTTTCAACCCACTCATGGGTGGGGGCCGTGGCAAGGGCCGCCTCCAGTTCGGCGGTCAGGGCGGATCGATTGGCCAGTCGGCTCTTTCGGTCGACAAAGCGTGGATCCTGCGCCAGGGCCGGGTTGCCGATGATCTCGCAAAGGGCCTCGAACTGTTCTTGTTTGTTGGCGGCGATGTTCATCACTCCATCAGCGGTTTTGAATGTGCCGGACGGGCTGGAGGTGAAATTATCATTGCCGTTCGGGGTAGGTGTCTTGCTGGCGATCAGATGGTTCGAGACCACCCAGCCCATTGTTGCAATCACGGCTTCCAGCATTGAGACGTCAATAAAAGTGCCGCGATCTTCGGCCTTATTGGCCAGGGCCGCTGCAACGGCAAAGGCAGCCGTCATACCTCCGATGGTGTCGGCCATCGGGTAGCCCACCCGGTAGGGGGCGGTGTTGGCATCGCCAGTGATCGACATCACGCCACTCATTCCCTGTACGATCTGGTCATAAGCGGGCAGTTTCGCCAGCGGGCCATCCTGACCGAACCCGGAGATAGCACAATAGACAAGACGGGGGTTTTCGCGGGCCAGCGTATCATAGTCAAGGTTCAAGCGTGCCATCACCCCGGGACGGAAATTCTCGACCAGGACATCGGCCTTTTGCACCAACTCCTTCAGGATACGTTTTCCGGATGCAGATTTCAGATTCAGGGTGATTGACCGTTTGCCAGGATTTTGCGCCAGAAAGGATACGCCCATCAGATCGGCGTTGCGCGCGGGATCAGCCCCAAGCTGGCGCGCAAGATCACCGGTGCCCGGTGTTTCGACCTTGATCACGTCGGCACCCATATGCGCCAGTTGATGGCAGCAGAACGGACCGGCCAGCACATTGGTCAGATCAAGAATGCGAATGCCCTTCAAAGGTGCCTGCGTCATTGTCCGCGCCCCTCGTGTACAACCTTGGCTGCAGTGAAAAACTCGCGGCAATAGCTGCCTTTTTCCGGAGCGCCATAGGATGATCCTTTTCGGCCGGTAAATGGCGCGTGGAAATCCATGCCTGCCGTGGGCAGGTTGACCTGTATCATGCCTGACTCGGCGTTCTGCGAGAAATGGTCGATCTTGGCGGCATCCCGCGAGACGATGCCTGCTGACAAACCGAATTCGCAGTCGTTGGCGGTGGCAAGGGCGGCGTCATAATCCGGTACGCGCAACACGGCAGCGATTGGGCCAAAGATCTCGTCACGGGCCACTGCGGCCTGTGGGGACACATCCGTAAACAGGGCTGGAGCAAAGTAATGTCCGGGCGTTTTGGATTCGACTTCACCGCCACCTGCGGCAAGTGTCGCGCCGTCATCCACAGCTTGAGAAACGTATCGTTTGTCGATAGCCAGCTGCGCCTCACTGGCCACCGGGCCAATCTGGGTATCTGCTGCACGTGCATCACCGATCCTGAGGTCTTTCATTGCCGTACAAAGACGGTCGACAAATGCGTCGTGAATTCCCTCAGTCACGATCAGGCGGGAGGAGGCCGTGCATCGTTGGCCGGTTGAGAAAAAGCTGCCCTGTAATGCGCAGTGAACCGCCAGATCCAGATCCGCGTCATCCAGCACAATCAATGGGTTCTTGCCCCCCATTTCAAGCTGCATTTTGGCCCCGCGGGCGAACAGCGCTGCCCCCATATTGCGTCCAACAGGTGTGGAGCCGGTGAACGTGACCCCAGAAACCTTAGGGTGTGTAACGATCGCCTCCCCGACCTCGCGGCCTTTGCCCATCACAAGGTTGAACACACCGTCGGGCAGGCCTGCACGGGCAATGATGTCGGACAACATCCAAGCCGATCCGGGCACCAGTTCGGCAGGTTTGAACACGACCGTATTGCCATAGGCCAGAGCGGGCGCAATTTTCCATGCCGGGATAGCCAGCGGGAAATTCCATGGTGTGATCACGCCCACGACGCCAATTGGCTCGCGCAAAACCTTGAGTGACACACCTTCGCGCAGAGATTGGTAGATATCGCCGGTCGTGCGATAGGCCTCGGCTGCGAAGTATTTGAACAGATGTCCGGCGCGATGCGCTTCCGCCTTGGCCTCGGGCAGGGTTTTGCCTTCTTCGCGGGCCAGCATGTCGCCCAGCTCGTCCACACGGGCGAGGATTTCCGACCCGATGCGATCCAGGGCTTCGAATCGTATCAGGGGCGATGCCGCGCGCCATTTCGGAAAGGCGGCAGCCGCGGCTTCGATCGCTTGGGCGGTCTGGTCGGCACTGGCCTGAGCATAATCGCCAATCGTGTCGTTCAGGTCCGAGGGGTTGATATTGGTCGCGGCACCGCGGCCAGCGGCCCATGTTCCGGCGATATAATTGGGGAACAGATTGACAGTCATAGAACTTCCTCAAGAACGGGTCGCCATCCGATATCTTCATGCCGGTGGTCCACAGTATTGACGTAAAAATAGGTTGGGCCATGATAGCCCCGGCATGCCCGTCCGTCCGCGCGGTGGGCGACAGGTTCGACCGTCCAGCTGACTGCCCCGAACCAGTTCCACAATTTGTTGTGTGCGGAATTCAGATGATCCGGGCTAAGCGGCTTTGCACTGTTGGTCGGGTCCGGCTGAGGCGCGCTCAAGGCGCCGCCACCGCCCACCAACGCATCCCACTCATTGGGCCCGGTCGCACCAAGGTAAGGGTCATCATGGGGCGTATCACCACCGGTCAGCAACCGGCAGCGAAACGGCTTGCCATCAATCGACACCTCTGTGCCAAAGACATAGCCGGCATCATCCAGATCTTGCCAGCTGACGCGGCTCATAAGCATCCGGTCGGCCACCAGATACCGGGTACCTCCCTGCTGAAACACATGCCAGTTCAGGCGCTCTGAAGGGTCCTGGGGGCTGTCTGTGAGAGCCCAGTTGTTCCAGTCAGGATCACGCTCGAATTCCGGGAGGTTGCCGGGTTGCAGACCCTCGTATGGACAAAGCGCTGCTAGATCCGTGATCCAGGGGCGGGTTGCCGGAGCAAGGATCTGTCCTGCATGTGATAACCCACCCAGCTGCCAGGTTCCGATATATTCCATCATTGTTCTGTCACCGACCTCGTGCGGAAGCGCCGCAGAATCCGGAACAGCATTTCCGCCGCCAGGAATTCCGTGCGCTCTGAGGGATCAAGCGGTGGTGAGACCTCGACAATGTCCAAACCACCCAAGGGGGCCTCGGCCAAACCATCCAGCAAATCATAATACTGACGAGGTGTAACGCCGCTGTGCACGATAGACCCTGTGCCGGGCAGGTAACCGGCGTCCATCGCATCAATGTCAATGGTCAGATAAAGTTCGTCGCACCCCTGCATGGCGTGAGCAAGCGCCTGGTGCATGACCTCTGCCGCGCCCATTTCATGCACGTCACTGGACGAAAACACCCGACCACCCTGTTTTTCGATCAGGTCCAGATCGCCGCCATCAACCCAGCCCGCGATGCCGATCCAGACCATATTGGATACATCAACGTTGGGCAGTTCAGAAATCCGGCGGGCATTGGTCGCGTGATTGTGGCTGCCCCATGCGCCCAGCCGGTCGGAGAAATCCAGATGACCGTCGATCTGGATATACCCAAAGCGCGCGTCAGGCGCGCGTTTGGCCAGCCCGCGTGAATACCCCAGACAAGCCGGATAACTGTTATAATGATCACCGCCCAGTGCCAATGGAATCGCGCCTGCGACAGTCAGCCCTTCGGTCATTGCGGCGATGGCTTCGGTCGTTGCATCAACATCTTGCGCTGTGATCTCGGCGTCTCCGCAGTCGACCAACCAATCGGTTGCAGGCACAGTACGGCGGCTTGTGTCAGGATCAATGCTGGGCCCCTGCGGGCGTATGGATTGCAGAAGAGTTGTCGCCCTGCGCAGTGCTTCGGGGCCGAACCTTGTGCCAAGACGGCTGGAATGTGTCCAGTCGCTCGGCATGCCCACCACGCCGATCTGGTCCGCGTGGGCGTCGGCCACGTCGCGCAAAGGCCCATCAAACAGCCGGTATCCCGGTTGAGCCAAGGGCGGGTGGAATGTCGTAATCGCTGCAGTCATGTCAGTACATTTTCCTCTGAAGTTTGGCTGCTCGGATGATCGATCCCAAATCCAAGACGCGCGTAGATGAATGCCAGAAGGGCCGTGACCATAAGGCGTTGGCCAACCTTCACCACGCCCATTCCGGGCCTGTTCGGGTTCAGGCCAGTCAACATAATGACGCTGACCTCGTGCTGTCCCAAAAGCTCAAGCCATTGCACCACTGTATCAAGATCGCAGCCCCCCAACCGAGGCTGATCACAAAGCGCGCTGAGCGATGTTTCAAACACGGACAGATCAAACCGCACAAACAGCGGCTTTGATACATCTCGCCACCTGGAAAACGCTGCGAGCTGTGCGGTAGTACCCAAAGAGCAGGTCGTGCCCTTCCCATTCGGCAAGGGCGCTACATGAAAATCGCGCGCATCATGTGGCGTACCGCCAAGCTGCGCAGTCTGACAATTGAGGAGCGCGCTCTGCACTGTCTCCGACAAGCGATCCGACCCGCCCAATATTACGGCACAGGCACCGTTGCGGCTGATCTGACGCGTTGCCGCCCTCAACGCCGCGTGGATCTCGTCCTCGGACCCCGGCGATACATCTCCGAGGTCACAGAGCCGCTCATGCAGACCGTCGGTCGATATGTCTTGTCGTGCATCAATATCAACCGGGTGGCTGAATTGTGGGTTTGCATGCCAGCCAAAATAGACCGAGGTTTCGCGCAAGGCGCGCGGCGCCAGGGATTGCCCGGCAAATGGTGCGCTGGTGTCTTCAAACGGGACGCCCAGCACCGCCAGATCGCCGGGTCTGACATCACTGATTGTTTTGGTCTGAGCGCGCATGAACGACAGATGCCCTGCCATGCGCGGCAATGGGGCTGAACGTAAAGGCATCAGCCTGCTCCTTTCTCAAGGCGGTCAGACACCTCCCGCAAGATCGCCAGTGCGGCGCGGACTTCCGTGCTGCCACGATTGTCCAGTGCCGGGGCAAGCCCGTAAATTGCTGCGGCGATTACGTTGCCTGGGGTGGCGACAATCTGCGCGGCCATCTGTGCGGGTGACAGCCCAGCCAGGCGGTGCGGGTGCGACACCCAATTGGCCGCCAGCTCTTGTAAATCCACAGACAGGATAACCGGTTGTACGTTGGGCAGATTGCCCGCAATGCCCCCGGTCACCTCAATGACAGGAACATCCGCCCCTGTGACCTGTCGTGCAGCGGTACCAAGCGCCTTTAGGCCGCTGGAATCGCCGCCAACCAGCACCAGTCGCGCACCGGTTTCCAGAACCGCCACACATTGCGAAACCACTGCGGAAAAATGCTTGTCCGGCTCAAGCGGAAATACATTCACATCCCCCAGGTCAATGGCATTTGCGGGGGCTTTTCCGTGTCCGGAGGCATATCGCAGCTGCCTTGCGAGATAGCGTTGCTCTGCTGCTGGTCGGCTGAGGTTGTCACAAAAATACCCTGCTATCGCGACCTGCCCAGGCACGAGGTCTTCTAGATCGCCAACAGGCACGCCCAGAAAACTGGGGATCGTGTCAAACTGAATTTGCGCCGCATCACCCATGACGCAATGCCGCGTTCAGGGTTTCGATGGCCGCCAATTCCGACATGCCCCGCGTGTCGAGGGCAGGCGCAAGGCCGGTTATCACAATGGCATGCCAACTGCAGGACATTGCGCCGATGACGGAAACCAACGTTTCGGGTTTCATCCCGCCGGGATTGAGGCCGACAGCACCGGCTGCATGCCCCAGATCAATGACCGATAAGTCGATCCAGAGAACGGCGCGCTCGGGTACATCAAGAGTGTTGGCCTGCACCTCATCCAACTGCCGGGCGGTACGCCAATCCATCATGCGCTGGCTGATCTGATCCCAAACGTCGGCAGGTTGCTCGCCGTTCAAACCCACCCAGGTCGTGTTTGACGGGCGTTCTATGAGATCACGTCGAGCCAGTGGCATGGCCGCGACGACGGGCCGGTCCGGAAAGGCCGCCAGTACAGCCGAGGCAACATCAGACGCGCCTCCCAGGACAACTGGCACAACGTCGCGATCCGCCATTTGTGTCACAAGCTGCATTAATACGCCCAACCAATCACCGGACAGGTCCAGATTTCCCAGATCCCGACCATTTACAGGCAGGCTAGTCCCAAGCTGCCCGGTCATCTTGCGCAGCGCATCCGGTGCCAGAGAGGCGCCGTAACGCGGCCCGCTATCGACTTCGCTTGGAACACCCAAAAGCCCGACAGATCCTGCATCGCATTGCGAAACCTTGCCAAATGGCAGGCCGGCATAACCGTTTGTTATCATTTGTTTCTGCGCACTAATCATTGCCAGATGCCTTCATTATTTGCGATTTCCAATTGCGTTCAAACCAGCTATAAAAAGTGACGAATTTGCGTCGAAAGGTCTGCCGATGACTGACAAGCCCCGAACCCCGGACACAACAGGTGGTGTCGAAGCGGTTGAACGCGCATTGCGTGTGCTGGACTGCTTTGAGCCCGGCGATGCGGGTCTGTCTCTGAAAGAGGTTGCGGACCGCAGTGGTGTCAACAAAGCGACAATCCTGCGCTTGAGTGTCTCGCTTGAAAAGTTTGGCCATATCACGCGAGACGCTGAAGGCTTGTTTCACCTCGGCCCGTCTTTGTGGCGTTTGGGGTCTGTATTTCGTCAGAACCTGCGCATGGGGCCTATTGTGCGCCCGGTGCTGGCCAACCTGGTGAACGCAACGGGGGAAAGCGCCTCGTTTTATGTGCAGCGCGGCAATTCTGGCGTGTGCCTCTACCGCTTCAATTCGCACAGGCTTGCGCGGGATCATATCGAAGAGGGCGAGATCATTCCGCTGAGCATGGGCTCGTCGGGCCGGGTGCTGGATGCCTATACTATTCGGCAAGGCAAACAGGCCACCAACATCCGAAAGGCTGGGTATTACCTCAGCCTTGGTGAACGTGATCCGGACGTCGCTGGATTGTCTGCTCCGGTTCTTGGGCTTGAAGGCGAGTTGCTGGGGGCTGTGAGCCTGTCGGGATTGCGCGTTCGCTTCAGCGAAACCGTTGTCGAAGGCTATCGCACTGCAGTTCTTGATGCCGTCCGCCAGATCCGGGTTAAGTTTGGCGAAAGATAAGGAACGCATCATTTGTCAGCATTCTTGCTGCGGCCAATCAACTGAACGCCGATAAGCATCCCAACCGACACGACAATCAGGCAGGTAGAGATTGCTGCAATGGTCGGATCAAGCTGATCGCGCAGGGAGTTGAACATGCGGCGGGTAATTGTCGCATTTTCCCCGCCCGAGACCAGCATCGAAATCACCACCTCGTCTAGCGACGTGATGAAGGCCAGAAAGGCCCCTGTCTGGATCGAGAATTTGACTTGCGGAACGGTCACCGTCCACAACGCATATGCCCGCGATGCCCCAAGGCTACGCGCTGCCAATTCCTGATCGAAATCATAATTTTGCAAGCCCGACATCACGGTCACGATCACAAAGGGCAACGCCAGTGCGGTATGGGCGATCACAATTCCGGTAAGCGTGTAATTGAGCCCCAGCTTTGCATAAAGGCTGAACACGCCTACGGCGATCAGGATCACCGGTACGACAATGGGCATGATCACGAGGATTTGCGCGGTGCTCCTGATACGTGGGGTGGAACAATGCAGGCCATAGGCACAAAGTGAGCCTAAAGGCGTCGCAATCGCCGTGGTCAACACCGCCGCTATTAGGGACGTCTTCGTGGCGCTCATCCATTCCGGGGAAGTGAAATAGGTCTCGTACCAGCGAAACGAAAACGACGTAGGCGGGAACTCCAGAAATGAGGCACCCGAAAACGACATCGGGATAACAATAAGCGTGGGTAGGATCAGAAAGAACAGCACCGCAATGCCAACTACCATCAGCCACAGACCATCTATTTTTCGTTGTCCAACTTGTTCCATGTTCAGATCCTTAGCGCATGAAGAGTTTGTCGAGGCCGAAGACACGGTTCATCAGCCAGATCATCGCCAGTGCCAGCAGCAGCAGGACAACGCCCAAGGCGGATGCCGCACCCCAATTGGAATAGACTGTGATGGTACTTTCGATCCGCTGTGCAAGCATCTGCACCTTGCCGCCGCCCAGCAAAGCAGGTGTGACGAAAAACCCAAGAGACAGGATGAAGACCAGCACGATACCGGCAAAAAGGCCCGGTAGGGACATCGGGAAAAACACCCGCCAGAATGCCCCACGCGGACTGGACCCCAGCCCAACGGCCGCCCGGACGAGGTCGGTGTCAACGCCACGCATCGTGGCATAAAGTGGCAAAACCAGAAACGGCAGCATGATATGCACCATGCCAATGATTGATCCCGTGAGGTTGTGCGCCAGCTGCAGCGGTTCCTGGATTACGCCGAGCTTCATCAGCGACGAATTTATGACTCCATTACGCTGCAACAGCACCAGCCAGGCGTATGTACGCACCAGAACCGACGTCCAGAATGGAACCAGCACGAAAACCATCAGAATGGCAGCTGTTCTGTCCGGTACCTTGGTCAGCCAGTAACACAGCGGATATCCGAGAAGGACACAGATCACCGTCACAGCAATGGTGATCTGAAAGGTGACAACAAAGGTCCGCCGATACAAAGCACTTTCAAAGATACGCGCATAGTTCTCCATGCTCAGCTCGCCCGCCGCATTGTAAAACGAGAGCGAAGACAGCCAGAAAATTGGCAGGAACACGACAATTAGAATCGCGAGAACCGCGGGCATCGAAAGCCCCAAAAACGTCAGGCTTTCACGGCGTTCTTCGGATTTGAGCGTACTTGCGTTCTGAAGCGTCTGAGCAGCCCCGTTGAGCTCAGCGACGCTCATGATACATGTTCCGGTACGATGATCGTGTCTTCGGGATGCAGGGCAAGGCCAATTTGCTCTCCCTTGGAAGGCAGCCCAGTCTGGCCAGCGCGATTGGCAGGGACGCGTACGTTAATCTCACCTGCGTTGTCGTTCTGAACGATAACCAGCACACTGTCGCCTTGATAAATGATGTCGTTGACCCGGCCGGATAAATCATTGGCAGTTTCAGGCACAGCACCTGAGGTGACCTCCAGCAACTCAGGCCGGATAACCAAGCGATGACCACCACTTCCCTGTGCAATGGGCAAATCAGATTTCAGCACACTTTCGCCAAGGTGCGCCCGATCGTTGGCCACCTTCACTGGTGCCGACATGGATTCACCGACAAAATCCGCCACAAAGAAACTGTGAGGCTGGCGATACAGCCGCTCAGGTGTCTCTACCTGCTCGATCCGCCCATGATTGACCACTGCAATCCTGTCTGACATCGTCAGGGCTTCGCGTTGGTCGTGGGTTACATATACTACGGTCGCATCCAATTTTTGATGGAGCGCCTTCAATTCAATCTGCATATGTTCGCGCAGTTTTTTGTCGAGCGCGGACAGAGGCTCATCCATCAGGATGATCTGCGGCTCGAAAACCATGGCGCGGGCCAGAGCCACGCGCTGTCGTTGGCCGCCAGACATTTGGGTGATGCGCCGATCCCCATAGCCGCCAAGCTGTACGGTATCCAGCGCACGCTCGGCGCGGGTCTTTTGATCGCTTTTGGAAACGCCACGGATTTTCAGTGGGTAGGCGACGTTCTCAGCCACGGTCATGAATGGAAACAACGCATAGCTTTGAAAGACCATGCCAAGGCCGCGTTTATGCGGCGGTGTCGCGATCATTTCGCGATCGCCGAACCGGATCGACCCGCCATCAGGGCGTACAAATCCGGCCAGTGCCATCAGGAGTGTCGTTTTGCCCGAGCCCGATGGCCCAAGCAATGTCAGGAATTCGCCTGCAGCAATATTCAGCGACACATCATCAAGTGCTTTGACCGCTCCATAGGCCTTGCTGAGGCTGGATATATCGATGGGAAGGGATTGGTTGGCAGAGGACATGCTGGCTCCTAACTTGAAAATGGGCGCAGTGCACATTGCGCTGCGCCCAATTGGTTTACTGCTGGATCAGCGTGTCAAACTCTTCAGTCAACTCACCCAGCTGGCCGATGTAAAAGTTCGGGTCGACCAGAAGCTGCTTGTCGTAGTTGCTGGGATGCGTGTTGACCGACAAAGCCTGCTCTCCCGAGATAATGCCGGTGTCGAATGCACCCGTGTTCACCGGGCCCAGCGGCATCGTAACCGCCAACCGCGCCTGCGCTTCGGCACTGAGCAATTCATTGATCAGGCGCATCGCATTCTCGACGTTTGGCGCGCCTTTGGGCACCAGCAGGCAATCGACATCCATCGTGCCACCATCGAATGCATAGGCGACATCAATGCCGGACTCGATCACACTCTCCACGCGGTTATGGCCCATATGGATCACGTCCACCTCACCATCACGCAACAATTGTGCAGACTGAGAACCGCCACGATACCAAACGGTGACTTCGGGTGCGATTTCTCCCAGTTTGGCCCAGGCGCGCGCCATGCCCTCATCCGTGGCCAACACATCGTAGACTTCCGCCATAGGCACACCATCGGCCATTAAGGCAGCCTCAAGGTTGTAGTTCACCTTGCCGTGCATGCCGCGATTGCCGGGGAAGTTTTCCAGATCCCAGAACTCGGCCCAGTTGGATGGTCCGGCTCCGTCAAAGGCGTCGGTGCGATAAGCAATCACTTTGGTGAAGTTGATGAAGCCGATGTAGTTTTCATGGATCAGCTCTTCAGGGATACCCGTTGTGTCAACGATCGAATAATCAATCGGCTCAAGTTTGCCTTCTCGGCTGAGTGTTTCGCACGAGGGCAAGTCCTGCTCTGTTACATCCCAAGCGACAGCACCCGCTGTGATCTGTGCGCGCACGTCCTGAATGCCGTTTGTCGTGTCTTCCTTGACCGTGACGCCCAATGTGCTGGCGGCAGGTTCTAGCATTGCTGAGCGTAAAGCATCCTGAAATGATCCACCCCAGGACGCAAACACCACTTCGCCTTCTGCGTAGGCTGGCGCAGCAATGGCCAGACTACCGGCTACGAGGCCCATGGTGAGCGTCAATTTTACGTTATCTTTCATCGTGTCAGGCTCCTCCCTAACTGTTGGTTGGCTTGTGGGTCTGCGACATGAGCGACCCGTTCCCTTTATTTTTACGTTTCACTGAGCAAAACGTCATTTCATTTCATCTAATGCCAATGCTGAAAATGGTCAAGGGTTCATTTGCATCTAAGGATCGACCTTCCCGCATTCGGCGTCGGAGAGCCGGGCAAAACGCCGTGTTTCGCCTTTATGCTCAATGTCCATCTCGCTTGGGTCTTGGGCATCTGGTATCGAAAGCGAACTTTCCCTGCCTCAAGTTCTTTGCCACCGAGCGAGGCTATTAAGGGGATTAGACGGAAGGCCATCTCTCATTCACATACCGTTGGTTGGCAAATTTGAATGGCAGCTTAGTAACTGTTTGCGCTAGTTGATCCCGACCGCAGCATTATGCACTTTGGGCTCGAAGGAGACATCCGACGCTTTCAGTCGGATATTTTTGAGGTTCGGTGCGTCGGACGGCAACTCAGCGGGACAAAGCTGCCGTTGGGTTGCTGGGTGCCAGTGTCTGCAATCAACCCAAACCGGACATTGATGCGATGCAATGATGCCGCAGTTGAAGCCCGCGTTGTCGACATATCGCAACTGCGACAAGAACTTGGCTACCACGAACTCTCACAATGCGGGGCGTGCAGGTCTTTGCGGCTGCTTAACCCACGGCTACTTCCAGTGCTTGGCAACGTTGAAGTTCGACTAAGGCAACACCGACCGAAATGCTGTCATCATCAAAGCGTTCTTCGGAGTCATGCCGTTAGACGGCGGTTGCCTTTACGGTGTCTACGAACCTTTTAACTGTGTCAGAGTTTCCTGCTTTGCGGAACGCGACGTAGAGGTCGATTTGGTTTTTGCAGGGTTCGAACGGCACGAAGGAAACCCCAGGAGGGGCGATATTCTTGACCCAATCCGGAACCAACGAAATCCCAAGGCCTTGGGCCACGAACTGCAGCAAAGTGGACTTATCGATGATCTCACAAACAATATTGGGTTGTGCGCCAATCTCACGAAAACCGCTCCACAACGCCTCGTGCAGGATCGGGCGGGCGTGCTTGGGATACCCCACGATCGGTTGGTCAGCGATATCAGATGCAGACAGCGAAGCGGAACCAGCAAGCGGGTTGGTATCGGCAAGGACCACGACGATTGGCTGACCATGCAAAAGTTGGCTGGTAATGAATTCATCTTCCTGAGGTGTCCTCACAAACGCCACGTCAGTGCGATGGGCGATCAATTCTTGCGAATGTTGCTCTGAGGATGAGATCTCTAACACCTGCACATGGACCTTTGGATCAGTCTCTCGAAAGGCAATAAGAACCTTGGGCAACAACATCGAGATTGCCTCATCGACGCCACTCACCCGGACATGACGTAGGTCAGACTCAGCAGTGTGACGCACGTTTGAAACCGACTTTTCGATATCAGCTAGAATTCGTTTGGCGTCCTGAACGAATTCCGATCCGGCTTGGGTCAGGCTGACTTGGCGGGTTGTTCTGAAAAACAGCCGGGCGCCAAGCTCGTGCTCCAACGCAGAGACCCGTTCAGACAAAGCAGATTGGCTGAGCCCCAAACGTTC
The DNA here is from genome assembly GCF_003208435.1 of Pelagimonas varians. Classification (GTDB taxonomy): domain Bacteria; phylum Pseudomonadota; class Alphaproteobacteria; order Rhodobacterales; family Rhodobacteraceae; genus Pelagimonas; species Pelagimonas varians. The sequence goes on along the minus strand of NZ_QKMF01000002.1, from coordinate 131,925 downwards.
GCCCGCGCGTCGGAAGTGGAGTTCTTCCGCGACGGCAACAAAACATTCCAGCTGTCTGATGTCCAAACTGTTCCCCTTATCTGATGACGCTGACCCGCATTGTGTCGCTCAACCGAGCCTCAAATGCGCGGATCGCGTCCACATACTCTAGCGAGTCCATGGTATCATCGCGACCACGGATCAAGGCTGTTTGGGTGGCGTCGTCCATTTCGAACGGGGCCTTAAAGTCACCGGCCGTGATCGTTCGTGTTTCGAGATCAATCGAAATTTCGCCACCGTTTGCATCGCTGGCAAGCTGCAAGAGATCGCCCTGGGTCTCAGAGGAAACGATTGGCAATGCCAGACCGTTCTTGCGGGCATTGTCGTAGAATATCCCCGCAAAACTCGTGCCGATACAGGCATCAATCCCCAGCTGACGCATGCCCCAGACGGCATGTTCCCGGCTGGACCCACAGCCGAAGTTATCACCGACAACCAAGATATTGGCCGTCGTCCAAGGTTGCTTGTTCAGGATGAAATCTGGGCGCACTTCCCCTTCATTGTCAAATCGCAGATCGGCAAACGTTCCGTCAGCCAACCCCTCTCGGGTAATCGTAATCAAAAACCGTTTGGGCATAATCACGTCGGTGTCGACATTGGCCAGTGACAACGGGGCGGCGATCCCTTTGATCGTCTTTTTCATTTGCTTGTCTTTCGTGTAAAGTCTCGTACATCGGCGAGATGACCCGTGACGGCGGCCGCTGCGACCATGGCCGGTGACATCAGATGGGTGCGTGCGCCGCGACCCTGACGGCCTTCGAAATTCCTGTTGGTGGAAGAGGCGACGCGCTCGCCGTCCATTGCAATGTCGTCGTTCATCGCCAGACACATGGAACAGCCTGCTTCTGGTCGCCATTCAAAACCTGCGGCCTCAAAGATGGCACGTAAGCCTTCGGCTTCGGCCTTGAGGCGCGTCATGGCAGACCCTGGCACAACGATGGCTTCGACGCCTGTCGCCACATGTCGGCCTTCCAGTATTTTGGCGGCCTCTCGCAGGTCTTCGATACGAGAATTGGTGCAGGACCCGATGAACGCTGTGTCGATTTCTATCGACTGGGCCGATTGCCCTTCAGACAAGCCCATATACTGCAACGCACGGCCCAACGCCGCCTTGTCTTTGGGGGACACATAGTCCGATCCGCTTGGCACACGTGCGGTGATGGGCACCGATTGGTCCGGACTGGTGCCCCATGTGATCAGGGGTACGATTTCGGCACCTGTGATGGTGAATTCTTTATCAAAGACCGCAGCCTCATCGCTGGCCCAATTCTCGCCAATGAATTCGAACTGACCGCTGTGGGGATGCCCCTGCAATGCGGCCGCGGTAACGTCATCCGCAGCGATCAAGGCCGCACGAGCGCCCAATTCCACGGCCATATTGCAAACGGTCATGCGCCCCGCCATGTCGAGATTGCTAATAGCGGACCCCGCGAACTCTACAGCATATCCATTGGCCCCACCTGCGCCGACGACCTGCACGACCTTCATGATGATGTCCTTTGCGGTCCCACCAAGCGCGATGTCCCCGTCAACGGTGACGCGCATGGTTTTCATGCGTTTGTAGCGCAGGGTTTGGGTGGCGAGCACATGTTCGACCTCGGAGGTCCCTATCCCAAAGCCCAGTGCGCCAAATGCCCCATAGGTGGTGGTATGGCTATCGCCGCAAGCAATCAGCATACCCGGCGCGACAAGCCCCTGTTCGGGAACAATGACGTGCTCGATCCCCTGCCGTGGATCGCCAAGTCCGTAAAAAGCGATGCCTTGTTTGGTACAGTTGGCTTCCAGATTGTCGATCAGCAGCTTAGAGGCTGCATCATGCGGCTCACTGCTTCGAGTCGCGTTAACATGATCGACGACCGCCAAATGCGCCTCTGGTCGCCAAACCGTCAGGTCCTTTGTGTCGAGCCCCGAAAAGGCCTGCGGGCTGGTGTATTCATTCATGATGTGAAAATCGACATAGATCAGCATGTCGCCATCGGGCAGATCGCAGACCTTATGGGCGTCGACCAGTTTGTCATAGAGTGTCAGGCTCATTCGGCAACCTCCGCATGGATCGGGTTTTGGGCAAAGAAATCGGACATACGCGAGGCGATGTCATCCGGGATTTCTTCGGCCATGTAATGAGTCGCGTCGAGCGCTTCACCCTCAACCCGCGAGGCACGCCTGCGCCAAAGGTCAAGCGCGTCAAAGCACTTTTCAATCACCCCTCGTTTCGCCCAAAGCGTCAGCAAGGGCATGTCGAGTTTTTTGCCCTCGTCCGCGTTGTCATGGTCAATGTCGATGCTGGCGGCAGCGCGGTAGTCTTCGCAGCTTGCGTGAATGGCTTGGGGATCGGAAAAAGCGTCTAGATACTCTGCCAAAGCCTCAGGCGAAAACGGGTTGTTGCCGCCTGCCTGATTAAAACACTTTAGCTTCCAAAATCCTTGCGCGTCTGCACCGATCATTTGTTCAGGCAACGGGCTTGGTTGGGTCAGAAAGAACCAGTGCCAATACGCACGCGCGAACGCGGCTCCGGTTCCCGCATACATTTCGCGGGTCGGTGCAATGTCCAGAAACGACATGGCCGCTACGCGATCGGCATGATCCAGCCCCATCCGATGCGCCACCCGCGCACCCCGATCATGGGCACCAACCAGAAACCTTTTATGCCCCAAACGCTGCATGACAGCGACGATGTCATTGGCCATTGCGCGTTTTGAATATGGCTCATGCGCAGCGTTTGACGCCGGCTTGTCGGACCGACCATACCCGCGCAAATCCGGACAAATGACTTGATAAGAGCGTGCCAGAATTGGCGCCACACCGTGCCACATGGCGGATGTCTGTGGATAGCCATGAAGCAGGACAACCGGTGGTGCCCCTGCAGGCCCCGCGCGGCGGACGAACAGTGTCGCACCATCGCCTTCGATATGGTCTTCCACGAATTCCTGGAACATTTCCGACTCCTTGGGGAAAATACACTTTGTCCAGTATTTCAGAATAGTTCACGAATTTTAATCGGAAAAACTGATCAGTTATGCCGACTAATCCCCGTGTGAAACCCCGATAGTCTTTGCTGACATAAGCCGCACCACAGACATCGGGGTGCCCGGCAAACCGGTTCAGAGGAGGATACAATGAAATTTCTGCTAACTACTGCACTATCCCTGACAATGGCCATCAGCGCGACATCCGCAATGGCGGACTGCGATGAGGGTGAAGTCGTCGTAAAGTTCAGCCACGTCACCAACACCGACCGCCACCCCAAAGGCATCGCTGCGACACTGTTGCAAGAACGCGTAAACGCCGAGATGGATGGTGTGATGTGCATGGAAGTGTTCCCGCAGTCATCGCTTTACAACGATGACCAAGTGCTTGAGGCGATGCTACAAGGCGACGTTCAACTGGCCGCACCATCCTTGTCCAAGTTCGAGGCATTCACCCGTCAGTTCCGTATCTTTGATTTGCCGTTCATGTTCGCAAATATTGAAGCCGTAGATCAGTTCCAAGCGTCTGACACGGGTCAAGCGATGCTCGATTCCATGCAGCGCCGCGGTCTTCAAGGTCTCGGATACTGGCACAATGGCATGAAGCAGATGTCGGCCAATGTCCCGCTGATGGCGCCGACAGACGCCGAAGGACTGAAGTTCCGTGTTCAGCCGTCCGACGTGTTGATCGCGCAGATGGAGGCCATGGGCGCATCCCCGCAGCCGATGTCCTTTTCTGAGGTCTACGGTGCCCTCCAAACGGGCGTCGTTGATGGTCAAGAAAACACATGGTCCAACATCTGGGGTCAAAAGTTCTTTGAAGTTCAGGACGGGACCACACAGACCGACCATGGCATCATCGACTACCTTGTTGTGACGTCCGTCGATTTCCTCGACAGCCTTGAGCCAGAGGTCCGTGACCAGTTCTTGACGATCCTCAGCGAAGTCACCGAAACCCGCAACGCAGAGAGCTTTGCGGTGAATGAAGAGGCCAAGCAATCCATCATCGACGCAGGTGGTGTGATCCGTGAGTTGACACCAGAGCAGCGTGCAGCATGGGTCGAAACTATGAAGCCCGTTTGGGAGCAGTTCGTGGATGACGTGGGCCAAGAAAACATCGACGCCGCACAAGCGATCAACGTAGCCCTGTAAGGGTCTGACTTTACACAAACAATCGGATCGGCTGCCGTTGTGGCCGATCCAATTTTGAGGAGGGATAGCAATGTCAGGTGGATTTCAGCCCAAAGGGCGGTTCGGTGCATTCGTTCACACCATCGAAGAGAGCATCATCGCCGTGTTGCTCGGTTTGATGACCCTTGTGACGTTTATCAACGTCGTGATGCGCTATGGATTTAACAGCCAATTGATCTGGGGGCTCGAGCTGGTTCTCATCCTGTTTGCATGGCTGGTGCTGTTTGGCATTTCTTATGGGTTCAAAGTGGTCAGCCACCTTGGCGTGGATGCTATGCTGAACTTGACGGGAAAATCGACACGTCGCGGGCTTGGTATTTTGGCAACGCTGGCGTGTATCCTTTACGGCGTGCTGTTGCTGAAGGGCGCCTGGGACTATTGGGCGCCGTTTGCGGGGCTGGACGCCACGTCAGGCCGCTGGTTCCCCACAGGATTTGAGGATTCCCGCGATCAAGGTTGGTATGAAACCGAACAGGTACCGATACCGTTCGCGCAAACCTGGCTCGAAAACACGTTCAACATGGGTGAAGCTTACGAGAAACTGCCACGCTTAGTTCCTTACGCGATGTTGCCGTTCGCGATGGCGTTGATGTTGTTTCGTCTGGTGCAAAATTTAATCCGAATTCTGCGCGGAGAGATCGACACAATCATTGTCAGCCACGAAGCAGAAGACGCCGTTGAAGAAGCCGGCGCAAGCTTGTCCAAGGAGACTTAAGTCATGGAAGTCGCAATTCTTTTTGGTATGGTCATTGCCTTGCTGGCGGTCGGTGTGCCGATTGCTGTGGCCCTTGGCCTGTCGTCAACGTTGTTCTTGCTGGTACTGTCTGACAGCTCCCTCGCGTCCGTAGCGCAGTCGCTGTATCAGGCGATGGCGGGGCATTACACGCTTCTGGCAATCCCGTTCTTCATTCTCGCGTCATCGTTCATGTCGACGGGCGGTGTCGCGCGACGTATCATTGATTTTGCGATTGCGATCATTGGTCATGTGCGTGGCGGTCTCGCGATTGCGGGCGTTCTGGCGTGTATGCTTTTTGCAGCCCTGTCTGGCTCATCTCCCGCAACGGTTGTCGCTGTCGGGTCCATTGTGATCGCAGGCATGGTGAAGTCCGGTTACACCAAAGACTTTGCAGCGGGCGTCATCTGTAACGCGGGGACGCTTGGCATATTGATCCCGCCATCCATCGTGATGGTCGTTTATGCCTCGGCCACAGATGTGTCCGTGGGGCGGATGTTCCTTGCGGGCGTCATTCCGGGCCTTTTGGCGGGCTTCATGCTGATGGTCACTATCTATGTCATCGCACGAGTCAAGAATCTGCCAAAAGGCGAATGGCAAGGATTTGAGCAAGTGTTCTCGACCATTCTTGATGCCTCTTGGGGGCTGTTCCTGATGGTGGTCATCTTGGGCGGTATCTATGGGGGGGTGTTCACGCCGACCGAAGCCGCAGCGATTGCCTCTGTCTATGCCTTTATCGTGTCAATTTTCATTTACCGCGACATGGGGCCATTGAAGGGACGCAGTTGGCTGCCCGAAGCAGAGGCCGACTTAGGCTTGTTGGGGCTCCGCGTCTGGGGATTCACGTTAGTCACTTTCATTCTTTATGCGATTGGCTGTTTCATGATGGGTGCGCCGATGTGGTTCGCCTTTGCGGCCGCTGGTACGTTCTTTGTGGTAGCTTTGGTTTTGGCGAAGCTAATCGCCAAAGCAGTGCCCGCAGGCAATGGGATGCAAGTCGCAACGGGGGCTGTGCTGATCTTGGGCGTGCTGCCGATGCTCTATGCAGTCTATTCGGTGCTTACATCTGACGTGGCGATATTGTTTGTGATCGTACAGGTCATCGGAGCGGTGTTCATCCTATTGCTGCCACCGTCGGTTTTCGTGTTCAGCTTGGTGCGCGGGGCGCAGCGGTTGGAAGTGTCGGGTGGCGGCTATGCCGAGTCTTTGATGGTGGGAGGCAAGAACCTATTGCGCGCCAACGCGGAAAACGTGATCTTCGCGATCCCAGCAGTCTTTCATCGTGACACCAAACACACGCTTCTTGAGGCCGGCAAGCTGACGATCATGTTGATGTTCATCATCGCAAACGCGTTGATCCTGAAACATGTTTTGACAGACGAACAAATCCCGCAACATATTACCGAGGTGATGCTGGCAGCAGGTCTTGGCCCGATTACATTTCTGATCATCGTCAACATAATCTTATTGATCGGTGGACAGTTCATGGAGCCGTCGGGGCTGATTGTAATCGTCGCGCCGCTAGTGTTCCCGATCGCAATTCAACTGGGCATCGACCCGATCCACCTTGGCATCATCATGGTGGTGAACATGGAGATCGGGATGATCACGCCGCCAGTTGGCTTGAACCTGTTCGTGACATCCGGCGTCGCGAACATGCCGATGATGCGGGTCGTGCGCGCGGCTCTGCCTTTCTTGGCTGTGCTCTTCGTGTTCCTGATCATGGTGACCTACATTCCGTGGCTGTCTACCATGTTGCCCACCACATTTATGGGGCCGGAAATCATTACGAATTAGGCGCGTTGGTCGATGAAGATTCGAAGCAAGCCTTCTGCGTTCTATACAATTCAGGTGCGTCAAATCCTGACCCATTGGCAGCTCCTGTTGTGGCTAGATTTACATTGCGCAACAGCCGCGATTGTCAGCTCTCCGCCGATACTGTTGAAAAACTTCGTTTTTGGCGAAATTGATGAATTTATTGTCCGTACAGGGCAACCAACTTCTTGGGGCGAGGGGGTCGGCCAATTTAGGCTTCTGCCGCTCGTGTGTCAGCTCACTGCGCCTCATGATATATCTCATCTGACTTTTTGGCATCACGGCCTCTCTCCGAAAAATCGCGACATCTGAAATTCGGAGTTTTTCAACAAAATCCGCCCTGAGCAGCCGTTCGTGCACCCTGCAGCATCGGTCAGATTGGGCTCGAAGCTGCCTTGCGGCAGTGCAGCAGCACGTCTGCGGCGAAATTACGCGTGATCGCCGTTGCCCAGGGACCGGTATCAGCCCGAAGCGGATCCACAGACCTTGGCGCGACATGGCGATAGCTGACCTTCGCCGCGCGGGTCACGAACAGGGAAAATTGCGGACAAAGCACCATTTCGCTGCGGCTGCGCCAATGTCCGGTTTCCTCACATCTGCGGGCAGCTTTGCAATGCTATGAATGCTAAAATCGGCCGAACTACATGGAAGACACGTATAGACGAGCATTTTGACGACATCGAAGGAAGAGCCAGCCAATGGGCTCAATCTAAAACTGCGCTCGTCCGACGCGGCTTGAGGCCCTCGCAGATCGCGTCCACAAACGCGCGCAGGTGCGGTTGCTGCAATGCAGATGGCCGGGTCACTACAAAAGCTTCAAGGCTGGGTAGCACAATTTCTGGAAATATTTCATCAAGATGCTGGGCATGAACCCTTGGTAGCACGGCTGCACCTAGGCTTGCATCCACCGCCGCAATCTGGCCACTGAAGGACGACATTCTTAATCGCGACTTCGTAAAGCCTGCTGCCTGGGCGGTTCTCATATGCGGCTCACTCAATAGTGGGCCGGTCACGGAGATAAAGTCGACTTCGTGTGGTTTGACATCAAGCGGCAACGACGCCCGATAGGTTTTGGTGGCAAAAATACCAAACGCAATAGGTGCTACTTTTTTGTAGATCAGCGAAGGCTCACCAAGATTTGCGACGCGGACCGCGACATCTACTTCCCCCCGCGCGACTTTTCGATACTCGGCTTCAGTTGCATACTCGATGATGCAATCAGGATGGACTGCCGAGAAACCGGCGATCACGTCCAGTATAAATGACAAAAATCCGTCGCCACTCGTCAATCTGATGAGGCCTGAAAGACGCCCAGATTCTCCGGTGCTTTTGTCTCGTTCATGCTCGATATCACGGGATAAATCGCGTGATATATCTGCAAGCGCGCGACCTTTTGTCGTAAGGGTACTGCCATCGACGCCGCGTTCAAGCAATGGGTAGCCCATTGTGTCCTCTAGCTTGGTCAAACGTCTTGATACTGTTGAGACTGCGAGGTTCAACTGCTTGGCAGCACCTAAAAAGCTACCGCGCTGCGCCACGGCAAGTAGCAGGCGCAAATCATCCCAGTTTGGTTCAATTTCCATAGATCACCTCTTGGTGCTTTGCATCAGTGCAAATCTATTTGGCATATATAACTGTTTTTGAAAACCCTGTCGCACCCATGTTCAATGCACTGACAACAATCAAACAGGACATAAAAAATGAAAATTGCAATTGTGACAGGTGCGACAAGTGGCATCGGAGAGGCGACATCGAGATCGCTTATCAATGCTGGATATCAGGTCATGCTTACCGGACGGCGTGTCGATCGTCTTGAAGCGTTGGCGCAAGATCTAGGTGAACGTTCCGCCTATCATGTGACTGATGTGACGTCACGCCAGGACATGACGGCCCTTGTCGAAAAGACGATCCAAACATTCGGCGAACCAAATGTTCTAATTAACAATGCTGGTGTGATGCCTTTGTCGTTTTTTGCGTCTCGCAAGGTTGACGAATGGGACCAGATGATCGACGTCAACCTCAAGGGTGTTCTGTACGGCATTGACGCCGTTCTACCTTACATGCTCGGACAGGAGGATGGTCATATCGTCAACGTAGCCTCCATCGCTGGTTTGCAAGCAGGCCCTGCATTTGGGGCATACTCAGCGACAAAATTTGGGGTGCGTGCGCTCAGCGAAAGCTTGCGACAGGAAGTTGGAGCCAAGAACATTCGCGTGAGCGTCATCTCCCCAGGCACAGTCCAAACTGAATTATTTGGCACTATCACCGATGAAAACGTTCTATCGGTCATCCAAGCCGGCTTTGACTATGAGCCAATGCAGCCCCAAGTTATCGCAAGTTCAATTCTGTATGCCTTGGATCAACCAAACTCGGTATGCGTCAGCGAAATTGTTGTTCGTCCTACCGGACAAGTCTAATCATTGATTGTGAACACTACAGCGGCAGCAGCTCAGGGTATCGTACGTTGCTGCCGCAAAAAGCCACTTTTCATTGCATAACAGCCGTTCAGCCAAAGTGCAGCAAACGGAAGATTGGGCTCTCACCCGGCTTTCGCCGCATGCTGTACGAACGCCAGCTTTAGGGAAACGGGCCAAACTTTGCAAAGTACACTAACTGCGCACTGCTGACCTTGGTGCGGAGCGCAGCATGTAGGATCAGCTCTGGATGGGTTTGAACGGCTGCTTTGACCTGTCCGCTCCGGCGATTTCGCTGGTGCAGCTAACGGCAGCTCTCCGCCCCTCTCAGCCAAAGTTGGGCCAATGCTGCACTCTGCACGAATGACTTGGAAGGGTTGGAACCGGAACTTCAGGTATGGCACAAAAAGCGCTGCCGTTTGGCTGGCCTGATTTCAAAGCGTTTTGCGCTTCATAGATACGTTTGACGCGAACTAGAGCCTCGCGGAACAGCACCTTGCCGGATCTGCTTGGAAGCGAGAGGCGGCGCTCTACCGTCTCGATGTTTTGCTCGGTGATGCAATAGGCCTTTAGCACCTCAAGCATCGCGCCCTCTCCGATATCCAGGAAGGCCAACCGCAGACGCAACCGGGCCTCATGTGCCGCCTGACCGCAATACGGCGCGTCGATCCCATCTATGGTTTGGCCTGCCGCAAACCAATCGCGCCCGATCGATCTAGCCACTTTTGCCAAATCGGGTGACAACCATTGCTCGCCATCCACCTTGCGGCGCAACAGCGCTTCTAAAGGGGTGATGGATTGTGCAGCGCGGAGCGGAATGCCCGCAGATCCTTGCGGTCCTACCTGGTGCAATTCAGGCTCATGATCAGCGCCCCCTTGCATCAACCATTTCCGCCCGAAAGATGTGATCCGGTACCTTCGCAGACCCACCTCACCAGACTGAACGCGGGTCAATCCGACAAGCGCCAGAATTCCGCAGACCTCCGCCTGAACCGTTCCCAGTGTTTCAATCTCATCACCAACCGAATGCGCAAGGATCGCATCGGCCATACCTGGCGACCAGACCAGCCGCGCATTCGACTTCAACATCGGAGGTAAAACCTTGCGCGCATTTATCCAGAATTTGGACGCCACCGGAAATCCGCCCCCTGACAAAAGGCGTTGCAAGACATACTCGACGGCGGGATCACTACGGCGCAATTCTGCGACACGTCGCACCTGCCGCATCACTGTCGATGGCTGCGCGCCGCGCGTCCGAGCGACAGATCGCATACTGCCATCCGAGGTTTCGGTTTCCAAATACGCCGTGACATCAGGAGGCAACCAATCGGGGATCAACATGCAGCACCGCGACGCCGGAGGCGATTCCCCTGCCCCCATACCGTTTCAATTTCGAAAGGTAACTTTCCGGTTTTGGCGCGCAGTTTACACATCACGACATCCACCAGTTTAACTTCCGGTTGCTCGAAACTTGAATAGACTCGGTCCATCAACTCCTGCTTGCCCAATACCCGCCCCTTTGCATGCATCAACGCATCCAAAAAACCGGCCTCCAACCGGGTTAAACGCACCGAAAAACCGTTGAAAGAAACCTCATTGCTTTCAGTGTCCAACACTGCCCCCGCGTAGCTGCGCACATTTGGCTCAACGACAGCCCTGCCCAAAACCAGAGACAGGCGCGCCTCGACCTCATCGATCGACATTGCCTGCGATAAAACCTCATCCGCTCCGGAGAGCAGCAATTCGCGCGCATTCTGGCCGACTGCCCCCCACAAAACGACCGGCCTCCCCTTGGATTGGGCTTTGACCAAAGCGATGTCAGCGGCGGCGCTGGTGGCCAGGATCAATACGTCCGCCGAGATATCGCCAGAGTACTCACTGGCAGCCACAACATCCCCGCCTATCTCGGAAACCACCCCGCAACTGGCCAGCATGTCGGCCCGGTACCGGGCTTCTTCCGGGCTGTAGCCCCCAAGAATACACAGCATGTCTTATTCCGGCTCCAAGAGATCGGGATCATCCCAACCCGGCCGCGTGTATTGATCCACCCAGGCAGACCCGTCCCACATAGCGCGCAGCGCCTCGTCTTCGACAATCACTTCCCAGTACTCACCCGCACTGAACACTGGTGTCCGGCGTTGCCAAGCCCCCTCCCATCGATAGGCAATATCCCCGTCCCAACCGGCCCATTCACCCGTTGCACCAGTCGCAACGATGTAAGCGTCTCTTTCATTTGTCTCCAAAGGCGGCGCGGTCAGATCGCGATCAATAACCCGATGAAAGGTCACCGGCAGAGACGGCGCCATAAATTCCGCGCCCTTCCATTCACCCGGTCCCCAAAAGCTTGTGCCGATCAATATCCCGGGTGCAGCGACATTTTCGAAACGCGGCCTGCCAATAAAATTCAAAGCAGGATAGCCAAGATCATAACCATGCCCAACCGCAAGGACGCCGCCGACACCAACAGGTGCGGTGTCGACCAATCCGGCATTTTCCAGATTGCCATCAAGCACACCCCAAATTTCGACCACTGAACCTTCTGAGCCCGGTCTGAACGTAAACATGCCTGAATAATATGTGCTGCGATCGGCCAGTGCGACACCGCGCGTCCAAGACGGGTTGTCGGCCATGGAAACAGTGACGCCAACCGGAATTTTCAGATGCACAGGCCGATCGATCACCACGTCCCCTGCCAGCGTGATATCCTCATCTATGAGGAGAACAGCCCCAGAGGCGGCGGCTTGGCGAGCCAAGCGCTCGACTTGGGCCGCAGCGACATTGCCGCGACCAATTTTCTTGCCAACGCTCAGCGAACCACCACCGTCATAGGCGTTTGAAAACATCGTTTTACCCATTTTCAATATCTCCATGCTGGACAGAAATTTTGGCCCCAAGGTCACTCAAGGCCCAAAGGTATTGCGCTTCTGGAACCCCGGGCATCAAGGTATTGATGTCCAGGCTTTCGACGCTCCCAGGCGCATATCTCCAGCCGCTGGAACACTCCGAAATGGACGGCGTTTCCGGCGCGGCCGTCGCAGTTACAAGAATTGAATACCCGCTTTGATTTTGGAAGTAGACCTGACCACTGACCGGCCCGGCCAACAACGTTGGCACACCGGCCAATGCGGAAATGAGTCCCTTGAAAGCCATTATTTTTGCCCTCCTGAAGAGCAGTCGCGCCAATTGCACGACAAGATTGAGATCAGAACGAAACCCGTCGCGCGGGCATCTTCGATTGAGCCATCCGCAAGAGCGGCGGCATGGGCTTTGGCAGGCGCTTGCGCCGCGTCCAAAATGGCGGCAGCCTTGCCTTCGCTGCGCGGATGCTCACCGAGAAAGGTCGCGCAGCCCGGCGCGAACAGCGTCAGGATCATCAGGCAAATCAGTCGCCGCATCGTCCGTTTCCTTTCGTGTTTCGATGTAGGATCGAGCGCCCTCCAGCTCGGAAGTCGCCGCGCCCAATTCCGCTTTGGTTTGGGCCTGGTTTGATCCAAGCCAATACGCGGCGACCAACACAGCCAGCAGCAGCGCAAAGACAAGCGATCGGAACGTCACCGCAGCCCCGTCATGCAAAGCCGGTATTCCTCGGCACGGCGGTTCGAGAGACCAGGAACAACCCTGCCCCCCGCCCGGTTCCAGCGTGGCAACTCTTTGCACGCTCCGGTCAAATCTCCTGCATTGGCTTTGCGTACCAAGGTAGATCCGCAGGCTGCACTGATGCCGACATTGTAGGCCCAACTGTAGAGCGCGACTTTCATGCTTTGAGGCATGCGCGCCTCGATGCCGTCGTCGATGCACCTATTGAGCCGATCGGCATAGGCTTTCACCTGCACAGCTAACATCTGATCACACTGATCTTTACTGTGGCGGTCATCAGGCACTACCCCATTGGTTTCGCCATAGCAGACCGTCCAGACCCCCACGATGTCGCGATAAGCATCGGTGCGCAGCCCTTCCCAGGGTGCAATAAAAGAAACGGCCGCTGCGATGGCAGCGGCCGCTCCAGCCAAAACACGTTTTTGCATGGTGCTAGTCCTTTGTGCCGTATTTCAATTCGATCTCAAGACGGGCCAGACGGCGCATTTCGCGCTTGTGCAAAACGTTCGATATATAGCCACCCACTGCGCAAAAACAGCCAACCACCGCCATCCAGTCGGTGAGCGTCAAAGTGCCCGTGATGGCCATTGCCGCTCCGCTCCATGTTGTGGAAGAGATCACTCCACCAACCTTGTCATCCATCTTCACACGCCTCCTGCTTGGCTCAGCGTCCCGCCTTTTGCCGTAACTGTATCCACGCTCTGCATTCCGTTTTGCATGAGCGGCTGCCCGTTAATATTTCTCTGCAAGATCCGCGACCCCTGCCGGAAGGTCGGGCCAAGCGGGATCGTCGCCGCTTGAAATCGCTGCGCGGCATTCATCCAACATCGCTGCCACCCATGCGCGACCTGCGCGAAATATGTCCATATCACCCGCATCCAATTCGCCCGCGATCGCAGCGCCCTGGATATTTGAAAGCGTATATTCATCCAACACCGCTAGAATATTGGCGCGGCATTTGCCCTTGATCGCCCCGGCTCGTGCAACCATGTCCGCCGCAGATTGCGCCTCTCCGGTGATGATCTGCGAATAATCAATTGCCTGCATTTGTCGTGTCCTCAACATTGAATGGCGGCATGGGGATAGGCCCGTCGCTATCCATCGAAATCGTCACCGGAAACAGCGTCTCACTTGGCGCATTGGCCCCATGCGGCAGCGCAAGCGTCAAATGCAACGCGCCGTCAATTCGAGTTGCATCCCCGATGATTTGGTCGGTCGGGATTGCATCCCCTGGCAAGACATCACCATTCGACACAGGCCCGAAATCCAGCGCCAAACCATCAATCAACAAGCTGTCACCGCTGCGGACAATCTCTTGCCTGGTATCGCTGCGAACTGGCGAAAAGCTGATTTTCATATCTTTCTCCTTAGAACCAACGTCCGGTCGCGATAACGCTGCCGGTCACGTCAAAATCCGTAGTGTCGCCATTGGTCTTTGATGCCCGCAATGACCCCCACCCCGTCGCCGTAGGGGCTTGATATGGGCTGGCTGTTATTGACCGCCCAGCAATCCCGACAACGGAATCCGGCGTGAAATTTACACTCGCAGCCGGAACGCCAACAAATGCCGCTGGCCACGTGACACTGACCAAATCGGATGTGTACGGGTAGGCATAAGTTCCAGATCCATTTGTCTTAATTGAACCGAAATCCAGCCCTGCAATCGTGCAAATCTGCGTTCCATCCGCAAAGCGCACATATTCCCCATTGGCATTCGACCCACGTTCAATCACCGCGCCTGTAGGGACGCCGCCATCTTGTGAAACCGTCCCTAGAACCGTTTCAGCATTGTACAATTCGCGCCACTCAGACCAGCCCGTTGCCGCAGTTGAAATTGTGCGGACTTTAACCTTGGCATTCGTCCCGAAATTATACGCCGTTTGCGTGACGTAGCCGTCAACAGTGCCAAGGGGCGAGTTTGTGCAAATCAATGCAAACGCCCCGCCGTACTCAGGAAAAGGATTGTCACCCGGCGTTGCCGATGCATGGCTTGCGCTAAAACCGTAGTAAAATCCGGACGTATACAAGGTATCAAGATTGCCGATCAATATCCCCGCATCCGCCCCAAGGCCAAACGCGCCGGTTGTCAGAACGCAGCCCGCCGTTGTGTCCGTAGCGTTGGATTGGACAGCGCTGCCGGTGATTGGCACGTCAATTTTGAGCGCCGCGGATGACAACAACACGCGCTGCACACCGCCAACCGCCGCGCCCAACTGCCCCGCCGCCTTGCGGAACCACCCCAGCGTGGTTTCACCCTCAAACGAAACAGCCGGCTGCCCCGCACTGCCGTTGCCGAACCTGCCAGCAAGCGGCCCATCGAGCATGCTTGACCATTGCGAAATCGCGCCTTCCAGCGCGTCATAGGCCCGCTGATAGAACCCGACCAGCGGCGCAACAGCGTAACTCTGACCTGATTGAGAAGAACCAAGATATGCCGGTGAAATTGTCAACGCCGTGTCACCGACAACGCCGGTAATTTCATAGCCGACAGAACCGCCCTCAAGCCGGAACTCCTGCCCCACCTTGACGTTTTGCACAAATGCGGTGCCAGTGCCTGTCACCGTCGCTGACCCATTGGACACGCTCACGCTGCCCGTTTTATACCATGCCATGATTTGCCCTCTTTGCAATTTCGCCGCAAACCATCACTTGCGAATTACTTCGATTTGGATAGTCGCGCCTTCGTATGAAGCGCTATTGGACGCGCTGTTGCTGGCTGCGAATAATCGGATATTCCAGCCGCCATGCGTGGACGGATCAAAGATCGCGATATAGCTGCCGCTGTTCCACATTTCTGTGCCCTGGAAATTGGTCAGACGCAGGTTTTCCTGCATAAAATCCCATGTAGGTGTGCCCGCTGCGCGGACCTGCGGTGTAAAGCCTATGTAGCTATCCGCGCCGAATGATCCGCCGTTATTGGTCAATGTGGCGGTGATCGTCATGCGGATATAATAGCCTTCGGGCTTCTCGACATAGACCGACGTTCCATTCGCATAAGCCCCGGCTGCAAGCGTGCCAGCCAACGGTGCCGTGTTTGCTATAGAGCTAACCGCGCCCTCAACCAGCATTTCGCCGGTCACAACCAAATCGGTCGTATTGATTTTTTCTGCCGTAATTCCGCCTGCTTCAATGTGCCCGGCGGTGATTGAACCCGCCGCGATATGTTTCGCCAAGACAGACCCATCCAGCAAAATATTATCCGCAGAAAAGCGCAGGCTCGATGTCGGCCCGCTCACAGGATTATCAGCCGCGACCATCTCCAATCCTGCCGATGCGCCACCCGCAGCAAGCCGCATTGTGTAGGTCGCGGATGCGTTGCCGCTTAGCGTGGCAATGGTCGTTGCGTGCGAATTGACGGTTGAAGCGGTTCCATCAACATCCGAGCGAAGTTGCTGGCTGGCGTTTGATACGGACGTAACGCCCTCTTCGGTTTCCTGAACTCTGGTCGTCAAACTGGACAACGCCTGCGCAGTGCCGGAAACGTCTTCCTGCGTATCGGTTAAATCCGATTCAAGCTGCGTAATATCCGACGCCTGGCTTGATACATCACCCTCGACATCTGAGACGCGCGTGGACAACCCCGATAGCGCCGCCGCGTTGCCGGAAATATCATCGCCCGCGCTTGTCAGGCCTGCTTCCATTTGCGTGATCTGCTCCGCGAGCGCTTCATCCTCTGCCGCCCGCGTCTTGCTTTCCGCCACAAGTGCTGCGTTAGCCGCATCAACTTCAACCGCAAGCGCCAACCGCTCCGCCGCCTGAGCCTCAAAGTTTTCATTTACCTTTGCATGCAACTCGCGCTGGCCTTGTGCCGTTGCCTCCCTGGCTACAACGTCACCCTGCCAACGGCCCCACAGGTCGCCAATATCGCGCAAAACGCCTTCATCAACACTGAGACCCCGCGCCCGGGTAACCTCAACCGTGTCCCTGATCGCGGCAACATCCCCCAGCGCTTCAAGGGATTGTTCTGCCGCTGTGACACGCAATTCGGCGGCGTTGAATTCAGCTTGCGCCACCTTATCGACCAAAACGCCGTTTAAGCTATCAAGCGCCTCCGTAACCGTCACCATCGTCACCAACCCGCCATCCACGGTCAACGTGTCGGCAAGCGTTGTTATCGCCCCGTCTTGCGCGTTCAAAGACGTTTCAAGGCTGGTGATCTGCAACGACAAATCGCCAATGACCGGAATTCGCGTCGGATCAAGCACCACCCCGGAAATCGCCGCATTCATTTCCGCGAAGGTCACTTTTTGGCTTATCTCAGCCTCAACGCCCGATATGTTGATTTCAGCCCGCGCGATCCGCTCCGACGCTTCGGTAAACGCCGCGATCTGCACAAGACCGGTATCCGCATCTATGACAATTCCTGCGCCCGCCAAGGTCCGATCCGTTTTGAACTGCGCCCACTGCACATCCATTAAACGCTGATAAGATTCCTCAAGGCCCGCATCCAATCGGGGGATTTCATTCGCCAAGGGCTCAATTCGGTTCAATGGGCCAAGCGATGCAATCACCGCATCCCTAAGATCCGCAATCGTGCCTTCGGCTTGATCAAGCGCCGCATCATGGCGATCATGTGCCTCGGCAATTCGGGCAGCGGTTTCATCCGCAAAATCTGCCTCGGTTAGCCGGACATCGCCGGTGGCGACCTGATCCCAATCAGACCATGGCGTCCCCAACACATCGGAGACAAACCGGAGCCGAACCAGATAGCTTTGATCCGGAAGCAGTCCTTCGCTGATGACATGACCGCCCAGCTCAGCATCGGGCAGCATGGCTGAATGGACCAATGTTTGCGTGACAGCTTCCACAACCTGCCACATCACCCCGTAAATGGCGGAGTTTTCGGGCGGCATCCAAGTCAATCCAATCGCTGGCCTGCGGACGGTTTCAGCGCCGTCAACACTATTGACCGCGCTCGCTGTAAATCCTTCGACCTCTGCCTGATCAACCTCTGCCAATCCGACCGGCGCGGACATCATAGGGCGGTAATCATCCGTTGGCTGCCAGTTGTAGCTATCCGGATCCGTTTCGGCGACATCGGCAATCACATCGCCGTTGGCCATTTGGGCAATCGCATCAACCCGAAACACCTTATCCGAATAGCCGTTGCGGTCCGATGTCCATTCGATGTGATCATCAACCTCTAAAACGCTATACATCGGGGGCAACGGCAGTTTGTGCACACGGGCTTGACGGGCTTCTGAAAGCGCCGCCCTCATCAACCGCTGAACTTGCTCCGGATATGGCACAGCAGTTAAATCCGCATTTGCCGGCAATTGGCGGTTCCCGTCCTGAATCTCATAGTCCGGGTTGGTCAAGATCGGGGCGGATTGGTTTTGCCACACCTGGTCTGGATCCGGATAGGTCGCGGTGATCGCGTTGACGGTTTCCGTCAAGGCAGGGAACACGCCAAACCGCTGCGAAGTCAGCGACAACAAATCCCCGTCTGTGATCGACATGGCCGGCTCGGAGGGATCGCCAATGCGGTAACGGTAGCGCGCACCGACAAATGACACCTGACCATTGGACGCTGCTGTGATTGCTTCAAAGACATCCGCAATCGGTTCATCAACACTGACCTCATACCCGGCGCGATAGCGCGCAGGAATGGCGGTTGAACCGAACACTTCGAGGCGTTCCGCATCGTCCATTGCCGCCGCACCTGGAACATCGGCGCGCTCGCGCGCGATCTCTGCCGCCCACTCTTGCGCGTCCATAGGTGCGGGCGTTTGCGGGCCGTACAGCGCAACTCCGGAATGTGACAACCCCTGCAACAAAGTATGCGCCATTGCGCCGGGCTGGTCGCTGTATGCGGTGCCTGCCCCCGGTTCTTGCAAATGAATGCCCTTGAGAACAAAGACAATCTGCGGAAACGACGTGAAATGCTTTGTGTTGTGTTTGAAATGAGTGACGGCATAAGCAACGCCGGTTCCGATGTGCCGATCTGTCCAGGGCCGCTCGACAGTCGAAAGGTGATCAATCAAATACTGGTCCGCAGCAGTTTGATTGCCGTCATAGAACTTCACCCATCCGAGCGTGAATTCCTCAGTCACCTCTTCGACACGCACCACGTCAGTGATGCTTGTGTTGCCTTCACTTCCAAGCGGGCCAAAGCCGACAAGTGTTTTCTTAATGTATGTGTTAAAGCTCTTTAGCGGCCAGCCTCGTCCAGACGCGCTGGGATTTTCAAAATCAATCTCGCAGCGCTTCCCGTCTACCCAAACTTCTTCAATTCCCTCGATCGGCAAATCCGACAAAGCCGTAACCCGCGAGTAGATTTTCTTGTTCGATGTTGTGTTGTGATACACCAGCGAACCCGCTGTTGCACAACGGCCAAGGATAAAGGATCTCGGCAAGTCCGCGCCTTGCTCGATCTGCCCTTTGATGCCAGGCGGTTTGGGGCCTTTTTGCTTGCCTTGCATCGCTGCACCAAGCGCATTCAACGCGAGCCCGATGGCCAACCGAACAGCAAGTTGCCCAACGACACCCAGGCCGCCAACCCAAGTCGCAACAGCGCCGACAACGGCAACTGCCGCAGAAAAAACAGCCATTTACAGACACCTCAAGAATTTTTGTTCGGCAGGCTGATACCCCTGCCGTTTCAGCAACCGCCCCAGCTGGCTGCCAGTGTCGGAGACCCCGACCACCTCTGCGCCCATGGAGGCAGCCCATTGCTCATAGGCGTGCAGCATGGACAGTGCCGCACGGCCTCCCCGACAAGCGGGGGAAAGATAGAAAATCAAATAGTCTGCAATGCGCGTATCCGCCCAAGGGCTCGAGCCTATCGATCCGGCCAACAGTCCTTGCACACTGCCGTTTTGATCACGCACCAGAACCACACTCGTTGGATGTGCAATCAAGGCCATCAATGTGCGCTTGGTCGCCCGCTCCTGCGGTTTTTGACCGGCAGGGTCTATTTCGTCAGAATAGGCCTGCACCAACTGCCAAAGATCGGGAATTTCACTCAGCACGGCAAGGCGGATCAAGAGGATTTCCAGATCACTTGCCACGTCCCGACAGAGGCGCTGTGATTGTAAAAATCATCATTGGGGTTGCGCAGTTTTTGATCAGCGTCAGACCGCGTTGATGTGCCTTGCCGCATCAATTCCTGCACATGGTTTGCACAGGTCAGCGCAATGACACTTTCCCCGCCTTCTTCGGGGGTGATGATATCCACCTTGTCGACAAAGCCCAAAAACAGCGGCTGCGCTGCGCCGATGATCCGCTGGCTTTCGGGCGAAAAATACCCCCGATAAATCTCAACCGGCGCAAGCTTTGCATCATACCCGCGCACCAGCGTTTCGGACTGTTCTCCAATTCCCGCGAGCGTGACGTTGATCGTCTGCACTTCCAAGCCTGCAACCATCTGGAAATCCGTCATGGACACCAGATCGCCCGCACCGGTGAAAGTCCGAAACACATTCCCTTCAATCGGGCTCGCCACCTCGGCCAGCACAGATCCGGCACCGGACCATGCCCCCCAACCCAGACGCTGCCCGGTGTCGCGGCTCAATGGCTCGACCCAAAGGAAATCACGCGCGACAAGCGCATCCGCCGCCAGTGCGGCCTGCAATTCTGGTGAATACTGTTTCATCGAAGCACCTGAACTGCTGAAAACGTAACCGCGCGGCGCTGCTTGCTGGTCAACGGGTCATCCAGACTGCCCGGAACAAGCACCGCTTCAATACATGGATCGACCAAGGCCACGGCTTGCCCTGTCAGCACCTGCGGTCTGAGATGCGGAACCACAGCCAACTCTGGCGTGATACCATCCGCACCCGCGACACCTGCACTGGCGATCTGGTGAAAATCCCTGCCGCCGCCCGCGATAACGATCGAGATATAATCGCCAGGGGAAGCCGGCGTCCCTTCAGGCAATCCACTGATCCGAATGGTAGAATTCTCTGTCCCAATCCCATGCACCTGCGGCGCGGCACCGTTCAAGGTCGCGGCACTTGTTAACCCCATGGGAAAACGGGCAGCGGGATCAAATGCGAAGAAGCTGCGGTTCGACCCGCATAGCGTCCTCATGCTGGCCATCACAGATCGGGCCTCAAACAACCGCATGGAAATCGTTTTGAATTGCGCGACCCAAATTGCCGGTCCGAGGTCGCGGCTTTGGGTTCTACCGCTTGCCTGACGCGACACCTCCTGGCGCTCTACCAAATTGAACGTCACGTCCTTCCACTTATGGCCGTTGATCATGTCACGCGGAAAAATCAAATCCATTTAGGCCCCCTTAAAAACGGAATCGTTGCGCATGCGGCCTTGGTGAATTGCGTTTCTGACACGCCCCTCAAAACCCGCAGACAGGGCCCGTAAATTGCTATCGATACGCTCAACCGCCGCCGCATCAGCGCCCCTCGCATCGATCACCGGTGCAAAGGTGAACGACTGCGCGGTCCCGGGCAGCATTTGCCCTTTTGTGTGATCAAAGACGGTCTCGTTGGGGTGCACCAAAGCCATGCGCCCCCCCTTGCCGTCCAGACCACCGGTGCGGCTTCCCTTACCGGTGAACCCCCCGCCATCAAAAGAAGCGATGCTGCCAGCGAAGGCATTGACCAAACCGCTGACAAAGCCGCCGCCGCTCTTTGTTGCGCCGAAACCAAAGGTCTCCATCAACAGCGATTTAATACCGCTCGAAATCAGATCACTGGCAATTTGCTGAAAGACACTGGCCAGGGCTTTGCCCATGTCCTGCCCTTGGACAATCGCCCCGGAAATGGCATCTGACACCTGCCCGAAGGCGTCTTTGACTTTCTGCAAAGCCGGGGAGGCCGAAGCCTTTTCAAAGCTCGATGACACCCCCTCCGCAGCCTGCTTTGCAGCTTCTTCAGCCAGAACCGCATTTTTCGAAATCCCGATTGCCATACCTTCCATCAGGAATTTGCCAAACCGCATAAAGCGCCGGGATGGCGATTTAACTTCCGCCTTTACTTTAGCCGCACCAAAAAGTTGATCGATCGCTCCGCTAATAGATGCTTTGACAGCTTCAACCTTCGCATCGATGCCCGCCTTGATCCCGTTCAAAAGATCAGCGCCAAGCTGCCTGCCTGCCTCAAGAACCGATGCCGCCATTTCACCGATCGCCTGCACAATCATGGGTCCGAGATCTTTAACCGCCTGTACCGCATCCCCGAGAAAGGCCGAAATACCGCTCTTGATCGCACCCACGACAAATTTGCCGCCACGCACAAAGTAGGTTGCAGCGCCATAGATGCCGCTTTCGATACTGCTCGCCAGTCCGCTGACCCACTCGGATGCCGTCGCAAAGCCTGCAACAACGCTGGACTTGATCTTGGCCACAAGCTTGACCCCGACATCCTCGGTTTTGGCGATCAGGGTGCCCATAATTTCGGTCACTCCGGGAAAGGTTTTGGTGAAAAAATCCGCCAACTCGCTGCCGATGTTTTTGACGCTTTGCAACGCGCCCTTGAAGTCGCCTTCCATGAGGGATTTGAACCCTGACACCGCGTCCCCAGAAATCGCAATCGCCGTGCTGACCCCTGCTTTGAGACCCTCCCAAGCGGTAGCCGCCACGCTGGAAACCGCCTTGGCCGCAACGCCAAGCAGCGGGAACCGATCCACCAGATCCGACCAGTTGGTTGCAACATATGCAGCCCCCGCCGCGATCGCGCCAAAAGCAAAGACAACCAGCCCAATCGGCGAAACAAGGGCGGCAATCGCAGTCCCTAAGGGCGCAACTGCCAATAATATCGCCCCCAAACCGACAGCCACAGGACCAGCCACCGCCGCAAGAGAAACCGCCCCCGAAATGATCTTTTTCATGGTTGGCGACAGATCCCGAAACCAGGTGCTTAGGTCGACCACACGCCCGCTGATGTCCTCAAGCACAGGCGCAAGAGCCGCCATCGCCTGGATCACCAGACCTTTCAGGGTTTTGCTGAGACGCGACAGGTTGTCATTGAAGTTTTCCGCCGCCTTGCCGGTTTTTTCATCGATAACCAGCCCAAGATCCCGGGCCTCTTGCAACATCCCTTCCAGACCTTGCTTGCCGCCGTTCAACATCGGGATCAGGGCCGTGCCCGCCCGGCCAAACACCTCAAAGGCCAGCGCCGTTTTCTCGGCCCCATCGGGCATGTTTGACAATACGCCCGCAACTTCTGCCATCACTTCCGAGGTAGGACGCAACTCCCCCTTGGCGGTCTTGATATCGATGCCCATACGGGCAAACAAAGCCGAGGTTTTCTTGCCGCCTTGGGCCGCATCATCCATGTTGCGCGATAGGCGGCGCAGGCTGTTGTCCAGATCAGAAACCCCGACGCCGGACATATCCGCAGCATGGCGCAAGGCTGACAATTCTTCGATCGGCACACCAAGACGCTGCGCAGATTTTGACAACTCATCCGCCGCATTCAACTGCCCCTTGATTGCCACGGCAACGCCCGCCGACATCACAGACAGGCCCGCCCCGATCTTGGCGATTTTCTTGCCAAATCGGGCAACCCGGCTTTCGCCTTCTTTGATGCCTTTTCGGAACCCGCGCGAATCCAATCCGAGAATTGCCGTCAATCGGCCTGCATTGCCGCTCATGTTGCACCCTTTTCTTTTTGGAAGTCTGCCCAGCTCATTTTGGGCAAATCGCTGGCCGCAGCGATCAGCGCGCCTTGCAACGCTTCGGGCGGCAAGCTGCGATCGATGCCGCGCAATTGGTCACAATAGTTTTGAACATCCGCACCATCGCGGCGCAGCGCCACGAACATTGCCTCAGCTTGATCTGCCAAAGCGTAGCGCCGGCGATTTGTGGCGGCTTTCATTTCCAGAACATAGAGGCGAGGCGTGAGCCCCCAGAACCGTTCAGGGCATTGCCCCGCCTCCAGCCAGTGTTCAAAGAGCGACAGGACGCCTAGCCTGCCGCCCGCTCTGCGTTTCCCGCGTCACCCTCCGGCTCACTGCCGTTCGGGGCATCTTCTTCGCCCTTTGGTAGCGCCGTTTCAAAGGCCCGACCCAAGGCATCGGGATCCGCAGACAGAAAGTCACCAGCCTTGGCCACCGTGCACCCGGGGTGATGATATTGCAGTCCAGCCCAAACGAAATGGCGCAGCGTGACCATGCTGATTGCGCCGCTTTCAATCTCGTCAATCGCTTCCAGGGCTTTCTGGCCGGTTTTCTCTTCAAACTCCGCCAGCGCGTTGAAATCGATCCGCAGCGTCATGTCTTCGCCATCAACTTTAGCGGTCACTTCGGCGAACATTGCCTTTGTTTTCTGTGCCATGCTTTGCCGCCTTACTCTGTGATCTTGGCCATGATGGACATGGACAATGCTGCCAGCATTTTCGATTTCGGGTTGATGCCTTTGGGCAACCAGGATTTGACATAGCCGCCAAATACAGATGCCGTCGCCCCTGATCCGGCTGGCGTCAGACGCAATTGCACAATCTCATTCGTGTCGGCCAAACCGATCAACAGCAAATCAACAGGACCGCCTGGAACATAATGCGCATCGACACCCCAGGCCGCGACCGGCTTCATGCCCGGAATCGTCTCTTCGGTGTCATTTGGGCTTCCCAGATGGGTTGCGTCTTCATCCGGCGGCGTTTGATCCGGAAAATCAAAGGATTCGACACCCACGATCTCGGTCCAGGTTGGCGTTGCTCCAACACCAATTTCCACCGTCGAGCCGTAGCCGCGGATTGCTCCACTACTTGACATGGCAAGTCTCCATTTTTTGAAAGGATGAGCCGCGATGCAGCTCGGTTAATCAGTCCAGCGGATCCGCTGGCCAGGTCGTTACGTTGAACATCAGCGCAAGAGTGCTGACAGAGCTTTGGCCGGCATTGTCTTCGGAATAGGTGGTTTCCGTCAGCTCCGGCAGTTCGCCTTCACCATCGAGCGCGGCCATCACCAAACCCTCGATCTCCGCAGCATCATCATCAGCCAAATCTTCCAGATCACCGCCAACACGTTTGACAACAACCGCGAGAGTCATCATCCGCGCAGTGCTGTCATGGCTATCGCGGCCACTGGTTTCGCGGGGAATACCGCATCCGATCGATGGCAAATCTTCTGCGTTGATTGACTTGGTCCAGATATTCAGGCGCTTGAACTCGGAAAATCGCGCGCTTTCCTGCAAAGACGTCCGAACAGCGGCGCGCGCGCCCTTTCGCCAATCCGTCATTCCACCAACTCCAACTCATAGATGACAAAGGCGTCTGAAGCCGGCGAGCGTGTTGGCTGACCGTTCACGACGCGAAACCGCTCGCCAGGTGCAACCGATGGCAACACCTCGCAACCGCGTTCCAAGCGCACCGTTTGATCTCGTGTGACTTGCAAAGTCGGAGATAAAATCAAAACCGGGGCACCATCGTCGCCATCGACCTCAATCGGTTCGCGCCGGAAAATGCCTTGGACAAAGGTGGCCGGACCGGATGACGGTTCGAGATCAACGCGATCACCAAACACATCCCCCAGCATTCCGGCCATCCCATCAAACAGTGATGACATCAGATCAGCGGATCGCGCCGTCGAGCAACACCTTGCCGGTGGGCGACGGGTTCGCGGCAATCTCAACAGCCGCACCAATCAGCGTGTTGCCACTGGCCGCCGTAGTGCAACGCGAGTTGCCATCATCCCAATAGACCTTGACCCCAGCGGTCCATGCCTGCGCTTCCAGCTTTGGCAATTCAAAAACACCAAAGCGCGACACCACAATTTCGTCACCGATTTCTGCCGCCCCTTGGGCAACACCAAAGATACTGCCGGTCAGCACACCGCCACCCGAAGCCACCGCCGCAGCGGCCAGAACAGTCAGGTTTGCACCCGCTTGAATATAGTTTTTCATGTCAGAACTCCTGCTGACAGGTTTCAACAACGACAAAAGGCGACCCATGGGCCGCCCTTTGTCACATCATCTATTGGATGATTTAGCCGGGGTTCTTGTCGATCCCACGGAAG
The DNA here is from genome assembly GCF_003208435.1 of Pelagimonas varians. GTDB lineage: Bacteria > Pseudomonadota > Alphaproteobacteria > Rhodobacterales > Rhodobacteraceae > Pelagimonas > Pelagimonas varians. The sequence goes on along the minus strand of NZ_QKMF01000002.1, from coordinate 106,255 downwards.
TCGGACGCCGCCGCACCAAAGATGTGGCGGGCGTTCATGGTCACACGGTCCGGGTTCATGCCTTAGATCGTTTGCACCGTTGGGGCCTCATAGCCTTCCAGATAGGCCACCGAAATCGGGGGAAGATCCGAAGACCCCAGATACCAAGAGCTATCCGACCCACTCGCAGCGCCCGCGCTCAAGTTTGGAACAACCACCGGTGTCAGAGTGCCCTTGTAGGGGTTGGCGTCCGATGTCTTGGTTGGGGTGATCCCAGCTGTGAATTGCAACGCCGCCATTTCCAACGCCGGGGGCACAATCAAAAGATCCGGTGTGATCTGCAAGAAATCCTCGCCATCTTTCGCAGAGCCAAAGGCCTTTTGCGCCCACATGCGATTGCGGCCCGCCGCAACACTCGCGATCGAGATCGCACCGCCTGGGGCCGCCAAGTTGCCGTGATCGGCATGGAACAGGGCCTTTTTGTCCGACTTCAATACAGCATTGGCCCGGATCAGGTTCCAAACCATCGACGCTTCCATGACGCGCGCTGCCATCGCAAATTCGCGCGGGATACGGTTGAAGGCGCTCATGTCGTCGTTGATCACCGCCTCAAAGGTCAGGTGGATCGTCCGGCCACGGCGCTCGACCTTCAAACCTTCGGCTTCGTCATTCAACGTCGCTTCTTGGTACTCGCCGTCTTCCTTGACGCTTTTGAGCTGGAAGTCGCCACCAAAGCGAACCGCATGCAATTCGCGGAAGTCGCTGGCCGACATCGGTGCGCCGGTGACAACATTCCAATTTGCACCACGGCGGTCATATTCGCCGATCAAAGACCGGTTCATAACTTCGGTGGTGATATAGGCAAAATCGCTCACACCATGCGCGCCGCCCATCATCGACGTTGACCGCATGCCCTGCGCAACCAGCGCATTGCGGTCATACCCGCTGCCACCCGCCAATTCCATCGCCAGACCGCTCAGGCGCATGCCGCGAAACTGCGCGCCCGGGCCTTCATAGTTGCGCATCATGGCCTGCACCAATCCCTCGCGGCGGGTCTCGGTTTCATCACGGTTGATCCGCGCGCCGCCCGATGTCGGAACCACAGGGGTTTCGGCAGCAGACATCACGGCCATCATCCGGTTGCCCGCATGTTCAGCTGGTGTGCCTTCATCAATCAGCGCATCAACCTGCATCGATGTCAGTTGACCAGATGCCATAAACGGCTGCGCCATATCGCGGATCGAGCGTTGACGTGCGCGTTCACCTTCTGCGCCGCGCAGCTCAGCCGCCGAGGTGTCTGGCGCGGCCATTGTTGTTTGCAGCGTCACCTCTGGCGCGCCAGCATTGGGCGACGTCGGGTTGGCCGGTGCAATTACCGTGTTTTCTTCTGCGGGCATTTCAAGCTCCTGAGTTGCGGCCATTTGGGCCTGAGGTCGACCGCCACCAGCGGTCTTGATTGAAGAAGGCGCAGTGCCCTCTGGGGAAAAGTGATTGCTGCACATCTGCAGCCTTTGGCCTGTCGAGTTGTGCATTGCCTGCGCAGCCACCAGGGAAAGCGATGCCGAAAGCTCTTGGGATTGCCCTGATACGGCATCGGCAAAACCCGCCTCGACAGCCGCAGGGCCACCAAACCAGGTTTCATCCGCCATCATTTGCGAAACATCTTCGGGGCTCGCACCCGATCGCGCCGCATAGACGCTGGCATAAGTCGCGGCCAACAGATCCAGTCTTTCGCCTTCGCGCCGATGATCCCCGGCACGGCCAAAGGAACCACTGCTTGGGTCATGGATCATGATAAACGACCCTTCGGAAATCTCGATCCGGGACGCCCCCATAAGCAACAATGACGCCGCGCTGGCAGCGACACCGCCAACAACAACAGTCACACCGCCGGGATGGCCCGCCAGTGCCACGCGGATCGCCTCCCCCTCAAAGGGGTCACCGCCACCCGAATTCAGCCGAACCGTTGCCGCGCCCGAAAACTGCGCCAACGCCTCGCGCACCATCTGCGCCGAGAAGCATCCGGTCTCCATCCAGCCGCACCATTCGTTACACAAAACATCCCCTTCAAGGATGATTTCGCCATTTGTAATCAGATCAGTCCCGTCCATCTTGGCTCTCCTGTTTCGGGTCGGTTTCGGTCTGGCCATCAGACGCCGGCGCATCCGGCTTTTGTTTTGGCTGTGACCGGGCGGCGTCTTCTTCGCGTTCACGGGCAATCACGTCAGGGTCTTGCCCCATCTCACGCTGCTTGCGTTGCAGGCTGGTCAGCCCTGCATTGATCTCTTCGACTGCGGCTTTGATTTCCTTGGACGGATCGATCATCGGGCGCTTTGGCGCGGTCCACTCAAAATCCTCAGGAACCGGCGGCAGCTTACGCACCTCGCGCGCCAGCGGCCAAACCTCTTTCATCCAACGCCCGATACCGTGACAAAACTGGCCGATGATCAGCTGCCGTTGCCAGACATCAACAAACCGGTCCATCTCCATCCGGCCCATTTTACCCGAGCTGAAATTGACCCCCTTGAGATCGCCGAAGGACTCGTAGCTGATCCCCAAACCCATCGCGACAGACCGGATGCCTTGGTTCATAAATTCCTGATAGCCGCCGACAACAGGCGGATCCGAGGCTGTGATCTTCTGCCCCTCTTCCAACCCAACGATTGCGCCTGGTTGCAACTCTGACATCTTTTGCCCGTCATAAGTTCCACCGGTGTCGCTGGCCTCAACAAAGAACGCCAGCAAAGCGGCGATCCGCTGCTTGAGGATTTGCGCCTCCTGGTAATCGCTCAATTCGCCCAAGGTCATCATAACCGGCGCAAGCCATGGCACCCCGCGCTGCTGCCCTGGTCGATCGACCCGGCGGATGTGCAGGATCTGGCCCGCTGGAACGCGGGTGCTTTTCAGGCTGCTACGCCCAAAACGCGCAATGTCGCCGGGATGACGATCAAACAAGTGATAGGCAACCGCGCGGCCCGTTGGCCCGTATTCGATGCCCTCTACAACTTCGTTTTTGCCGTGGCTGGTGATCCCTTCATCGAGGTGATCAACCTCCATAAGCTGCACCTGAAAAGGCAAAAGAAAATCGGGTTCATACTGTAGGTTGCGGATCCGGCGGCGGACCAACACCTCGCCATCTGTGAACACCGCATTCATCACCTGCGCTTGCAAAGCTGGCAGCGCGCTAACCCCGTAGGCATCGATATCCGGCGTCAACAAATGCTGGCGCACCACCTTCATCGCCTTGTCGGCATTGGCCTCATTTTTCATCCGCACCGAAGGCAGGATGCCGGTTCCAACCACGTTGCCCGTGACCACATCGCGGCCACGCACGGCCAGCGCGCGGTTGCGTTCCATGTCGCGGCTCAGGTTGCGCAATTGACTGCGGCTCCCTTGCGCCGCTGAATCGGCAGACGATCCCGGCGCTTTCCAACCATGGGTTCTGCGCCCCTTGCTGGCCGCATCGTAATTCATCAACGCTTGGGCTTTGGTCCGCGCACGAACGCGCGCCAAACCGCGCTCGGGGCTAAGCGACAAAATTGCCCGATCAAGCCAGCTCATTTACAAACCCCGCCCGGTTTTGGGAAAGGTGATCGTCATGCCCTGGCCGGTGCCGCTTACACCCGCTTCCATTTCGCGAATACGGCGGCGAAACTCTGCACCGCTGACAAAGGTCACTTTCTCGCCGTTCAATTCGAGGCTCAGCGCGCCTTTTGCGTACATAGCCTTTGCATGATCGACCTGCGCTTGCGTGTAAGACATGCTCACCCTCTTTTCAGATAATTGATTTGCGTGGGGGCCCGGCGAGCCTCCTGCTCAGCCCGGCGCGGTTTCGCGTTCTCAGCCAGGACAACAGCGTTCTCATTGCCGATGCCGCCAAGCGCCCATTTGGGCGGTGATGACCAATCGATCTTCAACAACCCTTTGTCTTCCGCCCCGGCCCGCGCCATGACTGAAAGATCAATGCCTTCGTTGCGGATCTCGCCCGGCTTTTTGGCCCAGCCATCCGACAGCCGTTCTTCGGCGACATACTCGCCCAGCATATCTTCATCCTTGCGCATCCAACTTGGCAGAAAAAACGCACCAGAACCGCCGGTTGCCTTTTTCAAGCTGGCCGCAAACGTGTCTTTCAACCGATCGGTTGCAATCGTTAGCAACTTGATGCCGCGCGCCTGCTTTCCGCCATGACCCCGATCGGGGAAGTCATGTCTGATCCGGAACGGCGTTTTCCAACCGCCCTGCCCGCGCGACACGCGCCAGACTTTTCCCTCTTGGGCCCGTCGCCGCCCGCGCAAAAACTTCTCCGCATTGTCGCTGACCCCAGGGCGACCCTGGAAATCGACAACCACCCGCACCGGCGATAGCCCATGATCCGCGCCAGCAACCGAAATCACCCGAGCAGCCAACGGCTCAAGCACCTTCCAATCTTCAAAGTAACGCGCCGGATCCAACTTGCGGGCCTCTTCACCCTGCCCCATGTTTGGCGCATCCGCAGGTGGCACAGTTAGATCAAACCGGTCGACAACCTGCGCCTGACCTTCCTCGCCAAAGGCCGTAATCTGAACAGGGAAATAAGTGCCTTGCACATCCACCGAGATCACAACAAACCGCGCCCAATCAGGGGCAACCCCCTTTTCTGCGTCCTGCAGATTGTCGCGTAGAAAACTCAGGCTTAGATCCCCTTCGTTCACATTCGCGGCGCGCTTATAGGGCACTCCGATATCGGTGTAATAAAACCGCGCCAGATCAAGATCATCGCCCAGCTTTTCCATTTCGCGCTCGGCTTCCAACTTCCGCGAAACCAAATCCGACCAATTGGCAAAAGTTGCCGCCGCACCGTTCAACGCCCAACTGGCAATTTCCGTGCCGCGTACTTTGCTATCGCCAAGCGGCACCAATTCGTCGCCGCTGTCGGTTTCATGCAACCAACCGCCCCGACCAAGAAGCGCCGCACGGTTCAATTCATTCTTGTGCTGCGACCCGATCAGGCAATGGCAGAACGGGCATTCCATTTCTGCGCTCTCGCCCGCATCACGCGGCGACAGCTCTGCATTGAAATGTAGCTGCTCCAAAACCGGTTGGAACAGCTCGCCACAGTCACGACACTCCCAATACCAGCGCCCACGGGTGCCGCGATTGTAGAGCGGCACAATCCCATATTTGACCAGCGGCATCTCGTGCGGGCCCGGTTCATAGTTGCTTTGCTCACCCTCTACCACCGGCCACGCCGGGGTGCTTTCTGCCAGAACAAACCCGCGTGACAGGTAGGATTTGATCCGCTGCAGGGCCATTGTAAACGCCGACCCTTCTGGCGCATCCTTGCGAACCCCGAGTTCAGGCGGGAAGTGGTCAAAATCAGTCAGGCAGACCAATTTGTATTTGGCTGATGACAGCCATTGCGGCGTTGGATAGCCAAGGTTGAGGCGCATGCCCCGAAACCGCTTGCGGCTGAATGTGCTATCCTCACGGGCACGGCCTAGACGATCGGCAATTTCCGGGCTGTTTTGGATCACCGGGTTCAAAGACTCTTCCACCCATCGATCACGGCTAGGCCGGTCCATATGAATGATCAGCACCGGCGACGGATCGCAAACCACAGGCCGCAAGGCTGTGGTGATCAGCGCCATTGTTTTTCCCGACTGCGCGGGCCCGACAAATGCGCCCCCTTTGTAAAGCCGTGACAGAACCGTATTGGACGGCTCAACCATGTAGGGCGTCACATCGGGATCAAAGTTTTGCCAGACCCCACGGGTTTCAAGCCGGATATTGCGCCTGGCCGATTCAGTGACAGAGATCCTGCTCGGCGCATCCAACAGCGGCAATGCATCCGCCAGCAATTCATGCGCCCGCGCAAATGGCGGCAATGGCGGCAGATCTGAAATCTGCCCCAATGCCCGATCACTAATCTCAAGCATGTCAGCCCGCGTCAGCTTCGCGCGCGAGCGGCACAACCGCAGCCGGCTGAAAACCACCATCCGAAATCTGCTTGCGCATTTCGATCAGCATCCCGTCGAAATAGCTTTCGGCCTTGACCACTTGCAGCGGTGACAGGCTGAACTCTTGTTCCAAAAAGTCCGGCGCGCTGGTGATAACATTGCGCAACGACACCAGCAGGTGATCCAGCATCTCTTGCACATGTGCAGTGCGGACCAGCTCGCCGCGCTGCTGCGCCGCTTTGTTGCGGATCAGCTCCGCCTCGGACCATTCGCGAATTTCCTTGGGCGACATGCGCGCGCTCTCAGGCGTTTCCTCTTCCCCTAAAAACAGCATCGCCTTTTGTTCGGCCCGATGTTCTAGTGTGCGCCGCGCCGCATGATCCCGCCCCTCTTTCCATCGTCGCCAGGCAAAGCAGTGGCCAAATCTCAGCTCATAGGATTGACCGTTTCCGCCCCGCTTTTGGACCGGCATGCCTTGGTCGATCCATTTGCCGATCGTGACAGTCGACACGTCCATCGCTTTCGCCATCAACTCGACATTGAAAACAATATCATCCTCACCCTCAGGCAAAGGGTAGTCAGACAGATCCAGCACCTCTCCACCATCAAGAGTGATTAGATCAGACATCCCTCAAATTCCTTTCATATAACAACAACAAGAACCCCAACCCAAGCACTTGAAAACCAAAACAAACACGCACGAAACGGGGTGCGAATTACCCGCGTGCGATCAGAGCTTAGGAAGGACCCGTGGGGTTATTTTCGGCTGGCCATCGCTCGATCGAAGGCAGCAAAGAAACGAGCCGGAAACTTTTCGTTGAAGACCTCTTGCGCCCCATCAAAGAACCCAAGTCGCTTGGTATAGCTTGGCGCGGCGTCCAGAAAATGCGCGACCTTGGTCAGCTTCTCTCGCTTCCCTTTACCGGTTCGCTTCCAGATACCGGACGACAGGTTCGACCGTTTGTCCGGAACAAAATAGCGAGCCCTCGACTTTGCGGCTTGCGCTGCACCACTGGCTGCAGACAGCGCCTGCTTGCGTTGCGCCGGCGACCAATTGCCATATGCATTCAGCTTTGCACCCGCAGCGGGAACCAATGCCGACACTAAGCCTTCATAGGGCAGCGTGGCCCCAAGCATCCGCTCCATTCCGGTTTGCGGGCGCGCGCCGCCATCCTCTTGGACTTTCAGAAAGTGCTTTGACCCAACCGATGGCCGCTCCTGCACCCGCGCTTCCATGGTTTTCTTGTTCGCCCGCCAAACCATAAAGGCGTTTTTGGTAAACCGTGTTGGCCGGTCAAAGACGACCTCCATGCGGTTTTGAACATGATCCAACATATCCGCTGCGGTATCGTTGAGCCCCCAAACCGTCGCCATAGGCAACTGCTTGCGCTCAATGTCGGACAGCCCGCGCGACACATCGCTATGGTCCACCGTCAAGCCAAGAGCGAAATCATTCATTGCGCGCCCCCAGAAAAGCAAAAGCGCCCGACAGTTTCCTGCGGGCGCGTTTCGGTTCAATGGCAATATGTCAACAGATCCTAACTTTCGTCAAGCGTTATTTCCACGGCTCCAACTCAGGCATGTCATTTGTCACCTCGAAACGGCTCAGCATCGACTGCTGCTGCAACGACGCCCGCAACTCCAACAACGCACCCCACCAAGCGAAATAAGCCCGACGCGCCCGAGCAATCTGTGAAACCGTCGGGCGAACCACCACCGGACAATAACTTACCGCATCATGCACAATCACCCCCTTGCGATTGCGCCGAGGCTGCTTTGGCCATCCATCGCACCCCAGACCAGCGCTGTCCGCAGTCTTAGCCTGGCACCCGTGCTGATTGGTATATGAATCAACAGGCACGATCACAGGCTGCGCGTTTGGCATCCAATCAGGCACCTGACCCACCCGCGCCAGATCCGCAATCGAGATCGCCATAGATCGCCCGCCAACACTGTCCGGCAATGCGGACAAAGCAGAGGCCACGATGTCAGCGTCGTGATGCGGCTCAGACGATCCACCACCGTCAGGTCGACAGCCAAGAATACTCTGCTGCATCAGTACATATTCGATCCCGACACCGGCACGGCCACCGGTTTCACTGCCGATTTCGTCAAAGTCCAACTGCGCGCATTCAGACCGGAACGCCCACTGCAAAAGATCCCGGATGCTAACAGGCTTCTTCGAAGCAACACCGCCCAACCGAAAACCCGCCTCTGTTTTGATCGCCGCTTGCATCATTGCACAGCCCCCTTACGCTCACTCAAATCCGCAATGTCCCGACACTTTTGCAACGCCATCAACCGGCGCGACCGCCACTGGTCCTCTTCGTCAGTCAAGGTCAAGCCACGCTGCAACCGGTCGTCAAGTTTTCGCAAACGCCCCACAGAATCCGACGCGCGGTCTTTGATCTGCGTCACCCCGTAATCCAGCGGCCAACGGCGGATCCTTTTCACCTCTGCCAGCAGTTCCGGGGCCCAGCCGCCAATCAAGGAATCGCGCCCCAGCTGCGCAGCGAACACCGCCCGCACCAAGGGCGAGGCGTCATCACCAGGCGGCTGGATTTGCGCAGCCCACTTCAAAATCTTTACCGCGATTGGAAACCGGTCCCCCTGCTTGCCATCCGGATTGGCGGCAACCTGCTCTGACAACGCAGCAAGGCTTTCATCGCTCATATAGGCCAGCTTTGATTTCACCTCGGCCAGCATGTCCTGAAACTGTCCTGCCCGCACCGTCGACGGCTTGGACAAACCCAACCGCGTCAACGGATCAATCAACAACGCTTGAACCCGCTTTTCACCCACTGCTTGCTCTGCACTATCCATCACCCAATCCTTTTCTCAGCCAATCCCGACTTATCCACAGGTCCACCGCTGGTTTTTGCGCGGCACATGGTTTCTCATTTCTTTCTCATTTCTTCTCTTTTCCTTTCAGCGGCGCGATTTTTAAACTTTCCGAAAACCTCCAAAAACTTCCTCGGAACTTCCGATTTCTTCCGCCGGAAGATTTCGCGCGGTTTTCAGGGCTTTGAAGAAAGGTCGTTCAGCGCTTCTTTGACGCGCTTTTCTGTCGCGCTCCCTCCTGGAAAAGCTTTGTCGATCCAGTCGCTGATCTGGTTCAGTAAATCATCGCTTTCCGCGTATCGGGCAGCACCTGGAATACCCCGCAAGCGCGCCGCAATCGTGGTCAGGCGTTTGCGCATGCGATCATCAGCCAGCTTGGCAGCATTGCGGCGCTTTGACTTTAACGCCTCGACAGCGATTTCAGTGACCACCGGATGCGCCCAGCGTATTTCGCCATTGTCACACAGGACCTCGCTCCACCCTTGCAATGGCGACAGATCGCGCTTTCGCAGCGATTTCCAGCGATCCAACGGGAGGTGCAGCATAAATGCCAAATCAGCGTCATCAAATGGCAGGGTGCCGATAGGAGTTTCATCCTGCGCTTTGCAAAACAGCTCAAAACCATAGAACCCGACTTCGGGATCCAGATATGCTTTCTTGCGAAACGAGCTGCCCCGCCAGCGCTTCAAATTCCACTGCAAGAAAAAATGAGAATCCAACCGCTCCGAGGCAGAGATTGGATATAGCTCAAGCTCAGCGTTTACCGATTTCAATTGGGCCGTCATATCACCAACTCCCCCGCGAAATACACCGCCAAGGCCAGCCGCAAATCATGGCGGGCCAGCGCAAATTCATCTTCATTCTGATCGCCCGCCGCACGGCAGACACGCAGCACCGGCGCAGCCAAGATCCGCAGCGTCCCTGCGTTTGGCCGGTCAAGGCATGCATAGGACGCCGCTAAGACAGCCAGACAGTCACGGCATGCGACCAACCCGCCACCTTGCAAAACCAGCACCGCGCAGCTTGCAACGTAGTGCTGCAAAGTCTTGGCGCTTTGGCGTCCACTGATCATCAACCGCGCCGGATGCGGCCTTTGGCGAACCGCGCTCATTTCGGCACCTCTGCGCCGCGCACAACGCCAGCGACCATTTGCTTGGCATCATCAAACTGGTGCGGCAAATCGTTCTCGACAAAGCCCGTCGCGATGGCCTTTCCGGCCCCGCAAGTATCATCAGGATACAGCCCCCAGGTCACCACACCGCAATCCAGCGCCGTGACGCGAAAGGTAAGATGTCCAAGCTTGCATTGCGATTGTGCCCGCATAGGCGCGGATGGAATTGCCATCATGCCGCCCTCACTTGATGCCAAAGCAATTGTACTTGCCTAATGGTCAACCCATGACGCTCCGCCAATTCCGACAACTCGCCCGACAGACCGCGCTTGAACCGCAACCCGAACAATGCCGCAATCAAACCTTGGTCAAACCGCGCTTCCAACCGATCACGCAACCGAACCTGCGCGGGCGTCAACGGCTTGGGGCTAGGTGGCAGCTTTGAATCTGCCACCACGTCCGGCACCTTTGCTGCATCACGCAGCTTTTCCAAGCGTGACCTGATTGAACCGCGCGACCGCCCCAACCGTTGCGACAATTCCCCAATCGTCACGCCACTGGTCAAGCTATTGCGCAAAACCTCATCTTCGATTGCCGAATATGGCTTTCGGTCCGCATCAACTGTGATCGACCACCCTTTTTGCGCCGCCTTGGCGCGAACCCGTGTTGCAGGCAAGTCCATAGCCTTTGCAATCTCGGCTGCGGTTTTCCCATCGCCAATCAATCCCGACAGGGTTTCAACCTGTTCGGTAGACCAGCGGAATTTATCCAGAACGGACGGCAGCCCAAGTGCCGTGCGGTGCGCGCGCACTTGATGACCGCTAACGCCCAAATCCTTCGCAATCACGCCGTCAATCTGGCCTTTTCCGTACAACTCTTGAAAGCGCTGTTTTTGCTCACGCAACATCAACATATGAAACCCCGCATAGAAAAAGACCCAGCCGCGCGAACAGACGCAGGCCGGGTCAGGTCAGGCAGTAAAGCGCGCATAACCCGGCGCGCAGGCGAGAACCGACCCCCATCGGAAAAGGTGGCCGATACCGATGCCCCGACACCGGCCAAAGTTTCAACGACAGGGAGGAAGTGCACCGAAGCCCGGCGCAGGCACTCGCCATCAGGCGAATTCGAAAAACGGGATAATTGGCGGCGAGGTATTCGCGCAAGGGAGGAGGATACGCACCCCACCCCGCCGCCTGTACGGCAAATGCGCGCCCGCATTGCCGATCTGAAAGGGGTTGCCTTTGGGTTAGTACTATGGATCAGTTCGACCCAGCCTATTGAACTGCACAAGGTATCCACATGCTTAAAATCACCATTGCCTCGATCGCAATTCTGGCTAACAGCGCGACGGCTGAAACCCCGCAAAACATTCAAAACCACGAAGTGCAAAAAGCCTATTTTTCGGCCCCCTGCATACATGTTGTCGCAACCCTCGACGCACCAAGCGACTACGGTGCAGACCTTGAGACGGCAACGCGTGTTTTGACCAACAAGATGATTACATGGGGCCATCTTTTGGGCTTCGAAAGCGCACACCCCGGCATTCGCGGCGAGCATGAAACAATCCTCAAACGATTGCGCGCAGAATGCGCTAAGGCCCCCCAAAAGACTTCGATGGAACTGCTCAACCGTTTTGTGCAGGATTTGTAGATCGGCACTCATGCCCGCCCCCCTGCCTGCGCGGCCTTCATGCCCTGCAGCGCTTGGCGAAAGGCATCCAGCTTGGCCCCATAAAACCGGCCCGTTTTGCCCTTGGCCATCCGCTCGTAAAACCGAACCCACGCCACAGCATCATCCAGCCCGACGATCTGCGTCGCGTGGTACTGGCCCGAAACCGTGGCGCTCAAACCGCTCTGGGATACAATCACGCGCAGGGTCATGACCGCACCGCGCGATCGGCCATCATCGCCCACCAAAGCGCGAAGAAGCCGACAAACCAGCTGGCCAAGTCCCACAGGGAATCGAACCAAACCAAGGTCGACCAGCCCGCGTTCGGCAGATCTGCCCCCAACTCCTTGACGACGATCAAGGCAAAACCGGCCCACAGCCAGGCAACCGACCAATCGCGCAACAGCACAAAGGCCGAAACAATCGTCGCCAATCCGACATGCGCAAAGGTGACAGCCCAGAAATACATGAACCGCGACGTGACAATTTCATCACCCGCGCAGCTCAGACTGCTGTGAAACAAGGTTGCAAACTCGCCCGCGAAATCCATCACTTCTGCCCCATCTTTTCCATGTATTCTTCGCGGGTGCTTTCCCCGACAAGGATCTGCATCGTGGTCCAAACGCCATGCGCTGCCCCGACGATGAAAATGTCTTCGATGCTGGCGCTATGCGAACAGGCCAGCCAGTTCTGGATGGTCTTGTCGCTGACCCCCAATCGCGGGGCCCAGCTGCGGGCGATCTCTCGATCCGACGCGTCGGGGAACGGGTGGCGCAACATGTCCGCGAACCGCGCGCGGGCCAAATCTTGGGCCTCAACCCGATTTGCGGTAAAAATCTTCTCACGCCGACCCAGTAAAAACCGGAAACCAGCCCAAAACACCTGAAAACCTGTGCAAGACTTTTCCCGCCGACCTGCGCCAGACTGAGAACATGAAACACGCTCAGACATATTTCGCCCCGAACGGCTCATACGGCCCCGCACAGGCTTGCTCCAACGAGCTTTCGGCATGAGGGAAAAATTGAACTTCGGACAACTCAAATCCAAGCGACTTGGCGCACGTCAGAACATTCAGCTTGTGCTGATCCGGTATGCTGCCCCGAACCTTCCAGCTCATCACGGTGGAGGGACTACACCCAATAGCGGTTGCCATTGGGCGCACTCCGCCGAAGGTATCAACTATTGTATCGACATAACTCATAATTGGGTTGTGCGCTTTTTGCGCATATTGATCAAGCGCAATTTGCGAACAGACCCAATGCGCAATCTGTGCGCATATTGAGATCATGAAACAGGAAAAATCAATCGGAACGGAGCTAAAGGCTCTGCGCGAAGAAGCTGGGCGCAGCATCCGCCAAATGGCGGACGCACTGCAAATGTCGAGCTCGTCCAGCTACAATCACTACGAGACCCGCTACAAGAAGGACTACCTGCCGCAAGACTTGACGCTAAAAATTGCATCAATCCTTAGTGAATATGGTATAGATAAAAGCAGGGTGCTGAACTTGGGATCACTTCCCCAGCACGACCCTAACCAAGAAAACCACGGCTTTCAGGAGGGTAAATCGCCAAGAATCGATGTGTCAGTATTGCTGGACGAGCCAAATCCCCCGGCAAACCTGCCGGGTGACGGAACGAACACGGTCAAACTCGCGATTGTCGGAAGTCAAATTCAAATCGCAGCCACGGTTGATGCTGAAGGATTTGACGAACTCATTAGGCGCTTAGAGCTAGCGCGCCAGATGATCGAGTAATTTATGTGCGCATTTTGCGGTTGACATAAATGCGCAATTTGCACACAACACCTCCATCAACACGATGGAGGTTTCAAGTGCAGACGCACCCCAGCGGACGCCCCGCAACACATACCCCGATCAGCATTCGCAATCATCTGATTGTCCCGCCCTGCGGCCCCGCACCATCGCGGGAATTGATGCAAGACGCGTGGTGGCGTGCCAAAGAACGCCAACAGCTCGAAGACGGCACATCCGCGCGCATCCAGCCCCAACAGCTCGATCAGCTTTCAGACATGATCAACGGCCGCCCACTGGACAAAGCCGGATCCGCTGAAATCCACATGATCGCCCGCCGCCGCAACTTGCTGTGCCACAAATTCGGCTTTCGAGCAGCGAAGAATGGCGAAAGCACAAACTAATGGCCGCGCACACGCACAATGCGCCCGCTGACGGCGCGGAAAGCCAGTTATGGTATGCCCGCGCCGCATTGGCCGATCCGCTCAGCCACGATGATGAAACCCTGCGCGAAGCCGCGAACATCGTCGCGCAGCACGGAACCAAGGAAGAGGCCAAGGCCGCAAAACGCTTTGACGGCCACGCCTCCAAACGCCGGTTTGACGATATGCCACCCGCACAACAGGCCGGAATGCTGTGCAATGACGAACAATTCCAGCGTTTCGCCAACCTGCAAGAACGGCAGACCAACACCTCGGCAAGCACCGGCTTTGCCGCTGAATTCATCCGCACAAAATGCGGCATTCGCAGCCGCAAACAGCTGAACGAAAACCAAGACGCCGCCGCCCGCTTTGCCGCCCTGCGCACCGATTTCGACGTATGGCGCGGCAAGATCCAAACCCCACGCTGAGAGGAACGCAATGCTTGATCACATCCCCAACTTTCAGCCCGAACGCTCCGAGGCGCATGATGGCTGACATTTCAGAACCCATGATGGTCGTACCCTTGGCCGTAGCCGAAGAAATGCGACTAATGCGCGAACAGATCGAGGCCCTAACCGAAGCCGTTAGGCCCATCCTTCAAGACGCTGAATGGCTTTCGGTAAACGATGCTGCAGACAAGTTCAAAGTCAATAGAAACACCATTAACCGCTGGGTGCAGGAGGATCGATTTATGGCCAAAGGGTCAGGCTCTTCAAGACGGGTAAAGGAAAAAGACCGTACCTAATCCAGCAGCTTGGCTAGCTCATTGGCTGGGGCGTTGTAATAGACCATGAGCTGCTTGATATCGCGGTGCCCGATCATTCGGGCCAGTGCCAGGACGTCAAGCTTTCTGGACAATTTGGTTACCGCTGAATGTCTGGAGTCATGGAACGTCAGCCCGTCAATACCCGCCCTATCGCGAATTCGCCGCCAGGCAGCATCCAAATCGGCACTCGACATATCAAACAACCGCTCCTGATTGGGCAACGCCCCGATCAACAGGACTGCTTCAGTCGACAGCGGAACATCTCGACTGTCACCGTTCTTTGTCCGCGACAGATACGCAACCCGCTGATCGAGGTCCAACGCATCAGCGTGAAGGCTCAATATCTCTCCAGCTCGCATCCCCGTTTCCAAAGCAAACCGAAACGCGTGAATGGCCCGCGCACGCTTTGTGCTCAGATCACCTCCTGCAACAAAAACCAGCTTTTCCAGTTCGTCATCAGAAACCAGACGATCGCGCGGCGGCGGCTCTTTCGGGGCTGAGACATCGGCCATTGGGTTGGCATCGATATAACGCCATTCGCGGCGCGCTTGCGTGAGAATCGCTGACATCAAATTGCGCTCACGGCGCACCGTGCCTGGTGCAACCTGACGCAAACGCTTGTCGCGCCAATCGGCCAAGTCATCGGCGGACAAATCGCACATGCGAATTTTGCCAAGTGGATCAACGCGCCATTTCTCAATCCGGGCCACTTCCCATAGATGCCCGCGTTTTGTTGGGCTGACCTCTAACCCATAACGCCGCATCACATCGCCAAAAGGCAAACGACACGAGGTTGATCGCTCATCCTTTAGGCGTGATTCTTCATTCGCAGCCCAGTCTTTAGCCTCTTGTTTTGCTGGGAAAACCTTTGACTTTCGGGTGCCAGATCGGGCAATTTGTGCCCGCCACTTTTTCCCATGCTTGGTTATCGACGCCATTTTTACCCACGTGTGTAATTTGTGGGTAAACAAACACGCCGCAATGGGTCAAATCAACCTAAACAGACCAACTCGGAGTGTCCAATTGTCATAAATTGTTGGGGTATGTGACGGGTTGACCTAAGCCAACCCATCAAATGGTACCCGCGGCCGGACTCGAACCGGCACGGCCTATTAAGCCTGGAGATTTTAAGTCTCCTGTGTCTACCATTCCACCACGCGGGCCAGCTGGCGCGACAATAGCTTTGCTTTCGGCGGTGTAAAGACCCAGAAAGGTTAAAGCTCTTGCCCGGGCAAAGGTTTAAGTAAGTGCCGCTCTGACAACCACGGGTTCAACTCCAAGGCCTCACGCAGGGCTTTTTGGCCTTCCAAATCCCGGCCCAAAGCCAACAGACTCAGCGCGCGCCCCGATAAGGCCCCCAAATGCTTGGGATTTAGCTCCAGTGCCCGCTCCAAGTCAGGTAAAGCCCCTTCGTAATCTTGGCGAAGATAGGTCACAAAAGCACGCTGGTTGTAGCCTTCTGCATAGAAAGGACAGTATCCGACCAGCCGATCGAATCGATCTAAGGCTCTTACAAAATCAAACGCTGCTCGTGCCTGCATTCCCTCATCCAAGATCTCTTGGCTGGCTTCATCAGGGGCATCCGCCCAGTATTGCCACATCTGGTTGGAAACCTTCCGCGCCTCCATATCGCCATCCACCTGCTGAAGCTGATCATACAACACTTGCAGCGGTTCTGAGTGATCTGGAGCGACAGGGCAGCCATCGGCAAATGCACCCCCTGCCAAGAAAAGCGGGATCAAAGATATACGTAGCATATTCTTATGGTGGCGCAGATTTGAAATCCGTCAAGTCACATCCGCGAGACCGTCTTCTTTTACAGCCTCCATCGCGACATAGGTCGACGTAAAAGCAATCCCCGGCAAGGTCGACACTTTTTCAGCCAAAACCCGGCGATACGATCGCATGTCAGCCGTCCGCACTTTGAGCAAGTAGTCAAAGTTACCGGCAATCAGATGCACCTGTTCGATTTCTGGGATATCCGTGGCGGCCGCATTGAACTTGGCCAAAGCAGGTTCGCTGGTGTTATTCATCTTAACTTCAACAAAGGCCACATGGTCCAACCCCAGCTGGATCGGATCAAGGATGGCGCGATAGCCGCGAATGGCTCCCGTCTTTTCCAGTTTACGCAATCGGGCTTGAGTTGGCGATTTGGACAGGCCGATGCGCCGCGCCAGATCTGCAATGGAAATACGCCCTTCTTCGGCCAGTGTTGTCAAAATAGCCCGATCAAACCCGTCCAATTCCGCTCGATCCGTTTGCATGTCGCGTCCCTCATTTTTAAGTCGTATCGCCCGCGCACAACTACATTATCAGGAAAACCGCCGTATTGAAATGCTATATACGGGATTTAGCTTAACTCAAATTGCGACACTTCGAAACCTCGAGCCAAACAGGAACATTGTATGCCGAATAACACATTGCGCTCCCGTATCGACGATCTGACATACACCAACGAAGCTGAGACGATTGCGCATCTTCGCCGCATCGCCGGCCTCGACACGGCACAACGGCAAGGCATCAGTGCCAGAGCAGCGCAATTGGTGCGCGACATTAGATCCAGCACCAAACCCGGCATCATGGAAGTTTTCCTGGCCGAATATGGTCTATCCACCGACGAAGGCATTGCACTGATGTGTCTGGCCGAAGCCCTGTTGCGGGTGCCTGACGCAACCACAATCGACGCCCTGATCGAAGACAAGATTGCACCGTCGAATTGGGGCAAACACATGGGCGCCTCAACATCGCCTTTGGTCAATGCATCAACATGGGCCTTGATGCTGACCGGCAAGGTTCTAACAGAAGACACCCCCGGCCCCGTTGGCCATTTGCGCGGTGCCATCAAACGCTTGGGCGAACCGGTGATCCGCACCGCTGTCGCCCGCGCCATGAAGGAAATGGGCGCGCAATTCGTATTGGGCGAAACCATTCAGTCAGCTATGAAACGCGGGTCGGCAATGGAAGCAAAGGGGTATACCTATAGCTACGATATGCTCGGCGAAGCCGCCCGCACCGAAGCGGACGCCCGCCGGTATCACCTTGCCTATTCGCGGGCAATTTCCGCTATCGCCGAGGCGGCGCACAGCAAGGATATCCGCGAAAACCCCGGCATCTCCGTCAAACTCTCGGCGCTTTATGCCCGCTATGATGAAACGCAGCATACCGCTGTAATGCAAAACCTTGTTCCGCGCCTGCGGTCCTTGGCAGGGCTGGCGCGCTCGGCCGGAATTGGCCTGAACATTGACGCAGAAGAAGCCGACCGCCTGTCCATCTCGCTCGATGTGATCGACGCGGTTCTGAGTGATCCTTCTCTGGCTGGCTGGGATGGATTTGGCGTTGTGGTGCAAGCTTATGGTCAGCGCGCCGGGGCGGTGATTGATTACTTGAATGACATCGCCACTAAGCACGACCGCCGGATCATGGTACGTTTGGTCAAAGGGGCCTATTGGGACAGCGAAATCAAGAAGGCGCAAGTTGCGGGCCTCGAAGGATTTCCGGTTTTCACGTCTAAAACCAACACCGATATGTCCTATATCGCCAATGCCCGCAAATTGCTGGGCATGACCGACCGGATTTATCCGCAGTTTGCCACCCATAATGCCCACACAGTTGCTGCCATCTTGCACATGGCGGAAGACAAACAAGCCTTCGAATTCCAGCGCTTGCATGGCATGGGCGAAACCCTGCATTCCTTGGTCAAAGACCAAAATCAAACCCGTTGCCGGATTTATGCACCTGTTGGGGCACACCGCGATCTGCTGGCCTATTTGGTGCGCCGACTTTTGGAAAACGGGGCGAATTCGTCTTTCGTCAACCAGATCGTGGACGAAGAGGTTGCACCAGAGGTGGTCGCTGCCGATCCGTTTGAGGCTGCACCAGTTGCCTCTTTGACCGCAGGCCCGGATCTGTTTCAACCCGAGCGGCCAAACTCCCTTGGCTTCGATCTACGTGACCGTCCGACGCTGCAACATATCGAAGATGCGCGGCAACCGTTTCACGCCAACCAATGGCACGGTGCTCCGCTTTGCGCATCGGAAGGCATCACGGGCGACACGTCCCAAGTGCTCAACCCATCCGATCCAAACGAAATCGTGGGTCAAATTACTTGGGCCACGCCAGAGACTGTTGCCCTTGCCGCCAGCTCCGCCCGACCTTGGCTGGCCAGCCCGCAAGAACGCTGCGCCACTTTGAACCGTGCCGCTGATCTTCTTGAACAAAACTTCGGAGAACTGTTTGCTTTGCTACATCGCGAAGCCGGTAAAACCATGCTGGATGTCGTCGCCGAATTGCGTGAGGCAGTGGATTTTTTGCGGTATTATGCAGCCCGCACCAACGGCGCACCAGCGCGCGGTGTCATCGCCTGCATTTCTCCTTGGAACTTTCCCTTGGCCATTTTTACAGGGCAAATTTCAGCGGCTTTGGCGGCAGGGAATGCCGTGCTGGCCAAACCGGCCGAACAGACCCCGCTGATCGCCTATCGGGCAGTGCAATTGCTGCACGACGCCGGTGTTCCAAGGTCCGTCCTGCAGCTTTTGCCCGGAGCAGGGGATGTTGGGGCCGCGCTGACATCGCAACCACAGGTATCGGGCGTAGCCTTTACCGGCTCAACTGCAACGGCACAGATCATTCACGCATCCGTCGCCAAGCACTTGGCACCGGGCACCCCCCTGATTGCGGAAACCGGCGGGTTGAATGCAATGATCGTCGACAGCACTGCATTGCCTGAACAAGCAGTCCAAGCCATTGTGGAATCCGCCTTTCAATCCGCAGGTCAACGGTGCTCGGCCCTACGCTGTCTGTATGTGCAAGAGGACATCGCCAAAGGCTTCCTTGAAATGCTGACGGGCGCAATGGACAGTTTGGTCGCCACCACACCGTGGGATTTGCGCAGCGACCTTGGCGCTGTGATCGACCAAGAGGCACGCGCTGGCATTATGGAACACATTGACGCGGCCCAGTCAGAGGGGCGCGAGCTGAAACGCTGCACTGTCCCGACAAACGGGTACTACGTGCCGCCCACCCTGATCCGTGTGAACAGTATCGCCGATATGACCCGCGAAATTTTTGGGCCAGTGCTGCATGTCGCCACGTTCAAGGCGACTGAAATCGACGATGTCATTGATGCAATCAACGCCACGGGCTATGGCCTGACCTTTGGGCTGATGACCCGCATCGACGACCGCGTTCAACACGTCACCGAACGCGTGCACGCGGGCAATATCTATGTCAATCGCAACCAGATCGGGGCCATCGTTGGCAGTCAGCCGTTCGGCGGAGAAGGCCTTTCGGGGACTGGCCCCAAAGCCGGCGGGCCGTTCTATGTGGACCGCTTCCGGCACACACAGGCCCCGACAACGGGAACCCCTTGGGCCGGAAGCGATAGCGTAGAACGGGTTCAACGCACCCTTGCGTCTGCTCCAAAGCCGAACATACCAACAACACAAGAGCTGCCTGGCCCAACCGGTGAAACCAACCAGCACAGCCACGTTTCCCGTCCTCCTGTCCTGTGCCTTGGCCCCGGTGCGGAAACCGCACGCCGTCAAGCGCAAGCCGTGCAAGAGTTGGGAGGCTGTGCTGTAGAGATCCAAGGTGCCCTGCCAGCTGAGGCTTTGCGCGCGCTCACCGGCTTTTCGGGTGCATTATGGTGGGGCGACAATGACACCGCCCGTGCCTACCGCCAAGCTTTGGCCGCACGAACCGGCCCTCTGCTGCCGCTTGTCACAGATGCACCCGACATTGCGCATGTCCGGGCGGAACGGCATGTGTGCATTGATACCACGGCCGCTGGCGGCAATGCAGCGCTTCTGGCCGGAGCCGACTAAACTCGTTCTCAAGGCGGGACCATTCAGTTCCGCCTTGACGCTGGCGCGCAGGCTGCCAATCTTGGCCGCATGTTCCCAATTCGCGATCACAACCCGTCAGGGCGCACGCCCTATGTCACCTACGCCCTGCTTTTCATCAATGTGATGGTCATGATCGCAGCATCGCAATTGGTGGTATCACCGCGTGACCAGTTGGCTTTTTATGCTGACTTTGCCTTGGTTCCGGTATTCTTGAGCGAAGGACACGGATTTGCCGGATTGGTCACTTCCATGTTTTTGCATGGCGGCTGGATGCACCTTGCTGGCAACATGTTGTTTTTGTATATTTTCGGCGACAACCTAGAAGATGAAATGGGCCACCTCGGTTTTGCACTGTTTTATCTCGCCGCAGGCATTGCCGCAGGATTGATCCACTATCTTTCTGCCCCCTACTCTAATGTTCCTACCGTGGGTGCCTCTGGCGCAATTGCTGGTGTCATGGGCGGGTACTTACTGCTCTACCCCAAGGCGCGGGTAGATATCATTCTGATCTTGATCATCTTTTTTAAAATTTTCCCTATCCCCGCTTGGATCGTCCTCGCCGTCTGGTTCGCGATGCAGGTGTTTGGTGGTATCGGCAGTGACCCCTTGACCGGCGGGGTTGCCTATTGGGCCCATGCGGGCGGCTTTGTCGCGGGGCTTGTACTGGCTGTGCCGACCTTTTTACGGCTTGGCGGTACAAGCTTTTGGCACAAACACCATGGGCAGCCGCCCCACCCCGAAGCCCGCTATTCCGTAACCAGTATTCCAAGGATTCCGAAGAAATGACTGACCCTGTCACAGCGGCCTGCCACTGCAGAGCCGTTATATTGCGCGTCACCCTAAGCGATGGGCTGAACACCGCGCGGCGATGCGACTGTTCATTCTGCCGGCGTCGAGGTGCCCCTGCAGTCTCTGCCCCTTTGGGCGGGATCGAAGTTATCCAAGGGGCAGAAAAGCTGACGCAGTATTCGTTCAACACACATACCGCCAAACACCACTTCTGTTCCGTTTGCGGGATCTATATGTACCATCAGCGCCGCTCGAATCCGAACGAATTTGGCGTCAATTTATATGCGCTGGAAGGGGTGGAGCCATCCGATATGGAACCAATCGGATGGGTGGACGGGGTGAACCACCCGTCGGATAAACCCAATACATAAACAGATCTGCAAAGTCAGACCTGCCGATGCACAGCGACCCTTCGTTACTTGGGGTCGCGGATTGTTTTGGCCAAGCTGCTAAAGATATCGTTGTTGGCGCATAGCAGGCTTCCGCTAGCCAATGGGTCTTGATCCGGGCGAATGCCTTCTACCAGCGCACCGGCTTCTTTGACGATCAAATAACCGGCAGCGATGTCCCAAAGGTTCAGCTCCCGCTCCCAGTAGCCGTCATAGCGGCCAGCGGCGACATATGCCAAATCCAGCGCAGCAGAGCCAAAGCGGCGAACACCAGCGCATTCAGGCATCAAGCGGGCCAGATCCTTGAGCGTGGCAGGCAACGTGCGTTTCGCAGCAAAGGGGATACCTGTGGCAAACACACCTTCGATCATACGGCGGCGGCCGGATACACGGATCCGGTTGCTGTCGTTCAACCAGGCACCGGTGCCTTTTTCAGCGTAAAACATTTCGTCTTTGGCCGGGTCAAAAATCACGCCGGCAACAATTTGGCCTTTGTGTTCAAGCGCAATCGAAACAGCCCAATGCGGAAGTCCGTGCAGAAAGTTTGTGGTGCCGTCCAATGGATCAACGATCCAGCGGCGGGTTGGATCCACACCCGCGATCTCTTCGCTTTCCTCGGCCAGCCATCCATAGGTCGGCCGTGCGCCCAGCAATTCCTCTTTCAAGATCGCCTCTGCCGCGATGTCAGCGCGCGATACAAAGTCGCCAGCGCCCTTCATCGAAACTTGGAGGTTCTCGACCTCACGGAAATCCTTGACCAAGGAACGCCCCGCTTTTCGCGCGGCTTTGATCATGATGTTTAGATTTGCACTGCCTTGCATGGCTGGGCCCCGTGAATAAAATGTCGTGGAAACAGGTCAGGCCGCGCTATACGCGGCCTGAAGCCAAAAGCCAAGCAAGAAGCGATTAACGGTACACAACACCCTTTTCGCCGACTGGCGCATAGGCCCGCGGCGCTGGTTTGGGGGCCGAGACACGGCGGGCTTTGCCCGGACGGTCGATATAGGCACCTGCGTTAGGTTTTCCACAGCAAACAACGCCGCCTATAGTCACCGGCTGCAAACCGGCAGGGCAGTAATTTGGCGCATGATACGCATGAACCAACGCGTTTGAATTCGGGTTATGCGTCGCATCCCCCATGTACATGTCGCCCCAGGCCATCGCAGCTGATCCGGTTACGACCAAGGCAGCGGCTGTCGCCATAATACGTGCAAAATGCATAATTTCCCCCATTCGTGACAAATAAAACCTAGTGTTTTCCTTAAGCTACCAGCAGATGCGCGATAGTCAATTTATTCATGTGCAAAACCAAGGGAATCGCCTGAAAACAGCGTGATTCGGGGCGTTTGGGGGGCGCAGATCTGATGCAGTTGCGTAAATCCTACCGAAATTGAAACAATTCCACCCACGATCACACATCTGTTCACAGCGGCTTGATAGGGGCTTTTGCGAGCCTGCCCCTTTGCGCATCTTGGTCTCAGACGCCCACAACACGGAGCCCAAAATGACACAGATTTCCCGCCGCAGCTTCCTTGGTCGGTCCCTTGCCGGACTCGCACTTGCCGCCCCCGCCGTCTTGGCTACATCCCACGCGGCCATGGCAGCCGAACCTGAAATTTACGCCGAAGGTGGAATCGCAATCGACGGATCAGACGCCGTTGCATATTTTGATGGCAACGGCCCTGTTACCGGGTCCGCAGACTTCACCGTCGATTGGAAAGGCAGCACATGGCAGTTTGCATCCGCAGAAAACGCCGCCAAGTTTAAGGCCGACCCTGAGGCCTATGCGCCTCAGTTTGGCGGCTACTGCGCATACGCCGCATCCTTGGGATATGTCGCCCCCACATTGCCAGAGGCCTGGACGATCTATGAAGGCAAATTGTACCTGAACGCCAACCTGAGGGCCCGCGAGCTGTGGCTCAAAGACGTCCCCGGCAACATCGCCAAAGGCGAGGCGAATTGGCCCGGAATTTTAGGATAAACTGTCGCTTTTGGGTGTATTCCGATTTTGACCGTTGTTCGGCAAAGGTCGGTATTGGGTTTATTTTCAATCCAGTACCGGCCCAAACCTGCACAAACCACCCCAAAACACCACGACAAGTCTCTTAACGGGCCAGAAAGGTTGAGCATCTATCATTTAGGGGACTGATTCCAATAAATAGGTCTGCCGGTGTCCAGTGAAACAAACCCACCTTCGTCGCCCGAACCAATCCAAACCTATCGCATCCACGAACGATATTGTTCCAATCTAACCGGATTTGTGCAGGCAAATGGCCAAAAATTTGCTTGCCGTATTACAGACGTGTCGCCCTTCGGGGCAAAGGTTGAATTCAAAGGCGAGGCAAAAGCGATTGGGGACAACCAAACCGTTACGCTGCGCGTTCCCAAGGTCGGAAAATGCACAGCAAAGCTTTGTTGGATCGACCCTCAGAATGCTGGAATAGAATTTTTGATTTCGGATGCAGAAAAAGGCGCTTTGGAAGATTTCTTGATGAACGTACTCGCCGAGGACCATTAAACTCGGCTTAGAGCAGCTTTTGGCTTGGCTGACATACAAATAAAAATGGCCTGCCCCTCTTTTTGTGAGAGTGCAGGCCAAAGAGCGGCACCGCCGGTGCCATGGCAGCCGAACCCAAAGGCTAACTGCCGTTGCGTTCAAGCAAGGATCGCAATGCAATGGGCGACAGTGGAAATAGGCTTTGGCGCGATGTTGCTGGCAAAGTTGGACGATCAATCATCTTCTTCCCTTCCATGACATTCCATCCAAACCTAAGCGTTGCCCGGACAAGCGTCATGGGGAGAATCCCCCAGACATTCCCAGCAGGGGGGTGGACAGGCTCAATTGCCTAACCTTTCATCAAACGATCCGCCTTTTTGCGAACCAACACGGTTCTGAGGTCATGCATCGCAAGCAAAAGCGAATCGGTCACCTCTTCAAGCTGCTCCGGGCTGGCCTTGGACTGCACCCATTGGGTTGTGGTATTCATATGGTCAATCGCGCGCTGGATATCGTCGATGTCGCGCAATGCCAACAAAGCCTTACGCTCCACCATCCAGCGGTTGATCTCCAGTTTGTCTTGCTCTGTCAGCTCGCGGCCCCCTTGGGGTTTGATCTCTCCCCTGTTCAGATTGACAACTGCAATCTGATCCAATTCGATCCGCCGCTGACGGTTTTCTGTGTCCACAAGAAACACGGCCGCGCCATTGTCACGGATGCGGAAATAATAGGTTGGAAGGTCGCCTGACATATCAGATCCTTAGCTTAAACCGTCACAAAAACGGGCGATGCGCGTGCACGCCTCACTCAGGGCTTCGTCCGATGTAGCGTAGCTGACACGGAAGTTGGGGGACAGCCCAAAGGCCGCGCCAAAAACCACCGCAACGCCCTCTTCCTCTAGCAAGGCTTTGCAGAATGCTTCGTCACTATCGATGGCAGCGCCGCCAGCCGACGTTTTGCCCATGCAATCCGCAACCGACGGATAAACATAAAACGCACCTTCCGGGGTTTCGCAGGTGATGCCCGTGCAGGCATTCAACCCGGCAACCACAAGATTACGCCGACGCAAAAATGCTTGCGCCCGCTCTGCAAGAAAGCCCTGCGGCCCGTTCAAGGCCTCAACTGCGGCCCATTGACTAATCGAACACGGGTTGGTGGTTGATTGCCCTTGGATCTTGCGCATCGCGGCGATTAAATGCTCCGGTCCGCCTGCATATCCAATACGCCAGCCGGTCATCGCATAGGCCTTGGACACCCCGTTAACAGTCAAGGTGCGGTCATAGAGGCGCGGTTCAATTTGCGCAGGCGTGGTGAATTCGAACCCGTCATAGGCAAGGTGTTCGTACATGTCATCGCTCATCACCCAAACATGTTCGTGGCGCATCAAAACCTCGGTCAGCGCTTTTAGCTCATCGCGGCTATAGCCTGCCCCGGTCGGGTTGGATGGCGAATTAAAGATCAGCCATTTCGTTTTGGGCGTGATTGCAGCCTCTAATGCGTCGGGCGTGATCTTGTATCCCAACTGACGCTCGCCCGTTACGATCACCGGCTCGCCTCCGCCCAATCGCACCATATCGGGGTAGCTTACCCAGTAGGGCGCGGGGATTATGACCTCGTCCCCCGGATTCAACGTCGCCATCAGCGCGTTGTAAAGAACCTGCTTGCCGCCAGTTGAAACGCTGATTTGCTGCGGGGCGTAATCCAGTTCATTTTCCCGTTTGAACTTGGCACAAATCGCTTGCTTCAATTCCAAGATTCCGTCCGGCGCGGTATACTTCGTTTTTCCCGCCTCAATCGCCGCTATTGCAGCAGCTTTGATGTTGTCGGGCGTGTCAAAGTCCGGTTCACCGGCCCCAAGGCCAATGACATCCCGGCCCGCAGCCTTAAGCTCGGCCGCAAGCTGCGTCACCGCCACCGTTGGGGAAGGTTTAACACGATCAAGGGTCTGCGACAGAAAGGACATAGGGCACCTATTTGTAAAAACGCAGTTCTTGTCATAGTTTGCACACGGACCTCGATCAAGCGGTCCGAAAGGGAGAATTTTTCACCATGAGCGAAGATTTTGACTGGTACGGACCGGAATCCGCAACTTTCGGTGACCGCCTAGCCGCCGCACGTGAGGCCGCAAGCATGACCCAAGGGGCATTGGCCAAACGCCTGGGTGTTAAACTCAAAAGCCTGCAAAACTGGGAAGAAGACCTGTCAGAGCCACGCGCCAACCGGCTGTCCATGCTGGCGGGCATCTTGAATGTTTCGATGGTCTGGCTCATCACCGGCGAAGGCGAAGGCCTGACCGATCCGGATGAGGACGACACCTTGTCCCCCGATGTGAACGAAGTTCTGGTTGAGCTGCGGTCTTTGCGAGCGCAATTCAAATCCCGCACCGATCAGTTGGGCCGCTTGGAAAAGAAACTGCGAATTTTGCTAAAGGACCAACCTCAACATGACTGAAACCCGTGACACCCGCCTGCGCCGGCTAAAAATGCGATCGATGCGCCGGGGCACCAAAGAAATGGACATCTTGTTGATGCGCTATAGCGCGGAACGCATGGGCGAGTTGTCAGACATCGAGCTGGACGCCTATGAGGCGCTTCTGGATGAGAACGATCAAGATATCTACCAGTGGATTTCACAGCAAAAGCCGTCACCCGAAGAACATAAACCGACCGTGGCCGACATTATCCGCATCGCGGCCAGCGCCTAAGCACTTTTCCGCCGCTTTGCCCGCAGCTGCCCTAAGATTGCGGATTCCGTCCCTACCCCTGAACGTGTTAGCCTGCCCTCGACACTGGCTTTTGGGTTACGGGGCACGGCATGCAGGTATCGCGGCGAAATTTCACATTGGGCGCATCTGCCTTCGTTCTGGCGGGCTGTAGTGGCGGCGGAACGGCACAGGTTTCATCGGCAGGCAAAACTGATCCGGCGTTTTTACCGCAACCCAACGCTTCTTATGACGCATGGGTCGCAAATTTTAAGACGCGTGCCCAATCGCGCGGGATCTCCAGCGCGACATTGTCAGCTGCATTTCGCGGTCAGGGCTATTTGCCCGGTGTGATCGAACGCGACCGCAACCAAACCGAATTCAAACGTTCGCTCGAAGATTATCTGGCCATCGTTGCGCCCGAAGAAAAAGTAAGTATTGGCCGCAAAGCCTATGCAGGTCAGCGCAAGGCGCTGTCACAGGTTGAGGCGCAATATGGCGTGCCCTCCAATGTCTTGGCCTCGATCTGGGGGCTAGAGAGTTACTTTGGCACCAAGCGTGGCACCATTCCGGTGATTTCAGCCACATCGACCCTAGCTTGGGAAGGGCGGCGCGGAAGGTTCTTTGAATCCAATCTGATGAACGCCCTGCGTATTGTCCAATCCGGCGATGCAAAGCCCAGCCAGTTGGTTGGCAGTTGGGCCGGTGCCATGGGTCACACCCAGCTGATCCCAGACGCCTACCAAGCCCATGCGGTTGATTTCGATGGCGATGGCAAGCGCGATATCTGGTCTAACAACCCGATTGATGCCTTTGCCACCACAGCGCGGTTCTTGCAAAAAGCCGGTTGGCGCAAAGGTCAGCTTTGGGGGCTTGAGGTGATTTTACCGTCGGGCTTTGACGCAGGAATAGGCCACAATAACAAACGGAGCGCCGATAGCTGGCGCGCGTTGGGCGTAAAACCTGCGGCAGGTGGAAGCCTGCCCAACCACGGCACTGCCGCAATTCTTGCCCCTATGGGCAAAGGCACACCGGCATTTTTGGTGTTCCACAACTTCAATATGATCAAGCGGTATAACCCGTCCGACAACTATGCGCTTGGCGTGGGATATATGGCAGGCCTTCTTGCTGGCGGCGGGCCCTTAAAAACGCCCTTCGGGCGCGACAAAAACGGCTTGGATCTGAACGACCGCAAAGCGCTGCAAAGCGGATTGACCCGCGCCGGTTTTGATGCGGGCCGACCTGATGGCGTGATTGGCAAAAAGACAGAAGCTGCCATTCGCGGATTTGAAGCCTCTAAGGGATTGCCCGTGACCGGAACACCCTCGGTATCCTTGCTAAAACTGCTGCGTTAAGCACGGTCTGCCGCCTGCCCGATCAATTCGCGTACGGCGGCAGTCTGCAATTCTTGCATGCTGGTAATTTTGATATGGCGGCGCAACTTGCCTGCACCATGCAAAATACCTGTCGGATCGGCCAAATTGACCCCTTTGGTGAACTCGATGTTCATATGGTTTTTGTAAAAGAAATAGCCCCCGAATTGGCTGCTGGCGTCGCCCGCCACTGCCTCAAAAAGCTTGCCGCCGTATTTGGGAACAAACCTCACTTCAGGGCAGATCTCAAGCAGCAGTTCAACCACTGCGGCGTCCAATTCCGCTGTTATCTGGGCATCCATCACGAAGTCCTATCCAAGGCAAATTTTCAATGCTTAGATTAAACCACGGGTGTTCGCGCGTGTCAGCCAAGTCGCCAAACCAAAAGCGTCATGGTGACAAAAAAAGGGCGGGAAACCCCCGCCCCATATTTGCAGTTCACCTATTGATCACACCTCTCGATCACACCTCGATCAGCAGCCGCGCTTGATAAGCCTTAAGCGACATCCGCGCTGAACCAAAAGAATCCCGGCCCTGACGCGAAGCAAGCTCCGGGAACAGCATCAACAATTCATCGCGCTGGTCCATGTCCAGACTTGCCAGCGACAGGTCACCAGGCTGAAAGCTTTCGGTCCAGCTGCCATCTGACGACACCAATTCATGCCGGTCGAACATAAAGTGGACATAGGTCACACCTGCCTCGGGGCATTCACGGGTGATACCCGGACGGCCAACCAGATGGGTTGCAGCCACCAAGACTTCGTCTTCACCGAACAGCAGCTGAATGGAATATCCGGTCATTACGACCCTATGCTGCGGCGACACGACCAGATCACGCTCTGGCAGACCGTTGCCCAATGCCCCTTTGGCAATCCGGATCGGTTGCAGCGCAGGGGTGGTGGCAATCTCGACACCGGTGACCGGCTTGTTCCCGGCCCAACGAACTGTCTGATAGCCATTGTCACGGGTCAAAACCACATCCCCTTGGACAATGTCAGCAACGTCGATTTCACCACGTATGGTTTTGATCAACGTCCCGGGCGTAAAGCAAGGCACATAGTTGACCGCCTCGATTTCCGAAAAGTTCAAGCGGCTGCCATCAAGCCAATTCACTATACCAGCTTCAGCTCCGGTCATGGTGATTGTCGCAGGCCCAGTGACATTCAGCGTATCACCCAAGGTTTCACCAGTCTCACCGCCAGCAATCGTCAGATCACCGCCATTTACATCGCTTGCAGACACATTAAACGTGTCATCCCCGCCGCCGCCTTGCGCATCATCGCCAGAACCGACGTTCAACACGTCATTGCCTGCGCCGCCAGTCAGGGTGTCATCCCCCGCACCGCCGGTCAGTGTGTCATCACCGACACCGCCAGCCAGACTGTCATCACCCGCGCCGCCCGTAATTGAGTCGGCACCGTCGGCCCCGTCAAGATTAATTCCAATGCCGATTCCGCTGCCGTCAACAGTGTCATCGCCGCCGCCAAAGGCGATCGCTTCGATGCCAGAAAAGGTCGCTGTACTGGTGCCGTCGGAAATTGTACCGGCTTCTGCTCCTGTCAGAGTGACAAGTGTCGGTGCCGTCAGTCCGGTTATATCGATGGTATCGAAGTCAGCCCCTGTGGTAACTGTTTCGCCGCCATCAATGGTGTCCTCTCCAAACCCGTCGCTGAGGGTGAAAAAGTCCTCATCCGCACCGCCGTCCATGTCATCATCCCCGATGCCACCAACAAGCGTGTCGCCACCATCACCGCCCAACAACGTATCGGCACCGGCCCCTGCCAGAATACTGTCATCGCCCGCGCCGCCGTGCACCGTATCGTCGCCAGCGCCCGCAACGATTGTATCGTCGCCCGCGCCCGCTTCGACGCTGTCTGCATCCGTGCCGTCACTGTGATCGGCATTGTCGATCCGGTCGCCCTCGGGATCGCCGGTGTAGCCCGCGTCGATCAAATCATCACCGCCACGGCCCGACACCACATAGTCAGAGACAACCGCTGGCAGTGGAATACCAATCGCGTTCAGCTGCGCGGCACTGGCAACATCCGTGACCGGAACGCCGGTCAGAGTTATGCTTTCGCCATTCGGAAAGCTCAGGATCGCATCGCCCGTGCCATCGCCATTTGTATCGCCAACCGTCACATCATCGGTATCGACCGGATCACCGCCCGCATCGCCCAGCCCCGAGACATCCAGCATGTCCTGACCGGTATAAGTCCCGTCGCCATTGTCGGTCGGCGCTTCAAAATCCGCAACGATATCGGCACCATCGCCGTCACCAAAGACCAGCGTATCCGCCACCCCGTCCAGGGCCCCAAGCGCAATCGTGTCATTGCCCGCGCCGCCATCGATGCTGTCCGCACCGCCATTGCCCGCGATGCTGTCATCACCGGCCGAACCGGTCACGCTGTCATCGCCATCGCCAAGCGTCAGGCTTTCGATTTCTTCAAAAGTGGTGGTGTTGGTGCCATCGGTCACGCTGCCGGTTTCGGCACCGCTAAAGGTTACGGTCAGATCGTCGGAGATCGCGGACATATCAACGGTGTCGCCCAGCGTTTCATCCGCCTCGCCGCCGATCAGGCTGTCGTTGTCCAGCCCCGCATCCGCAACAAAGAAGTCATCGCCCGCGCCCCCGTGCACCGTATCGTCGCCAGCGCCTGCAACGATTGTGTCGTCGCCCGCGCCCGCTTCGACGCTGTCTGCATCCGTGCCGTCACTGTGATCGGCATTGTCGATCCGGTCGCCCTCGGGATCGCCGGTGTAGCCCGCGTCGATCAAATCATCACCGCCACGGCCCGACACCACATAGTCAGAGACAACCGCTGGCAGGGGAATACCAATCGCGTTCAGCTGCGCGGCACTGGCAACATCCGCAGCAGCAACCCCCTCCAGCGTCAAGACGACCAACCCGGGGAAGGTCAGAACCGCATTTCCAGCGGAGTCCTCGGTTACCGTGACATTG
Source organism: Pelagimonas varians (assembly GCF_003208435.1). Lineage (GTDB taxonomy): Bacteria > Pseudomonadota > Alphaproteobacteria > Rhodobacterales > Rhodobacteraceae > Pelagimonas > Pelagimonas varians. The sequence goes on along the minus strand of NZ_QKMF01000002.1, from coordinate 75,227 downwards.
TCGGTATTAACCTTGTCCAAATCGTCATTGGTCAAGCCGGTCACATCCAGCAAGTCATTGCCGGAAAACGTTCCGTCACCGTTGTCGGTCGGCGCGGAAAATCCCTGCACCGTATCGCTGCCGCCGAAGTCCGCAAGCACCAAAGTATCGGTGCCAGAGCCTAAGACGATGTGTTCGATATCCTGAAACTGAAGCGTAGATGTCCCGTCACTGACCGTGCCAGTTTTAGAATACCCATTGGTCAGATCAACGCTTAGTGCATCGGTAACGCCGCTCAGGTCCAGCGTGTCGCCAAGGGTTTCATCCACACCTTCGGCCTCAACCGTGTCGTTGCCAAAATTGTTTTCGATGTAAATCGTGTCATCACCAAATCCCCCCCATAGGAAGTCATCGCCTTCTCCACCATACAGCGCATCGTTGTCATACGACCCGCGCATCCAGTCGTTCCCGTCTCCACCAATCAGCGTGTCGGCACCTTCGTTGCCTTCGAGATGGTCGTCACCTGCGCCGCCTATAACGGAGTCGTCGCCAACCTCACCGATCAGAGAATCGTCTCCCTCGCCACCAATCAGCGTGTCAGCGCCATCGTTGCCATACACAGTGTCTGCGCCAATCCCGCCTTCAACACTGTCATCGCCGGCATCGGCTTGAATGCTATCATCGCCCGTCCCGGACAAAACCGTGTCATTGCCGCTGCCAGCCTTGACCACATCGTCGTTGGATCCGTCGAAATGATCGTTATTCTCGATCCTGTCGCCTTCTGGGTCACCGACATACGCGGTGTCGATCAGATCATCGCCAGCCGTGCCTTCGACCACGAAGTTACCTGCAAACGGAGGAGCGCCCATAGCTGCCAACTGCGTTTTGGCTTCGACATCAGAAGTCAGTACACCGACCAACGTCAAGGATGTCCCATCGGGGAACCCCAGGATCGCATCCCCTGTGCCATCGCCGATGCTGTCGGTGACAGTGATATCTTCCAATGTCAGCGGGTTGCCGCTGCCGTCAGTCATTCCGCTCAGGTCCAATTGGTCGCCGGAGCTAAAGGTTCCATCTCCATTGTCGGTGGGAGCCTCAAAGCCGACAATGGTGTCGTTGCCATCCCCGTCTTCCATGCGGATCAGATCTGTAGCGCCATCACCTAGCCCAATGTCGAAACTGTCGTCCCCTTGACCGCCATCGACCGTATCGGCTCCTGCCCCTGTTGAAACAGAATCCGCGCCCGTTGATCCGGTCACCGAGTCGTCAGTGCTTCCCAGCACGATGTGTTCGATTTCGGTAAAGGCAACATTGTCTGAACCAGAACTAACCGAGCCTGCTTCGTCACCAGAAAAGATAACATTCACGCCGCTTGTGGAAACCGCGCTCAGGTCGAGAGTGTCAAAATCGACACCGGTGCTAACCGCTTCGCCGCCCGCAACGGTGTCATCTCCAAAGCCGTCTTCGAAGGCGATCACATCTTGATCTGCACCGCCGTCAATCACGTCATCACCGGCGCCGCCAGTCAAGGTATCTTGCCCTTCGTCGCCGTTCAGCGTGTCATTTCCTGACATGCCGTAAACAACGTCATCACCCAAACCTCCGTCTATGCTGTCTTCCTGAGTTTCCGGTGTCGCATGAATGGTTGTTCCTGGTGACGAAAACCCGTCCGTTGAAAATGCATAGTTGGTGCCATTCCCGCGTGCGGTAACTTCAAAAACCAACTGCTGTTGGTCCGTGTACGAAAACTGGGCCCAGTGGTTTTCATCCGCATTACCAGAGCTCGTGCTGTCTGAGGCTGCCGCCAACTGCTCTCCGCTGTCCGATCCCGTCAGATTTGTCGCAGGCGATGCGGACAATGTCAGCGATGTCACATCCGCTGATAGGGCCGTTACGCTCTCGGATGTGGTGTCGACGTCATGGAAGGTAAAACCTCCGCTGATCTGGACCGGCTCACCGGTGGCTTGGTCGAAAAACTCGAAACCAAGCGTCACACCGCTGCCCGCCGGACTGCTGGCATCTTCGTTAAGATAGATCGAATTGGTGCCGAATTCGACGTCAATGTCAGGATCGTCCGCATCCAAAATGGTCATGCGGGCCTGCACCACGGTGCCATCGCTTGTGGTGCCAATGCTGTCATAGACGGCATATTGACCAATAACCCCGGTGCCAGCATCGCCTTCACTGGAGATTGTCGAAAAGTCAAAGCTGCCCAACGTTCCGGCATCAGTGCCGACACCTGCATCATCACCGTAAATCGTGTCGTTACCGTCGCCGCCAGAAATCGTATCGCGACCAGACCCGCCTGCGGCCAGATCATCACCTGCGCCCAGTGTAATATCGTCAGCCCCAGAGCCGCCATCGACACTATCGGCCCCGTCTCCTGCGCTGATGATATCGTCGTTCAACCCGCCAGACAGCGAATCCGCACCGTCATTGCCGGTTAGGCTATCGGCACCTGCGCCGCCAACAAAAGTATCATCGCCGCCGCCGCCGGTCAGCTCATCGTCTCCGTCGCGACCAACGGCAAACACGCCGCCTGTTGTTGCGGCTGAGGCATCAATGGTGTCGTCGCCAGAACTCAAAAAGAAGCCTTCAACTTCGGTAAAGCTGCCGCTATCGCCGTCTGAGTCGGTGTAGGTCCCCGCTTCGTCGCCGGTAAAGGTCACATTCAGCGCGTCATCAGCCGCGCTTATGTCAACAATATCCATATCATCGCCGGTCTCACCGCCAATGATCGTTTCATTTCCAGTACCAACAACAAACGTGTCCGAACCGCCGCCGCCATCCAAAGTGTCGTCACCGGAACTGGACACCAATGTGTCATTGCCCTCAGTTCCGACAATATTGCTGAAATATTCGAGTTGGGTTCCACCATCCAGATAGGCGTCTGCGCCTCCTCCCGAGGAGGCATCCCCAACAATGTAGGTATCTGTTCCATCTGAAAGGGTAATACTTCCGCTCTGGACGTCGAATTCGACAGTGTAGCCGGACCCAAGGCCTGAAAAGTCCAACGTATGCCCGCCAGAACCCTCGTTGATCCCGGACCAAAAGGACGCAGAATTCCAGTTCGACAGTGTAACCGTATACGTCGCCATATCAGCGTTCCTTACTAGTGTCTTGGCCACAGCTTGTGGCGTGCCGTGTAAAATCGGCTCGTGCTCGCTGGTATATAAGAGCTCAAAATCCGGCACCAATGCGGAACATTTGGGTAATTTTGAAGGAATTTCCCCTTAAAGCCGCCCCATTCTCGCCATTGTTTCAAAAGCAAAAACAATCCGGCCAACTTGGGCTCTCAACTTCATGTAAGCACGAAAAAACCGAATTGCCTCAATTTTGAGTGATTTTTTGGGTTTCAACGGGATCATCTAAACAGATTTTCAAACCTTAAATGATTTGATCAGGACAGGGCAGTCGGCGTCTATTTTGTGACCGTTTAACCCGTTTTGCACCGGCTTGCCCTACTGTACCGTTTGACCGGCCCTGCCATTTCATACGGCTTTTAACAAGGTTTAAGGGGTAATGCATGCCATGGCTGTTGTGCCATCGGCATTGGTATGTGCTGGCCGGGGCTTAATCCGCTCCGGTCATTCCCAATGCTGGCCAATGTGTATGAAGCATTGCTTGCGACCGCCCGGCAACTTTTGACGTCAATCAAAGCGCGCTCTTCAAAAATGCCCCAGCATGCCAAAGCAACAGGAGGATAGACCATGCGATTTCTTATCGGACTGACCCTCGCCACATGCGCCCTTGGGCTGCCTGTTTATGCACAAGACGCAGATATTGGCCGGGCACATTATCATACCCATTGTGCGACCTGCCACGGATTGGAGGGCAGCGGCGACGGGCCTATGTCAGGTGTGCTGATGATTAAACCGGTCGATTTAACCGAATTGACTGCAGCCAACGGCGGCACCTTTCCGCTGGAACGTGTCATCAAGCGGATAGACGGGCGCGACCCATTGGTTAGCCACGGCTCTCCGATGCCAGTTTATGGCGACTATTTCGAAGGCACATTTGATGTCCCGATGAAGGCACCAACAGGTCAGCCCATTTTAACGTCGCAGCCTGTTGTTGATTTGGTGGCCTACCTGCGTGAGATACAACGCATTGAATAGCACCCGGACACGTTAGGAACGGCATATGCCTTTAAGTTGTACGCCATCCCACGGAAGGCGTACAGTGCCCTGTCCAAGGGCGCGGTCCAGACCTTCGATTGGCATTTCCTGTCCTATCATGGCCCGCAAACGTGCCGTCCGCGGTGCATCCGGATCTAGCAATCGGCAACAGACATATTCCTCAACGATTGAGCCTTGCTGCTCATATCCGTAGTCCAAGAAACCCTTGGTATTATCCGGATCAAACAAATACGGATCAGCGCTGTTGGTATGCTCCTGAATGGCTTTGAGTGGATGATACCCCGTTCGGGCACGGTTTTGCCATTGCCAAACATGTGTCGCTTCATGGGCAAACAACATGGTATAAAACAGGTCGATTTTATCCGGCCAGCCTGGCAGGAAATCTTCGGCATACAGATCTTTGCGATACAGCATCTTATTGAAAACAACTGACGCGGCTGGCGATACAGTAACGGTCTTGGCCTCGGAATGCGGTGGCCAAATTCGTTCCTGACAGGTTGTTCGGGGACGGACAGGAATTTGATAAGTCGCAGACCCGGCGAAATGCCCGTTTATGACCCGAACAGGTTTGGGATCAAACTGGTCACCTTGCACCGCCTGCAAAAACGCCATTTCCGAGGTGGTCAATGGCCGCCCACAGCCAGACAAAGCCAGCACGAACGACACACCCAAAATTTTTGCAACAACGGTACGAAATGCCATAGCCCTAACAAGCGTAAATCGCCGGTAAATAGCAAGCACCTTAAACGTCGAGTTCCTCTACAAAGCGGGCGTTTTCCTGAATGTATTGGAACCGCAGCTCTGGTTTTTTGCCCATAAGACGTTCCACCAGATCGCCTGTTTCACCCGGCTCGTCCTCGTCGATTGTGACGCGGATCAAGGTGCGTGTGTTGGGATCCATAGTGGTTTCTTTCAGATCCTTGGCATCCATTTCACCAAGTCCCTTAAACCGTTGCACATCAATTTTGCCTTTTCCGCCAAGCCCTTTTTCGAACATCCGGTCTTTTTCAGCGTCATCTGCAACATAAATCCGCTTTGGCCCTTGAGTCAGTCGGTACAGTGGCGGACACGCCAGATACAGATGGCCAGCATCAATCATCGGACGCATTTGGGTAAAGAAAAACGTCATCAAAAGAGCCGCGATATGGGCCCCGTCGACATCCGCATCGGTCATGATGATGATCTTTTCATAACGTAGATCATCAACGTTAAATTTTGTCCCCAAATTGACGCCCAGCGCCTCGCACAGGTCTCGAATTTCCGCATTGGACCCGATTTTGTTGGACGCAGCGCCCAAAACGTTCAGGATTTTCCCTTTCAGCGGCAAAAGTGCTTGGGTCTCGCGGTTGCGAGCGCCCTTCGCCGATCCGCCCGCTGAGTCGCCCTCCACGATGAACAACTCTGTGCCCTCGCGGGATTTCGACGAACAATCGGTCAACTTGCCGGGAAGACGCAGCTTTTTGGTGGCGGTTTTTCGGGCCGTTTCTTTTTCCTGACGGCGGCGCAGGCGTTCTTCGGCCCGCAAGACAAGGAAATCAAGGATCGCTCCTGCGGATTTGGTATCCGAAGCCAGCCAGTTGTCAAAATGATCCCGGACCGAATTTTCGACCAAACGCTGCGCTTCCACGGTGGCCAATCGATCTTTGGTCTGCCCAACAAATTCCGGTTCGCGGATAAAACAGGACACCAATGCGCACCCGCCTGTGATCAGATCGTCGCGGTTGATATTGCTGGCTTTTTTGTTGTTCACCAACTCACCGTAGGCGCGGATACCTTTTAGGATCGCTGCCCAGAAACCAGCTTCGTGGGTGCCGCCTTCGGGCGTGGGGACGGTGTTACAATAGGACTGGATGAAACCATCACGCGACGGGGTCCAGTTGATGGCCCATTCGACCTTGCCGGGGGTGTTGAACTTTTCCTTGAAGTCCACGACACCCGCAAAGGGTTTTTCCGCATAGGTCGTTGATTTTCCTAATGTTTCAGTCAAGTAATCCGCCAAGCCGCCGGGGAAATGGAACGTGGCTTCGGTCGGGGTGGTGCCGTCATCAATTTCCGATTTCCAACGGATCTCGACTCCGCTGAAAAGATAGGCCTTGGAGCGCACCATTTGCAGCAAACGCGCTGGTTTGAACCGGTGCGAGCCGAAAATCTGTTCGTCGGCATGAAAGGTGACGGTGGTGCCGCGCCGGTTGGGGGCCGCGCCAATTTTTTCAACCGGGCCTAGGGGTATGCCGCGCGAAAAGCGCTGTTCATACAGCTCTTTATTGCGGGCCACTTGAACGACCATGCTGTCCGACAATGCGTTGACGACCGACGCCCCGACCCCGTGCAAACCGCCCGAGGTTTCATAAGCGTCACCGCCGAATTTACCGCCCGCATGCAAGGTACACAGAATAACTTCGAGCGCGGATTTCCCAGGAAACTTGGGATGCGGGTCAATTGGGATGCCGCGCCCGTTGTCTTTGATTTCAATAGCGTAATCCGCCAGCAGCGATACCTCGATGCGGTTGGCATGACCGGCCACCGCTTCGTCCATCGAGTTATCAAGCACTTCGGCCACAAGGTGATGCAACGCGCGTTCGTCGGTGCCGCCGATATACATGCCGGGGCGTTTTCGAACCGGTTCCAACCCTTCGAGCACCTCAATCGAGGAGGCGTCATATTCGGGGGTGTCACCACCGGATAAGAGATCTTGTGCCATGTGCGCTGCTCGTTTTTTGGTGTTGATTGGTGGGCAGTATGACAGGTCTGCACCGCGCGTGAAAGAGGCAGGATGCGATCATCCTACCCCAAACACCGAGGGATCATTTGAGAGTCATGGTGTAGACATAGCCGTCTTCGCGCACAAATGTTGCTGTGTTGCCCGTGACGGATACAGGGCGGCAAACAGTGCCCGCGTATTTTTCGGGCTTGGTGATGGTGCGGCACCAATCCGGCCCCTGAATTTCCCACGTCCCTTGGATTTCACCGCCGATGGTGCCATCGGGATTGACGGTTAGATTGCCGTCTTCGTGGATCAAAGTGCGGCCAACCAGCGCCTGCGGGTTATAGTCTTTGGGGACTTCAAGTACGCCGCCCGACGGGTCCGCTATTTGGCACGCGGAGAGCGAGAGTGCGGCAAGTGTAAAAGCCAAGTGTTTCATAGTCAGTCGTCCTGTTTCCGGAGCGATGGCGACGGCCATCACACCACGTGGGAAGGGTGTTTTTCGAAACGAAAAATCACCACCCACTCAGTGAGGATCTTGCGAAAGGAAACAAGCGACTGGATCAAAGTTGACGTTTGGGAAACGGGCAAAATACTATAGCCGATTTAGATCAACGTTGTATCCTGCAGCTTTGAGTTCTTTGCCAAGCGATAACTTCCAGTGGCCGCTCTTGTCCAATGGAGTGTAAACAATCCCATGAATATCTGAGGGAGGCTCGACACCTTCTTCTAAAAGAACACAGACTTTGTTCCGGCCCAATTTCCCAACAAAAAAACCAAGTTCCAAGACAACGTTTTGTCTTGCTCTTGGTCGCAATTCACTCATGGCACCCGCGGCTTTCAGGCCACCAAGGTCATCTGCTGTCATCAATATAAGCGCAAATCCAACTTTTGAATGATGCTCAAATTTCTCGATTATTGTCCGACCAGAATTTGATTGTTCTGCAAGTATGATGGGAACTAAACCAAGATCCGTCAGAGTTCTGGCGGCTTCATGCTTTGGCGTATTATCATGGCCATGAACAATAAAGACTTTGTCGTTCTCGAATAAACTATTAGTCATCTTGGTCGGCTCTCTGGGCGGCACAAGCTGAGGCGAAAGGCTTTTTGGCTTTGTCGCAGCATGCATTTCAGGCACCTGTGCGGTCTGAAGCGAAGTAATTGGGTAAGAAATTTTGCACTTTTGAAAGGCATCCAAAATTTGCTGTTGCCCGTCTCTAACGGTGATCCCATTTCTGTAACTATCAATATTCCTATCAAAATCTTCATCTTCCATGAATTCTTCGATTAATTCCGCGAAATTTTCCATTGGCAATGGAAGGTTAGAATTTCCTAATACTAACCAGTCGGTGACCTTTTTCTCTTTATTTCCATCGGTAGTGTAAGCAGGAAAACCACACATCAAAAAACGAGAATCTATTTGCGCATGCGTATAATAGTCTTTTAGAATTTTGGCCGTAGTACCAATTAGTCTATTCGGAACTCTCATACATACTCACCCCAAAATCCCCTGAAACTCCCGCCACTCGCCCTTTGACATGCCGGAATTCTCTTGCGTGACCTCTTCGCCTTTCAGCATCCGGCGCACGACATCAAGCGCTCCTGCGGACAGCGTTGCGCCGCCCATGCGGTAATCTTCGAAGGCCTTGAACGCAAAGGGCACCCAGTCGGCGACCAGCTTACAAATCTCGTCGGCATAGACGCGGATTTCGTATTGGGCGTGGGCGTCGGCGCGCAAGCGGAGGAAGTGCAGCAGATTGTGCAGATCGACCTTCCAATACCACTGCGTATAGATGTTGGCGGGCAGGTTCATGCGGGCCAATTCGCGGGCCAGCCCCTGTTGGCCGTCTTGCGAAATCATCTCTTCGTAGTGGTCATAGGCGCGCATGGCGTCTTCGGTCAGATACTTCAGCACGCGCTGCGCCTCTTCGCCCTCTAGAACCTCGCCGCGTCCCTGATTGTTGATCACGGATTGTGCATTCAGCGCGTCAGGGGCCGGAATGTAGAATTCACGATCAAGGATCGAATAGCGGGCCGAGTATTCGTTGACGTTGGCCGTCCGGTGGCGAATCCACTGACGCGCCACAAAGACCGGCAGTTTTACGTGTAGTTTGATCTCGCACATCTCGAACGGGGTCGAATGCCAGTGGCGCATCAGATAGCGGATCAAACCTTCGTCGTTCTGGACGGATTTGGTGCCGCGCCCATAGGACACGCGGGCCGCTTGGCAGATCGCTTCGTCGTCGCCCATGTAATCAACGACCCGGACAAAGCCATGATCCAAAACCGGATAAGCGGTATAGAGGTGCTTTTCCATACCCGGCGCTGTGGCGCGCATTGTGGTGTGCGTTTCACTGCGCTGCGCTGCGATTTCGGCCTGCTGTTCGGACGAGAGGGGCATGGCGATTCCTTTCCCAGAAGATGAGTCGGGAGCACTATATCTGGGGGGCGGGACTTGGGGAACGCGATATATGGGCGACAGATTTGCCTCAGTTGTGGTGAAATCATGGCGCAGGGATGGCAGGGTGATTGACTTGGGGGGCGCGGGGCGCGCAGTCTGCTTACAAAATATAAAAACGGGCAAGACCTGAGGCAGTAAGATGTATCGCAATTTAGTAGCGCTCGCGTTTGCGTGCGCCCTTGCCTCCTGTACGGGTGGCAATCCACTGACCGATGACGAAGGTGTCGCGGTTGGCAATCCTTTGCTTGATGAGGACGAAGTTCCGGATGAAACCGAAACCGGCAACGGAGACGGGGATGATGCGTCCAACGTCTTTGGATCGGATTTGAATGCGGATCTGACCGTCAATGAGATGTCGTTTGACCCCGCCACCGGCGAGCTGGTCTTGAACAACATGCCTTTTGACGGCGACGACAACATATACACACGCGATGATACGATTTCCGACGCGATCGGATCAGAATTTGATGTCTATCGAAATGCAAGTGGCCCCGCGAGCTATTACGCTGTCTTTCGCCTGTCCGATACCGGCTATAGCCAAGTCGGAACGGCAGGCACCGAAAGCTATGTCAGCTTTGGCTATGGCGGTGCGGCCGCGCAACGCCTGAGCGGGTCCGGGGCTCTGCCAAACGACCAACAAACCTATGTGTTTACTGGCGAATACGCTGCCGTGCGCACTGTGATTGATTCCGAAGATGGATCGACCATGCAGTATGTCGCTGGAACAGCAACTTTGCGCGTCGACACCGAAGATTTTGACGAAACCGGCGTGATTGGCGGCTATATTGCCGATCGGTCTTTCTTTGATGCCAACGGAGTTCAGATCACCGATCTGGACGGGGTTGGTGATTTCATCACCCTGAAAGACAGTGACATCAATTTCGACAACTGGACGATCTCTTCGGCAGACGCCACGGTCTATACAGACAACGGCACCACGGCAGGTGCAACGGGGTCATGGGACGGCTTGTTTGCAGGCCCCAATGGTGAGGAAATCGCTGGTGTTGTGGTCGTAGAAGGCACGGGCCCAATCGGAATCGACCCAGACACAGGTAACTACGTCGAGGTGGATGTCCGGGAAACCGGCGGCTTTATTGCCACCCGGTAAGGCCATGTCAGCGCTTCTCTCATTCCTGCGAAATATGGTCTTTGCCGGTGCCTTGATCGTTGCAAGCGGCAACGGGGCTTTCGCAGGCGAGGTGCGGCTGACTTTGCCAGAAGCCCGCAAAGCAGCAGTGCGCCTGTTGCAAGCCGGCCAGCCCGAAGCTGCGTTGATCTTGGCCGAAGGTGTTTTGCTGGGTGCACCGGGCGACGTTCATGCCATGTTGCTCAAGGCGCGGGCGCAGCAAGAGTTGGGTTTGCGTAGCGAAGCGAGCCGAACAGCCAAACAAGCCTGGCGCGGATCTTCTTCCGAAACGGACCGCTTTTTTTCGGCCATGGTGCGCGGCGGAACATATGCTGCAAACGGGCAAAGTGGTGTCGCGCAATACTGGTTTCGCCGTGCGGCCCAGATTGCCCCTGAGGACGCGATGCGCATTGCTGCGGTTCAGGATTTTCGCCGCTTACGCAGCGCAACCCCCTGGCGGCTTAGTCTTGGGTTGAAATTCGCCCCGTCGGACAACTTGAACGGGGCGTCGAAATCCAGCAGTTCCGACATCAACGGGGTTATTGTCAGGCCGGGGTCCCGTCCGTTGCCAGGGGTTCGCTACGGGATCACCGCCGACTACAGCTATCGGTACGCCCTGTCCAAAACCGCGCGTTTGAAATTCGGGATCGATCTGGAACTGACCCGCGCCCAATTGACCAACCAAGCAAAAGAATCCGACCCAACGGCCGATAACAATGACTATCGCGAAGACAGCTTCGGCGTCTCGGTTGACTATGAGGCCCGCGCTGCGGATGGCCGTTGGCTTGCCAGTGTGGGGCTGGATGTGCATCGCAATGGTCGTCGCGGCGAAGCCTTTTCGGACTCAGCCACTTTAAGTCTGTTTTATGGCCGCGCCCTTGGCCGCGGTTTAACGCTCAGTGGGCGGGCCAAACTGCGCCATGAGGTTTTGGTAAAAGGTTCCGGCCGCGATCTTACCACGCATGAATTTGGCCTCGCTTTGGGCAAACAATTCGCATCCGGGCGCCTACGGCTTGATGCGTGGCATGGGGACACGCAGTCCGACCTGTATTTAGTCGCCAAACAAACCAATGGTGTTCAGCTTAGCTTTTTCAAAGCACGCCCGATCAAAGGCATGTTGCCCCGCATCGGGGTTGGCTATCGCGATATCGACTATGATGGCGCACCCTTTCCGTTTCTAAGCACGCAAACGCGCCATGATCAGGAATGGAACCTGTCCGTCGACGTCTTGCTGCCGCAAGTCGACTTTTACGGCTTTGCTCCAGAGATCGGCATTAGCTACCGCGACCGTACCTCCAACTATGGAATTTACGAAAGCGAAGGTACTGATTTGCGGTTGGGCATCAAATCGGTATTCTGATCCTCGAGCGCTCTGCGCCCCGACATGGCGGCGCCAACAACATGAGGAATTCAAATGGGTATCCGTTATTTGCACACGATGGTTCGGGTCAAGGATCTGGACGCGTCTATGGCGTTCTACAAGCTTTTGGGTCTCAAAGAGACCCGTCGCTATGACAATGACCAAGCGCGCTTTTCTTTAATTTTTCTGGCCCCTGAAGGACAGGAAGACTGCCCGGTCGAGCTGACATACAACTGGGACGGAGATGATGAGCTTCCGTCGGATTCGCGCCATTTCGGGCATTTGGCCTATTCCGTGCCAAATATATATGAGACTTGCCAGCATCTGATGGACAACGGTGTTGTGATCAATCGTCCACCCCGCGATGGCCGTATGGCCTTTGTCCGCTCGCCCGATAATATTTCCGTCGAGCTGCTTCAAGAAGGTGAGGCGTTGGAACCCGCGGCCCCTTGGACCGACATGGAAAATATAGGCCACTGGTGATCCGCACGGCGCTGGCATCCGTTTTTGCACTGTGGCCGCTTGCGGTCGCAGCCCAAACCTGCCCGCTGGCGCTGGTTCTGGCCCAAGACGTGTCGTCGTCCGTGGACGAAAACGAATACATTTTGCAGCGCGACGGATTAGCCGCCGCCCTGCAATCCGAAGATGTCAAAGCCGCTATTTTAGGGAATGGCGGCATTGCATTGGCGGTTTATGAGTGGAGCGGCCGCCGTCAATCTGTTGTGGTTTTGGATTGGGTTATGCTCCGCAGCACGGCTGATATTATGGCTGCGTCTGATCATCTGCGTACGGCCAAAAGATCCAATCACCGTTTTCCGACGGCCCTTGGCTATGCCTTGGGGTTTGGTGCCGGTTTGATGGCAAAGGCTCCGCCCTGTAACCGCAAAGTTATCGACCTATCCGGGGATGGAATAACCAATGACGGGTTCTGGCCTGCCCTTGCGTATAAGCATTTCCCATTCGACGGAATCACTGTGAATGCGCTGGCCGTTCTCGGGGCTGATCCTGATGTTGTGGATCATTTCACATATGAGGTGTTGCGCGGCCCCGGTGCGTTTTTGGAAACCTCAGCCGGATATGAAGGTTATGAACGGGCAATGACGCGCAAATTGTACCGGGAAATCGAAAGCAGAGTGGTTGGAGATGCGGGTTTTGCACTGGATTAAAACCGGCCTACTAGTGGCCACTTTGTGCGCCAACAGTGGTGCAGCAGCAAAATGCCGTCAAGCACTGGCGTTGGGTCTCGATGTATCCGGCTCGGTTGACGCCAAAGAATATCGCTTGCAGCTGGATGGTCTGGCGGCGGCGTTGACAGACCCCGAAGTTGAAACCGCTTTTATGCAAATGCCCGAAGTTCCCGCGCGTATTGCCGTGTTTGAATGGAGCGGGCCGTCGGCCCAGCGGCTTTTGCTAGAGTGGACCGAGATTGGATCACCCGACGACTTGCGGCGCTCCGCCGAAATCCTGCGCGGCAGCCAGCGAAAAATCAGCGAGCCTTCAACCGCGCTTGGGCGCGCAAAATCATTTGGCGGCGCACTGCTGCACTCCCAGCCCGAATGCTGGCGTCACGTCTTGGACATCTCGGGGGACGGCATGTCAAACACCGGGCCAAGGCCACAAGATATTCACCCGAAAGGGGTCGTGATAAATGCTTTGGTCATTGGGGGAAATAGTCAGGAAACTGAACTCCCAGCCCTAGCCGGATATTTTCAGACCTATGTCATTCAGGGCGCGGACGCCTTTGTTGAAACCGCGCTTGGATTTGAAGATTACCAAACGGCGATGATCCGCAAACTGAAACGCGAGTTGACCGTTCTGGTCTTGTCTCGCAATCCATAATGCGCCCCTGCCCTGCCCGTTTCTGTGACAGATCTCTGCATGGGACGAAAACATCTTAGTAGATGTAACGAATTTGGTCAGTCCAATAGCGTTCGACCCGGCGCAGTGACATGGTGATGTCATCAATGCCTTCGATGCTCAGAACTGCCTTTTTCTGCAGACCATCTGCATGGCTTAGGAACAGCTCGTTGACGATCTCGCAAATTTCGCGCCCGCGCTGCGTCAACCGCACACGCACTGACCGGCGATCAATCTCGCAGCGCTGATGATGCATATATCCCATCTCAACCAGCTTCTTCAGGTTGTAGCTGACATTGCTGCCCTGATAGTAGCCGCGCGATTTTAACTCGCCTGCCGTTACTTCGTTTTCACCGATGTTGAACAGCAACAGCGCTTGCACTGCGTTCACATCAATAATCCCCAGTCTTTCGAACTCATCCTTGATTACATCAAGCAGAAGCCGGTGAAGTCGTTCCACCAGTCCCAATGCATCTAGGTAGCTCGCCATGAAGCCCTGATCGGACGTTTTATCCATGGACGAATGAATGCTCATATCTTTCTCCGCCTTTGTGTAGCTCTAGCGGAGATTTGAGGAAAAAAACCAATATTGCGTTAAACCGCATCGAAGACCGTGAAAATGCGATCTAATTTGGTCAAGTATTAACGTAAACCCCGTCGTTTCTTACCGAAATCGAAAATTTCCGCAAAATGGTATACCAGAATTGCGCAGCATTAATAAATGGTATACCAAATTAGCAGGAGAAGAAACGGGGGAACTGGATGCCACAGATCATCTCAATCGATGTTCAAGTGTTTGATGTGCCTCTAAAAGAGGCCCTGAACGATGAAAAACATGGCGATCACACACATTTTGGACTGAAGACCGCAGTGATTCGCCAGACAGATGGACCAACCCGCTCCGGATGCATCCATAAAGCCGGCAAGGGCGGGTGGGTGTTTGCCGCGATAAACGGCGCAAACTATGCGCACGGAGTTGATGAAGTCGTCAGAGACTGCAGCATCACATGTTTCGAAGAGCCAACGTTCTTTGACGACACCAAAGGCTTCGGACAAATTCCAGATACAACCGGCATTCCGTTCGCCATGGATAAATACCTACACAAACGCCAAGAATGCGAAAATGCCTTTGCGGATGGCCGACAAAGCGACATCCGACCCGATGCATCCAATTGCGGTGGCATCTCCCTTTGTTCGAACGACAAGCAAGAATTCCACATCAGCTTGGTTTCGGCCCGACCCGAAAACGGTTGGATCGAAGTCCATGGCCTTCCCATTGATCAATACACCACCCGTCCGCTTGTGGTCGAAAACCACATGGCGGTGGCCCCTTCCGAATCCGGAACATGGGTTACATTCGACTGGATTAAACTGAACGCCGCCCATCAGGAGCATCACGCATGAGCGAAACTATCAACGCAGCCTATTACCGCCGCAACAAAAGCTTTGTTGTCGAAACCGCCCCCTCCCCCCTGCCGGAGGACGATGAAATCGCAATCCGCATTGCCTATTGCGGGATTTGCGGCACTGACATGCATATCTATCACGGCAATATGGACGCCCGCGTCGGAGAAAGCCGGATCATCGGGCATGAGATGTCTGGTGTGGTCGAAGCCATTGGCGCAAACGTAGAAGGCGTGTCGCTTGGCCAGCAAGTCGTTGTACGCCCACTGGATCACTGCGGTGATTGCCCAGCTTGCGATGCGGGCCACACACATATCTGTCACAAGTTAAAGTTCCTCGGCATCGATACCGATGGTGCTATGCAAGAAATCTGGGTTGTGCCTGCCCATACTGTCCACACCCTACCCGACGATATGCGTCTTGATCACGCTGCGTTGATCGAACCCGTCGCAGTGGCTTGCCACGATGTACGCCTGTCCGAACTGCAAAGCGGTGAAGATGTTGTTGTCATCGGCGGCGGCCCTATCGGAGTTCTGGTTGCCATGGTCGCGCGCGATGCGGGCGGCAATGTGGTGATTTCCGAAGTCAATCCGAATCGATTGGCCATTGCACAAAAGATGGGCTTTGACACCGTCAACCCCGCTGAAGTCGATCTGGCCGCGACGATCAATGAACGCACCGGTGGCAAAGGCGCTGACGTTGTCTTTGAAGTGTCAGGCAGCCAACCCGGCGTTGACGCAATGACCACTGTGGCCGCAACCCGCGGACGCATTGTTATGGTGGCGATCCACGCCCAAAAGCCGACAGTAGACATGTTCCAGTTCTTCTGGCGCGAACTCAAACTGATCGGTGTTCGGGTCTATGAACCTGTTGACTATGAAAAGGCCATTTCGATCATCGCCAGTGGCGGTGTTGATGCCGAAACCTTTATCACGGATGTTGCCCCGCTGGACGACATTCAGACCGCGTTCGAAGCATTGGACCGCAGCCCCACCGCAATGAAAAGCCTAATCAAGGTAGGAAAAGACGTATGACCCAATCCATGTTCGATCTCAGCGGCAAGACCGCGTTGGTGACCGGCTGCAAACGCGGCATTGGGCGCGGCATGGCCGAAGCCTTGGCCGCTGCGGGTGCCGATATTGTTGGCGTCTCGGCCACATTGGAACTGACCGGATCCGAGGTTGAGAAATCCGTGACCGCACTGGGCCGTTCGTTCAAGGCCTATCAGTGCGATTTCAGCGACCGCGCGGCAGTGCGCAGTTTTGCGGCACAACTGGAAACCGATGGCGTTGCCCCCGACATTTTGATCAACAACGCCGGCACAATCGCACGCACCCCCGCAGCCGAACATCCCGACGAAATGTGGGATGAGGTGATCGAGGTCAATCTGTCTGCACAATTCGTGCTCAGCCGTGAAGTTGGCCGGGGCATGGTTGCACGAGGTAATGGCAAGATCATCTTCACCGCCTCACTTCTGACCTTCCAGGGGGGAATCACCGTACCGGGCTATGCAGCGTCCAAAGGCGGCATCGGACAGCTGACCAAGGCCCTTGCCAACGAATGGGCGGGCAAAGGTGTTAACGTCAACGCCATCGCACCCGGCTATATTGCAACCGATAACACCCAAGCTTTGCAAGATGATCCGGCGCGGTCCAAGTCTATTCTGGAACGCATCCCACAGGGCCGATGGGGCACCCCTGCTGACTTTGGCGGGCCTGCGGTCTTCTTGTCATCAAGCGCCTCGGACTACGTGAATGGCGAAATTCTGGTGGTCGACGGCGGCTGGATGGGCCGTTAATAAACTGACGCCAACAAGCGTCACCACCTGAAACAGAAGGTGACCTTGTTCGGCAAGTCTGACCCCCTATGGTTGCTAGAAGGCAATTTTTTGCGACCATAGAGGGCGACTTGACGGTGACCACATCTGTTCCGATACAGTTCGATCAAGCAAAGACACACCAGCGCAAAACGCTGGACACATTTAGCCAATCTGACCGTCCCCCCATGCCCTGTGGATGGTGGGTGCCTTTCGCCGCGATTTTTGCGGTGGTGTTTTGGGGATCCGTTTTGTGGTGGATTTTCAGCTAAACGCCTTGGCTACGCAGGCCCGCGCGCCATTTTCGCAGAGCCCTTCAAAGGCCTGTGTCACAGAACTGCGGAACTCCGGATTCGCCGCCAAACCTGCCTCGAACACATCCTCTACCGCCAGCAAGGCCGCGACCTTGCCCGCGGGATCGACCGCGCTGTCAGACGCTGCACGCAATTTATCAGCAAGCGGGTCTTTGACATCGATGGGCTGCCCGGCTTCATCCACGCCGCCCACATAACGCATCCAGGCCGCAACCACCAAAATCAATCCCGAACAGTCCCGACCCTCCGCCAAGCCCGCGCTCAGCGTGCCCAATATCCGTTGTGGCAGTTTTTGCGATCCGTCCATCGCGATCTGCCACGTTCTGTGCCGGATAGACGGGTTGCGATAGCGATCAAGCAGTGCAGCTGTATAGGCGTTCAAATCCTCCCCTTCCGGCTTTTCAACCGCTGGCAAAATTTCCCGCGCCCACAGGTTTTGGCAAAACGCGGCATAGGCGGGATCGGAAACCGTGTCTGAAATCGTCTCATATCCGCCAAGGTACCCCAGATAGGCCAGAGCCGAATGGGTGCCATTCAGGCAGCGCAGTTTCATGTTTTCATGCGCCTCGACATCGCGCACAAACTGCGCACCGCCCACATCCCAAGCTGGATGCCCATCGGCAAAACTGTCCTCAATCACCCATTGGCGAAAAGGTTCGTGATTGACGCAAGCAGGATCGTAGATACCCTGCGCTTGCGCCAGACCGGCGACATCTCTGTCGGTTGTCGCCGGTGTGATCCTATCAACCATCGTTGCGGGGAACGGCACATTCTCGGCGATCCAATCCGCCAGTCCACTGTCCCGCTCCGCCGCCAAAGATAGGATGATTTCACGGGCCAAATGACCATTCGATGGCAAGTTATCACAGCTGAGTACAGTAAACCCCTTGGTGCCCGCAGCACGGCGACTGGCCAGTGCTTCCACAATAAAGCCAGGCGCAGATCGCGGCGTGGCGGGGTTCGCCAGATCGTGCAGTATATCAGGGTGATCCAGATTCAGGCGGCCGGTAGACGGCGCGTGGCAATATCCCTTTTCAGTGATGGTGAGCGATACGATTTTGATCGCAGGATCGGACATAGCTGCCACAACGGCCGCCGGATCTTCAGGTGCCACCAACACATCCACGATGCTTTCAATCTGTCGGTAGTCCGCGCCATCCGGCCCCAAGCTGACAGAGGTGAACGCCCCGCCCTGTGGACGCAATTGATCGCGCGCAGTGGGGCTGCGCAGCGACACAGCCACAATGCCCCAATCCCCTCCCGAATGGTCCATCGCGTCTTGGCTATAGATCGCATTGAACGCCCGGAAAAAAGCGCCCGGCCCAAGGTGAACAATCCCCGCCTTAGGAGCGGTGGTTTTGCGGGTCAAACGGGGGGCATTGGTCATTGATCAGTCCTGAAAGCGAATTCGTTCAGGCTTTGGTATAC
Source organism: Pelagimonas varians (assembly GCF_003208435.1). GTDB lineage: Bacteria > Pseudomonadota > Alphaproteobacteria > Rhodobacterales > Rhodobacteraceae > Pelagimonas > Pelagimonas varians. The sequence continues at coordinate 56,639 of NZ_QKMF01000002.1, read as the reverse complement.
CAAATGACGATCAAAGCTTATAGGCGGATTTCACTAAATCGGTGGTCAAACTTTGTGCCACTTCAAAGGCGTCGTTTTCCTCCAACCTTCCGGTGGCAACCAATTCCGACAAATAGGCAGCATCCGTACGCCGCGCCACATCATGCCGCGCGGGGATCGAACAAAATGCCCGCGTGTCATCATTGAAACCGGCGGTATTATAGAAACCGCATGTTTCAGTTGTCAGCTGGCGGAAACGGCGCATGCCTTCGGGGCTGTCAAAGAACCACCATGCCGGGCCAAGTTTCAACGCCGGATAAGCACCGGCCAAAGGGGCCAGTTCGCGGCCATATGTTGTTTCATCCAGTGTAAACAACAAGATGTTCAGGTCACGCTCCATCCCAACGGCATCCAGCATCGGCTTGAGCGCATCCACAAAGTCAGTACGGCGCGGGATATCAAACCCTTTGTCGCGCCCATGGCTGGCAAATACCTGCGCCGAATGATTGCGGGTCGAACCTGCGTGGATTTGCATGGTCATGCCGTCTTCGACGCTCATCCGTGCCATTTCGGTCAACATTTGCCCGCGAAAGGCATCCGCCTCAGACGCGGTGATCTGACCCGAAATCGCTTTGGCATAGAGCGCGGCGGCCTCTGTGTGTGGCAAATCTTCGGTGCGCGCGGTCGGATGGCCGTGATCGGTGGCCGTGGCCCCGTGACTGCGGAAAAAAGCGCGGCGGGCGCGGTGCGCATTCAGATAGCCGTCATAGCTGGCAATATCTTCGCCAGTCAATTCCCCGAACTGCGCGATGTTTTGAACAAACCCTTCGAATTCAGGGTCAACGACGGCATCTGAGCGATAGGTGGTGATCACCCTGCCCTGCCAGTCGCTGTCATGGATCATTTTATGCCATTGCAGATTATCCAAGGCCCCTTCGGTGGTGGCCAGACAATCGATCTTGAAACGGTCAAACATTGCCCGTGGACGGAACTGATCCATCGCCAAAGTCTGGTCGATATGGTCGTAGTATTCGTCCGCATTATCCGGCGTCAGCGGTTCCAAAAACCCAAAGACATGCTCGAACGAATGGTTCAACCACAGGCCTGAAGGCGTCCCGCGAAACAGATTGAAATGCTTTGCAAACAAGTGCCAGATCTTGCGCGGGTCTTGTTCAACAGCCCCGCCATCAATACGTGGAATCCCCAGATCATCCATAGGCACGCCCTGACTGACCAACATGCGAAACACATAATGGTCGGGGATCACAAATAGCTCAGCCGGGTTGGGAAAGCGTTCATTCTTCGCAAACCATTGAGGATCACAATGCCCGTGCGGGCTTAGGATCGGCAGGTCTTTGATGGTGTCATAAATGGCGCGGGAAAGGCCGCGCAGCGCGTCATCTATTGGAAAGAGACGGTCGGGATCTGTCAAAGACATGGTCAGTTAGTCCTGTCGCGTTTAAGGGCGCAAAAGGACTGTTATGGCAGTCTGCCAGTATTGTCAAAGCGCAGCGGCAGGTTGATCAGATTAGACCACGAGTTCCGCTAAAAGGTTCGCAAATGACGCCCCGTGCATATCGCGATCCGCCCGAACGCCCTGTATCTGCGGACGCGGCAGGCTGAATTTCACCACATAGAGATCCGCAATATCAAACCGTTTGAGGTTTTCCGTTTGCATTTGAAACAGTTTGGCAACCTCGTCGCTTTTGAGCGCAGCGCTGACCCGATCGAATACCTCGGCCGATCCGCAAAAAATATCGACCGTCAGCCAAAAGGGGCCCGCGTTTTTGGATCTGATTTTGACGGCGACATCAACAAGGCGGGTCATGGTTTGATTTCCTCGACGCTGAGGCGGAAAGCCTGCATGGGATCATCCAGCTCCAGTACGTGATTGAGACAAAATTCGTAAATTGCACCGCGCGGCATTTCAGGCGGTGAAAAAGGAAAGGCAAAGGTCGGCATTTCCTCTTGTTCGGTCAGCGGATGGTGCAACAAATATGGATTGAGCATCTTGGCAACTTCGCGGCTCAGCGCCTCGGTTTCGGCAGTGACAATGCCCATAACGCCAAGTTCCGTGCCTGCAACCGCCTGAGAATCCAGCTCCCCCAGCGTCGCATTCTGACCAATGATCCGCAGTTCAATACCGAACTGGCCGTCCACGCGGGCCTGCGCTTTGGCGGCGCATTTCTCGACAATGTCCGCACACCACGCGTTGATGTGTTCGACATACCGCGCGTCGCGAACAAGTGCGAGCGAGACAGTTTGAAATCCGGCTTGGCGCGCACCTTCGAGCTTGACGGTATAGCGGTCCGAAACCACCCATTTGCTACCTTCGACGCGAACCGTGCGATCATCAAGGGCCGTATAAGTGGCCCCTCGCACATCCAAATGTCCGCCCGGTTCATACAAAATATAGGGATCAGAGTTTTCATACAGCATATGCGCCGAAACCGTATGCGGCGTCGCACGGGCATCGGCCCCCATCGGGGTCATGGTAAAGCCGGTTTCATCAAATTCGATCAAAATGGTGCCCGAATTGGGGCTGGTTGTCGCCAAAGCCCCACATTCCCCGATCTTGGCCCCATGCCAAACACCGCCCGCATGACAGCCACGTGCCAAGGGCAGCGCCGACAAGATCGCAGTATCCGTCGTGCGGCCCGCAATCACAATATCTGCTCCGGTGTCCAAAGCCGCTTGGATTTGCTCTGCCCCGGCAAGGGCCACAACATTGGTGCAATCGCGCAAAACGGAGGCACTGATTTCAGGCGCCGCTGGCAAATCAGTGATCCGCCCCGCGCCAAGCGCATGGACAAGCGCTTCGATGTCCTGACCGCTTTTCAACACCGCCAGCTTTAGGCTCTCGCCGCGCTCGGCAGCGATTTCACGGGTGATTTCGACCAGCCAATCCACGGCAGTATCTGCGCCGCAGGTGCCTGCGGTGCCAATGATCAACGGCACACCGGCCTGCGCACGCGCCTCCATCAATTCGGCCCATTCGGCCTTGGTTGAATTGCGGGAATACTTGGACGTACCTGTGCCGAGGTAGTGGGGTCCACTGTCTGTGGACCCCCCATCGATGGCGATAATGTCAGGCTTGGCTGCAATTCCGCGCGCCAACGCCGCCCTGTCATATCCGAGACCAAGCGCCCCGGACGGGATAAGAACCTTAACCATCAGTCAGTTATCCTTTGTGGTTTGGTCAAGTAGCGGCGCAGGAACATTGGCGCAACAAAGCCAAGCACAGCGACAGTCCACAACCCGATCGAAATGCCGGAGCTGAACAAATAGGTCCAATCCCCGTCCGACAACACCATGGCGCGGCGCAGCGCGTCTTCCATGTTGCCGCCCAGCAAAATGCCGAGAATGATCGGTACGGTCGGCACATCCAGTTTACGAAGCACCCAGCCCAGCATCCCGAAAGCAACCATCAGCACCAGATCGAAATAGCTGCCCGACAGGGAGTAAATCCCGACGAAGGACACCATTGTAACCCCCGGAAGCAAGATCCAAGGCGGGACCATCAAGATCTTTACAAAAACCTTGACCATGGGGACGTTCATCACCAGCAGCACAAAGTTGGCAATCAACAGTGAGGCAATCAGGCCCCAGACCACTTCGGGCCGGTCCGTGAAAAGTGTGGGACCAGGGGTGATGTTGAGCGTCATCAACAGCGCCAGCAAAACGGCAGTTGTGCCGGAACCGGGCACACCCAGCGTCAGCATCGGCACCAGCGCTCCGCCAGCGGCCGCGTTGTTGCCAGCCTCGGGCGCAGCGACGCCTTTGGCAACACCCGTTCCAAATCCGCCTTTTTTACCGGCGATGGATTTTTCGGTCATATAGGCCAAGAAAGACCCAAGCGAAGCCCCGGCACCCGGCAAAATACCTGCGACGAACCCAACCGCAGACGAGCGCACCATGGTCACCATTGATCCCATTATTTCTCTGACCGGGATGGTAACTTTATCAAGTTTGACCCCAATCGACGTGTCTTTGCCGTGGCTTTCAATAAAGAAGAACACTTCGGCAATCGCGAACAGGCCAACAATGGCAACAAGGAAGTCGATGCCGTCAAACAAGTGCATATTGCCGCCCGTCAGGCGCGGCAAACCGGAGTTATTGTCGACGCCAATCATTGCAATGCCAAGGCCGATGCAAGATGCAATCGCCGCTTTGGCCTGGTTGTTTGATCCGATTCCGCCCAGTGTGGCAAAAGCCAGCAAATAAAGCGCGAAATATTCCGCCGGACCAAACAAGAACGCAACACCGGCCAGCAACGGGGCCAGCAACATCAACCCAATGGTCGACAAAAACGCCCCCACAAAGGATGCAACACCCGAGATCACCAGCGCATCTCCTGCGCGGCCTTGCTTGGCCATTGGATAACCATCCAGCGTTGTCATCAGAGCAGGTTCATCACCGGGGATGTTCAACAAGATCGAGCTGATCCGCCCGCCATACATCGCGCCGTAATAAACCGCAGTCATAAGAACAAGCGCCGAGGTCGCATCGAGGCCCATCGAGAAGGTCAGCGGGATCAAAATGGCAACGCCGTTCGACGGGCCAAGACCCGGAAGCGCACCGATAATGGTGCCGATAAAACAGCCAAACACCGCCAACATCAGGGTGAACGGAGACAGGGCGATGTCGAACCCCATCGCCAGGTTAGATAGCAAATCCATGATTTTGGCCCCTAGCCAGTCACAAACTTGGGCAGCCCGAACAGGCTTAGTCCAAGTGCGAATTTAAAGATCACAAACAGGCCAATTGACAGGCCCACACCGGCAGCAGCCGCCTTGGCGGGTTGCGGGTTGATCTGGTAACTCAGGATTGCGGCGGTCACCGCAGTCGGAAGGATAAATCCAAGAGGTTTAAGCGCGTAGGCATAGCCCACCAGAACCACAACGGCGATCAACAGCGACCCCATCGTTTTGAGTTCGGGCCATTCGGGTTCTTCGTCGGGTTTGAGGGTCATGATGATCCCGCAAATCGCGGCCACAGCACCGATGATGATGGGAAATGTTTTCGGGCCAACCGGGTCGGCCATGAAGCTGGTCTGGATCTGTGTTGCACTGGCGATATACGCCAGTGCAATCAGAGTCACGACCGCGCCAAAGATGCGGTCAGATGCCATTACTGGATCACCCCGATCTCTTTTGACAACGTGCGAATTTCTTCGACAACACCGTCAACATAGGCTTGGAAATCACCGCCAACTTTGGTGAAGGGCGCAAGGCCGTTCGCTGTCATGGCTTCTTGCCACTCAGCAGAATCCGCAACCTTTTGCAGACGCTCGGCCCACATGTTGAAGTCGTCATCGCTGATGTCTTTGGGCACATAAAGACCGCGCCAGTTGACCGCGACCACATCCAGGCCTTGTTCTTTGGCTGTCGGAATGTCGTCAAAACCGGGAACACGCTCTTCGGTCAGAACCGCGATTGCGCGCACGTCACCGGACTTGAGGAAACCAACAACTTCAGACATGTCGCCTGTCATCGCTTGGGTAAATCCGCCAACGGTTTGGGTGATCGCATCCGCGCCGCCATCAACACCGATGTATTTGATCGCTTTGACATCCATGACGCCTGCACGCTGCAAGATCATCAAGGGCTTGATATGGTCAAAACCGCCAACGGCAGAACCGCCCGCAAAGGCCAGTTTGCCCGGCTCGGCCTTGATCGCGTCAACCAGATCGGTGAGGGACTGATAAGGGCTGTCAGCCGCCACAACAATCACGCCGGGATCAGCACCGATCGCACCAACGAAACGCACCTGATCAGCGGTCATGCCAGCATAGGCGTTTTGCGCCAGACGAGTCGAGGTGGCAGACGAAGCCGCAATGATCAGATCCGCGTCATCGCCGCGTTCCGAAACAACGTGGTTGAACGCAAGACCGCCACCGGCACCAGCCATATTGGTGACCTGCACGGGCTTATCGACAGCGCCGATATCATACATGATTTTGCCGATCTGGCGGCATGTGAAATCCCAGCCACCACCGGGGTTTGCGGGTGCGATGCACTCAGCGGCAAAAGCTGTGGTAGCGGTTACACTGAGAACGGCACTCGTCATCAGCGCCTTAAAAAGACGTTTTGTCATGGTTTCCTCCCATTTGACATGGCGGTTTGATCCGCCCATGCTTGCAAACAACCCGCTGAACCTGACAAGAACCTGTCACCCGACGAAAAAGGCTCCGCCATGCGGTTTTTGCTGATCGAAGACAACATGCAGCTGGCGGCCAATATCGTGGAGCGTTTGCAGCTCGATGGCCACGCGGTCGATCACGCCGACACGCTTGAAGCGGCGGACGACCTGATTGCTGTGGCTTCTTTTGATTTGATATTGCTGGATATTATGCTGCCAGACGGCGATGGTCGCAGCTTTTTGGAAAAACACCGTCAGGCCCGTGAACGCACGCCAGTTATCGTGGTCACAGCCCGTTCAGCCGTGTCGGATCGGGTTGGATTGCTCGACCTTGGCGCGGATGATTACATCACCAAGCCTTTCGATTTCTCCGAATTGGAGGCCCGATGCCGGGCGGTGCTGCGCCGCCAAGGCGGGGCTGCGGACAACCAAAAGAGCTTTGCAAACACCACCCTTGATTCGGCCAGTGCCGAGCTGCGTTTCGGGGGGCAGGCCATTGCACTACGCAACCGTGAATTGCGTGTCTTGGAGGTTTTCTTTAACGCCCCCGGTCAGGTTTTTTCCAAGTCGCACTTGATGGACCGGTTGTTTTCCCTCTCGGATGAGGCCAGCGAAAACGCCATCGAAGTCTATGTTGGACGCTTGCGTAAACGGCTGGAAGGTTCCGGAGCAAAAATCGAAACCGTGCGCGGTTTGGGATACCGGATGGTCGCCGTATGAAGCCGCACGGCTCGATCCGCAGACGGTTGTTTTTCCAGTTGGCGGGCGTCGCGGCGATTTTGTCGCTGGTCTTCATTCTGGTGGTGCGCGGTGTTGCCGAACGCGCCGCCGAAGGCACCCAAGATGACATTTTGACCGCGTCCGCCACAGCGATTGCCGACAGCCTGCGCAGTGAAGGCGGTGGCGTCACACTGGACCTACCCTATTCAGCCCTGTCCATGCTTGGCACCATAAACCAAGACAGGGTTTTCTATCACGTCTCCGTCGCAGGGCAGACCTTGACCGGCTATTCTGACCTGCCCTTGCCAACCGCAGTGCCCTTGGTTGGCGCACGCCAGCTGGAGACCTTGACCTATCGCGGCGAAGAAGTGCGCGCCGTGTCGGTGAGCCGTCGGGTTGGCCCCGCTATCAATGCCGCCACGGCTGTGATCACTGTCGCGCAAACGCGGCTGGGGCTAGAGGCGATTTCACGGCAAATCACGCTGACAGCCACCGGCGTCGGCTTGGCCTTTTTGCTTTTGGCGACCGCGCTCAGCCTTTGGGCCGCCAATTCAGCACTGGCACCGATCAGCCGCATGACCGGATCCATGACTCGGCGCGGTCCCGGTGACCTGCGCCCTGTACGGGCCCAAACACCCGAAGAACTGGTGCCTTTGGTCGAAGCATTGAATTCCTTTATGGGCCGCCTGCGTGCATCGCTTTCGCGCACCGAAGATTTCATCACCGAAGCCGCGCACCGCGTCCGCACGCCGCTTGCCACCGTGCGGGCCAAGGCCGAAATCACCCACCGCAAGCTAAACAAACCCGAGCACAAGCAAGCTATCCGCGAAATGATCCGCGCAATCGACGAAAGCTCTCGCTCAGCAGGGCAAATGCTGGATCATGCCATGGTGACCTTTCGGGCTGACAGTCTGGCGCGCGATGTGTTGGACCTGCGCGCCTTGGTGAACGAGACCTGCGACAGGCTGGATCCCACCGCAGAACTGAAGGATATTGCCGTGGACCGGCACCTGCCGGATCAGCCGGTTACCATTCAAGGCGACGGGATTTTGTTGCAAGCCGCCATGCAGAACATCCTTGATAACGCGATCAAATATTCCCCTGCCGAAAGCGATATAACCGTGCGTTTGACCGGCGGCGATACCATCCGCCTGAGCATCACAGACCAAGGACGCGGTTTTGGCGGGGCCGATCCCGCGTCAGTTACCAAGCGCTACACACGCGGCAGCAACGTCGGCGACGTGGTCGGATCAGGCCTTGGGCTGACCATCGCGGATGAAGTTGCCCGTGTGCACGGCGGACGCTTGGAAATCAGCGAAAACACGGACGGGGGCGGCGCATGCGTATCATTGGTTTTCTGATAGCGGTGCTGATGGCCGGCGCGGCCCACGGGTTCGAAGTCGAAGACCACCGGCACTATCCCGCGCAAGACGAACAAACTGTGCTACGGGTCATTTCGACAGCAGACCTCGGGGTGTTTGAGCCGGTTTTACTGGCTTTTCAAACCGCCCATCCCGACATCAGCATCGACTACACCGTTACCGGCACGTCGGATTTGATGGCTGCGATTTATGATGAAGGGGCATCCTTTGATGTGGCCATTTCTTCGGCCATGGATTTGCAAACAAAATTGGCGAATGACGGTTACGCCGTGCGCTATGAGCCCACCGCGATCGATCTGCCTGAATGGGCCAATTGGCGGGATCAGCTGTTTGCATTTACCCAAGAGCCTGCGGTTCTGGTTGTCTCGGACGCTTTTTTTGCGCTGGATGAAACACCTCGCAACCGCGATGAGTTGATTGCGCTGCTGCGCGAAAGCCCCCAGCGGTTTGATGGGAAAATTGGCACCTATGATGTGCGCCGGTCCGGATTTGGCTACCTGATGGCCACCCAAGACAGCCGAAACTCCGAAGCCTTCTGGCGGTTGATGGAGGTGATGGGGCGATTGAACGCGCGGCTGTATTGCTGCTCAAGCGATATGATCCGCGATGTGGCCGAGGGGCGTTTGGCACTGGCTTACAATGTACTGGGCAGCTACGCGGCAGCCCAGGCCGCAGACACACCGGGGTTTCAAATCGTTGAGATGAGCGATTTCACCAATGTTATGTCGCGCACTGCCCTAATCCCTGCCACCGTTCAAAACGAACAAGGCGCGCAGGCTATGATTGACTTTTTACTGGCCTACAATCAGCGGCCCGATCTCATCGACGCAACCGGATTGCCTGCAATCGACAGCGCTTTGTTTCAATCCAACACAGCCCTGCGGCCCATTCGCTTTGGACCGGGGTTACTTGTGTTTCTGGACCAGCTTAAACGGGCCAGCTTCTTGAAGAACTGGGAAAGCTCGCTGGAGCAACGTTAGGGTTTTGAAGTGATCAGGGTGCCGCGTTTCAATTCCTGAAGGTCTTCGTGTCGGGGGGCAAAATACCGGCGCAGCACATTGATACTGGCCATCGGATCGCAATCCCCGCACATAAAAACGTCAATCGCGGCATAGCCATGTTCGGGCCAAGTGTGGATTGAAATATGCGATTCCGCCAAAAGCGCCACACCGGTAAACCCCGCCCGATCGCCAAAATCATGCAACTTCACCTCTAGCACCACCGCGCCTGCGGATTGTGCCGCCTGCTCCAACACCGGCCTTAGCGGAGCCGGATCGACCAATTGACCCGCTTCCCAGAAATCGACAAGCAGATGACGGCCAAGTGCGGGCGGTGGTACTGAAAACGCTTTGTTCAAAACATGTCCCTACTAAAGGGCACCAAAGGCCCTCCTCACACTACAAAGCACGGCCGCTCAAAACAAGACTGGCACAACTGGCAACATCACTTGGGCAGCGGAATAAACTCTTGGTCATCACCGGGCGGTAAGTGAAAGCGGCCGTTTTCCCAATCCCCAGCCGCCCAGGATTCCTTGGCCGCGTCTATCCTCTCCTTAGAGGAGGCCACAAAGTTCCACCAGATGTGACGCGGACCGTTCAATGTCGCGCCGCCCAAAAGCATCAAACGAGCGCCAGCCTCTCCAGCCGCAACCGTGATTGCGTCACCGGGGCGAAACACCATCATTTGACCCGCCGCAAAGCTTTGCCCTGCGACCTCGATCGTCCCTTGCACGACATATATGCCGCGATCCTCATGGTCGTCAGGCAGCGGGATTTTTGCCCCCGCCGCAAGCACTGCATCGGCGTAGAACATCTCGGAATAGGTGTTCGCGGGGGCTTTTTCACCCCATGCGGTGCCAAGGATCAAACGCACCTCTTTGCCTTCCCCTTGCAAAAACGGTAGCGCGTCTTGACCGTGGTGTTCAAAGGCGGCTTCGGTTTCCTCATGCTCATCCGGCAAGGCAATCCATGTTTGCACGCCAAACAATGCGTTGCGTCCCGCGCGGGTTTTTTCACTGGTGCGTTCGGAATGGGTGACGCCCTGCCCTGCGGTCATCAGATTCACCTCACCCGGGTAGATCAGCTGATGCGCACCTGTGCTGTCACGATGTTCAAATTCACCTTGATACAGGTATGTCACCGTCGAGATGCCGATATGAGGATGCGGGCGTACGTCGATGCCCCCGTCAGTCAAAAACTCGGCCGGCCCCATTTGATCAAAGAAGATAAACGGCCCCACCATCTGCCGCTTGGCAGACGGTAAAGCGCGGCGCACTTCAAATCCACCCAAATCGCGGGCACGTGGAATGATCAATGTTTCAATGGCATCGACATCCGCAGTCTGCGGGCAATGCGGCTCAATCGCAGGGTTCCAACTCATCATGCTCTCCTATAGGGCCAAATCAAACAGTAGAAATTCAGCGTCCTGGGTGGCACTGATGGCGACGTGGGTTTCTTCGGCCAGGGCAAGGCCATCCCCCGGTTGCATTACCTGATCATTGACCACCAAAGCCCCTTTGACCAGCTGCACCCAAACCCCACGCCCTTCGCGAAGCGGTAGGTTGGCGGTCTCGTTTGCCTCCAGATGGCTGGCATAGAGGTCAATATCTTGATGCACGGTCAGGGACCCGCCCCGCCCCCCGCGCGAAGCCAGTAGGCGCAATTTCCCGCCCAAATCGTCAAAGTGCCTTTGATCGTAACTGGGCTTTAAACCCTGCGTTTCTGGCACCACCCAGATTTGCAGGAAATGCACCGGATCGGTTTGCGACGCATTGAATTCGCTATGACTAACCCCTGTGCCTGCGCTCATCACTTGCAGATCTCCGGGCTTGATGATTGATGCTTTGCCCATGGAATCGCGATGCTCTAGCGCACCTTTGGTCACATAAGTCATGATTTCCATATTGGCATGAGGGTGAGTGTCAAATCCCCGGCCTGCGGTAACTTGATCATCATTTATCACCCGCAAACTGCCGAACCCCATATGCGCCGGGTCATGGTATTGACCAAAGGAAAAGCTGTGTTTGCTATTGAGCCAACCAAAGTTGGCGTGGCCGCGGGATCGGGCTGATCTCAGGTATTTCATTGTGGGCTCCTTGGGCGGGACTAAACCACCCTAACAATCAGGTTGAACTGTGATGCCACTCAAAATACTGTCATTTGATATTATATCAATTAATCACATCCCAAGGGGAACGGTGCGCAAATGAAGACATCAAAAATCGCACAGCCCATGCCTTTGCCGATCGGCAGTTTGTTGCATCACCTTGCCCGCCGGATCGAGACCGAGACCAGCGAAGCACTTTGCGACATAAATCTGCCGCTGCGGGAATTTTCGTTGCTGATCCGCCTGTCCGTTCACCCGGGCTTGTGCCAGCGCGACTACGCCGAGCAACTGGCGGTGGATGTCAGCACCTTTGGCCGCATGGTGGACCGGCTGGTGCACCAAGGTTTATTGGAACGTCGCAATATGCCAGTCGACCGGCGCAGCAAATCCCTGCGCTTGTTACCAGCAGGGCAAGATCGCCTTGCAGCAGGATATGTGCACGTTGCAGCGGTCGAAAAGCGTGTTCTTGCACCACTGCCACCTGACCAGCAGCAAACCTTTCGCACCATGCTAGGGTTGCTGTCACCGCCCCAAGACGGGTAACAAAGACGCAACGCAAACCCACCCCAACCTATGAGATATATGCACCAACACCTGCCCAAAGGCCCTTTTCGCTTTATCGCGCTGGACGTTGAAACGGCCAGCGGATCCAGCGCAAGCATCTGCCAAATAGGCTTGGCCTGTGTTGATCACAGCAACTCCATCCACAGCTACACAACCTATGTGAACCCCGAAACAGCCTTTGCACCCTTCAACGTGCAACTGCATGGCATTGGGCCCGAAACCGTCGCACAGGCCCCGAGCTTCCCCGAAGTCTGGTCCGCGTTGTTGCCCTTTTTAACGCCTTACCATTTAGTCCAGCATAGCAATTTCGACAAAAACGCCATCGGCGCGGCTTGCAAGGCCTATCGCTTGCCCTCACCTGACCTGAGTTGGAGCGACAGCGTCAAAATCGCCCGGCAAGCTTGGCCAGAGTTTAAGGGCAATGGCGGCCACGGGCTTGGACATTTGAAAACGGCGTTAAACCTGAGCTTCAAACACCACGACGCCGGCGAAGATGCGCGCGCCTCGGCCCAAGTTGTGATGTTGGCTGAAGAGCGGCTCCGCCAAAGCTTTGAACAGATTGCCCAGACACGGATCAAGGCGCAGATGTCTTTACCGATATGAATTTTGGCTCTTAAATCACACGATGGCCAAAAATGCAGGCGTCCCGCAGGGTTTTCCCCGATAAGTCGGCGGTGAACCTTGAAACTTCTGTGACAGGGCCGGTTTTTATTTGACCAAATGATAAAAGGCATCCACACTTCGGCGATGCATCTTCCGATGTGCCTCAACAGGGACAAGATTATGAAAAAACAATCACTTATGCTTTCTAGCGCTGTTGCTTTTGCCGTTATTGCCGGTGCAACCGCTGCGTCTGCGGATACCCTTCGCTTGCTGACTTGGGGCGGATATGCGCCTGAAGATGTCGTTGCGAAATTCGAAGACATGACTGGCCACACCGTTGAAGTGACCAAATCCAACAACGAAGAAATGATTGCCAAGCTGCGCGCCACCGGCGGCGGCGGCTTTGATTTGGCCCAGCCCAGCCAAGACCGCATTGCCGGTCCACAGGCCGAATTCGGCATCTACAAGCCGATGGACATGTCCAAAATCGATACATCTTTGTTCATCCCGTCGATGCTTGAGGCCACCAAAGGCAACACCATGGTCGGTGACGCGGTTTATGGCGTCCCCCATGTTTGGGGCACCAGCGGTCTGGTTGTCGACACAGCGATGGCCGGTATGGTCAAAGACTACACCGATCTTTGCAGCCCCGACGTTGCGGGCAAAGTGTCCTATCGCCTGAAGCGCCCGACCCTGATCGGTTTCGCTTTCTCGATGGGTCTTGACCCGTTTGCAGCCTATGGCGACGAAGCGGCCTATACAGACATCATGGGTCAGGTTGAGGCAAAACTGATCGAATGTAAGCCCGGTGTGAAAACCTACTGGGGCGGCGGCGATGAGCTGATGGGCCTTCTGCGCTCTGGCGAAGTTGTGGCCTCGATGGCGTGGGATACTGGCGGCTGGAAGCTGAATGCAGACAAGCCTGACATCACCTTTGTGGCTCCTGCCGCTGGCGCTTTGGGCTGGGTCGATACATTTGTTCTGCCCGCCAAAGGCAAAGCAGATGATGCGGCCTATGCATGGATCAACTTTGTGATGCAGCCCGAAGTGGCCGCAATGATCACAGCCGCAGCGGGCAACTTCACCGCGTCCCAAGGTGCGGATGAATTTGCGTCTGCCGATCTTAAAGCACGCTATCAGGCCAGCTTCCCTGCCGAAGCGATCGACAACATCAAGTGGTATCCACCGGTTCCAGCCGGTCTTGAAGCCATCGAAGGCGGTGTTCTGGATCGTGTAAAAGCGGCCAAGTAAACCCTGTTTTGGTACAAAACGCGCCCGCCCCTCGTTGGCGGGCGCATCTTTATTTCAAGGACCCTGTATGACACCCGACCTGCATTGCACCGATTTGACCAAACGGTTTGACGATACCACCGCCGTTGACAATGTTTCCTTTTCGGTACCGCCGGGGTCTTTCTTTTCGATTTTGGGGCCGTCAGGCTGCGGTAAAACCACGATCATGCGGATGATTGCCGGATTCTTGGAACCCACAAGCGGCGACATCCAGATCAAAGGGAAATCGGTGCTGAATGTGCCGCCGAACAAACGCCCTGTGAACATGGTGTTCCAGCATCTGGCGCTGTTCCCGATGATGAATATCGAAGCGAACATTGGCTATGGGTTGCGCCGCGCTGGCCTGCCCAAAGAGGAGATCACCCGCAAAGTTGGCGAAGCCTTGGAGCGCATCGGCCTTCCGGGCATTGGGCACCGCAAAGTCGATGAACTGTCAGGCGGACAAAAACAGCGCGTGGCCATTGCCCGCTGTATGGTGTTGGAACCGGATGTTTTGCTGCTGGACGAACCGCTTGGCGCGCTGGATCTGAAACTGCGCGAACGGATGAAGGTTGAGCTGAAATCGCTGCAAGCCGCCTTTGACACCACCTTTGTGTATATCACCCATGACCAATCCGAGGCCTTGGTGATGTCCGACAATATTGCGGTAATGAATGAAGGCCGGTTTGAACAGATGGGCAGTGCCCGCGATTTGTATTACCGACCCGACACCGCTTTTGTGGCTGGCTTTGTGGGTGACAGCAATCGCTGGAACGGCCGCGTCACCAAGCAAAACGGAGACCATGTTGAGGTGCAAACCAGCAGCGGGTTGACCCTGCGCGGTGCCACGCATCAACGGGCCTTGAGCATTGGCGATCAAGCAGATGCCTTTGTACGCCCCGAAGCCATTCGCATCGCGCACAACGCGACCGAACTGGCCAGTTTCGACAACCGGATATCGGGTCATGTGACGTCCCTACTCTTCAACGGTGCCGCCAGCCGCGTGCTGGTTCAAGGTGCTGAGGGCGGTGAGGAAGTCGAGGTCAATCTGCCCCAGTCTGGCGAATTCGCCTCCCTGACCAAAGGGGCCGAAGTCCACATCGGCTGGTCCAGCGATCAGGCCAATTGCTTTGCGGGGGGCGTGTAAATGCGCCGCGATGCCAAGTTTGGATTGGCCCTACTTTTGACGCCGTTATTGTTGTGGCTTTCGCTATTGATTTTCATCCCCCATATCGATCTGTTTTTGGTGTCGTTGCGCGAACGGGTTGGGGTTGGAAAATATGACATCAGTCTGGCCAACTATCTGACGTTTATCAACGAACCGCTCTATATGTGGACCTTTTTGCGCACCGCCGTGATGTCTGTAGTGGCGACAGTTATTACACTGCTCATCGCGTTTCCCGTGTCCTATTACATCGCTAAAATGGTCAAAGGCCGCACACAATCCGCGTTGTTTTTGCTATGTCTTGTGCCCTTTTGGGTGTCAGAGCTGGTACGCACCTTCGGCTGGATGATCTTGCTGCGTGAAACCGGCATTATCTCGAACCTTTTGCAATCCGTCGGCCTTGCCTCAGGACCGGTTGAGATGCTGTACAACGATGCTGCAATCATGGTTGGGCTTGTCTATACGTCGATGCTGTTCATGGTGGTGCCACTGGTCACAACACTTGAAAGTCTTGCGGATGAGGTGGTCGAAGCAGGCTATGATCTGGGCGGCAACGGGCTAAGCGTTTTGCGCGAAATCATCATTCCACATGCCATGCCCGGTATCGTATCGGGTTGCATCGTGGTTTTCATGCTGTGCCTTGGCAACTACCTGACCCCGACCATGCTGGGCGGCAAAGAGAGCCTTTGGTTTACCGAACTGATCTATTCGCAATTCATCGTCCGGTTCAACTGGGAGCTGGGCGCGGCCTTTGGCTTCTTGTTGCTGATCCTTTCCTCTGTGATCGTCTGGGGCATGCTTCGGCTGACCGGACAATCGCTTGAAAAGACAATGGGGTAAGGAGAAGCACTATGATCCCTTCAATCCCTCAATCCAAATTTTTGACCGTCAGCTACGCAGCCTATGTCACTCTATTTTTTGTGTTTCTCGCGCTACCGCTGATCGTCGTCGCCGGTTTTGCCTTTAACGACAGCCAGTTCCCGTCCCTGCCTTGGGAAGGCTTTACATGGAACTGGTTTTTCGGGTCCGAACGTCCGATGATCGGTGTTTTTCACGAGCGTTCAATCCTGCGCGCAATTGGCACGTCAGTGTTTGTGGCGCTTTGTGTATCCGCCCTGTCGATCTGTGTCGGCTTGTCGAATGCATTCTTGTTCAACCGGTACAAATTCCGCGGTCAAAGCATTTTATATGTGCTGATGTTGCTGCCTTTGGTCATTCCCGGCATCGTATTGGGCATTTCTATCCTTGTCTCAACCAGCCGCGTTGCCAACGGCCTTTGGGATGGGTTTGGCTGGGATGTAGAGGCATTGCGCCCCGGTCTTTGGCTGGTTGTCTTGGGGCAGTTTTCTTTCATCACCACCATCGCAACATTGGTGATCGGGGCCCGTCTGCAAAAGTTTGACCGTACGCTAGAGGAAGCCGCGCTGAACCTTGGGGCAAGCCGTATGGCTGCTATCGGCACGATCACCCTGCCCTATTTGGCACCCGCGATGATCGGGGCCTTTGTTGTGGCCTTCCTTATGAGCTTTGAGAACTTCAACACCACGCTCATGCTGGTGGGATCAGATGCACCACTGACCATTGCCATGTTCGACCGCCTCAAAGAGGGGTCCACCCCTTTGTTGAATGCCGTGTCGCTTTTGCTGATGGTTGGATCGTCCTGTTTGGCACTGCTTATGATCGCCTTTCAGAAACGCTGATACGAAAACGGGCCCCCATCGCCTGAGATGGGGGCCCGCCGAATCTGAACCAAGTCCTGTGTGCGCCTATCAAAGGCTGCCTTTGGCTAAAATCAGATCAAATTTCACATACAAAAACGGATCGTTGACCGTGCCAGACAGCGCTAAACCGTCAGGAAATTCTTCTGGTTTGCGTGTCTCATAGGTCATGACCAGATCCTTGCGCACACCAAACACGGTGTCTTCGTCCAGATAGGGATCATCATCGGGGAACACCTCAGTCACCAAGCTGTTATAGCCCGGTGCGGTGACTATATAATGCAGATGCGACGGGCGCCAAGGATGGCGGCCAGCCGCGTCCAGCAATTCACCAACCGGACCATCAGACGGTACGGTGTAGCTGACCGGACGCACAGTGGTGAAAGAGAAATCGCCGTTTCCATCCGCCGTCATCAATCCGTGGAACGAATGAATGTCCTGACCGGGGTCTTGGCTGGAATACATGCCGTTGGGGGCCGTTTGCCAAATGTCGATCTGCGCGTTTGCAATCGGGGTTCCATCAACGTCGCGCACCTGACCTTCGACCAGCAAAACCGGTCCTTCGAAGTCACGCTTCATGTCGCCGCCAATCGCCAATGGCGGAGGGTTGGACACATGGAAAGGCCCAAGCACCGACGAACTGGTCGCTTCGGGATTGCTGTGAATCATATCGACCAGCGACGACAGGCCCAACACATCAGAGAACAGCACAAATTCGTTGCGTTCAGGCGTTGTGATCCGCCCCGCATGTTCCAGCATCGCCAGACCTTTGCGCCATTCATCATGGGTCAAGTTCACTTCGCGGGTGAAGTCATGCAAATGCTGGGCAAGCGAGATCATGATTTCACGGGTACGCGGATCGGTGTCTTCGCCAAAGTATCCGGTGAAGACTTCGGTGATGTTTTCGGCAGTTACATCGCGCATGGCAACGTCTCCTAGTTCAGTATTGCAAGGCTGAGTGACGGGAAGCGGATCAGGATGATCAGAACGATCAGCATGACAAAGGCAAAGGGCAGCGCCCCCATAAACACATCTTTGAGCGAGATCCGGTCATCGTTCAGGGTCGATTTGATCACAAAGCAAGATATTCCAAGCGGCGGTGTCAGTAGTCCGATTTCCGCGCCAACAACGGTGATGATGCCAAACCAGATTAGCGACAAATCCATCGCTTCGACCAAAGGCAGGAACAGCGGAACCACGATCAGAATGATCGATGCGGTGTCCAACAATGTGCCAAGGAACAGCATCATGACGACATAGATGACCATGATCATAAAGAAGGATGACTGATTGCCCGCCAACATGTCTTGTAGCTGGTTGGGCAGGCCAGCAAGGCCCAGCATCCGGCTATAGATCGAGGCTGCAGTGATCAGGAACAAGATCGCGGCCGTGATATGACCGGTCTCAAGCAGTGCCTCCCAGAACCCTTTGAGCGACATGGATCTCCGGACCAGTGCAATAACCAAGGCAACCAAGGCTCCGGTGGCACCGGCTTCAACCGCTGTGAGCCAGCCGGTATAGATCCCGCCAAGAACAACGGTGATCAATCCAAGGGTCGGCAAGGTTTTGGAGGCGATTTCACGGCCCGACATCAATTCATAGTCTTCGGCAGGACGCCCGCCGACAAAACCGGGGGTAAAGCGGCCCATGAACCAGATCGCGCCGACATAGGCAACGGCCAGCATCATGCCGGGAATGACACCAGCAAGGAACATATCCCCGACCGACTGTTCGGCGACAAAAGAGTAGATGATCAACATCGCCGAGGGCGGAATAATCATTCCCAGAACTGAGCTGCCTGCCACAACGCCAACCGCAAAGCGCGGGTTGTAATCTTGGGCGATCATCTGCGGAACCGACACTTTGGTAAAGACTGATGCCGAAGCGATCGACGATCCAGTCACAGCGGCGAACACTGCGTTGGCACCAACCGTGGCCATACCAATGCCGCCTTTGACCTTACGGAACCGCATGGTCATGACTTCGTAGATATCGCGCCCAAGTCCCGCCTTCGAGACTATGAGCCCCATAAAGGTAAATAACGGGATAGTGGCAAAGCTGTATTCCATGGCGCTGTCGCCCACGGCAACCTTGAGCAGGTTCAGGGCCAAGGTAAAATTGTCGCGCATCAACCAGATCGATATGAAGGACACTGTGCCCAACGCAATCGGGATATAGACACCCGCATAGATCAAAAAGACGATGGCAATGACCGAAATCAGGCCAATTTCAATGGGAGTCATGTCTTGGGCTCGTCATGTTCAGGGGCTCGGATAAGGTGCGGGCGGTCTTGGGCAGAGATGACTTTGAGAGCGAACATAAGGCTACACAAAGTAGCACTGGCCGCGATCACCAGCTTGATCGGCCACCAAGGCGCGGTAAAGATGCCCGGCACGCCAAAGTAGTCTTTGGTGTGATACATTTCGATGAACTCGGGCCAGACGATATAGGCAATGAGTGCCATAAAGATCGCCGAGATCGCATTGATGATCCGGCGTATACTGGCGGTTAATCCAGGACGGCGGTGATGCAGGACGTTGAGGAACCCGTCAGAGCGGGTCAAGCGATCAACGCGCACAACATCAGGAAGCTGCAAAAAGACGATCAACACGACCGAAAACTGCACCACTTCATAAGCACCGCGGAATGGGGCGCTGAACACGCCCCGCGCCACGACATCGTAATTTACAACCAGAACCAAGGCCAGAACAACAAGTGTTCCCAAGGCATTGGCGGCGATTGCCGCGGCGTTCGCGACCTTTGAAAGGCCAGCAACAGCGGTCTTGAACATGATACTGACCTCCCTTTAGGTGCGGTTACTCTTGTGTCCAGTCACGCACGCCAGTGTGGCCTGCAGCTTCTAGTTTGCCCAAGTATGCGGCCAGCATTTCTGTGCCTTGCTCACCTGCGTCATTCAGGGTTTTGGCCCATTCTTGCGCAATATTTGGCATGGCGTTGGCCCAAGCCGCGCGATCCTCGGCCGAGACTTCGACGATTGTTCCGCCAGCGGCGACATAGGCGTCGGCTGCAGCGGCAGCGCGGTCCATTGCCATTCCGGCAAGATGATCACGGTAGTCCAAAGCGACAGCCTGCAGGGTCTCTTTGACTTCGTCAGGCAACTTCTTCCAGTAGTCCGCATTCACGGTGATTGTCTTGGAGTTCACAGCGCCCAGATCGGCTCGCAACATGTAGGGAGCAACTTCAGAGATTTTGAACGTTGCAGCCGCTTCTGGCCAAAGTTGGGCCGCATCAACCAGTCCGGTTTGCAACATGTTGTAGAAGTCTGTCAGGCCGCCGCGCACGCCTGCAGCACCATCGATGCCTTCAAGATAGCGCAGGTTCATACCCGCACCAGCGATTTTGAAGCCTTCGAGATCAGATACGGAAGCGACTTCTTTGGTCGAGAAGACCTGATAAGTATCAAGCACCACGCCAGTGGCCAGATAGACCTGATTTTGCTTGGCAAATTCATTTTGCATGGCAGGGAATTCGCGGGCGATTTCGTCAACCGCTTTTGCGACAGCGCGCGCATCGGTGGACACGAAAGGTGTCACTGCCGCGATGCCCTGACTCGGAAGCTTGGACGAATGGAAGATCGTCGTCACAATGCCAATGTCGCCAAGTCCCAGTTGAACCCCTTCAAGAACGCCTTTGGGTTTGACGATAGATCCGCCATAGCTTTCTTGCCAATCCATGGCGTAGTTGCCGGTTTCGGCAAGGCGCTTGTCGACTTCGGGGATAAAGAAGTTTGTAAACTCTTTCACCCAAAGCGCACGCGCCGGATAACCATCAATCACCACCGCCGAGATCGTCTCGGTCGCCATGGCCGGAACCGCTGTGCAGGCCATAAGCGCGCTCAGGGCAAGTCCTTTTGTCCAATGTGTCATCTGTTTCCTCCCTTAGATGTCTATTTGTTGTCTGCTTGTATTATTCGACCTTGATCCAGTTGACCGTCAGATCGCTACCGGCGGCCTTGAACAGCTTTGCTATCGCGCAATATTTGGCGGTCTCCTCACCGACCAAAGCAATATCTTCAGCTGTTGCAGGCCCATCCGAACGCACCGTCAGCGTGATGCTTGGGAACGGTAGGTCGATTTCTTCTTCCATAAGCACGCCGCGGCGATCGAACTGTGCGGCAGTATCGATTGTCAGTGTTCCGACATCGATTCCCAAACGTTTCGCGCATTTGTGCCCGATAACGTTTGTGCATGCGATTAACGATGCAATCGCCGTTTCAGTCGGCGAAGCCCCTAAGTTGGTGCCGCCGCGTTCAACCGGTTCGTCAACGATGCAGGTCAGATCCCGAATGGCGACTTCTGTCCGCGCATGGCTCGGGCAGTCTGCCTTCATCCGATAGGTAACGACGGTTTTCATTTTGACTGCCATCAGAATGCCCTCACGCGAAACTGCAAACTTGGTCAAAGGCAAAACGTGGCAGCTTTTGGAACAAAGCTGTCTCGTCTGCATAACCGATGTTGCACAAGAAGTTGGATTTCAGGCTGGTGCCCGCGAAAAATTCCGCATCCGCGATTTCATTTGAAAAGCCGGAAATTGGACCGACGTCCAACCCCAAAGCACGGGCGGCAATCATGAAATAGCCCCCCTGCAAAGTGCCGTTCCGAAAGGCAGTAACCTCTGCATGTTCGGCTTTGCCTTCAAAATGCGGACGGCGGTCTTCGTGCGGGAACAAGAACGGCAGTTCTGTCCAAAAGTTCAGATCATGCGCAATGATCACGCTGACTGGTGCGCCCATAACTTTGGGAACATTGGCCGGTTTAAGCGATTTGGCCAGCCGTTCTTTGCCCTCTTGCGAGCGGACAAACACAAATCGCGCCGGGCAAGTGTTCATGCTGGTCGGTCCACCGGCGGTAATCTCATACAACTCGTGGATAATCTCGTCTGTGACGGGCTTGTCCGTCCACGCATAATGGGACCGCGCCTGACGCAAAATCAGATCAATGGCATCATTGTCCAAATGATCAACGCGTTTCCGAAGCGCCCGCACATCGGCCTGAGCCTTTGCGCGAACCTCTTCCAAAGCTTTGCCGGTTGGTGCGCTCATTGTGCGGCCACCTTGGCATCAAAATCCTTTTCATCAACGATCGGGCTGGAGCAGATGCCGATTCCTTCGACTTCGACATCAACAGTTTCGCCCGGACGCAGCCAACGTGGTGGCGTTTTCGCATGACCAACACCGGGGGGGGTTCCCATCGCGATGTAATCACCTGGCTCAAGTGTGGTGTAGACCGAAATCAATGCGATTGTTTTGGCAACCGACCACATCATGTCGTCTGTGTTTGCGCTTTGAAGAATCTCGTCGCCAACACGAGATTCGATTTTGAGGCCAACAGCACCAACCGGCAATTCGTCCGGTGTCACTGAGATCGGGCCAATCGCTCCGGTGTTGTCAAAGTTCTTGCCGGGGGTCCACTGGTGGGTTTTACGCTGATAATCCCGCACCGACCCGTCGTTCAAAACAGTGTAAGCGAACACGTGGTCCAAGGCGTCTTCTTCGGCAATATGGCGGCCCCCTTTGCCAACAATCACCATCAGTTCGACCTCGTAATCGAGCTTTTCCGAAACAGTGGGGCGCACCATTGGGGCACCGGCCGCCATAATCGACTTCTTGCTGCGCATGAACAACGCCGGATACTCTGGAACTTCGTAGCCGCCCTCTTTGATGTGATCGATATAATTAAGACCAAGACAAATAATCGTCCCGGGATTTGCAACAGGCAGGGCAGGCACGATGGAGGCAACCGGTACCGACGGAGCGCCCGCGATTGCATCAGACATCGACGCTGCAAGATCGGGTGTATTGATCAAACCCATCAAATCATTGCCGACACGGGCATCAAGGGCCGTCAAATTTACCGCCGCATCGCCATTGATCGCAAAGACCGCTGTGCCGGCTTCCGTCTCACCCACCAGATATTTCATTTTCACATTCCTTGTTCGTTTGACAAAAAAAATGACTACTATACCCTCTGGTGTCAAGAAATATCGATATTTTTAATTTTGAAGGGAAAATCCATGGTGGCTTGGACAGACTATAAGTCAGAGGCAAAATCCCGCGGGGCATTGGCGCTGGAACTGTATGTTGCGCACAGCACGCCTGCAAAAAAACCAGAAGACGTTAAGGATTCGCTGCCCGATCATCTGGCCTATCAGGCTGACCTCGAAAAGCGGGGCCAACTGGCGTTTGCAGGTCCAATGTCGGATGAAACCGGTGCGCACATGCAAGGCGTTGGAATGATCGTTTACCGTGCCGACAGTCTTGAGGATGCCCGCGCGCTCGCCGAATCAGACCCGATGCACGCTAGCGGAGCCCGGACTTATACGTTACGCCGCTGGATGATTAACGAAGGTTCTTTTTCGGTGTCTGTTGGGCTGTCCACAAAATCAGTGGACCTTAGATAATTTTGGGAAACTGGTTTTATGAACATTCAAAACGATAGGGGTCAAAAAGAAACGTCGGCCACACAAGGGGCCTACCTTTCTATTCGGGACATGATCTTGACCGGCCAACTTCCTGCCGGCGACAAGCTTAAGATCGAAAAACTGCGCATGATGTTGAACACCGGCGCATCCCCCGTACGCGAGGCGCTGAGCCTGCTGACCTCGGATATGCTGGTCGAACGTATTGATCAGCGCGGATTTCGCGCCGCGCCCGCAAGTCAGTCCAATTTCGAAGAAATCTTGATGCTGCGATGCTCGCTTGAGGACATGGCGGTTCGCATGTCCGTGGACAAGGCCGATTCCGATTGGGAAGATGCACTGGTCCTAAGCCACCATAGAATGAAGAAACTGGCTGCGAACGGCGATGCAACCTTTGAAGATGCTCATAAATCCTTTCACATGGCGCTTCTGGACAATTGCGGATCGCCTATGCTGCTTAAATATTGCAGCCAGCTGTATGATCTGAACATCCGCTACCGGTATTTGGCTGCGGGCAGCGAATCCTACCAATCGCGCAACATTCCTGCTGAACACGAAGAGATTCTCTCTGCCGCAGTTCAACGCGACAGCGCTCTGGCTGCGGACCGGCTGATCACTCATTACCGATTGACTGGCGAATACCTGACAGCACAACTGGCCGACATCTAAGATTTTCCCACATTCAAAAAGGGTTGCGTTTCGGCGCATCCTTTTTGCGCCCCACCTCCATAAAACCGATTTTGAGTGTCATAAATTATTTTTATCGATATTTCTTGAAATTTGTGCCAGTTTATCTAGGCTGAAGACATAAGCGCCCCAACACGCGCACATCATCTGGGAGGATGGGATGAAATTTTCGACGATCAAAAAGCAATCTATACTGGCAACGTTGCTCTTGGCCTCGACTGCGATCAACGCGGCCGAAGTGGACGGGCCCGAAGTAAACTGGAGCTTGTCGATGTGGGGCAACCCCCGCGCGCTTTCAGCTGGTATCGAAGCGATTTCTGACCGTGTCGAAGAGGCGACAGGCGGAAACTTCAAGATCAATGTATTCTACGGTGGTCAACTTTCCGGAGCCCGCGAAAATCTGGATGGTCTGCAACTGAACGCCTTTGAAGGCGCGGCCATTTGCAACTTTTACCACCCCGGCAAAAACCCGGCCTGGATGGTGTTCTCGCTTCCATTCCTGCCTCTTGGCGATCCGGCGATCGACAAAGTGGTCCGTTCGCGGATGTTCGAGCATCCTGCAATTGTTGCCGACATGGAACGCTGGAATGCTCTTCCCTACCTGTCCGGACTTTTGCCGCAGTATGAAATCCTAGGCAAAGGCGATGCGCCTACCGAACTGTCGGATTGGTCCGGCATGCGCGTTCGCGCCGGTGGCGGTCTTGGCAGCGCAATGGAAGTTCTGGGCGCTGTTAAACAAACCTTGCCCGCAGGCGAAACATCTACCGCGTTCCAACGCGGCGCAGTTGATGCAGCGGCCTTTCCGTTCACCTATGCGCATGTGTCCTTTGGCATCGCAGACGAAGCAGACTGGTTCACAGGCAACCTTGCACCGGGCACCTCTGAATGTGGCTGGGTCTTGAACAAAACCGCCTACGAAGCCCTGCCCGAGCAGTATCAAACCCTGCTGATGGATTTGCGCGACATGGGCATGGACGTCGAACAGGCGGCCTATGCAACGCAAGACGAAAAGAACATGCCGGTTTTCCGCGAAACAATGACCGAAATCACCTACTCCGACGAACAGCTTGCTGAATTCCGCAAGATTGCCGGCCAGCCGGTGTGGGATGCATGGATCGCTGCAAACGCCGACAAATTTGATGCACAAGGCGTGTTTGACGCGGTCTTCCAATATGCAGAAGACGCGAAAGCAAGCCAGTAAGCCGGCCCTTTTCAAACAAATAAAAATGCGACTCCAAAGGGCAGCTTTGCCCTTTGGATTTTGCCCACTTGCTTCACCTAAGGACGTGTGATGGCCCAGACTGATGCACCCTCTGATGGCCTTATTGGCCGATTTGACCGACTGTTGATCCCGCTCGAAGACATGGCCAACCTGATCGCAGCTTTTGCCATTATGGCCTTGATGATACTGGGCGTCTTGCAGATCGTACTTCGCACCGTCTTCAACACCCCGATCACCGGTTATATCGATTTGGTCGAACTCTCGATGGCCAGCATGGCCTTTTTAGGGGCCGCTTATTGCCAAAGACTGGGCAGTCACATCCGTATGGAAATGCTGGTCGGAAGGCTCAGAGGCAGGTCACTTTGGCTGGTTGAAGCGTTCGGCGCGGCGGTAGCACTCTTTATTATCGGAGTATTGGTTTACTATAGCTGGGGCCACTTTATGCGCGCCTACACCCTTGGGGATACCACAATTGACGCCGAGTTTCCGGTTTGGCCATCCAAACTTCTGGTTCCGGCAGCCTTTTCCATCTGGTTTTGCCGCCTGGCCATTCAGCTCGCAGGAACACTGCGATTGTTGATCAATCCAGACCGTTCCAAAGCTGGCGTTGTCGTCGTCAAAGACGTGGCAGAACAAGCGCAGGACGAAATCCACGAAGTTATGGGCGACACCCCCAAATCCGGAGACGCATCATGATTTTGGGTATTGGAATGTCCGATCCGTTTTTGGTCGGCATAATCACACTGGGCCTGCTGTTGCTGCTGATTGTCCTCGGCGTTCGGGTTGTTTTCGCTGCTGCCTTTGTTGGCCTGCTTGGGCTGGTCGAGCTGCGGGGCTGGGGTCCTGCTGCAGGCATCGTCGGGACGATCCCGCATTCAAAGTCATCGACCTACGCACTGAGCGTCTTGCCGATGTTCATTTTTATAGGTTTTTTGGCATTCCACGCTGGAATGACACAGCAATTGTTTGACGCAGCGCGCAAATGGTTGGGCTGGTTGCCGGGTGGTTTGGCTGTGGCAACGGTCTTTGCGACGGCAGGGTTTGCGGCCGTATCAGGTGCATCGACCGCAACAGCGGCGGTGTTTTCACGTGTCGCAATCCCTGAAATGCTAAAATATGGCTACGATCGCAAAATGGCGGCAGGTGTCGTGGCATCGGCAGGCACACTTGCAACCTTGATCCCACCGTCTGCGATCTTGGTGATCTACGCCATTATCGTTGAGCAATCCGTTGGAAAACTGCTCTTGGCCGGCTTTTTGCCAGGGATCGTGTCTGCACTGGTTTACGCTGGGATCATCATCGTTTGGGCCATGATCAAACCCGAAGCAGCGCCGCGCGTTCGGGCCTATTCCATGCGTGAGCGTATGGAAACCTTACCCGGAATTTCGCCGATTTTCCTTGTTGTTCTGATTATCATGACCTCGATCTACGGCGGTTGGGCCACCCCGACCGAGGCGGGCGCGCTCGGTGCGTCTGTGGTTTTTGTTCTGGCCTTGATCCGCGGCACACCGTTGTCATCAATCAAAGACTCCTTGATGGAATCGGCCAAACTGACGGTGATGATCTTTTCGTTGATCTGGGGCGTTTTGGTCTTTGTGCGTTTCTTGGGCTTTTCCGGTATCCCCGGCAGCTTTACCGAGTGGATCGTCGGGCTCGATGTAGAACCCATGACAATCATGATTTGCATTTTGCTGGGCTATGCCGTCTTGGGTATGTTCATGGACGCAATTGGCATGCTGTTGCTGACCTTGCCCGTGGTTTACCCAGCGGTCATGGCCCTTGGCTTTGATCCGATCTGGTTTGGCATCATCGCTGTTAAAATGGCCGAGATTTGCTTGATCACCCCGCCAATCGGATTGAACTGTTTTGTGGTTAACGGAGTGCGACCGGACATTCCTCTTGGGCAGGTCTTTCGCGGGGTCGCGCTGTTTTTTATCGCCGATGTGATCACCATTGCCATGCTTTTGGCATTCCCCGATATCGTGACATGGTTGCCGAATTTCGACTTCGAAGCATGGTGGTCCGGTCTTTGGGCTGTGGCAAACTAAGTTAGGAAATAACATGCGCCTTCAAACCTCTTTGTCGCTGGAAATGGCCAATGCAATCGTCACCAAAGCCCTGTCCTTGGGCCGGGAGGCGGGCTTACTGCCGCTCACTGTTGTGGCGCTGGACGCGGGCGGGCGGCTGGTTGCCATGCAGTCCGAAGACGGGTCGGGCATCATGCGTTACGACGTCGCCTTTGGAAAAGCTTGGGGCGCGTTGGGAATGGGAATTTCCAGCCGCCTGATCCGCGACCGCTTGTCAGAGCGCCCAGTGTTTCAAACCTCCCTTGCGGCAGCATCGGATGGCCGGCTTATCCCCGTTCCGGGTGGTGTTTTGGTCGAAACAAAGGACGGGATAACCATAGGCGCAGTGGGGATCAGCGGCGATACGTCTGACAAAGACGAATACTGCGCAATCGAAGCGATCAAACAAGCAGGGGCCTTTCCCGAACCGGCAGAGCCAAACCCGGAATGGAAGACCTCTTCGCTTTCGGATCACTATCCCGCGTCGAGTTGAAGAATGTGATCAATGTGGCGGTGGGTCACTTGAAGACGCGGCAACTGGCCGTCCTTGGCGTCCATCAAAGCGAACGTAGACTTGCCCTGCCAGTCAACCGGCAAAACCATGCAACGGACAAAACTGGTGACACCTTGGCGTTGCATGGCCACTGCCCTAACCGGCGATTGCGCCGCTTCGAACCAACTGTCACCGGCCTGCATGACTTGAGTATGATCATCCGCCTCGATCCGCAGCGACCCACGTACCAGATGCCGAATTCCAGGTCCGCAATGGGTATGCCGATGGGCAACCGCCCCGACGGGAAAACAGACCTCGTCAAGCCGGACCAAGACCTGGCTGGCGTTTGCAGGCATGTCCAAACGATGGCTGGCCATCACCACGTCGCCGACCAAAGGGACATCCGACAAGACAAAGCCCAAACTGCCCACAGGCATATTGGCATCCTCACCAATGGTCCCCTGCCCCGCAGGGTGAGCGTCCGCTGTGCTTGCCAACTTCGTCCACTGCGCGGTGCAATATATGGCGGCATCTTGCGAAAAAATGCCCCCTTGAATCAAGCTCATGTGCATTGTTTTTCCCCGCTTAGTACCATAGCAGATCATAGCATATTCTCATCATATGGCCTATCCAAATGAGCGCAAAGCCGCCGCCAAAATGGCTCAATTCCAGCTTGACGCTTCTCTTGGTAGCGCTCTCCACATGTGTCTTAATTTCAAAGACATATGACGCCCCAACTGCTTCGGCTGCGGCGCGGGGGTTGTTTGTGACGCTGTGCCTGTTTGGCCTGCGGTATGGCAGCATTCGCGAATGGTTGCTTGCAGCTGTCGCCGCGACTCTGGCCTTGATTTTGACCATGTCAAATCCAGGATCGGCAGATCTCAATGCCGCTGCCGATCTTGCGGCCTTTTTTGCGGCCTTTATTGTATTGCTGACGGTGCTCAAGGTTGCTGCTGAACGGTCACGGTCAATCTTGGCTGTGGGCCGCTTCTTGACATCTCAGCCACCAGGGCG
This sequence comes from Pelagimonas varians, assembly GCF_003208435.1. Classification (GTDB taxonomy): domain Bacteria; phylum Pseudomonadota; class Alphaproteobacteria; order Rhodobacterales; family Rhodobacteraceae; genus Pelagimonas; species Pelagimonas varians. Next base: position 28,073 of record NZ_QKMF01000002.1, on the reverse strand, counting down.
GCGCTTTTACGCAACAGCTCTGGGCGGTCATGTTCTTGGGGTATTTTTAAATTTCGGAGCCGTCAGCCTGATGGCTCCGCTTATTCAAAAAGGGGCCATCATAACTGGGACCAAGCCTGATCCGGACCTTGAACGCCGCCAACTCTCAGCCTTGCTGCGCGGGTTTTCGTGGATACTACTTTGGGCACCAACGACCCTCAGTCAGGCCGTTTTGCTGACACTGTTTACGGATGTGAACATGAGCCAGATCTTTGGCATGGGATTGGCCACCGCCTTTTTGATGATGTTGCTTGGCCGGATGTATGATCGCTATGAATGGCGCAACGCCCCCCGCCGGACTGCTGCAAAGCAAGCGCCAATTCCGCCTTGGCGCGCGATAGGCATTGTGGGGTGTGTTTGCTTCGGACTGATCACATCAACAGTTCTGCTGCAACTTTCTGCGGGATATAGCACAGCACTGGCTTTGATGTTTGTGGCCCCGGCCATCACAATCTTTTGGTTCGGGCTACAAACACCCAAGGTCAGTGAAATTTGTCAGCATCTTTGGAAGCTCGGACCATTGCTGGCTGCCAATGCAGCCGGGTTGACCCGCAGCGCTATGGCCTTGGGCCTATCGGGGTTTATCGGCCGCGCATTGGCCGAGGTTCTGCCCATTGAAGAGATTTCCAACCATATTGACCTAAGCGCCCTGCCCGGCTGGGTGTTCTTGGCTTGCCTACCACTGCTCATCACACTGGGCGGACAGGTTGCAATCAGCCCCATCATGCTTGTGGTGTTTTTGGGGCAAGTTATCCAAACACTGCCGGTGCTTCCAGCCGAGCCAACCCACATTGTTTTTGCCCTTAGCGCGGGTTGGGCGATCAGCATGTTGGCCTCGCCCAATGCCACAGCGACGCTCTTGATCGCGGCCACTTCGGGGATCGCCCCAACGACACTCACATGGCGCTGGAACTTGCGTTACGCAGTATTATGCTATGCGGTTTTTGTCGGCATTTTCGTTGTTCTGGCTTGGTAGCCAACGCCGCCAAGCCAGTCCCACCTAGCTGGTGAACAGATCTGCGTATTGATCCCGCAGGGCTTTCTTTTGGACTTTGCCCATCGTGTTGCGCGGCAGTTCCGGCAATACGATTAAACGCTGCGGATGTTTGAACCGTGCCAAGGACTTGCCGATATTGGCCTTGATCGCCACCAAATCAGGGTCTTGATCGCCACTTGCCACCAAGATGCCAACAACAGTTTCGCCAAAGTCTGGATGCGGGACACCGATGACCGCGCTTTCAAGAACGCCATCCTCGTCATCCAGCAACAGTTCGATTTCCTTGGGGTAAATATTGTAGCCCCCAGAAATAATCAGATCCTTGTTGCGGCCTACAATCGTAAGATACCCGTCCGAATCAAATTGCCCAAGATCACCAGTGATAAAAAACCCGTCCTCGCGCAGCTCTTCTGCGGTTTTTTCGGGCATTTGCCAGTAACCTTTGAAAACATTTGGCCCGCGCACTTCGATCTCGCCGATCTCGCCTTGGGGCAATGTTTCGCCTGTGTTGCTATCCGTGATTTTCACCTCTGTCCCCGGCAGTGCAAAACCAACTGTGCCAGCCCGCCGTTCGCCCGAATAAGGGTTGGAGGTGTTCATATTGGTTTCTGTCATTCCATAGCGCTCAAGAATGCGGTGCCCTGTGCGCTCTTCGAACTGGATATGGGTTTCCGACAACAATGGTGCACTGCCCGACACAAACAACCGCATGTGCTGGGCAAGATCCTTGGTGAACCGCGCATCCCCCAGCAGACGGGTGTAAAAGGTCGGCACACCCATCATTGCAGTCGCCGATGGCAACTGGGCAATCACCTGATCCAAATCGAATTTGGGCAGAAAGATCATCTGCCCGCCTGCCAACAACGTGATGTTAGACGCCACAAAAAGCCCATGCGTGTGAAAGATCGGCAACGCGTGCAGCAAGACATCCTTGTCGGTGAACTGCCATTCTTCCGTCAGAGTTTTCGCATTCGAAAGCAGGTTGCCTTGTGTCAGCATCGCACCTTTGGACCGCCCGGTTGTCCCTGACGTGTAGAGGAAGGCCGCCAGATCGTCTTCGCCGCGGGACACCGTTTCAAATCGGTTTGGCAAGGCCTGCGCCTTGACGTGAAAGCTGCCTGTGCCGTCGCTGTTCAAAGTTTCCAGCACAGCGCCGCAACTGTCCGCGACGGATTGCAGCTCATCAGCATTGGAATGGTCGCATAGCAGTAGACGCGCGCCACTATTTTCAACGAAATAGCGGACTTCGCCCGCAGTATAGGCGGTGTTAAGCGGTAAAAACACGACGCCCGCCTGTGCACAGGCGGCATAAACAGCCAACGCCTGAGGGGATTTTCCGATCTGAACCGCAAGGCGATCCCCCGCCACGAGCCCCAGTTCGGTCATGAGCCCTGCGTATTGTGCTGCCATTCCCAAAAAGTCGGCGTAGCTGATCGACGATCCGTCAGGCAGGTGTAAAAAGGGCGATGTTTTGGCGTGATGCTGCCCAAACAGGGTGTCATATAACGGGTTGGTCATCATCATCTCCTAGCTGTCGTTATCGGCCAAAGCACTGAGCGCCCGGACTTCCGAGGACGCGACGACGGTTTTTTCAGTTGCGAATTTTTCATGATTTTTGGTGATTTGGGACGGATCATAGAGATAGTTTACCATGGCTCCGTTCGATTGGGCCATTCCGTTTTCTGAAATATCCGCACCGGCATGAACTGCGTGGACTTGCGCCCCGTTGCCCAAATGAAAGCGCGCCACCGGATCAACGGGCAAGCCGTCCGCACGCTTTGCCTCCAGCAAATACCGTGCTGCGACCGCCTGTTCGCCTTCTGGCGTGTCCGGTTTGGCCTGCGCATTTGCATCTAGCCATCGGTTCAGCCCCGGAATCGGAGACAATGTCACAAAGTTGGACAAAGCAGGCAGGTCGCGCGACAAATCAGACACAACCTGTTTGATCAATGAATTCCCAAAGGAAATCCCTGCCAACCCCGCCTGACAGTTTGAAATTGAATAGAAAACTGCCGTATCTGCCTCTTGTGCGGTGATGGAATCTCGCCCGTCTGCAAGCAACACTTGAACCGAATTCGGAACCCCGCGCGTCAAGGCAACCTCGACAAAGATAAGTGGTTCATCCGCCATGGCAGGATGAAAAAGCCCATAGCATCGCCGGTCGGCGGGCTGTAAACGCCGGCGCAAATCATCCCAGCTGTCGATGGCATGCACAGCTTCATAAGCAATGATCTTGTCTAAAATTTCGGCTGGGCTGGACCAGTTAATGGGCCGCAAAACCAAAAAGCCACGATTGAACCAAGATGAAAACAGATGTTTGAAATCGACATCTAGCGGAGCAAGGTCCGGGTGGTCACGCAACAGCCCAAGCAAATCCTTACGCATTGCCACCAACTGACCGGTTGCGCCCGGCACTTGATTCAACCGCCGTGCCAACTCTTGACGACGCGGCTCACAAGCTGCGGCAAATGCCAGATAACTGCCTTTCGATGGCATTTCTTTATAGGCTTCAAGCGTTGCAATGACCTGCTCGGGGTCAATTTCCAACTCATGGGTCATGAACTCAAAAAACGCTCGTTTTTGGTCGATATCCATTGCTGCATAACGGTCCAGTATCAATGTCGCCAGCGTGCCACCAGACACCTCTCCGTGGTTGCCCAGCAGATCAATCGCCAGCTCCTGTGGAGGGCGTTTATCAGACTGCCCTGACAAAGAACTTAGATATCGACGCTCAAAAACGGTTGAGATCAGATCCCCAAACAAGCTCATGTTGCGGTCTCCTTGATTGGACTTAAGCCAGCTCACATTGCCACAAACTGCACTCTAGGTCAACTATATTGTATACAAGAATTCCTTTCTTGCATCCCAATCCAACGCGAAACAGTATTAGACTCAGGGTTTGACACGTCGCCACCACAGTCTGTTTCTGACGGGTCCGATCATCAAGTGATGCAGCCCCTGAGCACTTGTACAACCGGGTAAAAAGGCGTTGTTTTAGTCTATTGCTCGCTGCAAAGGCTGGATCCATGACATCGCACAAACTTAGCCCTATCGCTGCTTTTGACATTCAAGGCGGGAATGTCACACAAACCGTGCAAAGCTGGCCTCATTTGGACTTGGCTGCCGGATACCGCTGGCTGCATCTTGACTTAATCAACCCCGAAACCGTGCCTTGGATCACCGAAAATCTGCCAGAGATTGCGGCAAAGGCATTGTGGCAAGAAGAAACCCGCCCAAGGTGCGAACGTCATGACAACGGGCTGATCCTGAATCTGCGGGCCGTCAACCTGAACCCGGGTTCCGACCCGGAAGACATGGTTTCCTTGCGTATGTGGGTGACAAAGTCCGCAGTTGTCACTGCCCGAACCCGCAAGGTCTGGGCCGCCGACGCTATCCGACAATCCGCCGACAAAGGTGTTGCACCAGCGACTGTCGGACTATTTCTGGCCGAATTAACCCATGGTCTTGCCCACCGGATCGAGGCGATTTCACTCGGGCTCGAAGATCAGACAGACCTGCTGGAGGAAACCGTTCTAGGAGGCGATGCCTTGGCCCTTGGTCAACTGGGAAACCTAAGGCAAACCGTCATCAAGATGCGCCGGTTCATCAATCCACAACGCGAAGCCGTCGCCACGCTCGCAGCCCAAGAGAACTGGATTTTCTCGGCTGACGAATTGGCTCAGTTGCGTGAAACAAGCAATAAGACACGCCGAATTGTTGAAGAACTGGATGCAACGCGGGACAGACTGGCCGCATTGCAGGAATTCATTGATGCAGAGCGTACCCATGCCCTAAGCCGGAACAGCTATATTCTGTCAGTTGTGGCCGCGATTTTCTTGCCCTTGGGGTTTTTGACCGGCTTGTTCGGGATCAATGTCGCTGGCATGCCCGGAACGGCCGAACCGCTGGCATTTTGGTTTGTAACGGGAGGGTCTGCGATCGCAGGGATTGCGCTGTTTTTAATCTTCAAACTGTCCAAGTGGCTATAAGACGAAATGAATTTAAAACGGCATTTTTTTCTGAAATGCATCCAATTGGTGCCGCGAACACCCAAAAATGCAAAGTGCAGCACATTTTGATGTGCTGCACTTAACCAAATTGGCCGCTTATCCCGATTTATTTTGGGCTTTCTTGCCAGTTTTGACCGGACGATCACTGTGCTGTCCGCCATTTCCGTTTAGCGCTTGGTACCAAGCGGGCTTTTGGACAGGGTTTGCACCAGGACGTTTTGCCTTCGGCTTTTTAGATTTAGGCATGGAATATCCTTTCCAGATGTCTTGCTTACATAGAAGGTCTGATGCTGGATGGAAACAGCCCACTTCTGCACGGGCTTTGCTTTCCAGCCAGCTGCGCCCCTATAGTCTAGCTCTGATCAAGCCAGGCCAGAGTGACTGCCGCAAGCAATATGTACCGGGTGGCTTTTGCCAAGGTAACAAGGATTACGAAAGACCAAAGCGGTTCGCGCAAAATTCCGGCGACAACCGTCAATGGGTCCCCGACAACCGGAAGCCAGCTTCCTAGCAGCGACCAGCGACCATACCGGTGATACCAGTTTTCTGCCTGTTTTAGTTGTTGATCCGAGGCCGGAAACCATGATTTCCCCCGAAAGCGCAATGCAAAGCCACCAAGATACCAATTGATCACTGATCCCAGCACATTTCCAACCGTCGCGACAACAAGAAGGACACCGACTGATCGGCTGCCCTCAAGCAACAAACCAACCAGCACTGCTTCGGATTGCATGGGCAATATCGTTGCAGCAATCAAGGCCGAGGCAAAAAGCCCCATATATCCAATCATCTTGTATCCTAGCGATTGGCATGGCCGGGCACGTAGCTGCCCAAACGTTCATCACGAAGTGCAGCTGCCATCAGAAACCCATGCGCTGCTTGCGTATTGTATCGACAGAACCGTGACCGGCTGCGATAGCTCATGTTTGGCTCTCCTTCCACTTGTTTGGATCACGTCGTGCTTTTGTCAATTCAGACCCACCTTTTGTATGCTACGTCCCAGCCTTGCGATTTGTTACTACAGGTCGAAGCGTTTTCGGACGGTGCCCAGCAGTGTCACGAGGCACAGCTTACCTTGGACTATGTGTCTGTGCATCGTGAAATCTCTGGAGAAGAGGGCATGGGTACGCGCCGGTGGATCAAAGCCGGACCCCGGTTTGAATGTCGCTACACCGCGTTGGTTGAAGTCACCCGCCCTGCCATTGCACTGAACGGCCTCGGCCAGACCCCATGGGTGGAGATCCCCAGCGAGGTGGTCAAATATCTAATGCCTTCCCGCTATTGCCAATCAGAACTGTTTTTGGACTTTGTCTCCTCTCAGTTCCGCGACATGTCCGGCGGTGACTTGATTGAAAACATGAGCCACTGGATCTACACAAACTTCACCTATGACAATGGCATAAGCCATGCTGGAACCAGCGCAACCGACAGTTTTGGCAGCCAAGCAGGGGTTTGCCGCGACTACGCCCATGTTCTGATATCGTTGGCACGGGCGGCCGGCATTCCCGCCCGCTTTGTCAGTGTGTATGCACCCGATGTGGTGCCGCAGGATTTCCACGCTGTGGTTGAGGTCTATCTGGAGGACGCGTGGTATATTGTGGACCCGACTGGTATGGCCATCCCCACCGAAATCATTCGTATTTGTGTCGGGCGCGATGCCTCGGATGCATCCTTTTTGACCTCCTATGGATGGATGGACCTGATAGAGCAATCCGTTGATGTGCGCCGCGCAGACGCGTGACACCGCCCCCCCTAGGGCTAATATTCAAAAGCCGCCCATTCCTTGATTGAATATAACTGCATTCGATCCTAGACAGCTTGCGTGCATATCGCACGGTGTCTTATCTGATCTGGATCTCTGAAATGACCTATTGTGTTGGCCTTCGCTTGAACAGTGGCCTTGTTTTCATGTCGGACACGCGCACCAACGCCGGGGTTGACAACTTTTCGACCACCAAAAAGATGTTCACGTGGAATGTCCCCGGCGAGCGGACCATAACACTGATGACCGCGGGCAATCTTGCCACGACCCAAGCCTTGATCAGTTTGCTTGAAGAACGGTCCAAAACGGTTTCGGAACGCAACCCCACGATCCTTGAGCAACCCACTATGTTTCAGGTCGCAAGATTGGTTGGCGCGACGCTAAAGGAAGTGATCCAGAACAGCGCCACGGGCGGTCAAACCGGATCGTCGAAATTCACGGCATCCGTGATTGTCGGCGGTCAGATTGCGGGCGGTAATCCGACGTTGTTTTTGATCTACCCAGAAGGCAACTTTATCGAAGTGACCGACGACACGCCGTTTTTCCAGATTGGCGAGGCCAAATACGGGAAACCGATCCTGGTCCGCGCCTATGAGCCCGATATGAGCTTTGAGGATGCGATCAAGCTCTTGGTGGTTTCATTTGATTCAACCATCAAGGCGAACCTGTCCGTTGGCTTGCCGCTGGATCTGCAAGTCTATGAAACAGACAGCTTTGCGGTTAGTGATCAGCCACGCATTGAAACGGACGACGCGTATTATCAGTCTATTTCCCAAGGCTGGGGCGATGCATTGCGCACGGCCTTAATGCACTTGCCAAGTTATAAACGCAGCTAACACCCGTAATGATGGGTGTCTCTAGAGGAGCGTGACATCAACCGCTTGTGTATTGCGCTGGCTGCCCGACGATCGCAAATGACCACTGACTGGTGAAATATCTGAATAGTCTCGCCCATAGCCGACAACGATATGGTCGGTGCTGACAAGGGTGGCATTGGTCGGGTCATATTCGATCCAGCCCATCTCGGTTCCGCACCACGCCCGAACCCATGCATGCATCGCATCTGCACCGGCAAGTTTGACACCGCCTTCGGGCGGCAAGGTGCGCAGGTAGCCACTAACATAGGCTGCCGGAATGCCCAAAGCCTGCAAAGCCGAAATCATAATGTGGCTAAAGTCCTGACATACACCACGTTTTATCTTGAACGCCTCAGCGGCGCTGGTGTCTACAGTGGTCGCGGAGGCATCAAACGCCATCTTCTCATACAGAGCCTGACCGATCGTAATCACAGTGCTGGCGGCGCTGGCGCTGGGATCATGTAGATCGCGCGCAAATGCGGCGATGTCCGCATTCGGCGGCAAACGCAAAGTCGGGCCCAGGAAATGCACTGGCGATTCCGGACCGAGATCCCTGCTTGCTTGCCATTGTTGGCACACAGTTTCCGCGTCCGGTGATACGTCACGCCAAGGCGGAGGGGGATGCATCTCAACATGGCAGGCCAGCCGAATGGACATATCATCATGCGGTGTAATGTGCGTGCAGGTGGTCGTTCGGTTGCCAAAGAAATCAACGGAATCGGTCCGGGTCTCAGCCTCGGGAAACACCTCCAAAAGGTGGTTCGAAAGCTGCTGTCTGCCAGCAATTGATTTTGGCAAAACACGGATCAGATGACGGCCATTTGCGGCGGGCCGCTCGTAGGAGTGGGTGATAGTGAGGCGAATGTTGTAGTTCATGGTCTAAACCAAATAATACTCATTCAGGGCGTTTGAAATATCCCAGATATCTTGTCTCATTTGGATCAGCCCCTCGGGTGTGATTTCATCAGGCTGGCTTGTCGCCAATTGCGTTTCAACCATCAAAGTCTGGCGCGCCACTTCGGACAAAAGATGGCCGGTATCTTGGCGCGGTAAATGGGCAATATGATCTTTTGTCCGCGATATATGATACCGGATAGAGCGCGGGTTTTGCAGATCAAGCCCAAGCAGATCAACCACAGAAGCAGTGTTCGCCAGAACAACAAAACGCGACCGGTGTGATCCCACGCTGTCCGCAATTTCAAGCGATAAATCCAGCGCACCGGTTGGTGCATCCTTGCCGATACAGGCCGCCAGAACAGAACACATGTTGGCCGCACGTTCCAACGACACCCCAATGCTCAAAAATCGCCAGCCGTCCGACCGGTACATATTTTCATGCACCAGTCCCGAAAAACCGGTGGTCTGACGCAAAAGGCTGCTGATCTCGACCGGGATTTCGTCGATCAGAGATGATCGACCTTGAAACGCTTGAATTTGCCCTGCAAGACCGCGCAAAGCCATCATCCCATCCGGTGAAAACCGGTCGTTTATCCGTGACGCCGATTGCAGGCCAAGGGTAAGCGGTTCAGCAAAGCGCTGCGTGATATCGCGCGCCTTCGGGGCGACATTGTCCATGAGGTGGGCGCGCATATAGGCCGGAATGGCATCATTGTGGTCCGCGCCATCAGAAATGCGCGCATAATACGCACGGCACTGGCGCATGTTCTGCTCCGACCTTTCGACATAGCGGCCAAGCCAGAACAGGTTATCCGCAGCACGGCTTGGCAAAATGGCATGGGTCGACCGGCGCGTGATCGCCTGCGTTTCTTGTGACAAAAGGGTGCTGGCAGGAAGCTTTGTTTTGCTAGCGATCCAGACGTCAGCAACTTTGCCCCCCTGTTGCATGGCCATCGCTTTGGCATCCGCGCCAGCACTGATACGGGCGTAGCCCCCTGGCATGACCTCCCAACCATCCGCCGTGCGGCCCAGTGAAATCCGAATACACATCGGCCGCGCAACCATTTCACCATTCTCAAAGGACGGAGTGGTCGACAAGGTGACCGCCTCTTGCCCAACATAGTCCCGGCCAGCGGTGCGCAGCATTTTCTCCAGACTGTCAGCGCTAGTATTGTCTGGGCCATTGCCAATCGTCAGTGTGGCGGGATCAGCCATCAAGGGGCGCGTTGAAAAAGCATTGCCCACCATCATTTGCTCACTATGGGCCAACACATGATCGCGCTGCGCCTCCTGACCGCACCACCATGTTGCGATATTAGGAAGCGCCAAGCCGCGCCCAAGATGCGCCCTCGCAATTTTTGGCAAAAAGGCCATCAAGGCGCGGGTTTCCAACACCCCTGCCCCAACCATATTCACGGTTTTCAGCGCGCCATCGCGCACCGCCTGCACCAAACCGGCAGCCCCCAACATCGAGGTAGGGTCCAGTTCTAGCGGATCGAACATCGTACTTGGCAACCGGTTCCAGAGCAGGCTGATAGGTTTGGCAGCATCAACCGTGCGAACCATGGCTTTGCCGTCTTGGACGATCAGATCTTCGCCTTCGACCAAAAGCAAACCAAGGTAGCGGGCAATATATGTGTGCTCAGGATAGTTCTGGTTCATCGGACCGGGCGACAAAAGGGCAATTTCACCTTTTGTCCGCCCCTTTACCGCGAACAATGTTTGCTGGAAGTTGCGAAAAAATCCGGCAAGCCGGTGAATGTTGCTGTGGTTCAAAAATCCCGGGAAAACCCGGCTCATTGCGATGCGGTTTTCGATCGCAAAACCCGCAGTTGACGGCGCTTCGACAAGATCGCTGATCACCCACCATCTTCCATCCGGTCCCCGCCCGATTTCGAACGACAAGGTATTGAGCAGATGCGCGCTCCCCCCGCCCAAGCCAACCATTGGTCGCAACCAAGCGGGGTTTTGGCTCAGCAAGGTTGCAGGCAATTGCCCCGAGCTGACAAGCGTATTGTCGCCATAGAAATCACGCAGTACAAATTCCAAAAACTCGGCGCGTTCAATCAAACCTGCAGAAATGCTTTTCCACTCATCCTCATCCAGGATGACCGGAATATGGCTCAGCGGCCATTCGCGTTCTGTCGACAGGGTTTCATCATATTGGCGGAAAAGAACCCCAGCATCGCGCAGGTATTGATCGCCTCGGGCGAACCGAAAGGACAAGTCTTCGGGCGTCAGGCGACTAAGGTGGTCAAAAAACGAAGCCCAGACAGGTTTTACCAGCCCGTCTGTGCCCAGCATTTCATCCGAATGCGCGCCCCCCGCAGCAACATAATTGGCATATGCCAACAACAAGTCGTCTGGGCGCGATTGATCGCTCGTTTGGGGGGCGGTTTTTTGCACAGGGTTACAATCCGGGTCTGCGGCGCAGATCAAGGGTCATCGGAAACTCCGGATGAGGCCTCTCTGGCGCAGGCTGATAAGCCCCTGCCGTGTGGCCCAGTTTTTCAAATCTGCTCAAACGCCGCGCCTCTGCCTCGTTGCCGTTGACCGGGAAGGTATCAAAATTGCGCCCCCCTGGGTGCGCGACATGGTATCGGCAACCGCCTAGTGATTTTCCGGTCCATGTATCGTAGATATCAAACGTCAACGGCGCGTCGACTTCAAGCACAGGATGCAACGACATCGGAGGTTTCCACGCCTTGAAACGCACGCCTCCCACCAACGTGCCATTGGCTTGCGTCGCAGTCAGCGGCACCACACGGCTGTTGGCTGTCACCGTATATCGATCTGGATTGGCCCCTTTCAGCGTCACCTGCAACCGCTCGGACGAACTGTCGGTATAGCGGACCGTGCCGCCAATCGCACCAGTCTCGCCCATCACATGCCACGGCTCCAAGGCTTGGCGCAGCTCAAGTGTCGCCCCTTCATAAGTGACCTCTCCGCAGAACGGAAAGCGGAACTCGGCCTGCGCCTCGAACCATGCAGGGTCAAGCACCAGATCATGGGCCTTCAAATCCCCCAAGACCTCTAGGAAATCCTCCCACAAAAACGCGGGTAGCATGAAACGGTCATGCAAAGTGGTGCCCCAACGGGTCAGGTTGCCACTGATCGGGTTTTCCCAACAGCGCGCAATGATCGCCCGCAACAATACCTGTTGCGCCAAGCTCATGCGCGGATTTGGCGGCATCTCAAATCCGCGAAATTCAACCAAGCCCAAGCGCCCTGTTGGGCCATCGGGCGAAAACAGTTTGTCGATGCAGATCTCGGTACGGTGGGTGTTGCCGGTCACATCAATCAACGCATTGCGTAGCAACCGGTCAGTCAGCCAAGGCGGTGGCACCGCGCCATCCGTTGGGGGCCAGATCTGATCAAGCGCGATTTCAAGCTCATAAAGCACATCATGACGGGCTTCATCGATGCGCGGAGCCTGCGATGTGGGGCCGACAAATGTGCCGGAAAACAGATAGGACAGGCTGGGGTGGCGTTGCCAAAACAAGATCAAGCTTTTGAGCAGATCCGGACGGCGCAAGAACGGGCTGTCAATAGGCGTCGCGCCCCCGACGACAACATGGTTGCCGCCGCCTGTACCTGTGTGGCGCCCGTCGACCATGAATTTATCCGCGCCCAAACGGCACTGGCGGGCCTCCTCGTAGACAGCTTGCGTGGTGGCAACACAATCAGACCAATTGGACGCAGGATGAATATTGACCTCAATCACTCCGGGATCTGGGGCTATGCGCATCACTTCAACGCGCGGATCATGCGGCGGGGCATATCCTTCGATCAAGACCTTGCGGCCGGTTTCCCGCGCGGCGGCTTCGACAGCTGCAATCAGCTCCAAATAGTCCTCAAGCGTTTCAACCGGCGGCAGGAAAACACAAAGCCGCCCGTCCCGTGCCTCGACCGAGATGGCGGTGCGCACACGGCCATCCAAATCGCTTAGGGTTTGCGCAACCTGTTCCTGACCGACGCTTGCGCCCGTTTGGTGCGCAATTGCCTGTTTGGGTTCCTGACGCTCCGCTTTGGGCGGGTCTTTAGGCAAAGGGGCGCGCGCCTCGGTCGGATCTTGAGGCGTGATAAACGGATAATCGCTTTCGGGAACATGCGGCAAGGTGCCTAGCGGCAGGCGGTACCCTACAGGGCTATCGCCCGCGACAAGGAACACCTTGCCACGACGCATGTTCCAGACTTCCGACATCCAACGACTTGAGGCGCGGGCCTGCCAGCGCTGCACCGGCAACACGTAGCCCGCCGGCGTGTTCAACCCGCGCTCAAACACTTTAGCGATGCGCGCCCGTTCTTCTGGGTCGGCAAGTTTGGAGTTTTCGGGCGTGACGTTGGCGGGCAAATTGCCCTCTTTGATGATCCAATCGGCAGGGTCTTCAAACGCAGGCACCACATTTTCCGCGGGCACCGACAGGCTGGCCGCAATCCCGGATAGCAAGGCTTGGGCATCTTGCGGGCCGACTGCCTCGCTGGTGTCTTCGCGGGCCAACAGGTCAGGGTCATGCCAAATCGGCACCCCGTCTTTGCGCCAATACAGCGAGAAGGTCCAACGTGGAAGCGTTTCGCCGGGATACCATTTCCCTTGACCGTAATGCAGCAAACCACCCTTGGAAAAATGCCCCTGCAAACGGCGCATCAAGGTGTCGGCCAGCGCCCTTTTGGTTGGGCCAACAGCATCGGAGTTCCATTCCGGACTTTCGAAATCATCAATCGACACAAACGTCGGTTCGCCGCCCATGGTCAGGCGGACATCGCCTGCTTCAAGACGTTTATCAACCGCATGCCCCAATGAATTCAAAGCATCCCAAGCGGTGTCAGAAAACGGTTTGGTGATGCGTGGGTGTTCGGCGGTGCGTGTCACCTTCATGTCGAAGGAAAACTCGACATCTGCCGCGCTTGCCACACCGGAAATGGGGGCCGCGTGGCGGTAGTCAGGGGTTGCAGCCAATGGGATATGGCTTTCACCCGCCAAAAGCCCCGATGTCGGATCAAGACCAACCCAGCCTGCGCCGGGCAAATACACTTCGACCCACGCGTGCAAATCAGTGAAATCAGTATCGGTGCCTGCGGGGCCATCAATCGCGATCAGGTCCGGTTTCAGCTGGATCAAATAGCCCGACACAAACCGCGCCGCGAGGCCAAGGTTGCGCAATACCTGCACCAAAAGCCAGCTGGTGTCGCGGCAAGATCCTGCAACGCGACCCAAAGTTTCCTCGGCGGTTTGCACACCGGGCTCCATACGGATTTCGTAGTTGATCTCATTGGCCAAACGGCTGTTGAGCATCACCAGAAAGTCGATTGTCACCATCGGTGAACGCGGAACCGACGCCAAAAACCTTTGCAAAAGCGGGCCCACAGGGGCCGTCCGCAGATAAATACTCAGGTCCGGCGCGATGTCATCATCATAGCGTAGTGGAAAGGTCTTGGCGCTGTCCTCAACAAAGAAATCAAAGGGGTTATAGACGGACATGTCAGCGACCAAATCAACTTCGATCTTGAATTCACGCACCGGTTCAGGAAACACAAACCGCGCCAGCCAATTCCCGTAGGGGTCTTGTTGGTGGTTCACAAAATGGGCCGAGGGCGAAACCGTCAAACTGTGCGAAATAACCCGTGTGCGTGAATGCGGAGCGGGCCGGAGCCGAATAGATTGTGGGCCAAGCGTTACCGGTCGATCGTACTTATAATGCGTCAGGTGGTAGATGCTTGCTGTGATTGACATGTTGGCTGTCTCCTTGCGCCCATCATGGACATTGCTTTGCATAGCACCAGAACCGGTGTCCGACAGATCGAAACGGTCAAAGATGCGGCACCTTACCCGGCTCTGATGTCCCCACCAGATGAAGTTCGGCCTTGTGACGGTAGACATTTAAGTCAGGAAAAATGCAACAAAGGCAGGAATTTCAGCCGATCCAGCCCCGCACTTGCCCATTTTTTAACCTGTCGATTAATTTTTGCCCGCTCGTTTTGGCCGCGCGTCTGTGATCTCGGTCGCCCATTGCAGTCCTCTACTTTTTGGATACGATCAAACCATGAAATCAAAAACAAACCACTTCGACGAAATGCTGCTGGCAACAGATGGCGTACGTGACCCTTATAATAAGTATCAGAGGTGGTTTTCCAACGAAGACCCTTCCCGGCTCGCGAAAAAATCTAAAGAAGCAGAGGCCTTCTTTAGGCGAACGGGTATCACCTTCAATGTCTACGGCCAAGAAGCAGCGCAGGAACGGCTGATCCCGTTTGATTTGATCCCGCGTATCATTTCGAACCGTGAATGGACCAAGCTGTCCAAAGGTATTGAACAACGCGTGCGCGCAATCAATATGTTTTTGCACGATATATATAACCGTCAAGAAATCTTGCGCGCCGGAATAATTCCGATTGATCTGATCGCCAAGAACGACGCTTTCTTGCCGCAAATGATGGGCTTTACCCCGCCGGGCAATGTCTACACACACATCGTAGGCACGGATATCGTGCGCACCGGAGAAGATGATTTTTTCGTGCTTGAGGATAATGCACGCACTCCTTCCGGCGTGTCCTACATGCTGGAAAACCGCGAAACGATGTTGCAAATGTTTCCCGAACTGTTCAGCCAGAACAAAGTCCAGCCGGTCAGCGACTATCCTAAAAACCTGCGCAGATCGTTAGCCGCCTGTGCACCCGTGAATTGCAGCGACGACTGCACCGTGGCGATTTTGACGCCGGGCATCCACAATTCGGCCTATTTTGAACACTCGTTTTTAGCCGACCAGATGGGTGTCGAACTGGTTGAAGGGCATGATCTAAAGGTAATCGATGGCCATATCGCCATGCGCACGACCCAAGGCTATCAAGTGATTGATGTCTTATACCGCCGTGTGGACGACGACTATCTGGACCCGCTCAATTTCCGCCCCGAATCCATGCTGGGCGTACCCGGTATTATGGATGTCTACCGCGCCGGAAACATCACGATCGCAAATGCCCCCGGAACAGGGATTGCGGACGACAAGGCGATCTATTCCTATATGCCCGATATTGTTGAGTTCTACACCGGCGAAAAGCCCATCTTGAAGAACGTGCAGACATTTCGCTGTTCCGAGCCGGACACGTTAAAATATGTTCTCGAAAACCTCGCGGAACTGGTGGTCAAAGAGGTTCATGGGTCAGGCGGATACGGCATGCTCGTCGGGCCCGCGGCCAGCAAAGCCGAAGTGGCCGAATTCGCGGAAAAGCTGAAACAGAACCCGGGCAACTATATTGCGCAACCGACTTTGTCGCTGTCGACCGTGCCCATTTTCAAGAAAAAGGGTCTTGCCCCCCGACATGTCGATCTGCGCCCGTTTGTGCTCGTTTCGCCGGGCGGAATTGACATCACCCCCGGAGGATTGACCCGCGTCGCATTAAAAGAAGGCTCTCTTGTGGTGAATTCCAGCCAAGGCGGCGGCACCAAAGACACTTGGGTTTTGGAGGACTAGGGAATGCTAGGTAAAACCGCAGGTGGCCTTTATTGGATGTTCCGCTTTTTGGAGCGCAGCGAAAACACAGCCCGTCTGATCGAAGCCGGGTTTCGGATTGCGTTGACCCGTTCACGCGATTCCGATTCTGAATGGAAATCGGTTGTCACCACCGCAGGGGTTCGGGCCGGTTATGATGCAAAATACGACACTTACACAGCGCAACATGTCGTCGACTATCTGCTCCGCGACACCAGCAACCCCTCAAGCGTTATGTGCGCGATTGAAAACGCCCGTACCAATGCCCGTATGGTCCGCACGGCCCTTACCACCGAGGTTTGGGAAGCCGTCAACGAAAACTGGATGGCGATGAAGGCCGCGCTCAAGAAGCCAATTCCAGAAACCGATCTTCCGGCCTTGCTGGGTGAAATCCGCCGCCACAGTGCTTTGGTGCGCGGTGCCCTGCACGGAACCATGCTGCGCAATGATGCCTATGATTTCGCCCAAATCGGAACAGCACTGGAACGGGCCGACAACACAGCCCGCATCATCGACGTCAAGTATTATACGCTTTTGCCCTCGGCCAGCTTTATTGGCTCTGCGATGGACAATGTGCAGTGGGAAACAATTTTACGGTCCGTTTCCGCACACCGGTCGTTCCGCTGGCTCAACGCAAATGAAATGACATCTTCAGGCATCGCCGAGTTTGTCATTCTTGACAGCCGCTTCCCACGGTCGCTGTATTTCGCAAGCCGGACGATCAGAGCCAACCTAGGCTATCTAGAAAAAGACTATGGTGCCACAATGCCATGTCATGCATTGATCGACCAACAGGTGACCAAAATGCGCCAGCACACAATCGCGTCGATTTTCGAAGGCGGGCTACACCAGTTCATTGGTGATTTTTTGCGCAGTAACAATGCAATAGGCGCACAAATCCAACTCGACTACCGGTTTGATGGATAAGCAATCGAATGAAACTCAAGATCTCGCACACGACGAAATACACCTATGACGCGCCGGTGCTCTACGGGTTACAGCAAGTTCGGCTCATACCCGCTTCTGATCGGCATCAAACGGTGCTCAACTGGAAAGTTGATGTCATCGGCGGAGACGAAGAGCTGACATTTTTCGATCAATACCGGAACAAGTGCATGCTGATCAAAGCGCATGATGGCGCGACGGAGATGGAGTTGACAGTCTCTGGTGATATTGAAACGCGCTCTTCGGACGGTATCTACGGCATGGTTTATGGTGCCGCGCCGTTGTGGCACTTTGTCCAGGCGACCGAACGGACAAGGGCCGGACCGGGTATCCAGGCCCTTTCAAAGCTGATCACAAATACAGCCGGTTCCCTAGAAGAATTGCATAGGCTGTCCGCCGCGATTTTGGCGGCCACCCCATACATCCAAACCGCGACAACCGTCGCTACAACTGCCGAAGACGCCCTGAGCGCTGGTGGTGGTGTGTGTCAGGACCACGCGCAAATCTTTATCGCAACCTTGCGGTGCGCCGGTATCCCCGCGCGCTATGTCAGCGGCTATCTGATGATGGATGATAGAATAGATCAAGATGCCAGCCATGCTTGGGCCGAGGCCCATGTAGACGGCTTGGGATGGGTCGCTTTCGACGTGTCCAACGGTATCTCGCCGGATGAACGCTATGTGCGATTGGCAACTGGACGCGATTCAAAGGATGCCGCGCCTGTATCGGGGATGACGCTGGGCAATGCCCTTGAGACAATGCATGTCTCCTTGCAGGTTCAGCAATAAGAGACCAAACCTGCGCAGCCAACCCAAGAAGGCTGGTTTCTAAAGGATTTTGAACTGGCGCCTGATCTCAGCATCCTGATCTGTCGATAGATATTCGGGATGGTGGGTTGTCAAAATCTCGCGCGCACGCGCCCGTGCCAAAGTCCAAGCATCCTTCGCTCCGTTTTCAGCCCATGTTCTGGGCTCTGATCGATCCGCAAGCGTTGGATAGAAATAGTCCCGCTCCATCGCTGTGATTGTATGATCCCCGCCTAAAAAGTGACCGGCCCCTAGAACCGCTTCCTTGATCGCCTCAAACCCAAGATTGTCTTCACTCACCTCTATTCCTCGCAGGGCGCGATAGGTGTTGGAATGCATTTCGTCATCCAGCACAAAGGCTTCGAAACTGGCTCCGAGCAAAGACGCGGTCATGCCCGAGCTTTCGTAAATCAAATTGCCGCCCGCCAGCGCTGCCGCGAGCGAGCTCATGCCCTTTTCAGCGCCATATTGCGCGTCAATCGCCTTGGCATCGGTCATTGAGCAGGCGACACCGGAAGGCAACCCCAGCCAATTCGACAATTGCGCAGAGGCCGCATTCAAAACGGTGCTTTCACCGCTACCGCCAGAAAACGCGCCGGTGCGCAGATCAACAACCAATGGCCAGTTCGAAAAGACCATAGGATAGCCCGGCGCAATGGCGTGAACCATCACCAAACTGGCCAATGTTTCCGCCAAAGACTGCGCCAAAAAACCAGCCATTGTTGCAGGGGCTGTAGCACCGGCCTGCGCTGCTGTGATGCAAGACATCGGGATGTTGTGCCGGATACAGTCATAAACCACATCAACCGCATCTTCGCCGTAGCGCATGGGGGAAATCACCGGGCTGATATGGGCCTTCATGAAGGGGCGTTTTGAAAACGCTCCGTCGCCGCCCGCAGCGATATCCAGCATTTTCACAATGGGATCTATATGTTCAGCGAGCGTGAATGAGGTCGCCGTTGGTTTGGTCGTATTGCGCAGCAAAGCATAGGCGGTGTTTACATCCAGATCGAAGTTATCCGGAACATCGGTTGCAACGCAGCAGCGGGTGTACCAGCTGACATTCGCCAGTGTGTCTTGCAGTCTGGTAAAGTCATGCAGGTCCGCAAGGGTGGATGGCCGATACAGCCCATTGTCCATGTCCAGGGTTTGAACCGCCGCGCCGCCAGTGCCAAAATAGACCTTATTGCCGCCCACCTCGATTGACCGGTTGTCATCACGACCATGTAAGATGAACGTCTTGGCAGCCTTTGCGCTGGCATCCTCAACCAAAGAGCGCGGAAAGGTCAAACGCCCCTGCCCGTCGTCTTCGGCCCCTGCTTTTAACAGATCTTGCGCCAGCCTGTCGGGGACTTCACCCATGCCCAGCTCGGACAAAAGGCGCAAGGCCGTGTCGTAAATTCTGTGCAGATCGCTTTCCGAAAGCGGCCTGTATGCCCCACCGATCTGGCCGGGGGGGCAAGGGTCAATAACCGGTTTAGACGCCCGTTTAACCAAACGTGTCGCACGGCCACCACTGCGCCGAGACGGCTTGCCAATGGTGTCGGTCATATGCGTAATTGTCCTGACGGGCATCGCTTCATCCTTGGTCGCTCCTGAGTTTAACGGTTGTCTCCAAAATCATTCGATGCCCACAGGCTGTCTGTTTTAGGCCCTCATCCGCGCATAAGTTGGATCATACGGCCCAGCCGGGATGACACGGGCTGGAACCGGGCTTCCGATCACGTCGATAGTGACTTCTGTATCAGGCGCTGAAAAATCCGGCTCGACAAAGGCATAGGCAAGGTTCAGGCCCGTGCGGTGCCCCCAATCGCCTGAAGTCACTGTCCCGACAATGCGGCCATCAATGCGCACCGATGCTCCGCCATGGGCTGGCGCATCTTTTGTATCAACCACCAGCGTCACCAACTTGCGCTGCGGGCCTGCACTCACCCGTTTTTCAAGGGCCGCCTTGCCAACAAAATCGCCCTTGTCCATTTTGATAAACCGCTCGAGGCTGGTCTCGAATGGATCGAATTCGGTCAGAATGTCCGCTTTCCAATGCAAGAACCCTTTTTCGATCCGCATGGAATCGACTGCACGCGCGCCGAACAACCTCAGACCATGCTCGGCCCCCGCTTTGCGAAGCGCAGCATAAGCCGCGTGCAGGCTTTCGTTTGGAACGTGGATTTCATAGGCCAATTCGCCTGAGAAACTAATACCCAAAACCGTGGCCGGTGCGATACCGATATGAGTTTCGCGAACCGAAAGCCAGGGAAAGGCTTCGCGTGACCAATCACCGCGCGCGGCGGCAGCCAGAACATCACGGGATTTGGGCCCGGCCAAAATCAGGATCGTCTGGGAATTGGTCAACGACCGGATCGTTACGTCCTCATCTTCGCGCAGATGCGTTTGCAACCAGTCCATGTCGTGGAATTCGGATGCTGCGGCGGACCCGTACCAAACGCGGTTTTCTCCACGATCAGAGGCAGGAATGTTGGCAATTGTGGCTTCGCCCTTAACCATCCCATGTTCGTTCAGCAGGTATCCAAGACCTACACGTCCCCAGCGTTTTGTAACCGTGCCGCACATCATACGATCAAGGAAGCTGTGCACATCCGCGCCCGTCATTTCAAACCGGTTGAACCCTGACACTTCGGTCATGGCGACGCCGGTCGCGACAGCATTTACCTCTTCGGCGATCACATCGTGCAGCTCATTAAAGCGAAAACCCAATGTTTCGGTGAAATCCGGCGAGGGTTTGATATAATCAATCCGTTCCCAGCCGTTCACAATGCCCATTTCCGCACCATCAGCTTCGAATACAGCGGTTAGCGGCGTTGTCTTCATAGGGCGACCGGCAGGACGGTGTTCGTGCGGGAAATGGAACCGGAATTCGTTTTGATAGTCTTCGACAGCCTTCAGCGCTGTCAGCTCAACCGTACAATGTCCGACAAAGCGGCGCGGATCGATTACCCAAGTGTCATATTGCGCCTCACCATGCACAATTTGCTGAGCCAGCAGCCAGCCATGTCCGCCGCCTTCGCCAAGGCCCGCGCGCAAACCGATGATGCAAAACGCATTGCGTTTGCCCGGAATAGGGCCAACCAAGGGCGCACCATCAATGGTGTAAGTGATCGGGCCATTCACGACCTCGCGGATACCGGTTTCCATCAAGGCCGGCATCCGTTCGAACGCACCTTCAAGAACGTCGGTCACGCGGTCCAAATCGTCAGGGCACAGCGCATTTGTGAATTTGGGGTCAATGCCATCCATGCCCCATGTCCGGCAATCTTGTTCGTAAAAACCGATCAGCAAGCCGTTCTTTTCCTGACGCGAATAGTAATCGCTGATCGGGCAACGCAGCAGCGGGATACGGTGGCCTGCCTCTTTGATCGCGGGAATGTCTTCGGTCAAAAAATACTGATGCTCCATCGACGCGACAGGATGCTGTACACCCATCATCGCGCCGATTTCATTGCAACGATACCCGCCGGCATTCACGACGATTTCGCATTTCACGTCGCCCTTTTCCGTATGCACGGTCCAAGTGCTGTCGGCATGTTGGGTCAGCCCGGTGACCGGCGTGTGACGGTTGACCTCGGCACCGGCCAAACGCGCGCGGCGCGCCAGCGCTTGGCACAGCTGCGCTGGGTCAATATGGCCATCGGTAGGATCCCAAAGGCCACCAAGCAGGTTTTCGGTCGAAATTAGCGGATGGCGACGCGCGCATTCCGCCGCATCGATCACTTCGAATTCAACGTCCATTGCAGCGGCCATCGAGGTAAAGTGTTTGTAGCCATCCATTTGGGCTTGCGTATTGGCAAGGCGAATTCCGCCATCTCCAAAGTTATATCCAACAGGGTATTCGGGATCATCACGCAGTTCTTTATACAGGTTGATAGAGTGGGTTTTCAAACCAACCATCGTTTGCGTCATTCCGAAATTCGTCACCTGTGCCGCAGAGTGCCAAGTTGTCCCGGATGTCAGCTCGTCACGCTCAATCAGCATGACGTCCGTCCATCCCTCTTGGGTCAAGTGGTACAATGCCGAGCACCCCGCAATGCCCCCACCAATAACGACTACCCGTGCTTGATCTCTCATGTTTTTCGAATCCGTGCTATGAACCTTTGTTGCGCTCATCAAAGCAGGAATGGCGAAGTCGTCAATTCCACAGACACAGTTTCGATAATTTCGAAACTGTTTTTGACAAAAATCCGTGTTAGTTTTTGCGTAATGACCCGCAAGGCATGAGCAGTTTCACTCTTTGAGTGTCAGCTGGCTGGTGAGCCACGGGTAGGCTTTGCACGCTGGCCCGACAACTTCGCGATTCATAATCTGACGCAAAAGACCCGCGAGGGCCTGCCGGGTCGGGCTGTCAAAATCGCCTCGTGACAAAAGAGTTATGTCGCGTGAAAACGCAGACATTGGCACAGGATACAAACGCACGTTTGCTGCAAACCGCTGGGCCCGCATAAACCCGAGCGGCGTAATAATCGACCAGCCAGCGCCGCTGGCAATAATCGCCATAATCGACTGAACGCTGTCAAAAACAAACCTGTTGGGAAGCTCGACATTATTGCGGGCCAAATGCGCTTCGATATGTTTGCCGATCAAGTGACCTTGGTTGAACCTTAAAAATGGTAGAACCTCTGCATCAGCGAGCAAATCTGCCGGAGCCACGCGCAGACCTTCCGGCATCGCAAAGACATACGGGTCGCGCAACAGTGGCACGCTCGCCAATTCGGAATTGGCGCTTCCAGCATCTGATACAACGGCAAGATCGACCTCGCCTTTTTGCAATAAGTCGGCTGCTTGGTGGCTCAGGATATTGCAAATCGATAGCGTCGCCTGAGGCATCTGTTTCGTTAAAAACGCCGCGAGTTCGGGTGTGACGGTACTCTCGAACTCTTCGACAATCCCAATGCGCAAAGAGCGGGTCGTGAGCAAGCCGGAGATCGCCGTTTCATTCGTTGCACGCCGGATATGCAGCAAGCCTTTGGACAGATGTTGCAGCGCTTGATGGCCTTCGCGGGTCAAAGCGAAGGGCCGTGAGGACCTGTCAAACAAGACCACCCCAAGTTGGTCTTCCAGTCGCGCGATGTGATGCGACACGGAAGAAATCGACAGTTTCATCTCTGCAGCCGTGGTTTGCACAGAACCAGAGCGGGCAACGCGTTCAAAGGCATCCAGTGCCTGAAGGGAAATTCGGGGGAGCGGCACAGACTGATATCCCTTAGTTTCGAAACTATGAGAACAGTGGGGCAGACCACCCCGCGTGTCAAATGCGCAAGCATGTCAACGCGGGACGGCATAGTTTCAGTCTTCGCAGGTCTAAACCTCGTTCGGATTTACCGTAAACAACACGACATAAAGTGTCGGAACAATAATCAGGGCAAGAGCGGTTGCGAAACTCAGGCGACAAATGATGACCACCGCTAGCGACTTGAAGAAAAGGTCCCAGATCAATTCACCCCAAGAACCGTGGTCAACACCCCCAGCTATACCGGCCTGACACGGTTGACAGCGGCATCAACCACCGCTTGCATACCCTCCTTGCCATCAGCAATCTGTGAATCCGTCTCGTCAATCAAAACCATCGCGTTTTTGATCCACATCCCTGTCAGTCGCAAAACCCCCAAGATTGCAATGAATTCGAGCGCTGTTCGTGTCAGGAACGGCCCCCAAACCACGCCAATCAGACACAAAGGCACAGTGTGCCAAATGATCAATGGTTGCCGAACCGCGTTGAACAATAAGATCACCATATGTTCATGGCACCAAAGCCAAGCGGCATCGTCAACCCCAAACCAGCGTTGGCTTCTGCCGAATTCCCGAATTCGCCCTTCCATTCAAAACTGTAGCCGCGCAGTAGTGCGATAGCTTCGACTTCCTCTTTCACTGTGTGGAACAAATCGCCTGACAAGACCCCGGGGCGTTGTCCGCCTGTGCCGTTATGGCAAGCGCACGGTCGATCCGGCGCAAGTTCCCAGATTCAAAGACCTGTTCAAAATCATCTACGACCTGCCCGATTGGGGTGTAGTCGCCAATTGCCTCGCTAAACACCTGTACCTGCTGCAAAGAAGCCGCATCACTGCCCAAGGACAAACTTCCACACCTTGGATGCGTGGGTTTGGATAGTTTTCCTGAATGTAGGATTCTATCGGGCCTTGGAGCCCTTCAATTTGAGTGTCGTCTGCAACGTCGACAAAGATTTGGCCATAGCTTGAGCTGCTGTTTTCGGAATCATAAATCAACATGAAACGGATGTGGTGCTTCCAACCATTGTATGAGTTCCCAACACCCAAACCAATGGCTGGTTTTCCGTCAATATGATGCAAGCTGCGCGCAGTGTCTTGTAACCCGCGAGACAAGGTCGCGATTTCGGATAACCGAAAAGAAGCACCGGTCTGTGCGTTTGAGATAACAAGCCTCAATCGCCTTGATGGAGTCGAATGCGCCTTCCGGCCTGATCTCAAAACGGGTTGACCCTCCAAGCACTGTGCCGCCCGGCGTCACCAAGTTTTGACCTTTCCAAGACGTGGCCGATCTGGGGCGGTGACAAATCAAATTCAATCAGCCGTGCCAATGTGTATTCGACACAGATCACTTCAGGTTGAACGCCTTTCAGGACGACTTTTGACACCCCTTCCACCAAGATCAACCCGCGCTGCAACTGTTTGGCATAATCATACGGCTCAGTGATCGAATAGCCTGCTCCGGTGATGCCAAAGAAACGCGCTTGAACGTCGCCGAAGTCATCATAAACTTGGCTTTTAAGGCGGTGGGCGGCAAGCTTGATTGAACGTCATCTATTTTTGCCCGCATTTGTGCGAACCGGTGATACAGCTCTGCACGGTTCTTGACGGATGCGATCGTGAATTCGACGATGACTTCACTGACATCTGGCGACGAAAGGGGCCCGACCTTTTTCACGCCAAGCAATTGCTGCAGGCCATTTTCAATAACATCAGTGACTTCGCGCGCCACTTCATCGGAACCGGGCTCAGGACAGGGTGAGATAATTTGGGCCTGACGATTGATAAATTCAGGATCTTCAAAGCGTGGCAATCTGGGTTCGTTTCCGGTTGCCGAGGATTTAACGATATTGCCAACCATACCCGCGAGGATCGGCGCACCATGAGGAACCGAAACCCGAACGCGCCCGCTTGGGAAAAAGGTTCAACAAGTTCCGCGTCAAAAACCTGCCCCTTGAGGCTTTCTAGTTCAACAACGGATGAAGAATCTGACTGTGCAAGACGCACAACATCCGGGCCGGACACATCAAAAACCAAGTCCAAATCCGAAAGCTGCTTGAGCACTCCAAACGCAATTCATTCCGTTCAAATTATCAACAACTGAACCTGTTAGAACATGCAGCATTGCAAGGCCTGCGCTGTGGGTCCCGCTCCTGAACTTCGCGGGGGTGGCAGCATCAATTTGGCTTATTCTTTAACCGCTTGGGTCTTCGCAGGTCCCACCGCGCGACCAACCGCCAATTGCCTGACCAATCAATTCCCGAGCCTCGGGAACAACCTGTTCCAGCTGCGGCAAATCATTGACGCATAAAAATTTGATTTCAGCATCCGTGGCACCTGTTAGCACTGCACGCGTTTCATCAGATGGCTGCCCAATCCCTTGGCCACTATAAATATGCAGATGATCCTTGGACGTTTGGATCAAAGCATTCTGCGCTGCAATACAAGCGTGGTTGTGCAGACCTTGTGGTAAAAACTGGCTCAAATCCCGGAACCGGTGGCTGATATTCGTTAGAAAAGCTGCGCGGTGGTGATCAAATAGGCCTGCCATGACCGACCGGCGAACCGGATGAATCACATGCGCGGATGCAAATAGATTATCTGCACCAAATCCCATCATTTGCGCTGCTTTGAGCTGCATGAAATGATTGAATTTCGCAGGATCACTGCGCACGTCCGATCCATATAACGCGCGACTGTAGTCCACCCATTTTCCGCGTAAAACCGGCCTGCCGCCGTCAAAAACATCCACCTCTTCCAATGGTGCGGCAAGGAAAACATCGTCGTTGAAATAAACAAACCGCTCACTCAGCCCCTCGATCCGCCAAAGCATGCTTTCAATTGCGAGCGAATTGAATGTCGGCAGCACTTGGGTAAACCCGTCGAATATTTCCGTGTGATCGACAAATCGTATCTTCGCCCTCAAGTCCGCTGAAAGGCATGTTAAATCCGGCGTTTCGATGTCGACCACAATCCAGATTGTTCTGACCCATGGGGCGAAATTTTCAATCGACTGCAGGCAGAACAAGATTTCATCACTGCAAACCCAACGATGGGGATTGATGGCATTTTCATGAAGCGGCAGAGGTGATTGCGCCATATATTTATTGCGTTTCTGGCTGTGTGTTCTCGAACTTCCATCAACCCACGTAATGACGGCATCTATCAGCTCATCCGGATTTTTCTTGGTTTCGAAAACGTCTCGTTGCATGCCCGATCCTTTATTTTTTGGGACGTTGTCCATGTCACATGTAGGTCTGTGGAACCATGGATCTCTTGTTTGGATTTAGACAATTCGGTGGCAGAGACGTTTTTTCACTGGATAGCTTTTTAAGATGTATCCAAAATTGACGACAAGTTACAGAAATGACGAAGAGACGGGGTGTTTCGGACAAGTTTTAAGCCGTGGTAGCGCTTGACCCGCGGCGGGTTGACAAGACGGTGCAAGAGATTTCAGCCAGATTACATCTTGCCTAAACTGCAAAACTGTCCAGATTGACGCTTAGCTTTCCTGTCGGCCGGACGCCCAATCCCTAAGCGTGACGTTTGCAAGGCTGTTGCTGCTAACTGCGAACTGCATAGTGCTGATTTTCCAGCGATCATCTTTACGTTTAAGAATGACAAATCCGACATAGGGCTCTTCGGGCAGAAAGTTTCCGTTTTGAACATAGCGCGTCTCATATGTAGCCCAGATTGTATCCTCATCCTTGAAAATGGCCTCTTGAACCTTTCGGACCATGTGCGTAAAGCGGTTCCCCTTCAGGCCATTGATAAAACTCAAACAAATTGCACGCATTTCGGTTTCATTCTTGGCAACAGCACGGCCTTCCATACTTTCAAGCGTGCAAGGAATATCGCACCATTCCAAGGTTGCATCGACATCACCTGCAATTGTCGCCTCGCCCTGCCGATCCAGAAAATCCTGCGCGATTGGCTGCGCATCTTCATGCTTCATTTTGTCTGTCCGATCACCGGGCTACATACCCCTCAGAAATAAAAGAAAGAAGCTCACGTCAAAGATGTCAATGCTTGGTCTGTTTGAATTGCTTTGACAGGTCGAACGTTTGGCCTTCTACGGCTCCGCATAAGCATCTGCCCTTTTCCCTGCTGCAATTTTGGGGGCGAGTCGCGAAGCCTGCGCAACTTCAAGAAAAAAAGAGCTGCAATAGGATGTTTTCTTGGTAACGATCCGTAAGCCGGCCGCGATTGAGGTCAGTGCATCCAAAGAAGCAGTCGCCCCTGCCCCCTCTCTTCTCTTCTGCCCGCCCGTGCATAAGCTCCTGCACGGGTGTACCCGTGGCAACCAATAGCTCGCCAATCGATTGAACAATTGCACACATAGCCAATCGGCAAACCATGCAACACTTGCAAGAGAACGCAAATCCATCGGCCACCTGCCTCTCTTTGCTTGACCGGAAATATGTGGAGTGGCGGCCCCCGGCCAGATCCGCAAAGTATAATGTAGCATTCGATTCGGCAGCTTTTGGCCTGGATGTTGGGCACTCCACGAAGATGATTGTTTTGATTTTACTGCGCGACCGTCCAAACCAAGACAATAGTTCACGCCTAGTCCTTCAACGCACCACTTGAGTCCCATCTGCTTCGGTCGATCTTTCTATCAAATTCAAAGACATAGTCCAATGGGCCGGACTTGCCCGCCTTGCCAATGAGGCCGGTCGAAGTCCGACAGGCAAGGACAGATCAACCATCAAAATAATTCATAAATCCCGATGGGAAAATCGATTTCCTTGCCAATAACAACACAGAACCGCATCCAAACTCTGCAAAAATTCTGCAAAACAGAATTCACTCATCCAATTGTTTTTACTACGTTTATTTACTCTTATTTGACGCGTGTAAAGTTTTTCTTGACACATGCGTGTATCGCCGCATAACTTTTGAAGTGTCTAAGGGAGGACAACCATGTCTATTAAGAGAACACTACTAACGACAGTTGTTGGATTGGGATTGAGCGCGGGTATAGCATCTGCGGAGACGATCACGATTGCGACGGTTAACAACGGTGACATGAT
>NZ_QKMF01000001.1 GCF_003208435.1 Pelagimonas varians | reverse complement strand
CCACGGCCAATGAACAAGCCTTTATCGAAGCGAACGGGTTGATTGCCGTAACGGACGGCACCTGGATCGGCGGCCAAAGCAGCAATCCGGCCAATGACACCGATGTCGACACTGGAACCGTCTTGTCAGTGGCCTTGTTGGATCAACCATTGCGGGCGGCGCGACGATTCCCCTGAACGGGGATGGAACGGTGCAATGTGTCTCCGGAACCGCCTTTGACGATCTGGCAGTGGGCGAAACTGCCGTCGATACATTGACATACTCGGTTCTAGAAGAATACGGGGCCATATCACTGGCTACTATTTCCGTCACAGTAACCGGTACCGATGATGCTCCTGTTGCCAGACCTGGGTTTGGTGACGTCGATGAAGATGGCAATTGGACCTACGAGCTTGACAACACTGACGCCGATCCTGACGCGCAGGATTCCGGTGTTTCCGCAGTCGACAGTTTTGTCTTTGAAGTGAACGACGGGAATGGCGGAAATACGCAAACCAGTGTTGATGTTTGCGTTCACGGGCAAGACGACATCGCGCCTGCAGTTGGCATTTCGGTTGTTGATATGACAGGCCGATACCAGTGGGGGTTCACCGATTGCTACGCTAGTTCCCGGTTTGGAGATATCAACAATACCAATCAGCTTGGTGAAGTGACTACCCTTTTGAATGATGGATACACGGCCGCATCTTCGAGCAGCACTGATTTCAGTTTGGTAAACAGTGTGAATAATTACCCCGGCCCGGTGAACACCATGACGCTGGACCTTGAAGGAAATGGCACTTTGGTTGACACGGTCGATTTTGTGTCTTCAAGGATTTATAGCTTAGGGACCGTGGTTGAGATTGAGGCCTTGGACTGCGGCGGGCAATGGGTGTCGATCTACTCCGGTACAACATGTGCCATTGGCGTGGTATCTGGTGCGGCATAGGCGTATCAACTTGATGTCATTGACACCAATACTGATACGCTTCGCTTGACGATCAAAGGTGCTCAACTGTCTTTGCATGAAATTTCTGTCAATGAAGATCTAGGGTATTTGGTTTAGTAAAAATTCCAGACTTTCGGTCCCATATTTTAAGTTTAGTGTTGGCGGGTATGTCTCCATCTTGCCGAGATATTCGGAAATACGAAGCAAATATAAATACTTATGCAAAGCCAGTTGGTAGTCGTCACCCAAGGTGATGTTATCTCGGAAAGACTCACTATTCGTCGCGTTTGGTATCCAATGCAGAACAATCCGCTCGGGTTTAGAGCGCTTGAGGCATTCCCGACTGAAAGCGCGTTTTTGATCGGCCAAAAGACCTACAGTCAAACATGCGTGAAGCGGGATTTCCAATCTTGCGGTTCTCTCCGGTCAGACGCGGTTGGTCTTTTGACTGACCGCGTAAAGCATACGCGTTAGACCATATCGGTGCGGAAGATCCAAATTGTCCAAAAAACAAGGCCGCATGAAGGCCGGCCCTTCGCGCCTTATGATGCGAGATCGGGCCCTGCTTTTTGGATGGTAAGAGTTTGTCCTCCAAGACCTCGAAAGACTTTTTGGCGGCATGACAATACTATGATCTGCTGGTCTGAGGCTTGTTTTGTCAAAGCGTCGAACATGCGTTCAATCCGGTCATCATCCGTATACACAATTGCATCGTCAAGGATGATCGGGGCAGGGGTTCCGGCATTGGCAAGCAGGCGGGCAAAAGCCAGACGCACAAGCAGGGCAATCTGTTCCTGGGTGCCGCCAGACAATTGATCGTAGCTGTCTTCGCCTTCCGGACGCACCAATCCGGTCGGCAGCACAGTGTCGGCATCCAGTTTCAATTCTGCCCCCGGCAGGACCATGCGCAGCAAGGGCCGCAGCTCCTGAATGATCGGACCGATGTAGGCCTCATGGGCGTCGGCCTGTGCGGCGGCCAAGGCCGCGTCCAAACGTTGAAGCACCTTAAGTTCGCGTAAAACATCCGCCTCATGGCTTTTGGCGGTACTTAGGCGTCCCTCTGTTTCGGCCAGCTGTTCTTCGACGGCCAAACCCGCTTCGTGATCTATCAAGGCTTCCAGACGGGCTAAACCTTTGTCGATCTCGTGAAGCCGGGCCCTGGTCTGTTCGGCAACGCCGCGCGCACGGGTTGCGCTGGCCTTGGCAAATTCAAGATCCGGTGCATCTTTGGAAAGCTCTTCAACCGCCGCGGCGGCTTGGTTGAAATCGTTTTGAAGGTCGTCGCCAGTGGCTTGCAGAGTGGTGATCTGCGCTCTGGCGGCATCCACGTCCTCAATCGCAGCGTATGCACGCTCAGACCGTGTTTGGGCATGGTCCCGGGTCACTTGCGCCCTCAAAACGGAGTCTTGGACCGTCCTATGGCGGGCTTGCGCGGATTCAAGTTTCACAAGCGCCGATTGATGTGCCTCTTGCGCTTGACCCACTGCGGTTTCTGCACCAGTCCGGCTTGGCAAGTCGACATCATCAGCCGCCACGTGTTCCGGCAAGCTTGCGATCTCGGTCAACAACGTATCGATACCTTCGGGGGCCGCAATCTTCAATTGGGCCTCGTATCGATCAAGGTTTTCTTGGGCTTCGTCGCGTGTTCGGGCGGCTTTTCGGGCGTGCTCGAGCGTGTCAAATGCCAAGGCAAGGAGAGCCTGATCAAAATGCGCGCGGGCCTTGCCCAGCGCCTTGGCCTCGCCCAGTTCGGCGGGGTGAATCTGGATAGACCCAAACCCGGAGATCTTGATCGTACCGCCTTGGGGAAGCGGGGTTCGCACCCCTTGAGGCAGGGCCATGTCATTCAGTGTGATCCGATCAGTCTGGCCCGGCGCACAGTCCAAAGTGATTGCCGCAGCCGACGCATTGTTGGCACGGTCAAGCAGGTCATAATCGCGCCACGCATCCTCCAGAACGGCCATATCCGCCCGCGACGGTGCTGCCGCAACCGATTTGCGGGCGTTGGCGGCTTGGACCGTTAGCGCCTGTGCATCCTTCAATCGCACAGACAGTTCCTTGCGCCGTGCAACATCCTGTCGATCCGCTTCGGTCGCAAGGACAGCATCCAGTGCTGCGCGGGCTTTGGTCGAAACGGCGCGGGTATCCGTTTCTTGGGCTTGCGCGCGCTCCAGCTCTTGGGCCACCGCATTCAAACCTTTTGAGTGCTCCGTCAAAGCGTCAGACGTTTTGCGCATTTCCTCTGACGCGTCATCACATTCCCGGAGCCGTTCTCTCAAAGATGTCAACCGGCCCCTGTTTCCTTCCAAAGCCAACTCGATTGATGCGACGTGTGACAGCGCAGCAGAGTGCTTGGCCGCATGTGCTTCGGCGGCTTCTAGGTCTGCGTTGGCCGCATGCAATTTGGTCTCTTGCTGTTTGACAGTCTCGGGGTCTTTTAGAACGGTTTGTTCCGCCACAAGGTTACGCCGGTCGGCAAGTTTGGTGCGCAGGCCGTTGACCTGAGTTTCAAGCTGGGTCTGAACGGTGGAAAGCGCCTCAACAGCATTTCTCGCTTGGCCCAACAGACCATTCGAAGAGACCTTTCCGGTTTTGGTAACATAGCGTTCGAGATCGGCCTTAAGGGCGGCGCGGATGGCCTCCATCTTGCGCCCGCCGGTGACATCCTCAATTTCGCCCGCGACCGAAGACAGCAGTCCGCGACGGGCGGTCAGCGTGTCATCATCCTTGTAGGCGTGTAGTGTGGTCAGACCCTGCCGCACCCACAAAAGACCCGCAGGACCGCCGTCTTTCGGGGATTTGATCAGATCACGAATCCAGACTTCTGCAGCATCAGCCTGCTTGAACAGGTGACCGTCGCGGTGAACCGTGACCTCTCCTTTGCTGGCGGTTTTGGTAAAGGTCTTGCTGATCTTGAAGACCTCACCGTCTACTTCAATCTCGGCCGAGACTTCGGGATTGCCGCCAGCATGGGGGGCAAGGGTTGCGGCTTCTTTTTGCTTCCACGATTTGGCGTCAAAAAAGAACAAGGCATGAAGGGCGTCGAACAGCGTCGACTTGCCGTTTTCATTCGGAGCGGACAAAACGTTCAATCCGGGGCCAATTCCGGTGATTTCAACCGGCTCGGTGAAACGCCGCACGTTGTTCAGACGGATAGAACGAAGTTTCATGACGCATGATCCTTCACGAGGCTGTAGAGGCGGGTCAAGGCTGCTTCGGCAACATCGCGTTCGTCGCGGGCCAGATCTGCGTTGTCGGCTTCATCCTTGAGCATGTCTGCCGCGATGCGTAGCGCGCCGCCTTGGGCAATCATGTCCAGATCATCGGGTTTGTATTCTGTACGCAGATTGCGATCATCCCACTCAAAATGGCAAAATTCCGGCGCAATCCGCGCCAGCTCCGTTTGCAATGCCATACGGTCGGGCAAGTGCTGGTGCCCCACAAGCCGCAGGTCAATCAAGCTGTCGCGCCAACCGTCTGGGTCCGGTGGTAACTGGCCGTGCAGAGCCCTGATTGGGTCCATACCGGGAGACAGGTTCAACTCAAGCGCATGCCAAGTGTACTGGCCCAGCGCGATCTCCTCGATCTTTGGGGCATTGCCCGAAAAGGGCACATCGACCAGCAAGCCAACACCGCGACCCGCGTGTTTAAAACGATCCCGTTCCGGGGTGCCGGAATACCAAGTTCTGGGCGAGATTTGCAACGTTCCGTGCCAGTCTCCCAGCGCCAGATAATCCAATCGGGCGGTTTCAGCCCGGTCCAGTGGGATCGTTTCGGCGTTTGGTTCTTCGGGGCGAAAATTTACCACCCCGCCATGGGCAAGGCCGATGCGCAAAGCCCCATCCGGTGTGTCCTGCGTGGCCATTGCTTCGGTCAGATCATACCCCGGCGAGCGGACAGGGCAGGGTGCTGGCAACAGCCACACCCCCTCGGACATGGCGACTGGCGTGTTGGTTTTCAAAACACGAATGTTGTTTGCAGCGTGTGTATCAAAGGTTTGCCAGATCAGATCAGCGTTCAGACTGTCGTGGTTGCCGGGAATGATCCACCAAGTCAGATCAGAAGCACTTCCCATCGCGCTCACCGTTTGCCGGATCAAACGTAAAGACGGGGTTTCTTGGTCAAAGGTGTCACCAGCAATGACGATGTGTTCAATGTCGTGCTGTGCAGCGGCGGTGATGACCGAGGGGATCAATTCTTGTCGTGCATTGCGCAAATCCGAACGCACTTCGTCCTCGAACCGACCAAAAGGCTTTCCAAGATGAAGGTCGGAAATATGGAGAAACCGAAAATTCGTCATGTCACTCGTCTTTCACTGATTTCGCCCGGTTCCCAAGGCACAAGGCCTGTTTTAAGCCGGTTCCAACGTATTGGCCACAAGGCCTGCACGAAATCTTGTCACTGCCCGCCCCGCGAGGATGTCCAAACAGCGCGTTGCAGCACAAAAAGTCCTGCCTAGGGGGGCATCGGAGCCGTCTTTTTTTGGAACTGGAAAACGGGATGAGCACATTGAGGCGAGGAAGCGGGCCAAGTGCACCATTGCAGCATTTGAGACGCAACACGCTATTGGATCGCGCCATGAATAGGCGGAACCAATACCCTTGCTTGCACCGCCTTTAATATCCCCACTCGGCGCAGACACAGCTTTTGTATCCGGCCGTTGTTACTTCGGCTTCGGCCCCCGTTTCACGAGCAAGTCGCCGTAAATCGTGCAATGTGTAGCGCCGTTTGCTTTCGGCGGCGCGCAGGATCGGAGCGATTGCGTCTTGCATACGCTGCCGGTTCTCGCTCTCGTCAAGGCCTGTGACCACCACCGTGACGCGTTTGCGGCTCGGGCAATGCTCATAGATGAATTCCCAACGCCCACCGCTCTTTAACCGCCGCTCGTAAGCGACGAAGTCGCCTCCGGCGAGACTGTAGTCATAGCCGGTATAGGCGACTTCTTCGGGCGCAAGGCTCGCGCGGGCGCATTGAGGCATGGGCGGCGTCAACGCGACCGCAGGCGTGGCAAGAACACAAATCGCGATTAAGGTACCACGCATCAAGCCCATTAGAGACCCTGTACGTGATCTTGGACTTGCTCTCGGTCCTGATTTTCGTCGATCATATCGCCAGCGTCCGCAGGATCGACCGACGTCACGGTTGAGTTTGCAGAATCCGAGACGTTTTCAGCGCTGCTTTGGCCCATTGGCCCTTCGCAAGCTGCAAGAAAGCCCGTTATGGCTATGAGGATGGCTAGATTTTTCATTTCGTACTCCTTTTGATGTAATGATTGACGTCCTAATTTTACTAATCGACCATCGACGGGGCATTGATCTGGATTAATTCGGGTTAATTTCGGATGTCATCCGGCGTTTTTTGAAAGAAACATCTGATCCATGTTCAATTATGCGCCGGTTCAGACAGCATGACCCGTGCCGCAACCTCCCAAACCCGACTTTGACCGCGGCAAGTATTCCATCGCTGGCGGGTATTGCTGATTATAAAACAGACAGACACTGCCGATCAGCCACCTGAACCGGTCCAAAAGTGTTGTATTCTCTCAAAGAGATTTTCAGGTCATAGTGTCAGGCGACAAAGCGGGAGAGCCAAATGAAGGAACCATCAGTGGAGACAGGCGTGCAAAACATGCTGTGTCATTGTGGTGGTGCCAGCCGTGGGCAACGGCTTTTGATTGCCTATGAACCGCCAGAGTTTGGTTTTTTTGACCCCGAAGTTGTCGATTGCTTGGCGTCTCAAGCAGCCAGGATCGGACTGATTGTGGAGCGAGTTTGCGTCGGTTTTGATCCCGATGCATCAGGGTTTCCGCCTGAGTTGCACAGCAAAATGACAGGCGCGGATATCGTTGTCTTTCTCGCACGACTGGGCGATCAGCTTCGGTTTTCCCAAATGCCCGACGATTTGACCATCATCAACAGTTATACGCTCACCAAGGCGTCGCTGGCTTCGGCTTACGCATCGGCGCATTATGATGCGTTTGTTGATCTCAAACGGGCGGTTGATCGCTTTGTTGCCAGTTCAGACGAGATCGTTATCAGCTGCCCGGCTGGCACCGCTATTCGTGGCCACGCCAGTCTCGAGTGCATTCCGGCCAATGACACAACGCTCAAACGCTTTCCGTTAACCGTGTTTTCGCCGGTTCCGGCGGCAGAATTTTCAGGAAAGGCGGCACTGGGTGGGTTTCTAACCGGCACCGGTTCCCGTTATTATCCTGACTACACTGCAGAATTCAACAATCAGGTCTTTGCCCATTTCGAAATGGGACGGTTAACTGGGTTTGAGGGTGACAAAGCCGATGTTGCCAAAGCTGATGCACATTACAATCGGGTTTCGACACTTTTTGGAATTGACAGGGATTTTGTGCATTCCTGGCATGCAGGTATTCATCCTGGTTGCGGGTTTCCCTGGGACCTCTCTCAAAACTACGAAACCTGGGGCGGTGCCGCTTTCGGGAATCCGCGCATTCTACATTTCCATACATGCGGGGCCTATGCGCCCGGTGAAATATCTTGGAACGTGTTTGATCCGACCATCGAAATCGACGGTGTCGCGCTATGGCAAGACGGTGTCTTTGTCGCAGAGCTTTTGCCAGAGGGCCCCGAAATCCTGAATCGATATGGCTGCGCCAAGGGCGTTTTCGCAAGGCCCGACCGGCGCGTCGGTTTGGGAGATGTCTAGGCCGTGGCGGTCCGTCTAGCCCTTGAAAACGCCTGAAACTCCTCTGCGATGGCCATGCTGGACAGGTCTAGAAACTTTTGGCCATGCTCTGGTGAGGCCAAGGCGGAATGGGACCCAACCCGGCCATCAGGAAATGTCTCGCGGTGTTCTTTTGGTGGGCCGTGCCGGTCACCACTATGGTCGCGGATATATTGCGCCGATAGCGGTTCGGGTGGGTGCGATGCCTCTGCCAATGGCTTGGCCCCATAAAGCGTTTGGGTGATTGCGACCTCGGACGGAGTGGCATGCATGCCCTCCCAGTCTCCGTACAAAACACGGCGCAAACGCCCCACCGGTTCAGGATCCCACCAGCTTTTGACGGTGACAGAGCCTTTGGGCAACATCTGCTGCGCCGCGTCAATGGGTGCCAGATTGGCCCCGTGGCCATTGACGATAAACACCCCCATAAACCCCTGGTCCAGCAGCCCTGTGCAAATCTGTTGAACAAGGGCCGTCAACAATTCGGCGGAAATGGATACGGTGCCGGGAAAGCCTGTGTTGAACGGCGCTGGCGTGTAACTGATCGACGGCGCAACGATAGCATTGGCCAGATCACCCGCCCGCGCTGCGACTTCTGACGCGCAAATCACATCCGTGCCGATCAACCCCATGGGGCCATGTTGTTCAACCGATCCTATCGGCAGCATGACACAAACGCGGTTTCGCAGGTGCGTTTCGACCTCTGGCCATGTCATCAGGTTTAGCAGCATTTCGGGGCCTTTGCGTTTTCCTGCGGTTTTACAATTGAATGGCAGAGCCTAAAGTAAGGCCATGAAAACCCGCGCCTCGTCAAATCAAAACGAAAATGCGCTTGATGTCGCTGTTGGTTTGGCCGTCAAAATGTACCGCAGTGTATTGGGCCTGACCCTAGCCGAGTTGTCGGAGCGAACAGGTGTGTCGAGCGCCATGATCTCAAAGATCGAGCGGGGGCAGATGTCGGCGTCACTCGCAACGTTAGAGGCCTTGGCAGACGGAACGGGCGTGCCCTTGGTCAATTTTTTCGCCGAGACAATCGGGCGGACGGATGTCACGTTTGTCCCGAAAGGGCAGGGGATCAACGTTCAACGGTTGGGGGATGGATTTGGGCATACCTACAAGATGATCGGGCGGGCCAAGGCAAGCAATGTCGGGCTTGAAAGCTTTTTGATCACGCTTGAGCAGCCTTTGCCCGAACGGCCGTTGTACCAACATCCGGGGGCGGAATTCATTCAGGTTGTAGAAGGTACAATGATCTACAAATGCGGCGAGGCGGAAATGGAAATGACGGTTGGCGACAGCCTGTCTTACGATTCAAGCACGCCCCATGGGGTTGCCCGTTTGCTCACTGAAAAAGTATCGTTTTTGTCGGTCGCCTGCCAGACAGAGGTTGTTCGACGATAAGCTAAGCGCGGTTAGAAAGCGCGAAGGTTGGTGGCAGACCCGCGTTAGGGTCTGCCACCGATTGGTTTGCAATCAGATGCCCCACTTGGCTTTGTTGGCCTCAAAGAACCCCTTGGCTTTCTTCAGTTTTACCCAGTTGTTCACATAGTTGATCCACACCTGATCGGTCTGCGGCAGCAACATTGCTATCGGGGAAGGTGAGCGCGCTTCGGCACCTTCTACGCGGGTCACGCCAAACTTTTGCTCTAGTGTCGCGCCTTCGATGTTAGACGTGATGAACACATCCGCACGCCCGGCCAGAACCTCTTGGTAGCCACGGGCTGGCGCCTCGACCACTTTGATGTCAGCATTTGGGTACCAATCGCGCACCAGCTTTTCAAAAGTGGTGCCGAGGGTCGTGGCGACCTTTACGCCCGGTTGGTTGATGGCATCATGGCCATCGAATTTTCCGGCGTTTTCCTTGGCCGTAAAAGGCATGATTTCGACGGCGATATAGCTTTCAGAGAAACCAGCGGCTTTCATGCGGGGCGGGGAAATAGAGGCCGATCCGGTGATGTGGTACTGACCGGCAACCACACCGTTAACGAGAGTTTTCCAGTCGGTGGGCACAAATTCAACCTCAACTCCGAGATCGGCGGCCAGCTCTGTCATGATATCAATATCAAAACCCTTGTAGGAATTGGTCGCGGGATCACGCACTGACATCGGGTTCCAGTCGCCCGTTGTCCCAACTTTGAGCACCCCGTTGTTGAGGATGTCATTCAAGGCTGACTGCGCCTGCGCCGTTCCTGCGAGCGAAAAGCTAAGCAAAGCCGCCGCCGCCACTTTCATGAGGTTCTTCATTGATCTCTCCTGTTGGTAAGCTGTCTTTTCGTTGCTTGAACGGTATCTTGGCTTGATAAGGCGCAAATATCAAATAAACTAACAAGAAATATCTTTACCCACAGTAGACATCGTAGGGATGATCCAT
The DNA here is from genome assembly GCF_003208435.1 of Pelagimonas varians. Taxonomy (GTDB): domain Bacteria; phylum Pseudomonadota; class Alphaproteobacteria; order Rhodobacterales; family Rhodobacteraceae; genus Pelagimonas; species Pelagimonas varians. Next base: position 461,817 of record NZ_QKMF01000001.1, on the reverse strand, counting down.
GACCGACGCTATGATCGAACTTGTCGATGTCAATAAGTGGTTTGGAGACTTTCACGTTCTTAAAAACATCAACATGACTGTTGGTGCAGGTGAAAAAGTTGTGATTTGTGGCCCCTCGGGCTCTGGCAAATCGACGGTGGTGCGGAGCATCAACCGGTTGGAGGAACATCAAAAAGGCACCATTCGGTTTAACGGCGCTGAACTGACAAATGACCCCAAATCCGTTGCCTCGATCCAGGGCGAAATCGGTATGGTATTTCAGCAGTTCAACCTGTTCCCGCACCTTAGCGTGTTGGAAAACCTAACCCTTGGCCCGATCAAAGCGCGCGGGTTGGAACGTTCAAAAGCCGTGGAAAGAGCGCGCCATTACCTTGAACGTGTCCGGATACCCGATCAGGCTGATAAACTGCCCAGTCAGCTTTCGGGCGGGCAGCAGCAGCGGGTCGCCATTGCCCGTTCTTTATGTATGGAACCCAAAGTTTTGCTGTTTGACGAACCAACGTCTGCGCTTGATCCCGAAATGATTTCAGAGGTGCTGGATGTCATGGTGGAACTGGCTCAGGACGGTATGACCATGGTCGTCGTCACCCATGAGATGGGATTTGCCCGCAAGGTCGCTGACAAAATGGTGTTTATGGATCAGGGTGAAATTGTCGAACAGTCCGACCCTCAGGCCTTTTTTGCAAACCCTCAAACGGAACGTTGCCGCACGTTTCTAAGCCAAATCTTGCAGCATTAGGGGCCAATGATGAAACCGATTTTTGCGCTTCTTTTGTTGTTGGGTGTAGCGGGATGTTCGTCCTCCGGAAACTGGGGATGGTACGTGATTGATCCCACCACCAAAAGTGGCTGGATCAATATCAAATTTCTCGTTTCTGGCATGGGCAACACAATTTTGATTTCGGTGATCGCGGCGGCGATTTCCATTATTGTGGGGCTGATCGTGGCTTTGCCCGGGCAATCAAGCAAACGCGGCTGGCGGATTGTCAATCGCGTCTATGTCGAATTCATCCGTTCCATCCCGCTGTTGCCGATGCTGTTTTGGGTCTTTTACGGATTGCCGATTGTCTTCAAATCTATGGGGCTGGATATCCCGATTGATCCCTTTTGGGGGGCGGTGATTACACTTGCGGTATCAGACAGCGCCTTCACCGCAGAGATCTACCGCTCGGGCATTCAATCCATTGCAAAGGGGCAAAAAGAGGCCGCTCAAACCATTGGCCTGAACTACTACCAGACCATGCGATATGTGATCTTGCCACAAGCCATCCGCCGAATTTTGCCGCCTTTGGCCAACCAGTTTATCTATATCGTCAAGATGAGCGCCTTTGCCTCTGTCATTGGAATGCAAGAGCTGACCCGCCGCGCCAATGAGCTGGTGGTGACGGAATACCGGCCGCTTGAACTCTATTCACTACTGATCGTCGAATACCTTGTGCTTGTGCTTATTATCAGCGCCGGGGTGCGCTGGCTTGAGCGCCGCATGGGGTCTGATGAACGTCACTAAGGAGCACCGACATGGACTGGAATGATTTTATGGCCGAGACCGAAGCCAGCATCGCAACCTTTTCCAAGGAAGTGCCGCAAACGGTCAAGGGTTTTGGGATGATGGGGCAGGCGGCCAAAGCCGAAGGGGCCTTGTCAGAGAAGACCAAGGAATTCATGGCACTTGGCATTGCAATTGCCACACGCTGCGACAGTTGCATCGGCTTTCACGTCCGATCTCTGGTGCGATTGAAAACCACCAGAGAAGAGTTTTGCGAAGCCTTGGCCATGGCAACCTATATGGGCGGTGGCCCGTCGTATGCTTTTAGCGCCAAAGCCCTAAAAGCCTTTGATATTTTTTCAGAAAAGACCGCGTGATGCGCCCCGATCTTGCTGGGTCAGACGGATATATTCGGAACTGTTGGTACGTGGCGGGGCGCAGCGAAGATTTTGACCGAACGCTGACTGCCGCTGTCTTGTTAGAGCAGGAGATCGTCATCTTCCGCGACACCTTGGGCAAAGCGATTGCGTTGGAAGATGCCTGCCCGCATCGAAAACTGCCATTGTCGAAGGGCACCGTTGAAGGTGATAATGTGGTCTGTGGTTATCATGGGCTGACCTTTGATTGCAGTGGCGAATGCGTGATTGCGCCCACACAATTGGACAACCCGCCACGGCGCGCGGCGGTGCATTCCTATCCAGCCCGGGACCGTTGGGGCTTTTTGTGGCTTTGGATGGGAGAGCCGCAAAAAGCAGACCCAAATACGATTATCGACATCCCACATTTTGATGACAAAAGCTGGGGTAAGACGCCAAAGGGGGCCATGTCGATGAAGGCGCATTACCTTTATATCATCGACAATCTGCTTGATCCAAGCCACGTCGCTTGGGTGCATCTGACGTCTTTTGCTGGCGCGGGCACTGACAACCGTCCTCTGGACCTTGAGGAAACGGCTGATGGTGTGATCGTGTCCCGCTGGGTTCTGGATGAACAAGCGCCGCCATACTACAAAGACATGCTGCCGTTTGGCCCGACCTGCGACCGAAAACAGCACTATGAATGCCGTCTACCGGCAACGGCCGTCAACATGTCGGTTTACACACCAAAAGGGGAAGGTGGGATCGATAAGCCGCTATCAGAAAATGCGTTTATCAATATTTCATATAACTTCATCACGCCAATTGACGCTGACACAACCATGTATTTCTGGTTCCAGCACCGCAATATGCGTGCAGATGATGCAGCCCTGTCGCAACGGATGTTCGAAGGGGCTACCATGGCCTTTCTAGAAGACAAAGACGTCTTGGAAGCCGTCCAGACGGGCATGGCCAAACGCAAAGGCGGGTACTTGAATCTTGGACTTGATGCCGGGGCCATGCGGTTCAGAAACCGGGTGGCAAAATCGATTGCCACCGAAGTTGAAGGAAGCTGACATGTCTGCTTGGATCAAGATGATAACCGACGCCGATGCGCATGGGCGACTAAAGGACTTGCTGGATCACGCCCGCACCCCGCATGGCACCGTAGATACGGTTATGCGGGTACATTCGCTGCGCCCCGAAACGATGAATGGACATGTTACGCTATACCGGTCGGTTTTGCATTCAGACGATAACATGTTGCCGTTTGGGTTTTTGGAAGTTGTCGCCAGCTACACATCGATCCTGAACGATTGCACTTATTCGTTGACCCATCATTTCATGAATGTGCGCAATTTGCTGCGTGACCAACCCAGAAGCGACCGGATTTTCGTCGCACTCAAGGCTCACCGCCCGGAGGATGAGTTTGACGGAAAGGACCTGGCGCTGCTGCGCTATGCGGGCAAACTGACCACGCAGGTTGGCAAAATGGTCAAATCCGATTTCGAAGCCTTGAAAATTGCAGGCTGTGACGATGGGGAAATACTGGAGGTCAATCAGGTCTGCGCTTATTTCAACTACTCAAACCGGTTGCTCAATGGACTTGGGTGTACCACCGACGGAGATCAAATCGGTTACTACAAAGGCGACGAAGAGTAACCTTTGCAAGATCGATCTGATGACGTTTTTGCAGGCAATCCTTGTGCGGGCGAACCGCACAAGGTAGGTGGTGTCGCGCTTATCAGAGTGCCGGTTTGTCTGCGTTTGCCTTGACGGTTTGCGAAATGAACTGAAGCGCTTTCAGACTTGGCAAAAAGAAATAGGCACCGCCCTTTACGGTCACAAACTGCGGTACTTTTTTCAGAACTTTTCGGTACGGTTCTTGAGGAATTGTGTACCGGTCGATCTCGGGCGCGCCGAGTTTTGCAGGGCGGTGCGTGCCCACGATTGGATCAACTTCTTTTTGAAGCCCCTGAAAGAACGAATTATTGCACCAAGCCGATTGAACGAATTCAAACTGTCGTACAATGGACGCGTTAAAGCACATGAATTGCAGACCTGTCTGACCATTGTCATCGTCAAAGATGCGTGCGCGGCGCAAAATGCGATGACGCATTGTAACATCAAGAGAGAGCTTTTCGCTTTTAATGTTCACCGCTCTGTTGTTGCTGCGCCGCACATGCGAACCAATCGGACACTGCAAACCAGCCCTGTCTTTTGAAAAGTCGAAGCTGTTGTTGTCACGCGGTTTTTTCGCAGGATCTTGCTCCATGGCCTCGCCATCTTTACGGCGGCCAATCATTTTTTCAGCCAGTTCCAGGGCTGTGTCACCATCTTCACCCGACGCGGTTTCGCTGAGGTAATCCCAAAAGCCAACGGTGTCTTGCGCCAGTTGCCGGAATACGAGGTAGCTGCCATTCTTACCAAGATCGCGGCGGTCTTTCCATTCCGGGTGTGTATCCAGGATTCCATCCGGGTCCAGTCCGGCACTGGTGGCCGGGGATCTTGGAATTTCACCGGTTCCATCCGGATACCCCATGATCAGTTCGCCTGCTTCGACAATGCTTACTCTCGCCTCATCGGGGTTTTCGCGTGCTACCTTCTTGGCGCGTTTGGTGCCTTTGATGATCGGTTGAGAAACCCCGTCTTTGAACCCAAACGGTTCGCGATTGTCGTCTTCTAGATGTCCAAATGTGCGGTGAACACAATCGGCCCCATTCACCTGACACAAAGCCGCCAAAAGGCGTTCTTCGGCAATGTCTTTGCTGGTCGCAAAAGACATTAAAACGCCGTGGATTTCATCCTGCTTGGCGCCCCAATCCCAATTTTTGGGATCGTTGGCCTCTGTGTCGCCTAGAATTCTGCTGCGTTCAGGTACGACCATGCCTGCCGCAAAAGAATGGTCATAGCTTTCCGCGATATATCCTGCGGCCAAAAGTGTGCTCATTCCGGCAGAGGTAAATGCGATGTTCATTCTGTTGACGACATTGTCGGCAGGTTGTTTGTCTTTTGCAGATGTTATTGCACCCTCTTTGAGCATCCCCGAAAGCCAATCTTGAAACAGCGCGCGATCGGTAACTCGGAAAAATCCATAGGCGGCTTGATCCAGTTTGACATAGCCGCGAAAAAAGATGCCCTGAATGTCCGGGCTGGAGGTGAGATCAGTTTCAGTCATGAGTTATACAATCTCCAGCCATGAGGTGTCTTTGGCGCCGTTTTTGGATTTGATCAGGGCAGCGCGCAGTTTTCGATTTCGCGCAATGTTCGTGACACTGACAGACGGGTAGGCGTGGTACCAGACAAGCGTCGGCACCATCGACCGGCGGGCATAGTCTATAAATTCAGGTCCCTTGGAGGCCCCGCCCCAGAGCATGGCCCAAGTCTTTGGAAAACCGATAGAATGCGCCCATGCCAAGTTAAGGCCATTGCTGGCCTTGAGGGTGAAATCATCAAGGTAACTGCGCCAGCTTCCGTCGTAATTGCTGACAAAAATCAACCGTCTGTTGTCCTTGGTGTACGACCAATGTGCGAAATGGATGGTATTGATTTCCCCCAGAAAACTGTTGCGAAAGATTAGGGTGACCAGATTGCGGATCAACCCAAATCCAGCCCGTTTGGCAAGCTGCCGCCCTGCGTCCGTATGCACGTAGACAACGCTGATCATATGATTGGTCGAGATCAGATCTTCGTTCTTTTCAAGAGAGCGGCGCAGATCAGGGTCTGGGCGGGCGCTGTCTTGATCTGCGGTGCGTTCGCGGACCAGATTGACCAGAACGAGCACTAAGAAAGCAATCCCATGAAAAAGAGCAGCAAGGATCGACAGGATTTTGGGGATGATCGGAAGTTTCGTGCCCGGGTCAGCAACACCGTCCCAGCCCTTGGTCTGTGGATCCGTGTCCAAAGCTTTTAATACCCTTGCCGCCGCCGCATCCGAGGTCGCAGGCGGGGCACCGCTGCCAAGCTCTTCATCGACAACTTCGTAAACCCGCGCGTCCAACCTGATTTGATCGCGTGTCATCCCAACGGCTGAAATGAAACCCGCTTGCGGTTTGATAACATGGGCCAGCATGTAGTCGCGCAAGCCATCCAAAGTGTGGGCCTTAAACTGCGCGCTATTGCTGTACAGATCAAGCAAGAACGCCCCGCCATCCAACGTCTCGGCCACGGTCAACACGTTATCAATGTGATCCTCGATAGACCCGTCGATATTGTGCTCAAAAACCAGTGACCAGCCATTTTCAAGATCATCAAAGGTGCTGAGACTTGCGAAATGCAGTGTCTCGATCCGAGCGAACCCGAAGGGATCGTCCGGCGTTTCGGCGCAGACATAGGGACACGGCTTTAAAAGAGCTTGAACCTTGCCCTGCTGCCCGCCTTGGATTGGGGTGACGATTGTAAATTTATTATGCATCGCAATTCAATTTCCATCTGGTTGTGTCGGGTAAATCCTTGGCGGGGATCCGCACAGCAACAAGTGTGAAGGTCGGCTGTGATGTCGTTGGATTGATTGGTGGTTTGTCCAAACGTCTCAGCACATCTTGCAGTTCGGCGTTGGTTGTCACAAGATGCCCGACACCGCCAAACCCTTCGGCGATTTTGACGTAGTCCCAAATATGGCCCTGCGGAATGTCGGTTAGGGGGACAAATGGTGGCGCATTGGGGCCGGGGCAAAACGCATTGGCATTTAGGAGCCATTGCTCAACCGCATAAACACGGTTGTCCATCACAAAGATCACGTTGTTTTGGCCAAGCTGTGCCACAAGGCCAATCGCGTTCACCGTTTCGGCAAAGGCGGCGTCGCCGGCGACAGTGACGACACGGCGCGGATTTTCGGTTGTGGACTGCGCCAAGGCAACCCCAGCAGAGGCCCCCGTGCCATAGCCAATTGCGGCCCAAGCCAATTGGGCAACATAGCCGCGTTCAGCCGATTTCACATTTGTCAGTGCAACAAAGGAAAAACCGGAATCCGCGACGATTGTTGGATAGTCGTCTGCATCACAATGATTGAGGAAATCATGCACCAGATGGGATTTAAAGCTGTCCCAGGTTGGGCCATTTTCGCTGGGAAACGCGGATGTCGGCGGAATGTCCCACGGTGTCCCCTCAAGACCCGGAAAAGGCGCGTTGGGTAAACCTGTGCCTTCGAGTTTCGTGATCAATGCCGCAATTAAATCGGGCATCTCGATGTTGCCCCAATAGGCAAGCCCGCGACCCACCAAAACCGCGCCACTTCGCGCTTGGATATGAGTAGGGCCGGGAAAGGCGTCTGGTGCATTTGGATTATAGTCAGGTGTGACGATCCCAAGGTAATTAAAGTCGGTGTCTTGCACCCCGATGGCAACAAAGCAATCCGCAGAAGAGACCAAATCCTGGACGTTCTTCTGACTTGATTTCCCGATATAGGTGCCGCCAAAACGGACATCGCTGCGATTTTCTGCCAGCACGCTTTTACCCAATCCGCTGGTTACATAAGGCGCATCCGCCAGTCGGCAGAGTTTGGCAAAATCCTCCTCTGCTCCAGCGCGAGAAATCTCGCTGCCCGCCATAAAAACCAAGCGTTTTGACCTGCGCATATGGGTCAAAACCGCAGCGCAAGCATCCTCGAGAGAGCCAGCAGGCGTTGGGATCGGAGCGGCTTTTAACGGCGCATCTGGAACTGAACGACATGCCATTTCGCTGATGCCATTTGAAATCTCGATATAGACCGGGCGGCTTGCGGTGATGCAGGTGCGCAAGGCTGTGTCGATCTGTTCGGGGGCATTGGCGGGATTGTTGATCTGAACGGCTATTTCAGTGACTTCCCCCAGAATGCGGTAATCCGAGTGCGATCCGTCAAGCATATGATGGTACAAAACGCCTTGATCACGTTCGGAGTTGAACTGGGCAACCGAAGGGCTGCCGTTGATAATGACCATCGGCACGCGCTCGACATATGCGCCACCTACGGCCTGCACGGCATTTAATGCGCCCACGCCATATGTGAAGGCAACGCATCCCACGCGCCCCTTACAAGACCGCGCGTAGCCGTCAGCCGAATAGACAGCTGTGATTTCGTTACTGGGATGAATGCGTTTCAGTCCTGCGTTTTGATCCGGTTCGTCCAGCGTTGCGACATATTCAGCGATATAATCACCGGGGATCGCAAAGACATGCCCGACGCCGATTTCCGCCAGTCTCTTGTTGAGGTAGGAAGCGACCGTTTCCGAGGCGGACGTTGATGGTCGTTCTTTGGGCGGGGATGAATGGCCGTGAAGGTGAAGAAGCATGTTTTACCCTCCCCACAAACCGGTGACGCGCGCGGCAGAGCTGTCTTTGGCTTTTGTCGCCGGCTGTGGACAGGCTTTGTTGGCAAGCGGTTCAATCCCTTGACCAAACATCACCTGACCGATCTTGGCCAGCGCAAGATTGGCGGATCGCAGTGACCCGTTCACCCAGCCGTGCATGTCCGAAAACGCTTCGTTACACACATAGACCCCGTCCAATGGATTTGAGAGATAGGCACGGGTTTCGCTGTCTTTGACACTGAGGCGCCACTGGTGATAGGCGAATTCGAAGTCTTCCTGACCATCCCAAAGACGGTAGCTGGTCAAGACAGGTTCAGGCACGTTGTTTGTCCCAAACAGCTGCGCCATTTGCTTGCGGGCTTCAGCGACAACCAATTCAGATGCGGGGTATAGAACTTGCGGTGTTTTATCGTTTTCGCGTGTCTGTAAGTCAGACGTGAACATGTCGCCGACGTTTTGCAGACCGTGCCAAAAGTTGGTGTTGTCAAAATCGCAATAGATCGTCAGCGCGGCTGGCGCATCGTCACGGATTTCGGGCAGCTCGGACACGCTTTCTGCGTTGTCTTTGGGCAATGCGTAAAACGGATAGACGGCATTGATCGGCAAGTTCGAAAAGTTGGGGCCAAAACCAACCGCATCGCGCCCAGTCATCGTATCATGCCACCAAGGACGGGTGAAATAGAGGTTTATTTTCATCAGCTTCATACCCAAAGAAGCATAAAGAGCATCCCAGAGTTTCTCTGACTCCGGCGTGTCACGCAGCGCAGGTGAGCGATTGAACAAATCCTGTGCGCCTTGCGAGGCGACGGCCATCACAACTTGTCGGGCGCACAAGGTTTTGGCAGAGGATTTGCCCAACATAACAGGGCGTGCATTTACCCGCTGTTCCGCCTTGGTAATCTCCAATTCGAACCCACCATCCCCATCGCGTGTGATCTGGTCAACATTGGCGCTGAGAACGATCCGAACGCGGTTGCTGTGGTCGTGCTCCAACCGCTTCGCAATGGCATTGGGAAGCGTGGCAAAGCCGCGTTCGAAGGTGAAATACTGTGGATCTTTCGGGAAATCGGCAAGGATCTGGAACGCATCGCCTGCATTGGCCATCGACTTGAAAGGCCCGGTAAACCCGATGGTTTCCGAGAGCATCTGAATGCACTCCTCCGAATAACCCATATCCCGCAGCAACCCCCACATCTGCCAATCATTCATGGTTTTCCCTTTCCACGTGCAGGTCTCGCGGAATTTGGTCCAATCATCGGGGCTGATGCCGGGTTTGTAATCCAAACCGTTTGCATAGAGCACATTGCGGTAGGCGGTAGTGACCAAGTCTGTGGGGCTGAGGCCGATTTCTTCGGACTTGAGGTTATAGATCTGGCTCCAGATCATTTGATCACTGTCGGCGGCATCTTGCAGCGTAAAGCTATGCCCGCGCAGCGCGAACCGGTTCGGATTGTCCGGCGTTCCCATCGGAAATTGCACGATCTCGTCACAAAGACCAAGCGCAGCGTTCAGCGTCATCAATTCGGTCATGCCGAAATTGAATCGCATTCCGCCTTCTTCTTCGCGGACAAATTCTCCCGGCGTGACTTCTATTATATCACTGTCCAACCGGCCGCCCGTTCGATCCAATCGCTCAACAAGCGTGACCGTTACGGTTGGATCGGCTTCCAACAATCGCCATGCGCAATAGAGGCCGGAAATACCCGCACCGATGATAGCGACATCACTGGTCCATTTCGTCTCTACCTGATCGAATTCAGTCTTGAGCATCGAATATCCTAACTAATTTTGAGATCACCAGTGACTTTTGATGACTTAATCATCGGGGCGGGCTGTGGGTTAGGCCGTCAGGCCGCACCCAAGGCTAGGTCAGACCTTTTTCTTAAGAGTGTTGATCTGAATATGCGGCCAGCGGGTGGTGCCGCCGTCGGTTCCGTAGTGAAACTGGAAGAACTGGATTTGCTCGTATTGGAGCTGCATAAACTCCTCGCCGTCTTCTTCGATGGTTTGTATCCACAAGCGAAGTTTCATCTGAGTAACGGGCACATATTTTTGGACAATTGGATTGTTCAAAATACCACCTTGGGGGCCGTTTTCTTCCGTGGTGCTCAACTCGATCAGTGTGTAATCTTTGATGTTTTGCCCGGCGATGGCGTCGCGCAATCGCAGGTCAGGCCGCACTGAATACGGGTATAGTTCGTGTTCCAGAATGCGTTGTGTGTAGGTCTTGTTTCCACTTGGATCTTGGGTGGGCAATGACGTATCGAACACCCAATCGGGGGCAGGGGCATCAAGATTGATCGGTGTGCTGGGCGTTGTTCCCGCGCCACCCATGCTTTTGGAAATGGCCAGATGATCAAAATCCCACGCAGCGGTGCCATGTGGAAAGGGCGGCGGTGTGCCGTCAGTCACTTCGGAGTTCTTTCCGAACATCTGGACTGTGCTGCCGTGCGGAATTGTGCCGCTGCGCGAGATCGAATACCCCGGAACGAAAGTCGGTCCGTTTGAACCGTCTCCAGCAGCCATTTCCGGAAACCCTATATCGGTCTTGATCGATTCATCATCCGCCGGATGATTGTAAATATCGTCCAGCCACAGATACATACCGTTTTCTTCATGCAGACCGCGACCGGTCAAATCCTGAATGCTTTGGTCATATTTAACCGCACCGTTGAACTGTTCGTTTGTCCCAGCGCGATTGCGCACACCGCCTTGCACCAATGAAAACGTCAGTTCCTCAGTGTAATTCTCGCACAGAAAATGGAACTTTCCGGGGATCGTTTCCGAGTTTGAGCCGGGGGACGGCATGCAGGTCGTATGAAGCCCCCAACGGGTGCCATCATTGGTTGGATTGTGGTTGACCCACGTGCCTTCCAACTTTGACAGGCAGCCATATTCGGCGGGTTTGTTCAAAACTTCTGGTGTATATTTCGGTGGAAGATCTACCATTTTTGAAGTGCCTTTTTTGAAATGCTATCCGCAGATGAGTTTGTAGACTGAGGTGTCGATGATCGGGTCCAGTCCCAAGAAATCGACGAGAACGGATTCTGCAGTGCAAAATGCGCCCTCGACCCAGGCCTGATCGTTGGAAAAAGCCGAGCCGATGAGGTAGACTTGGGATTTGTCGTCACCTGCCAGATTTGCCGGAGCGCGCAATGTCTGCATCACGTCACAAATATCGTAGTGCGGGGCCCAAGCATGGTAGCCAGCGCCAAATGGATTCAACCCCCAATCCATGAAGGCTGTCGCCCTTGGGGCTGGTATTGAATGGGCAGCGTTTGCGTCACCATAGTGAAGTTTCGCAAGCTGAAGCAGTAACATGCGCTCCATCTCGAGGGTCGCTTTGCGGCCACCTTCCAAAGGTTGTAAATCACGCGAAACTGCGGTGACACGGCGCTCGTCTATTGGTAATTCCAAACCTCGCCAGAAGCCGACAAAGCGTTCATCATCATAGGACGCAAGCACCCCATAAACAGGGGCACCGGTATGGCTGTCTTGTGCGTTATTGCCGAAATAATAGACCTGACGCAGCGGGAGATCGGTAATCGTCGGGCCAAAGACGCTTTGGGTGTCACCATTGGATTCGAGTTTTGGTGGATAGGTGGTTTCTTCCCACCACGGCGTGTCAAAGAACATCGCAACCTTATAAGAGGGTTGCTCCATCACGGCTTCTAGGTAGTTGGAGACTTTAGTGTTGTTCAAGAAGTCTGTGCGCCCCGAGACAGTTTCGTACCGAGTGGCCTGTGCGACCAGTTCTACAGATTCCGGTGGCATTGCAAGAAAAGCGACGTCTGTTGTGAGGGTATCGGAGCCGGCTTTGTTTGGATCCGCCGCGCTGGCCAGACGAAAGTGAGCGACCCCTCCTTCTGACCAAATGGAATGCAATCTTGTGCCTTGGCGCAGGGTGAACGCAACCCCGTTAGACGCAGCCGCTTCGACGGCCTTGTTGAACAGTTCTGAAAACAATCGCGAGTATCCGCCCGAAATCGTTTTGAACGCGCCACCTGGGGCGAACTCGCCGTTGTAGATCGCGGCATTGGCAGCGTTCCAGTTGATTACATTGGAATTATAGCCCCCGGCGTCTGCGGCGTAGTTGAATCCTTCGTTTCCGGCCTGATCGTAAAAGACGTTCCAATAGCCAACATTGCTTGCTATTTCGCCACCCCGATAGACAAATGAATTGAAACTGTCGGGCAGTGTTCCGCTGCCATAAAAAGCGCATTGTTCCGTGCGCGTAACAAGCGGATTGCTGCCCGTTATGAGATCAGAGATATTGGACGTGAGTGTCGTAGACGGGGCCGCATTGTTTCCCGGCGTATTATAGGGAGCAAGGACTTTGCCCGGCCCCGACCCAAGATCACTTTCGTAGAAATGCTGACCGCGCAGATAGTATAGCGGGTTGTCCGTTGTCAAAAAGTCGACGACGTCGCCGCTCAACCCTACCTTTTGAATTGCTGTTGTCACCAAACGATGGCCCTTTGCGGGGGTTTCACCATCAGATTCGTATTGGTCGCCATCCCATTCAATGAACCGCATTCCTCCGATTTCGATATAAGACGCGCTCAGATCGTCTTGAAAATGATGTGAGCAGATACGGCCAGCAGGTTGACGGCTCTCACCGGTTCCTTCGAAATCATAAGTTCCCCATTCATACAAATTGACCGTGTCACCAGCCCCCAGCTTCCCCCCGGTCAAAAGTCGCCAAGCCGTATAAAGCCCTCCGGGTCCAGCGCCGAAAATTGAGTAGTTCTGTGCCATGGTCGCTCTCCGCGTAAATATGGTTTGCTCCGCAATTTTGAATTCCACGCACCTAGGTCTTGGGGGTGGTGCTCCATTCAATTGCAAAGTGCTTCAAAGGGATAGAGAAGTTTCCGTACTCAAGGGTTTCAGCCGGATTTTCCAACATTCTGACAATCATATTACCCAGAATTGGAATGTATTTTCCTGCCCAACCAGCGGAATAGGTCACTATATTGGAATGTTTACCACCCCATGCCGGTGTATAATCCAACAGCAATTCGCGATCTTTTTGTTTGGCCAATGCGATCAAACAGGTGGCTGTAAAACGCGGTGCCGGATCCAGCCCAACCATGTGCTCGGCCACCCATTTTGAATCCAATGCAAGGCTCTTTCTTGACGGGATATAACTGCGCTGGCTAGGGTCCGATAAAATCGCATCTGGAAAGTCAGTGGCGACGCGAATATATCCTGGATGGGCCCAATCAACTTCTGGAAAGCCATAGAAAAGCGCTGAATCGCCCGGGTTTTGAAACACGAACCATGTCGGAAGTTTCACATTTGGATATGATTTGGCAAAATAGGCCGACGACATTTGCCATATGTCGATTTCCAATGACAGCTCTAACGGTTTGAGCGCATCGTTGACATATGCACCAGCACAAATTGCAAGCTTTGCCGCGCTATACTCTCCGACCTCTGTCCTGACCATCACCCCATTTGCGGACTCTTGGATGTCAAGCGAAGGTTCAAATTCATGAATTTCGACGTTTCCAGTGGCCAATGCGGCATCAAAAGCGGCTTCTTCGGTCGCCTTCAAATTTATAATACCACCGCTTGCTTGGAAAAAACCCTCATAATCTTTGGGGAGACCGGTGAACGGAAAATCGGCTTCAATTCTGGCGGAATCCAGTTTCGTATATGGAATACTCAACTCATCCATCACAGTTTCTGCGGCAGAAATTCCGCCTTCTTGCGAATTGAGGTCCGGATCACCAAACCACAAACTGCCATTTTGCTGAATCAACGGTTTTTGTGAGTAAGCTTGCAACTCGGCCCAATACTCCTGAGACGCAAGAGAAAGCTCCGCCATATATTGTTGCGCATATTGTAGTCGAAACTGACGAGACGCACCCGCAGAACTGCCTGCATCATTCAAGACACCATTTTTTTCCAGAACTAGAGTTCGCAACCCGCGTTTTCCCGCGTGATAAGCTGCTGAAAGCCCAATAGCGCCCCCGCCAATGATGATGATATCAAAAGAGTTCTTTGTCACAGTATCCCTTTCCGAATGTCGCAAACGTCAATCAAAGGAAGCCGCCCTAAATCATTTCTTCAATGCCGTGGAAGTTTTCGTAAAAATCAACGGGCAAGACTTGTCCAGCGGCGGGATCAAACGCCACACCAAGCCAATCTCGGATCAATGCCGCCTGTGCAGGCGTGCCACTCCACTGCAGACCTTTGATCCGTTTCTGTGGGGCAGGGGTCATAGTGAAATCGATAATTCGATGCCCGCGCATTACGGTCAAAGTGACCGGGCTTTGGGCTGCAGCGACCCATTTCAACGCTACCAAAGAATACGCAAAACCGTTTACGGCAGTTATGATATCACCGGGTGCCAGTCCCACAGCTGCAGGCATGTTGTCCGCGACGCCATAGATCGTCGGAGCACCGTCGCCCGCAAAAAAGAGACCGATCGCATGCGTGTTTTCGTAAACAACATTTAGACCGAGAAGGCTCAGATATTTTGTTGTTTCCAAACCAGCCGGCTTATTTAGCCATGTCTCGATCTTCCGTCCCAAATCCGGGTCCAAAGTTGTAAAAAAGTCTATAACTTGGGGTGTAGTATAGCCGACATAATCAGACGGAACTTTTGTGCCGTCTCCAAAGAACTCAAGATAGAAGTCCCGAAAAGCGCTATCAAGCGACAGGCCCGAATTCGAGCTGCGGAGGTGCGCATCTATGGCAAAGGCAATCAACATCCCTTTGTCATAGTAATCGATGCTATTATTCACGCGTCCCGGATACTTAGAATGGTTGAGGAACGTCGAAAGGGACGAGTCCGTCGAGGAGACACGTTCATAGGCAGGTTGTTGACTGAGGTGTTGATCGTACCCAATGATAGAACTGAAGAACTGGTCAGCGGAATATGCTCTGACACGCGTGCTGATTAAAAACTCATAATATCGGGTAAAACCTTCGGCCATCCATAGACCTTCGGTAAAGCATCCACACGTCAAACCATGGGATAATTGACCGAGCGGGGCAGGGCGTAACCGTCGTACGTTCCAAGCATGGAACAGTTCATGAGCACAAACCCGAACACCTCTTGAAAACGCCTCTTCATCCACGAAAACGTCTGGGCCCAGTCCGCTCAAGTTGCTTGTCAGGTGTTCCAAACCCCAATCGGCATCGGGATTGAATGAGAGTACAAACGTGTAATCTTCAAACGGAAACATCCCGAACACATCATGGATGGCCTCAATTGCCGATACCAGTTTGTCAAGGAACTCATCGACGCGCTCATGAAACCCTACTGCGCTGTCGACGAATGCGAAATAGAAAGAAACATCCCGGATATTGCGTTCAAAGACTTCCAATTTTCCCAGAATAACAGGTGTGTCCAGCAAAATTTCAAAGTTGGGATATACCCAAGTATTGCTCTTTCCGACACGGTTCGCGCCCGATGGGTGATGAAGCGACCAGCCGTCCGGAAGGTTCTCATATTCCACTGTGCATTGCCCCAAATTATCAGGGCAAAACAAGTACCGTGTTCCCATCAATACGGCATAGTTGCTGTCAACAAGTCCCAGCGCATCGCCATACTCTGTTTCATAGGCGGACGCTGTATAGGTGATACGAACTGAATCGTGAACACCATTTAGGCGATATGCGCTCAAACCTTGACGCTGTACCTCAACTGCGGCACCGGTTTCGGGGTTTGTTGCAGAAACACAAAATATATCACGCCCATAAGGTTCAAAATCGTAGTCCCCAGCCACCCAATTGGGAGTCGTGACAATCATTCCGTCTTTGACGGATTCACCGCTGAGCATCAGGCTAACTGACATTTCCAAAGTTCTGGGATCGATGGAAACGGAATATTTGGCAAAACTAGGTGCGGAACTCATTTCGACTCCAGTGGAATAATTTTCCGGGAATATTTTAAAATTTGAGAAGCACTATTTAATTGAATTCAGACATCTCGCTTGGTTGTGGTGGTCTGACCGTGCATTAGTTAAGGTTGTATATTGCGAGCAAATTGCCGTTGCGTCAACTGTAGTTTTGGGTTCGAGCCGCTATCCTTCGGAGGCTCTGGATAAAGTCTTGTAAAGATAAAGACTTATTTGACAGGCCCGTTCCAGTGACCTTCCCCTCGAAAGTTCCCCCGTTTGATGCAGGCTTTCTCGCCCTTTCAAGGGCGTAAACGGATGCGAAAGAGCCAACTAGAAAATCCCAAACCTTTAGGATTATCAAAGTGTAATAAGCTGGATGCCAACTGCGGGCGGGTCTCGTCACTTGGTCAGAGCCAAGGCTGAACTCTGCCCCGAAAACCGGACAGTTCGATTGATGACCGCAGGCGGATCTTTACCAAGCAATATTGTTGAAGTTCCGAAGTTTTGTTTGATATTCAACCTCTGAATGTCGGTGCTGTTGGTTGCAGTAGACATTGATGTATCCACAGGTCGCGGTTTGCACTTGAGCACTTGTTCTTCAGTGCAGATGTTGGCCAATCAAACGGCTTGCTGTTGGCTTCCTCCAGCCCCTCTACGATTGCCGGAGGGCGTATGCTGCGCATGCCGCCGAAAGAGCCAAGATTGGCGACTAACCTATTTGACAGCCGCCTGAACAACACCTTGCGCGCCGCCCGATCCAAATTTGCACAAGATGCAAATTTACCAAACCTGACGGGGCTATCGGTGTTGTTGCTGCAGCCCAATGTCCGGCGGAGTCTGTATGACTGGCCCTAGTGACCTACTCCCCATTTATTGGACAGGTTCTGGCGTAAATTAAGCTACTCTTCGCACCTGCGGATCGGGGTTGATTGGTTCAATTCTCTGCCAACAGACCACGGCAGGTGGCTTGTCGCCAAGTGAGGAATGCGGGCGCTTGTGATTGTAGAACTCGATCCACTTCCCGACGCCTGCCTTCGCCTCAGACTCAGTTTCCAAAGCATGCAGATAGACGCATTCATACTTCAGGGATCGCCCTTCGGCTCAAAGTAAAACGAGGACCGTGAGATCGACAGCAAGGCACATTGCTTGCCAACCGACAGGCCCGGCAGGTTCGGTTCAATCATCTTGCGCCTCGCTTGCCGGTCCAGGGCTTGAGCTTTCCGGCCAAAAATTCGTTGGCGACGGCCAACTCCCCGATCTTGGCATGGCGGTCTTTGACCTGCTCTTCATCTACTTCCGGTGCCTTCCGGCCGGCACGCTCGAACACGCCTGACGCGCCCTCAAGCAGAGTCCGCTTCCACTGATGGATCCGTCGGGTGCACGCCAAACCGACTGGCCAGATCGCTGACCTGCTCCTCGCCCTTCAGCGCTTCCAATGCGACCTTGGCCTTAAAATCAGGGTGATGTTGTTTCCGTTTCGACATATCTAATCTCCTTCGCATTGAAGACCAGCAGACTACAAATCGCAGCTTACGTCAGTGTCCAAATTTCGGGGCGTAGCTGACCCTGCCAGTCAGGGAAAGACCGGAATCTGCGCTGAACCATCAGTGGGATCTCCAAAGCAACCGGCCCGCGCCTCCGCGTCCTGCAAGTCATGCCATCACAAAAATTAGAATAGGTTTGGAATTAGTCGATCACATAAATCGTACAAGTGCGCCCACCAATGCGTGCAACGTTGCAAGGCTGTCTCCGGCCTATTTGCGTAGCGTTTCAGCCATCTGCGCCTCGCATAATTCCTGCAAACAGCCAGTTTGCCCCAATGTGACGGGTCTTGATCAGGAACGATAGCCGACGCGCGTAACCTTCCTGACGAAGGATACCGCCAAGGAAATATCAGCCATCCTATTATCGCCGACGGCTCAAATGCGAGCCTCTTTGCTACGGGAAATGTTGCGGCTTTGGCTGGGAGGATATCATGCCTGATGAATTAAGAGGATTCTCTAACATGATGATATCAAGTTATTATAATCAAAAAGGCCCGCTGCTATGTGCAACAGGCCTTTTAAATATGGCTCCGGCGGTAGGGATCGAACCTACGGCCAATTGATTAACAGTCAACTGCTCTACCGCTGAGCTACGCCGGATCATGTGGGGTGATATAGCTATGTGGATTCCTGACGTCCAGAGCCTTTTTCACCAAAAGCGAACTTTTTTTGCCTTCAGCTCAAATAATTCGAAAGACGGCCGTTTCAGACAAGGTTTGCAGCGGTTCCACCTTGGATTTTTCTGTAAGATCAACGAGGTGCGCCAATACGTTGCGCGCAGCGGCTCCGAGTAGCGCTTTGGGTGTATCGGTGTAGATTTGTACTGCTAGATCTGCCGCATTGCTTGGGGCTGCACCAAGCGCAGATATAATAGCGGCTTCGCGCATTCGCCTGTGTTGGATCAAGTCCTGGAGGCGGGCGTTGGGTGATTGAACGGGGGCACCGTGACCTGCGTGGAACACTGACCAAGTTGAATGCGACAGACGTTCCAAGGACGCCATAAACGCCCCCAGGTCTCCATCCGGTGGTGACACCAGCGAGCTGGCCCATCCCATCACCAAATCGCCCGAAAACAAGGTGTCGCCCCATGCAAAACTGAGGTGGTTGGACATATGGCCAGGAGTGTGGAGCGCGGTGAGCGACCAGCCCTCAGCGGCCACAACTTGTTCGTCGGTCATTTCGATGTCCGGACAAAACGCCGTGTCCACACCTTCACCACCTCCGACGCAGCCGGAGGCGGCAAGTTTTTGCATCATCGGGCTGCGGCCCGCCTCGGCGCGGCCATAACCATAGACCTTTGCACCTGTGGCCGCAGCAAGCACGGGGGCGAGCGGGGAGTGATCCAAATGGGCGTGGGTGACCAGAATATGGGTGATACGTTGTCCGGGCTGAACGGCACCCAAAATAGCCGTCAAATGTGCGCTGTTGTCCGGACCGGGGTCAATCACCGCCAAATCGGTTGTCCCCAAAACATAGGTGTTGGTGCCGCGAAACGTCATGGGGGACGGGTTGGGGGCCAAAATGCGTCTTAAGCCAGCACTCAGGGTTTCAGCTGTACCGATGACGGGGTGGAAATCAGGTTGCGGATCAAGCATCGAATGTCCTTTTCGAGATGGCAACGCCTGTCGGCATTCGCTAGGTTTACCGTATGTTTTTCAATTGGCTCAAACAATACATGCCGCGCAACCTGTATGGACGGGCTGCTTTGATCTTGGTGCTGCCGGTTGTGACCCTGCAATTGGTGGTTTCTGTCATTTTTATTCAGCGCCATTTTGAAGGCGTCACCGTACAAATGAGCCGCGAGTTGGCCCGTGTCACCAATCTGGCGCTCAGCCTGCCAGAGGGGGATGCGGCTATTTTGCGCCAACTGGATATGACCAGCATCCCCGTTCCAGCCACCGTTGTGCCGGACGAAGAAATTCGGCGATGGTATGATTTTACCGGCATTGTGGTTATCCGCGAATTGACGCGCAATATTCCGGGGCTTTTGCAGGTCGCTTTGCCGGACGAATGGCGGGTTTTGCTTTATGTCCAGCGCGGAGAGCAGGTCTTTGAAATCGAAGTGGACCGAGAGCGGGTGTCAGCGTCGAACCCCCATCAATTGCTGGTGAATATGGTGTTCTTTGGCGTGCTGATGACCTTGATTGCCTTTTTGTATCTCCGCAATCAACTGCGGCCCATCACCCGTCTTGCCTCGGCAGCCGAAGCGTTCGGGCGCGGTCGCAATGAACCTTATTCGCCAGCGGGTGCAATTGAGGTGCGGGCCGCCGGTCATGCATTTTTGAACATGAGGGCACGGATCGAACGCCACATCGAACAGCGCACGATGATGCTTTCTGGGGTGAGCCACGATCTGCGCACCCCGATAACGCGTCTGCGCTTGGGCCTTTCATTGCTCGAGAGTGAGGACCGTGAGCCGTTGGAGCAAGACGTCGAAGAAATGCAGCGATTGATCGATGCTTTTTTGGATTTTGCACGCGGCGACGCCGAAGAAGGCGAGGCCGAGCTTGTTGATCCGTTTGAAATGGTCGCCGACATCGTGATGGACGCGCAGCGCACTGGCCAAGATGTGACACTGGTTTTGACAGAAGGCAGCGGCGAAGTCCGTTTGCGGCCAAGGGCCATGCGCAGGGCAGTGCAAAACCTCGTGGGGAACGCCGGACGCTATGGCACAAAATGCAATGTATCGGTTTTTGTGTCGGAATCAGGCAAGGCTCTGCGCATTCGGGTCGAAGATGACGGGCCGGGTATTGCCGAAGAAGATCGTGATCGCGCGCTTCGGCCTTTTGTGCGTCTTGATCCCGCCCGCAATCAAGATCGCGGCTCTGGCGTGGGTTTGGGGCTGGCCATCGCGGCGGATATTGCCCGCGCCCATGGCGGTGTGCTGCGGCTGGGGCAAAGCGATGATCTGGGTGGTCTGCGCGCCGATATAGTCATTGGCCTTTAGGGGGCTGGGTTATTTTTAGTTGATTCAAATGCGTTAGGATCGTCGCTTTTTCGCCCGCTTTGCACCATGCCTTGGTCGGTCTTCCCCTGCAAAAAATCCCTATGAACCGCACCATGCTGCGGACGTTTTAAATCTAGGGAGACCCGAACCGATGGGCATCACAACTTTTGTAACACTGGCCACTTTAGGCCTCGCTTCTGTTCCCGTTGACGCACCAAAGGATCAGGTTCTGGCACAGGCAACACCGTTTATTTCAACGCAGGGAATCACGGTGCCGCGCAACGACTACATGACAACATCCAAGGGGTGCACCTATCGAAAAACCCAAGCGCCGGGTTATCCGCCACGCTGGATTTTGGTGATCAATCCGCAACGAATGGGCATGCCGAAACCCCAAGGCCGATGCAGCGGCATGATGTAACTTTTTAAGTGGACCGGGTTGCCACGGCGTCCAGAAAATCCCCGAGCTTATGGCGGTCGAGCGGTTTTGAGAGCAGCTCGACTCCAAGAGCTTTGCAATCGTTATGCAATTGCGACCCGCGATCTGCGGAGATGACAGCACAGGGCAGGGTGCCCAAACGGTCCGAAATACTGCGAAACAAGCCAAGCCCAGAGGCCCCGTGCCCCAGCTGATAATCCAGCAGCAAAACATCGGGTGTGATTTCCAGATCTTCCAACAAGGTCAGAGCCGAAGCCGCATCTTCGGCTTCGATGACGTGTACGCCCCAAGCTTCTAACATGACAGAAAGCGCGCGGCGCAATTGTACCTCGTTTTCAACCAGCAGCACGATCAACCCGGCTTGGGCCAATCCAACAGGCGCGGCAATGCGGCGGGCACTGGTTTTGCGCGGTCCGGCACGGCCAGCAATCGGAACGTTTACCATAAAGCAACTGCCGCGCCCTGGTTCTGACCACAGGTCAAGATCATGACCCAATCTGGTGCAGGCGCGTTCCACAATTGCGAGGCCAAGGCCAAGACCTTCGTTGGCGCTGGCTTTGGGGTCGAGACGCTTGAACTCCTCAAAAATGGTTTGTTGATCTTCTTCGGCGATACCGGGGCCGGTGTCCCAGACCTCTATCCGCGCCGAACCGCCATTGCGCCGAACCCCGACCAGAACCCGACCCGTTTCCGTATAGCGGATCGCATTGGCCATCAGGTTTTGCACAATACGGCGCAAATAGGCAGGGTCTGTTTCGACCATCAAATCACTGTCCACGACGCGCAAGGACAGCCCATTCTCTGCTGCCAGGACCTCCATTTCATCGCGCAGAGGCACCAAAACATCATGCAGGGCCACTTGGCGCACATCAAAGGTAATACCTTCGTCTGAATCGAGCTTCGAGATATCGAGGAGCGCATCGATAATCTGCTCGGCACCGCCTAGGGCGGCTTCGGCTTTTGCCAAAACGACTTGATCTTGGGGTTTTTGATGTCTGTCGGCCAGCGACGCTATAAACAGTTTTGCCGCTGAAAGAGGTTGGAGCAGGTCGTGACTGGCCGCCGCAACAAAACGCGACTTGGATGCATTTGCGCGCTCTGCTGCTGCTAGGGCGTCCTCAAGTTCCATTGTTCGTTCGACAACACGTTGTTCCAGTATCTCGTTGATTTCGGCAAGTTTTTGCGCGGCTTCACGTTCTGCGGTGACGTCTGTTACAGAAATCACAAACCCCTGATCAGGCATGCCGCGGCCAAAGACTTGTAACGTTATACCGGCACCGCGCTTGATCTCAAAACTGATGTGGCTGCGCGGCCCACTTGAATAGGCCCATTGGCGAAACCCTTCGAGGCCAATACCACGGGTGAACACAATCCTTTCGTCCAGCTGGGCCAAAATACCTGAGAAAGAAACACCCAACTGCAACCGCTTTGCCGGAAGCGCCAAGAGAGCCCCGATTTTCCGGTTCCAGCTGACCAAACGGGCATTTTCGTCAAAGACGCAGACGCCCTGATTGAGATGATCCAATGTGGCGCGGATCATTCTGGTTTGCTTGTCTTTTAGTCGATCGCGCTCTTGTCGTTCCAGTCGGATCAGATCGGTGACATCTGTTTGTAACACCACCGTTCCGCCATTGGCCGTGCGATGTTCAGACACCTGAAGCCAGCGATCTTTCACCAGCCGGACATTGAACATTGCATGCCGGTCTTGGTGGCGTTTGATGCGTTGTTCGGCCCAGCTTTTGGCTGAAACACCCGCAGGTAACGACAGATAGGCGGATTGGCTAACCGATTGAACATAGGATTCGAACGGAAGACCTGGATGAAGAACGTTCGCCATATCCCTGAAATCACGACAAAAACGGGAATTTGACATAACAAGGATATCTGACGGATCAAAGAGAGCAAACCCTTCGGAAACCGTTTCGATGGCATCCGCAAGGTTGCGCCTAGCCGCCTCAGTGTCTTGGTTTGCTTGCGCCAGTTGCGCGTTGGATTGATGCAACAAATCAAGCGTTTGCTCAAGCTCGAGCGTCCGTTCACGCACCCGCTTTTCGAGAAGGGCCGCCCGTTCGAACTGCGCATAGGCCGCGCTGGATTGTTCGCTGCCATATTCCACACGCTTCATCAGCGCATCGGCAATCTTTAACAATTTGGCATTCTGGCGTTCAAGATTGTCGGTCGGGTCGATCAAAGACATGGATTACTCTGGGTCATAGGGCAAAGGCGGATAGATCGCCACACCGGTCAGGGTCTGGTTCACATGTAAGCCACCAATTTGCTCTCCGTAGGTGGAAAATCCAACAACATTATGACGTTGCAGGATATTTGAAATGTCACCCACGGCTTGGGTCTGTTCGGCCTCAATGCGTCTGAGAAGGCAATCACATCCCAATATATGATCCGGCGCACCGTCTGTGGTGAAATCGGAAAGCCGGCGTTCCAAGTGGTCTGCGATGTTTTGGTGATTGGCCAATGTCAGTACCATGCCCTCATTGACCGCCGAGAAAAACACAAGATCACCGTTTTCATTCACACGTTGAATGGCGCGCACATGGTGACTGTCGCCAAGACGTACAACAACCGGATGGGCGGCGAAGGTGAACGCGCTAAGCTGATTGGGATCTTTTCCCAACAACCTTGCGTATTCTTTGGCGGCGGGTTCGGCGTTGATTTCATGCACCAAACGGTTGTGCGGATCTGCCGATGTCACAACCATTCTGGTTTCAGTGGGGATGAGATGATCAAGGCTGAACACTCTGACCGGGCATCTGGTTCGAACCAAAGCAACCAGCGCAGCGTTGCGACGGATCAACCCGTTGTGTGACAGCCACGTTGTGCCAAAATCTTCGCCATCTCCAGAGGACCCGCCAAACAAGGGCATAGACCCAAGACCCGAGGACAAAACACTGGCCAGTTTTTCTTCACACAGCGATAGCCCGTCAATCATCAAAAACGCAAATTCAGACCGCATCTTGCCTGCCCGACTGTTCAACGCCGTGCGGCGTTGGATCAGTGTGTCGATGACCTTTTGTTCATCCATATCGTCAATGGAATCAATAGCATAGGATGTAATGTCAAAGTTTTCCGAAGGAAAACCGACGGCGATAATCTGGCCTTCTTGATAACCTTTCGCCCCAAGCTCTCCGGCGGTTGTGCACGCCAGCACGTCAGCGCCATCAAACAGGCTCTGAGCGGCCCGTGTCAGAGCCTCGAAATCCGCATCGGGAGACGCAAACAAACACACCATTGAAAACGGCCCGTCACCCAGTTTGGCCCGCAAGACCTCAGCTGGATTTTGAGCATAAGCAGCCACTTGCGCGGTGCGCAGCGCAGGTAGCTTGGTAATCTCCTCCCGAGCGGAGCTTGGTGTAGCTCCGTCCACTATTCTCTTCCCCAGATTAGTTACATGAGGATAAGGGCCTTAACCCTCGTTTGGCAAGACCCGGCTAAACCGCGCCTCTTGCGCAACAAGCACGGCCTGAGTGCGCGAATGCACCCCCAGCTTGCGCATAATGGCAGTGACATGCGCCTTTACCGTGGTTTCTGCAATCGACAGATCATAGGCGATTTGCTTGTTCAGTTTGCCTTCGCAGATCAGATGCAAGATGCGAGCCTGTTGATTGGTCAGTGACGCAAGCCGCGCAAGCGCATCTGCGGGTGCATTTTCTTGCCCGCCTTGCGGGTCAATATATCCGTCTGGAACAAAGCGCTGTCCAGAAGTGACCGCCTCAAAGGCGCGGCGAAAAACCGATCTTTGTGAATGCTTCGGCACAAATCCGTTGGCACCGGCCTTAAGGGCATGACTGATCATGCGGTTGTCTGCCATCGAAGAGGCGATCAAAATGACAGCGTCTGGCGCGGCATTGCGCAGCCGAACCAACCCGTCAAGTCCGTTCACATCGGGCAGGTTCAGATCAAGGATCACCATCCCGATCTTTGAATCCTGTGTCACCACTTCCAATGCTTTTTCCATTGTGCCGGCGGTGCGGATCTCTTCGAAATCGGCAATCGATTGCAGCGTCAACGTCAGCGCGTCACAAAACAGCGGATGGTCATCTACAACCAAAGCGGAGCTGGTACCGGCTACCAAAGCGGCCTGAGGGCTGTTTGTCATGGCATTAAGTCTTTCTTGAACATCCTTGTACCCTAAGCCGGACGTCCGCTGCGGTCTTTAGCCGAAAGGTCGCATATGCAGATGCAAAAACGGCAGGGTTACCCCCGCCGTTTTTCGGATTCTCTGGTCAGTTGGGGGATAAATCGTCGGCCCACCACCAAAGTTCAGACTGCCAAACGATCCAATCGCCATAGGTCGGAATACGCTCGGGGTATTTCAGCTCTTTGGCGTGGGCGAGATGGCTTTGGGTGTTCTGATAAAAAGGGATCACATAGCGTCCAGTGGTCAACAGCCGGTCCAGCGCACGGGTCGCAGCGACGAAATCATCGCGCGACGTCGAGGTCAAAACTGCATCGATCATGGCATCAACGGC
This sequence comes from Pelagimonas varians, assembly GCF_003208435.1. Lineage (GTDB taxonomy): Bacteria > Pseudomonadota > Alphaproteobacteria > Rhodobacterales > Rhodobacteraceae > Pelagimonas > Pelagimonas varians. The sequence continues at coordinate 436,418 of NZ_QKMF01000001.1, read as the reverse complement.
TGGTGAATTGACACCGGCCCAGTTTCGCGTCGACGGAGTTTCTACGCCAGCCGTGCCCCAATAGTTATACTGTTCGTTTCCGGGGCTTAGTGACAGACCGCGACGATAGTAGGTCATGTCAAAATCATACGCGTTGGTGCGTTCCTGATAGGCGGCTGAATCCATCACCTGAACCGTGACCTTGATGCCAAGCCGGTCCAGCGCCTGCACATAGGTGTCGGCGATGACTTCGGCTTCCGAGTTGCCTTTGCGCAAAAGAAGTTCAAAGGCAAAAGGCGTGCCATCCGCGTTTTGCATAACGCCGTTTTCGATTGCATAGCCAGCCTCCTCCATCAAGGCGATGGCCTTGCGCAGGTTCTTGCGGTTGCGCTCTGATCCGTCTGAAACGGGCAGGGCATAACCGTCCAGAGTTCCGGGCAGCAGATCATCCTTGAAAGGCTCCAGCAGCGCCTGAACCCTGCCGGTTGCGGGACCGTCTTGCATCGCCAGACTTGAGTTCGAGAAATACGAAGTGATGCGCGATTGCTTGGAACCGGTGACGATTTCATTGATGTACTCAAAGTTGAACGCATGCATCAATGCATCACGCACACGCCAATCGGCAAACATCTCGCGGCGTGTGTTCATGGCAAAACCGGTGATGCCAGAGGGACGGGCATGCGGGATATTGGATTGAACCACTTCGCCAGCGCTCACGGCCGGAAAACCGTATTGCGTGTCCCATTTTTCGATGTTGGTTTCGCGGTTGCTGTTCAAAATACCCGCCTTAAAGGCTTCGAACATGCCGGTTCCGTCGCCGAAAAACTCCATCCGGATTTCATCAAAGTTTGAGGTGCCACGGCGCAGGGGCAGATCCTTACCCCAATAATCGGGATCACGCTCCAACGATACATAACGGCCGGCTTCGTAGTCGCCGATGACATAGGGCGCGGTTGTGATCGGGATCACGTCGATGCCGGACTTGCTGAAATCCTTGCCGTCCCATTGCGCCTTTTTCAGAATGGGACGCATGCCAACAATCAACGCCAATTCGCGGTTGTCCTCAGTAAAGGTGAATTTCAGCTTATTGGGGCCGGTTTGCTCCATCTTCTCGATTTTGCCCCAAAGCCCGCGATAGCGGCCATGCCCTTGGGTCCCGAGGGTCTCATAGCTCCACATCACATCTTCGATGGTGACCGAACTACCGTCAGAGAAACGAGCCGCGTCGCGTAGAGTGAATTCCGCCCATTCGCGATTCGGGCCAACTTCAATCGATTCGGCCAAAAGGCCGTATAGCGAAAAGGGCTCATCGTAATTTCGGCCCATTAGGCTTTCGGAAGTTAGAAACCGTAATTGCCAAGGCACACTGCCTTTGTCGTTATACGGATTGAGGCTGTCAAAACTGCCGACCTCACCCGCCGCGATAACGCCGCCTTTGGGGGCATCCGGGAACGCATAGGGTAGGGACACAAAATCAGGTGGCAGGACGGGGTCACCATACATAGCTATGCCATGTTGAACCTCGGCCGAGGCTAAGCCACTGGATAGAATCAGAGAAATTGCACCCAATGCCAGTTGTGAATTTCGGAAAAAGTCTAAGCGCATTTTAGCAACAATCCCTGTGTAGCCTTGTTTTATTGAACACCAGCCTACCGGTGCTTTTACGCCTTTTCAAACTTTTAGCTTGGACTCAAGCCGGTTAACGATTATAACTAACTCACTGCTCGATAGGTTTCTTGCCTGTATGAAACCTGCCTCAATGACTTAACCCCAGCTTCGCGCTGGGGTTTTTTTTTGGCATTTCACAATTCAATTTGTTGGGCGCTGCGGCGCTGTTGCCCTTGCATATATGGGCGATGCAGCATGTTATGCTGCACAAGCAAACAATTCGCACTTATCAGAGAGGCCACTATGTCGCTTGAGGGAAAAACCGCTGTAATCACCGGATCCAACTCGGGAATCGGTTTGGGAATCGCACATGAAATGGCCAAAGCCGGGGCCTCGGTTGTGATCAATTCATTCACCGACCGTGAAGAAGACCATGCGCTGGCTGCCCAGATCGCCGAAGCGCACGGGGTAGATGTGCGCTATATCCAAGCGGACATGTCCAAAGGTGCGGAATGCCGGGGCCTGATCGAAAAAGCAGGCCGCTGCGATATATTGATCAACAATGCGGGCATTCAACACGTCTGCCCCATCGATGAATTCCCGGTTGATAAATGGGATGCCATCATTGCCATCAACATGAACTCGGCCTTCCACACCATGGCGGCCGCATTGCCAAAAATGCGGGCTGCGGGTTGGGGCAGGGTCGTCAATATCGCGTCTGCACATGGTTTGACCGCTTCACCGTTCAAGTCGGCCTATATCGCGGCCAAACATGGTGTTGTTGGCATGACCAAATCGGTTGCCTTGGAAACGGCGCGCGAACCGATCACCGCCAATGCGATTTGCCCGGGATATGTTCTGACCCCACTGGTCGAGGCACAAATCCCCGACACCATGAAGGAATACAACATGACCCGCGAAGAAGTGGTTGAGAACGTCATGTTGACCCGCCAACCGTCGAAAGAGTTTGCGACAGTTGAGCAGATGGGCGGCACAGCGGTCTTTTTGTGCTCTGACGCCGCCGCACAGATCACTGGCACCACGATCAGCGTTGATGGCGGCTGGACGGCACTGTGAGCGATCAAAAGGCCGGTACAGACAAGCTTGAGATCGACAATATGTTTTTGTGCGGGTCTCGGTTCAGCCGTGTCAGCCTCAAGGGCGCAGTGTTCCGCGACGCCCATTTCATGGGCGCGCGATTAGAAGACGTCAACGCAGAAGGTATGAGTTTTGATGATGTGAATCTCGGCGGTGCGTCGTTTAAAAACGTCACCATGAGCGGAGCCAAAATTGATCAGGCCAATCTTAGTGGCCTGACAATCACCAATGCGAACATCACGGATATGACCGTGGACGGGATCAAGCTGACGGATCTCATCGCGCTTTGGGATAAAACGCACCGGTAACAACAGGGCCCCGACCGCCGGGGCCCTCTGTTTTACTTGAAGTTCGGCGCGCGCTTTTGAAACTGCGCAAAGACGGCTTCCATCTGGTTTGGCTGACCGATGATCTGAGCTTGCAGTTCAGCCTCAAGGCGCAGGGTTTCAGCCGCATCCCCATGCCAACTTTCATTCAAAAGCGTTTTGCTACGGCTGATCGCATCGGGGTTCTTTGCCGCAATCAGCGCCGCCATTTCGCGCGCGGCCTCAAGCGGGTTGTCGACAATCCGAGTCACAAGACCGATTTCAGCGCATTCGGCGGCCTCGACGATCCGGCCTGTGAACAGCAGTTCCTTAGCCACATCCATGCGCACCAATCGGGGCAGGGTTTGTGTAATGCTCATGTCGGGGATCAACCCCCATTTTATTTCCATCACCGACATCCGCGTCGATGGCGCCGCCAACCGGATATCGGCCCCTAGGGCGATCTGAATGCCTGCGCCAAATGTTGCGCCTTGCAGCGCCGCGATCACCGGAACGCCGACCTCTTGCCAGACATAGCCCGGCTTTTGGAACATATTGGCCTTTTCGCCTTCGGGAAATGTTGTGATCTGTTCGATAAACTTGGCCGGGTTCAGTGCGCCGGTGAAAAAACCGGTATCAATGCCCGAACAAAAATTGTCGCCAGTACCGGTCAGGATCACAGCGCGAATGGTTTTGTCTGCGCGAATTTCCTCACCAATCCGGGCCAGCCCGTCAAATACAGACTGGTCCACAGCGTTGTGCTTTTCCGGCCGGTTTAGCCAGACTTCGGCGACATGGCCATCACGTTTAAGAAGAACCGAGGAAGTCATAGCGGGCACCTTTATCTGCATTGCTTGAGGGCAAGTATTCCTGCTTGCCGGCGCGATGAAAAGCCTCTGTCGGCCCTTACCTGATCCTCCGTTGCGTCACTTATCCTCGAAGGGTTTTGGGATTATGATTGCCTTTGGCGTCGCCACCAGCAATGCTGCACATGCAAAGTGCACGGGGTGAGATCATGGTTCGAATCAATTTGGCGCTTCAAGGCGGCGGTGCACATGGTGCGTTTACATGGGGTGTTCTGGACCGGATCCTCGAAGATGAAACTATTGAAATTGCAGCGATTTCAGGCACCTCAGCCGGAGCATTAAACGGCGCGGCCCTAAAGTCGGGTCTGATCCATGGCGGCCGCTCTGGTGCCCGTGAAAACCTTGACTGGCTTTGGGAGCAAATGGGCGCCCATACCAGCGATTTGCCACATTGGATGCATCCTTGGATGCCAAATCCCGGCATGGTGTCCAAATCTGTCGAATACTCTGTGCCTTTTGTTTGGGGCGAAGCCTTTGGGCGCATGATGTCGCCATACGCATGGGGGCCAGCCTATCGCAATCCGCTTGAAAAACTGGTCGATAAGTTTGATTTTGACACCATATGCTCCTCCGAAGGGCCACAGTTCTTTGTCGGGGCGACACAAGTCCGCAACGGTAAAATCCGGATTTTCACGGGCGACAAGATCAACACCCAAGCGATTTTGGCCTCGGCCTGTTTGCCGACGATGTTTCAAGCCGTCGAATTGCCTGATCCTAAAACCGGTGTGATTGAAGCATTCTGGGACGGTGGTTACACCGGAAATCCACCTCTATTTCCGTTTTTTGACCAAAGCTTGCCCGACGACATTGTTGTTGTGAATATCAACCCGCTGCACCGCGATGAGGTGCCTATCACGCCGCCGGAAATTCAAAATCGCATCAATGAGATTAGTTTCAACTCATCCTTATTCCGCGAATTGCGGGCCATTGAATTTGTTCAGCGTTTATTGGGGCAGGGTGCTTTGCAACCCGGATCCTTAAAGAACGCGCGGGTTCATATGATCGCGGATGATGCGTTGATGAATGAATTGTCTGTTGCGACCAAAACCGTTCCCGTTCCGTCGCTTCTGATCCAACTCAAAGAGGCCGGTCGCCGTGCTGCAGGCAGTTTTTTGGAGGCGCATAAAAGCGATCTGGGCAAACGCCAGACCGCTGATCTTCGCGAAATGTTCGACTAAACTCAGGACGCTTTTTTAAGCTTGGCTTCTACCGCTTCCTTGGCTTTTTCGCCGCTGGGGTAGACCAAGCCCGCTGAAATAACCAGTTTGGCAGCGTCCTCGATGCTCATGTCCAGCTCGATGACGTCTTCGCGGGGGAAGAACAGCAAGAATCCTGATGTCGGATTCGGCGTGGTCGGTACAAATACCGAAATCATATCACTCATGCTTTGAGCTTTTTCAGCGACTTCGCCGCGTGCTTGTGTCGAAATGAAGCCAATTGCCCAGATGTCCTTGCGGGGGTACTGGATCAGGCAAGCTTTCTCAAAGCTGCGTTCGGATTGGGCAAAAACGGTTTCTGCGAGCTGTTTGATGCCCGAATAGATCGAGCGGACAACGGGTGTACGATCAACCAACCGCTCCCCAAATCCAATCATCGACCGGCCAATCAGACCTTTGGCAATCCAACCGACCAAAACCGTGAAAACCAGAAATATTACAACGCCTAAGCCGCGAACGTTCACCTCGATCCGGTCCGCACCTTCCAGTTCAAACCAATGATTGATCACCGCCTCGGGTTGGTAGGAATCGGGCACAAAAGGCCAGACAAAACTGTCAACCCAGCCAACGACCGTCCAAATGAGCCAGACCGTCAACCCAACCGGCGCGATCACAATGATCCCGGTTAGGAAAGAATTTCGCAGCCTGGCAATAAACCCCGGGCGCTTGGTTTCTGGATCAAATGGAGTGGTCATTAGGCCAACTTTAACAAGTTTTCTTTTGGCGAAACTAGGCGTTGTGCAGGCGCACCACAATGGGCAGAGCGCAAAACTGCGTCATCACTTTGTGATTTTGCACATTTCTTGCGCGATTTCAGCAGCAAGGCGGGCGTTGTTGAGAACCAAAGCAATATTTGCCTCCAACGAACGGCCCTCGGTCAGCTCGAAAATCCGTTGCAGCAGATAAGGCGTGACATTCTTGCCTGCGATCCCGTGATCCGCTGCGTCCTGAGCGGCACGCGCAATAATCGGTGCTAATGTTTCGCGGGCGATTTCGGCTTCAACCGGGATTGGATTTGTCACCAGTTGACCACCGGGCAACCCGAGTTTGCCGCGCATGATATGAGCACCTGCAATTTCGGCGGCAGTATCCATACGCAATGGCGCCGGCAAACCCGCATCACGGGACCAAAATGCCGGTATCTTGTCCTGACCATAGGCAATGACGGGAACGCCAAGGGTTTCAAGCACTTCCATGGTCTTTGGAATGTCGAGGATCGCTTTGGCTCCGGCGGCAATCACGGTCACAGCTGTTTGCGAAAGTTCCTGTAAATCGGCGGAAATATCAAAACTGTTTTCAGCACCTTGGTGAACGCCGCCGATACCGCCAGTCGCAAACACTGCAATGCCAGCCAGTTCAGCCGCAATCATTGTTGCTGCGACAGTTGTTGCACCAGTGCGCCCCTGAGACATGCATACGGCCATATCAGCGCGGCTGAGTTTGGCGACACCGCGCGTTTGTGCTAAAGCCTCCAACTGCGCATCGGTCAAACCGACATGCAACGTGCCGTCAATTACTGCAATTGTTGCAGGCTCGGCGCCGTTGGATCGCACTGTGTCTTCGACTTTACGAGCAACTTCAAGGTTTTGCGGCCAAGGCATCCCATGCGTGATGATCGTGCTTTCCAGCGCTACAACCGGACGGCCAGCGGCCAAAGCTTCGGCAACGGCGGGCGAGGGGGTATAGAGGGTCATATTGCTACTTCTCCGGAAACATAGGCGGCGGCGGCATGTAGCGCGCGGCTCAAAGCATCTTTGCGGTTTGCACCGTCACATTCAGCGGCAATGTGGGCCGCCATAAAAGTATCACCAGCTCCGGTGACACGGGTCACCAAAACAGGCGGCGGGCATTCTTGGATCAAACCATCTGCGGTTGCGTCACAACATCCGTCGCCGCCATTGGTGACCAACACCCGCGCCGCGCCGCGCTCCAAAAGCTGGGAAGCGGCCTGATCGGCGGTTTCAAAGCTGGATTGACACAGCAAACCAGCTTCTTCGAGGTTGACATAAAGCGTGCCGCGACCAGAGCGCAAAAACGGCAAAAGCCGCTCGGCTTTACCGGGACTGGCTGGGGCAACACGCAGATCTGCCTTTGAAAATGATGGGCTTGTGGCGATTTGTTCGAGCAAACCGGCCGTCAGGTTCCCATCAAGAGCAATAAGCCCGTCAAAGGGATTTTCAGGACGACCCAGTGGTCCAAAATTCAAGACATTCAGTATCTTATCGCCGGCAGCTTCCAAAGAATGAGCATCGGCAATGGCGGCAATGAGGCCGTTCGCACCTTCGATGGCCATATATCGATCCGTGGGCAAATCAGCAGATCTGTACAGATGATCAGTGCCCAAACCGCGGCGGGCGCATTCGGCGACCAGTTCATTGCCTTCAGGGTCTTGGCCGATCGCGGACAGCAACGCGGGTTTCAAACCAAAGCGGGACAAAGCCATTGCAATGTTCATGGCAACACCGCCGGGCAACCGAATGATACGGCCAGGCACATCTGATCCAGCCCGCATATGGCTGGCAGATCGTCCAATGATGTCCCACAGAACGGAACCCACGCATAGAATTTCAGGAGCTTTTGTCATATTGCGACTTTTGGCGAGGAAAGTCAGCAGGCGCAAGTATTGAAGCGGAAAACATGGGGCCTGCATACCAGTTAACGGGCCTCAATACATCCTATAATCAGTATTATGTAATATAATCTGGTAAGTGGACAATGAAACGCTTCGAAACCACCCTCAAAACCCGCCAAAAGCGCAGGAAACTCTGGACAGCCCACCAAGGCAACCTTTACCAAACGGTCAAGCTTTGGGAGGTCTTATGCGCTCTTTTCTGATACTAAACGGTCCGAACCTCAATCTATTGGGCACGCGCCAGCCGGAAATTTACGGACACACAACACTGTCCGATGTTGAAGATATGTGCCGTGCCCATGCGGAAAAGATCGGTGTGACGGTCACATGTTCTCAATCCAATCACGAAGGCGCTTTGGTTGACGAAATTCAAAATGCCCGCGGCCGCCATGACGGAATAATTTTGAACGCCGGAGCTTATACACATACGTCGATCGCTCTCATGGATGCCATCAAGGGAACTGAAGCCCAGTTGGTTGAATTACATTTGTCGAACATTCATGCCCGCGAAGCCTTCCGGCACCAATCATATATCTCGCCTGTCGCTGTAGGTTTGATATGTGGGTTCGGAGCGCATGGTTATATTTTGGCCATGGATGCGCTTCAAAGACATTTGGAGAAGTCATTATGAAAGCCAACCTACGCATCTACCTGACCGAACTGACCAATATCGACAATGTTGCCGACCTATGGGCTTTGCATTGTGCCAAGATGGAAGAATTCGGGTTTGATCGCCTGATCTATGGGTTCACTCAATTCATGACGGCAACCTCGTTTGGGGACCCGAATGATTTCGTAATCCTCAGCAATCATTCCCCTGAGTATCGTAAGGGCTTTGTTGAGGACGGCTTGTACCGAAACGCCCCTATGGTGAAATGGGCGCTTGAAAACGAAGGCCATTGCAGCTGGCGCGTTTTGGCCGAGCAGATTTCGACCGGCACAATGGATGAGCAAGCGCAAAAGGTTGTCGCTTTTAACTTGTCCCACAAAGTGCACGCCGGTTATACGATCAGCTTCAAATCGGTTTCGAGCCGTGCCAAAGGCGCAATTTCGCTGAGCTCCAAGCCGGAGTTGAACCAAGATCAGATTGATGAGATTTGGGCCGAACATGGTGGTGACATTGTCTTGATGAACAACCTTGTCCACCTCAAGATCATGACTTTGCCTATTCCGTTGCAAAATCAAAAATTGACTCCACGCCAGCGCGAATCCTTGGAATGGGTTGGAGATGGCAAAACCATGCAGGATATTGCACAGATTATGGGCCTGACCCAAGCAACGATCGAAAAACATCTGAGATTGGCGCGTGATACGCTGAATGTTGAAACCACGGCTCAGGCGGTTGCCAAGGCAGCGTTTCACAATCAGATGTATGTGATTCACGCTTAATCCCCCTGCCCTTCATGCTCAAAAATTGATCTCCAATGGCTCGAAAATCCTGATTCGTGTGCGATTTTGCAATATGCTTCAAATAATTGCAGGGTCGGGAAATCCTGACTTCCGTTAGGGCAATTTAGCTGCCAGTTTGCAAATGTTCCGTGAGTGGTGGCTATTAGCCATAGGGACACGAGGCACGGCAAACTGTGATTATTCCCACGGGTTTGCCAACGTCTTTCGGCTTCGGCCGAGCTGGCTTGGGGCGACGCTTTACGTCAACCCGGCCAGCACCCTTTCGGGACCTTTGTCGTCATCCCCAATGTCTCTGACAGAGGTCCCGATTCTTCCCAATGTCTGAATCGAAAAAGGCCGCCCAAATCTGGACGGCCTTTGACGTGTTTTGATTAAAAGACTTAGCCTTGAACGGCTTTGGCAACTTCAGCTGCGAAATCTTCTTCTTTTTTCTCGATACCTTCGCCAACCTGCATGCGGACGTAGGCAACGATTTCTGCGCCTGCGTCTTTTGCGGCCTGCTCGACAGTAATGTCAGGGTTCACAACAAATTGCTGGCCCAGCAAAGTCACTTCGGCGAGGAATTTCTTCATGCGGCCGATGATCATCTTTTCGATAACCTGCTCTGGCTTGCCGGATTCGCGTGCGATATCGATCTGAATCTGGCGTTCTTTTTCAACAACCGCCGGGTCAAGATCTGCTTCGGACAAAGACGCAGGGTTTGCAGCCGCGATGTGCATCGCAATCTGCTTGCCAAAATCTTCGTTGCCGCCGTTCAGCGCAACCAAAACACCGATCTGGCCCATGCCAGCGGTGGCTGCATTGTGAACATAGGTCACAACGGTTTCGCCAGTGACTGTCGCCATACGGCGAACTGACATGTTTTCGCCGATGGTGGCGATTTTGTCGGTGATCACAGTCTCAACGGTCTTGCCGCCCAGATCAGCGACTTTCAGCGCTTCTACATCAGCAACGTTCAAAGCAACGGTGGCGATGCCGCCGACCATTTCCTGGAATTCTGCGTTCTTGGAAACGAAGTCGGTTTCGGAGTTTACTTCAACAGCAACACCTTTGCCGCCGGCAACAGCCACAGCAACCAGACCTTCGGCAGCCGTGCGGCCCGATTTCTTGGCGGCTTTGGCAAGGCCTTTGGTGCGCAGCCAATCGATGGCAGCTTCCATGTCACCGTCGGTTTCAACCAACGCTTTTTTCGCGTCCATCATGCCAGCGGCAGTGATTTCGCGCAGTTCTTTTACCTGTGCAGCAGTGATCGCCATGATTTGGCTTCCTCGTCTGAAAATACGGTTCGGGCGGCGATACGCCGCCCTGATGTTACATGCCCGCTATTTTGTCCGGTCAGGATGTCACCGAAATGACATCCCCCGATTTTTGCAGGCAATGGCAAAAGGCAATTAGCCTTCTGCAGGTGCCTCGGCAGCAGGTGCTTCTTCGGCAACAACTTCTTCGATCGGCGCTTCTTCGAAGGCACCCAGATCGTAGCCAGCGGCTTCCATCTGACCGGTCATACCGTCCAGAGCAGCGCGCGATGCAAGATCACAGTACAGCGTGATGGCGCGGGACGCGTCGTCGTTGCCTGGGATGATGTAATCGATGCCATCGGGCGAGCAGTTGGTGTCGACGATTGCAACAACCGGGATACCCAGTTTGTTGGCTTCGGCCACGGCCAGTGCTTCTTTTTTGACGTCGATGACGAACAGCATGTCAGGAACGCCGCCCATTTCACGGATGCCGCCCAAAGAGGCTTGCAATTTGATCTGGTCACGTTCCATGCCCAGACGCTCTTTTTTGGTCAGGCCTTCGGCACCAGTTTCCATCAGCTCGTCGATTTGACGAAGACGGCCGATTGATTTGGAAACGGTCTGCCAGTTGGTCAGCGTACCGCCGAGCCAACGGTGGTTCATGTAATACTGGGCGCATTTTTCTGCGGCGTCTGCAACAGGCTGAGCTGCCTGACGCTTGGTGCCAACGAACAGAACGCGGCCGCCTTTTGCAACGCAATCACGGATCGCTTTCAGCGCCTGATCCAGCATTGGAACAGTCTGTGTGAGGTCCATGATATGGATGCCATTACGGCCGCCATAGATGAACGGACCCATACGAGGGTTCCAGCGTTGTGTTTGGTGACCAAAGTGTACGCCTGCTTCAAGCAGCTGACGCATGGTGAACTCAGGAAGAGCCATGTCTATATCCTTTCCGGTTTCATATCCTCGGCGGGGGATCAAAGCAGATGCTTCAACCGGTGGACGTCTCGGGATGTCTCCCCCAGATGCCCGCCCCCGCCTGCGGGGTTCGTGCGCGCCCTTTAACTTGGGCAGCGCGGCTGCGCAAGAGGCATTGGCCAAAAGCGCAGGTATTATTGGCCCGAAGGCCAAATTAGTCGGTGTTTTTAGCCCAAGGCGTACCCTGCCCCACGCACCGTGCGCAAAGGATCGTCGCCGCCATGCTGACACAGCGCTTTGCGCAGCCGGCCAATGTGGACATCAACGGTGCGGGTATCGACATAGATATCGCGGCCCCACACCCGATCTAGCAGTTGATCGCGCGACCACACCCTGCCCGGCTTTTCCATAAAAGTAGACAGCAGGCGGAACTCTGTCGGACCAAGTTTTAGCGCATCGCCGCCACGGGTCACACGGTGGGTTTCCGGATCCAGCGAGATATCTTCGTAGTCGAGCTGAACGCCGACTGTCGAAGGCCGTGTGCGGCGCAGCTGAGCCCGTACCCGTGCCATCAGTTCGACCACCGAATAGGGTTTGACCATGTAGTCATCCGCGCCGGTTTCCAACCCGCGCACCTTGTCGACCTCTTCGGATCGGGCAGACAGCATGATGATCGGTATATTGCGGGTTTCGGGGCGGGATTTGATTTGCCGGCAGACCTCGATCCCCGACACATTCGGCATCATCCAATCAAGAACGATGATGTCAGGATTTTCCTCGGACACCATAACCAGCGCGTCTTCGCCATTTTCGGCCCGTACAACCCGAAACCCTTCAGCTTCAAGGTTGTAGCTTAGAATCTCGCGTTGCGCCGGTTCGTCTTCGACCACCAGAACAGTAGGTTGATCACTAGACATGTCAGTCCTCATGCTCTTGCAAAAGCGGGCCAAGATCGGTTGCGGTCTGGTCGCCTTTCGGGCGGTCCTCATCCGGTTTGGAACCCGTGGCCATGAACACAACCTGTTCGGCAATCGATGTCACATGGTCGCCCATGCGTTCGATGTTTTTGGCAATGAAATGCAGATGCATGCAGGCGGTGATGTTTTGCGGATCTTCCAGCATATAGGTCAGCAATTCGCGAAACTGCGTATTGTGCATCTGGTCAACGTCATGGTCGCGTTGGATCACGTCCAGCGCCAGCGCTTCGTCGCGTTGGATATAGGCGTCCAGCGCGTCCTTGAGCATCAATTCCACCTCGCGGGCCATGCGGCGTAGCGAGGTTGCAGTATCGCCAACGGCTGGCATCTGAACCAGAACGCTGGTCCGTTTGGCGATGTTTTTCGACAAATCACCGATGCGTTCCAGATTGGCCGACATACGCATCACTGACAACACGATCCGCAGATCGGTCGCGGTGGGTGCACGCAGCGCAATTACCTGAGCCGCTTCCTCGTTCAGGCTCTCTTCGAGGGCGTCGACCAATTTGTCGCCTGCCCGCACCTTTTCGGCCAGTTCGACATCGCGGGTTTCAAGCGAGGTCGCCGCCTGCATGATCGAAGCTTCGACCAATCCGCCCATCTTCATGATCTGGGCCTGAATACCTTCAAGTTCACGGTCAAAGGCTTTGACAATATGGTTTTTAAGCTCGGTCATTAGCCAATCCGTCCTGTAATATAGCTTTCGGTGCGCGGGTCTTCGGGGTTGGTAAAAATCTTGCTGGTTTCGCCAAATTCAACCAAATTCCCAAGGTGGAAAAACGCGGTTTTCTGACTGACACGCGCCGCTTGTTGCATCGAGTGTGTGACGATCACCACCGAGTATTCCTGACGCAGTTCGTCGATCAACTCTTCGACCTGCGCTGTCGCAATCGGGTCAAGCGCTGAGCAAGGCTCATCCATCAACAACACTTCGGGCTGCGTGGCGATGGCACGGGCGATGCACAAACGTTGTTGCTGACCACCGGACAATCCGGTGCCCGGTGCGTGCAGCCGGTCCTTGACCTCGTTCCAGATGGCACCGCGGCGGAGGCTTTTTTCAACAATATCGTCGAGTTCAGCCTTGTTGCGGGCAAGCCCGTGAATACGCGGGCCGTAAGCGATGTTGTCATAGATCGATTTCGGAAACGGGTTTGGTTTTTGAAACACCATGCCCACTTTGGCGCGCAATTGCACAGGATCGACACGCTTGTCATAGATGTTTTCATCATCAAGCAAGATGTCACCGGTGACGCGGCAAATATCAATCGTATCGTTCATGCGGTTCAAACACCGCAGGAAGGTGGATTTTCCGCAGCCCGACGGGCCGATGAAAGCTGTTACACATTTGGCTTCGATATCGATGTCCACGTCTTTGATCGCGTGGGTGTCGCCATAATGTACCTGAACATTGCGGGCGCTCATCTTGAGGTCAATCAGGTCCACATCTGTCATTTTCTGTATCTCTTGCCGGTGTGAATGTACGTCTAACATGTCTGTCGTGCTCCTCATTACCACCGGCGCTCAAAGCGGCGGCGCAAGATAATGGCGATGATGTTCATGGTCAGCAAGAACACCAGAAGGATGATGATGCCGCCCCAGGCGCGTTCATAATACGCGGGATCGGCGCGTTTGGCCCATTCGTAGATCTGGGCTGGCATAGCGGAGTTAGGGTCAAGGAACCCTGCCCCGATGCCGTCAGGATAATTCGTGGCGATATAGCCAACCATCCCGATCAAAAGCAGCGGTGCTGTTTCACCCAAGGCTTGGGCGACGCCAATGATGGTGCCTGTTAAAATGCCCGGCATCGCCAGAGGCAACACATGGTGGAACACCGCCTGCATTTTGGAGGCCCCAATGCCAAGCGCGGCATCACGAATGCTGGGCGGCACGGATTTCAGCGAGGCGCGGGTGGAAATAATGATCGTCGGCAGGGTCATCAATGTCAGGACCAAGCCGCCAACCAAAGGCGCGGATTGCGGCAGATGGGCGAACTGGATGAAGACAGCCAGACCGAGAATACCAAAGACAATTGAGGGAACCGCCGCCAGATTGGAAATGTTGACTTCGATCACATCGGTCCATCGGTTTTGCGGTGCAAATTCCTCAAGGTAGATCGATGTGGCAACCCCGATCGGCAGGGACAACCCCAAGACCACAAGCATCATGAAAAGCGATCCAAGGATCGACACCCCCATGCCTGCCTGTTCAGCGCGGCTTTCGGATGCATCCGCACCGACAATGAAATCAATGTTGAACTGCTTTTTGATCACGCCAGCGGCCTGCAACCCATCGACAAGATCCAGATGAACCGGCTTGATATTCTTGTCGCGTGCAACCGATGTGCGGGTCACACGGTCTTTGAAATACCCGTCCACCCGCGACGATGCCAGAACGCGAAAGCTGACGGTTTCACCAATCTGCTCGGGGTTGGCAATCACGTAATCGCGGACCTGCGCCGCTGCCGAGGCGGAAATCAGCGCTTTCATGTCTTTGCGTTTTGTCAGCGGCGTCTCGATACCGTTGGCTTCGACGGCATCAAACAAAGCTTGTTGTACCAGTGGCGTGTACCCAAAGGTCGACACTTTCTTGATGTTTTCAATTTCGCGCCCGCCTTTCTTGTCCAGTTTGGCCGGATCAAGAAAAACTTCGACGGTGATAAAGGTTTGTTGAAACGCCCCGACCCCGTTTGACAAAATTGCGGTCAACAGAACCACCAGGAAAAAGACCCCGGCAGCCACCGCAGCGATCCCATACATGCGAAAGCGTGTTTCGGAGGCGTTGCGGCTTTTGGTGCGCGCGTTGACGGTCATCAAAGAAGACTTTTTGCGCGGCTCAGGTGTGTGAAGGCTTGCATCGGTCATTAGTCGTACTGCTCCCGATATTTGCGCACGATATAAAGGGCGAAGATGTTCAGCCCAAGCGTCAGGATAAAGAGGGTCATGCCAAGGGCAAAGGCGACCAGCGCCTCGGGGGATGCAAAGTCGGCATCACCGGTCAACTGGCTGACGATTTTGGCGGTTACGGTTGTCATGGCTTCGAAGGGGTTCAGGCTCATCCTTGCGGCGGCCCCTGCCCCCATCACCACAATCATCGTCTCGCCGATGGCGCGCGAGGCAGCCAACAATATAGCGCCGACAATGCCGGGCAGTGCTGCGGGCAAGACAACCTGCTTAACGGTTTCAGACTTGGTCGCACCAAGGCCGTATGACCCGTCTCGCATTGCCTGAGGCACCGCATTGATAATGTCATCAGACAAGGAACTGACAAAGGGGATCAACATGATGCCCATTACCAGCCCCGCCGTCATCACCGCGGTTCCGGCTTTCATCCACCCCAGGCCATCTGCTCCGAAAACCCCGATTAGCATGGGGCCAACTGTCAGCAAGGCGAACAAACCATAGACGATTGTCGGAATGCCGGCCAAAACTTCGAGCATCGGCTTGGCCACGGCCCGCACCTTGGGCCCCGCATATTCGGATAGGTAAATCGCGGCAAACAATCCGATGGGAACGGCCACCGCCAACGCAATAAGCGAGATATAGATAGTCCCCCAAAGCAGCGGCAAAATACCGAGTTTGGACAGCGGATTGCCATCACTATCAATGCCGCCACCAAAGCTGGGCAGCCATGTTGGTTCAAAGAAAAACAGCTTGACCGGATAGAGGCGAAAGAATTCCAGCGTATTGAAGATCAGCGACAAGATGATGCCGACGGTGGTCAAAATCGCAATCGAGGCGGCCCCGACCAAAAGCATCCGCACCGCGCGTTCCACAGTGTTGCGGGCCCGAAAATCAGGTGTCGTTCCTTGCAAACCCCAACCCGCACCGGCAATCGCAACGGCCAACACCGCGATCCACATATAAAAACGGCCTCCATTGCTCAGTTCCCGATATTTCTGGGCAGCGAGCAAGATCGGCTGGGTGATGGTGGAGGTTACGATCTGACCGGCGTCCTTTAGGCGCTGTGTCATATCGGTGAAATCGGCGCGGCTGTCGCGGGCTTCGATTTCAAGCATTGCGCCAGATTGAACGGCGTTTTCAAGTCCGGTCGCGGCGCGGCGGACTTCGGCCAGCACCAATCCGGCACTTGATCCTTCGCGGATTTCGGACTGTGGGATCATGCCGATCACGCGGTTGTCGACAATCAAAGGCTGCACCAGCAGCCAGACAATCATCAACAAAAATGCAGGAACCACGGCTTTGATAGCAACGTTGGAGCCGTAATAAGACGGCAATGAATGCAAGCGGCGGCTATCGCCCCCTGCGCTTGCCAAGGCGCGGCGGCGGCCAAGCACGTAGCCCAGTGCCGCAAGCCCAAGCACGATGATAATTAGCCAGTAAACAGGCATCTAGCCCCCTGCGGATTGGTTGTCTAAGTGGTCAGAAAGTCGGTGGGAAAAGGTCCAAAAAGGTGAAAGGGGGCGGTGAAATACACCGCCCCCGTCCAGTATGTCAGGCTTACATGCCTTCCATCATTGTGGTTTCGTCAGCAACGGCTGTCTGAGTTGCTTCCAGCTCAGGATCAGAAACCAGACCGTATTCGGACAATGGGCCGTCGGAACCGGCGATCTCTTCGGAGACGAAGAACTCAGCATAGTCTTTCAGGCCAGGAATAACGCCGATGTGCGCTTTCTTGACATAGAAGAACAAGGGGCGCGACACGGGGTATTCACCGGTCGAGATGCTCTCGGTCGAAGGGGCAACGCCGCCCATTGTGGCAACCTTGAGCGTGTCGGTGTTGTTCTCGTAGAACGCCAGACCAAATACGCCGATGCCGTTCGGGTTTGCATCAACACGGGCGAGGGTTTCGGTGTAATCGCCATCGATATCGACAGATACGCCATCGGTGCGCACTTCAAAGCAGGCTTTGCCAGCGGCTTTCTTGTCGCCGCCATTTTCGGCCATATACAGGTCGAATGCGCCAGCTTCTTTGCAGCCTTCTACCAGAACTTTTTCTTCGAACACTTCGCGTGTCCCGTGCTTGGTGCCGGGGATGAAGGCGGCGATGTCAGCGGCTGGCAGGTCGGCGTTGAAATCAGCCCACTGCTTGTAGGTGTTTTCGACCAAGGCACCGTCTTTTACAACTTTGGCGGCCAGACCGTTGAAGATGTCGACAGGCTGGAAGGACGTGTATGCAGGGCCGTCGATCTGGCTGGCGAATACGATGCCGTCATAACCGATGCGTACTTCGATGATGTCGGTCACACCGGCTTCGGCGCAGGCTTTGATTTCACTGTCTTTGATTTTGCGCGACGCGTTTGCAATGTCGATGGTGTTTTCGCCAACACCTTCACAGAAACGTTTCAGACCCGCCGAAGAGCCACCGGATTCAACAACTGGTGTCGGAAAGTCAAAGTTTTCGCCGAAAGCTTCTGCTACGATCGAAGCGTAGGGAAGAACGGTCGAGGAACCGGCAACCTGCACGTTGTCACGGGCAAAGGCGGCAGAGGCAGATACGGCGGCAATTGCCAGTACGGAGGCGGTCAGTTTCACGGTCATGGTGAACTCCTGAAAGTTACTTAAACTGTGATCATCGTTGTGATGATCTCCGAGGCCTGAGATAATCTCGTCTCGCAATGCTTTTGTGACAGGTGTGTAACAGTTTTATGAAACACCCCGATCCAATCGCG
This sequence comes from Pelagimonas varians, assembly GCF_003208435.1. Classification (GTDB taxonomy): domain Bacteria; phylum Pseudomonadota; class Alphaproteobacteria; order Rhodobacterales; family Rhodobacteraceae; genus Pelagimonas; species Pelagimonas varians. The sequence continues at coordinate 418,538 of NZ_QKMF01000001.1, read as the reverse complement.
GGTTCGGGGCTATTTCCTGCGTTTTGGGCAGATTTTTTTACAAATTTTTGGGATGCCCCGAGGGCAGCTATGATCGATAGGGGAATCGGGCAAGCTGCAGACAAACGCGGCGCATCGGATCAGATCAATGACCCGGCCAAGCTCTAATCAGTGTCACGCCACCGGCAAGATGACGGTAAAACACGAACCCTGACCGCGCACGCTGGCGACCTTGAGCCGGCCGCGATGCCGGTTGATGATATGTTTGACGATAGCAAGGCCAAGCCCTGTGCCGCCCATCTCGCGCGACCTATGGCTGTCGACCCGATAAAACCGTTCTGTTAAACGCGGGACATGATGGGGTTCGATGCCCTGCCCCGTGTCCAGCACGCTCAGACGCACAGCCTGCGCACGTAGGCGCGGCTCGTATTTGGGACCTGTCAGCGCCAACGTGACCGTTGATCCTGCGCCGGAATATTTTATGGCGTTTTCGGCAAGATTATTAAGAACCTGACGCAGTTGATCCCGATCCCCAACCATCGACACGGTTTCTTCGGGCAGATCCGTTTCCAATTGGACGCCGGCCTTTTTGGCCAATGCGTTCAGACTGTGCGCAGCGGTGCGAATAAGATCGGCAGGATACATGACTTCAGTAGGCCGCACCCGTTCTTGAGCCTCGACACGGCTCAGCGATAATAAATCCCCAACCAAACGGTTCATCCGCTTGGATTCGTCATCCATAATGTCCAGAAATCGCGCCCGCGCTGTTTCGTCGTTTTTCGCAGGCCCTTTAAGAGTCTCGATAAACCCGATCAACGCCGTCAGGGGCGTGCGTAATTCATGGCTGACATTGGCCACAAAATCGCGGCGCATCTGGCCCACTTGTTCAAAGGCGGTAACGTCTTCGAAACAGACAAAAACTCCGCGTTGATGTTCCAACGCGACGGCTCCCACCGAGACCTTGTAGGTGACATCTTGACGGCCATCGTTGGTCAAATATTCGCATGTGCGCTTCTTGCCATCGGCGAGGCAGCCTTCGATGGCTTCCAACAAAACCGGCTGCCGCAAAATCGTAATGAAATGGCGCCCGACAATACCAGCCCCTAAAAAGGCCAATGCCCGCTCATTCGCTGCGACAATCCGTTCATCGGGATGAACCAGCAGCGCCGGCCATGGCGCCGCATCAACGAAATCTGCCGCATTGCCGTTCATTCAGGTATCCTTTGCAGCCTTCAGGCCTTTGTCGAAGGCCGCAATCAGCGCGTCCGGATCTTCGAGACCGACGGACACGCGAAAGAAGCCTTCGGTGATGCCATTGGCAACGCGCTCTGCCTCGGAAATATTGCGATGCGACGATGAATTGGGGTGGGAAATTGTCGTGCCGACATCGCCCAAAGTCGGGGCAAAGGCCAGTTCCGACGCTGTTTTGGTAAAGGCATTTGCCGCGGACCGCCCGCCCTCCATTTCAAAACTGACCATATTGGCCCCTTTGCCGCGCAGAAGGCTTTGGGCGCGGGCGGATTCGGGGTGATCGGGCCGCGTTGGGTAAGCGACCATTTTGACATTGGGCTGCACCGCCAGAAAATCAGCCAACCGCTGCGCCGTCTTTTCTGCGCGTTCATAGCGCAATTCAAACGTGGCCAAACCGCGTTCAGCCAGCCAGCAATCAAAGGGGCTGCCTGTCAACCCGTGGGTCACGGCGTAAATGGTCATCCGCTCCATCACAGCTGGATCTTTTGTGCACACCCAGCCCAAGGTTACGTCGGCGTGGCCCGCCAGCAGCTTGGTAACGGAATGCAAAACGATATCAGCCCCGTGCTCAACCGGCTTCAATGCCGCGGGCGTGGTAAAGGTATTGTCGACCACCAAGAGCACGCCTTTTTGTGCGCAAACCTCGGCTATACCGTCCAGATCCGCAATTCGGATCGTCGGATTGGACACAACTTCAACCAAGACCAGTTTGGTATTCGGTTTGATTGCCTCAGCCACTTTTTGTGCATCAGTCGTATCCGCTAGCGATGTCTCAATGCCGTAGCGCGGCAGGTCTTCTGACAGCATCCGCAAGGACCGGCCATAAAGCTGATTGCCGCCAATGACGTGATCGCCGGATTCGCACAGCCCCATTAAAACGGCGCTGACCGCCGCCATACCAGAGCCGACAATAATACCGCCCGCCATCCCTTCGAGCGCATCAATCCGGCGGGCCAGAACATCTGCGTTCGGATGCCCCTCGCGGGCATAGGTATAGCCCTGGATTTCACCCGAATACTGCGCATCCAGTTCGTCGGGTGTTTGCGACGCATAAACCACCGACGGCATAATAGGTGTCGCCACGGCGGTAGACTGGCTGACAGGAATCGCGACGGGGCGCTGCAAAGTGGGTTTCATTCCAAAACTTTCGTTTAGGGGCCGCGAACGGCTCTATCAGGGATGTGTAACAGGTTAATGTCGTTAGACGGCAGTCAGTTCCATTGCAAAGCGCGCTGCGTTTTCCTGGTAATGCACAGCGGACCACCGGTTCTTGTCGATGGCGGCCTCATCAAGTTGCCGCACCACTTTGCCCGGAACACCCATGACCAAACTGCCGTCCGGAATTTCCTTGCCTTCGGTGATCAAAGCCCCTGCCCCGATCAGGCAGTTCTTGCCAATTTTGGCCCCGTTCAAGATCGTCGCGCCCATACCGATCAGGCTGTTTTCGCCGATCGTGCATCCATGCAGCATGACCTTATGGCCGATGGTGCAACCGGCCCCGATCTTCAACGGAAACCCGACATCTGTATGGCAGACTACGTTTTCTTGTATGTTTGATCCGACACCAACGCGGATCTCTTCGTTGTCGCCGCGAATGGTACAGCCGAACCAGACGCTGGATTTGTCTTCCATGACAACGCGGCCAATGACATTTGCATCCGGTGCGACCCAAGCAGATTCAGCAACGCCGGGGGCCACATCGGCCAGTCGATAAAGGGTCATGACAGCTCCTGAAATTCGGATTGCAAGCCGCGCGCATGTTCAACCAGCCTAGGCTGTTGCAAACGGCGCAGGCGCGTGGCGGTGACAATGGTTTTAAGATCCTCAAACGTCCGGTCCAGATCATCATTGACCAGCACGTAATCATAACTGCCCCAATGGCTGATCTCGTCCCAGCTTTTTTGCATACGTTTGGAAATCACGTCATCACTGTCTTGGCCGCGTCCGATCAATCGGCGGCGCAGTTCAACAATCGATGGCGGCAGGATGAAAACCGACAAGGTGTGCTGCCCAAGCGAGGAGTTCACAATCTGCTGCGCGCCTTGCCAATCAATATCAAACAACACATCGCGGCCGGATTCGATGGCCTTTTGCACCGGTGCCTTGGGAGAGCCGTAGAAGTTCCCGAACACATGCGCATGTTCCAACATGCCATCATCCGCGACCTGCCTTTTAAAGGCGTCTTCTTCAAGAAAATGGTAGTGCTCTCCGTCGACTTCACCGGGGCGCGGCGCGCGGGTGGTGGCAGACACCGAAAAGCTCAGACTTGGATCCCAATCCAGCAATCTGCGCGACAAAGTAGATTTTCCGGCCCCTGAAGGTGATGACAAGATAATCAACAGGCCGCGACGATTGTTTGTGTTCTCGCTCATGGCTTACTCCACATTTTGAACTTGTTCGCGCATTTGGTCGATCAATGTCTTGAGCGACAGCCCAAGGCGCGTCAACTCGGCATCGCCGGATTTCGAGCACAAAGTATTCGCCTCGCGGTTAAATTCTTGCATCAGGAAATCAAATTTGCGTCCGATCGATCCGGCTTCGGCCAATAGCTCTCGTGAGGCTGCTACATGGGCGCGCAGCCGGTCGATTTCTTCGGTCACGTCAGCCTTTACTGCAATGATGGCCAATTCCTGGGCCAATCGCGCTTCATCTACTCCGTCGGCATTTTCAAGCACACGGGACAGTTGTTGCCGAAGTTTTTCTGCTTGTTGTGGTGCCCGTGCTATCGCCAATTCCTCGGACTTATCTACAAGTGAGTCGACTTCGTTAAGCTGCCTGTTCAAGATTTCAGCCAGTTTTTGCCCCTCAGACTGGCGCATTGCGATAAAATCGGACACCGCTTCGTCAAAATCTGTTAAAAGCGACGCGCGTAAGGCGGTTTGATCAATTTCCGCCGCCTCAGTGGTCATCATGCCTCGCAATCCGACGATATCCGCAGCCGTAGACGGAGCCAGTGACAAACCACGGTTCATTGCTTCGGTTTCGATCTGAGCCATGGCCGTCAAGACGGACTCAAGCTGACCGGTATCTAGGCGCGCAAGACCATCCGACCCTTCGGTGTTCAAACGCAAGGAAACTTGGACATTTCCGCGACTTAGCTGCGATGACAGGCGTTTTCGCAGCTCAACTTCCAAGCCTTCGATCCAATCAGGAAGGCGCAAACGCAGGTCCAGCCCCTTGCCGTTGACACCGCGTATTTCCAACCCCCAGACAAAGCCGTGATCCTGACCTTGGGTGCTGGCGAAACCTGTCATTGACTGACGCATAAGACATCTCCACTATTGCACGAAATGGCGTATCGGCTCCTCGCCTTCAAGGCAAGCTTCTGAAGGTTGCGTTAACCTGTTCTGTACAATTGGGACGAATTTGAAACAAAGCTCTGATAGTAACACTTCAGTAACGAAGATTACGCAAAGTTGGAGGTCGGGAGACTGTCAACAGTGCGACAGGCTTTAGGAGCGGACATATGCTGGGCAATGGTGGAAACGGTCGGGATGTCGTAAGGATGTCTGAACGCGACAAAAATCGTAAATTGGCACCTCTTCGCAATATAGAGGCCTATTGGCATGGCCTGTGCAGTGAAAATGACGTTCCACTGCGCAGCCAGATTGATCCACGCGGTATGGAGAATGCGCTGGAATACGCGTTCTTGATGGAGCGGATCGCCCCGTCGATGGCAAAAATACGGGTTGCCGGTTCCCATTTGTCCGATCTGATGGGCATGCAAATTGCCGGAATGCCGCTATCCAGCCTGATTGCCCCGTCTGACCGTGATCGTTTTGGTCAGGCAGTTACCAAACTCTTCGGCGACCCTGCGGTTGTGCGGATTGATCTCAAAGCAGAGGGCGGTTTTGGCAAGCCCGACCTTGAAGGGCATATGTTGCTCTTGCCGCTCAAATCTGATTTCGGCGACATGAGCCGGGGTTTGGGAGTCTTTGTTTCTAATGGAAAAATAGGACGGACGCCACGCCGGTTCGCCATCACAAACATCGATGTAAAGCAGGCGGTTTCGTCAAAAATAGAGTCTGGCATTACAGATCGCCGCCCCGTCAAAGTCAGTGAGCCTGAACCGGCTCCGATGCGCAGCTTCCAAGAACCGGCCAAGCCATTCAAAGGTAAACTGTCGGCGGCGTCACCTGCCAAAACAGCCAAACCAGCTGCTGGCAAAAGCATTCGGGGAACGTCAGACTCCCCACAAAACAAACGCGGACATTTGCGTTTGATCGTCTCGAACGACTGAGACACAGCCAGCCTGACAGTCTAAGGAAGTATGGGTCATCCAAGAACCCAACGTAAAACGCCCGCCCATATTGAGCGGGCGTTTTTGTAGTTTGGTCAAGCCGTGCGCCATGCGTTGGCCCGCTGCTCCCAACGCTGCACCACCATATATTCAACCAATAACATCACCCCTGTGAAACTGATCGCATAGGCTAAAACAGTCGCAGTATCAAAGAGTTGAAAGTACAAGTGGATCTGAAATCCGACCCCGTTCGAGCGGCCCAAAAATTCAACCACAAGGACGATTTTCCAAATAACCGCCAGCCCGTTTCGGGTGCTGGCCGCCACAAAAGGCGCCAGTTGCGGCCAGATAACATGACGCAATCTTGTGCCCAGCCCCATACGGTAAACCTGAGCCATATCAGCAACGCCGCGATCAAGGGCGCGAACACCTTCGCGAATGGTCACAGTGACCATCGCCGTTTTGTTTAGGGCGACGGCAACAATGGCGGCCACTTCATTCAGGCCAATCCATAAGTAACACAACACGATGATTACCAACGCCGGCAAGTTTAGCATGACCGTGACCCATGGGTCCGCCCACCGATTGGCCCTCGGATTGCTGCCCAGCCATATTCCCAAGACCACGCCCACCAACATCGCCAGACAAAATGCTGCGATCACCCTCACAAAGGTGTGCGACATGTGAAACCAGAGCTTGCCGTTTTGCGCCTCGGTGATCACCACCTGCCAAACCGCAAGCGGTGCCGGTAAAATATCGGGATCATTACCGATTTTCGCCGCGATGGACCAGAATACGCCCAAGCCCAGTAAGGATAAAAGCGTCACATACACCGGCGCGCGTTCATTGGTCATCTCTGTGTCCCCCTCGCTTGCAGCCTATCGTGCTTGGTCAGCGCTGCCCCCTTGCACCAAGGTCGCATATCTGAACCTTCATGCCCCGAATATCTTTCTGGAATGAGATTTTCTTACTTGATTGCTGCGCTTTTTTGGTTCGCCAGCACTCTTGTTTCTTGGGCTGATCCCGCCCCGGAACAAGACATCGCCGCCCGTATTTATGCGCCCATGTCTTTGGGGACGCAATTGTCAGATGATGGCGTTTATGAATTGCTCAATTCAGGCGGGGCCCATGCCGGCTATGTTTTCCAAACGGAGCCAATGTCGCCGCTGCCCGGATTTTCGGGTGCACCGATAAATATCCTTGTAGTACTGGATCTTGAAGGGCGTTTTTTGGATGTTCAACTGCTCAGCCACAATGAACCGATCTTTGTTTCCGGCCTCGGCGAGGCGCCATTCCACGCGTTTTTCGAGCAATATCGAGGCCATTCGATTTCCGACAGTTTGGTGGTTGGTTCGCCTTATGGCGGCGGGTCCGAAGGCACGGGGTTGGTCTATTTGGACGGGGTAACCAAGGCAACGGCTTCCGTACGCATTGCCCATGAAACCATTTTGGCCGCAGCGCTTCAGGTGGCCCGCGAAAAAATGGGCGGGATCGCCTCTGGGCCACCTGCGTTTCCAAATCCCGACATTCAAGAGCAGCTGAGCTGGCAGGACCTTTTAGACCAAGGTCTGATGACTCGTTTAACCGTCACCAACGCAGAGATGCAGCAGTTGTTCGCGGGCACCCTGTGGGAAGATGACGACCCCGAAGCGGCTGATTTCCCCGAAGAGCCATTTTTGGACCTTTGGGTCGCGGATTTGGGCCCCCAATCAATTGCGCGGGCGCTTTTGTCCCAAGACACCTATGAAGAACTCGAAAATTTCAAATCTATTTCGACCTTTGATGAACCCATTTTGGTCGTCGAAACCGCCCGCCACGGGCTGGTGTCAGACAGCTTTGTCCGCAACACCGCCCCCGATTGGATAAGAGCCGAACAAAACGGTTTCCCCATAGCATTGCGCGATGCGGATTTGCTGGTTGAGCTGGCGGATGATGTTCCTGATGCACTACATGACGGTACGATGTTGATTTTACGGACAGATCGCCGCCTCGGGTTCGATCCTGCATCGCCTTGGAACATGAATGTCACGGCCATTCGTGAACATGGTCAATTGCAACCACAAGTCGGATCTCAAAATCTGTCGGTGGCGCATGAAACCGACGAACGCTTCTTTATCCGGCCCGGAAAGATCAAACGTCTATCCCCCTTCGAAGAGGCCGTCCGCAATCGTCAAAACGACCTGAAAATACTGGCGGTGGTGCTGGTTCCTTTGACAGTAATATTGCTTCTCGGGCAAAGTAAACTGGCCGGATTAACCAGTTTTACACCGATCCGCCTGACCATTCTGGCCGTGATTTTGGGCTTTGTTGGGTGGTGGGGCCAGGGCCAGCTGTCCATCGTGACCCCTTTGGCAGCCATGCAAACCACAATGGCGGCTGGCAGTTACGCTTTCCTTTTGTATGACCCGTTCTCGTTGGCTGTTTGGGCCGTCGCAATTGTTGGCTTTGTGCTTTGGGGGCGTGGTCTGTTTTGCGGCTGGCTCTGTCCTTTTGGCGCACTACAAGAGTTTATGCATCATGTCGGCCGCATTCTGAGGCTCCCGATCATTGAAGTGCCTCGTCACCTGGATCAACATCTCAAAAAGCTCAAATATGTCACCTTGTTCGGTTTGATCGCTGTGACCGTTTTTGCCCCGCAGCACATGGACAAGGCAGCCGAGATCGAACCCTTTAAGACTGCAATCACCACCTTCTTTTTGCGCGAATGGTACTATGTCGCTTATGCTGGCCTATGGCTCGTCTTGGGTCTGTTTGTTTTCAAAGGGTTCTGCCGCTACCTTTGCCCTTTGGGCGCACTGATGGCGATTGGCGGTCTGCTGCGCATTCGAAAATGGATTCCACGCCGGTTGGAATGCGGCAGCCCGTGTCAGCTGTGCAAGGTTAAATGTAACTATGGGGCCATTGGCCAGTCTGGAGAAATCCAATATGATGAATGCTTCCAATGCCTTGACTGCGTAACAATCCATGATGACGACACGCAATGCGTGCCGCTGATCCTAAAGGCCAAAGCGTCCAAACGCGCGCCGCGCGTCTCCGGGCATCCAAACCAAATGCCCGCCGAATAACCCACCTTGGATTGCCAGACAAAAAAGCGCCCCGCATTTTCATGCAGGGCGCTTTCAAACTTGTTGTTGGGTGTTGGGTGCCTTAGCTGGCTGCGGCAACTGCCCGCTTGGTCATGACCTTGACCAAATGCGCACGGTAATCACCCGATCCATGCAGATCCGAGATCATATCATCACCCGAAACCGTCAGACCATCCAACGCATCAGCGCTGAAATTACCACTCAAAGCGGCTTCAGCCTCGCTCCAACGATAAACGCCACCCTCAGACGCGCCGGTGACAGCTACGCGAACGCCGTCTGCGAATTTGGCAACATAAACACCAACCAAAGCAAAGCGAGACGCAGGCTGTTCGAACTTCTGATAAGACGCAGCTTCAGGGATCGGGAACTTGACCGATATGACAATTTCGCCTTCTTCCAGCGCGGTTTCAAACAGACCTTGGAAATAGTCATCAGCTGCAATTTCACGGCTGTTTGTGACGATGGTTGCACCCGACGCCAATGCTGCCGACGGATAACAAGCAGACGGATCGTTGTTCGCCAGTGAGCCGCCAATAGTACCGCGGTTACGCACAGCAGGATCACCGATATTGCCGGCCAAAGCCGCCAGCGCGGGATAGGCACCCGCCTCAGCCGCAACAACTCCGTGGGTGGTGCCGCCGCCGATGGTCACAGTGCCACCGTCAACCGACACACCCTTGATATCTGCAATACCGGCCAAGCTGACCAGAACAGATGGGGACGCCAAACGCTGTTTAAGCGTGGGGATCAATGTCTGACCGCCACCCAAGGCTTGCGCCTCGTCTTTTCCCAACGCAGCTGCTGCGTCCGCAACGCTGGTCGGACGTTCTACTTCAAAAGAATACATTCTTTTCTTCCTCCTCGGACACAAAAGAGCCCTGCCCTTCTTCTGTCCAAAAATATCCCGGGGGGTCCGGGGGGCTGGCCCCCCGGCGCTCTCCTTTTAGCCTTTCATGGCTTCCCATACGCGCGACGGAGACGCAGGCATATCGATATGGGTCACATTGTGCCCACCCGATTGCATGGCATCAATCACCGCGTTGATAACCGCGGGCGGTGATCCGATTGCACCGGCCTCGCCGCAGCCTTTCACACCCAGAGGGTTGTGCGTACAGGGCGTGCAGGCCGAATGATCTACCGCATAGAATGGCACATCATCCGCACGCGGCATCGCGTAATCCATGTAGGACGCGCTCAACAGCTGACCGTTTTCGTCATAGGCCGCATTTTCCAACAGCGCCTGACCGATACCCTGGCCAATACCGCCATGAACCTGACCGGACACAATCATCGGGTTGACGATGTTGCCAAAGTCATCCGCCGCCGAGAACCGCTCAACCGTGACTTTGCCGGTTTCGGGGTCAAGCTCGACCTCGCAGCAATAGGCACCCGACGGATAAGTAAAGTTAGCCGGATCATAGAACGCAGTCTCTTCGAGGCCGGGTTCGATGTCTTCAAGCGGATAGTTATGTGGCACATAGGCCGCCAACGTAACATCCCCCCAAGCAACCGATTTATCCGTACCAGCAACCGAGAATTGGCCGTCCTTCAGCTCGATATCGCTATCCGCAGCTTCGAGCAGGTGGGCGGCGATTTTCTTGGCTTTGTTGATGATTTTTTCAGTGGCACGCACCATGGCCGATCCACAAACCGCCAAAGAACGTGACCCATACGTCCCCATACCAAACGGCACTTTGGACGTATCACCATGCACGATGTCGATCTGACTTTCGTCGATGCCGATCATCTCGGCCACAACCTGAGGGAAGGCCGTTTCGTGACCCTGGCCGTGGCTGTGCGCCCCAACCATGACCGAGATTGAGCCAGTGGCGTTCACCCGAACGGTTGCCGCGTCATACAGACCCGCGCGCGCACCCAGCTGCCCCACAAGGTTCGACGGCGCAATGCCGCAAGCCTCAATGTAGCAATTGACGCCGAAACCGCGCAACATGCCTTTTTTCTCGCTTTCAGCGCGGCGGGCTTTGAACCCAGCGATGTCAGCGATAACTTCCAGCTTGTCCATGGTGGCGTTGTAGTCACCGGTGTCATATTCCACTGCAACAGGCGTCGCATACGGGAATTCGGTGATAAAGTTCTGACGGCGCAGGGCAATCGGATCAACACCCAATTCGCGGGCAGCTTTGTCAACCACGCGCTCGACCTGGAACGTCGCTTCTGGGCGGCCAGCCCCGCGATACGCATCCACCGGAACGGTATTGGTAAAGACGGCTTTGACGTTGGTGTAGACCAGCGGCGTTTTATAGTTTGCAGCCAGCAACGTGCCATGCAGCCATGTGGGAACCGAAGACGCGAATGTCGACAGGTAAGCGCCCATGTTGGCATAGGTGTCACAGCGCAGCGCGGTAAAGTTGTTGTCCGCATCCAGTGCCAATTCGATCTTGGTCACGTGGTCACGGCCATGCGCATCCGAAATGAAGGCTTCGGAACGGCTTGAAGTCCACTTGACCGGACGATTGCAGGCCTTGGCCGCAAAAGTACAGAAGGCTTCTTCGGCGTAGTGGAAGATTTTGGTGCCGAAACCACCGCCAACATCAGGCGCAATAACAGTCAGCTTGTGCTCGGGAATACCCAGAACAAAGGCCCCCATCAGCAAACGGATCACATGCGGGTTTTGCGATGTTGTGTGCAAAGTGCTGTGATCGTCAGCACGGTTGTATTGGCCCAAAGCAACACGTGGTTCCATCGGGTTGGCAACCAGACGGTTGTTGCGCAATTCCAATGTTGTTACATGCGCGGCGTTTTTGATCGCCTCATCTACTGCGGCGCGATTGTCTTCGACAAAGCCCCACTCGTAGCACAGGTTATTAGCCAGATCATCGTGCACTTTGGTTGCGCCATCTTCTAACGCAGCCTTCATGTCCACAACTGCGGGCAGCTCTTCGATGTCAACTTCGATAGCTTCCGCAGCATTGCGCGCTTCTTCAAGGCTTTCTGCAACGACAGCCGCAATCGGATCGCCGACATGGCGGACCTTGCCGATCGCCAAAACCGGGTGCGCCGGTTCTTGCATTGGTTCGCCGTGCACATCGGTGATCTGCCAGCCGCATGGAATGCCGCCAACGCCTTCGAAATCCGCACCGGTAAAGATGCGCACAACGCCGGACATAGCCGCCGCAGCAGCGGTGTCGATGTTTTTGATGTTGCCGTGCGCCATATCGGAGCGCAGGAAATAAACGTATGTTTGGCCGTAGACATTAATGTCGTCGGTATAATTGCCGGTGCCAGTCAAAAAGCGGACGTCTTCGCGCCGCTTCGGGCTTGCGCCAATGCCATGATCCTTGGGCATGGGTCTTTTCCTCCCTTGGGTCGACGGGGCGTGCCCCATCTAACGGAAATAATTCCCGTGGCGGGTTTGTCCCGCCGCGAATTCAAATCAAATGGGGCTTATTCAGCCGCGATGTTCGATACATCCTGACCGCTGGCAGCCATGATCGCCTTGACGATGTTATGGTAACCGGTGCAGCGGCAAATATTGCCTTCAAGATAGTCACGGATTTCAGCTTCGGACGGTTTCGGGTTGTCCTTGAGAAGCGCTGAGGCCGACATCACCATGCCGGGTGTACAAAAACCGCACTGGAGGCCGTGATGATCCTGGAACGCCTGCTGGATCACACCAAGCGAGCCATCGGGGTTTTCCATGCTTTCGATGGTCTTGACTTCGGCACCGCTCGCTTCGGCTGCGAACATTGTGCAGCCTTTGACCGCTTCGCCATTGACGTGGATAACACATGCGCCGCACTGCGAAGTGTCACAGCCCACGTGGGTGCCGGTCAACCGCAGTTCATCGCGTAAAAATTCAGTCATGAGCGTATTGCCCTTAACCGATTTGGTGACGGATTTACCGTTCACCACCATGGTCACTTCTGTCATTTTACTCCTCCCTTGAAGTCTCAATTATTGTGCCGCGGCAACGTACCGGGGCTATGTTTGACGTGGCTCAACTTACAATCCGCTTAAGCCAGCCTTTTTTCTTTTCACCAGTCGCTTCTTCGGCGGTGTCGCCGTCTTCAGCAGGGCCTTCGACGGCGGCTTTGAAGTTGTTAAAGAATTGATCGGCCATCTTTTTGGCAAAGCCGTCGACAATACGGCTACCCAATTGTGCCAGCTTCCCGCCCACCTTGGCCTCGACTTCATACTGAAGCAGCGTGCCGCCGTTTTCGGTTTCAGTCAAAGTCACATCCGCGCCACCTTTGGCAAATCCGGCAGCGCCGCCCTTGCCTTCTCCGGCCAGCCTCAGGCTTTTGGGTTCATCCATATCGGACAAGGTGACGTGGCCCTTAAATGTAGCCTTAACCGGACCGACTTTTTGGACGACAGTCGCATCAAACCCATCCGTGGCATTGCCTGCCATTTCAGTGCAACCAGGTACGCACTGCATAAGCACGTCTGCGTTCAAGATCGCTGCCCAAACTTCAGAAGTGGGTGCGTTGATCTCACGGGAATCGCTCATATGCATGATAATTTCCTCTCCGTTAGCGCCGAGATTAGGCGCAGGCCCGCATGGGGCATATTAGACCAATGGCCTAAGCCATGGGTTGAATTCACCATTGTGGTGGATGAAAGCTCAGACCGTAGGATTGGTAAATCGATTCAATCCGGCCATCTGCAAGACCAGCTGAAATGGCGTCACCGACGGTGTAAGCCAATGGTCTATATGAAAAATGTACGCCGGTACCCAAAACCCATTTTGATCTTGCGAATCCGGGTAAAGGTAGCTGGTGGATTTCTACGCCGTCGCCGGCGTAAAATTCTAATTGTGAGAGTGGGCCCATCGCCGCCATTACATCGCCGCTATTCAGCGCCTCCATGGCTGCGGCCATATCCGGGAACCGCCGAACGCCTTTCGCCACCTGCCCGCCGCCAAGGCGCGTCAGGTAGAAATCGGCAATAGAATCGTTTTCAACCGATACCGTGTCAAAACGGAAATAAGCTGGGACAGGTTTTTCATCGTCCGGATAGGCCTTGGTTGAATAGGCAATCGCGATAGATTCTTCGTGGTATTGACCGGGGAAAACCACTTGTTCCACACGGCAGCGAAACGCACTGTCATAAGGAACACGCATCATGACATTGCTGACCGCTCCGCCAACAATGGGGCCTTGCCACAGGTTGTGGCGTAGATCGGCCTCAAGGTTTTCGCTGGCGCTCACAAAATGAAACCGCGGCTCAACACCAATGAAATCGGCGACAAGCGCCGCCACATCCACATCGATGCCGCGCGCTTTGCCTTTGTCTTCCCACGAATAGGGCGGATAATCCTCGTACAGGGCAAAGGTCACAAAGCCCTGTTCGACGATTTTATCCAGATCATCGCCAACAATATCGCGGCTGGCGTTTTGCGGTTTGGGTTGCGGAACATGATCGGCGCAGGGATCTGCGGCATGGCCAGGCGCTGGCAATAACGCCAAAGTCAAACACAAGGCCTGCGGCACGCGCAAAAGTTTTTCAAAACTTTTGGAAATCCCATGCATGAGATTTATATGTCCGACCATTGTGTTCCGCCTCCCCTAAACGCAGTCCGATCAGTGTGCCGCTGACAAACCAATGGTCAAGGCTTCTGTTGCCCGCGAGACCCCAAGATCTGTCCCGTCCAGCAAAGCAGCGGCCCGGCTTGCGGCACTATCGGCGACCGGTGCACCAGATACGGTTTCAATGTTATCGGCAATCGAGGCCAATCGGATTTTGAGGGCATCGAGATCACCGCCACCCGCAGCCAGCACATCGCGAATGCCTTTTAACTCATCTGCGACATCAGCCATGGAATCGTCGTCCGGGCGGGTTTCGATATAGGTTCGGATGGCCCAGGCGGCGTCTTGTCCCAGCAGTTCTCCAAAAGCAGGCATCTTGGTGATACCGTTTTGCGTATAACCGTCCTGGAAACGTTCCGCGTACCATTCGTCACCGTATTCTTCGGCTTCCAGAAACCGCAAATCTGGTGCCAAACCGCCGGAAATCACTTCCAACCCGTGGCAGCGCGCACAGTTCTGATTGTAGCCGGATGCGCCAATGGACACAGCCAAAGCCCATGTTTCGACCCCAACCTCCTCAGCGCGATAAGGGTTTTCGGTCAGCCAGTCTTCGCCGTTTTCCGGCAGGCCTGCGGTATCAACCGCCTGCGGGGCCACATCGCCATGGGCGAGGGTCAGCGTCGGCAACATGGCTAGAATTACGGCACTCAGTGTCAGTTTGGTCATGGTGTCTCCTCCCGGAAAGGGTCTCCGTTCTGCTTGACCAATGGATAGGCTATGCAAGCTTGCCTGCACCATTGGACTTTCGTGCATTGCAGCCCCATGACAAACGCGCCATTTCCGACATAGGTCGTATTGAGCGCCCCGCGCGTTCGAATAGGTTTCCAGTAACGGGAGGACACTATGAACACTTATCTGGCCGCAGCCTGCGCTGCGATCATATCATTTGCGTCGCCCGTCTCGGCGCTGGACGTGGCTGTCCACTATATCAAGCAAGAGGTCGCGGCGCTGCCGACCTTGTCCAACCTTGACCCGATCCCCGATGATTTAGGGGCAATGGGGGCTAAGCTGGCTTTGGAAGACAATATCACCACCGGCCGGTTTTTAGGGCATATGTACAGTTTGACCACCACCGTCGTGGGCGTCGATGAAGACTTTGAACAAGCCGTATTGGGTGCCTTGGGGCAAACCGATCTGCTGATACTGGACGCACCTGCGCAATTTGTTCTGGATGCGGCAGATGCGCTCCAAGCTAAAGACGCCCTGATGTTCAATGCTGCTGCACCTGATATCGCGTTGCGCAGCTCTGATTGCCGGTCAAATGTGCTCCACAGTCTTCCCAGCCGGGCCATGCGGTCCGATGCTTTGATGCAGTTCTTTGTCAAACGCCGCTGGTCTGACATCGCGATGATTGCAGGTACGACCCCTCAAGATGTCGCTTTTGCAGAAGCCCTTGAAGGGTCCGCTAAAAAATTCGGTTTGAAAATCTCTGCAAGCAAAACCTGGGCTTTTGACTCTGATATGCGCCGCAACGCCGCGCAAGAAGTGCCCCTTTTCACGCAAGAATTCGGCGACTATGATGTCTTGCTGGTGGCGGATGAGGCCAATGATTTTGCACGCTATATACCTTATAACACATGGCACCCCCGCCCCGTTGCCGGATCCGAAGGGTTGACGCCGCGGGCTTGGGACCGGGTCGTTGAACAATGGGGGGCTGCACAATTGCAGTCGCGATTTGTCGAACAGGCTGGCCGTCCTATGCAAGATGTCGATTATGCCGCTTGGGCCGCCATGCGCTCTATCGGTGAGGCCGTGACACGTACCGGCGCAAATGATGCGGCCAGCCTGCGCGGGTTTCTTTTGTCAGATGAATTCGAATTGGCCGGGTTCAAAGGCCGCCCGCTCACCTATCGCGGGTGGAACGGTCAATTGCGGCAACCCATCGCCCTTAGCCATCGCGGTGCGCTTGTTGCATCGGCACCGCTTGAGGGATTTTTGCATCAAAGATCGGAGTTGGACACACTTGGCCTCGATCTCCCAGAATCTGCCTGCACCGCTTTCAACGAATAATGTTGCCGGACTGACCCGGCCTGCAAGGAACACAGCATGATCCGTCTCTCACTTTTGGCCAGCCTTTTTCTTTCAACATCTGCGGTTGCAGATGAAATCTGGGTAACCAATGAAAAAGACGACACAATCAGCGTTATTGATCTCGACAGCTTTGAGGTCACGCGCACCATTCAAACCGGTGAACGCCCGCGCGGCATCACATTTTCCAAGGATTATTCCGTCGTTTATATCTGCGCATCCGACAGTGATGCGGTGCAGGTGATGGACCCCGAAACCGGCGAAATCCTGTATGATCTGCCGTCTGGCGAAGACCCCGAACAATTTGTTCTGCATCCCGACGATCGCCATCTTTACATCGCCAACGAAGACGATGCGATCACCACGGTTGTCGACACAAAGACACGCACCGTGGTTGCCCAGATCGACGTTGGCATCGAACCCGAAGGCATGGCCGTTTCACCGGACGGCAAGATCGCAATCACAACATCCGAAACCACCAATATGGCGCATTGGATCGACACCGAAACGCAAGAACTTTTCGCCAATACCTTGGTCGATTCCCGTCCCCGCCATGCCGAGTTTGTCAAAGACGGCACGGAGCTTTGGGTCAGCTCTGAAATCGGCGGCACCATCAGTGTGTTTGATGTCGCAACCCAAGCGGAAAAAGCTAAAATCGAATTCAAAGTCAAAGGTGTGCATCCCGATCGGGTTCAGCCTGTCGGGTTCGAACTCACGGCTGGCGACACACATGCCTTTGTCGCGCTTGGCCCTGCCAATCATCTGGCCGTCATCAATGCCGAAACCTATGAAGTCGAAGACTATATTCTGGTTGGGCGCCGTGTCTGGCACATGGCTTTCAACGCGGATCGTAGCAAGCTCTATACCACCAACGGGGTCTCTGGCGATGTCACTATGGTTGATGTCGCGTCTCGCAAAGCCGAGAAAACAGTCAAAGTCGGGCGCTTTCCCTGGGGCGCAGCCTTTCGGCCCACAAACTGACCCCGAACGCACTATAATCGAACCAACTGTACTTTAGAGGACCCTTTTCATGCGTAAACTTCTGTTGACCAGCCTGCTGGCCATCGCCCTGCCCCTCTCTGCCGTGGCGGACAATGATGATGACGATGGCCGTTTCGGACTCGCCGGTGTGCTTTCGGGTAAAAACAAAGAGGATCTGGAACCCATTCAGCTGAGCGCAGGTATGCCGCTGACTTCGGCACCATGGGTCTTGAAGTCCGGCACATATTACGAGTTCGAAATTCAGGGCGACGGAAGTCAGGAATTGGCGCTGGTTGGACCAGAGTTTTTCCGTGCCATCTGGATTGACGAGATCGTTGTCGAAGGATTGGAAATTCGCCCTCTTGGCCTTGATTCCGTAGAATTCGATGAGGCCGGAGAAATGGAAATCGGATTTTTAGCCATCAAACCTGGTGCATACTACCTGAAAATCCCCGGCTCCACCGGTGAAACACAACGGCTTGAAATTACGATCAAATAGGCCTTGTTCTAACAATTAATCTGTAGTGGGCAGCTTTGTCGCCACCGGCAACGATGCGCTGTCTTCAGCTGGAATTCTTATGACCCTTCGCGTTTCAAACCTGTCATTCAACTATCAAGCCAAGCAGGCCTTGAAGGACGTTAGTTTTGACGCAGAAAAAGGCAGGTTTACCGCATTGCTTGGCCCCAATGGTGCCGGAAAATCGACACTCTTTGGCTTGCTGACACGGTTGTTGACCGTCAACAACGGAGTGATCGAAGTCGCGGGGATCGATCTACGGCAACATCCCCTTGCAGCGCTTGCGAAAATGGGGATCGTTTTTCAACAACCGACCTTGGATCTTGATCTGAGTGTTCAACAAAACCTGCGGTATTTCGCAGCTTTGCATGGGCTGTCTGGAAAATCGGCCGAAATGCGCATTGAGGCTTCGCTCGACCGGTTGGGAATGCGCGAACGTGCTAAAGAAAAGCTACGGAAAATGAATGGCGGTCATCGCCGCCGGACGGAATTGGCCCGGGCCTTGCTGCATGAGCCTTCGGTTTTGCTGTTGGATGAGCCGACGGTCGGGCTGGATGCCAGCAGCCGAACCGCGATCACCGACCATGTTCACCAATTGACCGCTGATGGTTTAACGGTTTTATGGTCGACCCATCTGACGGATGAAGTCCATCCCGATGATGCTCTAATTCTTTTGCATCAGGGTGTTCTTAAAGAAGCCGGAACCGCAAAAGATTTGCAAAATGGCCAATCTTTGCAAGACTGGTTCCTTTCCAAAACCGGAGCAGAAGCGTGAACCATTATTACACTGCGTTCAAAGCCATTGCCCTGCGCGAAATGCTTCGGTTTTTGCAGCAGCGAGAACGGTTTTTGGCAGCGCTGGTTCGGCCACTGGTTTGGCTTTTGGTGTTTGCCGCAGGATTTCGCGCCGCATTGGGACTGTCGATTACGCCGCCCTACGAGACCTATATCACCTATGAAACTTATATTGTTCCGGGCCTGTGCGGGATGATCTTGTTGTTCAACGGGATGCAAAGTTCTCTGTCATTGGTTTATGATCGGGAAATGGGATCAATGCGGCTTCTACTGACCGCCCCTCTACCCAGATGGTTTCTATTGTTTTCAAAGCTTTGCGGCGCGACCTTCATTGGCCTCCTTCAATGCTATGCGTTTTTAAGCATCGCCGGAGCGTTTGGTATTTCGATGCCGACCGTCGGATATTTGGCTGCGTTGCCAGCTCTGCTTTTGGCGGGTATCATGCTTGGGGCTTTGGGATTGGCATTGTCGAGCTTTATCAAGCAGCTAGAGAACTTTGCCGGTGTGATGAACTTTGTCATCTTCCCGATGTTTTTCTTGAGTTCAGCGCTTTACCCACTTTGGAAAATGGCGGAATCTTCTGAACTGCTGCACGATATCTGTGCCCTTAATCCCTTTACACACGCCGTCGAGCTGATCCGCTTTGCGCTATACGCAGAGATCAATCTTATGGCCGCGGTTTCGGTTTTCCTAACGGCAATCGTGTTTCTTTCCATCGCAATTTGGGGTTATGACCCGTCCCGTGGAATGAAAAGAAAATAGTCTTTTCAAAGGACTACCCGGCTCAATCTTTGTTAAGGTCTAAGGACAGCCGGACTGCCAGAAAGAACCAACACGCGTGATGCAAGCCGTTTTGCTTCGCGCTCCGAGTGGGTTACGATTAATGTCGCAATGTCTGATCCGGCTTGCAGGGATTCAAAAAGCCCCATCATTTCATCCGCCAAAGCATCGTCGAGTGACACAAACGGTTCATCCAGCAGCATCAAATCAGGGTCTGCTGCAAAAGCGCGGGCCAAAGACAGCCGTCGCTGCTGACCAAGACTCAATTGTGTCGGAAAATCCGCACCGCGACCGGCCAGGCCAACGCTCGCCAAGGTATGTTCGGCCTTTTCTTGGGAAATCTTCAATGGGATCATCAAATTGTCGGCAAGGGATCGCCATTTCAGCAGTGTCGGTTCTTGAAAAACCATTGCCGTATTGGGCGGCGTTGTGATCGTGCCGCTGTGACTGTTTTCCAATCCGGCGATTGTCCGCAAAAGTGTTGTTTTTCCGACGCCGGATGGACCAGTCAGAGCAACGGTTTCACCTTTGAATAGCGATAGGTCCAAGGCACCCAATATGGCCCGCCCCGACATGGTCAAACCTGACAGTTGGACGCGGGCGACCAAAGGCCGCCCACTGTTTGCCGTATCACTATGCACCAGTTTCAATGACACCGCTGCCAATCACGAACCGGGCTGCACAAAAACGCCTTCGGGCAGTTCTTGTGCCTTGCCGACCAGATCTTCGCCGCCCAAACGCGCCATCAGATCCAGCATTTTGGCAGCTGCTTTTTCGTCAACCGGGCCAGCGGCGGGAATCCCCGCACGAAATCCGGCTTTTAGTGCATCAAACTGTGCATCTGTAGATGCATTCATGCGGGGACGCAGGCGATCCCATTCGGCCTCATCACTTGCCAATAGGTCTTTGGCATTGCGCGATGCTGTGGCCATAGCCTGTACCAATTCGGGGTTATCGCGCAGCATTTCACCCCTTAAAACATAACCCAAAAGTGGTGTTTGCGTATCCAGACCCAATGCTTCGGCTGCTTGATCAACGCTGACCAATGGCTTCATTCCGCCCGCTTCCATTTTCGCCAAGAAATGCCAAAAGTTGATGGCACCATCCAGGTCACCTTTGATGGCAGTTTTAAAGATCAAAGGCGGGGCACCAAAGACCTGTTCGGTTTCCGCTTG
Source organism: Pelagimonas varians (assembly GCF_003208435.1). Taxonomy (GTDB): domain Bacteria; phylum Pseudomonadota; class Alphaproteobacteria; order Rhodobacterales; family Rhodobacteraceae; genus Pelagimonas; species Pelagimonas varians. The sequence goes on along the minus strand of NZ_QKMF01000001.1, from coordinate 398,157 downwards.
TAGATCAAAGCCGTATTCTTGCTCGGCATAAGCCTGTAAAATCAACCATGACTTATCCAAAGGTCCCCCGGCAATACCGATTTTCGCCCCCTTCAGATCGGCCAGGCTTTGTGCATCACTATCCGCCGGAACCATCAATGCGCCAACCGCGCGGCTATATGGAATAAAGACAAAATCCTTGCCAGCTGCGCGTTGCCGCGCCACCCAGAGCCAGTCAGAAACGATGACATCTGCCTCTCCGCCCTGAAAAGCGACTTTGGCAGCGGAACCGCCTGCAACACCCTGAACTTCAAGTGAAAAACCATTTCGTGTATCAAACTCATTGTGCTTGATAACGTCCAGTTCCCAATTGACGGTCCCATATTGCAGAACCGCAGCGCGCAGCACTGGTGTTTCGGCCCATGCGGCCCCTGTGAGTGCGACCAACGCAACAGCACTGCTGCGTAAAACCTTCATAAATGACATGCCAACCTCCCTAGGCTTGTTGAGCAGATCGTATCAGGCACCCCTTAGATCGGTATACGACCATTGGACAGGCCACGCAGTGGTCCGCCATTGATATGCATCAAGAAAGCCCACCCGGCCCCCAATTATGCTTAAGCCAAGCCTGTCAATAAAGGAGACTATGCATGAAACATCTCATGTCGATGGCGATCGCCACCCTGCCCCTCATTGGTTTTTCAGCGGCCCCTGTGTCCGCTTCGGAGATTTTTGAAAAGATCAAAATTGAAGCGGGTCAAACCCTATATGACCGGTCCTGCCGCCGCTGCCATGCTGTGGATTCGACGGATAGTTCCTACGGTCCGCCATTGGAGAACATTCTGTACCGTGCGGCTGGCATCTATGAAGGCTACGACTATTCCATCGCCATGGAAGCCTCTGGCATTGTTTGGACCCCCGGCGCTATTCGCGCGTGGATGGAAGACAATGATGGCTTTATGCCCGGAACAAAAATGCGCCATGTCGGCATCGAAGACCCAACGGTTCAGGACTTTATCCTCGCGTACCTAGGGTCCATCAGCCCGCAAGACAACAAACAGATTTCCGAGTAATTCCGCACCAATAGGCGGTATTGCGAAAGACAACAGGCTGCGTTGGGAATTATCTCGCGCAGCCTTTTGTTTGCGATTCAATCGCTTTGCGGCCCGATCACCAGTTTCGGCAACCAGTGACTGTCGGGATCGCCGGGTTCCAGATGTTTGGGCAATAAAGGTCTCAAATTGCCATCCTCGGGTGGAACGGACAGCACATTCATATCCATTTCATGTAAGGTTCCGACCAGACCATTGCCATCGGATTCCAGCTCATAATAGACGCCGTTCCACATATCGATTCCATAGCTTCCGGCCGGTTTCCACAAGAACAGAAAGTCATATTCCAAATCGGTGGCTTCGGTTGATACATCCCGTTTTATTTCATAGGGATACGGGACATGGCACCAAAGCATTTCCGGCCCTTCGACGCATTTAAACGGCCGCATCGACAAAAAGTATTCACCAAAGGCGTCATCTTGCATCTGCACATCATAGGCATCGCCCGTCACGTTGATGGCCGCAATCTTGATTCGCGCGCCATCTTGGGCTTGCAACCAGACCCCGTTCACCCCGTCTTCGAGGGCGCAAACCGGCCCTGCCCCGAGGGCCATAGCCCCCCATAGAATCAGTTTACGCATGACGTTCCTCCCTTCGTGCGGCGAATCCCTTTTAGGCGGAGCGAATCGCACCAGCCCTGTCAAGTCTGCAAGGGTCGTACGACCTATGGCGCGTTCCGGGGAATCATCTTCTCTTTATATTGTCGGCTCAGGGAGAGGACCGTACCGCAATCGATCGCGGCGGTCTCATCACGACAGAGTGTTCACGGGAGGACTGACATGAACAAATTCGTCGCAGCAGTTGCAATTAGCCTATTGGGTGCCACCGGCGCCTCGGCAAATGTGACCGAAGAAATGCTGGCAAATGACCAAACCATGACAAATCAGGTTGTCACCAACGGTATGGGTCGCCACTTGCAGCGCTACAGCCCGCTGGAAACACTGAACAAGGAAAACGTCAAAAGCCTCGTACCGGCTTGGGCTTTCTCGCTGGGCGGGGAAAAACAGCGCGGTCAGGAAACCCAGCCGCTGATCTATGATGGTGTGATGTATATCACCGGTTCATATTCGCGGATGTACGCGATCGACGTCAAAACCGGCAAAGAGCTGTGGCAGTATGATGCCCGCCTGCCAGAGGGCATTTTGCCTTGCTGTGACGTGATCAACCGCGGCGCGGCGATCTACGGTGACAAAATCATCTTTGGCACGTTGGACGCCCGCATCGTGGCGCTGGATTCCAAAACCGGTGATGTTGTTTGGCGGGACAAGATTGCCAACTACAAAGAAGGCTATTCCTATACAGCCGCCCCGCTAATCGTGAACGGCTTGGTCATCACCGGCAATTCCGGCGGTGAATTTGGCGTTGTTGGCTCTGTTCAAGCGCGCAACATCGACACTGGCGATCTGGTTTGGGAACGCCCGGTCATCGAAGGTCACATGGGCACCTTGAACGGTGAACCATCGACAATGACCGGCACGCTGAACGCAACCTGGCCTGGTGACCAGTGGAAAACTGGCGGCGGCGCGACATGGCTTGGCGGTTCATATGATTCACGTACAGACACACTGATCTTTGGCGCTGGTAACCCCGCCCCTTGGAACAGCTGGCTACGTGACGCCGGTCAGGACAATTCGGGCAAGGGCGACAATCTGTATGCCGCCAGCCGCATCGGCATCGACCCCGCCACCGGTGAAATCAAATGGCATTATCAGACAACCCCGCGCGAAGGCTGGGATTATGATGGCGTAAACGAAGTTGTCTCCTATGACGACCGAGACGGCAACCAGCGTTTGGCGACAGCCGACCGGAACGGTTTTTTCTATGTTCTGGACGCGGCTGACGGCGGTTTTGTCAGCGCAGCCCCCTTTGTCAAAGACATCTCTTGGGCGTCCGGCATCGATGACACAGGTCGTCCGATCTACAACGAAGACAACCGTCCCGGTGATCCTGCAAGTGCCGCTGACGGTAAAAAGGGTGACGTGATCTTTGCCTCACCTTCCTTCTTGGGTGGTAAAAACTGGATGCCGATGGCCTTTAGCCAGAAAACCGGCAACTTCTATGTACCTTCGAACGAATGGGGCATGGATATCTGGAACGAGCCGACCACCTACAAAAAAGGTGCCGCCTATATGGGCGCTGGTTTCACCATCAAACCAAACTACGAAGACCACATCGGATCGCTCAAAGCGATTGATCCGGCGACTGGCGATTGGGTTTGGGAATACCAAAACGATGCACCCTTGTGGGGCGGCGTGATGACCACCGCTGGCGGTCTGGTCTTCTTTGGTACGCCCGAAGGTGAATTCATCGCATTGGACGATGAAACCGGTGAGAAACTGTGGTCCTTCCAGACCGGCTCCGGCATCGTTGGCCAGCCTGTCACTTGGGAACAGGACGGCGAACAGTATGTTTCAATCATGTCCGGTTGGGGTGGCGCGGTTCCACTTTGGGGTGGTGAAGTTGCCAAAAAGGTCAACTACCTGAACCAAGGTGGCCTGCTGTGGACTTTCCGTCTGCCAAAAGAGATGGCAGCGAACTAAGTCTCGCTTAGCTTTAAAGAATGCGTCCGGAGGAAACTCCGGGCGCATTTTTTTTTGGCAATCGTCAAGTCGCGGGTTTGTATGCTCCGGTAACCGCGCCAGCTTTGGCCATTGCTTTCATAGCGTCGGCGCTTGTCATCAATTTTGTTGTTTTTCCCCCGGTCATTGCGCCTGACGACCCAACCGCCAGCGCACCGGCAGCCATGCTTTCGTCATCGGGCGCTTCAATCAGTGCCATCAAGTCATAATCCCCCATGCAAAAGAACATGTGGTGCAGAGTGCCACCCAGTGCTTCAATCAACGGCTTGGCTGCGGCTTCGCGGTCTTGCGGCGTGGCCACCATGGCTTGCATGGATTCAATCGAATATTTTCCTTGAAAGAGATAGAACGGCATAGTTTGCCCCTTTTCGTATATGACTATTTTGAACAAAGTGCGTTTTGACACGCTATTTGGGCCTGCAAAATGCAGGTCGCGATGGTCCGCTTCATAACCGGATCAGCAAATAGCCCTCGGCAGAAATAAACGAACAACAGGTACGCTGAAAGTCGCCCCATTTGCTGTAAAATCATACAGACAGGTAGACTGGACTGCCCCAGCCTACCCGATTTTCGAAATTTATGTGAAAAAAGTCTTAACGGCCTTTGAATAACCCGCCCAAGATTCCGCGCACAAGACGCCGCCCGGTGGTTCCTGTCAGCTCTTTGACCACCATTTTGGTCATAGCGTCGCCAAAACTCTCGGTTTTTCGGGTCCGCCGCGACGTTGACCGAGGCACCCGCGTCCCGGAATACCGTCGTCCCGCGCGATATTCACGCTGCGCGGTTTCCAGTTCTTCCTCTTCTGCCTCGGCTTTTTGTGCGGCGGCAGCGGCGGCATCCGATTGCGCCTTGAGAATCTCGAAGGCGGATTTTCGATCCAGCGTCTCATCGTATTTGCCGGCCAGATCTGATCCAGCCAACACAGCGCTGCGCTGCGCATCCGTGATCGGCCCGAGTTGCGATGACGGCGGACGGATCAAAGTGCGCTGCACGACCCCCGGCACACCTTTCTTTTGCAGCATCGATGTGACGGCTTCGCCAACGCCAACTTCGCGGATGGCAGTTTCGGTGTCGAAATCGGGATTTGGGCGATAGGTTTCTGCCGCCATTCGCAGCGCCTTTTTGTCCCGCGCGGTAAAGGCCCGCAGCGCATGTTGCACGCGGTTGCCCAACTGCCCAAGGATGTCTTCGGGAATGTCGTCCGGGTTTTGCGTGATGAAATAGACCCCAACCCCCTTGGACCGGATCAAACGCGCCACTTGCTCCACCTTATCGACCAGTGCTTTGGGTGCGCCATCAAACAGCAAATGCGCCTCATCGAAAAAGAATACCAGTTTCGGTTTGTCGGGATCTCCGACTTCGGGCAGCTCCTCGAACAACTCAGACAGAAGCCAGAGCAAAAACGTCGAATAGAGGCCAGGCGAGGCCATCAATTCATTGGCGGCCAGCACATTGACCTGTCCGCGTCCCTGCCCGTCAAGGCGCATCAAATCCGCAAGCGCCAAAGCCGGTTCACCGAAAAAGTTCCCGCCGCCTTGATTCTCAAGCACCAACAAACGGCGCTGAATCGCCCCGATCGAGGCAATCGAGATGTTTCCGTAACGTAAGGACAGCTTCTTGCGATTCTCGCCCACCCAAACCAACAGCGCGCGGATGTCAGCCAAATCCAACAGTGGCAAACCTTCCTCGTCGGACAGACGGAAGGCAATGTTCAAAATGCCTTCTTGGGCCTCGGTCAGTTCCAACAGACGTGACAGCAGCAATGGCCCCATTTCGGCAACTGTGGTGCGGACCGGATGCCCCTGCTTGCCAAACAGATCCCAAAAGGTCACCGGAAAGGATTGATAGGTGAAATCGTCAAAACCAATGGTTGCAGCCCGCTCCATAAACGGTTGGTGCAGCTTGTGTTCTGGCGATCCCGCAACAGCAAGGCCAGACAGGTCGCCCTTCACATCGGCCATAAAAACAGGCACGCCAGCATTGGAAAACCCTTCAGCCAGGATTTGCAGTGTTACAGTTTTCCCTGTGCCGGTGGCACCAGCGATCAACCCATGACGGTTGGCGTATTTATGACTGAGCCACTGTTTTTCGGCATAATCCGTGCCGCCTCCGCCCAGGAAAGTTCCATTTGTCATTAAAGTTCTCCGCTACCGTCCGGTGCCAAACATACATCCTTAACATATGGCTGCCAGTCTCATCTGCGGTTCAAGGCAACATGTCCTCTCCTGTTTTGAACCAACTTCCTCCCTGTCAGACTGGCCGCGCCCGCTTAGGCGCGGCTTTTTTTCTATCTTCCGATATTCACTGAGAAAATCCTGTTGACCGATGGCCAAGACTTTCGTAGCGTCCCCTCAATGATAAAGTCGGCCAGTCCGACAGGGAGCGATATTGAAAGGGGCCGTCTGGCCCCTTTCCTTTTTTATCAAGCAATTTCAGCACCCAATACGCGCAATAATTCGCGCATCTCAACGCAAGGTCAGGTTTTTCTGCACTGACACTGCTCTCGTCTCGTGTTAATCCGTCTTTAATCAACGATCGGATTTCAGGGGATTTCCATGACCAAAACGCTACTAACAATGTCTTTGATCGCAGCGCTGACCGCTGCTCCCGTATTTGCGCAGTCAGAAGAACCTGTTGCCGACGAAGCGGCTGATGTCGTTGAGGGCGCAGAAGTCAAAGCAGCTGTACCCGAACTGGACATGGGCGAAGATCCAAACGCGGCACCCGCCCAGACCGGCCCGCGCACCTATGTTCAAGACGGCTTTGGCGACTGGGTTCTTCAGTGCCTTGAGGTTCCGGAAGGCGATGACGTTTGCCAGATGTACCAACTTCTGAAGGACGCCAACGGGTCCAATGTCGCCGAGGTTAATATCTTCAAGATCAAGGAAGGTGGCCGCGCTGTGGCAGGTGGCACGTTCATCGTACCGCTGGAAACGCTTTTGACCCAAAAGCTGACCGTGACCGTCGATGGCGGCGCAGCACGGCGCTACGACTACTCCTTTTGTAGTGCTGTAGGATGTTACGCCCGCGTCGGCTTTACCGAAGAAGATATTCAACGCTTCAAAGCCGGTGCCAAGGCCACGATCTCTTTGGTTCCTGCGGTCGCAGCGGATCAAAAAGTGATTGTTGAGATGTCCCTGTCAGGCTTCACCTCTGCCTATAAAGCGGCGTCGACGATCACCCAATAAGTCGGAATTTAAAATGAAAAAGACGCGTCCTTACGGGCGCGCCTTTTTTGTGTCTTCGAAACGGTTCGTTACGCTGCTGTTTCCTTGCTGCCAAAAACAGCGCCCCAAAGAGGCATCAAGACCTTGATGACCAAGGGGATCAACACCAAGCCGATCAAGAACCCCAGGATAAAATCCAAACCCGCCGTGATCAGCCATTCCGCACCCGGATTTTGCTGCCCATAAGCCACTGCAATATGATGGATCTTATCTTCGGGAACATGCCAGCCCATTTGGGCCACCGAATGCACAATGATCGATCCGCCAACCCAGAGCATGGCTGCGGTGCCGACGAACGCCAGTATCTTGAGCAGCACGGGCATAAATTTCACAATGCTGCGGCCAATAATGCGTGTCACAGAGAGTTTGCCGACACGCACCATCCAGATCCCGACATCGTCCATTTTGACGATGACTGCCACGGCCCCGTAGACCACGGCGGTGATGAAAATCGACACGATGACCAAGGTGACACCCTGAATCCACAGACTGGGCGATTCAATGGTCGACAGTGCGATAGTCATTATTTCAGCCGAGAGCACAAAATCGGTTTTGATCGCGCCCTTGATCTTCTCTTCTTCCAAATGGGCCGGATCGCCAACGCTATGCGTTCCATCCGGTCCACCTGATTGATCGTCATGTGGCATGAGCACGTGCACGATTTTTTCGGCACCTTCGAAACACAGGTAACAGCCACCGAGGATCAACAAAGGGGCCACCAACCACGGCGCAAAATAGGCCATCAGCATCGCCGCAGGCAACAAGAACACCAACTTGTTGATAATTGAGCCGCGCGCAATCCGCCAAATGATCGGCAGTTCCCGCTTGGCTTCGAACCCTTGCACATATTTCGGGGTCACCGCAGCGTCGTCGATCACCACACCCGCGGCTTTCGCGCCAGCCTTGGTGGCGGCTGCGGAAATATCATCAACCGAAGCGGCTGCAACTTTGGCAATCGCTGCCACATCGTCCAAAAGCGCAAGTAATCCGCTCATCTATATTCGTCCTTCTTTTGGCAAACCATCACCGTTGTGCCCACAGACACGACGCGGGTTTTAAAAATGCCCCTGCAATTCAGGTTTTGCCAGACACTAGCGGTTTGGTTCTTGGGTGTTAACAGGGAAACGATTCTGTCTGCTCCCCGAAGAATGTAAAACCGTTAACGCAAACCCCCGAGACGCGTTAGCGCAACCAAGGCAAACATCCGCAAGTTTATCGCTAACATGCTGGATAAAAACACTTTTTGCTTTGCAGCTGCAGCATGCCCCCGTATACGCATCGGCAACACCAGAGCCAGGAGAACGCACACATGACCGTCACCATCGGCATCAACGGATTTGGCCGCATTGGCCGTTGCACTTTGTCCCACATCGCGGAATCCGCCCGCAACGATGTTCAAGTTGTCAAAATCAACGCCACAGGACCGATCCAAACCGCTGCGCATTTGTTGCGGTACGACAGTGTCCATGGCCGGTTTCCCGGGAATATTCGCGTCGATGGCAACAGCATGGACCTGGGACGCGGACCTATCGATGTCATGTCGACCTATAATGCTGACGAATTGGATTGGTCAGGATGTGACGTTGTGCTGGAATGCACCGGCAAGTTCAATGATGGCTCCAAAGCCAGCAAACACATGGAGCAAGGCGCGAAATCGGTTCTGATCTCGGCCCCTGCCAAAAATGTGCAACGCACCATTGTGTACGGTGTCAATCACCGCGACATGGTCAAAGGCGACGTGATGATCTCAAACGGGTCATGTACGACAAACTGTTTGGCCCCGCTGGCCAAAGTCCTAGACGAAGCCATTGGCATCGAAAGTGGCATCATGACCACGATCCATTCCTACACAGGCGACCAGCCGACACTGGATCGCCGCCACGATGATCTGTACCGTGCCCGCGCAGCTGCCATGGCGATGATCCCCACGTCAACCGGTGCCGCCAAAGCATTGGGCGAAGTACTGCCCGGCCTAAAAGGCAAGCTGGACGGGTCTGCCGTGCGGGTTCCGACACCGAATGTTTCTGCGGTTGACTTGACCTTTTATGCCAAAAAAGACGTGAGCGTTGCCGACGTGAATGAAGTCATGGCAGAAGCCGCCAATGGGCACATGGGTATGGTTTTGGACTATGACCCGGAGCAAAAAGTGTCGATCGACTTCAACCACACCACCGCCAGCTGCATTTTCGCCCCTGACCAGACCAAAGTTGTTGGTGGCCGCATGGTACGGGTCATGGCTTGGTACGACAATGAATGGGGATTTTCGGCACGTATGGCGGATGTCGCTGCTGCGATGGGCCGTTTGCTTCACTAAACACCCTTGGTTACAAAAACAAAAAGGCCTGGTCAGAGACCAGGCCTTTTTGTTTTGTCCGGCAGCGAATTTTCGTCGAAAATTCGATCACCAAGCGCCGAGGCAAGCTCTCCCTACAAATAGTCAGCCCGTTGCAAACTGTATTTTGCCATTTTCTCGTTCAGTGTCCGGCGCGGCAAACATAACTCATCCATCACCGATGCAATAGAACCCTTATGTCGCCGCATCGTGTTGTCGATCAGCATCCGTTCAAAGGCTTCAACGTATTCTTTCAGCGGCTTGCCTTCGGTGGTCATGACGGGTTGCATTTGATCGTGATCGCTCATCAACAAAGACGCAATCGTTCCCTGCCCGCGCCGTGCCTGTAGCACCGCGCGCTCTGCCAGATTGATCAACTGACGCACGTTTCCGGGCCATGGCGCTTGCAGCAATTGCGCGGCCTCTTGTGCCGATACCTTGGGGGCCTCACAGCCATATTCCTCGGAAAACTGCTCGGACAGGCGGGTAAACAGGGTCAGGATATCCTCGCCGCGCGACCGCAGGGGCGGCACCACAATTTTCAACGCCGCCAACCGGTAATACAGATCCGACCGCAGCACGCTTTCACAGGTACGGCCTTCGTCTTGCAGGTTACAGATGGCCACAATTCGTGTCTCGGGAGGGTTGCCTTGATCGTTGATCACCGACAACAAGCGCGCTTGAGCGGCGTCTGACAGTGACTCAATGTCCTCTAGAACCAAGGTCCCGCCACGCGCTTCTTCGATTGCCGGCAAACGACTGTCTTCGGGTTGCATCGGGCCGAACAACCGTTGCATCAGAGCGTCTTCGTCATGGGCACCGCAAGAGATCAGGACAAACTTTTTACCTGCGCGCGCGCCAACCGAATGCAGCGCATGTGCGACCAGCGTCTTACCGGTGCCGGTTTCACCCTCGATCAGGACATGGCCATCGGCTTGACCGAGATCCAAGATGTCTTCGCGCAGTCGGTCCATAATCGGGCTAGCGCCGATCAGTTTACTCATGATCTGACCACCGTCGGACAGCTCGCGGCGCAGGGCCCGTGTGTCCAAGGTCAAGCGGCGGGCATTGGTTGCCTTTTTTGCCAGTTCGGACATGCGATCCGGATTAAACGGTTTTTCGAGAAAGTCGAAAGCGCCTATGCGCATCGCTTCGACTGCAATCGGGACATCCCCGTGACCCGTGATCATGATGACAGGCAAGGAGCTGTCGGCCCCCATCAGCTTTTTCAACAGCTGAATGCCATCCATGCCCGGCATCTTGATATCCGAAATCACAATGCCCGGATAATCCGGCCCCAAGGTTCCAAGGGCCTCTTCGGCAGAACCAAAGGTTTCGGTGTCATATCCTGACAGCGCCAACCATTGGCTGATCGATTGCCGCATGTCCTGTTCATCGTCCACGATGGCGATCTTCATTGCGTTGGCCATTTGTACTATTACTCCGCTGCCTGCGTCGTTTCATTGAGGATCGGAAGCTGCATTTCAAAAACTGCACCGCCGTTTTCGCCGTTTCTGGCCGTCAATCGTCCGCCCAGTTCGGTCACAATCCCAGAAGAAATCGCCAGCCCCAAACCAACCCCGTCACCCGGTTGTTTGGTTGTGTAAAAGGGCTCAAAAAGGGATTCCAGATCTTCGATTCCATGTCCATTATCGCGCACGCTCAGCGTGGCTGTTTCCCCGGATGCCAAGATGATGTCGACTTGAGGGTCTTCTACCAACTTGGTGGCATCAAGGGCATTTCGCAAGAGGTTGACCAAAACCTGTTCAATCCGCATCCGGTCGCCCATGACCAGAACCGGTTGATCCGGCAAGATCCGCGAGATCCGCACGCGGCGCACTTTGAGCTGCGGCTCCATCATCGACATCGCACTCCCAAGCGCCTGCCCCATGTCAACCGGACTAAAGGTTTCCTGCCCCTTGCGGGCATAGGATTTCAACTGCTTGGTGATCGCGCCCATGCGTTCAATCAGATCATCAATGCGGTGAAACGCGCTCAGCGCCTCGTCAGGGCGGTTGCGGCGCAACAACAGCCGTGCGCCTGCCAGATAGGTCTTCATAGCCGCCAGAGGCTGGTTCAATTCGTGGCTGACCGCCGCCGACATTTCCCCCAAAGCCGCCAGCTTGGAACTTTGCGCCAAGGATTGCTCCGCCACGGCAAGGTTCTTTTGCACTTTCTCGCGTTCGGAAATTTCACGCTGAAGACGGGCGTTCAAAGCCCGCAATTCAGCAGATTCGCGTTGGAACAGGGCCATGCGCACAGCTGTCTTGCGCGACAACGTGTAAAACACCAAGGCTGCCAAAATCGCGAAGCCCATGATCTCAATCGCCAAAAACGCGTTCACCCGTTCGCGCACTGATGCGTAAGTGGTGAAGGTCGTCAGCGTCCATCCGCGAAACGGAATGCGGCCATCGACGCGCATCACGGCTTCACCTTGCAAGTAGGCATCGGCTTCTTGGGCGGTCCAATCGGTGGTCGCCTGAATGGCGCGCTCAATCGCGCTGTCCTCGGGTTCGCGGACCAAGGCCACCTCTGGCGTTAACCCGCGCCAGCGCGGCTCTGTGGCCAAAACGATTGTGCTTTCTGAATCGGTGACAAACACCGCATCGGAAATACCCGCCCATGCGCGTTCGAACTTGGCCAGATCCACCTCGACCATAATCACGCCGATGGTTTCATTGCCGCTTTCGACTTGTCGGGAATAGGTAAAACTATATCCACCGGCTTCGCGTTCCGAGGTCGTGAAAATGGTCGAACTGGACCGGATCGCATCGATAAAATAGGCGTCCGAGCGGTGGTTTTCACCAAGCCTGCTGCGATCAGTTGCCGCCACGGTCCGGCCATCTCTGTCCATCAGCATCAGCGATGCCGCGCCGATTTCATCGACAAATGAAATTAAACGTTGCGAACTTTGGGTAAATTCACCGGAATTCAACGCGCCAATCAAGGCGGGATCGCGCGCCAACAGCTGCGGAACGATCGCATTTCGGCGCAATTCAGAAATCAGGTTGCCCGAATACAGCGCCAACCGCAATTCCGCGCGGTTCTTTGTTGTTTCAGTAAATCGCTGTGTCAACAACCGGTTGGTGAACCAAACCGTTGTCATTGCAACCAAAATCAACGCCACCAACGCCAAACGCACCCGACCCGACAACTGGCCGGACCGTCTGGGGCGCAAAGAGGAAGAAGACACATTTGACATAGCAGGTAGAATAGGCCCCTGCCGCGTCAGGCTCAAGTCATGCGGTGGTCAAGGCACTGGTCAAATTGGCGAAAAGGCGCGCACCGTCTTCATTGCCATGAGCGGCTTCTGACGCACGTTCCGGGTGCGGCATCATCCCCAGCACGCGGCGGTTGGCTGACAAGATGCCCGCCATGTCCCGTGCGGACCCGTTTGGATTGTCAGTATAGCGAAAGGCAACGCGGCCCTCGCCTTCGAGCAAATCCAAGGTTGCATCATCAGCGTGATAGTTGCCATCGTGGTGGGCAATCGGCAGCGCAATCTCTTCGCCGGTTTGATAGGCGCTGGTAAAGATGCTGTCTCCTTCGACCTTTAGGCCAACAGTGCGGCAGATGTATTTCAGTTCCGAATTGCGCAGCAATGCGCCCGGCAACAGGCCCGTTTCGGTCAGAACCTGAAAGCCGTTACAGACGCCAAGGACATACCCGCCTTTGTCTGCAAAGGCCTTTACGTCACGTACAATCGGCGCATTGGCTGCAATCGCTCCGCAGCGCAAATAATCCCCAAAGGAAAAACCACCCGGTACACCAACCATATCGATGCCGCTCGGCAGCGCGGTGTCCTTGTGCCAAACCATTTCGACATCAAAACCGGCCTGTTCAAAGGCAACGGCCATGTCGCGGTCGCAGTTGGATCCGGGAAAAACAATGACAGCGGCTTTCATGGCTTGGCTCCTAATTCGGGAAACGGTCTGACCCTTCCCATGCGCGGGATCAGGGCAAGAGCGTGAAGTAAATAGCAGGTCGCCGGGCGCTGACATGCGCCCAAGCAGGCATTTTGTTAAGTGAGGTCCAGCTTACAGCTGCTCGACGCGGTAGCTTTCGATCACGGTATTCGCGAGCAGTTTTTCGCACATCTCGCCGATTGTCGCCTCGGAGGTGCCATCTGCAAGATCAAGCTCGATCACTTTGCCTTGGCGTACCGAGGAAACCCCCTCAAAGCCCAAAGCCCCCAATGCGTGGCGCACAGCCTCGCCTTGTGGATCAAGAACACCCTGTTTGAGCATCACATGCACTCGAACTTTCATGTGCCGTCCTCCTGTCTGAGTCTTGGCCGGATACGTGGGCCGTTTGGATGCGGAGGAACCCCATTGCGGCGCAAAATGCAAGCCCCCAAGGCCCAGCTTCTGCCTGAATACCGGCAAAAACCTGTTCAAAACGGCAAACGCCCCGGATTTCTCCGAGGCGTTTGCTTGGACGGTAAAGGATCTGCGCAAAGACCGGGCTGGTTGGCCTATTCTTTGTTGCCCATCCGCAAAACGTCACCGGCGGTTTCTTCGATACGGAAGGCACCCGCTGAATTGCCGCTCAGATCGTTGTTTTCGTAGGTTCCCGTCGCACCTTCGCGGACACGGATCGCCTCATAGACGTTGTCGTAGATCTTGTTTTCGCGAATGATCGGGTTGCTGCCATCGTCTTTGACGGAAATTCCGTAATAGGCGTTGTTGTGGATCTTGTTTTCCTCAAGAACCCCGCGGCCACCCTCATGGATATAGACTGCGCTTTGCTTGCCGTCGCGCATCACATTGTTCCACACCACCGGATTGGCACCAGTTTTGATCTCAAGACCGGCAAAGCCGTTGGCATAGATCGTATTGCTTTCGATACGGGCAGTGGATTTTTCCGAAATCAAAAACCCGCCTTGAACGCTGTTGCGGACAATATTGCCAGTGAACAAGGGATCCTTGCCGCCCTTGATCTCGACTCCGGCCAGTGCATTGTTCACCACAGTGTTGTTTTCAAAGCGCCCCGTACCGCCAGTGTTGACAAAAATGCCGCTGCCCTGACCATCGCGCATGGTGTTGCCACGCGCAATCGGAGCAGCGCCATCTTTAACCTCTAGCGCGGCCAACCGGTTGCCGAAAAAGGTGTTGTCGTCGATTGTCGCCTTGCCCTTCTCAAACATAAAGATACCGCCCTGCGCACTATCGTGGATGGTGTTGCGGCGAATGGTGCCGCCAACATTGCCACGCACCGCGATGACGCCAAGGCCCTTGGATGTCATGTCGTTATCTTCAAGGATCACCGACCCGCCAGCGAGGTGAAATCCGAAATGCTTACCGCCATTCTGGACCATCGTGATGCCGGAAACGAGGCCGGACTCTGCGGTCCATTCGATGACATTGTCGTCTTTGACCTGCCAGATAATGTCCTTGACGTCACCCATGCCGACGATTTCTACCGGCCGGCTCACGTCGATACCGACGGTATAAGTGCCGGGATACACTTCGATACGTGCACCATCCGGTGCCGCGCTGACGGCGTCTGCAATGCTGTAGTAGTCGCCGCCACCATTGGCTTTGACAGTCAAACCGGACCCGCCTGTTTCAGGCGGTGCCGCAACAGGAATTGTGCATTCGCGCTCAATCACCCGCCGCGCCATCGACGCAAAGGTGTGATTGCCACATTCAGCCACATAGGCTTCGTAGCCTGCGCAGCCCACGGCCTTGGCTTCGGTCCATAGCGCTGTACAAGCATCGCCGACCGGCGGCGTCACAGCGACAGGTTTGACTGGTGTTGGTTTGGCTACCGGTTGAGCAACGGGCGTGCCCGCAGCACCGACGGCCGCCTTAAGCACCGTACTTTGCGGCAAAATCCGTGTCATCGGAATCGCCATGTTAAATCCGGTGCGATTGTCACCTGCATGGTGCAAGCCGATCACCCGCTTGTCCGACAAACGGATCACCGGAGACCCCGAGTTACCGCCAAGGGTATCGCAACTGTGGATCAGCTTGCCTTCTTCTGAAATGGCAGGTGTCGCAGCGGCGCAGCCTTCGCGGCTGATATGCTGCGATTGGCCCTGCGGATGACCGATAATCCACAAGAACTCTCCATCTTCTGGATCGGCCATCGCCAGTTCGAGTTTGCCGTATTTCGTAGAGGGGTTCCCGAACACCCGCAGCACCGTATAATCCAACTCCCGGTTTGTTTCGACGATCTGGGGGGATACAGTGTAGCGGTCGGTTCCTTCGGCCCGGCCCGGCTTGATAAAGCCTGCGACAAACTGCGCCGCTTGCACACCGCTAACTTGTCCCGTGGGATCCCCATCCATACCGGGAATACAGTGATGGTTGGTCAAAATATGCTGGTCATCAACGATAAAGGCCGTGCAAAATCCGGTTTTCCCATTGTTGAACAGCATATCAAGGCGGCCAATCGGACGCCCTAGACGAACGGCTGGGCTGTTCTCGCCATATTCAATGATCGGCTCGTTTTGGTAATCGCCAAAGGCTTGCTCAAGCACAAAACCGCTTCCGCCACCGCCGCCTGCAACTTGACGCGGCTGAATGACGATTTTCCCGAAATCATTGGGATCAAATTCAGCAGCAGCCTGTGCAAAGGCCTGCGTGGCGAAAACTGTTGAACTGGCTAAAAGAGCGGCCGCAGTAAGAAGATGTCGCATGACGTGGTCCCCATTTGGCAAAATGACTTGGCCTTAGCCTAGCGCGTGACGCTAGGTGTCGCCAAGTAAAGAATACCTTGCCTAAATGGGCCGCCGTCCCTGCCCCGCCGCTGTTTTCGAGGACAAAAAGAAAACCGCGCCAGCCGGTTGGGCGGACGCGGTCAAGACTTAGACAAGCCTGAGAGCTGTTCAGTTGATCAGCGTCGGCTTGGTCGGTTGCACGGACTGCTTGGGCATCACGCCAAGACGGTTTGCGACCTCTGTATAGGCGTCAGTCAAGCTGCCCAAATCGCGGCGGAACACGTCTTTGTCCAGCTTGCGGCCGGTTTCGATGTCCCACAAACGGCAGCTGTCCGGGCTGATTTCATCTGCAACAACAAGACGTTGAAAGTCACCATCATAGGTGCGGCCAATTTCGATTTTGAAATCAACCAACCGGATGCCTACAGAATACATAACGCCGGACATGAAGTCATTCACGCGCAAAGCCAGCGCGATGATGTCGTCCATATCTTGCTGGCTGGCCCAACCAAAGGCTGCGATGTGCTCCTCTGTGACCAATGGATCACCAAGGCTGTCGTCCTTATAGCAATACTCGACAATCGGGCGCGGCAAGGCTGTGCCTTCTTCGATGCCCAACCGCTTGGACATGGTGCCCGCGGCGTAATTGCGCACAATCACTTCAAGCGGGATAATCTCGCAAGAGCGCACCAGCTGTTCGCGCATGTTCAGACGTTTGATAAAGTGTGTCGGAACCCCGACAGCGCCCAGACCGACCATGAAATATTCGCTCAGGATATTGTTCAACACCCCTTTGCCATCAATCACGTCTTTTTTCTCGGCGTTAAAGGCGGTGGCGTCGTCCTTGAAATATTGCACGATGGTGCCCGGTTCCGGGCCTTCGTACAGGGTCTTTGCCTTGCCTTCGTAGATTTTCTTGCGCCGTGCCATCGGAGCCCTTTCAAAATAGGCCGCGCATGCCGAGCGCGGGTTGGCGCACACATAGTGCAACTGCTCCGGTGCCGCAAGCTTTCCGACCACATGCGGCGCCCTAGCACTTGCACACAGCGCTTTGGCAGGTCATATCGAAAGGGAAACATTTATCCCGAGGGAGCCAAAAACATGACCACCTTCGACGATCGCGAAAGCGCATTCGAGAACAAGTTCGCCCATGACGAAGAAATGAACTTTAAGGCACAAGCACGTGCCAACAAGTTGCTGGGCCTTTGGGCCGCGGAAAAAATGGGCAAAACCGGCGATGACGCAGCTGCCTATGCCACCGAAGTTGTAAAATCAGACTTCGAAGAAGCCGGCCACGAAGATGTGGTGCGCAAAGTTGTTGGCGACGTTGGCAATGTCACTGCCGAAGAAGTTCGCGCAAAAGCGGCTGAAATGCTGGTCGAGGCCAAAGGCCAGATCGTCAAAGAAGTCTGACTTCCAGGCAAATCGAATTTGAAAAAGGGGCGCTGTAGCGCCCCTTTTTTTGTCCCATGAGTTTGGGCAAATTGCACACAGGCGACCCACTCCCCGGCGGTGATCCCCAAAAACTTAATCGAATTCCAAATACTCCAAATGTTTCTTTAACATGCATGCAGCATTCGGTGCGCTAAACCATTGGTTCTTATGAGTGGAGTTCCCGGTGGTCAAAGCAGTGCTGATCCCTTTTTCTGACACCTTGCGGCGCATTTTGCCTTTGGCTGTCGGTCTCATTTTTATGTGGCTTTTGTGGAGCAAGGCGCAAAACCTCGATTGGCAAGCTGTACGGGCTGCCTTTGATGCCATTCCGCGGTGGCGCTGGTTGGCTGCGGCACTGGCAACGGCAGGCAGCTTTTGGGCCGTCGCACAATATGATGTGATCGCACATCGGCATTTTCGCACAGGCATTGATCCACACGACGCCCGCAAAACTGGGGCTGCAGCGATTGCCTTGGGACAAACCACAGGCTTTGGGCCCGTTATTGGCGGGGCCATTCGATGGAGAATGATGCCCGCTTTGGGGCACACACAGATCGCCAATCTGACGGGCTTTGTAACCATTGGCTTTTTGGCAGGTTGGGCCTTGCTGACAGTTTCGATTGGTGTGCCCGTGCTCTTAAACATCGGATGGTTGGCTGTCTTTACCTTACCAGCATTGAGTTTGGGTGCCGCATACGTCCTGATGCGCTTCCCCGCGCTCCGGCTGTTTGGCTTCAAGATCGCAATGCCAAGCTTACCAGCCATGGCACATATGTCCCTTTTGGCGGGGGTTGATTTGCTCTGCGCCGGTATAGCGCTGCATTTGCTGTTGCCGCCCGAAATAGCACCGCCCCTGTTGATGTTGGTTGCGGCTTTTTCCGTTGCACTTGGAGCGGGAATGGTTGGTGGAACGCCGGGCGGTGTTGGTCCCTTTGAAATGGCCTTGGTCGCCATAATCCCAAACGGCGATATGGCGCCGCTGGCCGCAGCCTTGATCGCCTTTCGTATCGTCTATTATGTTGGCCCGTGTTTGGTGGGGCTGGCCTATGCAGGCCTTGCACCCACCGTCGAGCCCCGCCCAAACGCCACCGCCGCCGGGCCCGACCCGTGGCCCAAGGGCCGAGCATTGTATTGCGAGCCAAGCGCAGACACTCTTGGTTCAAACACCGCACAGTGCTGGCTGCGTGCTGCGTACCGCCCAAACACTGAGCCTGTTTTTGGGGCCGACACACGGCGAATTACAAGACCTTTTGCCGCCCCTCAAAACGCTTGCGCGCAATCAAAACCGGGTGGCATGCCTGTACAAGCTGGCAGCCAGGGATGCTGTAATTTCCCGGCGTTCAAAATGGGACATTGCCGCCGTCGCCGTCGAGGCAGTGATTGCACCGCAATCCTTCACACTCCAAGGGTCAGAGCGGCGACAACTGCGTCGGTTCCTGCGCAAATCCGAAGCTGCCGGACTAGATTTTCGCCAGCTCAACACAGATGTTGCCCCAACCGACTGGGGCTTGTTGCAAGACATTCACCAAGCTTGGGAAGACAGCCATGGCAAAGAGAGAGGCCTGACAATGGGACGCTTTTGCCCCCTGTACCTAGAGACAAAACCGCTGTTCGCAGCGTTTCACAACGGCCAGCTGATTGCCTTTGCCTCTGCCGTTACGGAAAGCAAAATCATGAGCTTGGATGTGATGCGACACAAACAAGATATTCCAACCGGAACAATGCACGGCTTGATCCACTTTATGATTGAATATGCGCGACAGCATGGCTTTGAAGAATTCAATCTGGCCGCTTTACCGCATCCAAATCTGTCCAAGTATTCAAGGGTTGCCACAGGACTTGCGCGGTTCAAAGAAAGTTTTGCCCCAACATGGCGGCCCTTGTATATGGCGGCCCCAACCAAAGCTGCGCTCCTGATTGCAGCGGCAGACCTTTGGCAAGCAATCCACCGCCCTGATCCGATTGTCTATGCGCTGGAAGATCCTTGGCGGATAGATGCGATGCTAACCGGTGAAATCCCGAAACCGGTCGTTGAAGTTCAAAGTCAAACCCGGCGCTCAGCTTAAGCCAGCGACGTTTCCAACACGCAGCGGCTTGCCTTTCAATGAACTCCGCTGCACAGTCTGGCGTTCCAACTGGGCGGGGCTTTTCCACTGATGAATACGATTTTGCAGGCTTGTCTTTGGATGAGCGGAGCCATTGTGTCCTTTACCGTAATGGCTATTGCAGGGCGTGCGATCAGTCTGGAACTCGATACGTTTGAAATCATGATGTATCGGTCTGCGATCGGTGTTGTGGTTGTGCTCAGCATGGCGCGGGTTTTCGGCACGCATAAAGACATTGCACCAACCCGGCTTGGGTTGCATTTTTTGCGCAATATTTCCCATTTCGCCGGTCAAAACCTTTGGTTTTTTGCAATCACCGTGATCCCGCTGGCGCAAGTTTTTGCGCTTGAATTTACGTCACCGATTTGGGTTTTGCTTCTCAGCCCATTGGTGCTGAGCGAACGGCTGACAGCCAACCGTGTTTTGGCGGCAATCGTTGGCTTTATCGGCATTTTGATCGTCACACGCCCTGATCCCGGCAGTTTGAACATGGGTCAGGTCGCAGCGGCATTGGCAGCGATTGGTTTTGCCGGATCCGCCGTGTTCACACGCCTTTTGACCCGAACCGACAAAATCACCAATATCTTGTTTTGGTTGACCGCCATGCAACTTGTCTTTGGTGTCATTTGCGCCGGTACCGATGGTCAGATTGCATTGCCACAATTCACCAGTCTCCCGTGGGTTGTTTTGGTCTCCCTCACCGGGTTGTTTGCTCACTACTGTTTGACCACAGCCCTCAGCTTGGCACCGGCGACGGTGGTTATACCAATCGATTTCACCCGACTGCCTATCGTCGCTTTTGTCGGGATGTTTTTGTATGACGAATCTTTGGACAGATATGTGTTTCTGGGTGCCGCGCTAATTTTTTTGGCCAACTACACCAACATTTGGCTCGAATCTCGGCGCAAGACTGTTACAAAAACGTGACGTAGCGTTTCTGCGCGTCACCTTTACGTACAGTCAAAATTGACCGCACTTGAATTCGTCTCTTACCATAATGATCGGAGACAACCCGATTTCGGGCACGAGGGAAATTATGAAAAAGACACTCATGGCCGCAGGTGCGGTCGTTGCCACAGCAACGGTCGCAACCGCAGGTGGTATAGAACGCTCAAGTAACGATTACGGACTTTTGTTCCAGGACGGCGATCAGGCAAATGTCTCGGTCACATTGGTCAATCCGCAGGTATCGGGGAAATACCCTGCGGCTCTGGGCGGCGGATCCACCGGGAATATGGCCAAAAACTATACGTCGATTTCCGCCGGTTACAAGAAAGACATCGGCGACAGACTGTCGTTCGGCTTGTTTGTGAACGATGCATACGGGGCTGACGCCGACTACCGCGAGGGTGTCTATGCAGGTTTGACGGCCACTTGGGACTCTGAACAAGTTGCTTTCATTTTGAAGTATGACGTCAGCGATCGCTTTTCCGTCTATGGCGGCGCACGCTATGTTCAAAGCACCGCGGAAATCACGATCCCTGAGGCATTGGTAGGTCGGGCCGTTGGCAATCATGCGATGGACCTTGGCAATCAGGCCACCAACTTGGGACGTCAAGCCGCTGTGGCCGCCGCGTCTGGTGATCTGGAGACAGCCGCGAAATTGGGCGCGCAGGCGCGTGAATTGGGAACAGAAGCCCGTACACTAGGCACGGCTTTGGCGACAACTCCGCCGGCTGTGGGCGGCACAAATTGGGCCTATTCGGCACAAAGCAACCGAGATGGTCAATTTGGTTATGTCCTTGGGGCTGCTTACCAAATTCCAGATATTGCACTGCGGGTCGGCCTGACTTGGGAAAGCGAGATCGAGCATTCCTTTGACACCCACGAAGTCATTCCAGCCTTGGGAGTTGATTTGGACGATACGACCAAAATCACACTTCCTCAGTCGGTTAAGTTGGATTTCCAATCAGGCGTCGCGAAAAATACCCTGGTATTTGGTAGCATCAAATGGACAGAATGGTCCAAATGGGAAGTGCGCACGCCAGGCTATGAAGCCGTAACCGGAACCGAAGTCACCGGCTTGGATGATGACACAATCACTTGGCGCGTTGGTGTTGGCCACAAGTTCAATGAAAAAGCGTCCGGTTTTGCACAAGTGCGCTATGAAAAGTCCAACGGAGGAGACATTTCACGCCTGTCACCAACCGATGGCCTGATGTCCTTTGGAATTGGCGGCCAGTTGGTCGACGGCAACGTCAAACTGCGCGGCGGCATTGAATATGTCAGCCTCGGCAACGCAGAGGATGCCAGCGGCGTCAAATTCGAAGATAACTCCGCGATTGGCATGGGTTTGTCCCTGACCGTATCGTTCTAAAATAGGGTTTTGCCCTTCAAACGCGCTCAAACTTCACTCGGTTTGGGCGCGTTTTTTTTTGCGGCTTGCGCAACATTCGGATCGTTTCCAAGATGCAAAAGTGACTAGTCACGTCGTATGACACAAACACATCTTTCCACGCGCGCTTGGGGCGCACTGGCACTTCTCGCTATCATCTGGGGCGGTAGTTTTTTGGCCATTCGTACGGCACTGGACGAAATCGGCCCCATCACTTCGGTCTTTTACCGAACTTCAATCGCAGCAACCTTGCTGTGGATCATTATTTTGATCAAGCGCGACCCGATACCCAAATCCCCTGCCCTTTGGATCGGGCTTGGCGGCATGGGCCTTTTGAACAATGTTATTCCCTTTTGCCTGATGGCTTGGGGGCAGGTTTACATCGAGACAGGATTAACCTCGATCCTAAATGCAACGACGGCCGTTTTCGGAGTTCTCGTGGCGGCACTGTTTTTTGCTGATGAACAATTGACACGGCGCAAAACATTGGGGGTCGTGATTGGCTTTTGCGGTGTGGCCGTTGCGATCGGTCCCAGCAACCTTATCAGTTTTGACGTGAACTCAACCCCGCAACTTGCTGTAATTGCAGGAACATTCAGCTATGCATTTGCCGGAGCCTGGGCGCGCTTGCGGTTGCAGGGGCTGTCGGCCCTACATGCCAGCACAGGCATGCTCACCTGTTCCAGCCTGATGATGGTGCCGATCATGCTTTGGAGCGAAGGCATACCTGACCTGTCTTTGTCCGCAACAACATGGGCAGGCGTGTTGTATTTTGCCATTGTCGCAACCGCCGGTGCTTACCTGTTGTATTATAAAATTCTGGCGATGGCAGGCTCCGGAAATCTGCTGCTTGTGACCCTATTGATCCCGCCGGTCGCCATTGTATTGGGGAACGCCGTACGGGGAGAAACGTTGCAAACCACCGCCTACTTCGGCTTTGCGATACTGGCCCTTGGGCTGGTCTTATTGGACCCACGCGTGAAAATCCCAAGGCGCAAGATTTGACCTTGCCCTTTGGCGCGCGTAATCAAAGCAAAGACGCGCGGCAAAGGACCAAGCATGCGATACAATAGTGAACCCGAATGGCGTGAAGCCGCGCAAAAACGCGTTGTGCTTTTTGCAATGTCCGGTCTTGGAAAAACCCATATTTCCAACCTGTTGCGCGACAGTGGTGATTGGTTTCACTACTCAATCGATTACCGGATTGGTACACGGTACATGGGCGAATACATCGCTGACAATGCCAAACGCGAGGCGATGAAAAACCCGTTTCTGCGTGAGCTGTTGATGACGGATTCGATCTATATCGGGTCCAATATCAGTTTTGAAAACCTTACTCCTGTATCGGCCTACCTTGGCAAACCAGGAGATCCGGACCTCAATGGTCTTGAGATCGAAGAATACCGCCGACGTCAGGCCCAGTTTGAGCGAGCCGAACGCCAAGCCCTACTGGACACCGAATATTTCATTCAGCGCGCGGGCGATCTGTATGACTACCCGCATTTTGTCTGCGACACAGGCGGGTCAATTTGCGAATGGGTGGATCCTGATGACCCAGCCGATCCAATACTGTCGGCGCTGGACAAACAGGCGTTGATGGTTTGGATTCGCGGAACCGACGGCCATACAGACGAATTGGTGCGCCGGTTTGATGCCGCCCCGAAACCAATGGCCTACCAGCCGCAATTCTTGACCCAAGCATGGGACAGCTATCTTTTAGAGACCGGAAAAGCCCCCTCCAAAGTGGATCCGGACGCCTTTATCCGCTGGACCTACGCCAAAGCCCTGGCCCATCGCCAACCCTTGTATGAGGCAATGGCGCGCAACTGGGGCGTCACGGTGGACGCGTCGGACATGGCAACGGTCCGCGATGCTGCTGATTTCACATCCGTAATCGGCGCGGCCTTGGGTCACTTATCTTCACGAAACTGACGCAACGCTTGTTGTTTGCGCCAGCGCCTCTTATCACAGTCACTCCGTAACTCAGGATTTGTCCAATGCCTATAAAACTGCCCTCTGACCTGCCCGCCTTTGACGTTCTAACGAACGAAGGTGTTATGGTCATGTCCGAGGATGCAGCATCGCGTCAGGACATCCGGCCATTGCGCATCGGTTTGCTCAACCTGATGCCGAAAAAGATCCAAACCGAGAACCAGTTCGCCCGCTTGATCGGCGCGACCCCGTTGCAGATCGAATTGTCCCTAATCCGGATGAGCGAACATCAGACTCGCAACACCGCAGCTGAGCACATGGAGGCGTTTTACCGCCCGTTTTCCGAGGTTGCAGCAACGGGTGAAAAATTCGACGGCTTGATCATCACCGGTGCGCCCATCGAACAAATGCCGTTTGAAGACGTCACCTATTGGGACGAATTGTGCCAGGTCTTTGACTGGACCCAAACCCATGTGCATTCCACTTTTGGCGTGTGCTGGGGCGGTATGGCGATGATCTACTATTTCCACAAAGTGGCCAAACACAGTTTGGATGCCAAGGCCTTTGGCTGTGTTCGGCATCGCAACAACGATCCGGCATCGCCCTATCTGCGCGGTTTCTCAGACGACATGGTCATACCTGTATCGCGTTGGACAGAGTTGCAGCGCGATGAAATCACAAAGGCCGGCTTGTCAATTTTGATCGATTCCGAAGAGACCGGTCCGTGTTTGGTCGAAGACAAGGACCATCGTGCCCTGTATATTTTCAACCATTTTGAATACGACAGCAGCACCTTGAAAGAAGAGTATGACCGCGACGTGGATGCGGGCACACCTATCAATATTCCGGCCAACTACTATCCCGATGATGACCCGAGCAAAAAGCCGCAAAACCGCTGGCGCAGCCATGCCCACCTTTTGTATGGCAATTGGATCAATGAGTTGTACCAAACCACTGCGTTTTCTATGGCAGACATCGGAAAGCCGCCTAAAGACCCGTAAGGCTGACGTTAAATCGACGGCAACCGTTTGCGTTCAGCCTTGGGGCGTCACATAGTATCCATCGGATACGAAGAGGAGCAGACATGACCTTGCCGTTTGATGGTGCCATTTCGGCGTTTCACCAAGACACCGCGCCTGAGGAAATCAGGCGCGCGATCAAGACTGCCGACAAGGATGACATTCTGGATGCATCCTATCCATACAAAAGCCAGATGAAGCGCAAAGACTATGAGCGCGAGATGGACGACTTGCAGGTTGAACTGGTCAAACTGCAAGCTTGGGCCAAGCAAACCGGTGCGCGGATTGCCATCGTCTTTGAGGGCCGCGACGCCGCTGGCAAAGGCGGCACAATCAGCCGGTTCCGGACCAACCTGAACCCCCGCGGTGCCCGCGTGGTCGCGCTGTCCAAACCTTCGGACACCGAAGCCACACAATGGTATTTCCAACGCTATATTGATCATCTGCCCGCCGGCGGTGAAATCGTTTTCTTTGATCGCAGCTGGTACAATCGCGGCGTTGTGGAACATGTTTTTGGGTTTTGCGAACCAGAGCAGCGAAAGCATTTCTTCCAGCAAACCCCTGACTTTGAACGAATGTTGGTGGACGAAGGCATACATGTCTTTAAATTCTGGCTCAACGTTGGCCGCGCAGAACAATTGCGCCGGTTTTTGAAACGCGAAAGCGATCTGTTAAAACAGTGGAAGCTGTCGTGGATCGACGTTGAAGGTTTGAAGAAATGGGATGCCTATTCAGAAGCGATTCAAGAAACCCTTGAGCGCACCCATACCAAGGACGCGCCCTGGACAGTGATCCGCTCTGACGACAAAAAGCGGGCGCGCTTGCAGGCCATCCGGCATGTGTTGAACAGCCTTGATTATGCCCAAAAAGACGCCAAGTCCATTGGGGACACGGACCCGAAAATTTGTGCTGGACCAGAAATCTGGAACAGTTCCAACAGCAAGGCAGCACATTAAGAACGATGCCTAAACGCGGATATCATCACGGAAATCTTCGATTGGCTTTGGTCGAATCTGCCCTATCCCTTATTGAGGATAAGGGCCCGACTGGCTTTACCTTATCCGAAGCCGCGAAAAAGGCCGGAGTAACGCCAGCCGCTGTGTATCGGCATTTTGCCGGCCGCGAAGATCTCATCGCTGAGGCCGCCCGCCAAGGCTATGAAATCTTCGCGGACGTTATGCAGTTTGCCTATGACAGCGGCCAGCCGTCCGCTTTGGCAGCCTTTGAAGCAACCGGCCGCGCCTATTTGGCATTTGCCCGCCGATACCCCGGCCATTATATCGCGATGTTCGAAAGCGGAATCAGCGTAAACCATTCGCCGGAGCTGGCCTCGGCCTCGGCCAAAGCGCGCGGGGTCTTGGAACGTGCAGCTTCGGAATTGTCCAAACACATTCCACCGGAAAAGCGCCCGCCACCCGCGATGTTTTCCGCCCATATCTGGGCGCTCAGCCACGGTGTTGTAGAACTCTTCGCCAGAAATTCTCCCGGCACACAGGCCCCGTTTCCACCAGAAGACCTTTTGGAAACCGGGATCGGGATCTATTTGCGGGGCTTGGGTTTGATCCCGGCTGACAAATAGTTATTTTGCAGCGATTGCTCGGGTGATCTCTTGCTCCAGCTTTATCAAAAGCTGCGCATTATCAAAGCGTTCCACCGCGACCTGACGCGCCTTTTGCGCCATCTCTCTTTTGTTCTCAACCGACATCGACATTGCTTGCAGCACAGCTGCATTGTATGCGATTGCGTCATGCTCTTCGACCATGAAACCGGTTTCACCTTGATCCAAGGCCTCTGGAATCCCGGCATGGCGGGTTGTGACTGTGATGCTGCCGGCGGCCATCGCCTCTTGGATGGCTGTTGGAAGACCTTCGGTATTGCCGTTATTGGCCGTGATCGAATGCTGCAAGAAGAATTCGGTCTGAACCAGTTTTTTGCGAACGTCATCATGCGGCAACGCCCCCGGCAAATCGACACTGTCCCCAATTCCCAGTTCTGCGACCAATGCCCGCGAAGGCTCAAGCAAATCGCCGTCACCAATCATGGTCAAACTTGCATCGGGGTGGTGTTTCAGCGCTTCGGCAAAGGCTTTTATAGTCAGCAGCGGGGCTTTTTTCTCAACAAACCGTCCAACGGCCAAGCAACTGTTCGGCACTTTGGTTTCTGGAAAAAACCGCCGGATATCGACACCCGAAGGGATCACAACAGACTGCGGGTGCACCACACCATGCGCCGCCATATTGTCGATCAGAAACTGTGACACCGCGAAAATACCGCGCAGCCGGGGCATCATCAGGCGATAGGCGCGCTGCACATGTTTATGCCGCACGCGGCTGGATGCATCGCTACCACGAAAATAGCAGAACATGGGAATTCCCATGTCTTGAGCGACTTTGGCCATGGATACACCCTGCGGTCCGAATTCGGACAAAATCACATCCGGCTTATGTAGCTTGAGAAAGGAGATCACCCGGCTACGATCGGGCCCGTAAGGAACGCGTTTGGTACCTTGGCTGATATGGCTATAGGCCTTCTGAAACGGTGCAAAAAGCTTGTCCACAGCCGTCGGTGTCACGTCGGAGCGGTTCAAAAACCGCGCGTCCACAGGCCGTAAATCATTGATATCGTCCGAAATCACCAGGGTGTTTCCGCCAAACAGATGTTCAATGTGTCTATTTACAAACGTTTGCCCAGGCGAATAATAGGTTCCAACAACAATACAGGCTTTCATGGTGCTACCTTTGCTCCGAACACGCCAAATCCGACGCAGGACCGAAAATGCTCATTCACAACCCGCAACCTCACAGCTCCCGGTTTCAAGACGCAATAGACGAATTCAAACTTGAGGTGAAGAGCCGGCTTGACCATTACCAAGGGTATCGGCGGCTGCTGGATTATGCAGAGCGACGGCTAGGCTACCGGCCAAACCTTCAAGATCCCAAAACATATAACGACAAGGTCAACTGGCGCAAAGTTTACGACCACAATCCGCTTTACCCCAAAATTTCAGACAAGATATTGCTGCGTGACGAGATTGTCGCCCGGCTGGGCCAGTCCCGCGCGGACGAGGTGATGACCGAGTTATATGCCACGACGGATACCCCCTATGGGTTTGATTTCAAGCAGCTTCCGGCGTCCTATGCTGCCAAGGCCAATCACGCCAGCGGCTGGAACGTATTTGTCACTCCGGATGATCCCTTGGATGAAACCTTGCTCCGGGATGAAATGGCGCGTTGGTTGCGCCGGTCTTACGGCAAGATGAAACAAGAATGGGCGTATCAACCCATTAAACGGCAAGTCATGTTTGAAGAGTTTTTGGAAACCAAAGACGGACGTGCGCCCGATGATATGAAATTCATGTTTTTCAACGAAGAATGCCATTTCGTTTTGTGGGACGATGATCGGTTTGGCGAATGGGCTCAGCATTACCTACACCCGAATTGGACCCCATATGATTTCCATTCCTTGGAAATGCACAAACGAGAGATACCGACAAAACCCGCCCTATACGAAGAGATGCTGGAGCTGGCTCAGGTCATGGCCAAAGGTTTTGACAGCATTCGGGTGGATTTTTTGTTTACCGACGACAGAATTGTCCTCAATGAGCTCACCTTGTACCGCGGCAGTGGCATGAACCCTTTTCACCCGCCCGAATGGGACCGCAAATTCGGCGACCTTTGGACGCTTCCACAAATACGCTAACAAAAAAGGCCGCCCAAACCGGGCGGCCTTTTGAATTCGTATTCGAAGGCGATTAGCGCTTCGAGAACTGGAACGAACGACGCGCTTTGCGCTTACCGAATTTCTTACGCTCAACAACACGGCTGTCACGGGTCAGGAAGCCTGCCGCTTTCAGCGCGCCGCGCAAGGAGGGTTCGTACAGTTGCAGGGCTTTGGAAATGCCGTGCTTAACCGCGCCAGCCTGACCGGACAGGCCACCACCTTTGACGGTTGCATATACGTCGAATTCACCTTCACGGCCAGCAATCTGGAACGGCTGACGCAGGATCATCTGCAAAACGGGACGGGCAAAATACTTGTCCATCTCGCGGCCGTTGACAGTTACCTTGCCGGAACCTGGTTTGATCCAGACGCGCGCGATGGCGTCCTTACGTTTACCAGTTGCATAGGCGCGGCCCAGTTCGTCACGAACGGGCTCACGAGGAGCGACAACTTCGGCTTCTGCAGCTTCAACACCTGCAACACCGGCCAGCTCTTCCAAAGAATTGATCTGATCTGACATCGTTTATACCCGCGTGTTTTTCTTGTTCATCGATTTGACGTCAAGCACTTCGGGGCTCTGGGCCTCGTGGGGGTGCTCGGCGCCGGCATAGACGCGCAGGTTGGTCATGATCTGACGCGACAGGCGGTTGCCTGGCAGCATACGCTTGACCGCCTGAGTGACAACGCGCTCAGGATGCTTGCCTTCGAGGATCTCGGCTTTGGTGCGCGATTTGATCCCACCGGGGTGACCGGTGTGCCAGTAGAAGTTTTCTTCGCGCTTCTTGCCGGTCATTTGTACTTTTTCAGCATTGATGACGATGACATTGTCACCACAATCCATGTGAGGCGTGAAAGAAGGCTTGTGCTTGCCACGCAAGCGAACAGCGATAATCGAGGCAAGACGGCCCAGCACCACGCCTTCGGCGTCGATGATGATCCACTTCTTCTCGATATCTGCTGGTTTAGCAGAGAAGGTTTTCATGGGTCTGTTTCCATTTCGATAAGCAAGGGCCGCGCCATCACTGGCCCGGCCCGAAATCCGATGGAGCGGTTATATACAGGCTGGCCGCACAGTCAACGGCAAGAAAATTCAATTTACCCTTTTAATTCAGTCACTTAAAATTAAGGTATTATATTACCCCAATGCATTGGAGCTTGAATCACCCAGCTAAGGACTCTGGTGGATTATCAAGCAGTGCCCGTATTCGTTCCAGAGCATTTTCAAAGCTGTTGAGCGAAACGCTGGCATTGACGGCCAGCCGCACCGCATGCGGGGCAAACCCGTTGCGTGGCACATAGTCCTCGGCTGTGCGCAGCTGCGCGCCTTGCGCCTCTGCGGCTTGGGCAAAGGCGGAGGCCCGCCACCCCTCGGGCAACGACAGCCATATATAAGGAACATCCGGGTGCCACGTAATGTCATACCCCCCCAAAGCGTTGACCCCAGCATGAATGTATTTGCGCATCTCAAGCCTGATGGCATCCATCATTTCATAGGTTTCAGGACGGCTCAGGATGTCTTCTGCGGCATGGATCAGCGGGACCGCCAAGCCAAAGAAACCGCGTTCGCCGGTGCGCCGAAGTGCGTCGCGATGCGCCTTGGGAGCCACAACAAACCCGACCCGCAAAGACGGTGAAAACGACTTGGAAATCGAGGTCACAAACCAGCCTTGATCGGGCAACAAGGATCTATATGTCGGGGCATCAGACACACTCAGCCGGTAGGATTCATCTTCAATCACATGCAGGCCAGTCCGTTTGGCAACCGCCGCAATGTCTCGGCGTCGCTGGTCACTGGTGATGCGAACAGTCGGATTGTGTACGGAGGGACAGGTACAAAGAATCTGCGCCCCGTGCTTTTTGGTCAATTCCTCCAAGGTTTCAGGTACAATGCCATGGTCATCCATTGGGACCGGAACGACAATCGCCCGCAAAAGCTGCGCCGCACGGCGAAACCCCGGATAAGACAGCTCTTCGACCAGCACCACAGGGGCCGCACCAGCGAGGATCGCCTGCATGATCATGAGCACCCCGTTTTGAGCGCCATGCGACAAAACCAAATCCCGCTCGTTTACGGCGCCTAGCTCCATGCTCGACAACCACCGCAGGGCCGCACGCTGCGCCCCAAGCGCGGCATCACGTCCGGGATAGGCTAGAAATTCGGAATCCGGCCTTTTGGCCATGGTCGCAAAGCTGTCATGGATCAAGTCTGCCTGCCCTAAATTGGGCAGTTTAGGTGAATAAAGACTTACAATATCAGTGTCTTGCCGGGCATACTCCCGCGTCTTCTTTTTGTTCCACGCAGGTGCATCATCCAACACCAAAGGGGCTACAAAAGTGCCGCGCCCGACCTCTGCAAACACGGTGCCGTCGTCGGTTAGCACGGTGTAAGCCCGGGCAACTGTTCCGGGCGTTATCTGCAAGCTCCATGCCAACTCACGCACCGGCGGCAGTTTCTCATTTTCGGACAACACACCATCGGCAATGGCTTGTCGTATGGCACCGGCCACGGCTTGATATTTTGCCTTGGCGGTTTGCGCATCGTAGAGGGCTTGAATTGTATTCATTACAATATTTTTATCGACCTTAGGTAAATCAATCTGTAACAGAACAATTACTGCATGTAGCAGCTTTGTGTCAATACAATTTAGAAGGATTTGACCATGGTACAAACAGCCCTTCGGCCCGACCTCGCGTATTTGAATGCCACCAACAACCTCCCTGCCCTTGCAGGTGTTGCGGTTAAGATGGCAGTTGTACTGACACAATGGTCCACCCGCCAACGCACACGCCGTGCGCTTGATCATCTGGATCCGCATTTGCTGCGCGATATCGGGCTCAGTCCCGACGCAGCCCGTGATGAACTGAGCCATCATTTTTGGGAAGGGCTGGCGACACGCCGCCCCTACCACTAGCGCCTCTCCCAGGCGCATCAGTCCGGGTGCAGCCTGCTGCATCCGGATTTTTTATTTGGAGGCTAGTGACGTTAACTCCCCGTCGCGTAGGTCCACGCTAGTCCATACGGTCGAGCTTGAAGAGTTGTGTTGCGAATTTTGCCGTAACGCCATGCACCATAGCCGAGACAAACACAGTGGTGAACGCGATGGCCAAAATCGTGTCGATGCCCGGAATGTTGTCAAAGTCCTGCGTGACGAAAACCGCAAACAGCGCCGTCGCCAACCCGCGCGGCCCAAACCAGCCGTAGAAGAACCGCTCGTTTTTTGTGGTTTTTGTGGTCAGTAACGACAGGTAGATCGCCAAAGGCCGGACCACCAACAAAGACAGGGCAATCACCAAAAGCCCACCGGCGGTCAGCGATTTGATCGCATCAGGCACAAAGGCCATACCGATGAACAAAAAGCTGATCATCGCAAACAGCTGTCCGTCACCCTCCAGAAAATTACGGGCATGGGTGACAGGGCTGTTGGAAAAGTTGGTATAGGCAACCCCTGCTACAAACACCGCAACAAAAGAGTTGCCGCCCGCGTGCTCTGCCGCAAAGTAGACAAAGGCCACAACCAGCAAGGCAGAAACCTTGGTCAATCCATGATCCATCAACTGATTGGCCATGATGTAATTTCGGGTTTTTCCCGCTAAGGCCCCTAGAACAAAGCCCACCGCAGCCCCGATCCCAACCTGAGATGCCACCAAGACCATCAAGCGACTGCTTTCGCCGCCCTCACTGTGACTGGCGGCAAGACCCGCGAAAAAGATCACAAAGGGCAGTGCCAAACCATCGTTCAGCCCGCTTTCTGCGTTCATCGCATCACGCAACGCTTGGGGAATGCGTTCGTTGGTCTGGATTGACTGCCCCAAGGCTGCATCCGTTGGGGCCAACAAGGCCGCCAACAAAAAGGCGGACCACAGCGGTAGATCAGGCAAAATAGCAAGATTGATCAACGCCCCGAACACAATTGCCAACGGCAAACCAATCAGCAGCATGCGCGCCGTTCGTGCTTGTATTTTGCGCACTGTGTCGCCGTGCAAACCGGTGGCATCCGCAAAGAGCAAAAGTGCCAGTGTGATTTCCGCCAATGAATGGAACACTGTGGCATCTTCGCCCTCAAACACCGCGCCACTAAAGGCAAGTGCGCAGCCAAACACCAAGAAAAACATCGGCATTGTGATGGCGAATTGACCCAGTTTTGCCGAAAACAGACAATACACCAGCGTCACAAAAGCGACCAAGGCAAACAAATGTTCCACAGCTTTCCCCTACCTCAAAGTCCACCAACCGGTGTTTGCCCTAGTATGCTGGCCTCCGCCCGAGGGGCAAGGGCAGCTCATGTCCCGATGTTGATTTTATCGTTTGGGCGGCAAGGAATAGGTCAAAGAGGCATGCGCGACAGGTTCGGATTGGCCTTCGCTAAACAACAAAACATCCGTAACGCTGAGCGCCTTGCCCAACTTCAAAATCCGCGCTTCGGCCAAAACATCAGCGCCGGACACCGGCTTGCGCATAAAATCAATGCTGCAATGGGTTGTCACCGCTAGGGCTTCGCGGCCGATGCGGGCCATTGTCGCCACATAAGCCGCCACATCCGCCAGTGAAAACATCGCCGGACCGGAAACAGTGCCGCCCGGGCGCAGGTGCCTGTCATGCGAGAACAACCGCATCACCAGCAGATCCTCGTCCAACCTGTCGATGCCAAACATTCCGTCGACCTGAGGGAACACCTCTTGCAGAAATCCTGTCATCTCTTCTGCATTTACAACAATTTCCATGCTTTCCTCCCTGTACGCTCGGCGCTACGCTGGCTTTGGCTAAGGAGAAGGGCAAGATGGAAATGTTGGAACGTCACGACACAAATGGCATTGTACATTTACGCTTGAATGCGCCAGAGCGTTTGAACCCCCTTTCAGATGGCATGCTGGCGGCTCTGCAGGCGCAGATTGAGCAGTTGCAAAATGACCGGTCTGCCCGTGTTGTCATCTTGTCCGGTGCCGGCAAAGTGTTTTGTGCCGGCCACGATCTCAAGGAAATGCAGGCCGGGCGGCAAGCCGAAGACCAAGGCCGCGCCTATTTTCAAGACCTGTTTACCCGCTGCGCCCGCGTAATGTCGGGCTTGCAGCGCCTGCCCCAACCCGTGATTGCCCAAGTGCACGGCATCGCCACCGCCGCAGGCTGCCAATTGGTGGCCAGTTGCGATATGGCGATTGCGGCTGAAAACACCCGTTTCGGGGTCAACGGTGTCAACATAGGATTGTTCTGTTCAACGCCCATGGTCGCGTTGAGCCGGAATATTGGGCGCAAACGGGCCTTTGAATTGCTGACAACCGGCGACTTCATCCACGCACCAGAGGCTGAACGTCTTGGGTTGATCAACCGTTCTGTTCCGATGGAGGATTTAGAAAGCACCACAGTGGCATTGGCGCAAAAAGTAGCGTCAAAGCTTGGGGCGGCGGTCTCGATCGGCAAAGAAGCGTTTTACGAACAGCTCCCGATGTCCTTGGATGAGGCCTATGCCTATACCGGCAAGGTCATGGTTGAAAACATGCTGTGGCGCGACACCGACGAAGGCATCAAGGCGTTTTTGGAAAAACGCGCGCCCGATTGGGCCTAGAGCCGTCTGCCAAAGCACACAAACCCTTGGCAGACGGCGCGCGCTGCTCTACATCCGCGACATGACAGAAAAGCTACATATTGTCGGCGGCGGAATGGCCGGATCCGAGGCAGCCTGGCAGGCGGCCGAAATGGGTGTGCAGGTTGTCCTGCATGAGATGAGACCTAAGGTTGAAACCTTTGCGCATCGCACTGGAAACCTTGGCGAAATGGTCTGTTCGAATTCGTTTCGTTCCGACGATGATGAACAAAACGCTGTTGGTTTGCTGCATTGGGAAATGCGCGCTGCGAACAGCTTGATCATGCAAAGCGCCAAAAAGCACCGCCTGCCCGCTGGTGGTGCCTTGGCCGTGGATCGCGATCCTTTTGCCCAGACGATCACCGATATTCTGACAGCGCACCCCAATGTTGCGATTTCTTACGAAGAAGTCACCGAATTGCCGGATCAAGGTCAGTGGATTTTTGCCACCGGTCCTTTGACCTCCGAAACACTTGGCGCAGCCATTCAGGCCGAAACCGGCGCGGACCGGCTGGCGTTTTTTGATGCCATCGCCCCGATTGTTTATGCCGAAAGCATCGACATGTCCGTGGCGTGGATGCAGTCGCGCTATGATAAGGGTGAAACCGAGGAAGAGCAAAAAGCCTATCTCAACTGCCCGATGACCAAGGACGAATATGAGACCTTTATCGATGCGCTTTTGGCCGCTGATAAGACCGAGTTTCACGAAGGCGAGACCGCCAAATATTTCGACGGCTGTTTGCCCATCGAAGTGATGGCAGAACGCGGGCGCGAAACCTTGCGGTTTGGTCCGATGAAACCGGTTGGGCTGACCAACATTCATAAGCCTGATGAAAAGGCTTATGCGGTGGTGCAGTTGCGCCGCGACAATGCGCTTGGAACCCTGTTCAACATTGTCGGCTTTCAAACCAAGATGAAGTACGGTGCGCAAACTGATGTTTTTAAAATGATTCCCGGATTGCAGGATGCATCTTTTGCACGTCTTGGCGGCATTCATCGCAACACGTTTTTGAACTCTCCGACCCTTCTCGACAGCCAGATGCGGATGCGGTCCAAACCCAATATCCGCTTTGCCGGTCAGGTCACGGGCGTCGAGGGTTATGTGGAATCCGCTTCTATGGGGCTTTTGGCAGGCCGTATGGCTGCCGGCGAGTTGCTTGGCACGCCGTTAACTGATGTGCCACAAGACAGCGCGCATGGCGCATTGATCCACCACATCACTGGCGGTGCCGAGGCGAAAACCTTTCAGCCGATGAATGTGAACTTTGGTCTGTTCCGTCCGATTGACGGTCTAAAAGGCGGGCGCCGCGGCCGCAAGGATCGCTACAAGGCCTATACGGATCGTGCAAAAACCGCCTGGTCCGAATGGCTTGACCCATCGAATGAGCCCGCATTGCTAGCGGACTGAAAACACGGATGTTGATCACTCGGTTCGCACCTTCCCCCACCGGTCCTTTGCATTTGGGTCATGCATATTCTGCCATTGTGGCACATGATATGGCCCGACAAGCGAAAGGCCGGTTTTTGCTGCGGATCGAGGACATCGATCAAACGCGATCACGGCCGCGTTGGGAAACGCAGATCTATGAGGATTTGGCTTGGCTGGGCATCCGCTGGGATGACTCTCCGGTCCGTCAATCCGATAGGATTACATCCTATGTGGATGCCCTGAAACAACTTTGGTCACGCGGTTTTGTGTATCCATGTCATTGTCGCCGCAAGGACATTCTCGCGGCGGCGTCAGCCCCGCAAGAGGGCGTTGAACCCGCCTATGGACCGGACGGCTTGGTCTATCCGGGAACCTGTCGCCCATCTGGTTTGGGTGGTTTGGGTGAGATGCCCACCGATACTGTCCTGCGCCTGAACATGCATAGAGCCCTGGCCGAATGTGATGATTTGTCATTCACCGAAATCGGGCCTTTGGGGTATAAAACCGGCCAAAACATCGGCATTTCCCGCACGGAACTGGTCGATTGCGTGGGAGACATCATTCTTTCGCGCAAAGACTTCGCCGGATCATATCATTTGTCTGTGGTTTTGGATGACGCCGCCCAAGGCATCACCCATGTCATTCGCGGCCAAGACCTTTTTGAAGCCACGAAAATCCATGTTGTTTTGCAACAGCTTTTGGGTCTGCCAACGCCCGTCTATCTGCATCACCCGCTGATCCGGGACGAAAATGGAAAACGACTGGCCAAACGCGACGATGCGCGCGCCATTTCGAAATACCGCGATGACGGGGTCACCGCGGGTGAAATTCGCAAGATGGTTGGCCTTTAGACCATAGGGGCCATCAACTCTGTCTCGCCATCGACAACCGATGTGTAAAAACATGACCGGCGATTTGTGTGACAGGCCGGACCTTCTTGCTCGACAATCGCCAGCAGGCAATCACGGTCACAATCAACGCGCAAATCAACCAGTGCTTGGGTATGGCCGGATGTTTCGCCCTTGATCCAAAAGGCCTGACGCGAACGCGACCAATAGGTCACTTTGCCGGTTTCTAGCGTTTTGGCGACAGCTTCGGCATTCATCCACGCCATCATCAAAACTTCGCCGGTTCCGTTTTGTTGGGCGATGCAGGGGATTAGCCCGCGTTCATCATAGACCAAGGTCGAAGGATCGAAGGACATGGGCGAAAAACCTTTTGCATAGCGCGTCAGGGACCCTATTTAAGGAGAACGTATCAAAAGGAAAAGCCATGTCCGGCGAAAACGATCTGATCAAGCTCTATTCAGGCAAAATACTGGAACTGGCTGCCGATATTCCACATCTTGGCCGGTTGGATGCGCCAGATGCGTCGGTCAAAAAGCGCTCGCCGCTGTGTGGATCAACCGTGACCGTTGATTTGTCGCTGCAAGGTGATCAGGTGGCCGACTATGCCCAAGACGTCAAAGCCTGCGCTTTGGGACAAGCGGCATCGTCTATCGTGGGGGCTGCCATTGTCGGATGCAACGCTGCGCAAATTGGCGAGGCTCGCGATGCGCTCAAAGCTATGCTCAAGGAAGACGGTCCAACCCCGCCCGCCCCTTTTGACGGCCTAGAGGTCCTGCGCCCCGCTGCCGCGTATAAAAACCGACACGCCTCTATCTTGTTGTCGCTGGACGCGGCGACAGAAGCTGCACGTCAGGCGAAAGAAGCCAAAACAGCTTAATCCTCCGTTTGCGAAGATCGTTTATGAAAGACGATGAACGTGAATGAGGCACCCACATGCAACACACCCCTGATCTCGCAGCGCCCAGTACTGCAGACGAACTCGATCGCCTAACACGCGACGCCACGCGCCTTGGGCGTGAGACGGTCGATATCGGTGGGTTCCTTCAGGAACTTGACGATCAATGCCATGTCCAATTGGACGACTTGGGTGGCATCAAGACCCATACGAATACCCTGTCGGACACCAGCGAACGCATGGTGAATGCGGTTCAGCGTATGGCCGCCACAGCTGACGAAGCCATTGAAAAAGTAGAACAATCGACGGCCTTCATCGCGCAAAATAGCAATAATGCCCAAGAACTTGCTGAATGGGTGCGATCTGTTCATTCCGAAAGCGCCACCGTCGAAGAAATGTTGCAAGCGGTGCGCATGTCCAACAGTGAAATTTCCGACATCGCATGGCAGGTTCACATTCTCGCCGTGAATGCCAAGATCGAAGCCGCCCGAGCCGGCCAAGCTGGCAAAGGCTTTTCCATTGTTGCTGATTCGGTTAGCGAGCTTAGCCAGAAGACAGCCACCGCCGCAGATACAATTTCAGCAACCGTTAAACGCCTATCAGAGTGGATGGCCCGCCTGCACCATGGGGCTCAGGTGACATCCCAAAAAGCCGAGGAAGTTCTAGACCGCAGCAGCGGTGCGGATATGGCCTTGTCCGAAATTGACACCCGAATGGGCAGTTTGCGCGACGATGCCCATGGTCTGGCAGGTGAAACCACGGCCGCCAAGGACGCCGTTGATCAGGTTGGCGGCGCAGTACGGACCATCATCAATTCGGTCACCAGTGTTACAAATGGGGTCGAGGAAGCGACACGGCGCTGCAATAGCCTTGTAGACACCTCCGAGAATATTTTGCAGCACACAGTGGCTCTTGGTGGCAGCGGCGAAGATTCAGGAATGATAACCCAAGCGCAGGATTTGGCGGGTCAAGTCGCACAGGCTTTCGAAAATGCATTGCAACGCGGGCGGGTTTCTATGGCTCAATTGTTTGATGAAAGCTATCGGCCGATCCCGGGCACCAACCCCGAGCAGGTCACAACCGGATTTACCAAACTTGCCGACAGCCTATTGCCTCAAATCCAGGAACATATTGTCGCGACCGTACCCAAGGTTGTATTTTGTGCAGCTGTGGATCGAAACGGGTATTTGCCAACCCACAACAAAAAATTCTCTCAACCACAAAGCAAAGACCCGATCTGGAATGCCGGAAATTGCCGCAACAGACGGATTTTTGACGACCGCGTCGGGCTAAAAGCAGGCCAAAGTCAGGCCCCGTTTCTTTTACAAGTCTATCGCCGCGACATGGGCGGCGGCAATTTTGTTCTAATGAAGGATTTGTCCGCCCCCATCAAAATTCAGGGCCGACATTGGGGCGGTATCCGCATTGGATACCAGATATAAAAAAACCGCCACACTCCGGGGATGGAGGTGGCGGCAAGGATTGCGTGTTATTCGGCACCTTGACCGAATTTTCAGTACCAGGCAGGAAACTGAAAAGGGTGCAGGCAGACATCGGGACAGATGATGCGCAAGCCAAGGCTAGAAAAACGCAGGCAGAAACTCAAAGCATAGGAAGATGCAACGCACCGTAGAGGATCACAACAAGCGAAACGGCCCCAAGACCATCCTTCCACAGTGTGTGTTGTTGGCGGATCATGGCGGTTTTGACTGTGTTTAGCATGGCGCGTTCCTCCGTGTGGTGCAACTTGTTGCACCTTTGTTCTCACATTGTTAACTTCATGTAAAGAACAAAGTTAGAACAAAGTGGAACAAAGGGAGCCAGAGCCTAACCTATCCGACGCTGATAAGTCGGATCGCCTCATCCTGACGCATTAACCATAGCAACAAACGGGCAGCTTTGCCCCTTGGTCCGTCCAGTCCTGGATCTTCTGCCAAAAGCTTTCTCGCGTCGCTTTGAGCCACCGCCATCAAACTGGCTTGTTTTTCCAAATCCGCAATTCGGAAGCGCGGCAGACCGGACTGTGCGACCCCGATCAAGTCACCCGCCCCCCGCATCTCCAGATCAACTTCAGAGATCCGAAAGCCGTCTTCAGTTTCACGCAGCGTCGTCAATCGCTTCAAACCAGTTTCTGACAAGGGCGGTTGATACATCAGCAAACAAGTCGACTCCGCTTCGCCCCGCCCGACCCTGCCGCGAAGTTGATGCAATTGCGCCAGCCCAAAAATCTCGGCACGTTCAACAACCATAATCGTGGCATTTGGGACGTTAACACCGACTTCGATCACGGTTGTGGCCACCAACACCGCCGTTTCACCAGAAACGAAACGGGCCATGGCTGCGTCTTTTTCTGCGGCAGGCATCTGGCCATGCACCAAACCGACTTTGTCCTCTCCCAGTTCGACCCGAAGTTTCCGAAATCTGGCCTCAGCCGCCATTAAATCGGTGCTTTCACTTTCTTCGACTAGGGGACAC
This sequence comes from Pelagimonas varians, assembly GCF_003208435.1. Lineage (GTDB taxonomy): Bacteria > Pseudomonadota > Alphaproteobacteria > Rhodobacterales > Rhodobacteraceae > Pelagimonas > Pelagimonas varians. The sequence goes on along the minus strand of NZ_QKMF01000001.1, from coordinate 358,493 downwards.
ACCCAATAGGCTTGCCGCCCTTCTGTGACCGCGCGGCGCAAATGGCCAACCACTTCGTTCATCCGCTCGGTCGATAGCAAAGCAGTTTTGATGGGTTTCCGTCCCGGTGGTTTTTCGTCCAAAATGGACACATCCATATCGCCGTATTGCGCCAAAGCCAGTGAGCGTGGAATTGGTGTGGCCGTCATAACCAACACATCCGCCCCTTGGCCTTTTCGCCCCAATTCCAAGCGTTGGCGCACACCGAATCTGTGCTGTTCATCGACAACTGCGAGCCGTAAATCCCTAAACACCACGTCTTTTTGGAACACGGCATGGGTGCCGACCAAAATCTGGATGTCACCTTCCTCAAGCGCCTTAAGCTTCGAAGCTCTCTCCGCACCCTTATCACGCCCAGTCAACAATTCGAGCACAACGCCGGCCTCTTCGGCCAAAGGTTGCAGGCCCTCAAGATGCTGCCGCGCCAAAATTTCGGTGGGGGCCATCATGACCCCCTGCCCGCCAGCTTCGACAGCTATTAATAATGCCATGAAAGCAACCAATGTTTTGCCTGCCCCGACATCGCCTTGCAGCAAGCGATTCATCTTTTCGGATGAGGCCATGTCAGATGCGATTTCTTCCATTGATCGCAATTGAGCATTCGTCGGGCGGTACGGCAAACCGCCCAATACCAGGGCACGAAGTGACCCGGTTCCCGAACTCATAATCCCTGGTGATTTTCTGCGGTTTGCCCGCGCCAAAGCCAGTGTCAATTGATGGGCCATCAGTTCATCATAAGCCAATCGAGCACGATCAGGGGCAGTTGGCGCAAGATCACCGACGTTTTCCGGAGTATGAACAGCTTGCAGGGCCGATTTCCAATCGGGCCATTCTTCTTTGTTTTTTTGGCTTGGGTCGATCCATTCAGGTAACTCCGGAACCCGCGACAACGCGTCGTTCATCGCCCGAACCATTAGTTTTTGCGTCACGCCAGAAGTTAACGGGTAAACCGGTTCAAACTGGGGAACGCTCTCGGCATCTTCAATCGGCACAATGTGTTCGGGGTGAACCATTTGTGGGCTGTGGTCAAAAAACTCAACTTTTCCCGACACAATACGACGCGCGCCAGTTGGCAAGACCTTATTAAGGTAGTCAGACCGACCATGAAAAAACACCAATTGAAATTGGGTCTTACTGTCAGTCACATCAATCCGGTACGCCCCCCCCCGGTTGCGTGATGGTCGATGGTGCCCCACCTCGACCTCAACCGTTACTGTATCAGGTAATTCTGCATCCAGGACAGAGCCGCGCAGTTTCCGATCTATTCCAGAATACGGAAGCGTAAACAGCAAGTCACGCGGGGCCAAAACCGAAATCTGTTCAAACGCCTGTTCCGTTTTGGGACCAATCCCGTCCAGCCCCTTTAACGCTGCGAACAGCGGCCAGAGAATTTCCGGCCGGCCCGTCATCTTTCGATCAGCTCCAACCAAGCATCTTCATCCAGTACCATAAGCTCCAATTCGCGCGCCTTCTTTTCTTTGCTGCCAGCGCCAGGCCCCACCACAACGATGTCTGTCTTTTTGGATACAGATCCCGCTACTTTTGCCCCCAAAGACTCGGCCCGGGCCTTGGCTTCGGCACGAGACATTTTTTCCAATGCGCCGGTAAATACAACTGTTTTTCCTGCGACAGGGCTGCCTTCTGTGTCTGGTCTTGCGGCATCTTCAACAGTCAATTGTGCAATCAATCGATCGATGGACGCCCGTTCTGCCGGTTGGTTCATCGCCGACACCAGCGATTGCGCCATGACAACACCAACGCCATCTATCGACAAAAGATCGTCCCAACTGGTACCTTCTTGCGGAGCTGCAGCAACCATAGCGCTTTCAAAATCCGACCATGCCCCATAATGCCGCGCCAAAAGATTGGACGCGTTCTCTCCCACATGACGGATTCCTAGTGAAAAAATCACCCGGCCAAGCGGGACTATGCGGCTGGTTTCAATGGCTTCAAACAAGTTCAACGCCGATTTTTCGCCCCAGCCTTCCCGATTTCGCAATTGCTGCAAACCAGTGCTAAAGCGTGCGCCTAGCGTAAAAATATCTGCGGGCTCTTTCACCCATCCATCGGTGTAAAACTGTTCGATCTGTTTGGCACCCAACCCATCAATGTCGAAAACTGCGCGGGACACAAAGTGTTTCAGGCGCTCGACAGCTTGAGCCGGACAAATCATACCACCAGAGCACCGACGAATTGCGTCCCCATCTTCACGAATGGCATCTGACCCACACTCTGGGCAGACTTTGGGAAACGCAAAAGGTTCTACAGCCTCAGGCCGTTTGGACAGGTCAACATCAGCAATTTTTGGAATGACGTCACCGGCGCGGTAAACTTGGACCCAATCCCCCACCCGAATATCTTTGCCGGAACGGATTTCGCCACCGAAAGAGTCGCGACCCGCAATATAGTCTTCGTTGTGCAGCGTCGCATTTGACACGACGACACCGCCAACTGTTACCGGCGTCAAACGGGCAACCGGAGACAAGGCACCCGTCCGGCCAACTTGTATGTCTATTGCCTCTAACCGCGTCCACGCCAATTCGGCGGGAAACTTATGGGCGATAGCCCATCTTGGTGTGGTCGATCTGAAACCAAGTCGCGCTTGCAACGCCAGATCGTTCACTTTGTAAACCACACCATCAATATCATAACCCAATGTCGCACGCTGTTCTTCAATTTTGGCATATTGCTGCAACAGTGCTTGTGGGGTTGGGCAAAGCTGGGTCAATGGATTCACTTGAAACCCCAAGGCTTTCATCCGTTCGACAGCCCCCATTTGAGTATCGGAAAGCGGTTCCGATAGCTCGCCCCATGAATATGCAAAAAACCGCAACGGTCTGTTTTTAGTGATCTCGGAGTCAAGTTGCCGCAAAGATCCTGCTGCGGCATTGCGAGGATTGGCAAATAGTTTCCCTCCCCGCGCTGCTTGTCTTTGGTTCAATGCAGCAAAATCGTCGTGGCTCATGTACACTTCACCGCGAATTTCGGTGATGTGAGGCGCGTTGGCAATTATTTGTGGGATGTCGGCTATGGTTAATGCATTTGCGAGGACATTCTCACCAATGGTTCCATCACCACGCGTGGCAGCTTGTACCAACTGGCCGTTTTCGTAACGCAATGACAAAGACAGGCCATCAATCTTGGGTTCGGCCGTGTAAGCGAGACCCTGCCCCTCGGTCAACCCGAGGTATCGCCGAATGGACATGTCAAAATCGTTAACGTCTTCATCGTCAAAGGCATTTGCAAGCGACAACATACGGACCGCATGTGCAACTTTGGAAAAGCCATCGGATACTGGCGACCCGACTTGATCAGACGGGCTATCCGCACGCATTAACTGGGGAAATTTGGTTTCGATCTCAGCATTGCGACGTTTGAGATGGTCGTATTCTGCATCGGATAGTTCCGGTGCATCACGTTGATGGTAGTCCTGGTTTGCTTGGGACAAAATCAACGAAAGCCGCGCCAGTTCAGCGCGGGCTTCTGTTTCTGTCAATTTTTCAATCGCAATGTCCGACATCCGGTTTGCCCTTTGTTCGCGCAGTCATAAACTCCGTGATAGGCATGCCCGAACGCAAGGTCCAGCGCTAGCAATTAACCATTCGCAGCGATGGCTTTGGTTTCATCAACACTCGGCTCCGGATCGCGCAGGACATAGCCGCGTCCCCAAACCGTTTCGATGTAATTGTCGTCGCCAGTCGCCTCTGACAGCTTTTTGCGCAGCTTACAGATAAACACGTCAATGATCTTGAGTTCCGGTTCGTCCATACCGCCATACAGATGGTTCAAAAACATCTCTTTTGTAAGCGTTGTGCCCTTCCGCAAGGACAGAAGTTCAAGCATCTGATATTCTTTGCCGGTAAGGTGAACAGGTTTACCTGCAACTTCGACAGTCTTTGCATCAAGATTGACTGATATCTTGCCGGTACGAATAATTGACTGCGAATGCCCCTTGGAACGTCGGATAATCGCATGAATACGCGCAACCAACTCATCCCGATGGAAGGGCTTGGTCATGTAGTCATCTGCGCCGAATCCAAAGCCTTTGATCTTACTTTGGGTGTCATCGTCACCTGACAAAATGAGAATGGGAGTTTCGATACGCGCAACCCGAAGCTGTCTAAGAACCTCATGACCGTCGATGTCCGGTAGGTTGAGGTCTAACAAAATCAAATCGTAGTCATATAGCTTGGCTAGATCGATCCCCTCCTCACCCAAATCCGTCGAATAGACGTTTAAGTTGGCATGGCTCAGCATCAATTCGATGCTTTTGGAGGTCGTTGGATCGTCTTCCACCAATAGGATGCGCATTTGCTGTCTCCGCGAAGTTATTACGTGTTAAACTCACTCTGGTTGAAAAAGGTTAACTCCCCATTACCATAGATCAATAACACGCAACTTCAACCTAAGGTTGCCTGTATTTTTGAACCCGCGTGACTTTCAACGCATCTTCCCCATGTTCCGTTGCGGCCTTGATCCATTCAACCAGCTCTTCTTCGCTCAGCTCATAGCGGTCGACAGCCTGATCCGGTGACAACAGGCCCGATTGTACCGCCCGCACCACCGATGCTTTGCGTGACGCCACCCAGCGCCGCGTTTTTGCGGGTGGTAAATCTGCACGGGTCATCATACTGCCATCAGGTAGCTTGACGGCACGTGGCCCTTCGATCTTTTTCAGAAACATTGTTTACTCCACGTCTCGATTTGAAAGCATCAAGACACGCGCAGTTTAACGGGGACTAAAGCTGCCCCTTGAGAATAGTTCGATTTTTCCTATATTCTTGTGCGTCTTCAGGAGAAACGAAATGCCCCTCGATCCAAGCCCGCTCAATTCGCTGGGCCTGCCCAAACCGCCCCATGAAACCCGCGTCGTTGTCGCTATGTCAGGCGGCGTCGACAGCTCTGTCGTGGCGGCTATGCTCAAGGAAGAGGGCTATGATGTTGTGGGCGTAACGCTCCAATTATATGACCATGGCGCAGCTTTGGCCAAAAAAGGGGCCTGTTGCGCAGGCATCGATATCCATGATGCAAGGCGCGTCGCAGAGGAAATGAATTTCCCGCATTACGTTCTGGATTATGAGAATATTTTCCAAGAAGCTGTGATAGAAGAATTTGCCGATAGCTACCTTGGCGGAGCGACTCCGGTCCCTTGCATTCGATGCAATGAAAGAGTCAAATTTAAAGATCTTTTGGAGACAGCCAAGGATCTGGACGCGGATTGCATGGCCACGGGGCATTATATTCAGCGCAAAAATGGTGCGCACGGGGCTGAATTGCATTCAGCAGAAGATGCGAATCGCGATCAAAGCTATTTTTTGTTTTCGACAAAACCTGAGCAGTTGGAGTTTTTACGGTTCCCCTTGGGGCACCTGCCATCCAAGGATGCGACTCGCGAATTGGCTGCCAAATACGGTTTGGCGGTCGCTGATAAACCCGACAGCCAGGACATTTGCTTTGTTCCCGATGGCAACTACGCTGGTGTGATCGAAAAGCTGCGCCCAGGTGCGGCGGAACCCGGTGACATTGTTGACGTAGATGGACGCGTGTTGGGGCAGCACAACGGTGTGATTCACTATACCATCGGTCAACGGCGCGGTTTGGGGATCGGCGGGCTGAGTAACCCGCTTTATGTGGTTCGTTTGGATGTCGATGCCAAGCATGTGGTTGTGGGACCCAAAGAACTGCTTTCGACCAGAACGATACCTGTACGCGAAATCAACTGGCTCGGGGATGAACCGTTCATGTCCCAAGAGGAATGGCATGTTGCGGTCAAGGTCCGGTCAACCCGCCCGCCGCGTGAAGCGATCATTCGTCCAATTTCCGAAACAGAGGCCAGAGTCGAGCTGATTACGCCTGAAGAAGGTGTCAGCCCCGGACAGGCCTGTGTGTTTTATGACGCCGACAGCAGCCGTATTTTTGGCGGTGGCTGGATCTGGCGCGGGTATTGAGGCGTGCGCGGTGGTCTTGTGACTTGAATTCGGGTGCGAGGGGCCAGCCCCTCGCGCTCCCCGGGATATTTTCGGACAAAAGAAACTATTAGACGCGCGCCAGCGCAATGACAGCATTCAGGCCGCCAAAAGCAAAGGCGTTGGACATCACAACATCGACGGTTGCTTCGCGGGCTTCATTGGGCACGACGTCCAAGGCGCATTCCGGGTCATGTTCCTGATAGCCGATGGTTGGGGCAATAATGCCGTCCTTAAGCGCCATAATGCAGGCAAGCAGTTCGACTGCACCGGTACCGCCTATCAAATGTCCATGCATGGATTTGGTTGAGGACATCATCAACGAATCTGCATGCGCCCCAAACACATCAGCAACAGCGGCGCATTCGGTTTTATCATTGGCAGCGGTGCCGGTGCCGTGGGCATTGATATAGCTGATGCGTTCTTTGGCGATTTTGCCGTCTTTGAGAGCACCGGAAATGGCACGGGCAGCCCCGGCCTTGGAAGGCATAACAATGTCTGCCGCATCCGAACTCATGGCGAAACCAACCACTTCGGCCAGAATGTCAGCCCCGCGCGCGCGGGCGTGATCATAGTCCTCGAAAACAAAGACCCCAGCCCCCTCGCCCTGGACCATCCCATTGCGGGTGGCGCAAAACGGGCGGCAGGCGTCCTTGGACATCACGCGCAGGCCTTCCCAAGCCTTCACACCGCCAAAACACAGCATAGATTCGGAACCGCCGGTGATCATCACAGGGGCCATGCCGCTGCGCACCATTTGATAGGCCTGACCCATGGCGTGATTTGAACTGGCGCAAGCCGTCGCGACGGTAAAGGTGGGCCCGCGCAGATTGAATTCCATGCTGACATGGCTGGCTGCGGCGTTGTTCATCAATTTAGGAACCACAAAGGGATGTACGCGGTTCTTGCCATCTTCATAGACTGCGCGAAAATTCTCGTCCTGCGTATTCAGCCCACCGCCGGAATTGCCCAAGATGACGCCGGACCGATCCGCCAATTCACCGTGAAATTCCAGCCCAGATTGTTCCATCGCCTGACGGGCCGCAAGCAATGTGAATTGGGTAAACCGGTCATAAAGCGAGAGTTGCTGGCGGTTGAAATGTGCCTCAGGCTCATACCCGTGGACTTGCCCGCCAATTTTGATGGCCAACCGGTCAACATCCCGGAACTCCAGCGGGCCGATCCCACAACGACCTTCGCGCATGGCTTTGAACGTGTCTGCCACGTCAAAGCCCAAAGCGTTGATCGTTCCCGCCCCGGTTATAACGACACGTTTCACGCTGCTTGCCCGGCTTTCAATTTTTCGATGCCCTCAATGATTTTGGCCACTGAAGAGATATCAAAATCGCCTTCGGTTGGATCATTGGCATTGAAAGGCACTGAAATATCAAAGGTCTCTTCGATTGCGAAGATTGCTTCGACCAGCCCGAGGCTGTCTATCCCCAAATCTGACGGCGTGCTGTCCAGCGTCACATCTGACGGCTCCAGCAGCGCCTGTTCGGCGATGATTGCGATCACTTGGTCTTTGACGTTCATCTTCCCCGTCCTGCACCTATACGCGATAGCGAGAGACTTAGTCATTCCCCGTCAGTTTTGAAACCGCTTTTTTGAGATCCGCCACGTCGCGGAACAATCTTGGCAGGCGGCGCAGGCCTTTATAGCTTTCGACATGGGAGTCCATTTTGACCGCAGGATAGCCCAACATCACCCGGCCCGCAGGAACATTGGACAAAACGCCGGAGCCTCCGCCAATAATGGCCCGGTCGCCAATTACCAGATTGTCCGACACGCCAGCCTGTCCACCCAACACAACATTTTGACCAATCACAGTTGATCCGGCGATGCCGACTTGGGCACAAAGCAGGCAATCTTCACCCACCATCACGTTATGGCCGACGTGCACAAGGTTATCGAGTTTGCAGCCGTTTCCAATATAAGTATCGCGAACCGTTCCGCGATCAATACAGCTATTTGCGCCAATTTCAACATCATTTCCGATGGTTACAGACCCAAGTGAATGTATACGAGCCCAAGACTGCGAGGCTGTATTGCCCTCTTCACCAAGCGATGCACGGGCCTTTTCGACGCCAGATTTCTCTGGGGTGACGAAAGAAAACCCATCCGAGCCAATACAGGCACCGGGCTGCCCGACAAAACGCTCTCCGATTGTGACGCGGGCTGCAATGCGCACTCCGGCATGCAACAGGGCATTGGCACCAATCCGAGCCTGCCAGCCAATTTGCACCTGCGGACCGATCACTGATCCATCGCCGATCACCGCATCTGGTCCAATAACCGCTAGCGCACCCACACTGACATCTATGCCCAGTTTCGCGCTTGGATCGACGACAGCAGACGGGTGAATACCAGCGCCATATCCCTGCCCCGGGTCCATCATTTCGGACAGGGCAGACATGGTATAGCGTGGGCGCGGGGCCAAAATTGCGGCGCTCAGGCCGAAACCTTGCCAGTCGGCATCCTGCCAAAGCATCGCGGCACGGGCTGCGCCTTGGGTCAATCCTTCGGCGAAATCGGGACGCATTGCCAATGCCAATTGATCCGCACTGGCCGAGGCTGGCTCAGCAACGCTGAACACGGTCAAACTGCCGTCCCCTTCAAAAGGAACACCCAAAGACTGTGCGATTTCGGCGATGGTAAAAGGCATGGAGGCTCCTGACGTGGTTTGCAGCACCCGTGCAGGTTTACGGCGCATTTCGCCCCATGAAAAGCACCGCCCCAATGGTTTTTACACCAAAGGGGCGGAATTCAGCGCATAAAAAGACCGCGAAATCAGATCCGGCCGGTGCGAAGCGAAACCCCTGCCCCAACCAGCGCATTCCAGATTTTCTTATCTCGACCATAGACATCCGGGCGATAGTTCATCTGGCCTTTGGCCTGTGTGAAGGCCGTGCGATAGATCAGATGCACCGGAACTTGCGTTTGTAATGGTACATGAGTTTCTTGCCGCGAATTCAGCACGGATTTGAAAAACCCAACAGGATCGCCTTCTTGCTTTGCCAAAAGCGCATAGGCAAAATCATGCGGGTCATCGAGCCGGATACACCCATGGCTGAACGTCCGCACTTCGCGGGCAAAAAGATGCTGCGACGGGGTGTCGTGCAGATAGATATTATACTTGTTCGGGAAGATGAATTTCACCGTCCCCAAGGCATTGCGCGGACCGGGTGGTTGGCGCATCGAAAACGGGAAGGTGCGCGCAGAATACTTGGCAAATCCATGACCGCGGCTGACAACCCGCCCCCGCGCATCGATAATCTCAAGATGCCCGACAGCGCCGGGATTGCCGCGCAACATGGGTAAGTATTCATTCACGATAATCGACCGCGGCACATACCATGACGGATTGATCACCATGTGCTCCATCACGTCGGAAAACTCTGGTGTGCGGCGCTTGGGGTCTTGGTGGCCGATTACCGATTTCGTCTGATAAGTCAGCTTGTTATCATCAAAAATCTGGGCGTGATAATTGACCAAGTTGACCTTGACGTGGCGTTGTCCCAACCCTTCTGGGAGGTTCAGCCAGCGTTCTCGCTCCATCGCGACCATGACGGATTGCAAACGGGATTCGGGCGAGGTGTTGATCTGGCGCATCGTACCGCTGCCGGCGACACCGTCAGGGTTGAGCCCGTGATCTTCTTGGAATTCCTGAACGGCAGCCTGCATGGTTTCATCGTAGCTGCTGGAAAGAGAGCGGCTTAGATATCCCATCTTGATCAGGCGATTGCGCAGCGCCACAACGGAGGCACCGCTGTTACCCGGTTTCAGGCTGGCCGTGGGCACCGGCATCCCCCAACCGCCGCGCTGAATGCGGTGTTCCAGTTTGAGCTTTGCGCGCATCAAACGGGCATATTCCGGGCTTTTCGGAGGTAGGCTGCGCATCACAGCGCGCGGATCTTCGGTGGTCAAACGCTGTAGCAACATTTGTGCGTCGCGGTGCGGCAGCTTACGCTTGATATCGGAATCGATTTTGGACGGTATCAACATGCCCGACTGCAAATCCCGCGCGAACCGCAAATAGGTTTGTGACAGCTCGACCTCAAGCAAGCCCCGGTCACGGTCGGTTTGTGCGCCGGCCATGCGGGCCATCAAAGCGTCACTATTGTAGCGCGATACCGGAAGACCGTGATCATCGGCCATATCAAAGGCTTCAACCAGCGCAGATCGGCGCGCCCGGTCAGCGTCTGACGTGCCCGTCCAGATTGGCTCAAATTCGCGGGCTCGATAAAACGCCGCCATTTGGTCATTCTCGCCGATCTGTTCAGCAACAGCCTGTTTGTACGCGGTCACCTGAAACGAAAAGCCCCCTTCGGACTGCGCGTGCACACCGCTCGCCCCGAGCCAAATCGCCCCCGCAGCAATCAATGCGGTTGTCCAGCCCCGCGACAGTACATTTGCTGAAATTCTCATTTAAAACCCCTGTAACGCGCACATCTAATATCTATTCTGTTTGCAATCAAAGCGCTGTCCTGTCCACTCACATTTGTGACAGCGCGAAAACCGACGCCGAAGCGGGGCGGTCGGGACACGGGTTGCGCATTCCCGCCACAGTCGGATGGTGATTTGGCAGAAACCTGCTCATTTCCCCTTGAACCCGGCGCAGGACGTATTTCTTTCTTTTTTGGTAACCTGATTCGTGCCATACCTGCATCGACATCTGGGGATAGATGGCAGGTTGCATTTCTCATGGCGCATAAGCGTTGGGGGGATGCAAAATTCAGGTAACAGCGACGGGACAGGCGCTTAAACATGGCAGATATCAATTCGGGCAACGTCACGCGGCGTTGCGTCCTTGGCGCATTCGCAGCTTCGGCAGTTGTGGCAGCACCCACTTATTCAAATGCAGCTGGCTTTTTACGCGGTGGCGGCGATATTCGCCGGATCCGTATGTATTCAGGTCGGACTGGCGAACGGATCGACATGATCTATTGGCTTGAGGGGAAATACCTCGCTGATGCGGTCAAAGAAGTGAATTATTTCATGCGCGACTGGCGCACCAATGACGTGAAAAAGATGGATCTGCGCACCATCGATATTATGGCTGCGGCGCACAATCTTATGGATGTGTCCGAGCCATACATGCTGATTTCCGGCTACCGGAGCCCGAAAACAAATGCGATGCTGCGCTCTCGCTCAAGCGGCGTTGCGAAGAATTCACGCCACCTGCGTGGGCAGGCCGCAGACCTTCGCCTTGGATCACGCTCTGTCAGCCAGATCTACAAAGCTGCAGTATCTTGTGGCGGTGGCGGCGTTGGCCGGTACTCCAAATCGGACTTTGTTCATATGGACTGCGGCCCCGTGCGCAGCTGGGGCAGATAAAGCCCCTCTTATCCCTTCTTTACACCTGTCCAAAGCGCTCCGTTTTCGGGGCGCTTTTTTGTTGGCTTTCTTTTCAAGACTTCAGGCTCGGCCAAAGCCGAGTTTAGAATCGCAAAATATCCATCTGATGACGAAGTTGGGATAGAAAGGCAGCAGCAGACAGACCCGTAAGTTAGAGCGAATCCGGGTTTTGGCAAAGTAAGGGATTCCTGCCCATTGCCCCCGCACAACGGGGCTTAAAACGCCAAAAGCACCCCGAAGGGTGCTTTGACAACTTCATTTAAGAAGTGGCGCGGTTGACGGGACTCGAACCCGCGACCCCCGGCGTGACAGGCCGGTACTCTAACCAACTGAGCTACAACCGCGCATTTTACGCAGACGTTCCGTTCGGGGCAGTGATGGCGCGGTTGACGGGACTCGAACCCGCGACCCCCGGCGTGACAGGCCGGTACTCTAACCAACTGAGCTACAACCGCCCACTGCCGCCTGACCGTTTCGTCTTGGCGTGCTGTGGCTTTTAGGGTTAGCCCTCAGTGCCGTCAAGCGAATTTCCCAACCTTTTTCAGGTAATTTCAACAAAGGCAAAATCCACCGTGACAATGCAGTCACGGCACACCTGCCCCGCTTTGGTTTTGGAAAAATCACCTTGCGCATCAAGCCCCTGACAGGCTTGACTGTACCTATCTGCTTTTTCTGCCATTTTCTGCCAAGGATGGCCCATACAATGACTATATTCTCCCGCCGGACCTTTGTGTCCGCAGGAACCGCTGCGCTTGCGCTGTCCCGGCCCACTGCCGGTCAGGCCGCCGCTCCGGCTATTTCCTTACCAAAGGACGTGGCCAGACGCGACGCTGCAACCGTAATGGCGGTGAAGACCACCACGCCCGTGGTGGCGATGACCTTTGACGACGGGCCGCACCCCAGCCTGACGCCAAAATTGCTTGATATGCTCAAGGCACGGAACTTACGCGCCACCTTTTATTTGATCGGGAATCGGGTGGTCACCTGGCCCGATATCGTCAAACGCATTGCGGATGAGGGACATGAAATCGGCAACCACAGCTGGTCTCATCCGAATCTGGCAAAACGGTCCAACGCGTCTGTTCTCTCCGAGATCGATCGCACCACGGATGCGATCTATAAGGTGACCGGGCGACCGCCTGTTACGTTCCGCCCGCCCTATGGGGCCTTTACCAAGCGCCAGCGGCTGATGCTCTATAACGAACGCAACCTGCCAACGATCTTGTGGTCCGTAGATCCCGAGGATTGGCGCAGGCCCGGTGCAAGTGTGGTGTCAAAACGAATCCTCAAGTATTCGCGGCCCGGTGCAATAATCCTGAGCCATGACATTCAAAGCGGCACTGTCAGAGCCATGCCCAACACCTTTGACGGGCTGACGGCGCGCGGGCTTAGGTTCGGGACAGTTAGCCAGATGATGGGGTGGCCGCTGTGGCAAAGCCGAAATTTCCGGCGCGTGAGCAGCAAAGGGTAAACCTTGAAGGTTTCTGATATAGAAAGGGCGGCCCAAAGAGCCGCCCTTTTGGTATTCCGACCGTTAACCGGTGATGCGATATCCCTGCCCCGAACCTTTTGCAAATAACTGAGCATTCCCGAGTTTAGCACCCAACTCCTTTAGGTGTTGATCCAAAGCATCTGCGCCGGGCCGATGGCTTTCGCCCCAACCGGCATCCAGCAGTGACGCGCGGGTAACCTCTCCACCTTCCAGCCCTTCAAAGCAGCGCAAAAGCGTGATGTCACGCGCCGTCAACGAATACTCTTGCCCGTCTATCACACAGTTGCGACGGCTGGGGTTTACCGCAAGAGGCCCAACAACAAAGCTTTCGGGATCAAGCGGGATTTCAGGGCGGCGACGGACGACAAAGTAAAACCCGATGACCAAAGCCACACAAAGCGCGATGATAATATAGAACCAGCCCATTACAGATTCGAAATAGGCATAATAAGGATCATGCAGCGGGTCAGACGCCGTGCCGCCTATGGCCTCGGCATCCAGCACAAGGCACAGTGCCGGATCTTTTCGGCAATGAAAGATCCGGTCCGGCGCGATGGTTCCGGGCACAGTGACGCCCTGTGCGCCAGCCTCTTGGCTCAGCTTGCGTAGCTCATCAAGATGATCAAAAATCAAAGCATCGCTGTCTTCCTCCGCTGAGGGGGGAAAGACGATCTGCCCATCTGCGTCCCAAACCGCGGCGGTTAAAACCTCAGGCGTCTCGGCGACAAAGGCCCTTAGGTCTTGGGGGCTGCTGGGCATGGCATGCACCAGATCATCAAAGGGCGCGGCCACTGCGGGACCAAAGGGTAAGGCGATCAACGCGCCAATTTTTATAAGCTGTTTCATGGTCCCACGCTAAGAAGTCGCAGCAGTGAATACCATGCGGCATTTGTCGGCCCTTTACCCCGGCCAAAGCATTTCCTATATGTTTACTCAAGAATAATTCGGAAGGACCGGCGATGACCGATGCCAGCCCACATATGGAAGGTGCCCCTTTGATTGCGCCCTCTAGTACTGACCACCCCTTGCACGATACCGTGATTGAGGCTTGTCGAACTGTGTTTGATCCGGAAATTCCGGTGAACATCTTTGATCTTGGGCTTGTCTATACCATTGAGATCAATGACCAAAGCGAAGTGCGCGTGATTATGACACTGACCGCTCCGGGCTGCCCTGTCGCGGGTGAAATGCCTGGCTGGGTTGCCGAAGCCGTTGAAGCGCTGCCCGGTGTGAAGCACGTCGACGTCGAACTCACCTGGGAGCCGCCCTGGGGAATGGACATGATGTCAGATGAAGCACGGTTGGAACTTGGCTTTATGTAAGAAAGTCATTTTGCTTTCTTTTCCAAAAAGAAGGCTATAAGGCTTCCTTATGAAACTCACAGTTCTTTCCGGCGATATTGTTGATTCGACAAAAAAAGAGAATGCAGCCCTTGAAAGCGCTATGGCAGCGCTGTCCGGGGCTGCTTTGCTTATCGGGTCATGGGATGATGCCCCGAGCCTGTTTGGCCGCAGCAGCGGAGATGGCTGGCAACTGGCGCTGGGCAGCCCTGAACGCGGATTGCGGGCTTGCCTGTTTCTACAAGCGAGCCTGCGCAGATTGGACAAAACCCTATCTACCCGCATCGCACTGGCCACTGGTGAAGGCACCCTTCCGAAAAACCAAGATATTAACAGCGCCCATGGGGACGCCTTTGTTGCCTCTGGCCGCCTTTTGGGGACGATATCAGGCCATATCCGCATGATGTCTGCTGAAACCGGCTCCGACAACGCAGCCGTGATTCTGGCCGACCAGATAGCCCAAGGCTGGACGCAGGCCCAAGCCAGATCCCTGTATGAGCTGCTTCCACCAAACCCCGGCACCCGTGAAGACGCCGCGAAACGCCTCGGTATTTCCCGCCCAGCTGTGAACCAAGCGCTCTGGTCCGCCGGTTTCACCGCACTTGAAGCGGCGATCACCAGTTGGGAGGCGCAGACATGACAGCCGAAACGCCTTCTTTGCGCCAAAGAAAGCCAAATCGATGTCCTTGATGCCGATTGATCCCGCAATGGCCCAAAGCTTTGCCGCGTTGCTGTTGGCGCATGTATTGGCTGACTTTACCTTTCAAACCAACGCCATGGTGCAACACAAACGCAAACCTTTGGTGTTTATGCTGCACATTGGCACGGTTTTTGTCCTGAGCACCCTGCTTCTAGGTGGGATTTGGCAGGTCGCTTTGGTGGTATCGCTGGCGCATCTGCTGATAGACGGAATCAAAACATGGATCATCCCCGCGCATCTGCGCAACACACTGGCGGCTTTTTTGATCGATCAGGCGGCGCATATGATCACGCTGGTCCTTGCCGCAGCTTGGTGGCCCGGCGCAATCACCCAAGGATTTTGGGCCAACATTGCCCCGATCGCCTTGCCGCCGGTCATATTGGTGGCGGGATTTATCACCACCGTCACTGCGGGTGGATATGTTGTCGGCATGTTGACCGCCAGATATCAGACCGCCGCTGATACGTCCGAAGCAGGATTGCCAGATGCTGGCCGGTTGATCGGGCAACTGGAACGGTCCATGATCTTTTTATTGGTCTGGATCGGAGAACCCACAGGCGTTGGTTTTTTGATCGCAGCAAAATCGGTTCTGCGCCTCGACACAGCAAAACAAGGCCGCTCGGCCAGTGAATATGTTATCATTGGAACAATGGCGTCCTTTGCTTGGGCGCTGGGCACCACATATATGGCACGCGCCCTCCTTGAGATTGCGGTCGCAACCCCCTAGATAGGTATCCTGAGGAAAAGAGGTATTCTATGTTCAGCATTCCCGGCAAACAGGCTGTGAGCATGACTCCGGCGGCGATCAAACAGATTTCCAAACTGATGGAGCGTGATGGCCGTCATGGGCTGCGCATTGGCGTCAAAAAAGGCGGCTGCGCTGGCATGGAATATACCATGGACTACGTCGATGATGCTGATCCCAATGACGAGATGGTCGAACAAAATGGTGCGCGGGTGATGATTGCACCGATGGCGCAGATGTTCTTGTTCGGCACAGAGATAGATTATGAAACCAGCCTGCTGGAAAGCGGGTTCAAATTTCGTAATCCCAACGTCACAGACGCCTGCGGTTGCGGGGAATCAATCAAATTCAAAGACGTCGAAGAACTTGAAGCCGAACGTCACAATCAAACGTGATTACAACACCCTAAGATGCGTTCTTTAAGTGGATATAGGTTTCATTGAACCGCTTTTGCAGGTGATCCCCCGCGCGGATCACCTCAGATGCTCCTGCTGGGGCAACATTGGTATCGAATTTTGGATTAAAGAACAGCGGAACTGAAATCCGTTCGTGAGCCGACCCTTTGACTCTATGCAAAGTCGCTTTGACACGGCCACCGGTCCACATTTCCAACATCTCACCAAAATTGATAATGAATTCACCCGGCTGCGCCTGCACTGGTCGCCATGTTCCATCGGTCAATTGCACCTCAAGCCCCGGAACACCATCGGTGCCAAGCAAGGTCAGGCAGCCATAATCCGTGTGGGCCGCGATGCCGAAATCCTTGTCTCCGGCCCACTCGGGCCGCTGCGGATAAAAGTTACCGCGCAGCAACGCCATGGGCACATCAAATTTGTCATCGAAATAGCCGGGGTCTTCGCCAATTGCCTCTGCGATTCCGCGTAAAACCCCCATCGCCACACCAAGCGCTTCTTGGTAGTACTCCTCGATCACGGGCCGGAAAGAAGCTGGGGAATCGGGCCACAGATTGCTGGCGTAGACCGAAAGACCGCTGCCCTCTACTTCGAACCCACAATCAAACACCTGTTTGTAGTCGGGGTTGGCATCAGGATCGACTTGCTCGGAGCTCGGAGCCCCCCAGCCCCGATTTGATCCGGTGATCGCCATATCCACTTTGCGTTTTTCCAGATCAGATAGGGAAAAAAATGCACGATATTGGGCAATAACTGCACGCATCCGCTCTGGCGTGATGCTTGTGTTATACACCGTCAAAAAACCGACCGTTTCGGCCCCCCGGCGCAGATCGGCCAAGGTTTGCGCATCGCGCGCTGCAATCTTTTCGGCGTCCAGTCTGGGGATCATGTGCTTTCCTCCTGCCCCCTTTCCATGGCATGACAGGTCCAAACGCGCAACCAGACTTGACCCGGTCCCAAGCCCGGCGAAAATGGCGCAAACAAAGTAGGAGATCCCATGAGACGCAAACTGGCCGCAGGCAATTGGAAGATGAACGGATCAGTCGCCGCTTTGGCCCAGATCGAAGCGATGAAACCCGCAGCGACCGACGCAATTGACGTTTTGATCTGCCCGCCCGCCCTTTTGGTTGCGCAAGCCGCAACCATCAGCGGAGACATTGCAGTTGGCGGTCAAGATTGCCATGCTAATGCCTCTGGCGCACATACCGGCGATACATCGGCGGTTATGCTCAAAGAGGCTGGCGCAAGCCATGTCATCACTGGCCATTCTGAACGCCGCACCGACCATGCAGAGAGCGACGAAAATGTTGCAGCAAAATCCCAAGCCGCTTGGGACGCTGGATTGATCGCGGTTATTTGCATCGGTGAAACACTGGACGAGCGTGAAGGCGGCGAAACCCTGAATGTGATCGGCACACAGCTTGCGGGCTCGGTTCCTGATGGCGCGACGGCGGAAAACACCGTTGTGGCCTATGAACCTGTCTGGGCGATTGGCACCGGCAAGGTTCCGACATTGGACCAGATCGGTGAAGTGCATGATTTCATGCGGGCCGAATTGGAAAAACGTTTTGGCAAGGACATCGCGGGCGGCGTTCGCCTGCTTTATGGTGGATCGGTCAAAGCATCGAACGCCACTGAAATCTTTGCCACATCCAACGTTGATGGCGCATTGGTTGGTGGTGCATCGCTTAAGGCCGATGATTTCGTGCCAATTATGACAGCGCTGGCCGCCAGCTAAACCGCACCGTTCCAAAGAAAAGGCGCCGCTCTGATCTCCAGAGCGGCGCCTTTGTTGTTTTAAAAACCCGGAGGGATCAGTTTGTGATGATCTCGGGGCCCATGAACTTGGTCGGCAGATAGGTCGACAGCCATGGAATGTAGGTCACCATAATCAAGAAGACGAAGAGCACGGCAAGGAACGGCAGCGCCGCACGCACAACCCGCATCATCGGCATCCCGGCCACACCGGAAGTCACAAACAGGTTGAGACCAACAGGCGGTGTGATCATCCCGATTTCCATGTTCACCACCATGATGATGCCCAAATGGATTGGATCGATCCCCAGCTCCATCGCAATCGGGAACACCAGTGGTGCCACGATAACAATCAAACCCGATGGTTCCATGAACTGACCACCGATCAGCAAGATCACATTGACGATCACAAGGAACATCACCGCGCCGAAGCCGACATTGATCATCGCACCGGCAATCTGCTGCGGGATCTGCTCATCGGTCAACACGTGCTTGAGGATCAAAGCGTTGGCGATGATGAACATCAAGGTGATGGTCAGCTTACCGGCTTCGAACAGCGTGTCTTTGGTGTCTTTGTGGAAAAACGCCGTGATAATCGCGATCGGCTTCGAGGCCAGCGACTTGTTCGGTTCGCCGTCTTTGCCCGCCAAAGGCCCCATATCGCGGTAGATAAAGTTCGCGATAAAGAAAGCATAGACCGCCGCAACCGCCGCCGCTTCTGTGGGGGTAAAGATACCGCCATAGATGCCGCCCAGAATGATGACGATCAGGAACAGGCCCCAAACCGCGTCTCCGCCAGCTTCGAACACTTCGCCCCAACCGCGCCACTCGCCCTTAGGAAGGCTTTTGACACGGGCGATGATGTAGATGGTGATCATCAACATCGTGCCAGCCAAAAGACCGGGAATAACGCCCGCCAAGAACATCCGGCCAACAGAGACCTCGACCGCGGAGGCATAGACAACCATAACAATCGATGGCGGGATCAAGATGCCCAAGGTGCCCGCGTTGGCAATAACGCCAGCTGCGAAATCCTTGGTATACCCGACCTGCCGCATGCCGGCGATCACGATCGAGCCGATGGCCACAACCGTTGCCGGGGAAGATCCGGACAACGCTGCAAACAGCATACAGGCAAACACACCCGCAATCGCCAGACCGCCGTGGAAATGCCCCACAATGGCAATCGAGAACCGGATGATCCGCCGTGCCACGCCGCCCGTCGACATAAAGGACGACGCCAGAATGAAGAACGGGATCGCCAGCAAGGTATAATGCCCTGCCATCGCTTGGAAAAAGCTTTGAGCAACGGCGCTGAGAGACGTCTCAGACAGAACCAGCAAAAACAGGATGGATGAAAAGCCCAAGGACACAGCGATCGGAACACCAATCAGCATTAGGCCAATGACCATTAGAAAGAGAATAGCGACATCCATTGAATCAATCCTCGCGATTCAGATGGGCGACATCGTCGACCGCATCTTCGGCTTCATGGCTCACGATCAGGCTGTCCGCCGAACCGGTCATGATGGCCCAAGTGGCTTGGCAAAAGCGCAACAGCAGCAGCGCCGCACCAAAGGGCAAGATAAAATAGGGAATAAAGCGCGGGATCTTTTCGTAGGCCTCGCCTTGATTGAAGATCGGTTCGATAAAGCGCAGCCACTCCGGGATGCGAATATCGTTCACCTCGTACCAGGCTTGGTCGCGGCTATCTGCGATCCCTGTCGGGAACCAGCGCCCTTCGGTGGCATTCAATCCTGCAAACGGTGCCCAATAGTCCCACGCGCCTTTAAACAGTAGACACGCATAGGCGACACAAATTGCTGCTGCGATTAAACCCATGGTGCGGCGCATGGGCGGCGGCACCATATTCAGCACCACATCGACACCCAGATTGGACGTCTTTTTCACCGCATAGCTGATGCCAAACAGCACGAGCCACGCAAACAAAAACGAGGTTGTCTCAAGCGCCCAGATCATGGAACGCGGTGCCTCGATGCCGATGACACCTTCTAAACTACGCCACCAACCTGAATTGAATACATATCTTACAATCACGTTCAAAAAGGTGATGATCGTCATCAAACCAAGAATGATCGCGATAAAACTTTCCTCAAGCTCGTCGATAAAACCGCCAAGTAATGAGGGGGTCTGGGAATGTCCTGACATGCCCCGTCCTCCGCTGTCCATAGAGGATATGAAAACCGGCCCGATTGTTCGGGCCGGTCTATGAAAGCTACACTAGATTAGTGCATGCCGTTGATTTTTTGAGCTGCGTCAATGTTGTCTTGACCAACATCGCCGACAAACTGTTCCCAAACAGGCTTCATGGTTTCAACCCATGCCGCGCGCTGATCTGCATCCAGTTCGCGCACAACGCCGCCTGCATCGATGACCGATTTTCTGGCCGCTTGGTTCACAGTGAAGGATTCACTGTTACGCGTTGCGGTCACTTCGGTGATGATTGTCGCCAGCTGTGTGCCAACTTCTTCGGGCAAGCTGTCCCAGAAATCTGTCGACGTTACGAGCATATAGTCGATCACACCGTGGTTGGTTTCGGTGATCCCGTCCTGCACTTCGAAGAACTTTTTGCCATAGATGTTCGACCAGGTGTTTTCCTGACCGTCAACAACACCGGTTTGCAGTGCGCCGTAGACTTCGGAAAATGCCATTGGCTGCGGGCTACCGCCCAGGGCTGCCATTTGAGCTTTCAGAACTTCGGAGTTTTGTACACGGAACTTCAGACCGGCAGCATCGGTTGGGTTAACCAGTGCTTTGTTTGCGGACATCTGTTTCATGCCATTGTGCCAGAAGGCCAAGCCCAAAAGACCGCGACGTGTCATCGATTCTTTCATCGCCTGACCGGTTTCGGAGTTTTGGAAAGCATCAACCGCGTCGATGTTTTTGAACATAAAGGGCAGGTCAAAAATGCGGAACTGTTTGGTGAACTGTTCGAACTTGGACAGCGAAGGTGCCGCCAACTGAACATCGCCATTCAGAAGGGCTTCGAGAACCTGATCGTCATTATAGAGCGTCGAGTTCGGGAAAACCTCAAGGCAGGCCTTGCCGTTCATCTCGTCGTTAACGCGCTGTTCAAGCAAGCTGGCTGCGATGCCTTTCGGGTGCTTGTCGGTGTTTGTTACGTGGCTGAACTTGATGACGATTTCGCCGTCATCACATGCTGCCATTGCGCCAGTGGCGCCAGTTACAAGAGCGGTGGCCGCAACAGCGGACAACAAAAGCTTTTTCATGGGTATCCTCCCCAAAGTTGATTAAGTGGTGCGCCACCCCTCCTCGGGTGGCTGACCGCTTAACAAAGCCCTGCGCATCGAATCGGATCAAGCACGTGTTTAAAGGGCACCCCAAATTTAATTTTTTCAAATTTATTCAAATGGATACACCGACATCCAAAGGTGTATACGCAAGACCCTAAACCGCCCTGTGCGGAAATTCGCACAGCCGTTAGCGCCCATTGTGCGGAAATCCGCACAGAATAACCGAATCGTGATTCGACTATTCCGTTTTGCGAAAATCATCGGGCCTCAGCCCGTATTTCGCCATTTTATCATAGAAGGTCTTGCGCGGCAGTTTTAGCAGTTCGGCTGCAAGGCGCGCCTGCCCGCCCGCCTGCCCCAAGGCCTCGGCCAGCAACGACCGTTCGACCTGCGCCATACGCTCAGACAGGCCCAAATCATCAACAGGCACCGCGTTTTCTTCGGCCAGCCCCAAAACAAGACGCATCGCTTCGGACATCAACGCCCGTGCATTCCCCGGCCAATCGCGCGCAACCAGACTGGCCAGCAGATCATCGGGGATCTCTGGAACCGAAAGGCCGGCTTGCTCCGCCGCTTGCGCGACGTAGTGCCGAAACAGAACCGGTATATCTTCGGGACGCTCAGCCAAGGCAGGAATGCGCAATTGCATGACTTCTAGCCTATAATAGAGTTCTGCGGAGAATTTCCCCTGCGCCACCAACTCCGAAAGATCCTGCGTGGTGCCACCAATCAAAATTGCCCCGCCGCGTTCCAACAGGTCCATCAAGGCAACTTGGGTGTCCATCGGCAAAGCTCCGATTTCGTCCAAGAACAGCGTTCCGGTGACACAGGACGCCCAAACTGTTTCCAAATCGGACCGGTCCATCGCCGCTGCGGCACGTTTTTCGAACGGGCCTTTGGCGCGCACAGCCCCCAGATGAACAACTTCGGCGACCTTGGAAATCCCTGTGCCCGGAGCGCCGGACAAAAGGACATCTGTCCCCGCCTGCGCCGCCGCCCGCACCCGTGTCCGCAAAGTTTCCGCCTTGGCCGAGATACCAAAGATGAGCCGTGCAGCAGGATCCCCCGTTTCCAGCTGCGCCTTAAGCAAACGGTTTTCCAAAACCAGCGATCTGGTGTGCATCGCCCGTTTAACAACGCTTATTAACTCGCTGGCACCACAAGGTTTTTCCAAAAAGCTAAAGGCCCCCATAGACATGGCTTTGACCGCCATGGGAATGTCGCCTTCACCGGTCAGCAAGACAACTGGCAGGTCGATATCCTGCCCACGGGTGAAATCCAGAAGGTGAAACCCATCGCGCCCCGGCATGCGAATGTCAGAGACAATAACCCCGTCAAATTTGGCGTTGATGTAATCCTTGGCTTCCAAAAACGAACCGGCGCTGAGCGTCTCGATCTCGGCCAGCTCCAAAGTCTGGACCAGCGCCTCGCGCACCTCCGGATCATCATCAACCAGCAAAACCTTCACTTTAGCGCTCCTTGTGCCTGCACGCCGTCCTCATCTTGCCAGTAGTCCAATTCGACCGTGAACATCGCACCCTGGCCCACATTGGCCCCGCGGATTTTGCCGCCAAAGCTTTGAACCAGCCCGTATGAAATAGACAGGCCAAGCCCCATACCCGCGCCGACCTCTTTTGTCGAATAAAACGGTTCGAAAATCCGCTCCGGATCGGCAATGCCCGGTCCCAAATCGCGCACGGTGACGGCCAGTTTTTCGCCGTTGTCGATCACAATACGAATATACCTGCGATCCTTCTCCAACATCGCATCAGCGGCATTATTGATCAGATTTACAAAGACTTGCGTCAAACGCACTTCACCGCCCCGCGCATAAACCGGACCATTGGTTGCTGCTGGATCCCAGTCAAGCTCAACCCCGTCCTGCTTCAATCGCGCTTCGGTCAATTCAACAGCGGATTGCAGCACCCCAACCAAATCTACCCTGCCCATCGGTTCACTTTCATTGCGCGAAAACGCCCGCAAATTGGTGATGATACGCGCCGCACGGCTGGCAAGGCTTGCGATGCGGTTGAGGTTTTCGCCGGTTTTATCAGGCTGCCCGCGCCCTAAAAACGCCTGACCGTTTTCCGCATATTGCCGGATCGCCATCAAAGGCTGGTTTAACTCATGGCTGATCCCGGCCGACATCTGCCCCAGCGCGCTAAGCTTGCCAGCTTGGACCAAATCGGCCTGCGCCTGTCGCAAGGCCGCCTCTGCATCCTCGCGCTCCACAACTTCGCTGCGCAGCGCTTTGTTCACATTTTCAAGATCCAAAGTACGTTCACGTACCCGGCTTTCGAGCGCCAGATTGGCCCGTGCCAAGGCCCGCCGACGTGTCCCCGCAAAAAACAAAAAACCCCCGAGCCCCAGACAGAGCGCCGCCACAACAGCCGCTTGCAGTCCGGCCAATCGCTGCGCAGACCGGATATCTACCAATGATTCCGCAACCATTCCGATGACAGGCAACGCCTGATTTAAATACAACGCCGTATTAGGCACATAGGGGCTCAGGTTTTGCTTCAAAAACACATGCTCGCCCAGCTGTTCAAACGTTATATCAAACCTGTCGCCCGCAAGGTTTACCATGCCCCCGGGGACTTTTTTCCAAAACAACAGCTCTGACCGGCTGGTGACAAATACCTCGCCTGCTTCCGTGCTGAAAAACACCGCAGGGCGTGACGCCCGCCATTCTTGTTCCAGCCGGTCGATATTCACCGCAACAACCAAGACCCCCAGAACGCCTCCGCCTGCTGCAAAGCTTGGGGCGGCGAAATAATAGGCGCGGTTATCGAACAGCGCATTGACGCTGTGACCCGCGCCCAATGCGCCGTCTTTTGCCCGTAAAAAATATGACGATTGGGCCACCGCAGGCGGCGCGCGGCCATGGGCCGACGCCAAAACGGCCCCTTCGGCATCCAGATAGAACGCGGTCAAAGCCCCGGTTTTATCGACGGTTTCTTGCAACAACTGATTGGCAACCTCGGGCGCGGTGCCCGAGTGTAAATCCATCAAGGCAGGATGGTCTGACAACAAAACAGCCGTGGACCGATAGCGTAGCAAGCCCGCAACAAGCCGATCTGACGCCAATGCCAAATCCGCCTCGCCGCGCGCTGCCAGCTGACCGATTGCCTGACCATAGCCATAGGTCCAAGCCCCCCAAGAGAGACCGGCGACAAAAATCAGATACAGCGCAACGCCCCATCCGCGTTTGTTCGGAAAACCATTCATACCAGAACCCTACACAAGCAACACACGATGAGCCACAGCTGCAAAACCGCCTGCTACAAAGGCAAGGCGGTGGTGGCCTTGATCTCTTCCATCGACAAAAGCGCCGTCACATTGTGCACTTTCACCTCGGAAATCAGCGCTTGGTAGAACTCGTCATAGGCGCGTGCATTTTTTACCCGAACCTTCAGGATGTAATCAATATCGCCCGCCAAACGATGCGCCTCTTGCACTTCAGGGCGGGCCTGCAACGCCGCTAGAAACTTTAGCTGCCAATCCGCTTCGTGTTCAGATGTGCGGATCAAAACGAAAAAGGTCGCTTCGAATCCAAGGGCTTCGGCATCCAGCACAACGGTCTGCGCACCAATCACTCCGGCATCACGCATTTTGCGGATTCGATTCCAAACAGGGGTCTTCGAAGACCCCACTTCGCGGGCAATTTCATCCAAAGATTGTGAAGCATCGCGCTGCAGCGCAACAAGGATTTTCCGGTCTGTGTCGTCAATCTTCATGCATTGTTCCTGATTTCGCAAAATATGGGAACTTCTCTCCCCTTCACGCTACAGCTTAGAACATCATTCCTTATTTGCCTAGGTAACTGGCAACACATAGGGAAAGTTTCCTATATTGGGGTCAACGAAACACCCGAGGCCAACATGCCCCTGACACAGATCTTTTCCACATTGCGCGGCAAGCGCCCTGCCCCGGCCCTTGGCCGTACAGTGGGCAAGGTGCGTTTTGTCGGCGCAGGTCCCGGCGACCCCGACCTGCTGACCGTCAAAGCGTTGACGGCGCTGCAAGAGGCAGACGTTGTCATTCATGACGGTCTGGTTCCAGTGTCGATCGTTAAACTGGCGACCTCGGCCATGAAGTTCATTCCCGTTGGCAAAAAAGGTTTCGGTCAGCATACCCCCCAAGACGTGATCAACGCCCGTATCGTTGAAAACGCCCGGCAAGGACACACAGTTGTGCGCCTTAAGGGCGGTGATCCAACCGTTTTTGCCCGCCTTGATGAAGAGATCGAGGCGCTTGAGGCTGCCAGCATAGATTATGACATCGTCCCTGGAATCACCGCGGCCTCGGCTTCTTTGGCGGCCATTGGTCAGTCTTTGACCAAACGCGGCCGCAATGCGTCAGCGCGCATTTTGACCGGCCACGATATGAAGGGCTTTGCCGACCATGACTGGCGCACGCTGGCCGGATCCGGTGAAGTTGCTGCCATCTATATGGGCAAGCGCGCCGCGCGGTTTATCCAGGGCCGCTTGCTGATGCATGGCGCTGCACCTGACACGCCTGTGACCTTGGTGGAAAACGCCAGCCGCACCGATCAGTCGGTGCTGGGCACCACCCTTGTGAATTTGCCTGACGCCGTTGAGCAGGCCGACCTAACCGGACCGGCGCTGATGCTTTGGGGTCTTGCCCCACGCGATGCCGCCTCCCTTCCCCTTTTAAAGCAGGAGCTTGCCTGATGGCCAAAGCCTTTACCCCAAAAGTAATCACCGCAAATGCCCTGTCCGAAGGCGATGTTGTGTATCTGGACGCCAATGATGTTTGGGTGCGCGATCTGGCCCAAGCCGAACTTCTTACTGATGAGGCTGTCGCCGATGTTCGCTTACTTGAAGCAAGCGCACAGGCTGAAATCGTTGTTGGTGTTTATCTGGCCGACATGAAGGCCGGACCAAACGGCCCCGAGCCGGTGCATTTTCGCGAAGAGTTCCGCCGCCGCGGTCCTTCGAACTACTTTCACGGCAAACAAGCCAACATCTAAGCGCAAATCCGCAGGAGCCAAGCCATGTATAGCTATTCCGAATTCGACGCGGCCTTTGTTGCCGAACGTAACCGCCAGTTTCGCGGCCAGGTAGATCGCCGCCTGTCCGGTGCCTTGACAGAAGATGAATTCAAGCCGCTGCGCTTGATGAACGGTGTGTATCTGCAACTGCACGCTTATATGCTGCGCGTCGCCATTCCCTATGGCACGCTGAACAGCACACAAATGCACAAGCTGGCGGATATCGCTGATCGTTGGGACCAAGGGTATGGTCACTTTACCACACGCCAGAACATCCAGTACAACTGGCCAAAGCTGGGCGATATCCCCGAGATGCTTGAGGCACTGGCCGAAGTCGAAATGCATGCCATCCAGACATCGGGCAACACCATCCGCAACGTGACCGCCGATCATTTCGCCGGTGCCGCTGCCGATGAAATTGCTGATCCGCGCCCGATTGCCGAACTGCTGCGCCAGTGGTCCACCGACCACCCTGAATTCCAGTTCATGCCGCGCAAATTCAAGATCGCGGTTACAGGTTCGCCAAACGACCGCGCCGTAACAAAGGCGCATGATCTGGCCTTCCGCATGGTGCGCAACGACGCCGGCGAACCCGGTTTCGAAGTCATCGTCGGCGGCGGTTTGGGCCGCACTCCGATGGTGGGCAAAGTGCTGCGCGCCTTCTTGCCCCAAGAAGATCTGCTGGCCTATGCCGAAGCTGTTGTGTCGGTTTGGAACATGCTTGGCCGCCGCGACAACAAGTACAAAGCCCGTATCAAAATCACCGTGCACGAGCATGGCATCGAAGAAATCCAGCGCCTGACCGAGGCCCGTTTTGAAGAAATCCGCCCGCTGTTCAAAGGGGCAGATCAAGCACAGTTAAGGGCGATTGAAGCACATTTCGCAGCGCCAGACTTTGCCGACCGCCCGCTTTCCGGCTTTGAACGTGCCTATAACAGTGATCCGGTTTTCCGCAGCTGGGCCGACACCAACCTGTCCGAGCATAAGGCTCCAGGCTATGCCATCGCGCAGATCTCGATCAAGAAACATGGCGACACCCCCGGTGATGCAACCAGTGCCCAGATGCGCGTCATGGCCGATATTGCCAACGAATTTGGCCACAACGAATTGCGCATCAGCCATGAGCAAAACGTCGTGCTTCCGCATGTTCACAAAGATGACCTGCCAGAAATTCACGCCCGTCTGAAATCACATGATCTGGCCACGGCCAACATCGGAAAGATCAGCGATATCATCGCCTGCCCCGGTATGGATTATTGCGCACTGGCAACCGCCCGTTCGATTCCTGTCGCGCAGCAAATCGCCACCCGTTTTGACGAACTGAAGCTGGAAAACGAAATCGGTGATCTTAAAGTCAAAATCTCGGGTTGCATCAATGCCTGCGGGCATCACCATATTGCGCACATCGGTATCCTTGGTTTGGACCGTGGCGGTGTAGAAACCTATCAGATCACACTGGGCGGCGATCACACTGAAACTGCGGAAATCGGTACACGCACTGGCCCAGGATTTGGCTATGACGAGATCGTTCCGGCTATCGAACGATTGGTTGCGGCCTATCTGGACTTGCGCCTGACCGAAGACGAGACCTTTCTTGAAACCTATCGCCGTATTGGCATGCCTCCCTTCAAAGAAGCGCTCTATGGCGAAGCGGCAAACAAGCGTTCCAAGGCGGCCTAATACAATGAAAAATACATCTGCCGGATTTCCCGGCCGCAACACTGGCGCGGTTCCCGATCACAGTGCTCTTCAGGCCCGCGTTGACGCCTTGAACAGCCGCTATCGCCACCATTCGGCGACGGCGGTTCTTCAAGGGGCTTTACGTGATCCGGAAGCGGGTCGGATCGCTATGGTTTCCTCCTTCGGGGCCGAAAGCGTGGCTTTGCTGCACTTGGTGGCGATGGTCGACCGCAAGACACCGGTTTTGTTCATCGACACCCAGCTTTTGTTCGCGGAAACACTGGTCTACCAACAAGAACTGGCAGAACGGTTGCGCCTCGAGAACCTTCAGGTGATCCACACAGATGCGGACACGCTGGCGAAACGGGACCCCTACGGCGGCTTGCGCTTGGGGGACCGCGACGCTTGCTGTTCCCTGCGCAAAACCGAGCCGCTGGAAAAAGCGCTGGATGGGTATGACGGCTGGATCACTGGCCGGAAACGCTACCAAAGCGCCAGCCGCGCCAATCTCCAGTTCTTTGAACTTGAGGACGCGACCGGCAGGATCAAAGTCAATCCGCTGGCCCATTGGGGCCCGACAGATGTGCGCGACTATATGGAAGCCAACCGGCTGCCCAAACACCCGCTGGTCGCCAAAGGCTACCCAAGCATCGGTTGCGCGCCTTGCACCAGCAAGGTTGCACCGGGCGAAGACCCCCGCGCCGGACGCTGGCGCGGCGAAGACAAAGAAGAGTGCGGCATTCATTTTGTAAATGGTCGCGCGATACGCCCCCCTGCAAGCGCGGATCAAAAGACCGCCGGCGCAAAAAACGAGATTCAAGGAGAAACGGCATGAGCGTGATCGTGACCGATAGCGGCTTTGCCGCGGACGATTGGACATTGGGCTTTGACAGCGACACTGCGCTTGATCTGGCCTCTGATGTAGATCCCAGCGGCGTTGCATTTGACGACGCACAAATCATCCGCGTCGACTTTCCCAGTTTTGCTGATGGTCGCGGTTTCACCATCGCTCGCCTGTTGCGCCTACGCGGATACACAGGTCGGCTCCGCGCCAAAGGCCATATGATCAACGAACAATACGCCATGGCCCGCCGGTCCGGTTTTGACGAGGTCGAGATCTCGGACGATCTGGCCGCACGTCAGCCAGAAGACCACTGGACCGCACGCGCCAACTGGCAGCAGCATGACTATCAGGCACGCATGCGCGGCTAAACGGCACAAAAGCACAGGTTTTTCGCCGCCGCCCGGCAAATGTGATCGGGTGGCGGCTTTTACCTGACATAAATCAAAGCTAAATCTCATTTACCGGTTAAAAAACCGGCAGAGGAATAATGACAGAGTTGACCCCCGTGACCGAAGCAACAGCGACCCAAGCCCCGCAGCCCCGCAAACTGGCTGTTCCCGACGCCCAGACCGTGACCGAAGTAAAGCATTTCACGGATCGTTTGTTTTCGTTCCGCTGCACGCGGCCTGCATCCATGCGGTTCCGGTCCGGTGAATTTGTGATGATCGGCTTGATGGCGATCAACGAAAAAACCGGCAAGGAAAAGCCGCTGCTGCGCGCTTATTCCATCGCATCGCCGTCATGGGACGAAGAGCTTGAGTTCTATTCTATCAAAGTACAGGACGGCCCTTTGACGTCGCGCTTGCAACACATCGAAGTTGGCGACCAGATCATTTTGCGGCCCAAGCCTGTGGGCACTTTGGTGCATGATGCGCTGCTACCCGGCAAGCGTATCTGGTTGTTTGCAACTGGCACCGGATTCGCGCCTTTCGCCTCGCTTTTGCGCGAACCGCAAACCTACGAAGACTACGACGAAGTTATCATAACCCACACCTGCCGCGAAGTGGGCGAGCTGACTTATGGCCGTGATTTGATCGAAGCGCTCAAGACGGATGAATTGCTGAACGAAGTGATCGGCGAAGGCTTCTGGAAGAAGATCAAATACTATCCGACCACCACCCGTGAAGAGAGCCCCAAGATGGGCCGCATCACCGATCTGATGCGCAAAGGCGAAGCGTTCAAGGATCTCGGCGTGCCGGTGATCAACCAAGAGAGCGACCGGGCGATGGTTTGCGGAAATCTCGCATTTAACTTGGAAATCAAAGAGATGCTTGAGGAATACGGTCTGGAAGAAGGGGCCAATTCCGATCCCAAACACTACGTTGTTGAAAAAGCCTTCCTTGACTAAATGCAGGTTTTGCCGGCCTTTCTTGGCCTGTTTAACCTGATGTCCACTTTATTCTGGCCTCCTATGCTCAACGCAAATTCGGAGGCCAGAATGGACACCCCCCTTCCCAAAACTGAGATTTTTCCACCCGCAAAATCGGAATCAGCCCCCGGTGCATTTTCTGCAATCCGGGCCAAGCGGGCGCGACTTGACGGGATGATGGCCTGCTATGACATCTGCAATATCACCCCGCGTGAGATAGACGCCCTGGTCGACAAAATGCTGGCCGCGGGTCAGCCGCTTGATGCTGACATGCTGATGTTTTCCAGTTTCGGGGAACGCTATCGCGGACATCTTTGTGACATCACGGGACAAGCCGCAGACGCCAGCTCCGCTGCAGACATGATGTCTGTCGCCAAGGACCAACTTGGCATCGCCCAGCGGGCAGAGGATGCCCGATCCGTCGCGACATGGGTCACCTTCATCGATTTTCTGGATGTGATCCGTGCGCGCACTCTTAAATATATGGGTGTGGAAGAAAGCTTAGCGTAACGACAGACCTCGAAAAGAAAAAGGCCGCAGACAAAGTCCGCGGCCTTTTCCAACTTGTATTGGCTGACCTTAAAGGCCCAGCAGACCAGACAACTGACCCAGGATCGAGGTTAGACCTTCTGGGTTGGTTTTGGCTTGCTCCAACAGGGCCTTGGCCCCTGTTTTGCTGACCAGATCCAGATCGGATCCGTCAATATAGTCGGAAACCATGTCGTAATCGAAACCATCAGCTGTCAGCAGTTCGGTGATGCTTGGAGTTTCGGTGGCGGCTACGGCGGTGTCAGCAACAGCTTCAACGGCTTCGGCGGCAGGCTCTGCAGCGACCTCGGCAGCACCTTCAGCAGCAGCGGCGGCAGCGGCGGCAGCTGGCTCAGCAGTTTCTGCAACGGCGTCGGCAGCAACAGCGGCAGGATCGGCAACAACGTCAGCAGCCTCTGCCGCAGTTTCAACAGCTTCTTCGACGGGCGCAGCGACGGCCTCAACAGCCTCTTCTGCAGTATCGGCGACAGCGTCAACAGCCGCTTCTACCGGCTCAGCGACGGTTTCAACAGCGTCTTCTGCGGTATCAGCAACAGCTTCTACAGCCTCTTCAACCGGCTCGGCGACGGCCTCAACAGCGTCTTCTGCGGTATCAGCGACAGCTTCAACCGCCTCTTCTGCAGTGTCCGCAACAGCTTCGGCTGTGTCTGCCACGGCGTCTGCCGCTTCAGCTGCGACAGCATCGGCTGCGCCTTCAACTGTTTCGACGACATCACCAGCAACTTCGGCAGCGTCTTCGGCAACTTCCGCTGCACCTTCGGCCACATCTTCTGCAACGTCTTTCGCAGCATCAGCAACGGCTGCAGCGCCTTCTGTCACTTCTTCTGCAACGTCTTTGGCGACATCACTGGCAGCGGCGGCCGCCTCTTTTGCTACATCCTGAGGCGCTTGCCCCGAATACCAAAAATAGCCCCCTACCGCGACAACTGCCGCGACAATGGCCAGGATCAACTTGTTCATGTCGAACTCCCTTGCAAACACAAAAATCTACGCGAACGACTCTTCTCCGCGCTTCCCTTGGGGGTTTGGCCCTGCTAGACGCGCTCCGCAAGGGGGAAAGCTACATCATATGGCGCAGCAAAGGCGATTTGCCGCTTGTATCGCGCCGGTGTCAAGTTTACCCTGCCGCCTTGATATAGACCATAAATCGGAGCAAACCCATAGCCCGCAGACCGCATAACGCGCCGCCACAGCGCGACACAGGCCCTCGTGTGAATGACCGCATTCGCACCCCTGAAATCCGCCTTATTGGCGCCGAAGGTGAAAACGTCGGCGTTGTAACACCGTCGCGTGCCATGGAAATGGCCGAACAGGCCGGGCTGGACCTCGTAGAAATTTCACCCAACGCCAATCCACCGGTCTGTAAGATCATGGACTACGGCAAGTTTAAGTACGAACAGCAAAAGCGTGAATCCGAAGCGCGTAAAAAGCAAAAGACTATTGAAGTCAAAGAGGTAAAGTTCCGTCCCGGGACCGATACTCATGACTACGACGTAAAAATGCGCAATGTTTTCAAGTTTCTTGAAGGCGGCGACAAAGTCAAAGTGACTTTGCGGTTCCGTGGCCGTGAAATGGCCCACCAACAGCTTGGACGTGAGCTGCTGGAGCGTGTTGCCGGTGATGTCAAAGAGCTTGGCAAAATCGAGAACATGCCGAAAATGGAAGGCCGTCAAATGGTCATGATGATCGGGCCGCTTCCCAAGTAAGCTGCGCTTTCGGACAAACACAAAACCCGCCGAATTCCGGCGGGTTTTTTTGTTTCAAGGATTCGCAGCTGGCCAAAGCTGCATTAGGCCTCTCGAAGGCGTCCGCGCTGTGGAATTTCCTTAAGCAAACCGCCAACCCCCATGCCTGCAATGTCCAAAGACGTCACCGGAACGCCGCACAGCAATCTCTCCAAAACCCAATCCGCACCATTCAAAGCAGGAGAGCGTGCACAGCCCGGCAGCCCAATCACCGGCCTGCCCTTTAAGTGCCCAAAGAACAACAAGTTGCCCGGATCTACAGGCATACCGAAATGCGTGACCTCTCCGCCGGCGTCCCGCAGCGCCTGCGGTCCGACGTCCAAAGCGTCTGAGGTTGCGGAACCCGTCAAGATCAGCAGAATATCGGCGTCACTGGCGGTCAGGGCTTGGGACACCGATGCAATATTATGCCGGACAACTTGCATCGGACCAAGTTGAACATTCATTCGTTCCAACCGGTCTTGGGTGACAGCCTGTCCTTTCTGGCCAGTGTCCGCACCGTCGACCGATGTCTGGATCAACTGGGCCGACCGGCAAGACACCGGCCGCAAACGCAGAGCCGATTGACCGGCAAGACAGGCAGCGTCAAGCGCAGCCTGAGGCACAGCATAGGAAATAATCTTGACGGTCGCGACCATATTGCGCTGCGCCACACGTTGCCATTTCGGCACTGTTGCCACCGTAATCATTGGATGCAGGGCATTCAACGCATTGATGCGGTCTGCTAAAACTTCAACAACACCAACACCTTCTGCGTAGATATTCACGCGCCCCGTCGCAGGTTTGCCCAACCTAAGACCGGCACGACCTGCATCCGGAACCAACGCCAAAGCCAGTTGCTGCGCCGCATCGTCTTCGGCGACATCTCCGGCTTCCAAACGTGCCACAGTAACTTCGGTCAAACCCGCAACCTGCATGGCCGCGATGTCTTCATTTGAAATGACTCGCCCCTTGCGCAGGCGTTTGTTGGTCAAAGCAATGGAATGCGCCAAAATCGTGCTTTCGGCATCGCACACTGCGACAGGGCCAAATTTCATGCGCCCTTCCTTAGTACCTGAACCATCTGCGACAGGATCGAGACCGCAATTTCAGCCGGTCCGGACGCCCCGAGGTCAAGCCCGATCGGTCCGTGAATCCGAGCAATTTCTGCCTCGGAAAACCCGGCCTCTTGCAACCGCATCACCCGTTTTGCATGGGTTCGCGTGGACCCCAAGGCTCCAATATAAAAACAGCCCGATCGCAGCGCCTTCATCAGTGCCGGATCGTCCAGTTTCGGATCATGTGTCAGCAAAACCAGCGCCGTGCGCCCATCAAGGCCCAATTGCGTCACCGCCTCATCAGGCCAGTCATGCAAGATCGTTTCGCCGGGGAAGCGCGCGCCAGACCCAAAGGTTTCACGCGGATCAATGATAACAGGATCGTATCCGGCGATCCGTGCCATCGGCAACAAAGCTTGGGTGATGTGAACAGCCCCCACCACAATCAACCGCAGCGGCGGGTTGTGAATGGCAACAAATTCCCGGCTTTCGGGTTCAAAACCAGAGCGATCCATACGAAACCTGTCTTGATGACCCGCGTGATCAATACGGCGGGCACCACTGTCAAGATCAACGACGTAGGCGGCCGGCTTTCGCTGCGCCCGCGCCGCGACCAGTTCCGCCAGCATCTCTTCGGGCAGGACTGCTCCTATCGGTTCCAACAAGATGCGGATCGTGCCGCCGCAGGCCAACCCGACGGCAAAGGCATCGCCATCGGACACGCCGAATTCCAATTCCCGCGCGCCGCCTTCTTCCAGCGCTTCCAATGCTTCGACGATCACCGCCCCTTCAACACAGCCGCCAGAGACAGATCCTTCGATCTGGCCGCCCCCGGAAATCGCCAGCTGAGCCCCGACACGGCGCGGAGCCGATCCCCAGGTTTCAATCACACTGGCCAGAACTGCGCCTTCACCTGCCCGGTGCCAAGCCAAAGCCTGCTCGGGAATTTCGTCGAACCGATCCATGAAAGACTCCTCCTGCCGTTTATTTTAACACGGAGCAGACCAAAGTCGCCCCATCCTAAAGTCTGAAATTCATAAAACAAATTGGGGTCGGGGTCGAGCAAGGCAAGGTTCCTTCCCCCGGGTTCGGGGGAAGGTCAGGTTGGGGGCTGAATCGGGTTGGCGCGCAGGCCCTGCGCGGCCGCGTGGTTACTGCCGCGATTTAGGTCTCGGCGGTGACATCATGTTTATAGATCCAGTCAAACTGGCCCAGCATCCGATCCGGGGCCATACGTCCCATAACCCCAAGTCCCAAATGCGCTGCGCCGCGCAGCAATGGATTGCTCAGGTGGTATTTCCAAGCGTTGCCGTTGGCGGCCTCGACCACTTTTGCAACCCGTGCCCGTCTGCGCTTCTGGTAGCTTGCCAGCCCCTCAGCCACATGGTCGTGGCGCGCCAGACAATCAGCCAAAACCCAGGCGTCTTCGATAGCCATGACCGCGCCCTGCGCCATAAAAGGCAATGTAGGATGGGCCGCGTCCCCCAGCAATGCCACGTTTTCGCCGGTCCAGTTGCGGGCCACGGAATGCCGAAATAATCCCCAAATTCCGGGGGCATCTGCTGCATGCAACATTTCAGGCACCATACCGCCAAAACCAGCAAAGGCCGCGCGTAGGTTGGATGCATCATCGATATGGCTCCAACCTTCGGCTTGCCAAGCTTTGCGTTCCTCGACTGCAACCAGATTAACAGCCTGACCCCCGCGTAAAGGGTAACTGACCAAATGCCGGCCCGGTCCCATATGCACCCGCGCTTCGGGAGGGTGGCCCACCAGATTTGGCACAACGGCTCGCCAAGCAACCTGACCTGTGAAAAACGGGGCCGCAACACCATTCAAAACCGGCCGCAGAACGGAATGCAGGCCATCCGCTCCGATGACAAGATCATCATCCAGATGATCGCCATTGCCAAATTCAACCCGCGGCTTTGCGCCCGGGCGCACGCTCGAGGCCTGTTGCAGCAGCCTGATTTGCACTCCAGTCTTACGCGCGGCGGTTGCCAAAAGATCGATCAAATCAGCACGGTGCACAAAGCGATAGATTTGCGCCTTGGGCAGTTTGGTCAGATCCAGGCGCATCACTTCGGACCCGCGTTTGTAGTCGCGCAACGACACAGCCTGCCCCGCCACCGAAATCTTGGCAAAGGCCTCGTCCAGCCCCAAGGCTTCGAACACCCGCAAACCGTTTGGGCTGACCTGAATGCCAGCCCCGACTTCGCGGATCGCGTCAGCTTGTTCCAAGACGCGCACATTTGCGCCCTTGCTGCGCAACGCCAAGGCCGTTGTCAGGCCCCCAATACCGCCGCCAATGATTGTAACGCCCAGACCGTCCACAGACATAGTCATCCCCTCAAAAAGCAAAACGCCGGAGCAAACAGCCCCGGCGTTTAAATCTCATACCGGCGCATCGAAAAACGCAGCGCAGGCGGCGCATCAGTCGTCGCGGTGGACTTTTTCGCGCCGCTCGTGGCGTTCTTGTGCTTCAAGCGTCATGGTTGCAATCGGACGCGCGTCCAGCCGTTTCAGGCTGATCGGCTCGCCGGTTTTTTCGCAATAGCCATACTCACCTTCGTCGATCCGGCGCAGCGCGGCATCGATCTTGTTGACCAATTTGCGCTGACGGTCGCGCGTGCGCAATTCCAGCGCACGATCGGTTTCCTCACTCGCGCGGTCGTTCACATCCGGGATGTTACGCGTGCCTTCTTGCAAGGTTTCGATTGTGTCGCGGCTATCTGCCAAAAGATCGGTTCTCCAATCTTGCAGCTTGCGACGGAAATACTCAGTTTGCCGCTCATTCATGAATGGCTCGCTGTCAACCGGACGATAATCGTCAGGCAGGAAATTTTCAGGTTTCATGGTGCCCCCGCTGTCTCCACCAGTATCCATCATGTTCAATTTCTCTCCAGATAGTGGCAGCCCTCGGCGCTGCATTTAACGTATGGCAGAGAGGATGTCACTAGCGAAAACGGCCGACCTGACGTCGAAAACATCCTGTCCAACAGCCTCCCCTAACCCATCGAAAACAAGCGACTTCCAAGGTGGCGAACCACCACTCCGGAAAAATGACGAAACGGCGTGCCTTGCCAAGCCAGCTTGGTCTGGGTAGGCCTCAATGTGCAATATTTAGGAGAAATTGATGCGTTTCCAAGGCACCGACACATATGTCGCTACTGACGATCTGACCATGGCTGTAAATGCGGCCGTCACCTTGGAACGCCCGCTTTTGGTTAAGGGCGAGCCCGGCACTGGTAAAACCGAGCTGGCACGGCAGGTGGCTGACGCACTTGGCGCGCCGATGATCGAATGGAACGTCAAATCCACCACCAAAGCGCAGCAAGGGCTGTATGAATATGATGCGGTATCGCGCCTGCGCGACAGCCAGCTGGGCGACGAGCGTGTCAATGACGTAAAAAACTACATCCGCAAAGGCAAACTGTGGCAGGCCTTTGAAGCGGATCAAAAGGTGGTTTTGCTGATCGACGAAGTCGACAAGGCAGACATTGAATTCCCGAACGATCTACTTCAAGAACTCGATAAAATGGAATTTCACGTCTACGAAACGGGCGAAACGATAAAAGCCGTGAACCGGCCCATCGTTATTATTACGTCGAACAATGAAAAAGAGTTGCCGGACGCATTTTTGCGCCGATGCTTTTTTCACTACATCAAGTTTCCCGACCAAGACACTCTGCGCAAGATTGTCGAAGTGCATCACCCCGGTGTCAAAGAAGCCTTGCTGACCACGGCACTGACACAGTTCTATGAAGTGCGCGAGCAGCCTGGCCTGAAGAAAAAGCCCTCAACCTCTGAGGTTCTGGACTGGCTCAAACTGCTGCTGGCCGAAGACCTAGATGCCGAAGACCTAAAGCGCGATGCTGCAAACGCCCTGCCGCGGTTGCATGGTGCCCTGCTGAAGAACGAACAGGATGTCCATTTGTTTGAACGTTTGGCCTTTATGGCGCGGCGCGACCGTTAACACATCTGCCCTCTACCGGCGGGCGCGATTTTTCGTCGAAAAATCGTCTACGACAATGAGACCAGCGCATGTGGCCAGACATTAACAAAGCCTAACAAATTTTAACCATATTCTAGCCTCATGCGCTGCCATTGCGCACCATTCACCGCCCAAAAGCCTCAATACAGCCACCTTTACCAGTTGATTTTGCACATTTAATCAACCTGATTGTTGCCCTCATGCACAGGTTAACCTTTTGTAAACAAACACACTCCTCCGCCTTATCGTAAACGGAATATTATTTTTCCATAAGGTTGCAGAGGCCTGTGCACAAATCAAAGTTTTGCCCTATACTCTCCCTACAGAGGACAGAAAAACACCGGATGTCTTGTACATCTGAGTTAAAAACAACGAGCAGGCAGGCTTTAATACATGTCCCAAGATGAGACTATGATGGTGCGCGCTTTGCGTGCCGGGGACGGTCACGTGTGGAAAGAACTTTGGAAAGACTATCTGTCTTTCTACGAGACCTCTTTGCCTGACGCGATCTACACCTCGACATTTGCACGCCTTTTGGGCGACGACCCGCGTGATTTCAATGCTATGGTCGCCGAAGTTGACGGTCGCGTTGTCGGGCTTGTTCACTACCTCTTTCACCGCCACGCCTGGAAAGTCGAAGAGGTCTGCTATTTGCAAGATCTATACGCCTCTCCCGATGTGCGCGGCAAAGGCGTAGGCCGGGCATTGATCGAAGCCGTTTACAAAGCCGCAGACGCACACGGCGCGCCGTCTGTTTACTGGTTAACTCAGGAATTCAATGATACCGCCCGTCAGCTCTATGACCGGATCGGCGTTGTCACACCATTCCTCAAATACCAGAGGCCATGATGCTCAAAGCCAGACGTTTTATCCTCCCCCTGTATTTGCTGCTTGGTGCTTGCATGCCGGTATCGCAACCGGACATCCCGACTCGCTCTGCGACATCGGTTGTGTCCGGATTGCCCCCGATGAAGGTGTTTTCTGTGCCGCGCCCGTCAGCGCCAGTTGCCTCGAATTCGGACATGGCACGCGATTTCCTGGATCTATCTTTTACTTTGGAATCCGGCCGCAGTTTGTCGACCCTTACAAGGTTCGAAGGTCCGATCACCGTCACAGTTTCTGGATCGCCGCCGCCTTCGCTGGCTCCTGATCTGACCCGCCTTCTCTACCGATTGCGCAAAGAGGCAGGGATCAACATCTCGCTGACCAATTCCATCGATGCGAATATCACGGTCCAAGCCGTTAGCCGCGCAGATATTCGCAAACATTTGCCATCGGCCGCCTGTTTTGTGGTTCCAAATGTCAGAACGCTGGCAGAATACAAAACCAACCGGCGCACCCGGAAAGTCAGCTGGTCGCAGCTCACCAAACGCGAAACTCTGGCGATCTTTATTCCCAATGACACCAGCGCCCAAGAAGTACGCGATTGTTTGCACGAAGAACTGGCTCAGGCGCTTGGCCCTTTAAACGATTTGTACCGATTGCCTGACAGTGTCTTCAATGACGACAATGTGCATACGGTTTTGACCGGCTACGACATGACAATCTTGCGCGCCTATTACGACCCCGCCCTGCGCAATGGCATGAGCCGCACGCAGGTTGCCGACAAACTCCCTTCTATTTTCGCCCGCCTCAATCCGCGCGGTCAGGGCAAACCAGCACGCCGGCTCAACAAAACCCCGCGTGTCTGGATTGATGCCGTGCAAACCGCACTGGGCCCCGGAGCCGACCCGGCGCAACGCCGCTCTGCCGCTGCTGAAGCGCTTCAGGTTGCCAAGGCAATGGGCTGGACCGATCACCGCCTAGCGTTTTCGCATTACGCCATGGGCCGCCTGCTGCAAGCCGTCGATCCCGATGCCGCTCAAGATCACTTTGTCTTGTCCCAGCGTTACTTTGGTGCCGGTCCCGACACGGCTTTGCACCGCGCTTATGTGTCATCGCAACTGTCAGCCTACGCCATCAGTTCTGGCCGCAGTGAAGATGCGCTTTATTTGCTGACCCCGCATCTCGATACCGCCATGCGCCACGAAAACGCCGCCCTTTTGGCAACGCTGATGATGCTGCGCGCCGAAGCGATGGAAATGTCAGGCCGCGTCACTGAAGGCCGCCAAGTCCGACTGGACTCGCTTGGCTGGGCGCGATACGGGTTCGGCTCGGATTGGGCCGTACGTGCAAAACTGCGCGAAATCGCATCGCTCAATCCAGTCAGACGTAGCAGAGGCGGATTATGATTGTCATCGCAAGTGCATTGATCGGGGCCTTGATCGGCGGCTTTACGGCCGCACGCCGCAAAGGCAACAAGGCTGATATTGCGCAATATGCCACCGGCTATGCCATCGCCTTTTCACTGGCCGGTCTGATCGTCACAATTGTTTTGGAAAAACTTCTTTCCTAATCAGCTGATTTGCGATTTTCCCCTTCGCACGGCACCCGCAATTTGTCGCAACGGCACGGCGCCGTGATGCGCATGGACCGTTGCACCCACGGTGCTGCCTGCGTACACAGACCGCATGTTTGTGCCCTTTTTTGAAAATCTTCGAAACGCCGGTGTGCCGGTCTCCTTGCGCGAATACCTCGCCTTTCTTGAGGGGATGCGCGCCGGTCTGGCAACCTATGACATCGAGGCCTTCTATTTTCTGGGCCGCTCGATCATGGTCAAGGATGAACGCCATCTGGACCGCTTTGACCGCGCCTTTTCCGCCAGCTTCAAAGGTCTTGAAAGCATCACGCCTGAACAAGTTCTGGACGCTGTGGACCTGCCCGCCGATTGGCTGGCCAAAATGGCGGAAAAACATCTCAGCGCCGAGGAAAAGGCCGAGATCGAAGCCTTGGGCGGGTTCGACAAACTGATGGAAACGCTCAAAGAGCGCCTCAAAGAACAAGAAGGCCGGCATCAAGGCGGCAACAAATGGATCGGCACTGCTGGCACATCGCCCTTTGGGGCCTATGGGTACAATCCCGAAGGGGTGCGGATCGGTCAGGATAAATCGCGCCATCAGCGCGCGGTCAAAGTCTGGGACAAGCGAGAATTCAAAAACCTGGACGACAGTGTCGAGCTGGGTACACGCAACATCAAGGTCGCGCTGAAACGCCTGCGCAATTGGGTGCGCGACGGGGCCGAAGAAGAGCTGGATCTGGACGGTACCATCCGCGCCACAGCCGAACACGGGTATCTGGATGTCCAAACCCGCGCCGAGCGGCGCAACGCTGTCAAAGTACTGCTGTTTCTTGATGCGGGTGGGTCAATGGATCCCTACGTCAAAATCGTCGAAGAACTGTTCTCCGCAGCGCGCGTAGAGTTCAAGCATCTCGAACACTTCTACTTCCACAACTGTGTCTACGAAGGCCTGTGGCGCGACAATCGACGCCGCTGGGATGCGCAGGTTCCCACTTGGGAGGTGCTCAACACCTACGGGGCGGATTACAAATGCATTTTTGTTGGCGACGCCTCGATGTCTCCTTACGAAATAGCCTATCCAGGCGGCGCAAATGAACATTGGAACCAAGAAGCCGGTCAGGTCTGGCTAGAACGCATGCGCGGCCAATGGGCCAACCATTTATGGATCAATCCGGTTCCACAAAAGCATTGGCAATATACCCAATCGATTCACATGATCCGCGAAATTTTCGAAGAGCGCATGGTGCCGATGACTTTGGATGGCATTGATCGCGGTATGCGATTGCTGGGCCGATAACCCCCCAAACCGGTCGGGTCCGAGCACGAGCGCCCCTTTATCCATCCGCACATTTGTTTGCCTTCAATTTGGCAATCGCTGAGGCAAAACACATTTAGTCAGGGCCAACTGCGCGACGCAATGAGCGCACGTAAGGCGTTGGTAGAACTAAGAATTAGGAAGGATTGGTGGGTGATGAGAGGCTCGAACTCCCGACATCTTCGGTGTAAACGAAGCGCTCTACCAACTGAGCTAATCACCCGTGAAAGGCGGTTTAGCCAAAGCTGAAGAACTGCGCAAGAGGCTTTTTTACGATTCATCCGGCTTTTCTAATTTTCCTTATGAGCAGCAATAGCACCTGCGAAATCCTACGGTTCAAAGCGTCCACTTCCCTTCCCTGCTTCTTTCGCCAGATCACGCAAAACGCGTGACTTTGAAACGGTTTTCGGCAAGTCGTAAAAAATTCTGCGTTGTCCCACAGGTGTCCCGATTAACCGGTCAGGCTTTCGCAATTGCAGAGGGGCAAAATTCAGAGACCCACAATGGGAAGGTAAGACTATGATTTCGAGAAAATGGTGGGTGATGAGAGGCTCGAACTCCCGACATCTTCGGTGTAAACGAAGCGCTCTACCAACTGAGCTAATCACCCGTGAGGGGCGGTTTAACGGTCCTCGACGGATTGCGCAAGTGGCCTTCGACTAGAAATATCGACTTCTTCTGGTTGGCGAATTCGGGCACCTATGACCTGACCATTTCTCACCTTTTTCATGCGGGTCACTTTGATTTTGCCCATTGGCCGCATGTTGATATCCCGACCTTCGGCCAGTGCCTCCCCCAAAACGGCAAGTACTGCTTCTACCGCGGGTTTTACGTCGCGCTTTTTGAGGCCGCTGCGTTCCACAGCAAGGTCAATCAACTCCTTTTTCTTCATAGCCTCGTGGGGTGACAGAGGCAGATCCGCGCTGGGTGCGTGTAAAAGCGTATCAACAGCTGCCTGCTCACCTATAGCGCCCCCAGCCGGTTTACTCGCAAATGATTTTGTTTCGGATGCATCGTCGTGCTGCGACATCCCTGTGCTCGTGATGGCCATCGTATTTGCCCCAGTTCCTGTGAAAGTCCGCGTATTCTGCATGAAGTTTCTGCCTGAAGGAGGTGTCTTGACCCACTTCAAATTACCTAAAATGCAGCAAAAACCCTAACGATTGCTTGACTCACCCACATTGCCACCGTCATTTTCGATGGACTTTCGCAGATTTGGAGACATTTGATGAAGAAGCTAGCTGCCTGCCTTTCCGTTTTTGTTTGGGCTACATCCGCCAGCGCGGGGGCGCTGAACGATCCCGTCGTTGAACCGCAAATCCCACCAGCCGTAATTAGCCAAGAGGCCGCACAAAGCAGCGCGCCCACGGCGGACATCGTCTTGGTATTGTCGATGGTTGCCGTCTTTGGGGCGGCACTCGCTCACTAAAGAAAGCCGGTAGACCGGAACGCAGGTTTTGGCTGCTCAAAACCCTGTTTTCCAGTCGCAAACGCAAAACCCCGCGAAGCAAGTTCGCGGGGTTTCTTTCTTAGCATTGAACAGGTGTTAGTGTGCGACTGCGCCTGCTGCCGTGCCAGCTGATTTCAAGGCTGCCGCAGCTGCCGCTTCTTCAGCTTCTTCGTCCCATTCAATTGGATCGGGCTTGCCGGTCAGGGCTTGCGCCAGCACTTCGGAAACATGCCGGACCGGGATGATCTTCAACCCGTTTTTGACATTGTCAGGCAGCTCCACCAGATCTTTTTCATTCTCTTGAGGAATGAAAACAGTGGTGATGCCACCGCGCAAAGCCGCCAGCAGTTTTTCCTTAAGCCCACCAATTGGCATCGCATTCCCGCGCAAGGACACTTCGCCGGTCATCGCAATGTCGCGGCGCACGGGAATACCCGTCAGCACCGA
The DNA here is from genome assembly GCF_003208435.1 of Pelagimonas varians. Lineage (GTDB taxonomy): Bacteria > Pseudomonadota > Alphaproteobacteria > Rhodobacterales > Rhodobacteraceae > Pelagimonas > Pelagimonas varians. The sequence continues at coordinate 315,568 of NZ_QKMF01000001.1, read as the reverse complement.
GACAATCGACGTGACCATCGCCAAACCGGCCGATGGACCATCCTTAGGCGTTGCACCGTCGGGCACATGCACGTGAATATCGATCTTGTCAAAACGCGGTGGTTTTACACCGATCTGAGGCGAGATCGAGCGCACATAGCTGGCTGCCGCTTCGATGGATTCCTTCATCACATCGCCAAGCTTACCGGTGGTTTTCATCCGGCCTTTGCCCGGCAGCTTAAGCGCCTCAATGTGCAGTAGATCCCCGCCAACCGACGTGTAAGCCAAGCCAGTGACAACACCGACTTGGTTTTCGTCTTCGGCAAGACCATAGCGATACTTCTTCACACCAAGAAAATCGTCAATGTTATCAGAAGTTACCGAGACTTTCTTCTCTTGCTTACGCACGATTTTAGTCACGGCTTTACGGGTCAGTTTTGCGATCTCACGCTCAAGATTCCGCACGCCAGCTTCGCGGGTGTAGTACCGCACCATATCTGTCAATGCGCCGTCGGACACCTCGAACTCACCCTTTTTCAAGCCGTGGTTCTTCACCTGCTTGTCAAGAAGGTGACGCTTGGCGATCTCCAGCTTTTCGTCTTCGGTGTAGCCAGCCAGCGGAATGATTTCCATCCGGTCCAGCAAAGGCCCTGGCATGTTGTAGCTGTTCGACGTGGTGACAAACATCACGTTGGACAGATCGTATTCAACTTCCATGTAGTGATCGACGAAAGTGGCGTTTTGTTCCGGATCAAGCACCTCAAGCATCGCAGAAGCGGGATCACCACGGAAATCTTGACCCATCTTGTCGATTTCATCGAGCAAGATAAGCGGATTGGTGGTTTTCGCTTTCTTCAACGCTTGGATAATCTTACCGGGCATAGATCCGATATAGGTCCGACGGTGGCCACGGATTTCGGATTCGTCCCGCACGCCGCCAAGGCTGATGCGAATGAACTCACGGCCCGTTGCCTTGGCCATCGATTTTCCAAGCGACGTTTTCCCGACACCGGGAGGGCCAACAAGGCACATGATTGGACCTTTGAGCTTGGTCGAGCGTGCTTGAACCGCAAGATACTCAACGATCCGCTCTTTGACTTTATCCAAAGAATAGTGATCGTGATCAAGGACTTCCTGAGCTTTGTTCAAGTCCTTTTTGACACGGCTTTTGGTGCCCCAAGGAATGGACAACATCCAGTCAAGGTAGTTGCGCACAACGGTCGCCTCAGCTGACATGGGAGACATGTTTTTCAGCTTTTTCAGCTCTGCGTCGGCCTTTTCCTTGGCCTCTTTGCTCAGCTTGGTGCCCGCGATTTTCTCTTCAAGCTCAACAAGTTCGTTGCTGCCATCCTCGCCGTCGCCCAGCTCTTTCTGAATGGCTTTCATTTGCTCATTCAAATAGTATTCGCGCTGCGTCTTTTCCATCTGGGTTTTAACGCGGGTTTTGATCTTTTTCTCGACCTGCAAAACAGACATTTCGCCCTGCATCAGGCCATAGACCTTTTCCAGACGCTCAGAGATCGACAGCGTTTCCAGCAGTTCCTGTTTTTGCGGAACTTCAATGCCCAAGTGGCCGGCGACAAGGTCGGCCAATTGCGCAGGTTCAGTCGCTTCGCCAACGGCAGACAGCGCTTCTTCAGGAATATTCTTTTTGACCTTGGCATAGCGCTCAAACTCTTCGGACACAGTGTGAACCAAGGCCTCAAGCGCAGCAGGATCGCCGGGCATTTCGGTCAGATGGTCACAGCTGGCTTCAAAAAAGCTGTCGTTTTCAAGGTATTCCGTGATGCGCACACGTGTTTGGCCTTCGACCAGCACCTTGACGGTGCCATCGGGCAATTTCAGCAGTTGCAACACATTGGCCAGCACGCCGGCCTTGTAGATACCATCGGTATTTGGATCATCGATGGCGGGATCGATCTGACTGGCAAGCAAGATTTGCTTGTCGTCATTCATAACCTCTTCGAGGGCGCGCACTGATTTTTCGCGTCCGACAAAGAGCGGCACAATCATATGCGGGAACACGACGATGTCGCGCAACGGCAGCACGGGATAAGAGGGATTTAAATGCTGTTTCATGCTCGTTTCCTGTTCTTGGCAAGACGGCGCTGGCCCCGCTTGGCGGCAACCCTTGTCCATCTCCGGTCTCGGAAGCTTAACTTGGGGTTTATCTGCGTAAGTTCAAGCGCAGCCGCACCCCAAAGCGCCCCTTTGGCAGGCAGAATGTACCTAGCTGCGCCAAGGCGCAAGTGGGGTTTTGCAGCGCATTGCGCAAAATACCCTTACGGTTTGTTATTCCGAGTAAGGGGTCAAAAGTGCAGTTTCCGTTAGGAACGCAACGGTTTCATCGGTTTTTACAGTCAGTTCCGAGATTTCAAGCAGTCGGTCATCAAAATAGGCGACATATGTAACAGTACCGAAGACCCCGATATCCGGTGCTCCCGCCAATTGAGATCTGTTTTCCACAGGAATCTCAATTTTCACCACCAATTGCGGCAATTGATCTGGACCACACAGAGTGTCAGACAAAACATCAGCGAAGTCACTGCGCCCAGTCGTGTCAAGCATGTCATCCACTTTGTCCACGTCATAGAGCGTGTCGACAAGATCAGCCAACTGCATGGCACCGGTCAGATCATCGTAAAACTTGTTCGCAACCAACCCGGTCTCAAAGAACTCGGTGATATAGGGATCAGACGGTCTCTCAATGTCTGTAGTCGCGTTGACAAAAGACATGGAACCTTCGCGATGCCATTTTCCGGCAATACGGCTGTGAACTTCGGAAACATCGGTGACATCACAAAAGCCATCTGCAAGGGCTGACACCGGCATGCCCAACATCAAGGTCACTAGGAAAAAACGCATTGCCCGCACTCCAAATTACAGTTTCTCAATATCGCCTTCGGCCCTTAATGCATGAAAATCGGCCTCCCATGCATCAAATCGCCCTTCGGAAATCGCATCGCGCATCCCTTGCATGATTTCTTGGAAATAATGCAGATTGTGCCACGTCAAAAGCATGCCGCTGATCATTTCGTGTGACCGGAAAACATGGTGCAGATAGGCACGGCTGTAACTGCTACAGGCCGGACAGGTGCAGTGTTCATCAATCGGGCGCGGATCATCGGCGTGGCGGGCATTCTTGATGTTGATCTGTCCGCGACGCGTCCATGCCTGACCGGTCCGGCCAGAGCGGGACGGCAACACGCAATCCATCATATCAATGCCGCGCTTCACCGCGCCAACAATGTCGTCAGGCTTGCCAACACCCATCAAGTAGCGCGGCTTGTCTTCGGGCAAAAAGCCCGGTGCATAGTCAAGGCAGCCAAACATTGCGTCTTGGCCCTCTCCGACGGCCAAACCACCAACGGCATATCCGTCAAAGCCGATATCTGTCAGCGCCTTAGCGCTCTCTTCTCGTAGATCGCTTTCAAGGCCGCCTTGCATAATTCCGAAAAGCATATGGCCGGGGCGATCCCCAAAGGCATCCCGCGACCGCTGTGCCCACCGCATCGACAACCGCATGCTTTGCGCAATCCGGTCGCGGTCTGCTGGCAGGGCCGGACATTCATCAAAGGCCATCACAATGTCAGAGCCCAGTAGCTTTTGAACCTCCATCGAGCGTTCCGGCGTCAGGTGGTGCTTGGACCCGTCGTAATGGGATTTAAAGGTCACGCCTTCTTCAGTCAGCTTGCGCAGATCCGACAGGCTCATGACCTGAAACCCACCGCTGTCCGTCAAAATCGGGCGATCCCAATTCATAAACTTGTGCAAGCCCCCCAAGCGGTCGATCCGCTCGGCACCGGGGCGCAGCATCAAATGATAGGTGTTGCCCAGCAAAATATCCGCACCGGTGGCGCGCACGCTTTCGGGCATCATGCCCTTGACGGTTGCTGCGGTGCCAACCGGCATAAACGCCGGGGTTCTGATGTCGCCGCGCGGCGTTGAGATCACGCCGGTGCGGGCCTGCCCGTCTTGGGCTTTGAGTTCAAAAGATGTCTGTGCCATCCCGCCCCTTTGCCCGATGACCGCGCGCGCATCAAGCCCAAGATCCAATCAGATGCGCGTTGCATGGGACACAGGTTGCAAAAGCTGCCGGTGCTGCGCACCCTGCCCCTTGCCCCCAACGCCCGTCCGACTCATGATACAATCATGAGCAGATCACCGACATATAAAGGCGGAATCAACGCCTTGCTGGCCCAATATGAAGGCCGCCGAGACAGTTTTTCCTATGCGTCGGGCGAAGGCTTGCCGCTGCTGGACTGTGATCTAATGGCGCTTGCAGGAAAAAGCATCACGGACCCAACTGGAATTTCCGGCGAAGACCGGCCTTTCTTGTCGTCATTCCACCGCAAGCGGTTTCAATTGCGCCATGAGCTGCAAGGCCTGTCCGAATTGGCCTATCTGAACGGCATGTTGATTGCCCATTTGCGAAAACGCGACTGGCCGGATCACGCACCGGCGCTTTTTGTGCGGCTCTGGGCCGAACATGGTCCGCAATTGATCGCAGAGCTTGACCAACGCTGGCTGGTGTCGGCCGTCACGACCTTTGGCGATCACGGCACTGGCACCACGCAGCGCGCCACGGGGCTGGCGCTGACCGCGCTCTTTGGCACAATGAAACTGTACGAATCCGAACGATTGTATTCCGGCCTGACACCGGACCGCGCCTATACGATTGACAGCAAGGCGCAGTCAAAACTGCCTCTGGAAATGGACAGCTATTCGATCACCAACGGCGGGCTGGATGTCAATTTGATTGCGCGGCTGTGGCAAGAGGCAGAATCCGATCCGGTGATTGCCTCCCTTGCCCATCACCTGCTGGATTTGCTGATCCATGACGACCGCACGCTGTTTCGACGCCTGCAAACCATGCGGCAACGCAAACTCAGGCAGTTAGACACCAAGGCAAAACCGCGTTCCAAATCCAACATTGCACCGGTGCCCGTCGATCGCTTGCACCAAAACGCGGACAGTTTGCGCTGGGGCCTTGTCAGCACCATCAAAGCCCCCTTGCCGCAGATCGCCCGCTTTGCTGCGCATCATCTCGAGCTGGGGGCAGAGGCGCTCCATATCTATTTGGATGCGCCAGACGCCCCAACCGCCACGTTCCTTTCGCAGCATCCAAAAATCCATGTCACGCAATGTGACGATGCCTATTGGAAGGTCAGCGGCAAACCCCGCATGGAGGCGCATCAACTGCGCCAAGCCTATAACGCCACTCAAACCCTGCGTACGCAGGCGGACAGCTTGGACTGGCTTGGGCATATCGACGTCGATGAGTTCATTTTGACATCGCAGCCCGTGGCGCACAAACTGGCCGCGGTTGGGCCTGCGATTGCCATGGCCCGTATACCGCCAGCAGAATGCCTTGCGCCTGAAACCGGCGAGCCCGAGCATTTCAAGCTGACCCACAAACAAGCGGCGGTAAAGAAATCCGAACTTCAAGACGTCTATCCCACCTTTGGAATGCACCTGTATGGCGGGTTCTTGTCCCATAGTTCCGGCAAGGTTTTTGCGCGAACCGGAATTCCCGACACCCGCTTGGGCATTCACACCCTGAAATACCTTGGCGAAGACGCCACAAACCGTGAAAAACCGGATGGGCTGTTTTTAGCGCATTTCCACGCGTCCAGCTGGCAGCACTTCTACGACCATCTTGAATTTCGCCAAACCAAAGGCAGCTATCGCCCGCGCTCTGACCGGCCGGAACTGGGACAGGCAGAACTGCTGCGGTTTCTAAGCGAGGAAGAGGGTGACGAAGGCCTGCGCGCCTTCTTTGACGAGGTTTGCGCCGACACCCCGGAATTGCGCCGTCGCTTGGCGGATCGAAAAATGCTGCTGCACCACCGGTTCGATTTCGATGCCAGTGTGACGCGGGTGTTTGGACGACTGCCATGAACCACCAAAGCCAGCCACATCCCCGTGCAAAATGGGGCGTCGTTTCAACGATCAAAGCCCCCTTACCCGCAATTTTGAACTTTGCGGCATGGCATTTGGAATTGGGCGCGCACCGATTGTATCTCTATTTGGATGAAGACGCGCCAAACACCTTGGCCGCCCTGCGCTCACACCCCAAAATCAAGGCCATGCACACCGATGCCGCCTATTGGAACAAGCGCAAAGGCCGCCCCGAAAAACATCAGGTGCGTCAAAGCCTGAATGCCCGCCATGCCAACAATCGCCGCGTCGAAGTTGACTGGCTCGCGCATATTGATGTCGATGAATTCATGCTGCCCGACGGCGACATTGGCGGGATCTTGGCGTCCCTGCCCGCTGACATCGCGTGCGCCCGAATGCGCCCCGTCGAAGCGCTGGCTCATGGCAATGCCGTGGACCCCGACGAAACCGCCTTCAAGGCGTTCCATCTTGACCAAAAAAAACGGCAGGCAGCCGCACAAGCCTGTTTTCCAACCTGGGGACAGTTTTTGCCAGGCGGACTATTGTCTCATGTGGCAGGCAAACTGTTCTTTCGCACGGGTCAAAAGGGTCTACAAATCAAGATCCACAACGTCGTTCTGGATGGCGTTCAAAACCCCGGCCATACCGAATGCCCCAACATCGAATTGGGTCATTTCCACGCCGACAGCTGGCAACATTTTTTCCAAGCCTACCGGTTTCGCTTGGAAAAAGGGTCTTACCGCTCAGAGCTAAAACCACAGGTGCGCACGGATGGAGCACCCAATTTGCATGACCTGTTCCAATCCATCGAATCTGAGGGGGGTGAATTCGCGCTGAAAGCGTTTTTTCAGGAGATTTGCGTGGCCGATATCGAACTTTGCTTAAGGCTAAAGGCCAACGGATTGCTTCGGAGCCACAAGTTGAACTTGCCCAAACTGCAAGAAAAGCACTTTCAAGGCATCAATACCCTCTAAACCGGCAAATAGTTGCCTGAATGGAAACATCATAGGTATGATAAATGGCCCTAAATCACCGCCATGATTGACCTCAGCCCTTGTTTTAACTAAACCACGCGCCAAGAGGTTGTTGATTGCATACATGCAGGGCCATCAGGGCCTGACCTCTGACAGACGCGCGGGCCAGGCAAGTGTCCGCACAGATAACGGACCCGAATGACAAAATTCAGTGACCTGAACCTAAGCCCGAAAGTTCTTAAAGCGATTGATGAGGCTGGCTATGAAACGCCAACCCCGATCCAAGCAGGAGCGATTCCTCCGGCGCTTGAGGGCAAAGACGTTTTGGGCATCGCCCAGACCGGAACCGGCAAAACCGCCAGCTTTACCCTTCCAATGATCACCATGTTGGCCCGTGGGCGCGCCCGCGCGCGCATGCCTCGGTCCTTGGTTCTCTGCCCGACCCGCGAACTTGCGGCGCAGGTGGCGGAAAACTTTGACACCTATTCCAAGCATGTCAAACTGACCAAAGCCCTGCTGATCGGCGGCGTGTCGTTCAAGGAACAAGACGCATTGATCGACAAAGGCGTTGACGTTTTGATTGCGACACCCGGCCGGTTGCTGGACCATTTTGAACGCGGAAAACTGCTGTTGACCGGTGTGCAAGTTATGGTTGTCGACGAAGCTGACCGCATGCTCGATATGGGGTTCATCCCGGATATTGAACGCATCTTCAGCCTGACACCTTTCACGCGCCAGACCCTATTTTTCTCTGCCACTATGGCCCCCGAGATCGAGCGAATCACCAACACCTTCTTGTCGGCCCCTGCCCGCATCGAAGTAGCCCGTCAGGCCTCTGCCTCGGAAACGATTGAGCAAGGCGCTGTGGTGTTCAAAGCGTCGCGCCGCGACCGCGAAGCCACAGAAAAGCGCCGTGTTTTGCGTGCGCTGATCGACGGCGAAGGTGAAAAATGCACCAATGCGATTATCTTTTGCAACCGTAAGGTTGATGTCGATATCGTATCTAAGTCTCTGAAAAAATACGGCTATGACGCTGCTCCTATTCATGGCGATCTGGATCAAGCACAGCGGACAAAAACACTGGATGGATTCCGCAACGGCGACCTTCGTATTTTGGTTGCGTCAGATGTTGCTGCGCGCGGATTGGATGTTCCATCTGTCAGCCACGTTTTCAACTTCGACGTACCCAGCCACGCCGAAGACTATATTCACCGCATTGGCAGAACCGGCCGCGCGGGACGTGATGGCAAGGCGATCACAATTGTGATTCCTCGCGATGAAAAATATTTGGATGCGGTTGAAGCGCTGCTTCAAAAGCCAATTCCCCGTATTGAAAACCCGATTAAGGCAGCCGAAAAACCTGCTGAAAAGCCGGCAAAACCAGTTGAAAAACCGGTTCGCGCTCGGGTTGAGAAAAAAGAAACGCCGCCCAAAGAAACAGCTGCGAAATCCACCCGCAGCAAAGCTGATCAACCGCGCGACACAAACACGCCGCGCAGTCGCTATGCCGACAAACCAAAAACAGACAACCGCCGATCCGGTGGCGGTCGTGACAATACAATTGTTGGAATGGGCGACCATATGCCTGACTTCATTGCTCTTAGCTTTGATGAACGTCGCGCTGGTTAAATCCGCATATCAGTCTAAAAATCAATGCCTTGCGAAGACATCTTAAAGTCTTCGCAAGGCATTTTTGTTTCTTGTATTAATAGCCCCGGCAGTAAAGTCGGGGCTGTTTTAGTTTTAGGAAAGTCGGCTGATCACAACGGTGACTTCTGGCTTTTTGCCGATCTCTTTGAGACAGCTTTGCCGAGTGAGTTTGCGCAACTCATTTTCAAGCTTATTGTCATCGGTCAAAGTTTTATCTCCGGCCCGCCCCATAAACTGCGCCAAATCCGCTTCAAGAATATCTGTCAAAGGTGCATGGCTCCGACCTTGGGTCGGCAAACCCATGACTTCGCACCATGGTTCCCCAAGTGCTTCGTCATCTTCGTCCATGATGACGGTCACCAGAACGTGGCCATTCAATGCCATACGAATCCGGTCACGCACGACGCCGTCCAACGCGCCAATCTGGACCGAGCCATCCAAATACGTGCGGCCGGTTTCGATGTATTCAACCACTTTTGGCTTATTGCCAGACAGGTCAATCATCATGCCGTTGATAGCCAAAACGCCCTGCCGGCCCTTGCTCTCGGACATCTTGACGTGTTCACGCAAATGGCGGTGTTCCCCATGCATCGGAACAACAATCTGGGGATTGACCACATCTTGCATGGTCTCCAGGTCAGGTCGGTTTGCATGGCCTGAAACGTGGTAATCACCATCGGAATCATCAACAATATCAACACCATTTTCGGAAAACTGGTTCATGACCCGAATCACGCCGCGCTCATTGCCCGGAATGATTTTGGACGAAAACAGGAACAAATCGCCCTCTTTAAGGGTGATCCCATTGAATTTGCCACGTGCCAGCTGCGCCGAAGCCGCCCGGCGTTCGCCTTGGCTGCCCGTCACAATCAGCATAACGTTGTCGCGTGGCAGTTTCACCACATCTTCGGGCCCGATCACCGGCGGAAACCCTTTAAGAACGCCGGTTTCATTTGACGCTTCGATCATCCGGCGCATTGCGCGGCCCAAAAGGCACACAGAACGACCGGCTTTAGCACCGGCCTCAGCCAGAGACTTCACCCGCGCAACGTTGGACGCAAAAGTTGTCGCCACAACCATTTGATCTGCTTCGGCCACCAGTTTTTCAACGGCTGGGGTTACGATGGCTTCTGACCGGCCGGCCGTGCGGGAAAACACGTTGGTCGAATCGCAAATCAGGGCTTTGACGCCATCTTTGGACACATCGGCCCATAGCTCGGGATCCCATGCCTCGCCCACCAAGGGTGTGGTATCGAGTTTGAAGTCACCGGTGTGAATGATCCGGCCGTCTGGAGAGTCGATGACCAAAGCGCTGCTTTCGGGAATCGAATGTGAAATCGGCAAGAAACCAACGGTCAACGGGCCAGTGGTAACAGTTTCAGGCCATTTACCAACGGTTTGCACCGCGCCGCCCTCAATGCCGTATTCCGCAAGTTTGTGGCGGGCAATGTTGGATGTGAAGGCGCGGGCATAGATTTTCACGCCCAGATCACCAAACAGATGACCAACCGCACCAACGTGATCTTCATGGGCGTGGGTGATAAACACAGCCTCGATCCGGTTGCGATTTTCCTTGAGCCACGTGATGTCTGGCAAAATCAGGTCAACACCGGGTGTGCTGTCCATATCGGGGAAAGTCACGCCCAGATCGACAACAATCAGCCGTTCTTTGCCCGGTTTACCGTAGCCGTATACATAGCAGTTCATGCCGATCTCGCCGGCGCCCCCCAAAGGAAGATAAATTAAGCGCTCGGAACTCATGAGCTGCGGCCCCCGTTTTTGTTATAATTATAAATGACGGTCAGGCCATGCATGGTCAGGTCGTCTTCGATGGTGTCGAATAGCACCTCGCCGGTCGCAAACAAAGGGGCAAGTCCGCCTGTGCCGACAACTTTCATCGGGCGGCCGTATTCGGCTTTGATGCGCGCGGTGATGCCTTGGATCAAACCGACATATCCCCAAAACACCCCGGATTGAATACACGACACCGTGTTCGTGCCAATCACTTGATCCGGCTGGCTAATATCAACATGCGGCAGCGCGGCGGCCCCTTGATGCAAAGCCTCCAGGCTAAGGTTCACGCCCGGTGCGATCACGCCGCCAACATAAGCGCCGTCTTCGGCCACAACGTCAAAGTTCGTCGCGGTGCCGAAATCAACCACAACCACATCGCCGCCGTGGCGATCATAAGCGGCGGCAGCATTGGCCAAACGATCCGGACCAACTGCGGTTCCGGCATCAACACGCGACTGGATCGGCAATTCACATCCGGGCTTGCCAACCACCAAAGGACGACACCCAAAGAACCTGTCCGCAAACACCCGCAGGTTAAAGACAACGCGCGGCACGGTCGACGTGATGATCACATCGGTGATGTCCACGTCCAGTTTGTAATGGTTCACCAGCGTCGTATACCATGTGAAATAGGCATCTGCCGTGCGCGAATGATGGGTCGACGTGCGCAGCGTGCACAAGAATTTGGTTCCATCCCATATGGAAAAAACCGTATTGGTGTTGCCGCAATCAATTGCCAAAAGCATATTCGCGCCTTTCAGAAAAAAACATCTGCCGCCGCGATCATTTCGCGGGTTTTGGCAGTCTGTAAGATAAGGTTGCCCTGCTCGTCCACCTCTTCAAAGGTGCCAGTGACCTCTCTTGTGGCCATTCGGGCTGTGATCACTTCGCCAATTCGGGCCGCACGGGCCATCCAAGCCGTTCGGATTGGAGCGAATCCGTAGGTCACAAAGCTTTCTTCGCGTGCCGCATAAGCGGAGGCCAAAGCCTCGAGCATTTTTTCGGGGCTTACCCGCACGCCAGTTTCTGCCAGCAGACTAACCGGGGCAACGGCCCCTGCCTCAACTTGCGACACATCCGGAGCTGCAATCAGATTGACGCCAATCCCAATCGCCAGATGCCCGCCCGGACCGCCGATCCCCTCAAGTAAAATCCCGGCAACTTTGCCCCCATTGAGCAAAACATCATTGGGCCATTTCAACGCCAATCCGGACGCGGTTCCGGTCAGCGCCTCAAATGCGTCATACAGCGCCAGCGCTGTAACAAAGCTGCGCAAAGCGACAATATCCGGTGTTTCGGTGGGCCGCAAAACCAAGGTAGCGGAAAAATTGCCTAGGGGATTGACCCAAGCGCGTCCCCGCCGACCGCGCGCAGCAGTCTGTTGCAGACCCAAAATCCATTCGGGGCCAGACAGATCCTTGGCAATCCTGCCTGCCTCGGCATTGGTGCTATCAACCACGGGCAGCCCCCGTTTTCCATATCCATCCGGCCAAGCCATAAAACGCGCCTTTGACAAAGATCCTATCCACGTTGCTGTGGATTTCAAACAAAATGACGCGCCACAAGGGGCGCGTCATTTCAAATTACAGTTCCGTTAAACGGTTCACTGAACCAGTGTAGCCGCTGCCGCTTGGGCCATGGCTTCGACACCGAAGAGATTGATCACACCAGCGACCATCACAAAGGCAGAGGCATACAAAAAGCCCTTCAGCACCACTGACCGGTTGGTTTCCAGCGCTTCTTCCTGCTCTTCGCCAAAATACATGAAGAAGACGATACGCAGGTAGTAGAAGGCACCGATCACCGAAGCGATAACACCGGCAACCGCCAACCACGCCAAACCGGCATCATAGGCCGCACGCAAAACGTAGAACTTGCCAAAGAAGCCAACCAGCGGCGGAATACCTGCCAAGCTGAACAGCAGCACCAACATCGCCAGTGCCTTGAGAGGTTCGCGGGTCGAATACATGCCAAGGGATTTGACGTCTGTGACCGGCTGCCCATCACGTTCCATCGACATGATGAAGGCAAACGTTCCGATGTTCATGGTCACATAGATCGCCATATAGATCAGCATCGCCTGCACGCCAAAGGCAGTCCCAGCGGCCAAGCCCATCAGAGCAAACCCCATGTGGGCAATCGATGAATATGCCATCAGGCGTTTGATGTCGGTTTGACCAATGGCGGCGATCGCACCGAGGAACATCGACAACACAGACAGCAGCGCAACAACCTGGCTCCAGTCCGGGATGGCCTGACCAAAGGCGTCAAACATCACACGGGCAAACATCGCCATTGCGGCCACTTTGGGCGCGGTCGCAAAGAATGCTGTGACCGGTGTGGGCGAGCCTTCGTAAACATCCGGTGTCCACATGTGGAATGGAACCGCAGATACTTTGAATGCAAGACCCGCAATCAAAAGCACCAGACCAATCAGCAAACCTGCCGTCACGTGTCCGTGGACAGCCGCTTCGATAATGCCTGTGAACTTTGTTGTTCCGGCAAAACCATAGGTCAAAGACGCACCGTAGAGCAGCAAGCCCGAGCTGAGCGCGCCAAGTACAAAGTACTTGAGGCCAGCTTCTGTCGACTTGGAACTGTCACGGCGAAAGGACGCCACAACATAAAGCGCCAAGGACTGCAATTCGAGGCCCATATACAGAACCATCAAATCGCTTGCCGACACCATGACCATCATGCCGATAACCGACAGGACAATCAGGACAGGATATTCAAACAACAACAAGCCGCGGCGCGTCATGTAGCCTTCGCTCATCAGCAACACACAGGCCGCAGACAGCAAAATCACAACTTTGGCAAAACGGGCAAAGCCATCAACAACGAACATATCGCCAAAGCCGGTTTGTGTCCCCTCACCGGAAACACCGATCCAGAACGCCAAGGCCAGGAACAATGCCGCTGTTGCCCAGACCATGGCCTGCGCCAGCTTGTCCTTGCCGGTATAAACCGCGCCCAGCAATGCGCCCATAGCGAACAGCGCTAGCACAATTTCCGGCAGGATGAGATTGAGATCAGCCGAGATCATAGCCCCGCCCCCTTAATGATGTTCGACTTCGGCGGTTTCCGCATGCGCACCAAGGTCCGCCGCGGCAACTGCCGTGTCATAATTTTGTACAAGTGCCGACACCGAAGGGCCGATACGGTCAAGGATCGGAGCTGGATAGACACCAAGCCAAATCGTCATGAAGACCAGCGGTGCAAAGATCGCCTTTTCGCGCAGGTTCATATCGGTGATGGTTTTCAGGCTTTCCTTGATCAGATCCCCCATAACCACGCGGCGATACAGCCACAGACCATAGGCCGCCGACAAGATCACACCTGTAGTGGCACCAGCGGCAACCCATGTGTTGACTTGGAAAACACCAACCAGAACCAGAAATTCACCGACAAAGCCAGAGGTGCCCGGCAGGCCGACATTGGCCATGGTGAAGAACATGAAGATCAGCGCATAGGCCGGCATCCGGTTCACCAGACCGCCGTATGCGTCGATTTCGCGTGTGTGCATCCGGTCGTAGATCACGCCAACACACAAGAACAATGCGCCAGAGATAAAGCCGTGGCTCAGCATCTGGAAGATCGCGCCATCCACACCTTGTTGGTTGGCAGCAAAAATACCCATGGTGACATAACCCATATGGGCAACGGATGAATAAGCGATCAGCTTTTTCATATCGTCCTGCACCAGCGCCACCAGCGACGTATAGATGATCGCGATGACAGACAGGGTGAAGACAAAATTCGCCATCACATCTGAGCCAACCGGGAACATCGCCAGCGAGAACCGCAAGAAACCATAGCCGCCCATTTTCAACAAGATCGCTGCCAGAACAACCGAACCGGCCGTTGGTGCCTGAACGTGCGCTTCTGGCAACCAGGTGTGCACCGGCCACATTGGCATCTTCACCGCAAAGCTTGCGAAGAAGGCGATGAACAACATCGTTTGCAATCCACCGACAACGTGAATGCCCAGAATGTCAAAATTCTCGGTGGAAAAGTTGTGGCTCAGCAGCGCGACAATGTCTGTTGTTTCGGCATCCGCAAACATCGCCACCATGGCAACCAGCATCAGCACCGAGCCAAACAGCGTGTAGAGGAAGAATTTGAACGATGCGTAGATCCGTTCCTTGCCGCCCCAGATACCGATAATCAGGAACATCGGGATCAAACCGGCTTCGAAGAACAGGTAGAACAAGACCAGATCAAGCGCCATGAACACACCAAGCATCAGTGTTTCAAGCAACAAGAAAGCAATCATGTATTCTTTGACGCGATGATCAATCCCCCAGCTGGCAGCAATCACCAGTGGCATCATGAAGGTTGTCAGCATCACGAACAGAACCGAAATCCCGTCGACGCCCATTTTGTATTGAAGGCCCAGAAGCCAGTCGCGTTCTTCGACCATCTGGAACCCAGTATCCGCTTGGTCAAACTGGAACAGAATGAACAGCGAGATAATAAATGTTGCGCCAGTGGCGAACATCGCCAGCCACTTTGCGTTTCGGTCTGCCGCGGCATTCCCGCCGCGCAAGAACACAGCCATGATCAGCGCCGCAAGGGCCGGCAGGAAGGTGACTATGGAAAGCAAGTTACCCATTAGTGCGCTCCTCCGCTGAGCGTCATCCAGGTGATGAGAACGGCCATGCCGATCACCATCGCAAAGGCGTAAGTGAAGATGAAACCAGACTGCGCCTTACCGGCAAGCCGTGTGAAGAAAGGAACGATGCCCATGGCAATGCCGTTCAGCCCGCCTTTGATGATCGCTTCGTCGATGTTCTTCCAAAGGAAGCGACCGATCATTTTGGACGGCTGGACAAAGAGGAAATCGTAGATTTCGTCAAAGTACCATTTGTTCAGCAAGAACAGATACAGCGGACGCTGCGTATCAGCCAGACGTTTGGGCAGCGACGGGTTCACGATGTAGAACCAATAGGCTGTGATGAACCCAATCACCATCGCGATGAACGGGCTGATCTTGACCCAAATCGGGGCGTGATGCGCGTCGTCCATAACGTGATTGTCAGGATGGGTGAAGATCGCGCCTTGAGGGGCTGCCCCGTGATGCTCAACTGCCATAGCAGCGTGATCATCAGAGGTGTGCATCGCAACGTGCTCTTTCGCCTCACCGTGTTCATCAGCGGCATGGTCATCAGCAGCAGGTGCCGCATGATCATCGCCGTGTTCAGCTGCCTCGGCATGTGCCGGGACACCGAAGAAAGCGTTCACCTTGTTGTGGTCACCAAAGAACGACCCGTACCAAAGCATACCCGAGAAGATCGCACCCAAGGCCAGAACTCCGAGAGGCACCAACATAACAGTCGGGCTTTCGTGGGCATGTTCATGCGTGTGCTTGTCGCCGCGCGGTTTGCCAAAGAAGGTCAGGAACATCAGGCGCCAGCTGTAGAAGCTGGTGAACAAAGCCGCGATCACCAGCATCCAGAAGGCATAGCCGCCCTGCGTGCCAGCCCATGCGCTTTCGATCACTGCGTCTTTGGACAGGTAACCGGCGAAACCGATATGCGTCAGCGGAATGCCAACACCGGTGATGGCCAGCGTGCCGATCATCATTGCCCAGAATGTCTTGGGCATTTTGTCTTTCAAGCCGCCATAGTTCCGCATGTCTTGTTCGTGATGCATGCCGTGGATGACCGAACCGGCCCCCAAGAACAACATCGCCTTAAAGAATGCGTGTGTGAACAAATG
Organism: Pelagimonas varians; assembly: GCF_003208435.1. Taxonomy (GTDB): domain Bacteria; phylum Pseudomonadota; class Alphaproteobacteria; order Rhodobacterales; family Rhodobacteraceae; genus Pelagimonas; species Pelagimonas varians. The sequence goes on along the minus strand of NZ_QKMF01000001.1, from coordinate 299,549 downwards.
GAACATCGCGACCGAATAGACGCCAACACCAGCCGCCACGAACATGTACCCCAGCTGGGACATGGTTGAATAAGCGATAACGCGTTTGATGTCGTTTTGAACCAAGCCGATGGTCGCCGCAACAAACGCGGTTGTGGCCCCGAGGAACGTGATAAAGGCTGTCGCGTTCGGAGCGAACTCCATCAATGGCGACATCCGGCACACAAGGAAGACACCGGCAGTCACCATGGTCGCCGCGTGGATCAGCGCCGAAACAGGTGTCGGGCCTTCCATCGCGTCAGGCAACCAAGTGTGCAAGAACAATTGAGCAGATTTACCCATCGCCCCGACAAAGAGCAGAACCGCCAGAACTTCGGCTGCGTTCCAAGTGCCCCAGAGGAAATGAAGCTGTGTTTCAGCCAGCGCCGGAGCGGCGGCGAAAATGTCGTCAAACTTAACGCTGTCGGTCAGATAGAACAGGCCAAAGATACCAAGCGCAAAGCCGAAGTCACCGACACGGTTCACAATGAAGGCTTTCATTGCAGCCGCGTTGGCCGAAGGTTTGCGATAGTAGAAACCGATCAACAAGTATGACGCAACGCCCACACCTTCCCAGCCAAAGAACATCTGAACCAGATTGTCCGAGGTCACGAGCATAAGCATCGCGAATGTGAAAAAGCTCAGATACGCAAAGAACCGGGCGCGGTAGCTTTCCTCGCCGTCTTTGAACTGGCTGTCATGTGCCATGTAGCCAAAGCTATACAGGTGCACGACCGCAGAAACCGTGGTGACAACAATCAACATGATCGATGTCAGACGGTCCAGACGGATTGACCAGTCTGTGCTAAGTGTGCCGCTTTCAATCCAGCGCATCACTTGGATGTGCTGGGTTTCAGGCCCATGTGTCAGGAACACGATCCAGCTTAGCGCACAGGCCAAAAACAGCAGGCCGGTGGTCACCCACTGTGCGCCGCGGATCGAAATGAATTTCCAGCCAAATCCTGCGATCAAGCTGCCCACAAGTGGGGCGAAAAGGATGATGCTCTCCATCAGGGTCAGCCTTTCATCACGTTAACGTCTTCCACGGCAATCGTACCGCGGTTCCGGAAGAAGCAGACGAGAATGGCGAGGCCAATCGCAGCTTCTGCAGCCGCAACTGTCAGTACAAAGAGCGTGAAGACCTGGCCAACCAGATCGCCCAGATGGGTCGAAAAGGCGACAAGGTTGATATTCACCGCAAGCAGCATAAGTTCAATCGACATCAGCAAAATGATGACGTTCTTGCGGTTCAGGAAGAGCCCGAAAATCCCAACGACAAACAGCACCGCTGCCACCGTCAGGTAATGTTCCAATCCGATCATATCCCTCGTCCTTTTTGCAGCATAGCAGCCGCCTCGTCTAATTCCGTAGCGGGCTTGCACCCGTCGCTTCGTATGTAGTGGCCCCGAAAGGCCCGCAGATCCGGGGACACCGGAGCTCTGCTTAGTTCAATCCGCGCCGCTTGCGCTCGGCCTTGACCAAAATGCGCTTGGGCTGGGGTTTCGGGGCAAGCAGCAAAGCCGCCCCAAAGATCAACGCTGCAATCACCAATTCTATCATCACAGCCCCTGCCCCGGTTTTACGTCTTTCAATTCCATCGCCTTGGCCGGATCACGGTAGATCTGTGCCAGGATGTCCTGACGTTTGACATTTGTGCGGTGGCGCAGCGTCAGTACGATCGCACCAATCATCGCAACCAGCAGGATCAAACCGGCCAATTGGAACAAGAGGAAATACTGGTCATACAAAATCAAACCCAGCGCCTGCGTGTTGTGAATTTCCGAAGCATCCGGTGTCGGAGCTGCAAGCTGCGATTGCGCCACTTCGGCAAAGTCCCAAGCACCAAAAGCCATGGCCAGTTGCATCAGGATCATCAGGCCAATCAACAAAGCCAGCGGCAAATACCGCGCCATTTCGGCCTTGAGTTCAGCAAAGTCGATGTCGAGCATCATAACCACAAACAAGAACAGAACTGCCACCGCGCCGACATAGACGATAATCAGCAACATGGCGACAAATTCGGCCCCCATCAGCACGAACAATCCGGCCGAGGAGATAAAGGCCAGGATCAGCCAAAGTACGGAATGCACCGGATTGCGGCTGATCACAGTGAACAGCCCGCCCGTAATGGCGCCTAGTGCAAACAGATAGAAGGCAAAGACCATCATGTCTCATCATCCTTTTGATCTGCCATGACAGATTTTGCCATTTCCATGGCCCGTGTCATGGCGGGAATTCCAGCGAACATCGACATTTGTGCGATTGTTTCGGCGATTTCTTCTTCGGTGGCACCAGCCTCAAGGGCATGGCGAACCGTCAGGCGCAAAGGCGCTTCGGCCTGTGCACCTTGCATTGTCAGACCAGCCAGGGTCAGCAAAAGGCGGGTTTTGGCGTCCAAACCATTCTTGGACATCCCCTTGCCGAAAAACATCTCCATGGCATCTTTGCCCATCGTTGGCCAAAGCTTTTCCATGCCCTTGGGATCGAACGACGTCATGGCCGGATTAAAGGCCTTGGTCATTTCCTGAGCCTGTTCCATCATCAGCTCAAAGGGGGTTTTTCCGTCACTCATTTGGTTTTCTCCGCCTCTGCACAGGTGCCAAACACCGATAGGCGCGCGGCAACCCATTTGTCTCCGTTGAATTCACGGGGCTCAAGGATCGATACGACCTCTACTCCGGAACGATCAAACGGCGCGACCGTCGCAAGGCCGGATTTCGGTCCGCTATAATCACTGCCATAATCCTGCATCAATTGCGCGTGGATCGCAGTGATCATTGCAGTTTGATCAGGGGCCATCACGGTCATGAAGCAGCTGCAAAAGCTATCGTGTTGCAAAACGTCGATCAAAACCTCAGGCGCCATATGCCATCCGTTTTCAGTCTCGCTCAACGAAGCCGCCTTTGCGTGCGTTTCAAAATCCAGAAACGTCGGTGCCGCAGCCATACAAACCTGCGAAAACAACTGCGCCCGCTGAGCGATCCAACCGGCACTGCCCATATCATCCGCTGCCACAGCCGAGCTGGCCGAAGACGCCTGAACGGCGACGGCACATAGCGCAACAAGGGAAGAACGGAGGATCATAACAATCGGGCCTTAGCGGTAAGGAGCATCAAGTTCGAGGTTGCGGGCGATTTCGGCCTCCCAGCGATCACCGTTCTCAAGCAGTTTTGCTTTGTCGTAGAACAGTTCTTCGCGCGATTCCGTGGCGAATTCGAAATTGGGACCTTCGACCACCGCGTCCACCGGACAGGCTTCTTGGCAGAAACCGCAGTAGATGCATTTGGTCATGTCGATGTCATACCGCGTGGTCCGACGCGAACCGTCTTCGCGAGGTTCAGCATCAATGGTGATCGCCTGAGCAGGACATATCGCTTCACAAAGCTTACAGGCGATGCAGCGTTCTTCACCATTAGGATACCGGCGCAACACGTGTTCACCGCGGAACCGAGGCGACAAAGGCCCCTTCTCGTGTGGATAGTTCAGCGTCACCTTGGGGGCAAAAAAGTATTTGAACCCAAGTTGGAACCCCTTAACAAAGTCTGCCAGCAGAAAATATTTGGCAGCGCGGCCATAATCGATGGTTGCCATCAATTTGTCTCCTCGGCTTGGGCCTTGATTTCGGCCTCTCGCTTTTCGGCAGTCTCCGCATCCATCAGCGGATCCCCGTTTTCATCAAATTCATCAAAGGATGCATCCACGGTGGCGGCATCATCCAGTGTCTCTAGTGTGCCGGGCGCCGCATGTGCTCCGGCAGCCCAGCGAAACAAGGCCGCTGCAACTTCGTTGGCTTGCGGCATCAAATTGCCGTCTTCGTCCATATCCGGCAGACCGCAATCACGAACGACAAAATCCGCAAGCGAAATGATGTCGATGTATTTTGCATTCAAAAGGCTATCTTTTAGATCGCTCATACTGCCTCCAAATCCTGAAACAAAGCACATGTCAGCACCGGCGTTTCAGGGGTGCCTCGGGCACCCCCTTTGACCAAATCTGCTGAACACTTTGCCAATTTCACCCATCAGCTCCCGGTTACGAAGCGGGCGTAGATGCCCCAGAACCAGTCGAACTTTGCCGCGAAGGCCACAAAGACCACCCAGAACAACGACATTGGCAAGAATACTTTCCAACCCAGACGCATCAACTGATCGTAGCGGTAGCGCGGTGTGATCGCCTTCACCATCGAGAAGAAGAAGAAGACGATGATCATTTTGATGACCATCCAGAACAAACCGTCTGGCAAACCTTCGATCGGGGACAACCAGCCGCCGAAGAACATCACCGAGATCAGTGCGCACATCAAAACAACAGCGGTCAGTTCGCCAATCATAAAGAGCAAGAAAGGTGTCGAGCTGTATTCAACCTGATAGCCAGCCACCAGTTCTGATTCCGCTTCGGGAAGGTCAAACGGAGGGCGGTTGGTCTCTGCCAGAGCCGAGACAAAGAACAAGATCAGCATCGGGAAATGCGGGATCCAGTACCAGCTGAGCAAACCCATTCCATCCTGGGCCTTGATGATTTCGCCAAAGTTCATAGATCCAGAGGAGATGACAACACCAATGATGATCAAACCGATCGACACTTCGTAGGAAACCATCTGCGCCGCAGAGCGCAGAGACCCCAAGAAAGGATATTTCGAGTTCGACGCCCAACCGCCCATAATCACGCCGTAAACTTCCAAAGAGGAAACTGCAAAGACGTAAAGAATGGCGATGTTCAGATCCGAAATCACCCAGCCGTCATTAAAGGGGATCACTGCCCAGGCGATGAAGCTCATCACCAAAGAAATCATCGGGGCCAAGAAATAGACAAAGCGGTCTGCGCCCGCAGGCACTACGACTTCTTTGACGATATATTTGATGAAGTCGGCGAAACTTTGGGCAAGTCCAAAGAAACCAACGACGTTCGGGCCTTTGCGCATCTGGACAGCCGCCCAGATTTTGCGGTCGCCCCACATCAAAAAGGCCAAGGCCACCAGCAGTGGTACAAGAACCGCGAGAATTTGTGCCACGATCACAATCGCGATGCCTAGGTAGGTTGTGGTAAAGAATTCAGCCATCAGGTCCTCATACCATCGGTATTCCGTTCTCAGTACAGGCCGAGGCGACGACTTCTGCGTCGATCGTCTTTAGCCCGCGGGGCAGCGCCGGCGAGATGGTATAAACCGCATCTCCTCGCCAGAGGCCACCCTCTTCGTTCACAGTCGTGCGCAAATGCCGCGCAAAGCCGTAACCGCGGATCAACGCATATTGCGCCGCCGCACATTCGGCATAGTCATCCACATCCGTGACCGTACGCGCACCGCGCATTTTCACGTGGAAGTTCACAAGATCACCATCCAAAAGCCGCGTTTCGACACCGCCATATTCCGGGACAAAGGGCAGCTCGACCTGTTCGGATTGTTCCGTACAGGCGCTAAGGCTGCTGGCCATGCCAACAAGGGATATGAGGGCGACGTTGCGCATTGCTTATTCGGCCGCCAAAGGCGTGTTGGCACGTTCTTTTGCGGAACGCGACAGATCAGCCATCAGGCTCGACGCCCGTGCAATCGGGTTGGTCAAATAGAAGTCACTGACTGCATTGCGGAAATCCGCCTTGCCCAGCTTGTCCATTGCTTCCGCCTGCCAGTCATTTTCCGGCACAGTGTCCACTTTGGCCAAGTGCGGAACCGCCTCAATCAATGCCTGACGCAATGCTGCAAGGCTATCCCAAGGCTGGGTCGCTTCGATCTCGGCGCTCAAGGCACGCAAGATAGCCCAGTTTTCCTTGGCTTCACCCGGTGCAAACCCCGCGCGCATCGCAAGTTGCGGACGCCCTTCGGTGTTTACAAACAAACCGTTTTCTTCGGTATAGGCCGCGCTTGGCAAGATCACATCGGCACGGTGTGCCCCGCGATCCCCATGCGACCCTTGATAGATAACAAATGCACCGGCAGCGATTTCAACTTCATCCGCGCCAAGGTTATAGATGACATCGCAATCCGACACGGCGTTGCGCCCGCCATCATTGACTGCGCCAACATCCAGTGCGCCAACCCGACCAGCCGCTGTGTGCAACACAAGCAATTTGCCGTTGGTGCGTTCAACCACTTGTTGGGCGGCAGCCAGAACAGCAGCGCCGTCTGCTTCGGTCAAAGCGCCTTGGCCAACGATCACCAATGAAGGCACATCGCGGACTTCGCCAAATTCATGTTCAGTGAGCTTTTCAAGCGCAGAGCGGTCGGTGCCCATGTGGACATAGTCAAAGGTCAGGTCGACCTTTTCACCAATCAACGCAACGTTTGCGCCGTTGATCCAAGACTTGCGCAGGCGGGCATTCAACACCGGCGCTTCTTCGCGCGGGTTTGTGCCGATCAACATGATATACTTGGCAGTATCAATGTCTTCGATGCTGGCCGTGCCAACGTAACCAGAGCGGTTGCCCGCAGGAAGACGCGCGCCATCGACACGGCATTCGACGATACCGCCCTGCCCTTCGACCAGTTGCTTGACGCTGAACGCCGCTTCGGTCGAGGCAAGGTCGCCAACAAGCGCCCCAAGTTTAGAAGCGCCCTTGATGGCAACAGCCGCAGCACCCAAAGCCTCTGGCCAAGTGGCCGGACGTAATTTTCCGTTCTCACGGATATAAGGTGTATCCAAGCGTTGGCGGCGCAAACCATCCCAGACGAAACGCGACTTGTCGGAAATCCATTCCTCATTCACACCGTCATGGTTGCGCGGTAAAATCCGCTTCACTTCACGGCCCTTGGTATCAACACGGATGTTTGATCCTAGCGCGTCCATCACATCGATGGTTTCGGTCTTGGTCAATTCCCACGGACGGGCAGTAAAGGCATAGGGTTTTGAAACCAGCGCCCCAACCGGACACAGGTCAATGATGTTGCCTTGCAGATTCGAATCAAGCGTCTGGTTCAGATAGCTTGTGATCTCGGCGTCTTCGCCGCGACCCGTTTGGCCCATCTGGGTGATTCCCGCCACTTCAGATGTGAAGCGAACACAGCGCGTGCAGCTGATGCAGCGTGTCATGTGCGTTTCAACCAAAGGTCCGAGGTCGAGATCGTCAACCGCCCGCTTGGCTTCGGTAAAGCGTGAGAAATCCACCCCGTAAGCCACAGCTTGGTCTTGCAGGTCACATTCGCCGCCCTGATCACAAATCGGGCAGTCCAGCGGATGGTTGATGAGCATAAACTCCATCACACCTTCGCGGGCCTTTTTGACCATGGGGGAATTGGTTTTTACAACCGGAGGCTGCCCTTCAGGGCCAGGGCGCAAATCGCGCACCTGCATCGCGCAGGACGCGGCGGGCTTGGGCGGACCGCCCACAACCTCGACCAAGCACATCCGGCAATTGCCTGCGATAGAGAGTCGTTCGTGATAGCAGAAGCGCGGCACCTCGATCCCGGCTTCTTCACAAGCCTGGATGAGCGTCAACGCACCATCTACTTCTACTTCATGGTCATCAATGATGATCTTGCGCAATTCGGACATGCCCGGCCCTTCCACGTTAATGGCTGGCACAGCGCACCTTTATGGCAGGCTGCGGTCCTTCGCCTTCTAGCCTGTGTGCACGTGCAGCGCCAGACGTTAGAGGCAGGAAAAGCGGGAAAAATCGCCGCGCCCCCTCGGAATTGGGGTCGGTTAAATGCATATTTATGAATGTATATTCAAGAAATAGCCCCGTATTGGTAAGCATAGTTAACAGATACGGGGCCAAACCTGAAAACACGCGCACCGCCCGCCAAAGCCCCCCGGCCTGGCCTTGCGTCAAAATTGCGCAATTACCGCAGCAATGTGCCGATCCCAGTGCCGCGTTTCATCTCGGCCGAGCCAAACCGGCATAATTGCGATTTGTCCTTAGGGTTAACGCCCTGCCCGGACAAAAACGCCTCTGCCTTGCTGCGCATACGCCGTTTTTCCGACTTCGACGTCACATAGTCTTCGATTTCTTTTTTGCTGTAACCCATCGAAAGCGCCAAGGCCTTCAAATCCTCAAGCCGGCCCAAGGCACGAAACATGCGTGCGCTAATACCATTGCACTGCTTGCGAATCTCGTCAGCGATCGCGACCTCCATCAGGGAATCATCAATCGCGGAGACTTTGCTCAGCGGAACCTTTGCCAAGGCGGGGCCCGCTAGGGGAAAGGTCAAAGCAAGGACAAGGGTAAACACAACAACGGGAATCGGGCGCATCGGCGGCCTCCAAGGTTACTAAGTCCCCCAAACATGGGTGCAACCTGTTGTGTTATTCAATATCAGCGGGCTATTTGCCTGAAAATCGGCAAGTTTCGACCAATCGAGGCCAGTTTTCCGCCTATGCGTCGCGGCATGTGCCCATATAGGTCACGCTATCATTTTCAATCACAAGTGCGGCTGGATCTGTATCCGGGCCAACCTGCCAGTCGATTTCAGACGTACCAAAGTATTCAATACAATGACGAATACCTTTGTATTCCGCGGCCTCACGTGCGCCGTCGAATGACTTCGAAACGGGTTTGACCGTTGAAACAAAATGCTGGCGCTCCGTATTCGCATCTTGCGCCTTGGCTTTGCCGCCAAACCGGATGCCATCAAACATGGGATCATTTTTATGCGACAGCAGGCCAATGTTCGAACACCCAGAGACCGCGAGCCCCATCATTACTAAAATTGCAAGACGTTCCATGATTGGCCTCCTCTGCACAGCGGCGCGAAATTGCGGCTAAAAGCTGTGATGATACTCTAAACGACATAAATCAATAAGCCAAATGAATGTCTTGGCAACAATCAGTTTTGCGTTTGCGTGACAATAGGTCAAGCCTACAGAGTTCACAAACGCATTCGGTTTGCATGGGATAGGACGCAGACTCAAAACGGGGACACAAAATGCCCCCGCCTGATACGTCTTGGAACTGTCTGTTACTCAGCCGCGATTGCGCTGACTTTTCCGGACTTTTGAGCTTTGATCCGGTCTTCAATTTCCTCGCGGAAGTTGCGGATCAAACCCTGAATCGGCCAAGCAGCCGCATCGCCAAGGGCGCAAATTGTGTGGCCTTCGACCTGCTTGGTCACGTCCCAAAGCATATCGATTTCTTCGACGTCTGCTTCGCCGCGCACCAAACGATCCATCACGCGCATCATCCAGCCCGTGCCTTCGCGGCAAGGGGTACACTGGCCGCAGCTTTCATGTTTGTAAAACTTGGACAGACGCCAGATCGCTTTGATTATGTCAGTCTGTTTGTCCATGACGATCACCGCCGCAGTCCCAAGGCCGGAGCCAAGTTCGCCGCGCAGGTAGTCGAAATCCATGATCGCGTCTTTCATGTGCTCACCGCGCACACAAGGTACCGACGACCCGCCGGGAATTACTGCCAGCAGATTGTCCCAACCGCCGCGAATACCACCGCAGTGCTTCTCGATCAGCTCTTCGAAGGAAATCGACATCGCCTCTTCAACAACACATGGGTTGTTGACGTGGCCGGAAATCGCAAACAGCTTTGTACCCGCGTTGTTCTGACGGCCAAAGCCCGCAAACCATTCAGGGCCGCGGCGCAAAATAGTTGGAACAACTGCGATTGATTCGACATTGTTCACCGTGGTCGGGCAACCATACAGGCCAGAGCCCGCAGGGAATGGCGGTTTCATCCGCGGCATGCCCTTCTTGCCTTCAAGGCTTTCAAGCAAAGCGGTTTCTTCACCGCAAATATACGCGCCAGCTCCATGATGCAGGAACAAATCAAAGTCCCAGCCAGAGCCAGCAGCGTTCTTACCCAGCAAACCCGCTTCATAGGCTTCGTCGATTGCCGCTTGCAGCGCTTCTTTTTCGCGGATGTATTCGCCGCGAATGTAGATGTAGCATTTGTTGGCCTGCATCGCGAAAGAGGCGATCAAGCACCCTTCGATCAGCGTATGCGGATCATGGCGCATGATTTCGCGGTCTTTACAGGTGCCTGGCTCGGATTCGTCTGCGTTCACCACCAAATAGGACGGGCGACCGTCGCTTTCTTTTGGCATGAAGGACCATTTCAGACCGGTCGGGAAACCCGCCCCGCCGCGACCACGCAGGCCCGACGCCTTCATTTGATCAATGATCCAATCGCGTCCGTTTTGAATGATCTTCGCAGTCCCATCCCAATGGCCGCGCTTTTGCGCGCCGGCCAGTGTCCGGTCATGCATTCCGTAGAGGTTGGTAAAGATCCGATCCTGATCCTGAAGCATAGCCACCCTAGTCCTTGTCTTTCTGGCGATCCCGCCAGAGTCCGTAAATCATCCATATCGCCATTGCGAATCCGGCCAAAGCCAAAAGATCAAACAAGACGCGTGTGCGCTGGGTCCAATCCAACGCTTGCCCAAGGGCGGTCATGGCGATCCAGCCAATCGCAACACCTGCAATCACAAGCGAAATCGCCCGTCCCTGCCGTGCCTGATTGGCCTTATCGCGCATGTCCGCCCCCAAGGTTTATGCCGTTGCCAGTTCTAGGGCCTGTTCGACCCATTCATTGCGCGACGCACGGCCACGCACACCAGCGATATTTTCGTCAACCCAAGCGGTTTGAACATCTGTCCATTCCGCGATCTGGTCGTAGTGGTAGATGCCCGCCTCTTGCAAGGCCAAAGCCAACTTGGGGCCAACACCTTTCAATTGCGTTAGGTCATCCGGCTGGCCGTTACGCGCCGCCTTAAGCATCGCAGGCTTGTCTGCATCGGCTTTGGTCTCTGCCTTTGGCGCGACCTTGGCTGCGGCTTTGATTTCCGGCTTGGCTTCAACTTTGGCCGCGGCCTTTGGTACGGGCTTGGTCTCTGCAACCACTGCGGCAACGGGCGCGGCAGGTTTCGAATCAACAGGTTTGGCTTTTGCAACCGGCTTGTCAGCGACAGGTGCAGCAACGATTTTCGCCGGAGCCACCGGGGCAGCAGCCTCGGGCTTCACAGCGACCGGCTTTGCAGCAACAGGTGTTTCGGCGACCAGCGCTACAGGTTTCGCAGCGACGTCTGCAACGGATTTCTCTGGCGTCTTTGGTGCAGCTTTTTTGGCCAATGGCTTGGCAACCGCGGCTTTCTTGGCCACCGCAACAGGGGCGGCTTGGGGTTTGGCAGCAGGTTTCGCTGCCGGAGTTGTCTTCAAAGCAGTCACGCCAGCAGTCCAGCTGTTCCAAGGCAACATCGCCAAACGCATCATCGTTTCGCTCGATTGTCCGGCGATACGGGTTTGCAGTGCGAATGCACGGGCAACAGGTGTAAAATCTGGTGTCATCTTCATCATGGGGGTCGTAATGGTCACGTCATCGCTCCAAGCAATTAAAAAGCGCAGACCGTCTGCGCAATTAAAGCCCCGTTCCTCCCCAACAGTGCCGGTTTACGCCTCGCATACTGCAGCGCAGCACGCAAGACATAGTGGTGTCGCAGGGTCCTAGTAGACCCCGCCTTTGTCAACGCGTTTCGAGAATTCCGTCTCGCCGCCCGCTGCCAGTATTTTTGCCTGCTCAACCCAGTTGTCACGGGTTACCCGGCCTTTGAAACCAACCAGATTGGCGTTGGCCCAAGCGACTTCATCTTCGTTCCATGCTGCAATCTGGCTAAAGTGATAGACGCCAAGACCATGGCACACTTTTTCAAGCTTCGGTCCGATGCCTTTGATCTCTTTGAGATTATCCGCACCGCCTTCACCCGGCCCGTCCAACAACGCAGGGCGCGTGCCCTCTTCGGTGCCTTCCAAAATGCCGTCGCCGTCATAGTCTTTACCAGCATCAACCGCAGGGCTTTCATCCGCTTTGGGCAAAGCATCGCCGCCCTCATAGCGCCAAGTGCCCTTTTTTTCGGCAAGTTCAGCCTGACCGGCCAAAGCTGTTGACGGTTTAACAACAGATTCGGCTGCAACCGGAGCGTCCGGGGCTTGCGCCGCCTCAGTGGTCTCTGTCTGAGGCGCTTCGCCGCCTTCGTAGCGCCAATCGCCTTTTTTACCGGACAATTCGTCTTGCCCTGCCAGAGCGGCGGTTGGCTTTACAACCGTATCTGAAGCCTCGACCTCTGACTCTTTAACATCCGCAGCTGCGTCAGCCGCTTCCGCCACAACGGGCGCGGCTTCAACCGGCTTTTCGGGAACTGCAGCCACCGGCTCAGCCACAACCGGCTGTGCAATCGGGGCTGGGGATGGCGTCACAGCCGCCGGTTCGGCAGAGGCAACCGCTGCGTCAGCGACATTGCCGGATGCACCAATCGCGGGAACGGGAGCACAAAATAACCACGTGAACAGCAGCCCAAGCAGCACCGCTGCCAAGATCCCAAGGATCAAACCTGCCATTACACCCTTGCCAGCCACAGCAATCAGGATCAGTGCTGTCACAACACCGATCACCCCTGCCGCTGACCAACATTTCATCGGGCATCCCTGCCCGCCAGTCACGTTGCTCATCTTCGAATCTCCCTATCCGCGTCTATGCACATCTAGTCTTTATAGATGTCGTCCTTTTTAGCACGGGTAGCAAATTCGGTTTCTTCCCCTGACGCAAGGGTTTTGGCTTGCGCCACCCATTCGTCCCGAGTCGCGCGGCCCTTGAAACCTTCAAGGTTTTGATCCACCCAAGCCAACTCGCTCGCCTTCCAGGACGCGACTTGGTCAAAGTGGTAGAACCCCATGGAATTAAGCATTTTTTCCAGCTTTGGGCCAACGCCCTTGATCAGTTTCAGATCATCTGCACCGCCCTCTCGGGCTGCGTCCAAAGTCGAAGGTTTCTCACCTTCCGCCTGCTCTGAAGGGGTGTCCGCGACATTGGTCGTAGCCGCAGGTTTTTCGGCTTTTTGACCCTCTGACGCAGGTTTATCGCCGCCTTCATAGCGCCAGGTGCCTTTTTTCCCAGCCAGCTCCGCCTGACCGGCAAGTGGTTTAGACGCTTTCAAAAGCGGCTCGGCGGGGGCTGTTTCCACGGTCTCTTCGGCCACAGCAGCAGGTTTCACCGCGGGTGCCTTAGGGGCCGTAGCTGTGTTTGCAGGTGTCCCGACCGAGGCAATCGCCGCCTCTGCGCCGCCGTCAGACTGATCTTCCCAACCTTGAATAACCGGAACTTCTGTGCCGTCGATCCGCTTGATTGTATCACCGATTTCGGCTGCAAGTTGCGCCGAGGCATTCAGCTTGATCGAGCCATTCACAAATTCCGTCAGTGACGAAATCCCAGAAGACGGCTCTGCCGCAAAACGTCCATTTTGCGGACCAACCTGAGGCACTTTTCCAGCGGCCATATCATCCAGTAACTGACCTAGCTTTTCGGCGGTCAGATCTTCGTAATAATCTTTGCCGATTTGCGCCATCGGAGCATTGGTACAAGCGCCCAGACATTCGACTTCTTCCCAACTGAATTTGCCGTCGGCTGACAATGCGTGTGGCTTGGCGGCAATCTTGTCTTTGCAAACCGCCATCAGATCTTCTGCGCCGCAAATCATACAAGACAGCGTACCGCAAATCTGGATGTGGGCGACGGATCCAACCGGTTGCAGCTGGAACATAAAGTAGAAAGACGCCACTTCGAGCGCACGAATATAGGCCATGTCCAGCATGTCCGCGACATATTCAATAGCGGGGCGGGTCAGCCAGCCTTCTTGTTCTTGCGCGCGCCAGAGCAGCGGAATAATCGCGCTGGCCTGACGGCCTTGCGGATACTTGCTGACCTGACTTTGGGCCCAGGCCAGATTGGCCGGTGTGAATTCAAAGCTTTCAGGTTGTTCGGAGTGCAAACGACGCAGCATATCTTTGGTCTTTCGGTTGGCTATCCGGACAAAGGTCAACGCCCGGTGACTGTTTGTTTTCATGCCAAAGGATGCCGCGCACCCTTTGGCGAATTGGGATTACGCCGCTGTGGGCGCGCAGGCACCAGTGACAAGACGGACACCGCCGCCTTCCAATGCCACAACTTCTTCGGTCGAGAGTTTGTATTGACCGATTTCAATGATTTTTTCGCGTGTCAGGCCCGTTTGCAATTCAACAGGCAGGTAATCAGACTCGGACCGAAGATCGCACCCGATCGAAGCCACAGCCGCATCATAGGCGACCAGATCTTCGTCGGTCACATCTTTGGGGGGCATCACACAGGCCGTTGTCAAAGCCATTGCAGCAAGAGCGGGAACGAGTTTCTTCATCTTCAGCCTTTCTGGGCATTCTTTAAGTCACACTGGGCGATATCAACGCCCGTCACTGACACTCGGTAAACGTGGCGGTCATGGCATCGCGGTCCAAAACAATGCGGCCTTGCTCTACCATTGCGTCTGCCGCGGGTTCAGACAAATGTTTGACAGCCTCGAAGGATACATCAGTGACCGGACCGGTATAGCCGGTTGAACGCGCCAATTGATGCGCCACCTCAGCGATAAAGGCATCTTCGCCGCCATTAAAATCGATCACACAGCCCATTTCGGTAAAGGCATCAACAATCGCGGGCGTAAAGGCGGGTTCGGGAAGAGTTTCCAGACCAGCGACAAAACCGGCTTCCAGCGGACCATCTGCTGATGATGAATCATTCAACGCAGCCGCAGCCAAAGGTCCAAGAAACGGAATGCACGACCTCAAAACCAGATGGGTGGCCTTTTCGCTGTCATCGACATCGCAAAAGAACCCCTGCCCAGCATTGTTCACCAAAAGCCCGCCATCCAAGGCAAGCCCCGAGATTTCAAACCCCAAGGTTTCGTCAAACACAGGAATCCCTTCCGCCGAAAGCGGAAGGGCCATAGCGGCCGAAAGAAGGACCGCCGCCCGTATCATCATCTGTCGATTTCCCCAAACACAACGTCCATGGTACCGATGATCGCCGCAACATCAGCAAGCTGGTGTCCCTTGGCCACGTGATCCATGGATTGCAGATGCAAGAACCCGGGTGCCCGTAGTTTTGCACGGTATGGTTTATTGGTGCCATCCGAGACCATGAACACGCCAAATTCGCCTTTGGGCGCTTCTACGCAGGCATAAACTTCACCAGCAGGAACTTTGAACCCTTCGGTGTAGAGCTTGAAGTGGTGGATCAGGCTTTCCATCGAGGTTTTCATATCCGCGCGCTTCGGAGGTGTGATCTTGCCACGGGCCAGAACATCGCCCTGCCCTTCGGGGGCATTCAGCTTTTCAATAGCTTGCAGGATGATCGACACCGACTGGCGCATTTCTTCCATGCGGACAAGATAACGGTCGTAGCAATCGCCGTTTTTGCCGATAGGCACCTGGAACTCGAATTCATCGTAGCACTCATAGGGCTGCGAGCGGCGCAAATCCCAAGCAAGGCCGGAGCCGCGCACCATAACACCGGAATAGCCCCAATCGAGGATCTCTTGTTCAGAAATCACACCGATATCGCAGTTCCGCTGCTTGAAAATCCGGTTTTCCGTCAGCAAGCCGTCGATATCTTCGAGTACAGCCGGAAACGTCCCGCACCATTCGACGATATCATCCAACAGTGCCTGAGGCAGGTCTTGGTGGACACCGCCGGGGCGGAAATAATTGGCGTGAAGACGGGCACCGCATGCGCGCTCGTAAAAGATCATGAGTTTCTCACGCTCTTCAAAGCCCCAGAGCGGCGGCGTCAGCGCCCCCACGTCCATCGCCTGCGTAGTCACGTTCAACAGGTGGTTCAGTACCCGCCCAATTTCCGAAAACAGCACGCGGATCAAAGAGCCGCGACGCGGGACTTCGACACCGGTCAGCTTTTCAATCGCCAGACACCAAGCATGTTCCTGATTCATCGGGGCCACGTAGTCGAGGCGGTCCAGATAAGGCAGGTTTTGCAAATAGGTCCGGCTCTCCATGAGCTTTTCGGTCCCGCGGTGCAGCAGGCCAATATGCGGATCTGCACGTTCAACAATCTCGCCGTCCAGCTCAAGCACCATGCGCAACACGCCGTGTGCCGCCGGATGCTGAGGCCCGAAGTTGATGTTGAAATTGCGGATTTTCTGTTCGCCCGTCTGGGCGTCGTCGAAACCTTTGGAGCCGTCCATCATTTCGCCTCTTCTTGCTTCTCATCACCGGGCAGCACGTATTTCGCGCCCTCCCAGGGAGACATGAAATCAAACTGACGGTATTCCTGAACCAGTGAAACGGGTTCATAGACGACGCGTTTCAGCTCTTCGTCATAACGCACTTCGGTATAACCGGTGGTTGGGAAATCCTTGCGCAGCGGATAGCCACGGAACCCGTAGTCGGTCAGAATACGGCGCAGGTCGGGGTGGCCGGAAAACAGCACGCCGAACATGTCAAAAACTTCGCGCTCGAACCAGTTGGCCGAGGGGTGCACATCCACAATCGACGGCACCATTTCATCTTCGCGCACCGACACCCGCAACCGGATGCGGTGGTTTTGGTACATCGACAAGAAGTGATAGATGATGTCGAACCGCTTGCCGCGCTCCGGGAAATCGATTCCGGTGATATCCACCAGTGACGAAAATTTGCAGTTCTGGTCGGTTTTTAGGAACTCAACAAACCCTTTGATATTGGCCGGAGCCACATCAACAGTCAGCTCGTCAAACGCGATGCTATAGCCAAGGACGCAATCGGGGCGCTTGGCTTCGATCAATGCGCCCAGTTCTTTAAGTGCTTCGGTCATCGTACAAGAGTCCCCGTCCGGCGGATTTTCTTTTGCAGCGTCATCAGGCCATACAGCAGCGCCTCAGCCGTAGGCGGGCAGCCCGGCACATAGACATCAACAGGCACAATGCGATCACAGCCGCGCACAACCGAATAGCTGTAGTGATAGTAGCCGCCGCCATTGGCGCAGCTGCCCATCGACAACACATAACGCGGTTCCGGCATCTGGTCATAAACCTTGCGCAATGCCGGAGCCATTTTGTTGGTCAGCGTTCCAGCCACAATCATCAGGTCGGACTGACGGGGGCTGGCGCGCGGGGCAATCCCATACCGTTCGGCGTCATACCGCGGCATTGAGGTGTGCATCATTTCAACCGCACAGCAGGCCAACCCGAAGGTCATCCAGTGCAGCGAGCCGGTGCGCGCCCAGTTAATGATGTCTTCCGTCGAAGTCAGCAGAAAACCTTTGTCCTGCAGTTCGCGGTTGATGGCCTGAGTGGCGACTTCTTTGTCCGCGCCAACCTGGGTCCCTGTCATCACTCCCATTCGAGCGCCCCTTTCTTCCATTCGTAAGCAAATCCGATGGTCAATACTCCGAGGAATACAATCATTGACCAAAAGCCCACCATCGAGATGTCCTGCAACGCCACCGCCCATGGGAACAGGAAGGCAATTTCAAGATCAAAGATGATAAACAAGATCGCAACGAGGTAAAACCTGACGTCGAATTTCATTCGGGCGTCGTCAAATGCGTTGAATCCGCATTCGTAGGCCGACACTTTTTCCGGGTCCGGGTTCCGCACCGCAATCAGAATCGCAGCGAATAGAAAAACAAGACCAATGGCTACGGCAATGGCCGTAAAGACGAGGATGGGAAGGTATTCCCGCAGCATCTCTTCCACGAGGCGGCTCCTTCTAAGGCGCGAAAACGCGCAAATCGGTTCAGGCATGCCTTAGCCCTATGGGCAGGCAGGGTCAACAAGGCGCAGAGATATTCAATAGTTTGATATCAACCACGAACAGAGGCCCAACTTTCATTTGTACCTATTAATAACAAGCACTTACTACAGACACCACAGTCCAGTTCCAGCGTAAGGCGCGCGCATGCGTCGCGGAAACAGATTTCTTTGCCTGCCTCACTTCAACCCAGATCTCCGGTTGCGATCATCACATGCGCCGAAAATCCGGCCATAACGGTCATTATCGGACCCCAAACGGCCCGCTCTTTGGCGCTGGGGGTGATCCAGTTCAAAATTGCGCTTATTGTCATAACAGCAAGGGCCACCCACCCTGCCTTTCGCGACCAGTTCAGCCCCGGAAAGCCGGCGGCAGACACAATTGCCAAACCACAAAACACCAAAATGGGAATCGATACGGCGGCAATAACGCGGCCACTCAGCGGCAAGGCTCCGCGATTCTGGCCTCCTTGGGTGAATTCCCCCAAAGGTGCACCTGCGATCAGCGCGATTTGAAAGAAACAGATTGCGATACAACCTGTCGCAAATAAATGAGCAATCTGAGTGGTCATAATGCCCCCGTTTCGAAATAGCTTCGATCTATGGTATCCTAGACGACATCCCGCGGCAATTTCCCAACCTGTTTTTTGTAGGAGCCCCGATTTATGACCCAATTTATTGCAATTTTCACCTTGTTATCAAGCATGACAGCCCTTTTTTCGCAGCCATTGATGCCACCAGCGAAGTCTTCAAATCCGCCCGTGGTTCTGGCGGAAAACCAAACACAAACCAGATCCCAAGGCCATGACTGCGACGGCGAAAGCCAGGAACTCGGGATAGCCCCCATCGCAGGCGGATTTCTGGAATTGCCAGAAAACGTCCGCCATATTCGCTTTGAGCGCGACATTGCCCTTTGCGCAGTCGCCGACCGCGTTGAAATTATAGGAACGCCGCCACGCAGTTATTCATGTGAAGACATACGCGACAGCGTCGACGAAGGAGTCGGAGTGGACTTTTTGTCAGCCGATGGCACGCCGCACCACCTTTGGCTGCACATCAATCCTGAAAACTCTCCGCAGGCGCTCGAAATCGGTCTCTATAAGCAAGAGACCGAAGTCTATTGGATTGTCTCCAAAATCGCGGTCTGTGCCGAATAGACTAGCGCAGCCAGGCGGGTTTGCGTTTGTCGAAAAAGGCTCCGATTCCCTCTTGGGCTTCGGCCCCTTCCCACCGATCGACGAGCCCTTGAATGGTCTGATCAATAATCTCTTCGGTGATGGGTTGGCCAAGCCAGCGGGTAAAGCGCTTGGCCTCGGCCACCGCGCCCGGAGCTACGGAAAGATAGGGGGCGACTTCGGCTTCGACAGCGGCGTCCAGTTCATCCGCAGGCACCGCCTTGGCCAATAGGCCCAAGGTCACCGCCTCATCGGCCTTGAAGATGCGCGCAGACATAAAGACCCGCCGCGCCATAGCTTCGCCCAAGCGGGCCAGAACATAGGGGCCGATGGTGGCCGGGATCAGCCCCAGCTTGGTTTCCGTCAGGCCAAATTTGGCCGTGTCGACGCCAATCGCCACATCACAGACCGACGCCATACCAACGCCGCCGCCAAAGGCCTGCCCCTGCACGCGGCCAATCAACGGTTTTGGCAGCTCGTTCAGCGCTTTGAGCATCATCGCCAGTTTTTTCGCCTCGACAAAGCGTGTCGCGGCATCCGCTGCCATCTGGTCTTGCATCCAACGCAAATCACCACCCGCGCAAAAACTGCGGCCTGCGCCGGTCAGAATAACCGCCCGCACGGTTTCATCCGCGCCCAACTGCACCGCCGCCTGTGTCAATTCGGCGATCATCTGCGCCGACATGGCATTGTGTTTTTCGGCACGGTCCAGCGTCAGCGTTGCCACACCGCGATCATCCGTCTGGATTGCTATCGTTTCAAACATCTAGGCATCTCCTCGCATCGCGCGGGCCATTGCTGCGGCTTGCATTAAAATGGTGCGGTCGAGACCGGTTTCATACCCCAAAGCCAAGACGCGATCATGCACCGCCTCGGTGGCCACATTGCCCGCGGCACCGGGGGCATAAGGGCATCCACCCAATCCGCCGACCGCCGCATCAAACACCCGCAGCCCCTTTTCCAAAGCCACTTCGATATTAGCAAGCGCCTGCCCGCCCGTATCGTGAAAATGCCCCGCCAGTTGCGTTGCCGGTAGCTCTTGCAACACGGCAGCTAACATTGCGGCGATCGCTTCGGGCTTGCCGCGCCCGATCGTATCACCCAGCGACACCTCATAGCAGCCCATATCGCGCAAGGCGGCCACAACACGGGCCACCGAGGCGGGATCTATGGCCCCGTCATATGGGCATTCCACAACGCATGACACGTAGCCCCGTACCGGCAACCCTGCCGCCTTCGCCGCTTCGGTCACAGGTTTGAACCGCTCCAGACTTTCGGCAATGGAGGCGTTGATATTGGCCTTGCTGAACCCTTCGGAGGCCGAGCCAAAGATCGCAACCTCGTCTGCCTTGGCGGCAATCGCGTTTTCCAAACCCTTCATATTCGGGGTCAGCGCCGCATATGAAATGTCTGTGGCGCGCGTAATCCCGGCCAGCACCTCGGCACTGTCCGCCATTTGGGGCACCCATTTCGGGCTGACAAAACTGGCGCATTCGATCCGTTTGAAACCGGCACCGCTCAGGCAATCCACAAGCGCGATTTTATCCGCAGTTGGGATTTCCCGCTTTTCGTTTTGCAGACCATCACGTGGACCTACTTCAAATATTTCAACATATTGCGACATGTTCTTTATCCTATGCCCGAGCGATCAGGTTATTCTTCGGGGACCGGATAGAAATCACGGTCGTAGAATTCTTGTGGGCCTTCCTTAGCCAAAGCCGTTTGATAGGCTGGCCGCGCCTCAAGCCGTTTTCGGTAGGCCAACAGCTTTGGGAATTCCGAGCAATCGACGTAGAACGGAACCGCATACAGGTTAAAACCCATCATGATATCCGCCCCCGAAAAGCCTCCGGGCAGCAGGAAGTCATGATTGCCCAAACGCGCCTCCATTCCGGCCAGTGACTGGCGCAGGCGCGCTGTGTTTAGCTTGATCACAATGGCGCTTGGCTTGGCAGGTGGGCGCAAGAACACGTGGTTGAGGTTCAACTGCTCGACCAAAGATGCCATGGTTTCGGAATAATGCAGCCACTGCAAAAAGGCCGGACGTTCTGGATCACCAACAGGGCGGCCGAACTGCGGCCCGTGGGTCTCGATCAGGTGCTGAACAATCGCGCCGCTTTCGGCCATGACCAAATCACCGATTTCAATTGCTGGCACACGGGTGGCAGGCGACAAAGCGTCCAGCCCGCCCTCACGCATCGAGCGATCCCCGATCTTATAGTTCACAACATCATAGCTCAGGCCCAGCTCTTCGAGCAGCCAAAGAACCCGAAACCCGCGTGAATACGGAACATTGTGGACGCGAATGATCTCTTGAGTCATGGAACCTCCCTTTCGTTTGATCGCATGCCCCTGTCAGCGGGACATGCAATGCGTTTAGCCCTCTGCTTCGTCTTCCAGACGGATCAGCGGGGCCCCCGCCTCTACTTGGTCCCCACCCGAAACCAGAACTTCGGCAATCACGCCGTCGCGGCCGGCCAACATGGTGTGTTCCATTTTCATGGCTTCAAGAACGGCCAGTTTGTCACCTTCGGATACGGCTTCACCAGCAGACACATGCACAGAAACCACCCGTCCCGGCATCGGGGCAAGGGTCAAGGTTGCATCCGCACCGCCAGCGGTATCGCGCGCCAACGGGTCAATTATGCGGTAGCTGCGGCCATAGTCTGCGAACACAGTGATATCATCACCGGCCACAGCAAATTCGGGTGCCCGTTGTCCATTCAACGTCCAACCCGCATCGCTGCGCTGTGCAGTAATCGTGTCGCCGCCGGTGTCAATCAGGCAGGTGTTTGCTCCCGAAAGGCGCAGCTGTACCTCATGCGCCTCTCCGGCCTCTTCGATCAGAACTGTGCGGCGCAAGGGCTCCCATAAAGTGAAACCACTCAAAGTCTGCTCTGGCTCTGTCAGACCGGCCGCGATCAGGGCAGCCAAGCCCCGTGCAACCAGATTGACCCCGGGTTGTTGTACCAATGCCTCAAGGTCGCGGGCAATCAGGCCTGTATCCACTTCGCCGCGGCCAAATCCTTCGTGTTCGGCCAAGGCACCGAGAAAGGACAGATTGGTCACTGTGCCCGCCACTTGCGTATCACGCAAGCCGCGTGCCAATTGCCGCAAAGCCACAGCGCGGGTTGGTCCGTGGACAATCACTTTGGCAATCATCGGATCGTAATGCGGGCTAATGGTATCACCAGAGCGCACACCGCTATCGGCGCGCACCCCTTCCGGAAAGGACAAATGCGCAAGGCGGCCCGTGGCAGGTAAGAAACCGGCTGGAACGTCCTCGGCGTAAAGACGCGCCTCGAAAGCATGTCCATTGATTGACAATTCGTCTTGTTGGGCAGGCAGGCTTTCGCCCGCGGCAACCCGGATTTGCCATTCCACCAGATCAACACCGGTGATCAGTTCCGACACGGGATGCTCGACCTGCAAACGCGTGTTCATTTCCATGAACCAGAACCCGTCCGGACGCAGGCCATTTGCCCCGTCAACAATGAATTCCACCGTCCCTGCCCCTTTGTAGCCGATGGCTTCGGCGGCACGGACAGCCGCGTCCCCCATAGCCTTGCGGACTTTTGGGGGCATATCCGGCGCTGGGGCTTCTTCGATGACTTTTTGGTGGCGGCGCTGCAACGAGCAATCGCGCTCAAACAGATGCACCGCATGAGTGCCATCGCCAAAGACCTGCACTTCGATATGACGCGGTTTTTGAATGTATTTTTCGATCAACACATGATCATTGCCAAAGGCGGTACGCGCTTCGGACTGAGCGCTTGTGAGCCCATCGAGGAAATCCTTAGGGTCTTCGACCAAGCGCATCCCTTTGCCGCCGCCGCCAGCAACGGCCTTGATCAAGACCGGATACCCAATGCCATCAGCCGCTGATTTCAGATGCGCAGGGTCCTGATTTTCGCCCATATAGCCCGGGACGATCGGCACCCCCGCATGGTCCATCAGCCGTTTGGCAGCGTCTTTTAGTCCCATAGAGCGGATCGCATGGGCCGAGGGGCCAACAAAGATCAGACCCGCCGCTTCGACCGCGTCTACGAAATCCGGGTTTTCGGACAGGAAACCATAGCCCGGATGGATCAATTGCGCTCCGCTGGCTTGGGCCGCCGCGATGATGGCATCGCCGCGCAGATAGCTTGCGGCGGGTGCTGCTTCGCCGATGCAAATTGCGGTGTCGGCCATCGCAACGTGTTTCGCACCTGCGTCAACGTCAGAATGTACAGCCACAGTGCGCAGCCCCATTTTTGAGGCTGTTTCGATGACGCGGCAGGCAATTTCACCGCGGTTGGCGATCAAGATAGTATCAATCATTGTCGGTCTCCTCGACCACGTGGTGCAAGCGAGGGGCCAGCCCCTCGCGCTCCCCGGGATATTTTTAGACAGAAGAAATCAAAGAACGGCATCACATGCGGAACACGCCGAAACGTGTCTCCTCAATCGGGGCGTTCAATGCGGCGCGCAAAGACAGGGCCAAGGTTTGGCGGGATTTGCGCGGGTCAATGATACCGTCATCCCAAAGGCGGGCCGAGGCGTACAAGGGATGTGCTTGTCTCTCGAACATCTCGATGGTCGGGCGTTTGAATTCGGCTTCATCCTCAGCGGACCAGCTTTCGCCGCGGCGTTCGATCCCGTCCCGTTTCACAGTTGCCAGAACACCTGCGGCCTGTTCGCCGCCCATCACGGAGATACGGCTGTTGGGCCATGTCCAAAGAAAGCGTGGCTGATACGCCCGGCCTGACATGCCATAGTTTCCAGCCCCGAAAGAGCCCCCCACAAGCATGGTGATTTTCGGCACATTGGTGGTGGCAACGGCGGTCACCATTTTGGCACCGTGACGGGCGATGCCCTCGTTCTCATATTTACGGCCGACCATAAAGCCGGTGATGTTTTGTAAAAACACCAGCGGAATGCCGCGCTGTGAGCACAGTTCGACAAAATGGGCCCCTTTTTGCGCAGCCTCGGAAAAGAGCACGCCATTGTTGGCGATAATCCCCACCGGCATGCCCATCACATGGGCGAAACCAGTTACAAGGGTTTCGCCAAAGCGTGCTTTGAATTCGTCAAAGCGCGATCCGTCAACCATTCGGGCAATGACTTCGCGAATGTCGTAAGGCGTGCGCAAATCACCCGGCACGACACCGAGAATTTCGTCGGGATCATAGGCCGGATCTTCGGGGCTTTGCAGATTGACCAACGCCCCTTTGACGGGACCTAGATTGCCAACCGCGCGGCGGGCCAGTGCCAAGGCGTGGCTGTCGTCTTCGGCAAGGTAATCCGCGACGCCGGAGAGGCGGGTGTGCACATCACCGCCGCCCAGATCCTCGGAGGTGACGACTTCGCCCGTTGCAGCTTTGACCAGCGGCGGACCGGCGAGGAAAATCGTGCCTTGCTCTTTGACGATAATCGTCACGTCCGACATTGCTGGCACATAGGCCCCGCCAGCTGTGCACGACCCCATGACCACAGCAATTTGCGCGATGCCTTTGGCGGACATGCGGGCCTGATTGTAAAAGATCCGGCCAAAGTGGTCACGATCGGGAAACACTTCGTCCTGCTGCGGAAGGTTCGCACCGCCGCTGTCGACAAGATAGATACAAGGCAGGTGGTTTTCTTCGGCGATCTCTTGCGCCCTAAGATGCTTTTTGACCGTCATCGGGAAGTACGTTCCGCCCTTAACGGTTGCATCGTTGCACACAACCATAACTTGTCGACCCTGAACCTGACCGATGCCGGCAATCACACCCGCGCAGGGGGCTGCATTGTCATATAGACCATGCGCAGCCGTCGCGCCGACCTCAAGAAAGGGCGAGCCAGGATCAAGCAGGTTGGCCACCCGTTCGCGGGGTAACATCTTGCCACGACTGACATGGCGTTCCCTCGATCTTTCACCGCCACCCGCCGCCGCAAGGGCTGCCGCCTCTCGAATTTGCTCAAGCGCTTGGGTATGAGACGCCTTGTTGGTTTTAAATTGCTCTGATGAAGCAATGGCTTGGGATTGAAGCTTCATGTCGCCTCCTGCTCTTTCGAGATGTCTATTTTTGCCTCGGCAGTTGCGCGGGCTTTGAGTTCTTTGCGGATGACCTTGCCGGTCACCGTCATAGGCAATTCGTCTACAAACGTGATTTCCCTTGGGTAAGAATAGCTTGCCAGCCGATCCTTGACCCATGTCTGAAGATCTATTTCCGAAAGGTTAACGCCTTGTTTTTGAACAACATAAGCTTTTACAATTTCAGTTCTCAGCGGATCAGGTTTGCCGACAACACCCACCGTTACGACGCCAGAATGCGTCAGCAAACAGTCTTCAATCTCGGACGGGCCGATGCGGTAGCCGCCAGAGGTGATGACGTCATCATCACGTCCTACAAACCGTAAAAAACCGTCTTCGATCACACCGCGATCCCCCATCACCAGCCAGTCACCGCGAAACTTTCGGGCAGTTTCTGTGGGGTTATTCCAATATTCCAACAACATAGAGGGTGCACCGCAGCGAACCGCAATATCGCCTTCTCCGTCGGTCTCAACACCGTCTTCGTCAATCACTGCCACGTCGAACCCCGGCACGGCTTTGCCGATCGCACCGGGCCGGGCGGTGAACAAGGCACCGCAGGAACTCGCCACCATGTTGCATTCGGTCTGCCCGTAGAATTCATTGATTTCAACGCCGAGCGATTTACGCCCCCATGCCAACATTTCAGCCCCAAGCGGTTCGCCGCCAGATGCAACAGACCTTAGGCCATCGATTTGCGCGCTTTCCGACCGAAGCATCCGGAGAGCCGTTGGAGGGAAAAATACATTTTTCACAGATGTTTGTTCGACTATATTAATGCACTCTTCGACATTGAAGCGGGCCATACGCGCAGCAACAACCGGAACACCCAATGCAAGGCCAGGCATCAACACATCAAAGAGGCCGCCGATCCACGCCCAATCTGCGGGTGTCCAAAGAACATCCCCCTCCAAACCCAGAAAATCATGGCTTATTTCCACACCGGGTAGATGGCCGCTCAGCATGCGGTGCGCATGAAGCGCGCCCTTTGGTTTGCCTGTGGTGCCAGAGGTGTAGATGATAATCGCCGGATCATTGGCATTGGTTTGAACGCTGGGTTGCGGCACTGGATCGCTTAGATCGGAACGCAAGACGATATCCAAATCGAAAGTGGCCAGCATTTTGGCCCCTTCTTCATCGGAAACAACGGCTTGCATGCCGGAGTTGGCTATTCTGGACGCCAGTGCATCATGGCGAAACAGCTTGAACAAAGGCACCGAAATCGCCCCCATCCGCCATGCCGCGATATGGGCCGCCGCGCAAAGCGGCGATTGCCCCAACAAGACGCCTACTCGGTCACCGGAGCGCACACCGCGCGCCACCAGTTCAGCCTGCACTTGCCAGCTGAGTTTTTGCAGGTCGCTATAGGTGATGTCCTTGCGCGGGCCCTCTGACAGATCAATGATGGCCAGACGATCTGCATTGCGATCCACCCAATCATCGCAGACCTGTGCGGCCATGTTCAAAAGTTTTGGAACATCGCCCAATCCTGCAGCCCTGAGGGCGTCATATGATAACCCGCGCTCCAACATCAGTAATTCGAATAAAGCCCAAGGAAAACAGATTGATGCGCGGTTTCGTACATCAAACAGTTGAGCGTCGCAGGACCACCGCCCGTTCCGCCACCCCATTGACTGCGCTCAAAATCACATTTCGCATCGCGGTAGGCAATCCAAGCGCGCTGCATCATTTTCAAAGCCTCGGCCTGACTGGGACCAAAGCCGTCATTTGCAACGTCATTGCGTTTTGAAGCCGCCATGCGTGCCTTGTAATTGACGTTGAGCAACCGGTCCCAATACTCCAATTCGGCGTTCAGACACCCGCCTTCGCCATAGGTCGAAAACCCGCCAGGCGTGTCTTGCATACACTGAAGTGCGGACAAACCGATACAGTCACCATGGTCGCTCCCGCTCTGCATACAGGCGTCAGTGGCATGGTCCGAATAGTTCAAATCCTGCGCAGCGGCGGGCGCGGCGGCCAGAATACAAAGAAGGCTGAAAAGGCGCATATGGGCTCCTGATGTTTGAAAGAGGCCGGACACCCTGCCCGGCCTGCACGTGATCAGAGCATTTTGCCCATCAACTCGCGCCCGATCAACATACGGCGAATTTCGCTTGTGCCAGCCCCGATTTCCATCAATTTTGCATCGCGGAACAAACGGCCAACCGCCGCATCTGCCAGAAAACCGGCCCCGCCAAGCGCTTGAACCGCCTGATGTGACTGCACCATCGCCTGCTCGGACGCATATAGGCAGCACGCCGCAGCATCCTGACGGGTCACGGTGCCGCGATCACAGGCGCGGGCCACTTCGTACACATAAGCGCGGGCGGAATTCATCGCTGTGTACATATCCGCGATCTTGCCCTGCATCAGCTGGAAGTTCCCGATTGGCTGGCCGAATTGCTTACGCTCGGCCACATAGGGCATCACTTCGTCCATACAGGCGGCCATGATGCCAGTGCCGACACCGGCCAGAACCACGCGCTCGTAATCAAGGCCGGACATCAAGACGCGCACGCCCTTGCCCTCTTCGCCCAGCACGTTTTCAAAGGGCACTTCGACGTTCTCAAAGATCAGCTCAGCGGTGTTCGATCCACGCATCCCCATCTTGTCGAAATGCGGGCTGGTTGAAAAACCGGTCATGGATTTTTCGACGATAAAGGCGGTGATGCCCTTGGCCCCTGCATCGGGGTCGGTTTTGGCATAAACGACCAGCGTATCGGCGTCGGGGCCGTTGGTGATCCAGTATTTGTTACCGTTCAGAACAAAGCGGTCATTGCGCTTTTCGGCGCGCAGCTTCATCGAAACAACGTCGGATCCGGCACCGGGCTCTGACATGGCCAAAGCGCCGACATGTTCACCCGACAGCAGACCGGGCAAGTATTTGCGGCGCTGCTCGTCCGTGCCGTTCAGCTTGATCTGATTCACACACAGGTTGGAATGCGCCCCGTAGGACAAAGACACCGACGCGCTGGCGCGGGCGATTTCCTCGACCACAATCACATGCGCAAGATAGGACATCTGCGCGCCGCCGAATTCTTCGGGCACTGTGACGCCAAGCAAACCCAGCTCGCCCATTTCGGTCCACAGTTCATTGGGGAAATTATTGGAGCGGTCAATTTCAGCCGCCATCGGCTTGACCCGCTCTTGCGCCCATTTGTGCACCATGTCGCGCAGGGCATTGACGTCTTCACCAAGGTCGAAATTCATGCTGGCCAGGAACATTACGCAGCGCCTCCTCGCGCTTATTGAACGTGTGTTCAGTTAATAAGCGCATTTTCTGAGTCGGGTCAAGCGGCATGAAAAAACCCTACGCCAAAAGGCGCAGGGTTTTTCTAGTAGCAGTGGACAAAAGCCCTTGTTTTATGGGGTTTGCCACACGGCACCGACTTCGGCCCGAATGATCCGAGCAATCAAGGCGCAATCGTCTAGCGAAAACGTCAGCGGCAGGCGCATGTCAACGATGCCAGCCAAAATCCGGTCACTGGCAGGCATCGGCTCGGCGTTGGCATAGCGCCAGCTGTCATACCGCGAAGTGAAACCGGCAGGTTCGGCCCCGCCAAACCATTTGAGCTCAACTCCGCGATCCGCGCAGCGCGCAATCACCTTGTTCACACGCTCCGGCGACCAATCCAGCAAAAGAAACTGGATCGAAGACCCAACAGGACGCGCCCGATCATCGCGGGTGACCAAGCGCAGGCCCGGCGTGTTCTGCAATCCGGCTTCAACGGTTTCATAGCGTTCATTCCAACGCCGGACCTGTGTCTCCAAATCGCGCAATTGCGGCCGCAAGATCGCTGCACGCAGGTTATCCATACGGCCAGACACGTTTGGCGTTGTGTATTTCACCCGCTCAAAAACCTCTGGTGACGGTGCAGCAAGGTGACGTCCATACAGCATGTATGATCCAGAAAGCATGATCGCCCGCGCAGCCACGTCTTCGTCATCAGTGATCAGAAACCCGCCTTCACCGGAATTGACGTGTTTATAGGTTTGCGCAGAATAACAGCCGACAATCCCCTGACGGCCGGACGGCACGCCGCGCCATTTCGCCCCCATAGTGTGGGCGCAATCCTCGATCACCTGGACACCGGTCGCGTTGCACATCTCCAACAAGCGGTCCATGTCGCACAGATGGCCGCGCATATGGCTCAGCATCAACACTTTTGCTTGATCCAGCTTAGTCTCCAAGTCGTCGAGATCAATCACCAGATCTTCGGTGACTCCAACGAACACCGGCTTGGCACCGACGCTGGCAATCGCGCCCGGCACAGGGGCCAGCGTAAAGGCATTGGTCAGCACGGTATCGCCCGGCACAACCCCAACCGCACGCAGAGCATTGGCCAGCGCATAACCGCCCGACGCGACCGCTACGCAGAATCGCGCGCCCATTTGCTCTGCGAATTCGCGCTCAAGCAAAGCGGCCTCGGCCAGCTCCCCTTCAGCGACATTATAGCGGTGCAAACGCCCGCTTTGCATCACCGCCAAGGCGGCATCGATCCCGTCTTGGGGGATGGGTTCTTGTTGGGTGAAACTACCCGAAAAATTCTCAGTCATGCCGTATCCTTGCGCGATGGCAATCTGATCGAAAGACGTATTCGCGACATTTCAAAAAAGGAAATAGTCGTTTCATGCATAGTTCACCGGAAATCAGCCGATTAGACGTATGACTTCGGGCACCAGTTCGTGAAAATGGTCAATCACGCTTTCCGGCTTCAGGGGATGCACATCTTCGCCGCCCACCGCAAAAGTCACCAAGATTGACGGCACCCCGGCCGCCGCGGACGTGTTGCGATCCGTTACACTATCGCCCACCAAAAGTGACGCATCGCGCCGTCCGCCAGCGCGATCAACTGCCGCCCAATACGGGGCGACATCCGGCTTGCGCGTCGGCATCGTGTCCGCCCCGATCATGGAAGCAAACATGTCTCTCACCCCCAAACTGCGCAGCAGCTTTTCGGCCAAAGCGGCGGGCTTGTTGGTGCAGATCCCTACGGCATAATCGGCGCGGCGCAAATCTTCGACGGCCTCAACCGCGCCGGGGTACATCACTGTGTGATGGTCAATCGCGTCGTCATAAGCGGTGAGCAATTCGGGATACCAGCGGGTGACGGTTTCTTCGGACATTAATCCCGCACGGGTCAGGCCCAGCGTCAGCATTGCCCGACCGCCGCGCACCGCTGTGCCGGCGTCCAACAGCGGATCAAGCCTCTCATCTATCCCCATCTGCGCAAAACAATGATTGGCCGACGCAATCAAATCGCCGCTGGTATCGGCCAGTGTGCCGTCGAGATCAAATATTACGCATCGCTTCATGCCCATGCCCCTTTGTCATAACCGGAAACCAAGCGTGACCAGTCTTGGCTTGCCCTATTTGTTCAAAGCGATAAAACGGCGACAAGCAAAAGACAAATGGGATTGAGTTTTTGAGCATTGCCTTAATCGTACTTGCCGCTGGCAAGGGAACCCGCATGCAATCGGATTTGCCGAAAGTACTGCACAAAATTGCCCATGCCCCGATGTTGTGGCACGCCCTGCGCGCCGGTCTGGTGCTTGAGCCGGAAAAAACTGTTGTTGTTGCCGGGCATGGCGCTGACTTGGTTCAAGCATCGGCGCATGAGTTTGATCCCGAAATCCAGATTGCCCTGCAAACCGAACAGCTGGGCACCGCCCATGCAGTCGCACAGGCCCGTCCCGCGCTTGACGGGTTTGAGGGCGATGCGATCGTTTTGTACGGTGACACTCCGTTTATCCGCGAAGAAACCCTTGCGGCCATCACACAGGCCCGCGTTTCAAATGACGTTGTTGTCTTGGGCTTTGATGCAATTGATCCGGGCCGGTATGGCCGTTTGATCACCGATGGCGACGAGCTGATGCGCATTGTCGAATTTAAAGACGCCTCACCGCTGGAACGTTCTTTAAGGCTTTGTAATTCAGGTGTTATTTCCGCCAAAGCGGAAGTGCTATTCGATTTGATTGACGCCGTTGGCAACAACAACGCTTCGGGCGAATACTATCTGACCGACATTGTCGCGATTGCAAAATCACGCGGTCTGACCGCCGGTGTTGTCCGCTGCCCGGAAGCCGAAACACTGGGTGTAAATTCACGGTCCGAGCTGGCAAGCGCCGAAGCCGGTTTTCAAACCCTTGCGCGCGCAGAGCTGCTGGACAACGGTGTCACAATGCATGCGCCGGACACAACGTTTTTGGCTTGGGACACTGTCATTGGCCGCGACGCCGAGGTGGAGCCTTATGTGATCTTCGGCCCCGGTGTCACCGTCGAAAGCGAAGCCCGCATTCGGGCGTTTTCACATCTTGAGGGCGCGCATGTCAGCCGCGGCGCAACAGTTGGCCCCTATGCCCGTCTGCGCCCCGGTGCAGAGCTGGCAGAAGACACCCATGTCGGCAACTTTGTCGAGATCAAGAACGCGCAGGTGCATCAAGGTGCCAAGGTCAACCACCTGACGTATATCGGCGATGCCGAAATCGGGGAACGCACAAATATTGGTGCTGGAACAATCACTTGCAATTATGACGGCGTGTTTAAACACAAAACCACCATCGGCAGGGACGCCTTTATCGGGTCCAGCACTATGCTGGTGGCCCCCGTCAGTGTCGGCAACGAAGCGATGACGGCCAGCGGATCGGTTGTCACAGAAAATGTGCCAGACGGCGCGTTGGCCATTGGCCGCGCCAAACAAGTTTCCAAGCCCGGGCTTGCAACGAAATTATTCGCGATGCTGCGTGCCAAAAAGGCCAAACAGCAAGCCCAAAAAGACTAATTTTAAAATTTGCGCCCCCTTTAGGGGATCTGAGCAGAAAGAGGATTTGAACATGTGTGGCATTGTCGGTGTACTTGGAACCCATGAGGTGGCCCCTATTCTGGTCGATGCGCTGCGGCGGTTGGAGTATCGCGGCTATGACAGCGCCGGAATTGCCACAATCAACGATGGCAAACTGGCCCGCCGTCGGGCTGTCGGAAAATTGGTTAATCTGTCTGATTTGCTGGTCCACGATCCGCTGGCCGGGAAATCCGGCATTGGCCACACCCGATGGGCGACACATGGCGCGCCAACCGTCGCCAATGCCCACCCGCATCGCGCCGGTGATGTGGCGGTGGTCCACAACGGGATTATCGAAAATTACAAGGAGTTGCGCGCAGAACTGGCCCAAGCCGGTATCGAGCCGCAAACCCAAACCGACACGGAAACCATTGCCCTGCTGACGCATCAATTCCTAGCCTCTGGGAAATCCGCAACCGAGGCCGCGATGGCGACCCTTGGCCGGCTTGAGGGGGCTTTTGCGCTGGCGTTTTTGTTTGAGGGCGAGCAGGATTTGATGATCGCCGCGCGCAAAGGCTCTCCGCTTGCCATCGGGCATGGTGACGGTGAAATGTATGTCGGGTCTGATGCTTTTGCTTTGGCACCGATGACCAATCAAGTCACTTATCTTGAGGAAGGTGACAGCGCCATCCTGACCCGGACCAGTGTTGAGATCCGCGATGCCGAAGGCCGATTGGTCAACCGCGAACAAAAAACCATTCAGGTGGACGCGGCGCGCGTTGATAAAGATGGCTACAAACACTTCATGGCAAAAGAAATAGCCGAGCAACCTTCGGTTCTGGCCAATGCCTTGTCGGCCTATGTCACGGAACATGGCATCGCCCTGCCCGATCCCGGTATCGACTTTTCCAAGATTGACCGTTTGACAATGGTCGCCTGCGGCACGGCATTCTACGCATGTTTCACCGCGAAATACTGGTTCGAACAACTGGCTGGCATGCCCGTCGAAGTGGATGTTGCCTCCGAGTTTCGCTACCGGGAACCCCCGATCACCAAAGGCACCGCAGCCCTGTTTGTCAGCCAGTCAGGCGAGACAGCAGATACTTTGGCCGCGCTGCGCTATTGCCAAGGCAAAGCCGACAAGATTTTCTCGGTGGTCAATGTCTCCGAAAGCTCGATCGCGCGGGAAAGCGACCTGGCCTTGCCCATCCACGCAGGCGCAGAAATTGGCGTGGCTTCGACCAAAGCCTTTACCTGCCAGTTGAACGTTCTGTTATTGCTGGCCCTTAAGGCTGCTGTAGAACGGGGCCGCATGACCCAAGACCGGCTTGAGGACATCCTTGAAGGGCTGCGCGCAATGCCCGGAACCTTCAATGCTGCGCTGGACAGGGATGCTGATTTTTCCAGCATTTCCAGCCGCTTGGCAGAGTCGCGTGATGTTCTTTTCCTCGGCCGTGGCCTAATGTATCCGCTCGCCCTTGAAGGCGCGTTAAAACTAAAAGAAATCAGCTACATACACGCAGAAGCCTATGCGTCAGGCGAGCTGAAGCACGGTCCAATTGCACTGATCGACCAACATATGCCCGTGGTGGTATTTGCCCCCAAAGACAGCCTGTTTGAAAAGACCGTGTCCAACATGCAAGAGGTCATGGCACGCGGCGGAAAGGTGGTTTTGATCACCGATGCCGCTGGCGCTGAGGCCGCCGGTGAAGACGTTTGGCGCACAGTTGTACTGCCCGCCGTACCCGAAGTTCTTTCACCCCTGCTTTATGCTTTGCCAGCCCAGCTGTTGGCCTATCACACCGCCGTCGCCAAGGGTACAGACGTCGATCAGCCGCGCAACTTGGCCAAGTCTGTAACGGTTGAATAATGGGCAAACAGTTTGCTGCCCTCACCGACGACCACACCGGTTTCATTGCTGACCAAAAGCTGTTTTTTGTCGGGTCCGCTGCTGAAACCGGCAAGGTCAATATATCGCCCAAAGGCGGGGATTGCCTGCGGATCAAAGGACCCAACCGGATCATCTGGCGCAACCTGACAGGTTCGGGCAACGAAACCGCCGGACATCTGACACGGGTCAACCGCATGACTTTGATGTGGTGCGGGTTTGAAACCCGCCCGATTATTTTGCGCTGCTACGGCACGGCCCATACCTACCACTTCCGCGATCCGGAATTCGCCGTGCTGAACGCTGAATTCCCTGATGATATCGGCGCAAGGCAGATATATGACATGACCGTCGACATGGTTCAGACCTCCTGCGGGTATGCAGTGCCCTTCTTTGACTACAAAGAGGACCGCAAGGTTCTGGAAAGCTGGTCCGGCAAGAAAGACCGCGACGGGATCGACACCTATTGGCAAGAACGTAACGGACAAACTTTGGATGGATTTGCAACCGGTGTCACCGATGATCACAGTTGAGACAGCATTAGAGGCGCTGCGGGCGCATTCTGATCCCGAACGCGCCGCAGGCAGTGCCGCCTATCACAAGGCCAAGCGTGACTATCTGGGCACGCCCAATCCGGTCATCAACGATCTGACCCGAGATTGGCGCAAGGATCTTGATCTGGACCAACGGATTGCTTTGTGCGTCCAGCTTTGGGACACAGACATCCACGAGGCCCGTGTTGCGGCTGCCAAACTTCTCACACAGGCCCGCATTCGTCCCGACGATCAGGTCTGGGCGCTGATTGCCTCATGGGTTCCCGGCTTTGACGCTTGGGCGATTGCCGATCACGTCTGTAGTGCGGGATCGAAACGGCTGGTCGCTGATCCATCACGTCTGGATGAGGTTGAGGCCTGGACGGTGTCCGAACACATGTGGACGCGCCGCGCCGCATTGGTAATCACCCTACCCTGGACAAAACAGAATTTTCCAACCGAAGCCGATCTTGCAACGCGGGATCGCGTTTTGGGCTGGGCTGCCGATTATGTGTCTGACAGAGATTGGTTTATCCAAAAAGCCGTGGCTTGGTGGGTGCGTGACCTATCGAAACACGACGCTGCGCGCAGCATCGCGTTTCTAGAAGAGCACGGATCAAAGATGAAGGGTTTTGCGGTTAAAGAAGCCGGTAAATACCTGAAGTAGACTAAAGAAGGTCAGCCATTGCCCGCAGGTGATCTTCAAATTCCGTGCACATGATAATCGCCCGGTCTTGGGGGTCATAAAATGCATTCGCCTCTCCGCAAGATTCGACCGATATCGTTACGGGGTGCGCAAAACGGAATTCAGCGTTCAGGGCCGCAACTTCTTGCTCAATGATTTGCTCCGTCAAACTGTCTGAGCCGCCAGCATATTCCAATGTGCCACCGCTTTTTCGCTCGGCCATGTCGTCCAACACCGATCCCCAGCTGTCCAAGGCCTTCGAGAACTCATCGTAGCAATAGTCGGCCCGTTCCTGCGGCAGGTCCATATCTGCGGCAAAATCTTCGCGGGCGTCCGGATCAGCGCCGTAGAACAAGCAAACAGTGTTGTAAAATCTCTGCTCGTCGGGTCCATGCACATCCCACCAAGCCACATCCTGATTGTCTTGATCCCGCACCAAAGCTTCGCCCCAGAACCCGTTCGCAACATCATAGGCCATGTCTACGGCGGTCTCGTGGTCGTATAAGGAATCAACCAGCAGGATCGAAAACACATCTGCTGCGTCTTCCTCTTGCCCAAATACCGGCAGGTTTTCTGTGTCGATCAAGGCATGGCCCAATTCGTGGTAGAAAATTCCCAAAATGTTGGCTTCGACAAATGTATCACTGGCCTCATCCGCGCAAACGGGTGCCGCTGCCAGAATGCCCGCAACGATCAACATGGCTTTAGTCATTTGCAAACACCTGTAGCGTTGGAAGATCTGTCAAAGGGGCATCAATCAAGCGCATCGCAGCCAGAGAAATCCGGCTGCCTGCGGTTGGTGGACCATCTATAGGGATCAAATCAACCTGGGCGGATTTCCCTGATCCAACGAAATGTACGCGCCCGATTGTCGGCTTGGACACAAGCGGTGTTTCCAGCCAAAATCCCGGTTTTGTGGGATCGCCGAGACTGGCAACAGTTTCGCCCAACAGTTTTTCGCCTCCGGCATCCTCAGGGGCCGCGGCGGCTGCCAAACGTTCTTCGGCGGTGGTGGTATCGAACTGCTCAGGCGTTTGGGCCGAAACAACAGGAATGGCCGCATTTGCCTCCAAGGCACCGGGCCGCGACTGTGGGCGCAATTGGCCATCGGCATCTTGTGCAATTGGCGCGTCAGTGCCCGACTGGCCACTGCCTTTGAAAAGCGGACTATTGGCGCAGCCCGCAAGGGACACAGCCAGAAGGGGAACAAATAGGACTCTCATGGGCATACCCTACGACCTTGGTCTTGAGGTTACAATTGCTGCCAGAGACTTGCCCAATTCATTGCCGAGCGCTATCTGTTTTTAATGACACAGCCGCTGATTGACCCGTTTCATCGCCCCATCTCATATCTTCGCGTTTCGGTGACCGACCGTTGCGATTTTAGATGCGTCTATTGCATGTCCGAGAACATGAGCTTTTTGCCCAAAAAGGAGTTGCTGACGCTGGAAGAGTTGGACCGCATGTGTTCGACGTTTATCAACCTTGGTGTTGAAAAGCTGCGCATCACAGGAGGCGAGCCTTTGGTTCGCCGCGACATTATGCGGTTCTTCCAAGGTATGTCCCGGCACCTTGAAAGCGGCGCACTCAAAGAACTGACACTGACAACCAACGGATCCCAGTTGGAAAAATATGCCGAAGGGCTGTATGCAGCCGGGGTTCGCCGGGTCAATGTTTCGCTCGACACGCTGGATGAAACCAAATTTGCAGACATCACGCGCTGGGGCCGCTTGCCGCAGGTTCTGAAGGGGATTGATGCCGCGCAGAAGGCTGGTTTGCGTGTCAAAATCAACGCGGTGGCGTTGAAAGGATTCAACGATGTTGAGCTGCTCACCATTACCAAATGGTGCGCCGAACGGGATATGGATCTGACATGGATTGAAGTGATGCCCATGGGGGACATAGGCAACGAAGATCGTTTGGATCAATACTGGAAACTGGATGATCTACGCGATCGCTTGCGCGAGCACTACACAGTCACCGATCTGCCCGACAGCACCGGCGGCCCTGCACGCTATGTACGGCTTGAGGAAACCGGCCAACGGATTGGATTTATCACACCTCTAACCCATAACTTCTGTGAGAGCTGCAACCGCGTGCGTCTGACCTGTACCGGCGAACTGTTCATGTGTTTGGGCCAAGAAGACAATGCGGATCTACGCGCGGCCCTGAGAGATAACCCCGACAGCGAAGCCCCACTGGAAGACGCAATCCGGTCAGCAATTTTGCTCAAACCCAAAGGTCATGATTTTGACTACTCCCGTCAATCTGTGGACGGAAAAATGTCTCGGCACATGAGCCATACCGGCGGATAAATCCGCTACTTCATCACACGGGAGCAAGTTTGCGACTTGCGTATTGGAATATATTTCATGGGGGCTCTGCCCCCAAACCCCCGGGATATTTCAAGACAGAAGAAACCAATAATTAACCAATTTGGCGGAATCTTGTATTGCGGAACAGGCGGGGACGCCGATGGCCGTGACAGGAGAAGCTTTGCTTCTTTCAAGGCGGGTCGGTGTGAAATCCGGCCTGCCTTTTGCGCTCCTTGATTTCTTCTGTCCAGCAAATATCCCCGCCGGAGGCATGCGCCGCAGGCGCACAATCAAATGACATGACGCCTAAACTGAATCTGGGCGGCTGATTTGCCCGCCTCCAACAGGAGCAGCAACACGTGTTGTCGAGGGCGCAGAAGTCGGCAGTCCGCGGCCAACCCGAACAGCTAGAAAAGCAAACGCCTGCGCTTCCAGCATATCCCCATCCAGCCCCACAGCCTCAACCGGATCAACCCGGCAATCCAGACCAACCGAGAGCATGCGCATCATCACAGGGTTTTTTCGCCCTCCGCCAGTAACCAAGACGCGAGTTGGAGGGCTTGGACAATGCTCCATCCCTACCATAACTGCTGTGGCAGCCATCGCTGTCATTGTCGCGGCCGCATCCGCGTCATTCAGCTCTCGGACAAGGTCGAGCATGACGGAAAAGTCATCGCGGTCCAATGACTTGGGGGGCATCTTGTTAAAGAATGCCTCTTCAAGGAAAAGCTCCAACGCGCCCTCCTCGACTTTGCCTTTTGCCGCCAGTTTTCCATCCCTGTCGCAATCCAGCCCAAGCCGTAGTGCAACCAAATCATTCAACGGTGCATTTGCCGGTCCAGTGTCAAACGCCAACAATGCGCCGTCTTCTTGCGGTTTTGACTTGCTTGGATCGACCCATGTCAGATTGCCAACCCCGCCTAGATTCAAAAACGCAACTGGCTCGGTTGCTCCGATCCATTTGGCGCAGGCAAAGTGAAAGAACGGGGCTAAGGGCGCGCCCTCACCGCCCATTGCCACATCAGCCGACCGGAAATCCCATACCACAGGCAGGCCCAAGGTTTCAGCCAAAATATTGCCATCCCCCAATTGGTGGGTTCCGCGTCCATGCGGATCATGGGCCAAAGTCTGGCCATGAAATCCAACGATATCAGCATCTTGTAGTTCGGCCAGCACTTCACAATGCACACGGTGAACAACACCAGCGGCGGCGGCGCAATCATCGCCCTGCCACTTTCCCAAGGCAGCACGCAAAACTGCCCGCTCTTCATCCGAATAAGGATGATAGGCCGAAGCCCCAAAGGCTATGATCCGCTCTCCGTCGGTTTCGATCAGCGCTGCATCGACACCGTCCAGAGACGTTCCGGACATCGCCCCCAGCGCTTTCACCACATCTGCACCCAACATGGTCTTTCCCTCTGCTCAAACCTTACTTATAGCTTTGCGCGTAATACTAAGAGGCGGACACATGACCTACCATCCCAAATCGGACTTCATGCGCGTGATGATCGAGCGCGGCTTTCTGGCCGACTGCACGGATTATCAAGCATTGGATGATGCATTGGTTGACGGCACCGTCCCCGCCTATATCGGCTTTGACGCAACGGCCAAATCATTGCATGTCGGATCGCTGATCCAGATCATGATGTTGCGCTGGCTGCAAAAGACCGGCCACAAGCCGATCACCCTTATGGGCGGCGGCACAACCAAGGTCGGCGATCCATCCTTTCGGGCGGATGAACGACCATTGCTGACGCCAGACCAGATTGACGCCAATATCGATGGCATCAAGCAAGTGTTTGCCAAATACGTCAGCTATGATGACACCCCCGGCGGAGCCTTGATGCTGAACAATGCGGAATGGCTGGACGAACTCAACTACCTTGATTTTCTACGCGACATTGGCCGCCATTTCAGCGTTAACCGGATGTTGTCGTTTGAATCGGTGAAATCACGGCTCGACCGCGAACAATCTCTGTCATTTCTTGAATTCAACTACATGATTTTGCAAGCATATGATTTCTTGGAGTTAAACCGCCGCTACGGCTGTTTGCTGCAAATGGGCGGCAGTGATCAGTGGGGCAATATCGTCAACGGTATCGATCTGACGCGCCGAGTGCTCGACCATGAAATTTACGGGCTTACCTCGCCTTTGCTGACCACCTCGGATGGCAAAAAGATGGGCAAATCGTTGAACGGCGCGATTTGGCTGAACGGGGATATGTGCGCGCCCTATGAGTTCTGGCAATTCTGGCGCAACACCACAGATGCGGATGTAGGCCGCTTCCTCAAGCTGTATACAGAACTGCCCGTTGAAGAATGTGACCGCTTGGGCGCTTTGGAAGGGTCTGACATCAACGACGCCAAAATCGTGCTTGCAAATGAAGTCACAACCCTGTGCCACGGGGCCGATGCTGCGGCTGCCGCGGCTGCAACTGCACGCGAAGTCTTTGAAAAAGGCGGCGTCGGGGATGACTTGCCAACGCTTGAACTGAGCGCTGAAGAGATTGGCGATGGGATTTCCATCGTGCAATTGATTGTGCGGTCCGGACTGGCAAAATCCGGCAAAGAGGCCAAGCGTCTGATTTCGGAAAACGGTGCAAAAATGGATGACGCCCCATTGTCCGAAGCCGGTTTGATTTTGGATGCCGACGCGTTGGCAACACCGATCAAGCTAAGCGCAGGCAAAAAACGGCACGCGCTGGTGAAACTGGCCCGCTAAAAGACCAATTGCGCCACAGCCAACACCAGAAATGGCACAGAAAGCAGCGATGCAAACAGCAGCGCTGCTGCCATCGTCGGGCGGGGCCGTTGCTGGCTGACGGCCTTGGCGGGACGGCCTGAATTCCCTCGGGACAAAGAATCATGTTTCATGGCTGCTATTAACCCAGCCTAAACTTTCCATGGCGTTAATTTACGCTATGACAGCTTTTCATTTACCCCTGCCCCAATCCCCCGAATACGCCCGCGCTTGCGATGCGATTGGCCGCCCGATCCGTTTGTGTAAGCGTGAAGCCCACGGAGAGGTGCGGTTGCTGTGGCAAATTCAGTCGCGCAAATTTGGCCCCTTGGGACGGGTGGATATGGTGTCACGCGGGCCTGTCGCCGCCACGCCAGACGATCGCGCCAGCTGGCTGGACCGCTGGCAACATTGGCACGATGGCCGGCCATTGATTTTGAATGCGGACGGCATGGGTGCCGTTGATTTGCGCCGCGCCGGATTTTGGCCTTTGATGACCCCGGCGTCCTTGGCAATACTGCCATTGGGGACGCGGGAACAGATGCGGGCCGCCATCAAGCAAAAGTGGCGCAACAGGCTTAATAAGGCCGAAACCGCCAGCCTAAAAGTGACACGGCATGCGCTGGATGCGCGTCACTGGATTTTGGGCGCGGAAATCGCGCAGTCCCGCAAACGTGGGTATCGCGGTCTGCCACCGGCCTTTTCCGCCGCTTATTCCAAGGTCAATCCCGGCCAGGCATTGGTGTTTGAGGCGCGCCACAATGGAAAGCCCGTGGCAGCTGCGCTGGTGTTGCGGCACGGGTCCATGGCAACTTGGCAGATTGGCAGCTCAACACCGGCAGGCCGACAGTTGAATGCTATGAATCTGGTGCTTTGGCGGATGATGAACTGGCTGTCTGACCAAGGTCATGACATGTTGGATCTGGGCCTTTTAAACCGTGATGATGCCCCCGGATTGGCGCATTTCAAACTTGGAACTGGCGCGTATATTCACCAATTAGGGGGCACTTGGCTGCATCAAGGGGCACTGGCCCCACTTGCCCGCCATCTTCCGATGCGATTGGCCGCCTGACACCCCTATTGTCCGCGCATCCATGTGCCATGGGGCCAGAACGCATGAAAGGCAAAGGCAAACATCACATCATGCGGCACATCCCGACCTTGTCCGTCCCGCACCCGAACCGAACCAACATCGCGCCCTTTGGCGATCACGGCTGTGTCCAAAGCCGACGCTTGGCCAGCTTGCCAAGACAACGTCACCCCAGCCTCGCTTACCTCCTGCTCTTTGGCCAAGCGGTCCATCGGCCAGGCGCGCGACCCAACCCGAACCACGCGCATCAAAGGCGCAATGCCATGCGGCGGCATCTCTCCTGAATATAAAAAAGGACGCCGAGAACTGTCATACCCGCGATAAGGATTGCTGCCATAAGACCGGTTCCACGCCGGTTCAGACATCACCAATCCATCCGGATTTCGAGCCTTGAACTGGTCCCAACTTTCCATCCAACTGGGCAACGCTGTCAATTCCACTCCGTTCATATCCCCTACGATGCCGGTTCCGATCGCTTGCTGCCACCAGCTTTCGGTTTCACGATCAAACATCACCATGTCAGAATTGCGAAGCTTGCCCGACACACCGAACGTCAGCACCCTGCCCTTGACCCGGCGGTCAAACGTTATGCCGGAATTACACAGCGGGCAAAAAGTGACGGCCACAGGCACGCCGCCAATGCGATCGTTCACGATCTCATGCCAAGTCAAATATCGGATCGGATAGGCGCGCGGGCGTTCTCCGTCGATCTCGACGGTGATCACCGGTTCGTTGCCCGCGATACCGCTTTCTTGCTCAACAACGATAAACTGCGGGTCGTTTAACGCAGGAATGCCATCCTTGGGCGGCCCACCCGACATGATTTCAACCCAGTTTTTCACCGATGTGTTGGCAAAATCTGTCTGTGGCCATTCGTGCTTCCAAAAATTAGGATCGGCACTGGCGGCGGTTGTCAAAACACAGGCAAGCACAGCAGCAATAATACGCATGGGGCAATCCTCCTGATCCCAAGATGCCGCAGAATGCCCAACCTGCCCAGAGACGATACGCAGTTGTGAACCAATGTCAGCGCAGCTTTCGGGGTTTGGGGCTTGCCCCAAGGCCTTCGTGGCCTGAACGAAAAACAAAAAGAGCGCGCCCAAAGGCGCGCCCCATGTGTAAAACCCTGCGACGTGCAAGTTTAGTCTGTGACTGTTACTTTGATCATGCGATCAGGCGCGCCGACAACGGACCCGTTTTGGCCCTTGCCCAATTTGATTGCATCCAGAACCTCAAGACCAGAGGTGACTTTGCCAACAACGGTGTATTGCCCGTCCAGGAAGGAACCAGGTGCAAACATGATGAAGAACTGGGAATTGGCGCTGTCGGGGTTTTGCGACCGGGCCATACCAACCACACCGCGATCAAAGGTGATGTCGGAAAATTCGGCCTTTAGATCGGGCAAATCGGAACCGCCCATTCCAGCCATCCGCATGTCACCACCAGGAACGCCGAATTTGACGTCGCCGGTCTGCGCCATGAAGCCTTCGATCACGCGGTGAAATACCACACCATCATATTTGCCATCTGCCGCCAGTGCCGTGATCTGCGTAACGTGGCCGGGGGCAACATCTTCGAGCAGATCAATTTCAATCACACCATTGGCTTCGCCAGCAACTTCGATCTTCAGACCGGATGCAAAGGCGGGGGCACCCAAAAGCGCCAAAACAAACGCTAGCTTACGCATCTGCAGCCACCTTGACGCTGATCATCTTGTCGGGGTTCGCGGGTGGCTCGCCTTTGACGATGGCATCCACATGCTCCATTCCAGACGCAACCTGACCGTAAACGGTGTACTGGCCGTTCAGGAAATCATTGTCTTTGAAATTGATAAAGAACTGCGAATTTGCCGAATTCGGGTTCGCAGA
This sequence comes from Pelagimonas varians, assembly GCF_003208435.1. Lineage (GTDB taxonomy): Bacteria > Pseudomonadota > Alphaproteobacteria > Rhodobacterales > Rhodobacteraceae > Pelagimonas > Pelagimonas varians. The sequence continues at coordinate 256,912 of NZ_QKMF01000001.1, read as the reverse complement.
GCGTGCTGCGCCCAAAGACCCGCGTGCATGGGGAATCTTGGAAAATTCTGCTGGAACGTCGGGCAGATCGGAACCGCCTGTACCACAGCGGCGCGGTTGATAGTCTTCGCCGTCCATGTTGCCAAAGGCCACATCGCCGGTTTGGGCCATGAAACCATCGATCACGCGGTGAAATGCCACGCCATTATAGGCACCGGCACGAACCAGCTCTTTCATGCGTTCCACATGCTTTGGGGCCACATCGGGCAGCAATTCGATGGTGACGGTCCCGCCAGTCAGCTCCATCAGAATAGTGTTTTCCGGGTCCTTGATATCGGCCATGTCTCTCTCCGTAAAAAATCCTGACCGCACAGGTAGCCTGCCTGCGCGCCAATGCCAAGCAGGCGTTGACCTCTGCGCCGGAAAGAGGCAGACAAATGCCAACTGGTTTGGGAGCAAAATCATGGTCTGGAAAACCCTCGACGACATGGATCTGGCAGGCAAACGCGTGCTGACGCGTGTTGATATCAACGTGCCGTTCGAAGACGGAAAAGTCACTGACACAACGCGTATCGAACGCATTGCAGCAACGGTTCAAGATATCCTTGATCGCGGCGGAAAGCCTGTTTTGCTGGCGCATTTCGGCCGTCCCAAGGGCGAGCGGAACATGGACATGAGCCTGCAATCGCTGATTCCGGCGCTTGAATCTGTGTTTGGGTCTCCGGTGGTTTTTGCCTCTGATTGCGTTGGACCCGCAGCGTCGGCTGTGGTGGATGCTTTGCAGGACGGTCAAGTCGCCTTGCTGGAAAACACCCGTTTTCATGCTGGCGAAACAAAAAACGACCCTGAATTGGCTGCGCAAATGGCCAAACTCGGTGACATCTATTGCAATGATGCCTTTTCAGCCGCGCACCGCGCGCATGCCTCCACCGAAGGGTTGGCTCGGTTGCTGCCCTCTTGCGCAGGGCGCTTGATGCAGGCTGAACTCTCCGCGCTGGAAAGTGCACTGTCCGAGCCCGAGCGTCCGGTGCTGGCAGTGGTTGGCGGTGCAAAAGTTTCGACCAAACTGGATTTGCTAGGAAATTTGGTCGCCAAAGTTGATATGCTGGTGATCGGCGGCGGGATGGCCAATACCTTTTTGGCAGCCCAAGGCATCGACGTCGGCAAATCCCTTTGCGAACATGAAATGGCTGACACCGCCCGTGAAATTCTGGCCAAAGCGGCGGACGCCGGATGCGAAATCATTTTGCCAACCGACGTTGTCGTGGCGCGTGAATTCAAAGAAGGTGCAGCGAATGAGACCGTGGCCGCCAACGCTTGCCCCGCTGATGCGATGATTTTGGACGCGGGCCCCGAAGCGGTTGCAGCCATCAAGGACGCGATCAACAAGGCAAAGACACTGATCTGGAACGGCCCGCTTGGCGCGTTTGAAATTGCGCCCTTTGACATTGCCACCAACGCCGCTGCGAAATTCGCAGCCGAGCGTAGTGCAGCCGGTAAACTTGTGTCTGTCGCCGGTGGCGGCGATACCGTTGCGGCCTTGAACAAGGCGGATGCAGCCAATGATTTCAGCTACATCTCAACCGCTGGTGGTGCCTTTTTGGAATGGATGGAGGGCAAAGAACTGCCCGGAGTTGCCGCGCTGAGCTAGAGCTTACTTCAAAACCCTGACGTCAAAAGCGCTGTCCGTTCGGGTGGCGCTTTTGCGTTAGATCACCACGTGCGCAATGCTTCGATCACCTCAGGGGATGTGAATGCGGTGGAATGCCCGCTTCTATCGCCGCCGGTTGCATAGCTGAGGTCGACAACATTGACCGGAAAATCCCCAAGCCGATCACCCGATTGAATGGTGCCTAGGCGATTGGGTTTGCCGGTCAAAAAGGCGGATATGTCCAACGCCCGGTCATGCTGCGACACCATCAGCGTAAAGGGCACCGGCAAGGGATCAATCCGGCGCAACTGCTGTATAAAGACATCTTCATCGATGTCAGGGCTGATCAAAGTCACTGATTCAAATTGCGCCAATGCCGACCTATTGCCAGAAATGGACATTTGTCGCAGGGTTTCCACCACCAATTGACTGCCCATAGAATGGGCTACCAAATACACCTTTCGGTGTTTTCGCGCCAAAAGCGAAAACAAGGTTTCCAGACTGTCACGTGAAAAGGTGACGCTGTCACGATCGTAGGCATAGCCACGTGAACTGCCCGCAGATGGCCAGGAAAATGCAATGACCGGAAGTTGGGATTGATAATCATGCGCAACCTGCGCCAAGCGATAAACGGCTTCGGCGTAATTGACGTTAAAACCATGGACAAAAACAATGACATCCTTCGAATTCGCAGGATGATTCAAGTCGGTTAAAAACCCGTTTTCCCCGTCGAACAGGGTATTTTCCTGCACCACAAAATGCCGGTTTGAATTGGGGGGATTGTGACCGGGCCATTCAATCCGTCCGATGGTGTGACTTGGCGGGATTGAGATATCCATACGGGCGAACCGTACGTGGGAATCGCGGTTGTCACCAAAATCCTGCCGGAAAAAGCCCTGGGTTTGGTCATCATCGCGCAATCTATTGGTGGCCACATAAATCGGCTGCACCACATGCGCCGCTTGCCCGTTTTCCTCAAAATGAAATGTGCCACGCGGCGCGCACCCTACAAGGGCAATCGTTACCATTAGGATAAGCCAAGATTTGATCACCGTGCAACACCACCAAAAATTTTCCGCGTTCTTCGGAATACGGTTAGCTTTGGCAGGAATGCAACGCTTTTCAAACTGATTCGCTTGGCAATGCAGGATGTCTTTTCCCCTTGCGTCGCCTGTGGCACAACTGTGTCACGCATCCAATTAAGAGATGCAAAAGGGCAGACCTCAATGACTCTTCGTTCCGCACGCCCCTCTTTCGGCGTCTTGATTTTTTTTGCTGTGACGCTGAGCTTGTCAGCGTATTTCACCTTCGCCGCTGTGCAAGGTGATTTTGGCCTGTTTCGCCGCGCCGAGATCGTTGTCGAAGGCAAAAAGCTGGCGCAAGAAGTCGACGGATTGCGCACCGAAGTCGCACGCATGGAAAACCTGACATTGCGTTTGTCGGATGAATTTCTGGATCTTGACCTGCTTGATCAGCAATCGCGGGATGTGTTGGGCCTTGTGCGGTCTGACGAAATTGTCGTGAACTAAGCGCATAAATCCGCCGTTTCATTTTCAACTTTGCAAAAATGTCCTTGGCATGGGGACAATGGGACACTTTACGTCTCCGCCGCCCCGCGCTACGCTCCTCCCAAACCTGAAAAATGGTTTAGCATTAAACATATTATTGGGGAGGGACGGCCATGGCTGCGCGCAAATCGACTGCCAAGCCCAATGTGTCCGCAGATGAGCTCAAAGCTTATTACAAAGACATGTTGCTGATCCGACGTTTTGAGGAAAAGGCTGGCCAGCTGTATGGCATGGGCCTGATTGGCGGGTTTTGCCATCTTTATATCGGGCAAGAGGCCGTTGTTGTCGGCCTTGAGGCCGCCGCCGAAGAAGGTGACAAACGGATCACCTCGTACCGCGATCACGGGCACATGCTGGCATGTGGCATGGAACCGGACGGTGTGATGGCCGAGCTGACCGGCCGGATTGACGGCTTGTCCAAAGGCAAGGGTGGCTCGATGCATATGTTCTCCAAGGAAAAGCATTTCTACGGCGGGCATGGTATTGTTGGCGCGCAGGTGCCATTGGGTGCCGGCTTGGCCTTTGCCGACAAATACAAAGGCAACGGCCGTGTGACATTTACCTATTTTGGTGATGGAGCCGCGAACCAGGGACAGGTCTATGAGACCTTCAATATGGCAGCGCTGTGGGATTTGCCCGTGGTTTTTGTCATTGAAAACAACCAATATGCGATGGGCACCGCGCAAAACCGGTCCACGTCCTCCCCCGAGCTGTACATGCGCGGCGAAGCCTTTGGCATCAAAGGCGAAGTTGTCGATGGGATGGATGTACTGGCGGTCAAGGCCGCCGGTGAAAAGGCGGTCAAGCACTGCCGCGCCGGTAAGGGCCCCTATATTCTCGAGATCAAGACCTATCGCTACCGTGGCCATTCCATGTCTGATCCAGCCAAATACCGCACCCGAGAAGAGGTGCAAAAAATGCGTGAAGAGCGGGACCCGATCGATCATGTTCGGGATCTGCTTTTGCAAGGTAAACACGCAACCGAGGACGATTTGAAGGCCATCGACAAAGACATCAAAGCCGTTGTCAGCGCCGCCGCCGATTTCGCCCGCGAAAGTCCGGAGCCTCCCTTGGATGAGCTTTGGACGGATATCTACGCAGACGCCTAACCCACTGGGACCACAGGAGATACCAAGATGGCAACCGAAATTCTAATGCCCGCCCTGTCCCCCACGATGGAGGAAGGCACACTGGCCAAATGGTTGGTCAAAGAAGGGGACACCGTCCAATCGGGCGACATCCTTGCAGAAATTGAAACCGACAAGGCAACGATGGAATTTGAAGCCGTCGACGAAGGCGTGATGGGCAAGATCCTGATCGCTGAGGGCACTGCCGACGTCAAGGTCAACACCCCCATCGCCATTTTGGTCGAAGAGGGAGAGGACGTGCCAGCGGCCAGCGCGCCTGCAGCAACGCCCACGGTTCCGGCATCGGTCGCCGCGGCAGCGGAGGCGGCTCCCGCAGGGGGCTCCGACACTGCCGCCCCCCTTCCTCCGGTGAAAGCCGAAACGCCTTGGCCCGAAGGTACCAAGACCAAAAAGCAAACCGTACGCGAAGCGCTGCGCGATGCCATGGCCGAAGAAATGCGCGGCACCGACGAAGTCTTTCTCATGGGAGAAGAGGTTGGCGAATACCAAGGGGCCTATAAGATCAGTCAGGGCCTGCTTGAGGAATTCGGCGCGAAGCGCGTGATCGACACACCAATCACCGAACACGGCTTTGCTGGTATTGGTGTCGGCGCAGCCTTTGGCGGCCTGCGGCCTATTGTAGAGTTCATGACATTTAACTTTGCCATGCAAGCCGTTGATCAAATTATCAACTCCGCTGCGAAAACGCTGTATATGTCAGGTGGCCAAATGGGCTGCCCGATTGTGTTTCGCGGCCCCAATGGCGCGGCCGCCCGCGTCGGAGCCCAGCATTCTCAGGATTACGCCGCGTGGTATGCCCATATCCCCGGCCTCAAAGTTGTTATGCCCTACAGCGCTTCGGACGCCAAAGGCCTGCTTAAATCGGCCATCCGCGATCCCAATCCTGTGATCTTCCTAGAAAACGAGATCCTCTATGGCCGCAGCTTCGACGTGCCACAAATTGATGATTACACCGTTCCCTTTGGCAAAGCGCGGGTTTGGCAGACCGGCACCGACGTAACGCTGGTTAGTTTTGGTATCGGCATGGCGCACACTCTTGCCGCCGCAGATCAATTGGCAAAGGAAGGCATCAGCGCCGAAGTCATTGACCTGCGCACCCTGCGCCCGCTTGACACCGAAACAGTCATCGCCAGTGTTCAGAAAACCAACCGCTGTGTGACCGTCGAAGAAGGCTTTCCTGTCGGATCGATTGGCAACCATATCTCGGCCGTTTTGATGGAACAGGCTTTCGACTATCTCGATGCCCCGGTGATCAACTGCACCGGTAAGGACGTGCCCATGCCTTATGCAGCCAACCTAGAAAAACACGCGTTGATCACCTCACAAGAGGTCGTTGATGCTGTCAAAAAGGTGACATACCGCTAGGCGACATCTCTTCCACACCAGCTCGGGGCATTGGTGCCTCGGCTGCGTTTCACAACCAAGCCTCCCGCGACAGGAGACCCCCATGCCGATCGAAATTCTCATGCCCGCCCTTTCCCCCACCATGGAGGAAGGCACGCTTGCCAAATGGTTGGTCAAGGAAGGGGATACCGTGCATTCGGGCGATATCCTCGCCGAGATCGAAACCGACAAAGCCACCATGGAATTCGAAGCCGTGGATGAAGGGATCATCGGCAAAGTGCTCATCCCCGATGGCAGTGCGGATGTCAAAGTGAACACGCCCATCGCGATTTTGCTCGAAGAAGGCGAAACTGCGGATGATATAGCAACCACCGCGCCGCAAACGCCGGCAGAGGCACAGCCTGCTGCCGCGGCTGCGGAGGTGGCTCCCGCAGGGGGCTCCGACAAAGCCGCCCCTGCCCTATCAAAAGACGGGTCGCGCGTTTTTGCATCGCCGCTTGCCCGCCGGATAGCAGGTCAAAAAGGGTTGGATCTGTCGCAGATCACAGGCAGTGGCCCACGCGGACGGATTGTCAAAGCCGATGTTGAAAATGCCACCGCAGGTTCTACTGTTGCAGCGGGCGCGGCCCAAACCCCGCGCGTCCAACCGTCTCCTGCTGTTGCAGCCGGTCAGGCCCTCGCCAGCGGTCCGTCATCCGACACCATTGCCCGCATGTACGAGAACCGCGATTATCAGGTCGTTGAACTAAATGGCATGCGCAAAACCATCGCCGCGCGACTGACAGAAGCCAAACAAAGCATCCCGCATTTCTATTTACGCCGCGACATCCAGCTTGATGCACTCTTGGAGTTTCGAAGCCAGTTGAACAAGCAGCTAGCAGCACGTTCGATCAAGCTCAGCGTCAATGACTTCATCATCAAGGCCTGCGCCAATGCATTACAACAAGTGCCAGAGGCCAATGCTGTTTGGGCCGGTGACAAAATCTTGCAATTGACCCCGTCCGATGTGGCAGTTGCTGTTGCCATCGATGGCGGTTTGTTCACCCCGGTTTTGCAAGATGCCCATCACAAATCGCTCTCGGCCCTCAGCGCGGAAATGAAGGACCTTGCAACGCGGGCCCGCGACCGCAAACTTGCTCCGCATGAATATCAAGGCGGCAGTTTTGCGATTTCAAACCTAGGGATGTTTGGCATCGACAATTTCGACGCGGTGATCAACCCACCGCATGGTGCCATTTTGGCTGTCGGCGCAGGGGTTAAAAAACCGGTAGTGAACAGCGAAGGTGCATTGGCCGTGGCCACCGTAATGTCTGTCACCCTCAGTGTTGATCACCGCGTGATTGACGGCGCGCTTGGCGCACAACTTTTGCAAGCCATCGTGGAGAACCTAGAGAACCCGATGGTTATGTTGGCCTAAACCTATCCATTTTCTAACACCAAAGGCCGGTCAATCAGACCGGCCTTTTTGTCGCTCATTGAGACTTATCAGGCTTTGCCGTGCAACAGCTGATCCATTTCAACTGACGGCTGATCGCAGCCTGCTTTGCCAACAATCCGCGCCGGAACGCCCGCAACTGTTGTGCAGGGCGGTACTTCTTCAAGCACAACCGAACCTGCAGCAATCCGCGAGCAATGGCCAACACGAATATTGCCCAAAACCTTTGCGCCCGCGCCTATCAGAACACCGTTGCCAATTTTTGGATGCCGGTCCTCTTCTTCTTTGCCGGTGCCGCCCAAAGTCACGGAGTGCAACATCGATACATTGTCGCCCACAACCGCAGTTTCACCGATTACGATGGAATGGGCGTGGTCGATCATAATGCCCCGGCCGATTGTGGCTGCCGGATGGATGTCGATGCCGAACACTTCGGAGCAACGCATCTGAAAGAAGTAGGACAGGTCTTTGCGCCCCTGTTTCCACAACCAATTTGCAATGCGGTGGGCTTGGATCGCTTGGAACCCTTTGAAAAACAACAAAGGCTGTAAAAAGCGAAGGCAGGCTGGATCGCGTTCAAAGGTGGCGGTGATATCAGCACGCGCTGCCATCGCCAGATCCGGTTCATTGCCATAAGCCTCGTCGCAGATTTCACGAACGATTTGCTCGGACATTTCTGCATTGGCCAGTTTCAACGACACGCGGTAGCTCAGCGCCCGTTCCAACGTCGGGTGATGCAGAACCGAATAGTGAATCAAACCGCCCAACAGCGGTTCATCCACAACGGCTTCTTCGGCCTCGCGCATGATGCGAGCCCAGACGGGATCGATTTCCGCCAGTTTTGCGCGTCTCTCTGCCATCAGTGATCTCCTTTGACCAATCCAGACTAACAGATAGTACACATTTTGCGAAACGCAATTCTGTGATGGCTCCTGTCACAGTTAAAAATACCTGAAAGTATTGGCACTTGAAGGAAGTATTCAAGTCTCAAGGAGTTCTTTTCCATTTGTTCCGAACCTGAAGCGCGTTGAATACAATACTCTGACATTCAAGGTATTCTTGATCATCCAAACGCGGTTCGCGACCCGTTGGCCGTTTCAAGGCGGCCGCCATCAGGGTTCCATTTCCCCACATTGCGTGCGCCTTCTTGAACCGTTTGCGGTAGCAATCAGCCGCATGGGCTTCGCGCAGCAGTCTTGCCGCCAATTGCCTGCGCTGTGCAGGCGGAACGGGCAACAAAGCCCGCGCCGCTGCGCTGATATCGCCGGGCAAGACCGGTCTCATGGTTGACAATCGATCACCGCAAACGGGCCGGGGCCAAAGCGCTCAGAAACCTGGGCCACCGCAATCTGAAAGGGCCCACTGATCCCATCCAAAAACCGGTTCAATGCGCTATAGGTCCACTGAGCAACTGCGGTTTGGGTTTCTCGGACAATCGTGTCGCCTTGCTGAACCCGTACGATATAAGTTTCCTTGTCCTCCCCAAGCGGCACCTCGAACCCTTCCCAATCATCGCCGTCGATCCGCGTGCGCCGCACCCAAGAGATCATCAAGTCTGCCATCAAAGTTGGCATGCTCGCTGCTGCGTCGGAATCTGACGCGTTCATTTCTCCCACCAAAACAGTCGTTTTCAAATGCGCCGGACGGTAAGGGCGAAGACCATTGCCCTCAAAAGCCTGCACCTGATGTACAAAGACAGCATCATCATAAGACCTGTTTGCCTGGCCAATCCGGTAGTGTCGTTCGATCCGACGCTGCGCAGCACTGAGCGGGATCTGCGAGGGGGCCCCATCCAGAAGCACAACCAATGATCCAGCCGGCCACACTGCTGGCATTATGCCATCGCTGCCAGCCTGACCGCGTAGCCTGTGCGAAACGAGCCAACGATCTTCTGACAACAGTTGGGCATCGCGAAACTGAAACAGTTCCCAATTTCCGGAGGTGCCATCACCAATTGCCATCAAATTCGCGCCGGAAAGCAATGCTTCGTCGCTGACGGATTGTAGTGCCCCTGACAGAAGTTGAACTTGCAGGGCATCACCCCGGTCGATCAACCCTGCCTGAGCCGCTGGAAAGGACGTTTCAGTGATCCCGACAGCCGATTGCGCAGAAATGGTATCAACCAAGGAGTAGTCCGCATCCGTCGCAGAGTCATAGACCGCAACTGCGCCCGTCCAGGGTTCGGCAGCCAAGGCCAAATGCGGCGCATGTGCGATCTCATCCCCTCCCATCAAGGGTAAATCCATAAAGATTGGCATCACTGGCATAGCCGGTGTGAAAGGCCGCAGTGTCACACTGTCTTCCGCATAGTCTGATGCTTCGTAGACGTCGGGCTCAATACGGACCGCATCAACGATCTGGTGATCCATGACGTCAACACGATCTATCCGCGCCAAGGTCGGACCTGACTTGGACGGCAGGCGGACGATATCCCCTGCCCCCAAGGATAACTTGGACGGCGGTAAGGCAAATCGCAGGCTGTCGCGCCCTACCCGGGCCTCTGCCAACCAGCGTTCTGCGGTTTGCAGGCCCTCTCCGCGTGTCATCGCCAAGGCCAACTCGGACTCCGCCACTGCATGGGTTTCTTCGTCAGGCAAAACCGCCTCTTCTGCTGCAACCTGATGATCGGCATCTGCCAGAACAAACCGTAGCCGCACCCTTCCCGCCATTTCGGCTTCGGCAGCTCTGACCTCGCTTAGGTCACCGTCGATTTCATCGCTGATCGCAAGATCTTCGTAAGCGATATCAACGGCTTTCAACCCATCGCGCATCCGAAAGACCAATTGACCATCGCGTTCGATGGCATCAAAACCATACGCCAGCATCAGGGATTGCAGCGCCCGCCGCCCATCCGAGATATTGGGCTCTACAAACCCGCGCACAACGCCGTATAAGCCTGTGGTGTCGATCTGACCGACGCCCGCCCGATTACAGATCTCGGTGACAACCGACGCCAAGGAGCGGGCAGACACCCGCCCGTTTATCCAATGACCGCGGCGGTAATTCGGCCCATCCGACCAGAGCGTGTCATTGGCAGGAAACCATGGAAAAGGCCGCGCATCCCACGCCCAAACAAAGGCATGATCCATGTCCAGCATCTGCCCCCCGTAAATGTCGGAGACGGGATTGTTTGAATCATTTCCCCAGTGGCTCAACATAGCACGCAGATATTGGCGCTGTATGGTTTCATCGCGCAAACCATTGGAATAATGCGGAAGCGAGGATTCCGAGGATTTGGGATCAAGGAACTTATTGGGTTGGTTTGCCCCTTTGTTGATCGCTGCACAGCCTAATTCGGTGAACCAAATCGGTTTGGACTGTGGCTGCCATGACGTCGGAGCGTTGTCACGAACTCCTGCACGGCGCTCGTGGTGTGGTTGTCCCCACCAGTTGCGAATATCTTTGTAGCGCCACACCCAAGGTTCATCATAAGCGCCATCGTCAATCGGTACGCGGTCTTGGCTGTCGCGGGCCGCAGGCGATGCGTAATACCAATCATAGCCTTCACCGCCTTCGATATTGGATTTCAGGTAGTCCGTATCATAGACGGTGCCCCAATGGGCGTCCGCATGTTCTGTTCCGTCGCGCCAATCCGCCAACGGCATATAGTTGTCGATACCGACAAAATCGATGTTCGCATCGCTCCACAGTGGGTCAAGATGGAAATACAAATCCCCAGATCCATCCTGCGGGTGATATCCAAAATATTCCGACCAATCCGCCGCATAACTGATTTTGACCTGCGTCCCCAAAAGCACCCGGCATTCGGCTGCCAGCAGTTTCAGCTGTTCAACCGCTGGAAATCCATTTGCCCCGCGAATTTGTGTCAAGCCGCGCATCTCTGAGCCAATGCAAAACGCATCGACGTCGCCAGCCAAAGCGCAAAGCGCGGCTTGGTGCAGGATAAACCGGCGGTAACCCCATTCATCCGGTCCGCTATAGACAACGGTTCCATCGACAACCCCGAAATCAGCCGCGCTTGCTGTACCAAAGAAGTCGGCCACTTCACTGTCGGCATCAGGCGTTTGATCTGGCGATCCGCTTTGCCCCGGCGCATGGCTCAATGTTATGCGCCCGCGCCATGGTAATCTGGGTTGATCTGGGCCGCCGGTCCACGGGTCTTGCAACCCGTTTATTTCCAACTGGTCCATCAAAATGAAGGGATAATACATGACTTTGAGGCCCTGCGCGGCCATCCGGCGGATCGCCTGAACAACCGATTTATCCGTCGGCGTACCGCCATAGACGACCTGTTCATCGATGGTCGGCACAAGGTCCGCCGTTTCACGGTCAAGGCCGCTCACACCCCAAGGCATGTCGTCGGAATCAAATTCCTTTTGTTCAATTTTCGGTTTTATCTCACACGAGCCGCAGCGCAGATCATTGCCAAACCAGCTGACCACAAGGGAGGTCGCCCCGCAATTTGGCAGCTCGTCTTGTAGCTGGGTCAGGGAGGTGTTGAAATCAGGCTGCTCTGATGGTGAGTTCACATTCACCACCCCGCGTTTGGACGGTAATTTGATCCAGTCAATCGGCAGCTCCAGCCCGAATTTCCAATAGGTCAAATATACAGGTTCTGTCGCCAACCCGTATTCGCCCGTGCCCGGAACCACAGCCACGCCTTTGACGGCCAAAGGCACATCTTCACTGTCGGCCAATTCCGGACGGGTGACTTCAAAGCTGAATTGCGGCACCCGGTTGCCAAAACTGGCAAGCTGGAGATTTTCCATTACCACGTAAGCAGTCCCGCGATAGGCCGGAACCAGACCGGTGCCTTCGATGGCTTCCATTGTGGGGTCAGGCTGCTGGTCTTGGCTGCCATAGTAGACCTGCATATTAAGGTCCTTGACGGGGACTTCGGCCCCATCCGCCCAGACGCGGTTTACGCCGGTGATTTCACCTTCGCACAGTGCAACAGCAATGCTGATCGAATAGCTAAAGGCCTTAACCGTTGGTTGTGACGGGCCGCCTTTACCCCCGCCTCCGGATTTTTTCACATGCTCTTTGAACTCTGTGGCCCAAATCACATGCCCCCCGACCCGCATCCGGCCATAGACCTGCGCAATCGGCGCACCTTCACCTGCGCCGCTCAGACGAAACCGTTCAATGCGGCCCGTTTCAATGACATCCGACCCTTGCCCTAGCAAACGCTGGTCCAACGACCGCCCGACAGAGGCACCGATAAAGCGCCCGACAGCAGTCATCGAAAGTCCCAAGAGCGAACCGCCCATCGAACTGCCAAGTGCTGCGCCCGCAGCTGAAAGAAGGATAGTCGCCATCACTAGATCTCCAATGGTAGGGCAAACCGCGCTACAATGCGCTTGGCCCATTGGGGGCCGAGGGCGCTCTCAATCACACCGTGCCCGCTGTAGGCATGTATGAAAGAGGCCCCCGACCCGGATTTTGTTTCGATATCCGCCTGAATGCCTATGTGTTTGGCCACCGCATTGTCCCGCATGCGAAATAGCAAAACATCGCCGGGCGTTGCGGACGTCAATGGCTTGGGTCTCAGATGGCGCACCGCTGCACGCCAAAGGCGTTCGTCGCCCTGTGGTTCTGACCAATCCATGCTGTAAGCCGGAATCTTCTCTGGCTCCGGCCCGATCACTTCGCGCCAAACCCCGCGCAACAATCCAAGGCAATCACATCCAGCCCCCTTGAGCGAGGTTTGATGCAGGTAGGGCGTGCCAATCCATCCGCGGGCCGCTGTCACCACGCCCCTCATCTACGGCTACCGCCGTTTTGTTTTTTGGCCAGCGTAGGATGTACTGTGACCCAATCATCCTCTGGAATGTCAGGAAATCCCTGAAAGTTCAGCAAATTGCTAAACTTGACCCGGCAGCTTTCCATGCGTTTGTCACAGCCCGCTACAAGCCGGATCACGTCACCTGCCGCAACCATTGCCCGCAAGGGTTCCCATATTTCCACACGTCGCGGTACACCGGAAGAAAATCGGTCGCGCTTGATTGCGCCGGTCAGGCCAGCGGCCGCACCGCTGATAATTTCCAACCGTCCACGTTGGAACCAGTCAGGGTCAAAACCCGCCAGACCTTCGAACTCGAACACCCGATTTTCGGCAGTCGCCAAAACCGGCACCTCCGCAAAGTACCCCGGAGTGTCCAAATCAAATTGGCAGTTGCGATCACCCAATACCGCCGAGCAAGGTTTTTGATACCCTCGACCAATTGGCCGGCCCAACGCTTCGGTCAATCCACGCAGCTCTGCATGAAAAGCCCCGCCGCCGCGGCGCATTTCACCAATAGAGCCGCGAAACATCACCCTGCGCGCCTCAACATTTGCCCAATTGACCAGCCAAGCCGTTACCTCGGCCCCATCAAATCGGCCGGCAGCAATGTCTTCTTCGCGAATGGATGCATCACTCAGCGCACCCATGGCTTCGGTGTTGTCCACCGACAGACCGGTGGCTTGTTGCAAAGCCTTGGCCGACAGACCAGAGTCTGCTTTGAAGGTGTAACCATCAAAACTGAGGTCGCAGTCATGGTCCGTGAATCCGAATTGAACCCCGTCTTTGCGCGTGACAGACCAAGCGCGGCAAACCGATGCAACACCGGCTTGCAAGTGGGTATGTAGTGCTTGTGCTGTTGGCATCAGACCCGAACCTCCACCACTGGAACATCCGGCACCTGACCCGCCTGAAAGCTGGCCATTGATACACTAAGCCGATCCGTGTCGAACCGCACTGGAACGTCAAATTCAAACCCAGCCGTGATTTCTTCACCCGCCAAAGGTGGAACATCAAAAGTGATCAATCCGGTGTTCACGTCGACCTCAAAGTCCACACCGGTCGAACGTTCCGCCCCTTGAACGGCCGCAACGACACTGCCCTCCACGGGTTTGGTAATCGGGCGCACATAGGTCGCGGCCCCTGAACTATAGCTCTTTGTCAGCTGAAAACTGCGACTGGTCCCGTCTCCCAGAGCAATCAGTTGATCGTCAGCCCCTGGTCGTTGTGACGGAGCGCAGGATTTATAGTCAGCCCAATCCTTCCACCGAAACCCGAAAAGCTGACCTTGACGTGCTTCAAAAAACGCAATCAGCTGTTCTATATGATCCAGCGACCGCAACCCAAGCCCCGCATCATACCGCCGGCGCGAATGGGCCCAAGGCGTGTTGCGCTCTTCGAAACCGCTGGTCAATTGCACAATGTCCGTGCGCCGTTCAGGGCCGCCGACTGAGCCAAAGCTAAGGTCCGTTGGGAACCGAATTTCATGAAATGACATGTTAGTCTCCGATCACCTGTTGCGTGCGCCAGCGCCCAAGACGCGGCTCATCTGAGCGGCGATTTGCGACTGGCTGCGTTGGAACCCCTGCACATCCGGGGATTGGATATTCATCACGATATTGACCGGGCTGCCGCCGCCAGCACCCCGCACGCCCAACTTGCCATCAGCGCCGCGTGCCAGTGGCATGATTGCCTCCGGACCCGCTTCGCCCATCAACCCCATTCCGCCGCGCATTGGAAAGTTGACCGGCCCGTTAACCACGCCGCCATTGGCAAAAGGCATCACCCGCCCTTGAGAAAAGCTGCCCCCCTCCGCAAAGGGCGTATAGGATCCGAACATCGCAGCCGCCCCGCTGGCCATCATGCCGCCGATATGATCCGATACAGGCCGCACGGCCGCCTTCCATGCCGCGTCGATCATGGAGTTGGCCACCGTTTTCAACGCATCCGACAGCTTCATACCGTCTAGAACCACGCCATCAATTGCCCTCGTCACGCCAGAACTTAGCGTCCGCTCAAGCCGCGCCGCGCCCTGACCTGTTGTTGTGAAAGTCTCTTGGACACGGCGCATTTCGTCATCAAATTGCGCTGCAACGCCAATTGCGCCTCCAAGTGAGGATTCCAACGCCTCAACCTGCCCTTGCAGATCATCGATCATCTCGCTTTTTGTCATCGCGGTGCATCTCCTTTGTATTGTGGGGTCATGCTGTCCGGAAACGCGCTCATAAGCTCATCAAGCCGCAAGCGTCCCATCGGCGTCGCCCCCTCCCCTTCTCCGAGCAGCAGTTGCAGTTCGGCCGGGGTCAAATCCCAAAATTCCTGAGGGCGCAGGCCCAGCCCGCGCATCCCTGCTCGCATTAATGTTGGCCAATCAAACCCGCGTTTATTGTCCGGCATCCGCGTGCTCCGGCAGCATAAAGGCGCGGGCCAGAAGTTCGGCCGCCGCACGGGTGGCCGCCATGGGCCCACCGGCGATTTCGGCATCCAGCAAATCTTTGGTCTGCCCTTGCCAACCGCCGCCGCGCAGGCCCGCCACGACCAACGCCAACACATCGCGTGTGTTAAATCCGCCGGTTTCAAACCTTTGCACCAATTCAACCAAAGTACCGCTCCCGATCTGGGTTTCCAACTCAGCCAAAGCGCCAAGGGTCAGCCGCATCAGGTGGCGCTTTCCATCAATGGTCAGCGCCACCTCTCCCCGCCAAGGATTGGCCATCACACCACCGGAGCCGCAACAAAGCTGAGCGCTCCGGCAGAGGCCATTGAGACCTCATAGGTTGCCTCGCCATTGTGAGAGCCCGAATATTCGATACTGGTCACCTGAAACGCACCTTCGACTGTGCCAAAGTCAGGGATAATCACCTGAAAATCAGGGATTTCACTATCGAAGAAGATTTGCCGTGTCCGTTCGTCACTGGCGGCGTCCTTGAACACACCCGAGCCAGAGATACTGGCCGATTTGACACCCGCGCCTGCCAGCAATTCACGCCAACCTTCCTGGCTTTCCAGCGATGTCACATCAATCTGTTCAGCGTTAAAACTGATCCGCGTAGCCCGCAAGCCCGCCAGTGTTTCAAACGAACCACCGCCTGTCAGATCCACTTTTAACAAAAGGTCTTTTCCGTTCTGAGCACCCATAGCCATCACTCCGTTTTAAAAGGTCAATTGTCTTCCACGCGGGCGCGGAAAGTCAGGTCGATCCGGCGAAGTCCGCCGGTTTCGCGTGTTGCTTTGGCCTTGCGGAACCACAGACCGATCAATCGGCCTCGGCCCAATACCAAATCCGCCTCGTGCAAAGCGTCACTGATTGCGCCAGCTGCATGTTTTGCCGCCAAAAAACCGGATGTTTGCGTCACCACAGACACGACGAAATTGTGCCATGCTCCGGCATCACTTCCGTCACCGGCCTCTGTCACTGTTTCCGGCCCTAAGGCCACGTAAATATTGGGCAATTTTCCACTGGGTAAAGCGTCAAAGATGTTGTTGTCTACCAAGGCACCCAATGTACCGTCCGATTGCAACGCCGCAAAAACAGCGGTCTGCAAAGGACCTGAAAGCGCGTAACTCATGCTGCCAACTCCTCTTCGCACTGGCAGATCAAATAGGCCCCCTTGGGCTCATCTTCTGTCACGGCTTCAATCCGAAAAATGCGCGTTCCAAGACGAAACCGTTGTCCTGCCGTCGGCCTGTTCGTTTGCCCCTCTGGGGCTCCGCGGACCCTGATTTGAAATCCGAAAACCGACAGCGCGCCGACTTCGCCTTCAGTCAAACGGCCCGATCTCGGGCGCACATTCCCCCAAAGCGTTCCAAGCTCCTGCCATACTTCGATAAATCCACCCGCACCGTCATTACTGCGCTGCATGGATTCGAGCACCAACCGCCGGTTCAACGCGATCCGTTTCATACGCCTGCCCCAAGTCTAACGACACAATATCGGGCAATAAGACTGGTTACCCCAAAAGGCATACACCCCTGACCAAGCGCGGTCTCATCACGGTATTCGTAATAGTGCGCCGCCAGCAAAAGCACCGCCTGGGCAAGATCACTGGGCAAGTCTGCAAAACTGGGTCCATACCCGGCGGTCACTTGGATCACGGCTTCGCCCTCTGCGGGGATGGAGGGCAGAATCGATCCGACTGGCTTCAACTTTGGTTCAAACGGATCCTTTTGCAGACGAAACTCTTCGATCTGAAGTTCATTATTGCTCCCTAGTCGATCGACCAATGTGACAGCGTTGATCGCCTCAACGGGGGCAATCGGCAGGTTTTGACCTGAGCTGCTGCGCCACTTCGCAAACCGCACCAAAAAATCGCGAGAAATTAATGCTTTGCCCGTTCGGCCTTCCACTGCTGCAAGTGCAGCGCGCAAAAACGAAGACAGGACCGCGTCTTGCAGATCATCTTCGGCAAACCCGCTGCCCAGCCTTAAATGACGCCGTAGCGCATCAATCGGAAGGGCCGCTTCGGGCACCTGAGTTTCTTCCACCAACATCATGTTTCTTCTCCGAATTCCCTAGGCTTGCCTCAATCCCCCTGCCTTGACGGGCGCGCGCCGCCCACGCTGCACGGGCGGAGGGGGATTGCTGGACAACATCGGCTGCGCGCGCCCTGTGAGAGGCGGAACCTGCCCCCGCCTCTCATCTCGTGACTGCGCGCTTAGGCGTTTGAACAACGCAGCAGTTTGATCGCAGCAAAGTCGCTTACATCGCCGCCAACACGTTTGGAGGCATAAAACAGGACATGCGGTTTGGCGCTAAACGGATCGCGCAGAACACGAAGGTCCGGGCGTTCGGCAATGGTGTAACCTGCTCCAAAATCGCCAAAGGCGACAGGTATAGACCCTGCGTCGACGTCTGGCATATCTTCTGAAATCAATACCGGATAACCCAGCAATCGCGCTGGCTCACTTGCAGCAAGCCCATCGGCCCACAAATGGCGACCATCGGCATCCTTCAGCTTGCGCAATGCGCCCGCCGTCCTTGAATTCAAGACAAAGCTGGCACTGGCGCGATACTGCGCGCCCAAAGCGTAGACCAAATCGATCAATGCATCGCCATCGCCCAAACTACCAGCAGCGCCGGACTGCACGTAACCAAGGTTGCCCCAAGACCAAATGCCATTGTCGACAGAGGTGTGGTTCAAAAAACCGCGCGGCTTGTCAACACCATCACCGGTGACAAAAGCAGAGGCCTCGGCGCGGGCAAACTTTTCCGAAATCCGCCCCGCCAGCCAGTTTTCCACGTCGAAGGCGCTGTCATCCAACAAGCGTTGCGAAATCTTCGGCATCGCATTGAGTTCGTATAGTGGAATTGAAATCCGCTCGATTGTCGGAGTTCCGGTTTCAGCCGGAGAAGAGGCCTCATCGGCCCAACCCACGCCGGTGTCGTTCTGATCGATCAACACGTCGAAAGACGTGGCTTCTACATTGACGACGCTCGAAATCGCACGGATCGACGCAGTGGCCGCAAGCGTTGACTTAATAGTTTCAGAGGTCACCGGATCCACCAGATATCCGCCGTCGGAATTCACCGCCGTGGACATGGCTTTGCCTTCCAGCTCCAAGCCGCGCAAACCATCATCGTCGCCGGAACGCAGATAGGAATCGAAGGCTTTTTGATGGGGAGCATCAACCTCTGCGCGGGTTGACAGAACAGGACGTGCCGCAACGGCAGATTTGTGATCAAGCATAGTCAGTCGCTCTTCTTGTTTATGTAGTTTCTTTTGAAGGTCAGCCTGTAAGGCCCTGAAATCCCCAATTAGTCCCGCCATCGCGGCACTTACCCGGGCGACCGGAGGCATATCTTCCCCGGTCCGAGACTTGGTCTCGGCTGTACTCATGTACCTATTCCTCATGAGTGGCGCGCGTCAGTCGCCCGCCAGGTTACGGCGGGCGTCCTCAAGGACATCCGCCAGTGCAGCCCAGTGGTCACTTTCAGGGTCATCCCCCTTGGCCGCCACTCGGGCACTGGGCAGCATTGGAAAGGTCACCAAAGACACTTCCCAAAGCTCCAGTTCGTTCAAGAGCCGTTGGCCCTTGTCATTCTTTGATGATTTTACGGTCCGGTAGCCGATCGACAGGCCGTCAATCGCGCCCGCCTCAATCAACGCGGCGGCTTCGCGGCCGCGCTCGACACTCTCCAGCAAGCGGCCTTTGACATACAAACCGCGGTCGTCTTCGCGCACCTCGTCCCAGATCCCGATCGGTTGTGCAGGGTCGTGCTGCCACAGCATTTTCACCGCCCGCTGATCACCAGACAATTTGGTCAGCGACCGGGCATAGGCCCCCTTTGTCACCACATCACCGCCTTGATCGCAGGCCCCAAAAAGAGAAGCATAGCCCTCAATCTTGGTCCCTTCGACAAGGGTCACATCCGCATCAAAGCGGCAGAACTTGTGTTCCAGATCCATGTTCCGTCCTTTTCTCACCAGCGCTCAAGGCGCAACTTTCATCAGGCCAAGAAAGGCTTGAGCCAAAATGACCCCCGCGACTCCGTACACTGCCAACCACAACCGTTTTTCGAGACGTTCAATGAGCCCCTCGATGCGACTGAACTTGTCGTTCAACGCCTCGAATTGCAGCTTGCTAACCCGTTCATGGCTTTCCAGCCGCATGGAAGGGGCGCAGGCGAATGGCTCCTTTGTGCGCAACTCAGTCACCGCCCGCCTCCTCGTCTGCCAAGGCCGGCAGTCCCAGAATTTGACGTTTTTCAGCTGCGGTCAGGAATTCAGCTGTCGTCACGCGGTTCCATTGCGCATCACGCTCCGACGCCAGCGCAGGCACCTGATCCAGGTCCGGCTTCAGCGACACTTCTTCGCCGATGAACCCCGACAGCCAACGTCCAATCGACGCCGAAACCTTGGTCGCCAATGGCAAGACAGTCTGACGGTAGAACGCACGCTGCGCCTCTGCGTAATTGGCAAAGGTTGCCTCGCCGGGAACCCCCAACAACATCGGCGGCACCCCAAAGGCCGTGGCAATTTCACGTGCGGCGGCTTCCTTGGTTTTCAAAAACTCCATGTCGCTGGGGGAAAAGCCCATCGGCTTCCAATCCAACCCCCCCTCCAGCAACATTGGACGCCCCGCGTTGCGGGCCCCTTGGTGCATGCTTTCCATTTCATGGGTCAGACGGTCGAATTGCTCGGCACTCAGCTGCCCCTGGCCTTCTGCCCCTTTCCAAACAATGGCCCCCGACGGGCGGGCAGCATTGTCCAGCAACCCCTTGGTCCAACGGCTGGCACTGTTGTGCACATCCACGGCTTGGGCAGCCGCTTGCAGCGGTGACAATCCATAATGGTCGTCTTGGGGGTGAAAGTTCTTCACGTGGCAAATCTGCGAAATAGGACCGCTCACATCAAAACGGTGTTTGCGCCCGCCCACCGCGTATTCATAGGCTACGGGCCAACCATCCGCCCCCGGCACAACCCGCATCCGGTCCGATCGCAAAACATGCAGTTCAAAAGGCACCCCCTGTTCGCCGGAAACCGCTTCGATATAGCCATCACCAGACAACAGCATTTGCCCATAGAGCGCCTCAAACAACTCGGCGCGGCCCTGCGCCGGATTGGGACCGGCAATCAAATTCAGAACCGGATGCTCGCTATATCGCGTTTCAGAATCTTGCAAAATCAAGGGCAACGCGGCGGCCGCTTCTGCGATCAACTTCACCGCGCGAAAGCCAACCGGATTGCCAGCAAAGCCTTGCTTGGTCAAAGAGACCGTATCGCGCGGCGACCAAGCCACCCGGCCACCGCTCACCTGCGCAACAATGCGTCCGGTGGCAGATGCCTTGGCTTCCGGGGCGTCCGCGCTTGCAGCCTGCTGTGTTCGGGCCCGTCGCAGAAAATCGAATACCATGCCGTTCGCTCCTATTCCTTGGCGGATATGATGCGGGCAAATCTCTCCCCTGCGGGCAAAGCGTTTTGCCTTGCCCGCTGTGTCGAAACCACCTGTTTCACATCCTCTGGATACCTGTTTCGAAGGTCGCCCTTCGTCTTGAAAACCAACTTAGATTTCCAAAGTTAAAACCATCTCACCCCAGCGTACGCACTTGAGGCAACTGCCAACCGGCAGGTTGCAACATCAGCTCGGTCAAGGCCCAAACGGCTGCATCCACACGGTCGGGGCTGTTCGCACCTTCGAATCCGGCATGAGTCATCAGACACATCTGTGTCTCCAGATCCTCCAGCCCGCGACAGTGACGCACGCGACCTTGCTCGTACAGCGCCGCAATCGGTTCCGCCCGCGCAGACTTGCCGCGCGTTGCATGGACAGATTTGACCGATACCATCGGATCAACCTGCCGTAAAAGTTCGGTCACCATGGCCCCGCCCTGATTCACCTCAGCGACCACTCGGTCTGCTTCCCAGCGTTTGGCTGCATCCACAGTCGCTTGGGCCCATCCCAAGGGCGACAGGCCCTGAACCGTTGCATCCTCCAGCACATAGGCCCGCCAGTCTTGCGGCGGACCGTCTTGCACCACGCCCGCCACAACAATCCCGCATTCATCGCTGGTCTTGCCCTCGCCGGCTGGTGGATCAACCGCCACGACTATTCGCGTAAACTCCGGCAGCTTGCCCGCCCGTGCTGCATCAAACACCTCACGTGTCCACAAAGCGCCCTCGATTTCATCGAGCAACACCCCGTCCAGTTCCTGCAAGCCCAGTTTCGATCCCCCATAACGGGCGCGCACTTCGTCAAGGAATGTCTTCGCCAAATTGGCGGCGTTCGCCTCAGTGGCAGCCCGTGTGACCACGGTTGACGACAGTTCCAACAATTCCTTTAGAACACCCACGTTGCGCGGCGTCGTTGTGACACAAACCTGCGGATGATCGCCCAAGCGCAAACAAAATTGCAGCATGTCCCAAGTTTCACGTGCCTTTTTCCATTTGGCCAATTCATCAACCCACGCGCCGTCAAATTGCGGCCCGCGTAGCCCTTCGGCGTCATGCGCTGAAAACGCCATTGCCTCGGCTCCGTTCGGCCAGACCAAACAACGACGCGAAGCCACCCATTTGGGTCTTCTGTCCGGCGGCGAACAGGCCATTATCCCGCTGTCGCCGTAAATCATCACTTCGCGGACTTGATCAAAGGTTTCCCCAACCAGCGCCAGCCGCTTGCATTTACCTTTGCTCAGCGGCCGCGCCCCCTCCACCATTGATCGCACCCATTCTGACCCCGCGCGCGTTTTGCCTGCTCCGCGCCCGCCCAGAATGACCCAAGCCCGCCAATCTCCCTCGGGCGGCAGCTGATGCGCATGCGCCCAAAATTCAAATAGATAGGGGAGCGCCATGCGCCCCCCTACCGATAGTTCCCTCAAGAACTCATCTTTCACCGTCGCAGGGGCGGAGGCGAGCCAAACGGCACCCGATCTCATGTCGGGCCGCTTCAAGATCAAGTCCGTATTCTCCGGTGATCTCGCTTTCTTTTCGTCTGATCGCATCAATCTCACACTCCGTTTCTCGGGCTGCCTTCAGCCAATATTTCACATCGCCCAGCAATTTGCCGGACTCGCCTTTCCTATCGGGATCTCCATTCCTGATGCGTGCCCTCAACTCACGGATTTCCGTGGTTAGGTCATCCAGCTCCTGCGCAATTTCTTCGCGCTGTTCTTCGAGTCGCTGAACATCTTCTTTCGCCCGGATCAAAACCGGATCTTTTTCTGCTCTTTCCATGCTCGACACCTTTTTTGCCTGTAAGGTTGCCCCCTCCAGGGCGCAGGGCATGAAACCGGACCTTGGGAGGTTGATCCAAGGGCCGCTGTCATACCTCGTCCAGCATGTTTGGGAATGTACGGCGCGCCCGACGTTCGGTCAATCTGGGGCACGGTCGTAACATTCTGATACTGTTAATTAAAATTAACAATGTATTACTGAAAGCGTGTCTCCTCTTGCCACTCCTGCTCTTGCTCTGGCATCAGGGGCGCAACACAAAGGGGGAACCGGCATGGCAAAACTATCGACACGGATCACATCCATCACCGGTGGCGGCTCGGATGGCTGGGAAGTATTCAATCGCGCGCGCCAGATGATTGCCGCCGGAGAAACGGTCACCGAGCTGACGCAGGGCGAGCATGATATCCTAACCGATGACAGCATTTTGGACGCTATGCATCGATCCGCGCGTAGCGGCCAAACCGGCTATGCTCTTGTACCGGGCGTGCCTGCGCTACGCGACGCTGTTGCCGCCCGTGTTCAAGCCCGCACCGGCGTACCTACATCTGCCGACAATGTTCTGATCACCCCCGGAGGCCAATCCGCGCTGTTTGCCGCCCACATGGCCGCATGTTCACCCGGCGACACCGCGCTTTACATCGATCCATACTACGCCACCTATCCGGGGACTATTCGCGCGGCCTCTGCAAAACCTGTAGCAATTCAAACACGAGCGCGGGATGCGTTTCTCCCCGATCCCGAGGCAATAAACGCTGCGGCCCAAACCCACGCAGCCCGCAGTTTGCTAGTCAACTCGCCCAACAATCCAACCGGTTCGGTCTACCCCCGCGAAAGCATTGAGCAGATTGCGAAATCTTGCGTCGACAACGACATGTGGCTGATCTCGGACGAAGTCTATGACACCCAGATCTGGAAAGGCGCGCATCTCAGCCCCCGCGCCCTACCCGAAATGGCGGACCGCACATTCGTGGTCGGCTCCTTGTCCAAAAGCCATGCCATGACCGGATCACGGATCGGATGGATTATCGGTCCAAAGCCAGCCATCGACTGCATGATCGATCTCGCCACCTCAACCACCTATGGCGTACCGGGTTATATTCAGGACGCGGCGCTTTTTGCTTTGGCGCAAGGGGACGCACTCGAAGAACAAATCGCAACCCCCTTCCGCCGCCGCCGCACACTTGTTTTGGATGTTCTGTCGGAACAAAACACCGTCACTGCGATTCCATCCAATGGCGCGATGTACACAATGCTGGATATCCGCGCCACGGGGCTATCCGGTTTTGACTTTGCCCAAGCGCTTTTGACCGAACATAAAATCGCAGTCATGCCGGGCGAAAGCTTTGGCACCTCGGCCGCCGGTCACATCCGCGTCGCCCTTACCGTTGCTGATGACAAGCTGGCCGCATCCGTGCGCACCATATGCCAGTTTGCCGAACAACTTACACAAGGCCGCAGCAATGCCACATGATCCCGGTCCCGCCTTTCGTGCCCTGCATATTCCCGGTGATCCGTTCATCCTAGCCAACGCTTGGGACATCGGCTCTGCCAAAATGCTGGCCGCAATGGGCGCACCAGCAATTGCGACTTCGTCTGCGGCTCACGCCTTCACGCTTGGCCGCCCCGATATGGGCCATGTCACCCGCGACGAAGCGCTCAGCCATGCCGCCGACCTCGTCGCCGCAGTTTCTGTTCCGGTATCGGGTGATTTCGAAAACGGCTTTGGCGACGCGCCAGAAGACTGCGCCGAAACCGTTCGCCTTGCCTGCGAAGCCGGCCTTGCCGGCATCTCGATCGAAGACACCGCCCTGCCCGCCGCCACCCCCTACGCCGCTGATCTGGCTGCAGAGCGTATCAAAGCGGCCAGCGCCGCAGCCCGCGACCTGCCGCGCGATTTTGTTTTGGTGGCCCGCGCCGATGGTGTCATGAACGGCCAATACGATCTGGCCGAAGCCATCCGCCGCATTCAGGCCTATGAGGCCGCAGGTGCCGATTGCGTCTACATCCCTCTACCGCCCCAATTCAGTGATCTCGCAACAATCTGCGCCGCAACAGCGCTTCCGGTTAATGCGCTGGCAGCTGGCCCGTTTACAGCCCACAGCCGCCGCGATTTTGCCAAGGCCGGTGTGGCGCGTATCTCTCTCGGGTCGGCCCTTGCCCGTGTCACCCACCGTGCGATCCATGACGCCGCGCAACAAATGTTTGGCGAAGGCCGCTTTGACAGCCTCGGCAATGGTATCTCCGGCGACACCATCGACGCTCTGTTGACGAAATGACGCGATTAAAATGACAGGCACACCGATCACAACCATACGCAACCTTGGTCCATCGGTTGAAAAACAATGCCATGCAGCCGGTATTCTTGATGCCGAAACCCTGCGCGAATTGGGGGCTAACGAAGCCTATCGCAAGATGCTGCAATCGGGCACACATCCGCATTTCATTGGCTATTATGTGCTGCACATGGCCTTGCAAGGTCGCCCGTGGAACGATTGCAAAGGCGCTGAAAAGGACAGCCTGCGCAAACAATTCGACGATCTGAAATCCAGCACCAAAGCCGCCCCCCTGTCCCGGATCGAAGCCGAGCTGATTGCAATCGGCGTCCTTCCGCCCGGTTTTGACCGGACGCCCTAGCCAAGTCAGCACCGGCATAAAAAAAGGGGCCCACAAAGGCCCCTTTTTCAATTCATTGGATCGAACAGGCTTTAGCCAACCAGTTCAAGACCCGAGAAGAAGTAAGCGATTTCGATCGCGGCTGTGTCAGGTGCGTCCGACCCGTGAACCGAGTTTTCGCCAACAGATTCAGCGAATTCGGCGCGGATGGTGCCAGCAGCTGCGTCTGCAGGGTTGGTTGCGCCCATAACTTCGCGGTTTTTCGCGATTGCGCCTTCACCTTCCAGAACCTGACATACGATTGGCTCGGAGGCCATGAATTCGCACAGTTCGTCATAGAAAGGGCGCTCAGCGTGCACAGCGTAGAACACGCCGGCTTGGGCTTTGGTCAGGTGGATGCGCTTTTGTGCAACAATACGAAGGCCAGCGGCTTCGAACTTGGCGTTGATCGCGCCAGTCAGGTTGCGGCGAGTTGCGTCAGGTTTGATGATCGAGAAAGTGCGCTCAAGTGTCATGGGCTTGCTCCGTCAAAATGGGTCAAAATTCAGTTCGGGCAGAATGCCCGGTGATACCTATTGGGCGGGCGTTAGCATGGGCTGCAATTTTTGGGAAGCCCTCAAACCGACCTCGGTTGCAAACTCTTGCGGCTTCACGCCCAAAACCTGCCGTCGCGCTCTCAGCGCCAATTGACACTGACGGGTGCCTCTGGCACTGCCCGCACATGTTACGTATCCAAGATATCTCTTATTCCGTCGAAGGTCGCCCCCTGTTCGAAGGCGCGACCGCCACCATTCCCGCAGGTCACAAGGTGGGCCTTGTCGGTCCCAATGGTGCTGGGAAAACCACGCTGTTCCGCATTATCAAGCAGGAACTGGCGCTCGACAACGGCGACATTTCCTTGCCGCCGCGCGCCCGGATTGGCGGCATTGCCCAAGAGGTGCCCTCTTCGGATACCTCATTGATCGATACCGTGCTTGAGGCCGATACTGAGCGCGCCGAATTGATGCGCGAAGCCGAAACCGCAACCGACCCGACCCGCATTGCCGAAGTGCAAACGCGTCTTGCCGATATCGATGCCTGGAGCGCCGAAAGCCGCGCCTCGTCGATTCTCAAAGGTCTGGGGTTTGATGCCGAAGCCCAACTGCGCCCCTGCGCGGATTTCTCTGGCGGATGGCGGATGCGGGTGGCTTTGGCCGGTGTTCTGTTCGCCCAGCCTGATTTGCTTTTGCTCGACGAACCGACAAACTATCTGGATCTTGAAGGCGCTTTGTGGCTGGAAAGCTATCTGTCGAAATACCCGCACACCGTGATTGTCATCAGCCACGACCGCGGGCTATTGAACCGGGCGGTGAATTCGATCCTGCATCTCGAAGACAAACAGCTGACCTATTACGGCACGCCTTACGACGGCTTTGTCAAATTGCGCGCCGAAAAACGCGCCCAGGCCAGCGCCAGTGCGAAAAAACAAGAAACACGCCGCGCCCATTTACAAAGCTTTGTCGACCGCTTCCGCGCCAAGGCTTCCAAGGCCAAACAGGCGCAATCACGTCTGAAAATGATCGAAAAGATGGACATGATTTCGGCCCCCGAAGATGCGGCCAAGCGCGTGTTCAGCTTTCCACAGCCCGATCAACTGTCGCCCCCGATCATCGCGATCGAGAACGGCTCGACTGGCTATGGTGACACCACCATCTTGAAAAAGCTTGATCTGCGCATCGACCAAGATGACCGGATCGCCCTTCTGGGCCGCAACGGTCAGGGTAAATCGACCCTGTCGAAACTGCTTTCCGACCGCCTGCCCTTGCAAGCTGGCAAGATGAGCAAATCGTCCAAACTGCGCATCGGGTATTTTGCCCAGCATCAGGTAGACGAATTGCATCTGGACGAAACGCCGATCCAGCATTTGCAGCGCGAGCGCCCCGAAACAATGCCGCCCAAA
Source organism: Pelagimonas varians (assembly GCF_003208435.1). Lineage (GTDB taxonomy): Bacteria > Pseudomonadota > Alphaproteobacteria > Rhodobacterales > Rhodobacteraceae > Pelagimonas > Pelagimonas varians. Next base: position 229,821 of record NZ_QKMF01000001.1, on the reverse strand, counting down.
CTGCGGGCCTTGCTGGCCGGATTTGGTTTGATGGCGGCGCAGGCCGACACCGAAGTCGGCCGCTTGTCCGGTGGTCAAAAGGCGCGTTTGTCCTTACTACTGGCAACGCTTGACGCACCGCATTTGCTGATCCTCGATGAGCCAACAAACCACTTGGACATCGAGAGCCGCGAAGCGCTTGTCGAAGCTTTGACGGCCTATTCAGGTGCAGTGATCATCGTCAGCCACGATATGCACTTGCTGTCGATGGCAGCAGACCGGCTGTGGCTTGTGGGGGATGGCACGGTCAAACCCTATGAGGACGACCTCGAAGCATATCGCAACATGCTGTTGACGCCTGAAAAACCCGCGAAGTCAGCTAAACAAGCCAAAGCAGCTCCGAAACCCAAACGCGCCTCGCGCGATGATATTCTGGCGCTCAAATCCGATGTTCGCAAATGTGAAGAACGGGTGAACAAACTGGAAGACATGGCAACCAAACTATCCAAAAAACTGGCAGATCCTGAACTGTACGAAAGCAGCCGTGCGGGCGATCTGGCAGTTTGGAACCGCAAATACGCCGAAGTTCGCGGCGGTTTGGCCAAAGCGGAAACCATGTGGGAATTCGCACTGGAAAAGCTTGAGAAAGCGCAAGCCAGCTAAACTCTTGCCTATGGGGCCGCGACCCCATAGGCACGTCTTATGGATACGACATTTCTCATCACTGCATTTGTCACGCTCTTTGTGGTCATGGACCCTATCGGGCTGACCACAGTGTTTATTGCGCTGACCCATGGCACCAATGACGTGCACCGGCGCGCAGTGGCCTACCGATCTTGTATTGTAGCCGCTGGAGTATTGACGCTTTTTACCTTTTTCGGCGACGCTGTGCTGGGGTTTATCGGTATTTCGATGTCGGCCTTTCGAATTTCTGGCGGCATATTGCTGTTTTTGACAGCTCTGGAGATGTTGTTTGAACGCCGCACCAAGCGCCGTGAAGATCGCGCCGAAGAAGAAGATTTTCCAGACCCGTCGGTTTTTCCAATGGCGATTCCGATGCTGGCTGGCCCCGGATCCATCGCATCAATGATCTTGCTGGCGGATCAGGCTGGCGGCGCTTTTGCTTTGGGCGGCGTCTTGGCGGTGATGTTGCTGGTTCTCTTGATTGCTTTGGCGTTCTTTTTACAAGCTGGCCGGGTCGAAAAGGCATTGGGGCGCACAGGCATTATCGTCACAACCCGTTTGCTGGGAATGTTGCTTGCCGCTTTGGCTGTTCAATTGATTCTAGACGGGCTGCGCGATTTCGGAATTGGTCTGGCTTGATCTTGCAATGGGCTGCCACGGCAACCAACTATGATCCAGTAAGGAGTGCACCATGCAAGATTTCGAAATCGGCAACCTGATTTACATGAGTGTCTTGGCTGCGGTTTTGGTCAGCTGGTATGTGGTTCAAAACAAGGGAGGTCTAAGCAAAATGGTGCGCGATGCCTCTGCTTGGGTGTTTATCTTTGTTGGCACCTTGGCAGTGATCGGCCTTTGGGGCGACATCCGCCAATCTGTTATACCAGTGCAAACTGTGTTCACCGAAGATGGCCGGGTTGAACTGCCCCGCGCTGAGGATGGCCATTATTACGTTGATCTGACCGTCAACAACCGCAGCGTGCCATTCGTGGTTGATACCGGTGCAACATCGGTGGTTATCACACAATCAGACGCGGACAGGATCGGTCTTGATCCAGAAAATCTGGTGTTCTTTACTCAGGCCATGACCGCCAACGGCCCTGTCGACACGGCCCCAGTAACACTGGATACAGTCATCTTGGGACCATTCCAAGATCAAGCCGTGCCTGCCTATGTCAACGGAGGTGAGATGGACACATCTCTTTTGGGCATGACCTATCTGGATCGGTTTGACAGCATCCAGATCAAAGACGGTAAAATGATATTAGAGCGGTGACGTGGTTTGCCCGACCAATTGGGGGCCAGCCCCCAAACCCCCGGGATATTTAAGGACAGAAGAAACCCCTAGCTCTCGGCCTTCTTTTCCCAGCGGCCGGATTCATCGGACCAGTATTGTGCTTTGCATTTTGCCGCTGTGAGAGAGCGCCATTGGTTACGGGCGGTTTCAAGCGCCTCTTGGTCATGCCCGTCAAACAAGATGCAGACCCGTTCGAGTGCCTCCACTTCTTCGGGAGAGACACCTGCGCCATCCACGGTCATCAAGCAACCGGGGGAATTGGGAGATTGGGGGCCGCAGGTGAGCAAAACCGGCTGCAATGCATCATGCGGGCCGCCAATCAAACCGTGCGGCAAGAAGCTGTCTTCGCCGCCAAGCCAAAGCCGTTGATCCAGCCATTCCATCCGCCCTGTGTCAGAGCCGCGAACCGCCACCTTCCAGCCAGCCCCAAGGGCTTTGCCCAATAGGGTTGGCAAAGTTTCCTCAAGCGAGTGCTGTGTCAAGTGGTAGAAGAACGCGGCCCCCACTGGTTTAGTCCGCTTCGGTTTCGAAGGTGTCGCGCACCAATCGATCCAGCGCCATAACGCCCCAACCTGTTGCCCCCTTGGGAGCCAATGCGGTTTCTTTGGTGTCTTGGGCCACACCTGCGATGTCCAAATGGATCCATGGCAGATCGTCTTTGACAAACCGCTGCAAGAATTGCGCTGCGGTGATTGACCCTGCGGCGCGGCCACCGATATTCTTGATGTCTGCTTTGGCCGATTTCAGCAGATCATCATAGACCTGCGCCAGTGGCAATTGCCATGCGCCTTCGCCTTCTGCTTTGGCCGCTTTGAGGAAGTCATTGGCAAAGCCGGTATTGTTTGAAAACACACCGGCATTGTCATGACCAAGCGCAACAATCACCGCGCCGGTCAATGTCGCCAAATCAATCATCGCCCGCGGTTTTTCCGAAATCTGCGCGTGCCACATCACGTCTGCCAAGACCAAACGCCCTTCGGCATCGGTATTGAGAACTTCAATCGTGTCGCCCTTCATCGAGGTCACGATATCACCGGGTCGCTGCGCCGTGCTGGACGGCATGTTTTCCACCAGACCAACCAGCCCGACCACATTCGCCTTGGCTTTGCGCAGGGCCAGCGTTTTCATCACACCGGAAACCACGCCTGCACCGCCCATGTCCATGGTCATGTCTTCCATGCCGGGGGCCGGTTTCAGGCTGATACCGCCGGTGTCGAACACAACGCCCTTGCCGACCAAAGCCAAAGGTTCGCCCTCGCCGCCGTTCCAACGCATGATGACAACTTTGGAGGGCATCGCCGACCCCATGCCGACACCAAGCAGCGCGCCCATGCCCAGCTCGGTCAACTTGTCCTCTTCCAAAACTTCGACTTCAACACCCAGATCCTCAAGCGCAACCAACCGGTTGGCAAATTCTGTCGTTGTCAGAACGTTCGCAGGTTCTGAAACAAGATCGCGCGTGAAAACAACGCCTTCGGCAACCGCGCGGGTCGATGTTGCAGCGTCTTCCGCCTGTTCGTGGTCTTTGCACATAACCAGTGCCGCGCCCAAAGGCTCGACCTCAGCCGATTTTCGCACTGCAAAATCATAGCCGCGCAGCGCCAGCCCCATGGCAAACTCCGCTGGATGTTTGACGTTTTCGCACAGGACTGTCAGCGCCGATTTACCGGCTGACTTGGCCAGTTTTGCACCGGCCTTGCGGGCCTCAATCACCGAAGGGCGGCGTTCCAGCACAACAATATCAACAGCTTCGGCTTTCATGCCGGCGGGAAAGGCCAATGTGACCACATCGCCGGATTTTTTCTTGGCCCAAGAAGCGTCTTCGACAACCCGCGCAACGGCACCTTTGGTCAAGCGGTTCAAACGCCGTACGCCCGGGCTTAGCGTTCCCTCTTCGGGGATCAAAACCGCGACCCGACCTTCGGCCTCGGCCAGGGCATCCAGATCAACAGGGGCAAAAGAGAAAGCGCGCAGCTCGGTCATATAGGTGTTCCTTTGGCTAAACCTCGCTCAAGACCTAGCCTCGTGCGCCGCAATTGACCAGAGCCACCTTTCCCCCGATCAAAAGGTCCACTAGTGTACAAGGCGAAGTCACTTCCGGGGGGACACTTCGTTTGCAAAGATTCGACAGATATGTCCTGTCGCAACTTATGGTGTTGTTTGGCTTTTTCGCCCTAGTGCTGGTGTCAGTTTACTGGGTGAACAAGGCCGTTGTTTTGTTCGACTCCCTCATTGCGGACGGGCATTCGGCGGGTGTGTTCATGGAATTCACCGCACTGTCATTGCCATCCGTTGTTGCCTTGGTCTTGCCGATGTCGGCCTTTGCCGCGACCGTCTATGTGACCAACCGGATGTCAGGCGACAGTGAGCTGACCGTTGTACAATCCACCGGATATTCGCCTTGGCGGTTGGCGCGCCCCGTGTTTGCATTCGGGTTGGTTGTTGGATTGATGATGTCGATTTTGACCCATGTTTTAGTGCCAAAATCGATTGAACAACTGCGCCTGCGTGAACAAGAGATTGCCGGTTCCGTGACCGCCAGCCTACTGCGCGAAGGCACGTTTTTGCACCCCTCCAAGGGGATTACCTTTTACATCCGCGACATTGCCCCCGATGGCGAGCTGCATGATGTGTTCTTGTCAGACCGCCGCACAAAAGGCCGCGAAGTCACATATACCGCAGAACGCGCCTTTTTGGTCCGCGACGACGCCGGGCCGAAACTGGTCATGTTGGCGGGCATGGCTCAAACGTTGGACTTGATTGAAAACAAGCTGTCCACCACCAATTTCAACGATCTGACACATGACATTTCCGGTTTGATTTCCAAACCCGGTGTAAAACGGCGCAGGGTCAATCAAATTCCGACTGCGGAATTGCTGTTCCAGACGGCCGCCATTGCCGAGGAAACCAAAAAAACCGAAGGCGAAGTTCTCGAAGAGGCGCATACGCGCTTTCAAGCGCCATTGCTGTGTCTGATTGCGTCCTTGGTCGGGTTTTCAGCACTTATTTCCGGTGGGTTTTCACGCTTCGGAGTGACCAAGCAGATTATCGGTGCGATTTTTTTGCTGGTGGTGATCAAACTGGTGGAAAGCCTGATCACAGAACCTGCCCGCAGCGATCCTCGGCTTTGGCCTTTGGTCTATCTGCCCAGTCTGGTCGGGCTTGCCATGGTCTTGACCATGCTTTGGCGTGCAGCCGGCACCTATCGGCCCCGCCGCAGACCCAAGCAGGAGGCCCCTGCATGACCTTGCATTTCTACTTTGCCCGCCGGTTCCTGTGGCTGTTTTTATCCGTGTTTGCGATTTTTGCTATTTTCCAGCTTTTGCTGGATTTGATCGACGAAATGCGCCGTATGGAAGACGGTTTGAACTTCGGACAGGTCTTGCAACTCGTGGCGCTCAAACTGCCTGAGGGCCTGTATCAGATCCTGCCGCTGGTGATGATTTTATCAACTGTGGCGATGTTCCTCAGCATGGCGCGCTCCTCTGAATTGGTGGTTACACGGGCGGTCGGCAGATCTGGTCTGGTGGCCTTGGTCGGTCCGGTCTGTGTGGTTCTGATCATTGGCGGACTGGTGGTCGGAATGATGAACCCGATCGTTGCTGCCACGTCAAAACGCTACGTGGAACTGCGCGAAAGTCATCAGAACGACGGCTCTTCAGCGCTGTCAATCGGTCCCGAAGGGTTGTGGTTGCGTCAGGGTGGCCCAAAAGGTCAAGCCGTTATCAGGGCCAGCCGCGCCAATCCCGAAGCCACCGTTTTGTATGATGTCAGCATTGTCAGCTATGCCCCCGACGGCGGGCCCAGACAGCGGATTACCGCCAGCCGCGCCAGCCTGACGGATGGTGCGTGGCTTTTGGATCAAGCCAAGGCCTGGCCGTTGGCCGCCGGTCTGAACCCCGAGGCCGGGGCCAAGGCCCATGAAACCTTGAAATTGACCTCGACCCTCACCCGCGACAGCATCCGTGACCGGTTCGGCAAACCTTCTGCAATTGCGATCTGGGATTTGCCGAAATTTATCGCTGATCTGGAGCTGGCCGGGTTTTCTGCCCGCCGCCACACCGTCTGGTTCCATATGGAACTGGCGCAGCCGTTGTTCTTGGTGGCGATGGTCTTGATCGGGGCTGCCTTTACGATGCGCCCCGCCCGCTTGGGCCGCACCGGCCTGTCTGTGCTCACGGCTGTTTTGCTCGGCTTTAGCCTGTACTACATCCGCAACTTTGCCCAAATTTTCGGGGAAAGCGGTCAGTTGTCGCCAATAATAGCAGCTTGGGTGCCGCCTATTGCGTCCATTTTGCTGGCGCTTGGATTGTTACTGCATATGGAGGATGGATGATGCGCCATATCGTTCTGACTCTTGGCCTGTTGCTTGGGTCCACGGCCCCGCTCTTTGCGCAAGACAACAGTGATCCTGCACAACCGGCCCTTCTGGTCGCTGATTCCGTTTTTGTCGAAGACAGCGATCGCCTTGTGGCCACCGGTAATGTCGAGGCCTTGCATGACGGCATCCGCCTGAGCGCCACGCAAATCACCTATGACCGCAGCACCAATGAATTGCAGATCGAAGGACCCGTGCGCGTTGTCGATCAAAGCGGCACGATTTTAACCGCCGATTATGCGACCTTGGATCAAGAATTCCAAAACGGCCTGCTGACCGGTGCACGCATGGTTCTGGATCAACAATTGCAACTTGCCGCAGTCGAGGCACGCCGCGTTGGTGGCCGCTACACCCAGCTGAGCAAGGTTGCCGTCACGTCCTGCCAAGTCTGCGAACACAGTGCCACGCCGCTATGGCAAATCCGGGCCACACGGGTTGTTCACGACCAAGAAGAACGGCAGCTCTATTTTGACGAAGCGCAGTTGCGGGTTCTCGACATCCCGATCATGTATTTGCCCCACATGCGCCTTCCAGACCCGACGCTAAAACGGGCACGCGGTTTCATGGTGCCATCGCTTCACACGTCAACCTTGCTTGGGTCTGGTATCAGGGTTCCCTATTTTATCCCGTTTGGAGATCACAAAGATCTGTTGCTAACCCCCTATGTGTCCCCGAAAACCAAGACTTTGGAGTTTCGCTACCGTCAGGCCTTTGTCAAAGGGGACATCCAACTGACTGGCGCTTTGTCCAAAGATACGCTGGAAGAGGATCAACTGCGCGGTTACCTTTTTGCAGAAGGCGAGTACGAATTGCCGCGTGGCTTCAAACTCAGCTTTGACCTCAACGCCGTTTTGGACGCCTCTTACCTGAACGATTATAACATCTCGTCCCAAGACCGCCTGCTGAGCGAAATCAAAATCGACCGGGTTCGGGCGCTTGAATACACATGGATGGATCTGGCGCACCTCGAATCCTTGCGCGAACAAGAAGACAATGACACCCAGCCGGCAATTTCTATCAGCTTCGGCAGTGAGCGGCGGTTTTACCCTTCATCCATTGGCGGCGAATTGCGTCTGACCGGCGTTGCACATGCTCATTATCGCTATTCCTCGACCCCGACCGACGGCACGGATGACGACACCGATGTCGATGGCCGCGACGTTGCGCGGTTCAACGGCGAAGTCAGCTGGCGTGATCGCTGGACCCTCGCAGGCGGGCTGCGCGCAGGTGTTTCGACGCATCTGTGGCTGGATCATTATCGCACCGAACAAGACGACACTACGGATGATATCGTGTCGGCAGCGACCCCCGGCGTGGCGATTGATTTTCGCCTGCCCCTGCAGCGCACTTGGGCAGACGGTGGCCGCAGTTTGGTGGAACCGATTGTGCAATACGGCTGGGTTGGCGGCGAGCGCCCGAACAATCCCAACGACGAAAGCACCCGCGTTGAATTTGACGAAGGCAACCTGTTGGCCTTGTCGCGTTTTCCCGCCCAGGACCGCCGTGAACACGGACACCAAGTGGTGGCAGGCCTGCGTTGGTTGCACAAGGCCCCGACCGGCTGGACGGCTGCCATGACCTTGGGCAAATCCTGGCGCGATATCGAGGACACGGACTTTACGCGTTCGTCAGGCCTCAGCGGCCTTACGTCTGATTGGCTGGTTGCAGCCCGTTATACCCACCCCAGCGGTTTGTCGCTGAGTGCACGTGGTTTGTTGGACGAAGATGCCGAAGCAGCCAAAGCCGAAGCCAGTGCCACCTGGAGCAATAAAAAGCTCGACCTGACAGCCTCTTATCTGATGCTGGTCGCAGATCCAGACGAAGATCGCGACGATGCTCAGACCGAATGGACCTTTGAAACAACCTATCGAATGACCCCCTACTGGAGCTCAAACTACGAGGTCCGCTACGATCTTTCAGATGAGCGGCTTGACCGCCTTGGGCTTGGCCTGCAATACCAGAACGAATGCGTCCAGGTAGAGCTGGCGGCGACACGGAAATATGCGTCTGCCACCAATCTGGAACCGTCAACCGATTTCGACCTGACTGTCGCGCTGAAGGGATTCAGCACCGGCGGCAGCGCCAAGGAGTATCGACGCACATGCGCCCATTGACCCGTATCCTTTCCCCGTTGGCCCTTGTGGCGACGCTTGCATTCACCCCGGCTATGCTGCCTGCCCAAGGGCTGTTTTCACCGGCCATTTTGGTGAACGATCAGGCGATCACCGGGTATGAATTACAACAACGTGCCGAAATGCTGAAACTGATGCGCGCGCCCGGAAATCCACTTGATGGTGCCCGCGATCAGTTGATTGACGACCGCTTGCGTATCCAAGCAGCAAGAGACGCCGGCATTCGTCCGACGGACGAAGAAGTCCTTGATGGTATGGCTGAATTCGCCAGTCGCTCGAATATGTCCCGCGAAGATTTTGTCCAGGCCCTTGGTGCCGCCGGTGTTGAAGAACAAACCTTTCGTGATTTTGTCCGGTCCGGTCTCAGCTGGCGATTGTTGGTGCAGCAACGCTTTGCAGGCCGCTCTGGCGTGACCGAGACCGAAGTTGACCGGGCCTTGTCCAAAGGGGGCGGCAGCAATATCCGTGTCCTGATTTCGGAAATCATTATGCCTGTCCCGCCGGGCCAAGAAACCCAGCTGCAACAACGCGCCGAACGCATCGCCGAACTGACAAGTGTGTCTGCCTTTTCGGCCCAAGCCCGCCGGTATTCGGCCACCGCAACCCGTGGCAATGGCGGCCGCATGCCTTGGCGCGACCTGGCCGATTTGCCCCCGCAGCTGCAACCACTGCTCTTGGGACTGCGCCCCGGAGAGGTCACAGACCCGCTTCCTCTGGAAGGTGCGATCGCCCTGTTCCAACTGCGTGAAATCGAGGAAAGCGATTACACGCCGCCCGAAATTTCAGCCATTGAGTATGCGGCCTATTACATGCCGGGCGGACAATCCGATCAAACTATGGCGCGGGCACGCGTTTTGAAAAACACCGTTGACCGCTGCGATGACCTCTATGGTGTGGCAAAAGGCCAGCCTGCCGAAGTATTGCAGCGCGACACCCTGCCCCCGGCAGATATTCCCACGGATGTTGCCTATGAGCTGTCCAAACTGGACCCCGGTGAAGTGTCCACAGCCCTGACGCGGGCCAATGGCCAAACTCTAGTGTTCTTGATGCTTTGTGGCCGCACCAGCAAAATCGCCGAAGAAGTAGACCGGGAGCAAGTGATTATGGGGCTCCGCAATCAACGGGTTGGCTCATTGGCGGATGGCTATCTTGCGCAACTGCGTGCAGATGCCCGCATTATTGTAAAATGAGCTTTCCAAACGAGAAGGTCACCGCAGAGCTGGCCCTGGCGGTCAGCTGCGGTGATCCTGCTGGCATAGGGCCCGAACTGGCCGAAGCCGCTTGGGCACAATTGCGCGATACAGTTCCGTTCTTTTGGATTGGCGATCCCGCGCATTTGCCCGGCACGGTTCCGCATAGGGTTCTCGATGATCCGCGAGATGCGGTTGCGGCCGCCCCGCATGGCCTTCCGATCCTGCCCATGCCCTTTAATGGCCCGCGCACGCCCGGCACAGCGCAGCCTACACAGGCCCGCGGTGTCATTGCATCCATTGAAAGCGGCGTGGATCTGGTCATCAACGGGCTGGCCACCGGTCTGGTGACGCTGCCAATCCACAAACAAGCCTTGGCTGAAGGCGCAGGTTTTTCTTTTCCCGGCCACACCGAATTTCTGGCCCATTTGGCTGGCGCGGACGAAGTTGTCATGATGCTCGCCTCACCTGCGTTGCGGGTGGTTCCGGTGACCATTCACATCGCATTGGAGCAAGTCCCAGGCCAGCTCACGGCAGACCTGCTGGAACGCCGTATCAAAATCACCCACAAGGCGCTGGTCGATGACTTCGGTCTGGAACAACCACGCATCGCAGTGGCCGGTCTCAATCCGCATGCTGGTGAAGGTGGCCGTATGGGGCGCGAAGACATCACAGTCATTGCCCCCGTTCTGGACAAGCTGCGCCGCGAAGGCATGCAGATCACCGGCCCCCTGCCTGCCGATACCATGTTCCATGCCGCAGCCCGTGCCCGTTACGACGTCGCGATTTGCATGTATCACGATCAGGCACTGATCCCGATCAAGACGCTTGATTTCGACAAAGGTGTCAATGTCACTCTGGGCCTGCCGTTTGTCCGCACCTCGCCTGATCATGGCACGGCCTTCGACATTGCGGGCCAAGGCCTAGCCAACCCGTCTTCTACAATCGAGGCCCTGACAATGGCCCATTCCCTAGCGCAGTCGGCTCCCGCATGAGCGCCGCCCAAATTTCGCCCGCGAAATTTGCAAATTCCATCGATGGAATTTGGCCCGCGTGCCGCACGGTATCTCTATGACCCAAATTGATTCACTACCGCCTCTGCGCGATGTCATCACCAGCCATGATTTAAAGGCCCGCAAGGCGCTTGGGCAAAACTTTTTGCTCGACCTCAATCTCACCTCCCGTATTGCGCGCATCCCCGGAGACCTGTCCCAAACCGATGTGATCGAGGTCGGTCCCGGCCCCGGCGGATTGACACGCGGCTTGCTGGCCGAAGGTGCACGCCACGTGCTGGCCATCGAAAAAGACAGCCGCTGCCTGCCGGCGCTTCAACAAATCGCTGATATCTATCCCGACCGATTTACCTTTGTCGAAGGCGATGCCCTGAAAATTGATCCGCTTGAGCATCTGACACCGCCCATCGCGATCTGCGCCAACTTGCCCTACAATGTCGGCACCGAACTACTGGTGCGCTGGTTGACCCCCAAAGAATGGCCGCCCTTTTGGTCATCCTTGACCTTGATGTTCCAAAAGGAAGTTGCCGAGCGGATCATCGCCCAACCCGGATCAAAGGCCTATGGCCGCTTGGCGATCCTTGCGCAATGGCGCGCCGATCCACGTATCGCGCTGACCTTGCCACCCGAAGCTTTTTCGCCGCCGCCCAAAGTGCATTCCGCCGTGGTACATCTTACCGCCCTGCCCGAGCCGCGCTTTCCGGCCAAAGCCAAGGTTTTGGAACGTGTTGTCGCTGCGGCCTTTAACCAGCGCCGAAAAATGCTGCGCTCTGCCCTCAAAACCTTGTCTCCGGATATTGAGGATCGTCTGCTGGCTGCGGGGATCAAACCCACAGAGCGCGCCGAACAGGTCCCGCTAGAAGCCTTCTGCGCCCTAGCGCGACAATTCGAAGACGACGTCTAACCAAAACGCGAAAAGGCACCCGATTGGGTGCCTTTTTTATTTGTATCTTGTCGCCGGAGTTATTCGGTTGCGGCGTCAGGTGCGTCGCTTGCCGGAGATGTTGGCGCGGTCTCCGCAACTTTCTCAGCCTTAGGTTTGCGCGGCGCACGCGGTTTGCGGGGCGCACGCGGTTTTTTCGGCTTTTCAGCTTTTGGTTTTTCTTCCGCAACCGGCGTTTCAACTGGTGCGGCTGTAACTTCGGCAGCGGGTTTCGGCACCGGTGCGGGTGTGGGTTCAGGCTGCGCTTCGGCACGCGCTTCGGGCGTTTCGACCAGTCCCGGACCTGCGTCCTCTGGTGTTACCACCTCTATAACGTCAGGCTGTTCAGCCTGAGACGGATCAGGTTGTTGCTGCACCCGAGGCTTGGGCTGTTCCTCTGGCTGCGACTCTCGCTGAGTACGCTCACGGTCGCGTTGCGCCTGACGCTCGCGATTTTCTTTTTCCTGCTGATCGCGCTGAGCTTGACGTTCGCGGTTTTCTTTTTCCTGCTGCTCGCGCCGCGCATCTTGCTCGCGCTGCGCTTCGCTCAGCAGACGCATATAATGCTCAGCGTGCTGTTGAAAGTTTTCGGCAGCAACCCGGTCATTGCTCAGAGTGGCGTCGCGGGCCAACTGATTATATTTATCAATAATCTGTTGCGGTGTACCGCGAACCTTGCCTTCGGGACCCGAGCTGTCAAAGACACGATTGATCACATTGCCAAGGTTGTTATTATTGTTGCTGCGATTGCGGTTGTTCTTGTTCCGCGAACGGGATTTGGAAGAGCGCATAATGATTTGATACTCAGCCTGTTTTCGACTGTGGAGGGACCGTTCGGGATGCGTCATGCACCAGCCAAATTACCGATCACCGTTATGTGTGGCTTACCGTCGGGGCGGACACATATATGCGATCCACTTTCCTAACTAAGACTGAATAACCATAAGGTTGCCTTCAAAACAAGAGGCAATGGCACGAAATTCCCGGTTTCCCGTCTAATTGGCGCTATTTTGCGTGTATTTTGCCAGAGACCACACGATCTCGGCCATCAAGATCGGGAATCACGCTAACTTGGGTAAATCCGGATGTCACCATCATGGCACTGACGGCTGCACCTTGGGTCGGGCCAATTTCCACCAAAATCCGCCCGCCATCTTCAAGATGGGCTGGTGCCCCTGCCACGATCAAGCGATAGGCCGTCAGACCGTCTGCCTCATCGGTGAGCGCAAGGCGCGGCTCGTAGTCGCGCACCTCCGGAGACAAGTCCGCCATTTCATTCAATGCGATGTAGGGTGGGTTTGACACAATCAAATCATACCGTTCAGATTGACCGGCCAGCGGATCATACCAGCTGCCAACCTCAAACGCCGCGCGCCCGTCCAGCCCCAACGCATTGCGGTTCCAAAACGCCACATGCAACGCTTCGGGGCTCAGATCAACGCCCAGACCCACACAGCCGTCCCGTTCAGCCAGCAATGTCAAAAGAATGCACCCCGAGCCGGTCCCCAAATCCAGCACTCGCTCAAACGGACCGGCAAGGGCCGCTTCGATCAAGGTTTCCGTTTCCGGACGCGGGTCCAGCACCTCTGGCGTCACTAAAAACTCGCGGCCATAGAACATGCGCCGCCCGATCAAATGACTGACCGGCACCCGTTCGCAGCGTCTTTCAACCAAAACGTTAAAGGCACCTTCAAGGTCAGCAGCCACATCTTCAGGTAAAAACAAGGTCAATCTGCCCGCTGGCACCTTCAGCACATGCGCCAACAACCGCCGCGCATCGCGCCCGGCATCCGGAACACCCGCCGCAGTCATCTGCCTTGTGGCACGCGCGCACAGCTCTGCCCCGCGCATCGGTTAAGTCCCCAATTCCGCCAACAACGCGGCTTGATGCTCCGCTGTCAACGCATCGATGATGTCATCCAGATCGCCCTGCATGATCTGGTCAAGCTTGTACAGGGTCAGCCCGATGCGATGATCGGTCAGACGCCCCTGCGGGAAGTTATAGGTTCTGATTCGCTCGGACCTGTCTCCGGACCCGACTTGCGATTTGCGGTGCGCAGATCGCTCATCCGCAACCTTCTGGCGTTCCAGATCAAACAAGCGCGCCCGCAGAACCTGCATTGCAATATCGCGGTTCCGGTGCTGTGATTTTTCCGAGCTGGTGACAACAATCCCGGAAGGCATGTGGGTTATCCGCACGGCCGAATCCGTGGTGTTCACGTGCTGCCCTCCAGACCCGGAGGCACGCATCGTATCGATCCGAATGTCGCCGGGATTGATCGCAATATCAACTTCCTCGGCCTCGGGTAGTACCGCAACCGTGGCTGCCGAGGTGTGAATTCGCCCCCCCGATTCCGTTTCCGGAACCCGCTGCACCCTATGCACACCGGATTCAAACTTGAGCCGCGCAAAAACACCGTCGCCTTTGATACGCACCACCAGCTCTCGGATACCGCCCAGCTCTGATGTCGCCTCTTCGATGACTTCCCAGCGCCAGCCGTGTTGCTCAACATAGCGTTGGTACATCCGCGCGAGGTCACCGGCGAACAAGGCCGCCTCATCGCCGCCGGTTCCGGGACGAATTTCCAGCATAGCCGGGCGGGCGTCTGCTGCGTCTTTGGGCAACAAAGACAACTGAACCGCGTGTTCGACCTCTGGCAGGCGTTCGCGCAGGCCGAGCAGTTCTTCTTCAGCAAGTTCGCGCATCTCTGGATCATCCAGCATCGCTTCGGCCTCAGCGAGATCGGCAACCAGACGTTCCCAGTCAAGGATCTGGTCCACAACCGGTTTCAGCTCTGAATATTCACGGCCAAGCTGCGCAATATCGCCTTCGCCGAGGGCCATGCGGGCCTCAACATACTCAAGACGTTCTTTGATTTTCTGCAAGCGTTCAAATGGGATCATCCCAGTTGAATTGCCCATCACGCTGCTCGGGTCAAGCGCCGTTCTGCGTTAGCTGGTCCAACCAGCCGTCAACGCGGGCTTTGTTTACCCCGACATCTGACCGGCCAAAACGCGCCCGGCCCCAGATCTCAAGAACATCACCTTGGGCCTGAACACTGGTGTAGTCCGGAAAACCCATCCACAAACTGCGGGTAATATAGGTTGCATGCCCATCTTCGGGGGAACCTGCCAGCAACTCGGTGCGTGGTGTTGCCATAATTTGTGCGTCCAACCGGGCAAAACCGCCCTCGCCTAAAACAACCCGCCGGCGGACACCATTGGTCAGATCCTGATCTGCGGACACCTGCGGGTCGACATGCCAAACCGCAGGATCGGACGGTGCCAGACGCACCCAGCCCAACACGCCCACAACGACGACAAGAATCGCGAAAAATACCATGCGCACGGCGGCCTCTGCTCTGAGTAATGTGACTTGCCAACGCCATGCCAAGACGCTGACGATTCTGAAAGCCTTGTTTGCGGACAAGGTGAATTTTCGGCGAAAATTCGATCATCGATCAGCGACGGGTCCATCCCCAAAGACTGAGCAATTCGGTCCCGACATGGGCGGCGGCGATTGCAGTTGCGCCAGTTGTGTCAAATGGGGGGGACACTTCGACAACATCGCCGCCAACCATGTTTATTCCGGCCAAACCGCGCAGCATCACGGCAGCCTGATGGCTGGTCAGCCCGCCCCAGACCGGCGTTCCCGTTCCGGGAGCAAAGGCCGGATCAAGCGCGTCGATATCGAACGTGATATAACAAGGGCTATCGCCGACAATCTCGCGCACCTGACCGGCAATCGCCTCAGGTCCTTGGGCATGAACCGCGCGCGCATCCAGAATATTAAAGCCAATAGTATCGGGGTTGTCGGTGCGAATGCCGATCTGCGCCGATTTTTCAGGGACAACAATACCTTCTTTGGCCGCCTTATACATAAAGGTGCCGTGATCGACGCGTGCAGCATCATCATCGGCCCAAGTATCGGTATGGGCATCAAACTGAATAACACTCAAAGGGCCGTGTTTTGCTGCATGGGCTCGCAAACAGCCAAGGGTGACCGAATGGTCGCCGCCAATGGCCACACAGGCGCTGCCCTGTGCCATAATACCGGCGACATGCGCTTCGATCAGCCCGGGCACCAAATCGGGCCGCGCATAATCGAATGCCATATCGCCATAATCGGCGATGGCGAATTCCGATAGCACGTCATAGCCCCAACCATAGGGCGCATCGCAGGGCTGCAATAAAGAGGCCTCGCGGATGGCGCGCGGCCCCAAGCGGGTGCCGGGCCGGTTGGTCACCGCTTGATCAAATGGCAATCCCGTCACCGCAATGTCAACACCGGTCAAGTCCTTGGAATACCGGCGCCGCAAAAACGACGCCGCCCCTCCAAAGACGTTTTCAAAGGACGGTCCTTTTAAATCCGTGCGGGTAAAGGCATGATCAACTTCGGTTTTTGCGTCTTCCAGGCTCATCGTTGCGGCTCTTTTCTGTTTCAACATGGGGGACGTGCATCGGCACAAACGACCAGCCCGTCACATTTGATCAAATTCTGCCGCAGATCGGATCACAAGGGCAAGGCTTTCTCTACCAAGCGTGCAAAAAAGCTGGCACCGATCGGCGCAATCGTATCGTTGAAATCAAACTCAGGGTGATGGCACACTGGTCCGCCGCCCTGCCCCAAAAACAAATAGGCACCGGGCCGCGCCTCAAGCATGTAGCTGAAATCTTCGGCGGCCATGATCGGTTTGCAGTTCCCGTCAACATGATCAGCCCCGACCACGTCACGGGCAACCTCAGCTGCAAAAGCGGCTTGGGCAGTATGGTTTACAGTCGCTGGATAGCCTTGCTCGTATTTCAGTTCGGCCTCCATCCCAAAGACTTTGGCCTGATGTTCGACGATATCCGCCATCCTTTCCATGACCAATGCCTGAACGTCTTTGTCAAAACTGCGCACCGTCCCCTCAAGAAAGGCGGTGTCCGGAATGATGTTGTGGCTGGTCCCTGCGTGGATCTGGGTGACGCTGACCACCAAACGATCAATTGCATCGACATTGCGCGACACAATCGACTGGATCGACTGCACCATCGCCACAGCCGCAATGATCGGATCGCGGGTGGAATATGGCATTGCGCCGTGCCCGCCAACGCCCTTGATATTGATTTGAAAACTGTCCACCGCTGCCATTAATGGCCCCGGCGCGGTCAAAATGTGGCCTTCGGCGTCTTCGGGTGAATTGTGGATGCCAAAGACCTCGTCGATTGCAAAGCGCTCCATCATGCCTTCTTCGACCATGATCCGGCCTCCGCCGCCGCCCTCTTCGTCCGGCTGGAAAATCAGCGCCACACGGCCTGCGAAATTGCGGGTTTCGGCAAGATATTTTGCCGCCCCCAGCAACATCGTCGTGTGCCCGTCATGCCCGCAGGTATGCGCAACCCCCGGCACGGTCGAAGCATGGTCCGTGCCTGACAAATCGTCCATCGGCAGGGCATCCATGTCGGCCCGCAATCCGATTGTACGGCCCTCTGAACGCCCTTCAATGATGGCAACCACACCGCTGCGAGCAATCCCTTCATGGATATCAGTGATCCCGAATTCTTTCAGCTTTTCAACCACAAACGCAGCCGTCTTAAAGCAATCAAGACCCAGTTCGGGGTGTTGATGCAAATGGCGGCGCCATGCTGTCATATCATCTTGCATGGCGGCGATAGAATTCACGATGGGCATTGGCAGATCTCCTTTGCGCCTGATCCTCATTCAGATCCTGTTAAAGCTCAAGCGTGACGTCACGCTGCATGGGACACTGGCCTGACCTCAGGCTTTGTGACGGGTCTCGATCAAGCGGGCAAAGAAGGACGCCCCAATCGGAGCGGCTTCATCGTTGAAATCAAACTCAGGGTGATGAACAGACGCGCCAATCCCCTGACCCAAAAACAAAAAGGCCCCCGGACGCGCTTCAAGCATATAGGAAAAGTCTTCGGCCCCCATTTCGGGCGGCAAATCGTCAATGACCTGCCCCGACACCTCGCGCGCAACACTGGCCGCAAACATCGCCTGCGCCTCGTGATTGATCGAGGGCGGATAGCTTTTGTCGTAGTCCAGCTCCACCTCCATCTCAAAGGCCACCGCCTGCCCTTCGACGATGGCGCGAATGCGCGTTTCGGCCAGCGCCCGCACGTCCGGTGTCAAGCTGCGTGCGGTGCCTGCGATCATCAGCTCACCGGGGATCACATTCATTGCGGATCCGCCGTGAAATTGCGTCATTGAAACCACCAGCGGTTCAAGAGGGCTGACATTGCGCGATACGATGGTTTGCAACGCCTGCGCAATCGCCAGTCCACAAGGGAACGGATCACGGCATTTTTGCGGATAGGCCGCATGCCCCCCCGTCCCGCGCACGGTGACGGTGAAATCATCCACCGCTGCCATAATCGGCCCGCCGTTGGTGCGAAATTCGCCCAAAGTGCCAAAGGGATCGGTGTGCAGGGCAAAGACTTCTTCGATGCCAAAGCGGTCCATCACCCCTTCTTCGACCATGATCCGGCCACCGCCGATGATTTCTTCTGCGGGTTGGAACAACAGCACCACGCGGCCAGTAAAGTTGCGCGTTTCGGCCAGATATTTCGCCGCCCCCAGCAACATTGCTGTGTGCCCGTCATGACCGCAGGCATGCATACGTCCGGCGATTTGACTGGCATAAGGCGCGCCGGTCTTTTCCTCCATCGGCAAGGCGTCCATATCGGCCCGCAATCCGGTCACCGGGCCGTCCCCAGTGCCATTGATCACCGCCACGACGCCGCTGGTTGCGATTCCTTCATGGATTTCGTCAACGCCGAATTCCCGCAACCGGTCCGCTACAAAAGCCGCGGTTTGGTGGCACTCCAATCCCAGTTCAGGATTTTGGTGGATGTGTTGACGCCAGCCCGCCATGTCTTGCGCAAATCCCGCAATCCGGTTCACAATTGCCATGGCTGGACTCCTTTGTCTTGATGCCGCATCCCTCTTGTTGACGCAAAACCACGGGGATATGCAATGACCGACCTGACGAAAGCCGCCTCTGACACCTTGGTCCATGATCCAAAAGGCGGCATGCCGCGTCTTGTGGAAATCATGCGCCGGTTGCGCGATCCGGATGGCGGCTGCCCTTGGGATCTGGAACAGACATTTGCGACCATTGCCCCCTATACCATTGAAGAAGCCTTTGAAGTCGCCGACGCCATTGAACGCGAAGCTTGGGACGAGCTGAAAGGCGAGTTGGGAGACTTGCTGTTCCAATCGGTGTTTCACGCGCAAATGGCCTCAGAAGCCGGATATTTTGAATTCAACGATATAGCCGACACCATGTCAGACAAAATGGTGTCGCGTCATCCGCATGTTTTCGGGGATGAAAACCCAGATAAATCCGCAGATCAGCAAACTGTCGATTGGGAGAAAATCAAAGCAGCGGAGCGCGCATCCAAGGCCCAATCCGGTGTTCTTGACGGGGTTGCTATGGGGCTGCCAGCCTTGATGCGGGCGGTTAAACTGCAAAACCGCGCGGCACGTGTCGGGTTTGATTGGCCAAGCACCGATGAGGTTCTTGATAAGCTGGCCGAGGAGGTCTTGGAGGTACAAGAAGCCCCAACCCCCGAAGACAGGTTCGAGGAATTCGGCGACTTGATGTTTGTCATGGCAAACCTTGCCCGACACTGGAAAATAGACCCCGAGGCCGCTTTGCGGGCCGCCAATGCCAAATTCACCCGCCGGTTTGAATTCATTGAGGCGCAGCTGCAGGCCATGGGCAAAGCGCCAAGCGACAGCGATCTTGCAGAGATGGACACGCTTTGGGACGCCGCAAAACGGGCCGAAAAAGCGACGTGACCCTTTCAATAATTTAAACCCGACTAACCCAATCAGGTATTGACCTGACTGTTTTAGTCAGGCTAAAAAACCGGCAGACAAACTTTGTATCTTACTGGAGAACCAAATGTTCTTGCGCCTCACCACCGCCCTGACTGCACTGGCCGTTGCCGCCCCTGCGATTGCGGAAGAAATCAACATCTATTCTTATCGTGAACCGGCGCTGCTTCAGCCCCTGACCGATGCCTTTACCGCTGAAACCGGCATCAATGTGAACGTCGCGTTTTTGAACAAGGGTATGATTGAACGCCTTCAGGCCGAGGGCAAACGCTCCCCTGCGGATTTGATCTTTACGGTTGATATCTCGCGTCTTGCGGCGGCGGTGAACGCCGGTTTGACCCAGCCCGTGACATCTGATGTCCTGACCACCAATGTGCCGGACATCTACCACGATCCCGACGGACATTGGTGGGGCCTGACCACACGCGCCCGCATCGTTTATGCCTCGAAGGATCGTGTTGCCGACGGCGAAGTCACCACCTACGAAGATCTGGCCGATCCAAAATGGAAGGGCCGCATTTGCACCCGTTCCGGCACCCACGCCTATACCATCGGTCTGGTCTCGGCGATGATCGAACACCACGGCGCAGAAGAAACAAAGACCTGGCTTGAAGGTGTAAAGTCTAACCTCGCGCGCAAACCTCAGGGCAATGACCGCGCACAGGTCAAGGCGATCTGGTCCGGCGAATGCGATATTTCCTTGGGCAACACCTATTATATGGGAAAAATGCTGTCCGACAGCGAACAGCAAGAATGGGCCAATTCGGTCAACGTGCTCTTCCCGACCTTCGAAGACGCTGGCACCCACGTCAATGTTTCTGGCGTCGCAATGACCAAATCCGCCCCAAATCCCGAGAATGCTTTGAAAATGATGGAATTCCTGTCATCGCCAATGGCTCAGGAAATCTATGCAGAGGCGAATTTCGAATACCCCATCGCACCGGGTTCAGAAGCGGTAGATCTGGTCAAAAGCTGGGGGTCCTTCGACGCGGACAGCGTCAATCTCATGACCGTTGCCGGCCACCGCGCCACAGCCTTGAAACTGGTCGAAGAAGTCGATTTTGACGGCTGAACCTGCGCCGCTCATTGAACGGCAACATTGAAACGACAAAAGCCCTCTCTTTCGAGAGGGCTTTTTCATGACGTTTATTGACTTGGCACCTGTCTGCTCATTGGTGCCCCAATCCTTTGGCGCGCAGAAACGAAAAACGGCGCCCCCGAAGGGACGCCGTTTCGTAATTCTGTCACACGTAGCGCTTAAGACGCTTCTGTGATGAACTTAACCGCATCGCCAAACGTCTGAATGGTCTCTGCCGCGTCGTCCGGGATTTCGATGCCGAACTCTTCTTCGAAGGCCATAACCAGCTCAACGGTGTCGAGGCTGTCTGCGCCCAGATCGTCGATGAAAGACGCGGCCTCAGTGACCTTGTCTTCTTCCACGCTCAGGTGCTCAACAACGATCTTCTTAACGCGATCTGCGATGTCGCTCATATTCTTTCCTCACTTCTAGCAGGCCATTTGGCCCGTTTACCCTATCCCCAAGCCGGGGTGGCATGGATTGCCCTTTCGGGCGGCTCGTCCCCCGGCTCGCCGGGCCAGTCTGGCCAGATGGAATCTGCCCAAACCTATTCCTGCGCGCCTATAACACAGGCTGAGGCGATGGCAAATGCTTTCCAACGCCGCTGCCTGTTTGGCGCAGTGGTTACAACATGGCCATGCCGCCGTTCACATGCAACGTCGCACCGGTGGTATATGAGGCTTCATTGCTGGAAAGATACAACACTGCGGCTGCAATTTCCTCGGGGCTGCCCATCCGGCCTGCGGGAATCTGGCCCATGATGCCAGACTTTTGATCGTCATTCAGCTTGTCCGTCATTGCCGTGGCAATGAAGCCGGGGGCGACTGCGTTTACTGTGATACCGCGCGATGCCACTTCATAGGCCAATGATTTGGACATGCCGATCATGCCCGCTTTGGCAGCGGCATAATTGCCCTGCCCCGGATTGCCGGTTGCCCCAACGATGGAAGAGATATTCACAATCCGGCCCCAACGCGATTTCATCATGCCGCGCATAACGCCTTTGCACAGCCGGAATGTCGACGTCAGATTCACGTCGATAACGCTCTGCCATTCGTCTTCGGACATGCGCATAAACAGATTGTCACGGGTGATGCCGGCGTTGTTGACCAAAATATCAACGGATCCCATCGCTTCGGCCGCCTGTTTTGGCAATGCATTCACAGCATCGGCATCGGACAGGTTGCATGGCAATACAAAAGCACGCTCGCCCAGTTCTGCGGCCAAAGCCTCAAGCGGTTCTGTTCGGGTGCCAGACAGGCCCACAGTTGCGCCTGCACCATGCAGCGCTTTGGCGATAGAACCACCGATACCGCCAGAAGCACCGGTCACCAAAGCGCACTTACCAGTAAGATCAAACATTTCTTGTCCTTCCTCTGCCCCATCCACGGGCGCAAAAGTTTTACCTAAAACTTTTACAAAACTTTTATCCCAAAAGTTTTGCGCTCGCCTCAGCCGTTCAGGCTTTCTGCAGCGGTCTTCACATCCGCAGCGGCACCGACATTGCGCAGCGCAGCACCGCGGTGGATGCGTTTTACCATGCCGGACAGCGCTTTGCCCGCGCCGATTTCCCAGAATTCGGTCACCTCATGGGCCACCATCCATTCAACAGATTCGCGCCAGCGCACAGACCCGCAGACCTGATCAACCAACAATGACCGGATCATCGCCGGATCGGTGACAGCTTCGGCCACAACATTGGCCACAAGTGGCACGGTTGGCGCTGAAATCTGAGCCCTCTCAAGCGCTTCGGCCATTGCCTCAGCAGCAGGTTCCATCAAAGCGCAATGGAACGGCGCGCTTACGGGCAGCAAAAGTGCCCGTTTGGCACCGGCTTCTTTGGCAATCACAACCGCGCGTTCAACCGCCGCTTTCGAGCCGGAAATCACAACCTGTGCCGGATCATTGTCATTAGCCGCCGCACAAACCTCGCCCTGTGCCGCCTGGCTGGCCACATCGCGCACTGCTGCAAGATCAAGACCAAGGATAGCCGCCATCGCCCCCTGGCCCACAGGCACCGCCGCCTGCATCGCCAGACCGCGCGCGCGCAGCAGCTTTGCAGCGTCGGTAACCGTCAAAGCCCCGGCCGCTGTCAGCGCCGAATATTCGCCAAGCGAATGGCCCGCAACGAAAGACGCAGCCTCAATCGAAACACCTTCTGCTTCGAGCGCCCGCATAGCGGCAATTGATGTTGCCATCAAAGCCGGTTGGGCATTTGCAGTCAGGGTAAGATCGGCAATATCGCCGTCCCAGATCAGATCAGACAGTTTTTCACCAAGGGCCTCATCGACCTCGTCGAACACAGCGCGGGCTTGTGGATAGGCCTCTGCCAAATCCTTGCCCATCCCGATGGATTGTGCCCCCTGCCCGGGGAAGATGAAAGCGCGGGTCATGCCTGTCTCCTTAATTTATTCTTATCCTGACCCAAGCCCTTACAATCCTGAAGCCTCTCGTGCAACGGCCATGCCTGAATACAATGCAGCATCCATGATACGCGTGCCCTGCACCGTTGCTGTGCATTGGCACAGATTGCGCGAAACGCAGCGGAGGGTATGACCAGTACAGCCCCGCTGATAGGACACCCCTCATGCCGTTACACAATTCCGCCGCCCGCTATGGCTCCGCTGCCAAAATCCTGCATTGGCTCACCGCCGCAGGGATCATGGTGATGATCCCCCTTGGCATCATCGCAAATGGAGCCCCCCAAGACGGGCCAGACGCACTTGCCTGGAAGGTTCAGCTGTTCTCGGCCCATAAAACGCTCGGCATTGCTGTATTTGCAGTTGCTGTCTTGCGGATCGTGTGGGCAATGAGCCAACCGAAACCGGCCCCGCTGCATCCCGACCGCATGCTTGAACATTTCGCCGCCGAAACCGTGCACAAGCTGCTGTATGGGTCGCTTTTGTTGGTTCCAATCTCCGGATGGATTGAACATGCCGCCACATCAGGTTTTGCTCCGATCCTGTGGCCCTTGGGACAAAACCTGCCGTTTGTACCGCAAAGCCCGGAACTGGCCGAAATCGCAGCGGCCATGCACATTATTTTCGAACGTGTCTTGGTGATCTCCTTGATTTTGCACATCGGCGGGGCTTTGAAGCATGCCGTTTGGGACCGTGATCAAACCTTGGCGCGCATGTTGCCCGGCGAGACCCACACACTCACCGTCCCCAAACCCCATGAACCCTTGGGTTTGAAACCGGTTGTTGCGGCCTTGGTGGTCTGGATCGGGGCCATTGGCATTGGCGCTGGCCTTGGACTGTTTGCCAAACACCCGGCAGCTGCGCCTGCGGAATTGGCGCAGGTTGCCTCTGACTGGAATGTTGAAAGCGGTGCGATTGACCTGACAGTCCAGCAATTCGGCAATGCGGTTTCCGGCCAGTTTTCAGATTGGACCGCTGCGATCCGGTATGAGCCTGAAGGCGATGATGCGGATCTGGGACAGGTCGATGTCGAAATCGCCATTGCGTCTGTATCCCTTGGGTCCGTCACTGCGCAGGCCCTTGGCGGTGACTATTTTGACGCAGCAAAGTTTCCGACAGCCAGGTTTACCGCAACGCTCAGCCGCGTGGACGGCGTGCATCAGGCAAGCGGCACCCTAACCCTGCGCGGCCAAGATGTTCCCGTTGCCTTCCCGTTCGAACTGACACTGGACGGGAACACGGCCACTATGACTGGAATGGTCACATTGGATCGCCGGGCCTTTGGTATTGGTGAGGCAATGCAAGACGCAGGCCAGCTTGGCTTTGCCGTGGATGTGGCTTTGTCGCTGACAGCAACCCGCCCGTAACACCCGTCCACAAAAAAGGCCCCCACCAAGAACTGGCGGGGGCCTTTTTCGTTTGCTTCGCTGAAAGAGCTTATTCCGCTTTCATCGCCTCAACCGAGATCATCAGTTGGACTTCGTCGCTGACGTATGGCGCAAAGGCCCCCAGATTGAATTCCGACCGAACCACAGTTGTTGTTGCATCAAAACCGGCCCAAGGCTTGCCCGCCATCGGGTGATCGCCCTCTTGGTTCAACGTCGCATCCAAAACAACCGGCTTGGTCACGCCATTCAATGTCAGCTCTCCAGTGATCTTCGCGGTTGTATCGCCGGTGACTTCGATGCCCGTTGAAGCAAAGCTGACCATTTCATCATCGGCAGCGTCGAAAAAGTCAGGTGACATGAAATGTGTAAAGCGTTCTTCCCATCCGGTCAGCATGCTGCGCACAGGAAAGGCAACGGTGACAGATGAATTGGTTACTTCTTCGCGGTCCCATTTGATTTCGCCCTCAAACCCGGAAAACATCCCGTAGCTGGTCGAATAGCCCAAATGATTGTAGCTAAAGACAATCTGGCTGTGGCTTGCATCCAGTGTATATGTGTCAGCGGCAAGTGCCGCCATTGGGGCTGCGGTCAAAGCGGCGGCCAAAAGCAAAGATTTCATCGCGGTTTCCTTGTGTGCGTATCATCTACACCAAGGAGCTAACCTATCGGGGGCTGTGCACAATTACCGCATTTCCAACACGGTTAGTGTTTTTTCGCACAATCACAAAACCGCGAGATCGCCGTTTCATTCCCGTGCGAGCATCAGGCAACTTAGACCGATTATAAGCATCAACAACGAGACACCCAATTTGATCATCAACATCACCGGATCTGCGGCAACGCCAGAGACTATCCAAATTCCCAATGCCGCAACACCTGTCGAACATCCAAACAAAGACAAAAGCAGCCGCTGAACAAGCCGCGATGGAACCTGCATAGTCGGATCTTGTTTTGCGAGCTGTGCCATTGCGATTTCCATAACTGGTGTCCCTTGTTTCAACTCTTCCAGAATTCCGTTAAAAAATGACGTAAATTGGGCGCGTTCAGGGGAATTTGCAGGCGTCCTTTCAGGCCACACGGGATATGCCGGACAAAGCGGTGCCGCGGCCCTTGCGCGGCAGATAAAACCGTGTAGAAGGAGCCATCCTTTCGCAATTTGTTTTGAACCGCGTAGTCTCTCGTGGGTTGGGGCGGAAGGATCAGCGCCCGGCCCTTTGAAATACGCCTAGATATAAATGGAGTGCACATGCCGCTATATGAGCATGTTTTCATTTCGCGTCAGGACTTGTCCAACGCGCAGGCTGAAAGCCTAGTCGAACATTTTGGCACAGTGCTTGCGGATAACGGCGGTAAAGTCGTTGAATCCGAGTACTGGGGTGTCAAAACGATGGCCTACAAAATCAACAAGAACCGTAAGGGCCATTATGCCTTCTTGCGCACCGATGCACCTGCACCGGCCGTAAAGGAAATGGAACGCCTGATGGGTCTGCATGATGACGTAATGCGCATCATGACCATCCGCGTCGACGAGCACGCCGAAGGTCCCTCGGTTCAGATGCAAAAACGTGACGAACGCAGCGACCGCCGCGAACGTCGCCCACGCGACTAACCCCAAGAAGAGGAGCTAAACCATGGCTGCAAAACCGTTTTTCCGCCGTCGCAAAGTCTGCCCCTTCTCGGGCGACAACGCACCTAAGATCGATTACAAAGACACCCGTCTTTTGCAACGCTACATCTCTGAGCGCGGCAAAATCGTTCCTTCCCGTATCACCGCAGTGTCTGCGAAAAAGCAGCGTGAATTGGCAAAAGCCATCAAACGCGCCCGCTTCCTCGCTCTGCTGCCATATGCTGTGAAATAAGGAGAACTGACAATGAAAGTTATCCTTCTGGAACGTGTGGCCAAATTGGGCCAAATGGGCGAAGTCGTTGACGTCAAAGCCGGTTACGCACGTAACTTCCTGCTGCTGCAAGGCAAAGCACTGACCGCCTCGAAAGAGAACATCGCTCAGTTCGACGCCCAAAAAGCACAGCTTGAAGCGCGCAACCTGGAAACCAAAAAAGAAGCCGAAGCGCTTGGAGAGAAGCTCGATGGACAGCAGTTCATCGTGATTCGTTCTGCGTCTGACGGCGGCAACCTGTATGGTTCGGTCACCACCCGTGACGCGTCCGAAGTTGCCACCGAAGAAGGCTTCTCGATTGATCGCAAGCAGGTTGTGATCATCGATCCAATCAAAATCTTGGGTCTACACACCCTTGATGTTGTTCTGCACCCCGAAGTGACCGTTCAAATCCAAATGAACGTTGCACGCTCTGTTGAAGAAGCAGAACTGCAAGCCTCGGGTAAGTCGATCCAAGAACTGGCCGCTGAAGAAGAAGCGCAAGCTGAATTCGAAGTGTCCCAGTTGTTTGACGATTTGGGCTCCGCCGCCGATGAAGATGGCGACGACGCTCCGGCTCAAGACGCTGAAGAGACATCCGAAGACTAATCTGTCTTTGGACAATTCAAGTTTGAGGCCGCCCGAGCATCGCTCTGGCGGCCTTTTTCTTGTTGCTTGTCACATAGAACAAAAGGCCCAGCCCGTCCCTTCTTGCCAAATGTTTACGACAGTTCCAACGTCTTTGCCCGGTCATAAACCGACTGTGTCGGCACATTCAATGTTTCAGCCGTCAACTGCCCCCCGCCCTCATACCACAAGCTCTTGAACGCCTCGATCGGCATCAAAAGCGCAAAGGCAAAGCGCCGTGCCTCTTGGAATGCATCAGGGTTTGTTGGCGCATAAAGTGCTTGAATGCCAAAGTCAGGGTGCGCCTTGCGGGTGGGTGGCACATGCAAAAGCCAGTGGCCAAGCCCCGTCGCGGTTGCCAAACGGTCGTGCCGCGTTTTGGCATCCTTTGCCAAATAGATCACAGCATTTCGGGCCAGCGGAACATCCAAAAGCACCTCATTTGGTTGATCCGAATACTCAACGTCGACCTCCAACGCGCGGCACAGCGAATCCAGCGGGCCGCCGTCTTGCATCGAGAGTTCAGGGTTTTGCGCCGTGAGCTTTCGCACAATCAAGGCAATTTCCTCATCCGACTTACCGCAGGTGACAGGTTCAATATACGGATATGTCGGGTATTTGCGTGGCATTCAAAACATCCTAACTGGCCAAATAACAGAGGGTTGGCAAAATCATTCAGGGTCAGTTAGCACGACAAATCTTTCGAGGTGGTAAATCAGACTTCAGTTCCTTGGCCCATGCAATTTGGTCTGATGTCTATGCACAAACAGTCAATTCCTGATCGCAGCACCATTGGCTAGATGACGTCCACGGATCAAACAATCTGACTTCATCTAGGTATACCGATATGGAAAACTTTAAAATCATTCTTCTTATCAACGCGATGGCGATGGCAGCTTGCACCCCGCCAATAGAGCGCGATTACATTGTCGACGGACCGCGCAACGCGATGTTCGGCGTCGACCTCAAATCATGCAAACATCTCGCGGAAACAACCCAACAGGGGGTCGGCGCAGCGGGTGCGGTCATTGGGGCCACCAGCGGGGCGATTTTTGGCGCGCTTGACGAAGACAGCGACTCTGAGACCGTATTGGCGGGTGCGGGTATCGGAGCTGTTGCCGGAGCCGCAGCTGCACAGGATGCCAGCCAAACCGAACAGCGCAATATCGTCATTCGCTGTTTGCAAAACCGAGGCCATGCCGTGGTTGGATGATGCGACAAGGATGGCTGATAAAGTTACAGCAAGGAAAATTTCCCCGAAAGGATAGTTTCAAATATTCCTTTAGTAAATTGGTCACCATTTGCGGGCAGTTTCCAGTGTCTCCCACCCGATGCTGGTAGCCTACAACGAGGATTAGAAATGAATTTTTTCGGCAAAAAGCGCCAAAATCACGAACAGCCTACGGACAATGAGCAGGCTCTCTTGCAGATGATTGAACAGTCCCAGGCAGTCATCTACTTCAAGCCCGATGGCACAATCACACATGCAAACAAAAACTTTCAATCGGCCTTGGGCTATGAATTGCAGGAAATTCACGGCCAAAAGCATGCGATGTTTGTGGACCAAGACTATGGTCACAGCGCCGAATACACCCAATTTTGGACGGGTTTGCGCGACGGAAAATCATTTACGGATCAGTTTCCGAGGCTCCGAAAAGACGGCACAACAATCTGGATTCAGGCCACCTATGCCCCTGTAATAGATGCCGCTGGCGAAGTTTCACAGGTCATCAAGATTGCCAGCGATGTGACCGACCGCAAGGCTGGAATTGATTCTGTCGCTGCCGGATTGAATGCTTTGAAAGATGGAAACCTGTCTTTTCGATTAGACCAATCAGAGCTACCCGATATCCAACTGCTGGTTGCGGCCTTTAATGATGCGCTTGATCAGTTACAATTCCTCGTATCGCAAGTGAAGGCGGCCAATCTGACCATCAGCCAAGGCAGTGATAGGATGCGTCAATCCTCCGATCAGCTATCCAAACGCACCGAGACCCAAGCAGCAACGCTTGAACAGACCGCTGCCGCGATCGAACAGCTGACCTCGAACGCCACGGCCGCCGCTGAAAACGCTCGCAACGTTAACGACATCGCCAGCAACACCCGATTGGCGGCACAAGACAGCGGACGTGTCGTAGCAGACGCTACCGAAGCCATGGGCCGGATCGAAACTTCGGCTGGTGAGATTTCTCAGATCATCACAGTAATCGACGATCTGGCGTTTCAAACGAACCTCTTGTCGCTCAATGCTGGAGTAGAAGCCGCCCGCGCTGGCGAAGCGGGCCGCGGGTTTGCCGTTGTTGCGACCGAAGTGCGGGCCTTGGCGCAACGCTCGGCCGATTCTGCCCGCGACATCACCAAACTTATCAATGAAAGCACCGGACATGTATCTGAGGGGGTCGAATTGGTCGAACGGACCAGCCACCAGCTAAACCAAATTTTTGACGAGGTCGGTGTCATTTCGTCAAACATCAAAGAGATATCGGGCAGCTTGATCCAGCAGTCATCAACCCTGTCGCAGATCAATAGCGCAGTGTCCGAGCTGGATCATGTGACCCAAAGCAACGCTTCCATGGTTTTGGAAACGGCTGACATCAGCAAGTCTTTGCAAGGGGACAGTCAAAAACTCAGCAATCAGGTGGCTTCGTTTCATACAACCAGCTCAGAAAGCGCGCCCTGGACGGTGCAGACGGATATGCCCCGAAAATCTCTCGCCTCCTAAGCCCTGCCCCGACGCCGTACACAAAAAAAGAGCCGCCCGAATAGGCGGCTCTTTCCCAATTCAATCAACAGACGTTTACTCGTCGTCGAGCGCTTCAACTGCTTTTTGCAGATCGTCTTTGGAGATCTCTTTTTCAGTCACTTCAGCTTTTTCAGCAATGTGGTCGATCACTTTGTCTTCAAAGATCGGCGCACGCATCTGTTGCTGCATCTGCGGGTTCTCACGGACGTAGTCAAAGAACTGGCGCTCTTGACCCGGGTACTGACGCGCCTGGTTCATGATCGCTTGAGTCATTTCCGCTTCGCTGACTTCAACTTCGGCTTTCTGACCCAGTTCGGCCAACAACAAGCCTAGACGCACGCGGCGTTCGGCCAGTTTGTTATGCTCGTCTGTTGGGACAACCGGATCGTGGTCGTGGCCCTGAACGTCGGGGTTTTCTTCGTGCCACAGCTGGTGCGCAATCTGGCCAGCTTCGGCTTCGACCAGCGACGGCGGCAGATCGAAGGAAACCAGATCGTCCAGCTTGTCCAACATTGCGCGCTTCATCACCTGACGTGCGGCACCAGTGTATTCAGCTTCAAGACGCTCACGGATTTGACCCTTCAGGCCATCAAGGTCTTCGGCACCGAATTTGGTGGCCAGCTCGTCATTGATCTCAGCAGCTTTGGGCGCTTTGACTTCTTTGACTTTGACCTCGAACACAGCGTCTTTGCCGGCCAGGTTTTCCGCGCCATATTCCTCGGGGAATTTGACTTCAACGTTCTTTTCGTCGCCGGCTTTGACACCGATCAGCTGCTCTTCGAAACCCGGAATGAAGGAACCGGTTCCGAGGGCCAGAGGGTAATCCTCAGCCGCGCCGCCTTCAAAGGCTTCGCCGTCAACTTTGCCCAAGAAGTCGATGACAACCTGGTCTTTATCTTCAGCTGCGCCGTCTTTGGTTTCGAAATCCTGAGCGGTTTCGGCCAAAGAAGCCAGCGCTTCGTCAACGCTTGCGTCGTCTGCTTTGACAACCAGTTTTTCGACTGCGATGACCGACAGATCGATTTCCGGAACAACGGGCAATGCTTCGTAGGACATGTCGACGTTGATGTCGTCGCCCTCTTTCCAGTCATCGTTGGTCATTTTGATTTCTGGCTGCAACGCAGGACGATCGCCACTGTCTTCAAAATGCTTGTTCATGGCACCGTCGATGGCTTCTTGCATCGCTTCGCCCATCAGGCGCTGGCCGAACTGCTTTTTCAGCAATGGCATAGGGACCTTGCCCTTGCGAAAGCCCTTCAGCTCAACTTCGGGCTGCGCTTCTACCAGCTTGGCAGTGACTTTTTCGTCCAGCTCAGCGGCTGATACGACGATCGAATAACCGCGCTTCAAGCCTTCGTTCAGGGTCTCGGTGACCTGCATGCTTCGTCCTCTTTTCGGCTTGGCCGTGGCGCGTCGCACCCCAGCACATGAATAAATCTGCGCTCTTCTAGCATGCACGCCCGCCCGCGCAAGCTGCTTTTGGCATGCAGGGCCTGTCCCCTAAGGAAAACAGGCCAATAATGATGTATGGGGCGCGTTTGGCGCGTTCAACCGGCGCGATACAGGTTTTCACCCGGAACGGGGGCTTGGGGATCAAGCACGCCTTTGGCCTTCATATCGGCCCAAAGCGCTGGCGGGATATCTGTGCGAATCCACTCTTGGGTCGCGGCCAGTTCCTTGCGGCTGCGCAGCCCCGGAATGACCGACGCCACCGCAGCATGGGCCAGTGGAAAGTGAAGTGCCGCAGCGGGCAATGGCACGTCATACTCTGCGCAGCATGCGGATAATGCGGCGACCTTGTCGATCACCTCTTGCGGGGCTTCGCTGTAATTCCACGTGCGGCCACCGACCAGAATGCCAGAGTTGAACGGCCCGCCGAGCACGATTGATACATTGCGATCCGCGCAGATCTGCATCAGTCCGGTCAACGACCCCTGCTCTAGCAGAGTGTAGCGCCCCGCCAACAAGAACACATCCCAATCCCCGATGTCCAAAGCATCAAGACAGGCCTGTTCTTCGTTGACACCCAGCCCGATCGCCTTGACCACGCCAGACACTCGCAATTCATCCAAAGCCCGATAGCCGCCTTTGGCAAGATCCCGGAAATGGCCCGCATTTTGCACACCATGGGTCAATTCACCGATGTCATGCACATATAAGATGTCGATCCGGTCCAGACCCAAACGTTGCAGTGAATCCGCAACGGACCGCATAATGCCGTCATAACTGTAGTCATATACCGGATGGAACGGCAGCGCGTCGGGCCAACCCATGGCGGCGGGATCCTCGGCCGCGCCGGGGACCAGCAACCGGCCAACCTTGGTCGACAGGATATAGTCACGCCCGCGCAGCCCGTCCCCGATCAACCGTTCAGACCGGCCAAACCCGTAGAACGGCGCGGTATCGACATAGCGCATTCCGCTGTCAAAACCGCTGCGCAAGGTCAGCGCGGCCTCATCAGCATCAACGGCCCCCAGCAATCCGCCCAAAGGCGCGCCGCCAAAACCCAAGGTTGGAACCATCAGGCCGGTCTGGCCAATCTGCCGCTTTGTCAGCTTCATTTTTCTGTCTCGCGTTTGTAGGGCGTGCCGCCGCAATAGAGCGTTGTCAGCTCGGCCGCCATTTCACCGTACATCTTGACGATTTCCGCTTCGCTCGGAACCACATGATCATCGACCCGCTTCAAATACGGACAGCTAAGCGCCGCCGCGATTTCTCCGGACGGACCAAATATCGGGAACGAAATGTTGGTCACACCGATCGTTGTGGCCGATGGCATTCGTTCATAACCGACGCGGCGGATCCTGTCCAAATGGCTGTTGAATTCGGCACGGTCCAGCTCGGGCTCGCCAATGGCGCGGCGGTGGATTGCGATCAATCCGTCCACCTCTTCGTTTGATCGAAAGGCCGCCAAGACCCGCCCCGTCCCGGTGTTCCACAACCCCACCACCGTGCCCGATCTTAAGGCAAGTCCCCAATTTCCAGGGGATTCCGCTGAGGCGACAATCACAATATCGCCGTTGCTTTCCATGCCTAAGTGACACGATTGCCAGGCTTTGCGCGTCACCGCCCGCATCATCGGCAAAGCCGCTTCGATCACCCGTCCAATCGGCGAATGACGTTGACTGATCGTGAACATCTTGAGGCTGAGTGTGTAACGGTCCCCCGCTGGCGTCCGCGATACATACCCGCGCCGCACCAGTGTCGACAGCATGCGGTAAATTTCGCTTTGGGACCGGTTCAGCGCTTTGGCCACCTCACCTTGGGTCATGCCTTCGCCGTGGTCTGCCAACAACTCGATGATATCGAGCCCTTTTTCCAAGGCCGGAGCGCGATATTTCTCACCGGTGTCGTCCATAGCGTTTCCTCAATTTCGCATTCACATCATTCAGGGTCACGAAAACAACCTTCACTGTCAAGCTTGATTTATTTTTGAATAATTGATTTATATTCGAATATCGCAACAGCGAGAAATCGTGGACACCAACCACGAAATTGGGAGGAAGTGATGAGAAATTCTAATATTTTAAGTGGCTTACTGGCAGCCACGGCAATTACGACCGTCGCCGAATCGGCTTTGGCCGCTGACTACGGAAGCTTTGATGGCGTCACAATCGAAGCCAAACTGATCGGTGGACAGCAGTATGAAGGCTTGTATGGCCGCATCGCCGACTGGGAGGCGGCGACCGGTGCAAAAGTCGAAATCATTTCAAAGAAGAGCCACTTTGAAATCGACAAAGAAATCAAATCAGACATGGCAGCCGGCACCACAAAATGGTGCGTCGGATCAAACCATTCATCTTTTGCCCCACAGTACGAAGGGCTTTATGTTGACCTGACAGGCAAGGTTGCCGCCGAAACTGTTGGTGAATTCGTTCCCGGCAATATCAAGGCGTCCACCGTTGGCGGCGAGCTGTTGATGCTGCCACGCGCTCAGTTTGACGTTTCGGTGCTGTATTATCTGAAGTCGAACTACACGGATGAGGCCAAAGCCGCGGCGTTCAAAGCTGAATATGGCTATGATCTGGCCGTGCCCGACACTTGGGAACAGGTCAAGGATCAGGCGATCTTCTTTGCGGATCCGCCCAATTTCTACGGCACCCAATATGCTGGCAAAGACGAAGCCATCGTTGGCCGTTTCTATGAGATGGTTGTTGCCGAAGGCGGAAATTATCTAGACGAAGATAAAAAACCGATCTTCAACTCGGACGCCGGTCAGCGCGCCTTGCAGTGGTTTGTCGATCTGTACGAAGCCAAAGCCGTTCCTGCGGGCACCACCAGCTACGTCTGGGATGACCTTGGTCAGGGCTTTGCCTCGGGCACCGTTGCGCTTAACCTTGATTGGCCGGGCTGGGCAGGTTTCTTTAACGATCCGGAATCGTCCAAGGCTGCGGGCAATGTCGGCGTTGCAGTACAGCCCATGGGCTCTGTGACCCGCACCGGTTGGTCCGGACATCACGGGTTTTCGGTCACCAATGATTGCGCAAACCAAGACGCGGCTGTCTCGCTTGTCACCTTCCTGACCAGCGAAGAAAGCCAGCTGGCGGAATCTGCCGGTGGCTCGCTTCCGACACGTTCTGCAGTATGGACAGCCAATGTTGCCGCCGCCGAAGCCGGTGACGATGCCTTTCGCGCGGAATCTTTGGCAGCCTTTGCCAAGGGTGCGGAATACGCCTTTGCCGTGCCGCCTATTCCGGAATGGGGCGAAAGCACCAATATCGTCTTCCCTGAACTTCAGGCAGCGATTGTTGGCGACAAGACCGTCAAAGAAGCGCTCGATGATGCGGCCGAAGCCGTGGACGAGCTGATGCGCGAATCCGGTTACTACTAAACCCCGGATTTCGACAGCCGGAGGGGCGACTTTGTACTCCCCGCCCCTCCGGCTATTGCCCCATTGATCCTGATAGGTGACCCATGCCCCGCCGCCGCTTGCCCGAGTGGTTTCTATTACTGTTGCCTGCGATCATCGTGATTGCCGCAGTGGTTTTGATCCCGCTGATCTTCTCGCTCTATTCCAGCTTTACCCCGTACAAGCTGACGCGGCCGTCGACGCTGTGGAAATGGATTGGAACCTATAACTACGAAAAAATTCTGACAGACGCCAAGTTCTGGGCCGCTTTTGGCCGGACCGTTTTATTCCTGACCATCGCGCTGAACGTTGAAATGCTTTTGGGGCTGGGGATTGCCCTGCTGGTCAACAAGGTCACTTGGGGCCAGCGCACCCTACGCACGGTCTTAATGTTCCCGATGATGTTTTCGCCCATTCTGGTCGGTTTTCAGTTCAAGTTCATCTTTAACGACAACATCGGCCTCGTGAACAATGTCTTGCAATCCATGGGCTTTAACGTCGCCTTGCCTTGGCTGGTGGATGGCAAACTGGCGATGTTCTCGATTGCTTTTGCCGAGATCTGGATGAGCACATCGGTCTTTGCAATCTTGATCCTTGCCGGTCTGTTCGCCATGCCCCGCGACCCGCTGGAGGCCGCCAAAGTCGATGGCTGCACCCCATGGCAAAGCTTTCGCCATATCAGCCTGCCCTTCCTCATGCCGTTTATCTACATCGCCATGACCATCCGCAGCCTCGATGTGGCGCGCGCCTATGACATCGTGCAGATCATGACTGGCGGTGGCCCCGCACGGCGCACCGAGCTTTTGTGGACCCTGATGAGCCGCACCGGCTATGTCGATGCCCGCATGGGGTTGGCCAACGCCATGGGCTATGTGTCGATCTTGCTGTCGATTTTCTTCACCGTGTATTTTTTCCGCAAACTCAGCGCTGCGCGCGCTGAAATCGGCATGGGGGGATAACCACATGGATCGCAATAGAACCCACCGCAATCGCAAGCGCATTCTGGCCGCGCTCCACTTTACCGCTTTGTTCCTGACCATGGCGATCATCTGCATCCCCGGCCTGTGGATCGTGCTGAATTCCTTTCGCCCCACGGTCGAGATCATGGCGAAACCGCCTGTCTGGAACCCGAGTTTCACGCTAGACCATTATCGCGCCATGTTCGGCGGTGCCGGCGAAGGCGGCGTGCCGGTCTTCAGCTATTTTCGCAACTCTCTCATCATCTCGGTCGTCTCGACTGCTATCGCCATCTTGATCGGCATGTCCGGCGGCTATGCCTTTGCGCGTTACAAGTTCAAAGGCAAGTCAGGCTACTTTGTTGGCTTGATGCTGTTTCGGGCGGTTCCGGGCGTGGCACTGTCGTTGCCGCTGTTTATCGTTTTCGCCAAAGTCGGCCTGATCGACACCCATTTGGGCCTGATCTTGGTCTATGTTGCGATGAACGTGCCATTTACGATCTGGCTGACCGACGGATTTTTCCGCCAAATCCCGAAAGAACTGCACGAAGCCGCCGAGATCGACGGCTGCACCCGCTGGCAGGCCTTTTGGAAGGTCGAATTTCCGGTGGCCAAATCCGGCGTCGCCTCGGCTGCAATCTTTGCCTTTCTCACCTCATGGAACGAATTTGCATTGGCATCGCAGTTGACCCGATCTGTTGGATCGAAAACCATGCCGGTTGGCCTTTTGGATTTCACCGCTGAATTCACCATCAACTGGGGCGGCATGTGCGCGCTTGCAGTGCTGATGATTATTCCGGCGCTGATCCTGACCTTCCTTGTTCAAAAACACCTGATTGCCGGCCTGACCTTCGGCGGCGTCAAAGGATAAGACAATGACAGAAGTAACCCTTTCCAATGTCGTCAAAAAATATGGCGCGCATCAGGCGGTCCACGGCATTGACCTTGATATCGCTGATGGAGAATTCGTCGTTTTGGTTGGCCCGTCGGGCTGCGGAAAATCCACAACGCTGCGGATGATTGCCGGTCTCGAAGACATTACGGGCGGTGAGGTGTCCATTGGCGGGCGGGTGGTCAATGACCTGCCGCCACGCGAACGCAACATCTCGATGGTGTTCCAGAACTACGCGCTTTACCCGCATATGACGGTGCGCGAAAACCTCGGGTTCTCGCTCCATATCGCAAAGCAAGAACCGGCGCAGATCAAAACTGCGGTCGATCAGGCAGCCGGCATTTTGGGTCTGGATGAGTTGATGGACCGCAAACCGGCGGAGCTGTCGGGCGGCCAGCGACAGCGTGTTGCCATGGGGCGCGCCATTGTCCGCAGCCCGGATGTCTTCTTGTTTGACGAACCCCTGTCGAATCTGGATGCCAAGCTGCGCACCCAAATGCGCGCCGAGATCAAGAAACTGCACCAGAAAATCGGCAATACCATCATCTATGTGACCCACGATCAGGTCGAAGCGATGACCCTTGCAGACCGTATTGTATTGATGCGCGACGGTCATATCGTTCAGGTCGGCACGCCGCTGGAGCTGTTCAACACCCCCGTTGATACCTTTGTCGCCACCTTTATTGGATCGCCGCCGATGAACCTTGTGGATGGCACCGTCAGGGGCGGCAACATTCAACTGACCGATGGGCAGTCCTTGCCGGTTCCCGTTGGCGCGCGCGGCTTGGTCCGCGAAGGTCAGGATGTGCAATTCGGCTTTCGCGCCGATAACCTGATGCCCCTTGGCCATGCCGTTGATGAGGTGGGCGAAATCCATCAGGTTGATCTAACCATCACCTTGACCGAACCGCTGGGAACCGAAACCATTTTGTTCACAACCTTTGGCGGGATCGAGGTGCAGGCCAAGATGTTCAACCCACGCCCTGTCCGCCCCGGCGAACAGATGACTTTCCGCCTTGTACTGGATAAATGCCACGTCTTTGATGCGGCCAGCGGCACTGCGATAAGGAGCTGATGTTATGACAGTTATCACCCATATCGAATTGCGCATGGTTGATCTGGCCCCCAAGGTAAAGCGTACGGATGCAATCCAAAGCTTTGTCAGCCAGGAAACCCCGATTGTCACAATCTACGACAGCGACGGGGCCAGCGGGACGGGATATTCCTATACCATTGGCACGGGCGGACCGTCCGTCATGGCACTGTTGGAACACACGCTGGCACCGCAGTTGATCGGGCGCGATCCATCGCGGATCGATCATATCTGGCGCGATTTGATGTTTTCCACCCATGCTACGGCTGTCGGGGCGATCACATCACTCGCTTTAGCCGCCATCGACACCGCGCTTTGGGATCTGCATTGCAAAAAGACCGGTCTGCCCTTGTGGAAAGCCGCTGGCGGCAACCGTAACCGCATTCCGCTGTATTCCACCGAAGGCGGCTGGCTTCATCTGGAACAATCGGCCTTGGTCGAAGATGCGCTGGCCATGCAGGAACAGGGCTTTCGCGGATCGAAGATCAAGATCGGATCTCAGCACCTGTCCCAAGATGCCGCCCGCCTATCCGCCGTGCGCGCTGCTGTCGGCGATGGCTATGAGATCCTGACCGATGCCAATCAGGGCTTTACCCTATCCGAAGCGATCCGCCGCGCCCGCGTGTTAGAAGACCATGGCATCGGCTGGTTCGAAGAGCCCCTGCCCGCTGATGATGTCGCCGGTCATGTCGAACTGGCGCGGCGCACCAGCGTGCCGATTGCTGTCGGCGAAAGCATGTATTCGCTGAGCCAGTTCAAAGATTACCTTCAGATGGGCGCGGCCAGCATTGTGCAAGTCGATGTCGCGCGCATCGGCGGCATCACCCCGTGGCTCAAGGTCGCGCATCTGGCCGAAGCGTTTAACGTTATGGTTTGTCCGCACTTCTTGATGGAACTGCATCTGCCGCTGGTCTGCGCCATTCCGAATGCCAAATGGCTGGAATACATTCCGCAGCTGGACAGTATCACCGCCAGCGCCATGCAGATCGAGGACGGT
Source organism: Pelagimonas varians (assembly GCF_003208435.1). Classification (GTDB taxonomy): domain Bacteria; phylum Pseudomonadota; class Alphaproteobacteria; order Rhodobacterales; family Rhodobacteraceae; genus Pelagimonas; species Pelagimonas varians. The sequence continues at coordinate 191,463 of NZ_QKMF01000001.1, read as the reverse complement.
CATGGTATTCCGTCTGATACCCCCGGATTGGGGATTCACTGGGATTGGACGGCAATCGATCAACTGACCCCGACCCAGACAATAAAGGCGGGCGCGTAATGCAACGTATGGGTATGCTGATCGGGCTCAAACCCGACAGGATCGACGACTACAAACGCCTGCACGCGGCTGTCTGGCCAGAAGTGCTGGCACAAATCGCAGGCAGTAACATCCGCAACTATTCGATCTTTTTGCGTGAACCGGAAAACCTGCTATTTGGCTATTGGGAATATCATGGCGCCGACATCGCTGCCGATCTGGCGCGGATGGCCGACGACCCCAAAACCGTTGAATGGTGGACATTGACAGACCCGTGCCAACAGCCCCTAAGCACCCGCGCACCGGGCGAACAATGGTCGATGATGACCGAAGTCTTTCATGTGGATTGAACTATGACCCAGACCTCAGGCCGTTTGGCCGGAAAAACCATCCTGATCACCGCCGCAGGCCAAGGGATCGGCCGCACCACGGCAGAACTTTTTGCCGCCGAGGGCGCGCAGGTCATAGCCAGCGACATCAACCAATCCGCACTGGACGAGCTGGCCGCCCTGCCCGGCATCACGCCGCTTTTTTTGGATGTCACCGATGCAGACGCCGTTGCCACAGCGGCCGCTGACTTGCCGACTTTGGACGTCTTGTTCAACTGTGCCGGTTTTGTCGCCAATGGCACGATTTTGGATTGCACGGACAAGGACTGGGACTTCAGCTTTGAACTGAATGTCACCGCGATGTACCGGATGATCAAACTGACCCTGCCGGCCATGCTGGAAAATGGCGGCGGATCGATCATCAACATGTCCTCGGTGGCCTCTTCTGTGATCGGAGTTCCAAACCGGTTTGCTTACGGCGCGTCCAAGGCTGCGGTGATCGGGCTGACAAAAGCCATCGCCTCTGATTTTGTTGCCAAGGGTATTCGCTGCAACGCCATCTGCCCCGGCACCGTGGACAGCCCGTCAATGCATGGACGCCTGCGCGACACCGGCGATTATGAAACCGCGCTGACGGATTTCATCGCCCGCCAACCCATGGGCCGCATTGGCCGACCCGAAGAAATCGCCGCTCTTGCCCTGTATCTCGCAAGTGACGACAGCGCCTTTACAACCGGCCAAGCCCACGCAATCGATGGCGGCTGGTCAATCTAAATTCAGGAGACTTACAATGAAATTATTACGTTATGGCGCGCTTGGCGCTGAAAAACCCGGCCTGATGGATGCAGATGGCCAGATCCGTGATCTTTCCGGCGTGATTGATGACATTGCCGGCGACACCCTTGGCGATGCGGCCCTTGATAAGCTGCGCAGCGTTGATCCCGCCAGCCTGCCGGTTGTAGATGGATCGCCGCGCATTGGAGCCTGCGTCGGCCATGTTGGCAAGTTCATCTGTATCGGGCTTAACTACGCCGATCACGCCGCCGAAAGCGGCTTGGCCCTTCCCGAAGAGCCAGTGATTTTCTTCAAGGCAACTTCGTCTGTTTGTGGCCCGAACGATGATACCGAAATTCCCCGCACTTCGGTCAAAACCGATTGGGAAGTCGAACTGGGTGTGGTGATCGGCAAACACACAAAATACGTTAGCAAAGAAGACGCGCTGGACCATGTAGCCGGCTATTGCGTCGTCAACGACCTGTCTGAACGCGACTTTCAGCTGCACCGTTCTGGACAGTGGGTGAAAGGCAAATCTTGCGATACCTTCGGCCCCATCGGCCCTTGGCTGGTGACACGCGACGAAGTTGCAGACCCGCAAAACCTGCCCATGTACCTTGAGGTGAACGGCCATCGCTATCAGGACGGCTCAACCGCCACCATGCATTTTGACGTCGCAACCGTGATCTCCCATCTGTCGCAATTCATGTCGCTCCAGCCCGGCGATGTGATCTCGACCGGAACACCTCCGGGAGTTGGTTTGGGTCAAAAACCCGAAGTCTATCTGAAACCCGGCGATAAAATGGAACTGGGCATCGAAGGACTTGGCGTACAACATCAAACCGTGGTTGCGGGCTGATGGTTTTGATCACCGGGCTCAGCACCCATGATCTCAGGTTTCCGACGTCCGACTCGCTTGACGGGTCGGACGCTATGAACCCCGACCCCGATTATTCCGCCGCTTATGTGGTGCTACATACGGATGGGGATCATGAGGGGCACGGGCTGACCTTTACCATCGGTCGCGGAAACGAGATTTGCGTCGCCGCCATCCATGCGATCAAACCCTTGTTGGTCGGCCTTGATCTGGATTGGATCCGCGCAGATATGGGCCGGTTTTGGCGCCACATCACCGGTGACAGCCAGTTGCGCTGGATCGGACCGGACAAGGGTGCGATCCATCTGGCAACCGGCGCGGCGGTCAACGCCGTGTGGGATTTGCTGGCCAAAGAAGCGGGCAAACCTGTCTGGCAGTTGGTTGGCGACATGTCCCCCGAGGAAATCGTCAAACTGGTCGATTTTCGCTACATCACCGACGTCCTGACCAAAGACGAAGCGCTAGACATTTTGCGCCGCGCCGAGCCCGGCAAGGCCGAACGTATCGCCAAGCTCAAGGCCGAAGGATACCCTTGCTACACCACCTCGGCGGGATGGCTGGGTTATTCGGACGACAAATTGCGCCACCTGTGCCGCGAGGCCCGCGAAGCAGGCTTTACCCATACCAAGTTTAAGGTCGGCCAAAATTTGGACGATGACATTCGCCGCCTGACCATCGCCCGCGAAGAACTGGGCGAAGACATGAACCTGATGATAGACGCCAATCAGGTTTGGGAAGTGGATCAAGCCATTGAATGGGTCAAGGCACTAAACTTCGCCCGCCCCTTGTTCATCGAAGAACCCACCAGCCCTGATGATGTGATTGGCCACGCGAAAATCCGCAAGGCTGTTGCCCCGATCAAGGTTGCCACAGGCGAGATGTGTCAAAACCGTATTTTGTTCAAACAGTTCATCGCCAACGAAGCCATCGACATCGTGCAGATCGATTCCTGCCGATTGGGCGGCTTGAACGAAGTGTTGGCGGTGCAACTGATGGCGGCGAAGTTCGATTTACCGGTGTGGCCGCATGCGGGCGGCGTTGGACTTTGTGAATATGTCCAGCATCTGTCGATGATCGACTACGTGGCGATCTCCACCGAAAAAGACAACAAGCGCATCGAATATGTCGACCATCTGCATGAGCATTTTGTTGACCCCTGCGTGGTCCAAAACGGGGCTTATATGGCCCCTCAGGCCCCCGGGTTTTCCATCGAAATGAAACCGCAAACCCTGCGCGATTTTGAGTTTCGGGTTGCACGGGCGTCCTGATTTTCGCGCCTTTTGAATGAACAGAGCCTGCGGAGACATCACGCAGGCTCTTTTTTATTGCACATGGTTCCCCACCGCCGGTGCAAAATGGCCCTTTCAAATCCGCCCCCATAGATTCAACCGCCAAAACATCATATAATTAGAATGTATAAGCGGAGATCGAGTCGATGACGGGTTTCATCCATCGTTTTATTCCACAAAAAGCGCAGCGTTTTGGGCTGGTCCTTGGGTTGGCTGCCGCCTTGAACGCGGCACCTATGGCGCAGGCCGATAGTCTTTCCGACCTGACCGCAGAATTCAGCAACGCTCTCAAAGCTCAGGCGGGTGTGTGTGAGACCAAAGCCAAACTCGGCATCTGGCCATTTGACCCCGCAAACCAACCCATCAGTGCCGCAGCGGCTGACCAACTCTATGGTGACTTGCTGGCCAATCTAATAGCCCAATCAGGCGGGTGTTTTGACGTCATGGACGGCAACGGCATCGGCGCGGTTCTGGCCTATCTGCACAAAACAGGCGCGCTTCGCGATGCGGGCGGCAATCCGGTTGCCGCGCTTGAGGCAGCCAATCAAGAGGTCGATATCGTCGCGTTGCCGCAACTGGCCTTTCGCAATGGAATAGTCTCTCTGGCGCTAAAGGCGGTTGCCAAGGACACCGGTCAAACGATTGCGCAAACCGCCCGCTATGACGTGCCCGCGCAGGTCACCGCATCGGCGATGGTGGATACAGCACGTGATCTAGAGGCGGCTCTTGCTGATGCTGCCCGTGCTTTGGCGGATCAAACCCCTGACATGAACCGCCTGGTTCCGGTTGGGGTTTTCTACCAAGGGTCCGGTGCCCAACCCGATTTTGGCCGCTATTTCCAAGACCGCTTGATCACCGCACTGGTTGAAGGCACTTCCAATACGCTGACCGACCGCAGTTTGCAGATCATCGAACCGGAATTTGACCTCAGCCCCGCTTTGGGGGCGTCCCTGTCGGCCCGTGATCTGGACCCGCTGACCCGTATCGCGGATCGCGACGGATCCGAAGGCTTGTACCAACTGCGCGGCACCTATTGGGTCTTTGACACAGTCATCGACCTGACCCTGACCTTGCTGGACGCCGATGGAGGATCCACCAGTTGGCAAACCCGCCTGCGCCGCGATCAGCTAGGGGACATCGCCGTCGCGCCGCGCAACGCCGGTTTGGATGCGGACATCGAAGGAACCGACAGTTTTGCCATTTTGATGACCTCGCCCAAAGGCGACGATCCGGTCTATCATCCCGGCGAAGAGCTGGTGGTCTATTTTCGCGCTGACCGGCGGGTGTGGCTGTATTGCTTTTATATTGATGCGGTCGGGGATGTGACGCAGGTCCTGCCCAACCTTTACCGCAAGGACTTTGCCGACGGGCACATGCTGACACCCTTTGTGCTGCACGCCCTGCCCGACCCGCGCAAAGATCCGTTCCGGTTTCGCATCAATGCCGACACGCTGGGTGAAGAGCGTTTAAAATGCATGGCCACCACCCGCAATGTCACGGATGATCTGCCAGAGGTGTTGCGCGGGATCAGCTTTGACCCAATTGCGACCAAAACCGCCGCGCAGATCGACACGATTTTTGCAGACCTGCCGGACACTCGGCTGTCTTCCGCCAGTGTGACGATCACAATTGCCCCGTCAAAATAGCGGCACCCGAGGTCCTTGATCCACCTCAAATACAGAAAACCAGATATAACGTAAACTGAATACATCGGCGAAACTTGAAACGGTTTGCTGCTGAATGGTGAACGTAACGAGTGGAAGCCGAATGCATAACAGCAGGAGGAGCCGCTATGCACAAAATATTGACTGTACTACCAACGTTGTTTGCCCTCATTGCTTGGGCACTGCCACCGGCCTACGCCGACACAGTAGAGCAAAACAGCGCCATCGTTAGCGGATCGCCCATAGACGGGTCTCATGCCGACAATGTCACGGCCATCATCAGGTCATTGGCCCCGATTGCGGGGCAAACCACTGCGCCTGTGGTCGGGCACTTGCCGGGGGCCTTCTTGCCACCGGTTGTCCTTGATCGTCCGGTCCAGATCATCATTGATCGCAGGCCGATCATCTTGGATTACCGCTACAGCTTGGATGTCACGGTGTATTTCGCCTATGACAGCGCGTTCCTGACACCGCCTGCGCGGCAGTATCTGGACTTGTTTGGCGAAGCGCTGCGTGCGCCCGAATTGGCGAGCCACCGCTATCTGATTGCCGGTCACACCGATGCGCGTGGGCCCCATGATTACAACATGGATCTGTCCTATCGCCGTGCTTGGGCTGTGAAACGGTATCTGATGCGTCACCATGGGATCGCCTCTTGGCGTCTTGAAGTGGCGGGTTGGGGTGAGATGTACCCACGCGATCCTGCGGATCCCTATTCCGCAGTCAACCGGCGGGTCGAATTCACGCTAATCGATGTGGCCCAGCCGCTTGCACCAGTTGCGCCGCCCGCGGCGGTCAAGCCGATCACACCGCCGCAGGTCAGCGGGCTTTATGTTCCTGCTCTGCCGCCCTGCCCCGTGGGGGTGACCGGTGCCCAAGGCAGTGCTTTGGATCTGGATGATTTCGCCCCCGAACCGGGTGTGGATTGTGATCCGAACCTTGAACGGTCCGGCTCAGTCATCGTGCGGCCTGATGGCCGGATAATCGTCCAGCCTTAACCCCAAAATCGCGGCCCGCCATAGGGCCCCGATCATCCCAACCAATCGGGCCAACAACTGGCCCCGTTTAGATAAACCTGTTGCGATCTTCCGGACTGTTTCTGGTTCGGGGTCCTGAACTGGCCCAAAAGGAGACCTTTTCAATGAAACCTTTCATCAAGGCCTTGATGACATCCTTCATGGCGCTTCCGCTCATGTTGGCTCTGTCTCTCACCGCCGCACCTGTCATGGCGGGCGAACAGCCCAACCTGTTGATTATGGGCGAAGACGCCGACCAAGATACGGTTCCGCGCAATTCACGGGTGTTCAACCGCGTTCTGCTGGCTTTGTCCAACGAAATGCAGCAAATGGGCTTTGCGGTGTATGACGAAACCGCCGTAACCATGGCTGTGACAAATCCGGCCCGCGTGCGCCGCACCGATGCCGAATTGCTGACCGTCGCCAAGCGCGTGCCAAACGTGCCGATCGATGCGGTGGTTGTGTTCCAGATCTATGCCTCGGCTGAACAGAACGTTTATGCCCCCGGTGTGATCGATCTTCGCATCCGCGTCACGGGCCGCATGGTTCACGTGCAAACCGGCCGCGCGATGGGCAACTTCGAAGTGGCCTATGGCCCCGGCGAACTGCCCCCTCTGCCACCGGGTTGTAACCGCGATTGCGTGTTGGAACAGGTCGGCGGCGAAGCCCGCCGGATTGCTGCAGACGTCGGCGCGGTATTGGCAATCAAACTGGATGCCCTGTCACCTGCCCGCGCTCAGGTTCCACTGCAAGCACCTGCACCACAAGCAGGCATGGCACCTGTCACAACCGCACCAATGGCCACAACCGGCTGCGTGGGTTTGACCACCGCCTACACCTTGGCCTTTAGCGGTTTTGCCCCCGAGGAAATGACCCGCATCGAAGAGTATCTGGTTGTTTTCAAAGGCTACGATCACCACCGCCCCGTGCGGGTGACCATGACATCGGCCGAATACTGGTACGAGACATGTTCCGACACTGCCCGTCTCAATCGCAATTTGCGTCTGATGGCAGAGCAGTTGGGTGTCCAAGCCCGGATCTCAATGGTGGGCAACCGCTTTGATGTTCAAAAAATCGGCCTTGGGGCTAACCGCTAACCCTCCCCAAAGCTGACGGACGGTGCTGCCCAGACAGCACCGTCCATTTCCAGGGAATTTGAAAACGGATATCGCTATGTTTCGCACATTTGCCCTTGGCACAGCCTTTCTTTTGCCCATCGCCCTTGGCACCCCCGCCTTGGCTGAATCGCGCGGTCTGACTGTTGAGCTGCGCGCCGCCCCCGATGCCACAGCGCCCGTCGCTGGCCATGTTGAACTATATGCAAACAGCTACGCACTGGTGATCGGCAATGACGCTTATTCCCAAGGCTGGCCCAGCCTGTCCAATGCCATCGCAGATGCCCGCGACATCGCCGCCGGTTTGACCGATCAGGGGTTCGAAGTGACCCTTGCAGAAAATCTGGACAGTGCCGGTTTGCGCGAAACCCTTCGTGAATTTTTCGCCATCCAAGGGGCCGATCCCCAAGCCCGCCTGCTGCTGTGGTACGCAGGTCATGGGCATTCGATCAAGGGCGAAGGGTTCTTGGTGCCCATCGACGCCCCCGCGCCGTCCGAACCTGCCTTTAAGGTCCAAGCGCTGCATATGCGCGACTTTGGCGGGCTGATGCGTCTGGCCGATTCCAAACATGTTCTGGCGATCTTTGACAGCTGCTTTAGCGGCACGATCTTTACCACCCGCGCCGGCGCAGTCCCCGCCGCGATCACGCGGATCACTACATTGCCGACGCGGCAATTCATGACCTCTGGCGATGCGGAACAACAAGTCAGCGATGACGGCACCTTCCGCCGCCTGTTCCTGCGCGCCCTAGCGGGCGAAAGCGATGCGGATTCCAACGGCGACGGGTATCTGACCGGCACCGAATTGGGGCTGTATCTGTCTGATACAATGGTGAATTACACCGAAGATTCGCAAACCCCGCGCTATGGAAAACTGCGTGATCCGGATTATGATCGCGGCGATTTTGTCTTTGCCTTACCTGGCCGGCTCACCGCGCCTCTGGATGACTTCCCGCAATCCGCAGGCCCGACAAGCCCCGATGACATCACCGAAGCCATGGCCGAAATCACCTTGTGGACAACGCTGGTTATCAGCCAAGACCCCGAGGTGGTGCAGACCTATTTGGATGCCTATCCCACTGGCCGTTTTTCAAAAGCCGCGATTGCACGGATCGAAGAACTGAAGGCACTGATCGCCGCGCGTGAAGCCGAAGCCGCCGAACTGGCCGCAGCAGCAGCCGCCGCAGGTGAACCGGTCGCACAGGCCCCGACCGATCCCGCAACAGCCCCTGCAACGGATGCCGCAGCTGACCCGGATGCTGACCCTGACGCAGATCCGCAAACTGCCACTGTCGACATTCCCTTTATGCCCGATCTGGGCGACACGGACCAAGCGCCGCTTGAACTGAAAGGCGGCGTCAACCTGTCCAAAACCGAAAGCGACGGCGGCGAATCCGATTGGCTGCCCAGTGTGTCAGAGGGCGATGGCGACTTCTTTCAGCTGACAGCACGCCGCGACCTGCCGCAGGGCTTTTTTGGCAGCGGCGGTGCTGCCGAAGAGCTGGACGCGCCAGACAAAACCGCAATCCGCGATGTCGGCCCGCAAGGCTACCGCGTCGCGGGCAGCGCTTGGAACATGTCAGACCCCCAAGGCGACAGTCAATACAAAGTGGACAAGGAATGGATTCACATGCGTGCGCCCGGCAGCCACGACATCTGGAACTGTAACCGCGGCCTTGCGCCTATCCTATCGGTGCCTGCCCCAGCCTTGGATACATGGTCTGCACAGGTCTGGTTCCAATTGCCCGCCCGCATTGGCCGCACCCATGTTGGTCTCGCGCTTTGGAATGGGGCCTCCGAAAATTCAAAGGTGCATTCACTTTATTTCGGCCCTGCAGAAACCAAGGGCCTGCCTGTTGGCGGCTCCTACCGCGAAGACTGTTCCGCAGGCAATGGCGACCTCAGCCGCCGCGACGATACGCAAGGCCGGTTTAACGTCGAGTATAGCGGCGGGCGCGGCTGGCTGCGTATGGCCCGCCAAGGCGACACCCTCAGCTTCTATTTCAAATCTCCACATATGCACAATTGGCACCATGTTGGTTCGATGCAGGTCGAAGGCAAAGACAACCTGACCCATGTCGGCCTGATTACAAAGACTTGGGGCTCTGAACCGGTGGTCGCGTCGTTTGCCGATTTCCGCCTGATCCCCGGTCATGCAGATGTGGAAACATGGACACCGGACTACATTGGCAAACTGGCCAATGACGGGGAATTCACCTTCAAGGGCGAGGATTTTGCAGATTTCGAATGGAATGATCCAGCCGGAGATTCCATCCATGAGATCACCGACGATACGGTCAAAATCAAAGCCAGCGGTGGCCGAGACATGTGGAATTGCGACCGCAGCACCGCGCCGATTTTATCCGTGGATACACCGCCCGTTGACCGGTGGACCGCCGAAGTGGATTTTGATCTGCCGGCTCGGATCGGCCGCAGCCATGTCGGGCTTGTTGTCTGGAACGGTGAATTCGAAGATGCCCCCGTGCATAACCTGTACTTTGGCCCCTCAGACACCGGTGATCTGGGTGTCGCAGGATCAAATGCAATTGATTGTTCGAGCGGTGCCAATGACTTGCGCTATCAATTGGGCAGCGAAGGCTTGTTCAACATCAAGTATGGCCGCAGCAGCGGACGGCTGCGCATCTCGCGCGATGGCGACAAGGTTTCGTTCTATGTCAAAGCGCCGGAACGTCGAAACTGGGAACACATCGGCACGACGCTAGCGTCGGTCCGCGATGCCTTTTCCAAGGTCGGCATGATCGCCAAAACATGGGGATCTGAACCGGTTACAGTGACCTTTTCCAACTTTCGCATCATTGCTGGCGAAACCGAACCGGATCGCTGGTTCCCCGCGTACTATGCCAAATTGCGTTTGGGCGAACCTGTAACCTTTGCAGGCACGGATTTCGCAGATTTCGAATGGAGCGATCCAGACGGCAATTCGGTCCACGAAATTCGCGGATCAGCGGTGCGGATGCAAACCACAGGTGGCCACAACGGCGTTTGGAGCTGCAATCGCAATACAGCACCAATCTTGTCTGTCGCTGTGCCGCCGCGCGACGCCTGGGTGGCACAGGTCCGCTATCGGATGGGCACACGCCACAGCAATACCACTGCGGGAATTACGCTTTGGAACGGGGCAGAACACGGATCAACCAAACAGATTACCTTTGGGCCGATCAATCAAAAAGGGCTGAATATTGGCGGGTCCTATTCAGATGATTGCACCTCTCATGCCACTGATCTGGCGCGGCATTCCGGCAACTCCGGGGCGTTTTCAGCACCACAAGGCGGCGACGAAGGCATTTTGCAGGTCGTCAAATTCGGATCCTTTTTCAAATTTCGATACTTCGATCCTGCCACCAGCTCCTGGAGCGAGCTGGGCACCATGGAGACCTCGGTCAAAGACAATTTCAACCGCATCGGCCTCACCGCCACCAGCTGGGGCAGTGAGACCACAGAGGTCGAGTTTCGCGACTTTACTCTGGTGCCGGGCATGTTCAATTGAGGGGAGCAAACGCAATGACACACCGTTGGAAACCTATGGTTCTGGCCGCCGTATTGGCCGCCATATCGGGCAGCGCCGCCGCACAGATGGCGTATTTCGACCCCAAAGACTATGGTCAAACCGACCTTCTGCCGCGCGAAAGCACCGGCAATGCCAGCACCTATATTGCGGCCAACAAAGGGGCCTTTGAGCCGATCCGCGAGTTGCCCTTGGACAACCCCATCCGCCAAATGGCCTTGGCGGTGGGGCGGGTTGATCTGCTCAGCGAAGGGCCTGACGGCACGCGCGGACTGGGCACCTGCACAGGGTCGGTTTTGCCCGGTGGATGGGTGATCACCAACCATCACTGCATTCCCGGTCATGACGGCCATACGCTTTTGGCGGCGTCCATCCTGATTGGCTATCTGAGGCAGGGCGAAGAGGACAACAACCGCTACCGGCTGTCTGTGAACCCCTCTGACTGGCACGAATTTCTTGATTTTAGCCTTGTGCGGCTGACAGACGTCCCGCCCGATGTGACACCGCTTGATTTTGTCGAAACCCATGTTGATCCCGGCGACAGTCTGATGGTCATTCATCACCCGCTCGGCCGCCCGCAGGTCATGACACGGTTCCGCTGCTTTGCCGATAAAACCCAAGAAGACGGCCCGATTTTGCGCCACCGCTGTGACACCCAGCCCGGCAGTTCCGGTTCAATCTTGTTTGACCGGCAGATGCGGCCGGTGGCGCTGCACCACAGCGGCGGGATGACGGAAACCGACGACAGCAGCTTTAACAAAAGCACACGGATTTCCGCAATTCTGGCCCAGTCGGACCTGTTGCGCGACATCGCAGCCCAAGGCAGGGACCAAGGGCACGCCGCCCCATCCCGGCCCGCGGAATCCGTTCGTCCGGCAAACCCATCCAATGGTCTAGGCGCGCCAATGTCGGCCGGCGGTATCAACGATCTTTTGCGCGGCAACTGACCCGCATCCAGTCTTAAAAGGAGAGAGGCATATGAAAAACGCAACACGCAGCTTGAAGCAGGCCTTTGCCGTCGCATTGTGCTTTGGCACAGCCACTATGCCCGCTTGGGGGGATCAATCGGCAGATATCGAAGGTTTGATCACCCAACTGGCGCCGATTGCAGGCCAACAAGAATCCTCGGCGATGCCCGAAGCCGCCGAAATTCGCGGCACCACGGTTTATTTGCTACGCAGCGTCAGCGTTGATCTTGAGGTGTTCTTTGCCCTCAACAGCTCTGATCTGAGCGTGCAAGCGCGTCGGGATCTGGGCGCGCTGGGGCATGCTTTGGCATCAAACCGGCTGCGGCGGTATACCTATCTTATCGCTGGTCATACGGATTCTCGCGGCGATGCACGCTATAACCAACAGCTGTCCGAACGGCGCGCAGATGCAGTGCGGCGGTATTTGATCAACAACTTCCCCATTGATCCGGCCCGCTTGTTATCGGTCGGCTGGGGGGAAAGCCGTCTGAAAACTCCGGCGTCTCCAACCGCTGCGATCAACCGCCGGGTCGAGGTGACCTTGGTGGTGCCCGTTGGCGGCTACCCCCCTTATGACCCCGAGGCCAATGCTGCCGCAGCCCCGGCCCAACAACCGCCCGAAGCTGCCGCGCCTCCTGCACCAACCGCACCTGCAGAGCCAGCCGCCCCAACCGCACAGCCCGATACACAGGCACCGGGCACCATGAACACTGACAAAGACGGCAATATCACCATCACTTGGTAAGCCACGATAAAAATGTGATGCGGCCGCCTTGGTTTGGCCGCAGCGCACCGCTCTGCCCCTTTCACAGAAAGCGCCTGCAATGAAACATATCTCGTACGAACGCTTTGGCCAAAACCTTGTCCATGCCGCCGCGCTGGCGTTTCTGGTTTTCTGGGCGGACGCCGCCTGTACCCAAACCGAACAGACCACAGCGCGGGTCCTTGAAGGCCATCAGGGCGCGATCAAATCCGTTGCCTTTTCCCCAGACGGCACCCAGGTCCTGACGGGCAGTTGGGATTGGAGCGCGCAGTTGTGGGATGTTGCATCAGGCCGCGAAATTATCGGCTTTGAAGGGCATGACGAACGCGTCACCTCGGTTGCTTTTAGCCCGGATGGTGCCCGCGTTCTAACGGGTTCTATGGATGGCACAATGCGCATGTGGGATGCGGTCAGCGGCGCGCAATTGCAGCAGTTTGACAGCAAGGCCGACCGGATCACTGCCGTCGCCTTTAGCCCCAGTGGGCGACACGCGCTGGCGGCGACCAACCATGGGATGGCGCGCCTGTGGGATGTCGCATCAGGCCGCGAAATCCGGCAATTCGAAGGCCATGGCGACGCCCTGACATCAGTCGCGTTTAGCACCGATGGCACCCGCATTTTGACCGGCAGTGCTGACACCACCGCCCGAATTTGGGACACCGCAACAGGGCAGCAAGTGCAAGTTCTCACCGGCCATGACGCGGCGGTTCTATCGGTAGATTTCAGCCCCGATGGCGCAACCGCCCTGACCGGAAGCTGGGACAGCACAACCCGGTTATGGGATGTCGCAACCGGTCAGCAAACCCGCGTGTTCCCCGGCCATGGGGCATCGATCCGATCAGTGGCTTTTGGACGTGATGGCAAAACAATTCTGACAGGTGACTGGAACAATACGGCCTGGATTTGCGATGTCGAAACCGGAAAGCCCATCCAGTCGTTTTCCGGCCACGAAGCATCGGTTGATGCCGTCGCCTATAGCCACGATGGCCGACAGATCCTGACCGGCAGTTGGGATCTGACGGCGCGGCTTTGGTCTTTGCCACAGTCCTTATGGCCGGACCTGCCCGATATGCCCGCCCCGCAGCTGGCCACATCGCGACCGGCTGCGCCGCCTGCCCCTGCGCCGGTTCCTACAGCACCGCCCGTACCGCTCCGCGATGACGTTTTGGTTTTGGTAATCGGCAACCGCACATATGCCGAAGCGCCCCCCGTCGAATACGCCCATAACGACGCCGTCGCCTTTGCCGAATTGTTTCAAGACATGTTGGGCGTCGTTCCGGAAAACATCTTGATTGAAACCGATCTGAATTCTATCGGAATGGCGCGGTATTTCGGCACCGATGACCTGCCCGAAGGCAAATTGTTTCGCCGCGCCCGTTTTGTCGATGAAATCATCGTTTTCTATTCCGGCCATGGCGTACCGGTGTTTCGCAGCGAAGGCCTGCCGATTGGATATTTGTTGCCCGTGGATGTACCTGCCGCCGAACCCGGCTTTGGGGCCTATCCGCTTGATATGCTGATCCGCCGTCTTGAAAACCTGCCGGTAGCGCGTGTCACTGTGCTGCTTGATGCCTGTTTTTCCGGCCTGTCCAGCCAAGGCAGCCTTGTGCCCGGTGTCTCGGGTGCCTTTGGCGTCGCCATCGCTGCCCCGATTGAAAAAGCCAAAGTGTCGGTCCTGACCGCAACCGATTTTCAAAGCCCGCAATTCGCGCACTGGCTGCCTGAAAAACAGCACGGAGCCTTTTCGTGGTTCGCACTCGAAGGGCTGCGCGGCAAAGCCGACAAAGACGCTGATGGCCAGATCTACCTGAGCGAGCTGCGCAATTATATCGACAAGGGGTTGGCCCTTTCGGACCTGCGGCAATCGCCCAGCCTGTTGCCCGGCAGCGCCGATTCCGTGTTGACTGAAATCCCCAAGGGAAACTGAGCCGCAATGAAACACCCTGCTCGTGAAACCCTAAACCTGACGCTTAGACTGGCGCTTGTATCCCTGACGTTGATGTTTGCGGCCATGTCCCCTGCCGCTGCGCAAACCCCTGAAGAAACGGCACTGTCCAGCCAACTTGCGGCCTTGGTCCGCTTTTCGGATATGCCGACGGGCAGCCGCATCGCCCTTGCCCCGCCCCCGCCGATGGACAGCGCATTGCCCATGGCGCAGGTCGAAGCCATCATGAGCCGGGTGGCGCAATTGATGGTTGCTGATTGGCCAGCCAAGCCGCGCATTTTGGCGGGCAGTGCTGATTTGCGCAGCACTCTGGCATTGGTCCGGGGACGTCAGGGCCAAGAAGCATGGACCCAAGCAATATCCACCACCCTGCGCCAAGAGGCGGAATTTGTTTTGGTGGGCGAAACCGGTATCGGCGCGGGCAGCGCGACGCTGCGCCTGACCCTTGTAGCCCTGAGCGACGGGCGGGTCTTGGCGAAAACCTCGGACGTCCCTGTCAGCACCCAAGGCACCGCGATGGCCGCAACCCCGCGCGGCGGCATCACACAAGCTGTGGCGCAGCTTCAACAATCTGTGCCGCAAGCCCGCGACCAGATCACCATTGGGGCCTTTGTCAACGAACGGTCCGGTTTTGAAACGCCGCTTGGGCAGGCCTTGTCTGACATCACGATAGAAGCGTGGTTTTCATCGGCACAATCCATCACCGCAATGATCCAAGATGCGCGCGCGCCGCGTGTGTTGCGCGGCGCAGCCCCGCCACAGGGGTTTTATCTATCCGGAACCATTCGCCTGATCGATGCCGACCGGTTTCAGCTGGTTTTGCGGTTGTCGGATGGTCCGGATTTGCTGGCGACCCGCACGCTTGATCTGTCCGCCTTGCAACTGGCCCCACATTTGCGTGCCGGATTGGATCCGCGGTTTGAACAGGGGCAAAGCGGGTTTGAACCGCTTCTCGGATTGATCCAAGGAATTGGACCCGCCCGTATGGAACTGCAAACGCTTGGCGGCCGCGAAGACCACTACCCTATCTGCAAGACATCCGACTTCAACCGCCTGTTGACCGCTTGCCCTGACAGCTTGATCCAATTGTCGGTGACAACGGACCGGCCCGGCCAAGTAATGTGCTTTTCAATAGATGACGCGGGCAGCCTATCGGTGATTGTGCCCAATGCCTATACCGCAGCGCCTTGGGTGCTGGGCGGGCAGAACCTGCTGATGCCGGATGATCTGCCGCCCTTGCCAGACGGCACGCGGATGTATTGGCCAGCGATGGGACCGGCCTCTCAAACGCTGGTTGCCTGTTTGTTGTTTGAAGGCAGCGCCGTGCCCTTGGCAGATGCAATGACCGCGCTCGAGGGCCCGCCTCTTTCTGCCGCTTTGGCCTATCAACTTATGGGAACAATCAGGGATTCTGCGCCGCTGGCCTCAAGCGGACAAGTCGTCAAAGTTCAGGACTGACTGAGACAGCGCGGCACTGACAATTGGAACGCAAAGACCCAAACCACCGATCCTTGGCTGTCCACAACCTCCGACCGTTTCTATCCGGTTTCGGCACCGCTTTGGGTGCCTATGCCTGAAAGACAAGCGGTTCATCCACATTTATAGACTGTATCCAGAGGTGTGTCAGTTCCACCTGGTCACTGGCGTTGAATTCCAAATCCAAGTCATCGTGCGCCAAGGTGTTGTCTGCCACACCGTCATACACAGAACCTGGCACTGCCCCGACCAAGGCTTTGGCAATGTGGAAACTCCAGTTTTGCGGCGACAACCACATTGTTGACCAGATGTATGATGTCAAATCTTGGCGGGGCCGCGCAAGCTTGGTTACTCGACACCTGCGGTGGTTTCGCTTGCTGACAAAAACCGTACAAATAGCGTTGTCAGGTTTTCGCGACGCGACTGGTTTGGCCAAACAGCGTACAAGCCCAAAGGCCGCAGGCTCCATTCAGGCAAGATATGGACCAATTCTCCACGCTCAAACCCTCGGGATGCCAAGTGTTTGGGAACACTGGAAACCCCCAATCCCCGGATTGCAAATTCATGCAGTGCCTCAGCCGAATTCACGGTTACATTCGACTTTCCCAAAACGGAAACGGTATCGCCTGAGGGTGACGTAAGCTCCGTTTGCGCGGTGCGCATTTTGAACCGTATCCAGTCCCAGTTCTCCAAATCCTTGGGAGATGTGGGTGCGCCCTTTGACGTCACATATTCAGGGCTGGCGACCAAAAAACGTTCGGTGTGGCCAATGCTACGCGACATGAACTCACTATCGTCAAGCCATCCGGCCCTTATAACTGCATCAAAGCCATCTTTTATGAGATCAGAGCGCCGGTCGGAAAAATGAAAATTTACATCCACACTGGGGTATTTGGCCAAAAACTCTGCAAACCGGTCCATGAGCTGCGTTTGCGCGATAAATGCAGGCACTGACACGCGAAGAGAGCCAGAAGGCTCGTGTGACAATGTGCTAACCGCATCAAGCCCGGCCTCTGCGGCGGCCAACATGGTCTGCGCCTTTTCATGCAAAAGCCGCCCTTCATGGGTTAACGAGAGCTGACGCGTTGTCCGGTATAGCAACGTTACGCCAAGGTCCGCTTCGAGCTGGGAGACAACTTCGCTAACGCGCGACGGGGCGAGACCAAGGTAAAGAGATGCCCCGCGGAACGAGTTTTGATCAACCACTGTTGAAAAGATTGCGATGCTGCGCAGTTTCTCAATCATTGTTCGCCTCAGCAGAATTAATTCATCTGAAATTATCGGGTAATCCAGAATAATCTCAAGCGTTATCTGTTTGAAACGCGGATTGATGATCCGTCCAATGAAAACACTCAGAGGTACACAGATGACTATGAAAAGCCTGTTTGGAGCCACTTCGCTGGCGTTTGTATTGTCAGCAACGGCTGGTTTGGCCGACAACAAAGAAACTGCATCCGTATTCTACGATTTGCTAAGCAACCCCGGTGATGCGGCCATGGTTGAGGCGTTCCAGAACGCGTCAACCTCCGAGTGGATCAGCATCGGAAACTATACCGGTGAGAACAAAAGCCGCGACGCGTTTATTGGCCAGATGGGTGGGTTCGCGCAACTGATGCCCGATTTGGACTGGGCGATTCAGGATATGCACGAAGATGGTGACACAGTTGTGGTTCGGAGCCGTGCAACCGGTACGCCTGTCGCCCCCTTTTTTGGAGTCGACGGCCAAGGCCGTAGCTTTGATATTTTGACGATCGATATTCACGAATTCGAAGAGGGCAAGATCGTTCGGACCTACCATGTGGAAGACTGGGCGACGGCGCTACAGCAACTGTCCGGTAAGTAAACTTTCCAAAAGCGGCGCGGCTCCCCCCCGTGCCGCCATCATTTGACACCGATCAGGAGAAGAGACCCAAGCGGACAAGCTCCTGAAAATGTAAAAGCAGCGGCGAGGAAGGTTTCGCCGGGGCACAGGCCCACGTGACTTTCTAAAAAATACCCATAAATACATCGGGTTTCGATCCACCCAGCATTCCACCGGCGTCTGCGATGGTGCAGAAAGAGTTTTTAGGTTTTGACCTGTTTGCCGAACGCTCCCCCAAGCGTGACATCAGATTTTACGCAGCTTTCAGGGCGTCCTATGGGGGCCCTTCCCCTTTCAATCTCTCATTAACGGCGCTGCGCAATGGGTGATCTTGGATGACGGTCCTCTCCAAATTGGTTTTGGTTGGGTGCAAAGTTTTAGGCCGCTCCGGCACCGGTATCTGGATCGTCAAAGTCTGCCACAATTTAACGCCGACCATGATCCGTTTTGTGATTGCCGGATCTGGCTGGAGGAGGTTCCAGCGGGCCACGCTGGGGGGCAAAGGATCACTTTGCAACCCACCACAACAATGTCTCGGCTCAAGCGCGCCGCACTTGACCTGTTCGCAAATTCAACGCGGACACACTTGAGACAACAATCGGTTTTGTTAGTCATGGTGACACGGCCTTTGGCCACGCAACCTTGCCCACGATTGCATGCATTACCGGCTTGGGAAGTGCCGCCCGGGTGCTGGCTGGTAGTCCAAGATTGTGTATCCAGACTGGCTGGCGATTTAGATCTTCATCCCACTTGCTGCCCCCTCAAGGACTTTTTGCGTTGCTTGGGGAAATCTTGGGAAACCTCGTGGCGCTCAACCTATGCCCCTGCATTGGACCGCCTTGCATGATAAGACCGATCGGGGTTCACTTTGGCCCTTGGCCGTGCCTGAGGCCAATCGCTTTTGGTGCTTGCGCCTCCCCCCTTGCAACCGGGAAAAGACGTAACACTCAGGGCCAATAAACCCTCTCATTCTGCACAATTTGTCTACGGCTCCCCCGCCCCACAGCGCTTAAACGCCGCGGGGATTTAGTTTAGAGGTTCACTTTGCCGCCATCCACATTCAGCGTCTGACCCGTCACAAAATCGCTGTCTTGTGTGATCAGGTACATCAGCGTGCCCAGCAAGTCTTCGGGGAGCATGTCACGCTTGATGGAACGCGATTGCACCGTCGGCCCCCGCGCCGGATCAAACCCTGCGTGACCTTGCAACGCCTCGCTTTCTGTCAGTCCAGGGGCAATGGCGTTGACCTGAATGTTCTTGTCCCCCAACTCGCGAGCATGTCCGCGTGTCATCGCAATCACGGCCCCCTTGGACGCGGAATAATGTGACAGTCCCGGAGGCCCGTAGAAAAACGTGCCGGATGCAATATTGACGATCTTGCCTCCGCCTGAGCGTATCATGGCCGGGACAGTTCCACGGGTGACCTGATGCACTCCGCGTGCGTTGACGGTCATGACCTTGTCAAACTCTTCATTTTCGATCTGCAAAAACGGTTTCGGCTCCAACGCAGCAAAAATCGACGCGTTGTTGACCAATATATCCAGTCTGCCAAAGGTCTTTTCGGTTGTCGCGACCATGATGGCGATGTCGTCATCCGAGATGACGTTGACGTTCAGCCCAATGGCCGTTCCGCCTACCTTTTTGATGTCCTCGACAGTTTCGGTAGTGTCCAAAACATCCGTGACGACAACGTTGGCCCTCTCTTCGGCCATGCGTTTGGCCATGACGGCCCCGATCCCACGTGCGGCACCAGTGATGACAGCGGTTTTACCTTGCAAACGTCCCATAGGTTCTTCCTCTCGTATCAAATTTCGATTTCAAGGATCTTGGCAATGTCGGGCCAGCTTTGGGCACCGTTGTCTCGCAGATCATTGGTCAGGTCTTCGGGCACCCAGTCGATCAGGCACGTCTTAAAATTCGGAAGCGCCTCGATCCGGGCGAACCATTTTTCGACATTGGGCAAGCGGCCGTTTTCCCACATCCCACGCATCGACATCATCGCCAGCCGGTTAACATAAGGCGTCATGGCAATGTCCGCGATTGAGAATGCGTTGCCAACCAGCCAGTTATTTCCACGGTCATTTCCACCCTCAAGCCCCCCCTCAGGCCTACCGTCAAGCGCGGCTTCCATTTTGGCAAGGTAGCTGTCGTAAAGCTTGACCTTTTCCGCCGCGCCCGGGGCGTCGAACCCGTACCGCGTATAGCCGTCTTTCAGGTCTTTCCAATTGGATGTTACTGACATGGCTGGCGTCGCCTCTAGAAACTTTTTCACACCGTCCGCGCCCAGATTTTTCAAAACGGTGTGGCGATGGGAGCAGACAAAAGTCACCGCACCGCAGGCAGGGTGCAGGTCTTCGTCAACGGCTTTGGTCCAATAGCGGGCTTGCGCGCGCTGTGCTGGATCGGTTGGGTGAACGCTGGTATCCGGGGCGATTTGATCGAGATATTCCACGATCACTGTGCTGTCGACGATGACAGTGTCATCGTGTGTCAGCGTCGGAACAACCGCCTTTGGGTTCAGTTTCATATAGTCCGGATTGAACTGTTCGCCTTTGAGGATGTCGATATAGACACCTTCCCAATCCAACCCTTTTTCCGCCATCGCAAAGCGCACTTTAGCGGCACAAACCGACGATCCGTGGTGATAGAGAGTAAACATAAAAATGTCCTTGGTAGCCATTCGAATTATACGCAATGTTCAAAGCTGGATTGTGATCCATTTCAGCTCGGTCATCGCTTCCATGTCGGCATCGGTCCCCTCGCGGCCGACACCGCTTTCACCATTGCCACCAAACGGCACATGCGCTTCGTCATGGATGGTCGGGCCGTTGACATGGCACATTCCGGCGTCGATATGGCGGGCGAAATGAAAAGCCTTGTTGATATCCTTAGTGAAAATCGCAGAAGACAGGCCATATTCGGTGTCATTGGCCTTTTCCAAGCCCTCTTCATAACTGTCGATTGGGTAGATTGACGTGACCGGCCCAAAAGTTTCGGTCCGGCACACGGTCATCTCTTCGGTCACACCGGTCAGCAATGTGGGCTGGCACCGGTTGCCTTCCCAATCGCCGCCGGCCGCAATCGTTGCGCCTTTGGCGACGGCGTCAGCGATGTGGTCTTTGACGCGTTGTCGCTGACGATCCGAGATAATCGGGGCAATAACGGTGGTTGGATCGCGCAAATCGCCCATGCCTGCTTTGCTGGCAATCATAGAGAACCGTTTGACGAATTCGTCAAACAACGGGCGCTCGACATAAAACCTGCTTGACCCGATACAAGCTTGCCCCCCGAACATAAAGATCGACCGCGCAACCAATGGCATGGCTTTGTCCAAATCCGCATCTGCCAAAATGACGGTCGGACTTTTGCCGCCAAGTTCAAGCGTATTCGGGGTTTTGTTTTTGGCACAGATTTCATTGATGTGCTGACCCACCATTGTTGATCCGGTAAAGGTGACAAAGTCGACATCCTTGTGGCTTGTCAGCGCGTCACCGATCTCATGGCCATAGCCAGTTACGACATTATAGCCCCCCTCTGGAAAGCCTGCTTCGGCAACAATGCCTGCAAACAAGGTGGTGAGGCGCGGGGCCATTTCGGAGGGCAAATGCACAACCGTGTTGCCGACAGCCAAAGCGTTGGCCACAAGCCGCGAGGTTTTGATCAACGGAACGTTAAACGGGGTGATCACCGCCACCACGCCAAGAGGTTCGCGGACCGACATAGAAAATTTTCCCGGCGCATCGGAAGGTATGGTCTCACCGCGTACGTTTCGGCACAGCCCCGCAGCGGCGCGCACCATTGTCAGACCCTTTTCAAACTCGAACATGGCCTTTTGGATCGGTGAACCGATTTCGTCGACCAGACAGTCCAAAAGCTCGGATTTGCGGTCCTCCATGATCTCGGCCACGCGCAACAGCCAGCGTTCACGCTCTTTGGGCAGGGTTTCGCGATAGGTCGCAAAGGCGGCTTTGGCGGCAGCAACCGCTTTTTGGATGTCTACATCGGTGCCTTTGGCGGCCTGTACATACAAGCCATCATCCAAAGGGTTCATCACATCAAAAACAGCGCCGTTTTCAGCATCAACCCATACACCGTTGACAAAGTGCTGAAGCGGGGGAAATTTGGAAAGGGGTTTCATAGGTTACATCCTGTTGCGACTACCCGCCGACAATTGTCTGAGGCAAGAAAAGCGCGATCTGAGGGAAAAGAATGAGAAGGCCGATCATCGCCGCCATGGCGAACCAAAACGGCCAAATCCCGCGGAAAATCTGGGCCATGGGCACTTCGGGCGCGATGGATTTCACGATGAAGACATTGATGCCCACCGGCGGGCTGATCATGCCCATCTCCAGAACAATCACCACAATGATGCCGAACCAGATCAGATCCCATTCAAGCCCAATCGCAATCGGGATCACCACCGGAATGGTAAGCACCAACATCGCCATGGATTCCAGAAACATGCCTAGGAACATATAGGCCAAAATGATCACCAGCAGGACGCCGATGTCACCAATGGGCAAAGATGTCAGGATCACCACCAATTGCGCGGGCAATTCGGTAAGCGACATGAAGGGGATAAAGACAAAGGCGCCAATGATGATCAAAAAGACCGTCGCGGTCGCATTCATCGTCTGCAAAATCACCGATTTCATCGCTTGGAGCGTCAAGGAGCGCCGCATCGCCGCCACAAGGAAGGTAAAGAAGGCACCGACCGAGGACGCCTCAACAGGGGTGAAAAAGCCGGTATACATACCGCCAATGGTCACCATGACGACACCGAGAATAGGAAGCGCTTGCCACAGAGCGGCCATTCTCTCTTGGCGACTGGATCGTTCACCACACGGACCGGCTTCGGGCTTGCGAAGCACCGTCAGATAGATTGCGCCGATGAACAAAAGAGTGAGGACGATGCCGGGAAAAACCCCAGCCATGAACAAACGCCCGATCGATTGTTCGGTGAGAACTGCGTAAATGATCATCCCACCGGACGGTGGGATCAAAAACCCGAGCGTGCCGCCCGCTGCCACTGACCCGGTAGCCAGACTGTCAGAGTATTTGTAACGCTTCATTTCAGGCAGGGCGACACGGCCCATTGTAACGGCTGAGGCCAGGGATGACCCCGAGAGAGCCGCGAACCCTGCGCAGGCCGCGATGGTTGCGGATGCCAGCCCGCCGCGCATATGGCCCATCCAGCGATACGCCGCTGTGAAAAGGTCATTGGACATGCCCGATACCCCCGCCAAGTTGCCCATCAGGACAAACATAGGGATCACCAGCAAGTTGAAGTTCGATGCGGCCTCGAATGTTTCGCCAGCCAGATTGGAATAGGCGATTTTCAAGCCGCGCGCCCAAGCCTGATCTGACGACATGCCAACCCCGATAAGTTTGTTGGCATTGGCGATGATCGTTCCGGCAAACCCGACGGCAAGCATCGAAATGGCGACAGGCATGCGCAATGCCAAAAGGACAAATAGGGCGAGCAAGCCAAAAAGCCCAAGGAGGGTCATGCTGATCATAACGGGCCACCATTGATCCGCAGAGGTTCAATATGGTTCGACCGCAACAGCCCGTAAATGTCGAAGACCAACACAATGGCATAAAGCGAGACAGACAGTGAAAGCAGGTAGTAAAACGGTTCAAAAGAAATCAGGAGCTGCTGTGTGGTTTCGCCAAACCGCACGGCACTTTGCCCCGCATGCCAAAGACGCCAGGCCATGATGATCAAGAGAGCAAGGCCGAGGCACTTGACTGCGACCATCGAGATTTTGGCAAACTTTGCGGACATATGCGCTTCAAGCACTTCGATTTCGATATGAGCGCCAGTGCGGGCCCCAAGAGGGATGGACAGAGCGACAATCACCACCAGCGCCAAGATCAACAGATCTTCGGCCCCGACGATGGGCGAATTGAATGCCTTGCGCATAATCAGAACATTCCAGACAGAAAATCCGGTCATGAAAATCAGGGTTAGCCCGCCGCAGACAATTGATATCCACAACAACGCACGGTCCAGCAAACGCAGGAAACCAGGCATGTTTCGCCCTCCTTTTGTGATTGATTAGAGTTGGTGGTTCGGTTTCATTTGCCGGGGAACGTGCCCCCGGCGGGTGACGCAATCACTTGTTGATTGCGTTGTAGATGGTTTCGGCATTGTCGATCCCGCGCTCGGCGTAATCAGCAAAGATCACCTTCAGTCCATCTGCCACAGCGGCATCCATTTTGGCGCGCTCGTCATCAGAAACGGCGATCAGCTCATAGTTTTTGCCATCAGTTTCGCCCATGATTTTTAGGGATTTTGCATCGGCACCGTCAAAGCTGTCTGCCAGTTTCATCGATGCCAGATCGCCCGAAAGCGCATCGATGATAGCGCGGTGTTCATCGCTCAGACCCATGTACCGCTCTTTGTTCATCACAACAAAGATCACTGCATGTTGGACCGGAACATTGGTTACAAAATGCGACGCAACATCCCAAAAATTCCACGGTGCAGTCATGTTGTTGTAGGTGGCATAGGCCGCATCGATCGTCCCCGTCGACAAGCCGGTATACATTTCAGTAACCGGCATTTGCACCGGAACAGCCCCCATGGCTTCGATGATTGGCGTGGTCAGCGCAGCATAGGGTACAACTTTGCGTCCCTTTAACCCGTCAAGCGTGGACACATCGCGCGTCGCGGCAATGCCGATACCCGCCGCTGTGGACAAGGCAATCATCTTTACGTCGCTGTATTCACTGGCCAGATGTTCATCAAAAACGGCCAACAAGCGTTTGGTCGCCTCACCAGAACTCTCTGCTTTTCCGGGCAAAATCGCCAACATGGTTTTGGGGAATAACGTAGGCGAATAAGCTGCGATTCCGAAGGTAATGTCGGCGACCCCCTCTACGGCCCGTTTGTATTGTTGTACCGGCCCTGCCCCCAATTGACCCGCGGGGAACAGCTTCATCGAAAGCGAACCGCCCGAACGCGTTTCCAGTTCTTCACCGAACCATTTGAACAACACTGTGTTGGTGTGATGCTGCGGCGGCACAAAGGTAGCGACGCTCAGTTCTTCACCCGTTGCCGTATGTGCTGAAAAGCCAAGCGCTGATGCCAGCGCGATGGACAAAGTGATACGTGAAAATGCCATGTTTTCCTCCCTGGCTCGGGTCCAACAACCGGATTGGTTTCGGGATCCCAAACATTTCCTCAAGTCCCCGAAAGTACCGATTCCTTGTGGATTGAGGCTAAGAAACACCGTTTAGGGATCCCAAATCAAGGAATATTTTGCGAATCCGGCAGATTTCCACGTATTCCGCTTGACTTTGGGATCCCAAGTGAGGTGAATAACGCCATGGACTCAATTGACACAGAACTCGCGGCACGCATTCGCAATGACATCTTCCACGGCACGTTTTCCGAGGGGGAACGGCTCTCTGAGGCGCGGCTATGTGAGGCGTATAACGTTTCGCGAACGCCTGTACGTCTGGCATTGCGATTACTGGAACAAGAAGGTGTCGTTCGTCGCGGCGAAGGGCGGGGATACCTTGTACACAGCCCGACAGTCGCAGACATTCTGCAAGCGGTTCAGGTACGTGGACATCTCGAAAGTCTGGCCGCGCGCCTGATTGCGCAATCGCCCGGACGGGGCAATATGTTGCCGTCACTCGGGGCGGCCATCGATGAAATTGACCGATTGTTGGCAGCAGGCAACATGGATGACGCGTCCCTCAAGCTATTCCAACATCAAAACGCGCAATTCCACAAAACCATACTGGATGGCTGCGGCAATGATTTCGTTGGCTTCACGTGTACCCGAATCAGCCACCTTCCGATGCTGGAAGTCGGGTCCATGGTTTTTGATCGACAAGTGCTATCGACGGATGAAGGTGTTGAGCGGAGCCTCTTTCGTCTCAAGCTCGGAAACTCGCAACACAAAGTAATCTATGCGGCGATCCAGAAAGGTGACGCAGTGCGCGCCGAAGGGATGATGCGTGAGCATTCCAACACAATGGTTGAATACATCGAAGTCTTTGAGAAGCGGACTGAAAAACTAACCATAACCGATCTGATCAGCTATTCCGGCATCGGGAATTTGCAGCCGGAAACCGGCGCTGCAGACTAGAAATACACAATACATCTGACTTTTGTCAGGCGACTTTTTCACACCCCGCGCGGAACAAATCCGCGCGGGCGGCTCAAGCTTTGTCTAAGGAGATCCTCATGGCGCAAGGCCCAAATGTACTCGTTGATAGCGGGATCCCGCTATTCTTTGACCTCGTCAACGCCGAAGAAGTCGGCATCACCCCCCCTCAGAACCGGATGGGGGACAGTTTGCGCACTTGGGTTCGGTCCTTGTCGGTTTTTCAAAAAGAGGCATTGGTTGCGTCTAGCCGCACCGGAAAAACCTGGCGCCTGGCCAGCGATGAGGGCCCCTACCTTGACGGGCACGACGCCGCGCCCTGCCCGTTGGCCTTTCTGACAACCGGAATGATCGCCAGCTACATGAACGAGATCACGGCACTGGCCAAAAAGCAGGGAGTAGAAATCCGCAAACTCAAGCTGACTCAAGACAACTACTATACAATGACCGGTTCCATGCCGAAACGTACGATGGTTGGGGGGGCATTGCCGGTTGAGCTGTTGGTTGAAATTGATTGTGATCTTGATGATAGCGCGCTGGCCCAGTTTTTGATGAACGCTGTGTATGCCTCGCCCTTGAACGGGCTCATGCGCGGCCAACTGGAAAGCCTGTTCACCCTGTCCAAAAACGGCACCGAAATAGGGAATGGCAAGGCGGCGCGCATGGACGGTGCGGTTTACCCTGATCCCGGCGACCATTTTTCCGCAGCCCATCCAATTGCCGATCCCGGATTTGACCCGGTGGTTTGGCCCGAAGGCGTTACACCGAAAAAACCGGTACAAGGCGGAACTGCCAAGGCAGGCTCTTCGCTTGCTGATGAGCAAAACCGGACCTTGAATATCGGTGCCACCTGCACGCTGCGCGAAGACGGGATGAAAGAAATCCTGCAATTGCAGTACAGCCCGCACGGGACTTCGTTCAAGTTCTTGTCCGAAGAAGCGCCCGAAAATGGCGGATTGGGACGTGCACCAGATGCCAACAGCTATGTCAGTGCCGGTATCGGGTTCTGCTTCATGACCCAGTTTGGTCGCTTCGTGAAAATGTTGAATTTGGATCTGAGCGATTACCGCGTTGTTCAAGATAGTCATTTCTCGCTTGGCGGCGCGTCTGGCGGTACGGGCAAAGCGGGCCAGGCCGATCCTTTGGAAACGCATGTTTATTTGGAAACCAACGAAAGCGATGATGTCGCCCGTGAGATGCTGGACATCTCGGAACAGACTTGTTTTTTGCACGCGTTTTGCAAAACAGACCTGAAGACAAAGCTGAAAGTTCAACGAATTCAGGTGTGAAAGCAAGCCGCCCTTGCACCTGAACAAGGAACAAGCGGAGCGGATTATGCCCCAAATCCGGATTATTGATGTGTCGGGAGACGAATGACAGCAAACCGCGCTCTGTCCGCACCACCGGATTGGAGTTGACCGGCGCAATACCCCAAGGGTGCCCTGCCCCGCCTATATTATTCCAAAGATCGCTGCCATGACATCATCAGATTTTGGGGCCGGAACCGCCATTGGAGGGACATCCGGCTCCAGACTTCAACGGTGAAGCCATGCTCACCGTCAATGGCGTGTATGAAACAGTTCTGTTTTTCGAGACAAGATTGGGTCTTGTTTCATGTTCATGCGGCTTTTGGAAACTCCGCTTGATCGCAATTTGTGGCGTCCGGCGCGCGCTTGTCAAAGGCGGTGTGAGGCAGGTCAGAGGTGTTGAACTCGATCCAGTTACCACTGATCTACTTTACTTTGAAGCCATCTGTAATTTCACGCACATTGACGGTCACCTGCTTCAACGGCCGCCACTGTCGTTCGACACAGATGTTTCAGCGTCGCAACCCCGCCCATCTGTTGCCGGCAGGCACACACAAAGCATGCTGCCGAGCGCCCAAAAGCTGGCCTTCAACCTGTTTTGCAGCTGTCAGCACAACACCTTGGCCGCCGGTTAATCAAAGGCCGCGATATACTCCTGCCCGCCAACCGGTTTTGAGTTTTGGAAATGATGCTATGCTGCCCTGCCAATTACACTCCGCGCAGGAATTATGCGCACAGCGTTGCACATTCTTGGTTGCCTGCGGGCCACGCGATGGGGGTATCCACAACAAACCGTGGTTTTACACGCGCTGACGGGCATCTGTGTGCAAGTTTGGGAGTAAGATGGGACACTTGAAGGCACAAACCTCGAACCAAGTTTTCGTTGAACTTCTTCGCTGGGAGCGAGCACTCCGGCAATAGCACGTAAAACATGATCCAGTTGGCTTTCGAACCCTGAACGTCTTACCTGACTCGAGGATCATGAAGAGAGCCCGATGCACTGTTGGTCTGGGAGGCTATATGGCAAGCGTCAAAAAAGGTGCACATTTTGGGGAAAATGCAAGAAAACAGCATCTTAGCGTGGCAAAGTCGAGTTGTGGGCGGAACCTGCCCCGCCCACCTTGCGCGAAACATACCCCTGCTGCGGTGGCCCAATGCGCGTGATCGAATTCTTCCGGCTCGGCCAGAAACCGATGTCCCGCGCGCCACATCGAGAGCAAGCCGCATGACGCATGACGCAACGCCCGTCCAACATCGAACGCTCATATCGGCGGCGACCAAGTGCACCGGATCGGTCAGGACGTGTTGAGTTCATGCCTCGTTCCAATATGGCCGCGATGCTGGCGGCATGGGGCGCTCCGAAAGCTTCAAAACGCGAGGTGAAACCTCCGAATTTTGCTTGTCGTATTACTTCGCCTGAACCACGGGGCTGACTGCCCAAACCGCTTCTGCTAGTCTAAAAAAATGAACACTGCATCCAACCATGCGCGTCAAAAGGTTTCTTTCGTTACTGCAGATGATGGGACCCGTATTGCGGTGGCAGAAATGGGTGTGGGCCCAACGATTCTTAAGGCCGGAAATTGGCTGAGCCATGCTGCGCACGATGAAGAGAACCCTATATGGCAGCATTGGTTGAAAGAGCTTGCCCGGGATCATCGATTCATCCGGTATGATTTACGCGGCTGCGGGCTTTCAGATCGTGATGTTGACGACATTAGTTTCGATGCTTGGTTATCCGATCTGGAAGTCGTGGCGGACACCATTAGTGGACCAGTTACTCTATTGGGCCTGTCACAAGGGTGCGCTCTGTCCATCGCATTCGCTTTGCGACATCCTGAAAAAGTGGAACGGCTCGTTCTGATAGGTGCATATGGACAGGGCATGTTGGCGCGTAGCGATGCGAAAAATGCACAGCTTGAGGCGGATACTCTCGCAAACCTAGTTCAACTTGGTTGGGGCAACGAGGTGCCAGCCTTCAATCAGGTGTTTACCCACCTGTTTGTTCCATCTGGCACGCCGGAACAGCACAGTTGGTGGCGACGCCTTGAAAGAGAGAGCGCTTCGCCACAGATCGCTCTGCGCACCCTAAAGGTTATGCATAAAATTGACGTTTTGGCAGATGCAGCGAAGCTCTGCGTCCCGGCTCTAATCTTTCATGCCAAGGACGATGCGCGCATTCCGTTTGATGAAGGGCGCAAACTAGCCGCTGCAATTCCTGACGCGCAGTTTGTCGCTTTAGATAGCGCAAACCACATCTTGCTTGAAAACGAACCAGCTTGGGCGGCGTTCCTCTCGAGCCTCCGCGCATTCTTACCCGAAACAACATCATCTAAACCCGTTCGAGGCAGCTATCATTTGACTGAAGCGGAAGGAGATGTTGTTGACTTGGTCGTCAAAGGCATGGGCAACCGCGAAATTGCCACCACTCTCGGAAAATCTGAAAAAACAGTGCGCAATCAGATCACTGTAGCACTCGAAAAGGTCGGTGTACGCAGCAGATCAGAGCTAATTGTTAAAGTTCTGTCCGACGGATAGGGTGTTTGTCCCAAAGAAAGAGACATCAATTTCTTTCGAATGGGACATTTGCCTCATGCGTATATCCCACATGCGCTGTTTCACTGCTTCTATCAATTAAAGATGGAACGGCACATGTATCAAGAAGTCGAATTTGTTTCCGAAAACGCCACTTTGCGAGGCAGGCATTATTGTCATGCGGAAACCTCCAAACCCACAATCGTTATGACCCACGGGACTAGCGCGACGATCACGATGATGGTTGATCGTTACGCGAAAGCCATCTTTGAAGCAGGGTTTGATGTTCTTTTTTATGATCATAGAAACTTCGGTTTAAGTGGTGGTGAGCCAAGGCAAGAGATAAACCCTTGGGTGCAGGCACGAGGATACCGTGACGCTGTCAGGTTTCTCAGAACGTCCCATCAGACAGATCGCGTCGTTCTTTGGGGGGATAGCTACTCAGGTGGTCTCGTTATGGTAGCAGGCGCTCTCATCCGGGACGTTTCGGCAATCGTTGCCCAAATACCTGTATGTGGAGCGACTTGGCCCGATGGAGCGGCAGACCAAAATGCGTTTGATACCCTCAGCGAACTGTTTGAAACTGGAGATGTTGGCGGAGGGCCCGCCGATGTGGTTGGACCTATGCCCGTTGTATCGCTTGACCAGATAAATGCGCCCTCACTGCTGACGCCGCCACAGGCGTTTCGGTGGTTCCTGGAATATGGCGGTCGCCATGGAAGCGGCTGGGAAAACAAAGTGACCCGCGTTGTCCCAAGGACGACTGTTCCCTGTTCTCCTTTGGTTACCGCTCCACATCTCAATATGCCGGTCCTCATGATGAACGGCCGGAACGATGAGATGGTCCACTGCAACCCCGAGCTACAAAACGCAGTGTTTGATCGGATTGCCGGACCGAAAGAGAAAGCAATTATCGCGGGCGGGCACTTTGGGCTATTGTGGGAAGACAGTCCGAGTTTTGTGAAGGCCGTGACCACACAAATCGAATTTCTTAAGAGGGTGCTTTAGCATCCGATCACAACAGCAGACCTAAGTGCCAGCCCGGCGAATTAGCATTTTTCCGCAGTGAAGGCGCACAGCTCGGTTGTGTAACTGTCCACTACACAAATAACCGTACAATCAGGCCATGTCTGCTTCGGGCTGAGATCGGTCACTGGTCAGCCGTTGTCACCTAGCGCTTCGCTTCAGGCGAGTTGGTGCGCTGCCACATGGCGGCTTTGAGCCCAAAGTGCCTTATGCTGCAAGTTATCCGAATGTCCGTTCTGAAATAACATATTCGCGCATTTCGGGTCGTAGGCACAAACAAATAGCGAAGCAACGCTAACGGAACCGGTCTTAGTCGGTCTTCGTCAGCACGCCCCTTCGGCACCCGCTGTTGTATGGATCGATGTTGGCCCAGCACCCGATAAATCCGCCGCTCAGAAACTTTCATCTGGCTGCTCACAAGGTCGATGCAAGCACGGCGACGCGAAGGGCTACGAGGTGGCCGACGTATTTCATAACTCTAAATCGGGGCGATTGTTTATCCGCGCTGGCATGCAAAGACTGATCGAAACGTTGGAGAACGAAAATGATAGTGAATACGTGGTAATTGTTGAAGACGGTAGCCGCCGGGCTCGCGAAATTGTAACACACGCAAAACTTCGCTCAAAAATTGGATCACTCGGAGCACTATTGGACAGCTCGAAATAGACCTTCGGCAACAGAGCTGCAGATCGACTACAAGAGCATGTTGTTGCTGTAGTTTTGGATTATGAACGCGAGGACATTGTTGAACGCTCACATAGCCGTAGCCTTGAGCGATTAAAGGCAGGTTATTGGATTTTCCAGCCCCCGAATGGCAACATATATGAGAAATCACCAATGGGAGGAAAGACTCTAGTTAGGAAAGAGTCCCTTGCGTCCATCATTTCAGATGCTCTGCAAAGGTTCTCCGACGGTAAATTCCAACTGCCAATGGAGGTACTGCGATTCTTGGATAGAAAGCCGAGATAAAAAAAGGGAATTAGATCTAAAACACTCAGAATCGATGGCATCACAAAGATGCTTCGTTGCAATCTATACGCTGGGTATCTTGAATATGAAAATTGGGCTGTACCACTTACCAAAGCCAAACACCCTCCACTAATCTCATACGATACCTACCTAACGATCCAAGAAAGACTGGAAGGAAAAAATGTTGTTCCAGCGCGAAAGAATTTATCTAGAGATATTCCTTTGCGATCCTTTCTAGTTTGTGAACATTGTGGCAGGCGAATAACTTCATGTTGGTCTCAATGTCACACCGGTAGAAAGTACCCGTACTACCTTTGCCAATACCGAAATTGTCCTGAGCGCGGAAAATCCACGCCAAAACAAAAAGTAGAAAACGAGTTCGAACAGCTTTTAGGAAAAGTAGTTCCGGATCAGACACCGTTAAATGTCGCAGAGCAAATGTTTCGCGATGCGTGGGAAGTCAGAATTCGTAGCACTCAGTCACAAGAGATCGAAAAAATGGTAGAGCTAAACCTCAACCGGGCCGTAAGGATAGAAGCCGATGCTAACGCTGGTGCATACGAAGCCCGTGTATAGGAGCTTCGCAAACAGAATGCAGCAAACGACGCTGAAATTGAAAAATTGTCCGTTCCAGCGCTAAGTTTTGGCGAAACGTTCGAACTCTCGATGCAGTTCCAAGCAAACCCCTATAAAATATGGAAAATAGGAAGCTTTAACCTTAAGCGGATCGTGCTCAGGCTCGTCTTTGCCAAGCCACCATCGTTTAGTCGAAGAAAAGGGGTTCGAACCTCAGAAATGGCCTTTTTCATTCAAGGTGTTACATTTCTTATCAATGATAAATAACAAACTGGTACGGGTGAGAGGACTCGAACCTCCACGCCATAGGCGCCAGAACCTAAATCTGGTGCGTCTACCAATTCCGCCACACCCGCATCCATACTGGTGACTCGGTTTTAGCCGGTCCCAGTGCCGCGGGGTTTAGCAAAGCTTTTGCAGAAGTGCGAGAGGAAAAATGCACCACGCATGCGATTAAAATCAACAGCATTTACCGGATGTTGGAATATTGTGGCGATAAAGGGGCGGAAGTCACAAGAGGCATACCGCCAATGCAGCCTAAAACGGTCCGGTGCCCATTGGGAACTCTATTCCCCGCGCGCCATATCGCGCCTGATCACGCCTGGAATGCGCTGCCCGCCGGCATGGTGGTGCTAACGCTGGACGGCGCGCTTCCGGTTGAGTTTTTGAACGCCGGTGATCGGGTGGTCACCCGCGACAGCGGCGTTGCGACCTTGGCGGACGTATCGACTTGCCGTCGCCGAGTAGACGCTATTGGTATTCGTCGTGGAACTTTGGGCGTGTCGCGCCCGGATCGCGACGCGGTTGTGCCAGCGCGCCAAGAATTGTTGGTTAGGGACTGGCGGGCCGGTGTGTTGTTCGGTGCCTCGCAGGCTTTGGTGCCTGCCGGGCGTTTGATTGACGGCGAGTTTATCCGATCCGTCGGCGTGATTGAGTTGGACCTGTACCAGTTGCGCTTTGACGCCCCTCACATCCTTTATGCGGACGGGCTGGAACTTGCCTCGGCTTGCCCCGTTCCAGCATGCGGCTAAGACAGAATTGAGCGAAACACATGGGGCAGCTCTTCCGGCAGATCCTCGGCGATCAACCCGGGGCCCAAATTGCGACCGCATTGCGCATGTAACCAAACCCCCATTTCGGCGGCCCGCATGGCCGGAACACCGCGTGCCATGAGGCCGGTGATGAAACCTGCCAGAACGTCCCCTGATCCGGCGGTTGCCAGCCAAGGAGCTTGGTTTTCGAACAAAGCTGCATTGACCGAAACCTGCCCTTCCGGACTGGCGATTACAGTGTCAGGCCCTTTAAGCAACACAACACATCCGGCCCGATCTGCCGCTTCGCACACAGCATCATACCGCGAATAGGCAGGCCCATGGGTAGGCCGTGCGACAAGCTTTTGCGCAAGATCGGGAAAGAGACGGGTAAATTCGCCAAAATGCGGTGTAAGCACGCAGTTCGAATGCAACAGTGCAAACAAATCATCCGGAGCCGCCGCAAAGGCCGTCAATGCGTCCGCATCAAGAACCACCGACCGGCGCACAGCACGGGTTTGCTTCAAGGCAATCGGCACCAAGCTGCGTGCAAGCGCCACCCCCAATCCGGGGCCGATACAAAGTGCGTTTAACCGGCTGTCTTGCAACAGATTTAAAGCGTCCCCCGATCCGGACACCGGCGCGATCATGATGGCAGTGACCTGCGCGGCCACTTCGGACAACGCGTTGCCCGGCACAGCCAATGTCACCAGCCCCGCGCCTATCCGCAAGGCCCCGCGCGCCGCCAGTCGCGCAGCTCCGGTTTTGCAGGTCTCGCCCGAGAACACCAAGGCATGACCATGCCGAAATTTATGGCCAAAAGCATCCTTGGCCAATACCCCAGCAAGGGGCACGTCAAAGGCAGGGTTCGCGTCATCCGTCTGCCCCACCCAGTGGGAAATGCTGCCAAGACACGCATCTTCCAGCGAAGGAACCGCAAGTTTCCGGCGCAATGTTTGATGCGCTAGATCCAACCCGATGTCGACAATCGCCAAATGTCCGCTTGCCAATGCCCCCTCTTGGGACAGATGCCCGCGCTTGGCGCGGTGAAACGTAACGGTCAGATCGAAACTTGCCTTCGAAACCGCAGGCTGCGGGTCCGCCGGTTGCAACATCCGGCCACTGTCCGTGCAAATCCCACTGGCAATATCCACGGCAACAGTTCGAACGGTTCTACAGCCAGCGACCTTCCCCAAAAGATCGGCCAGCCTATCGGGCAAAGCACGAGTCAAACCGGTGCCAAAAATGGCGTCCACAAAGAGATCGGCCTCCAACCCCGCGTCGGCGAAACGATCTATAAGGTCCAGATCGGACTGAACGGACCCCAAAGCACACCAACGGGTGTAGTTGAGCTTCGCATCGCCGGTCAAACGTAGCGGGTCGCCAAACAGAAAAACCTCAACAGCCCAGCCCTTGCGTTTAAGCAAGCGAGCAATAACAAATCCGTCGCCGCCATTGTTCCCCGGCCCGCACAAAACAACCGCCCGCAGCGGAAGCCCTGTCGGAACCGCACCCTCTCCCGCCATCCCACTGCCTGCGTCCTCTGAGTGGTTCAGCTCTGGCCAATGAGCCAGAATCGCATCAACAACGCCCTGCCCGGCCCGCTCCATTAAGGTCGCCCCAGTTACAGCGCCGCTTGCAATCGCGGACTCTTCGATGCGCCGCATCTGCGCAGCCGTCAGTACCTCAGCCATAGTCAAAACCCACCCGATTCAATTTCGCCCATAAATTGGGCAATACGCATATTAATTAGGCGTGATGAATTTTTCAGCACATCAAAATCCACCTGCGTCACCCTAACCGATTGTCCCTCCTGAATAGAAGTGGTCTCCCTCACTGCAAGAAATTTGGATTTTCAGAAGGGGAGCTCTGGCCATGAAAAAGATCGAAGCGATCATCAAGCCGTTCAAACTTGATGAGGTCAAGGAAGCGCTGCAAGACGCCGGCATCCAGGGTCTCAGCGTGGTCGAAGTCAAAGGCTTTGGCCGTCAAAAAGGCCATACCGAGCTGTATCGTGGTGCGGAATATGTCGTCGATTTCCTGCCCAAAGTGAAGATCGAGATCGTTTTGGATGACGATCAGGTTGATGGTGCTATAGAAGCCATCACATCGGCAGCGAAGACCGACAAAATCGGCGACGGCAAGATCTTTGTCTCGACCGTCGAACAAGCCATCCGCATTCGGACCGGTGAATCCGGCTCGGACGCGCTGTAACCCCTTTCGGGGTCTCCAACATCTTGGGGTGCGCGAATTTTCGACGAAAATTCGATGCCGCTCCAAATGAACCAATAGAACAAAGCAACTAAGGGAATAGTGATATGAGCGCACAAGATCTGCTCAAGCTGATCAAAGACGAAGATGTCGCCTACGTCGACATTCGTTTTACCGACGTACGCGGCAAGCTGCAGCACGTAACTGTTGATGTTGATCTGGTCGACGAAGACTTCCTCGAAGAGGGCTTCATGTTTGACGGCTCCTCCATCGCGGGCTGGAAATCGATCGAATCGTCAGACATGAAACTGATGCCAGATTGCGACAGCGCCTATGTCGATCCTTTCTACGCCGAAAAAACCATGTGTGTGCATTGCTCAATCGTAGAGCCTGACACTGGTGAATCCTACGAGCGTGACCCACGCGGCACCGCTCAAAAAGCCGAAGCCTACCTGAAGTCTTCCGGAATCGGCGACGTTGCTTACATGGGTCCAGAGGCAGAATTTTTCCTCTTTGACGATGTTCGCTTCTCGAACACCATCAACAAAGTGTCCTACGAAGTCGACGCAATCGACGCATCGTGGAACACTGACACCGAATATGAAATGGGCAACACTGGCCACCGTCCCGGCATCAAGGGCGGTTATTTCCCGGTAAACCCAATCGACGACGCACAGGACATCCGTTCTGAAATGCTGTCGACGATGAAGCGTCTCGGCATGAAAACCGACAAGCATCACCACGAAGTTGCATCGTGCCAGCACGAACTTGGTCTGATCTTTGACAGCCTGACAAAACAGGCCGACGAGCTGCAGAAATACAAGTACGTCATCCACAACGTGGCACAGGCCTACGGCAAAACGGCAACCTTCATGCCCAAGCCAATCTATGGCGATAACGGCACCGGTATGCACGTGAACATGTCGATCTGGAAAGACGGCAAGCCTTTGTTCGCGGGTGACAAATACGCTGACCTTTCGGACGAAGCGCTGTATTTCATCGGCGGCATCCTGAAGCACGCGAAAACGCTGAATGCCTTCACCAACCCATCGACCAACAGCTACAAGCGTCTGATCCCGGGCTTCGAAGCCCCCGTTCTGCGCGCCTATTCGGCAAGCAACCGGTCGGGTTGTGTTCGTATTCCTTGGACCGAAAGCCCCAAAGCCAAGCGCGTTGAGGCCCGTTTCCCGGATCCAGCGGCAAACCCCTACCTGTGCTTTGCAGCTCTGCTGATGGCCGGCCTTGACGGCATCAAAAACAAGATCAATCCTGGCGAAGCCATGGACAAAAACTTGTATGACCTGCCTGCAGAAGAACTGGCCGGTATCCCGACAGTTTGTGGCAGCCTGCGCGAAGCCATGGAATGCTTGATTGCGGACCACGATTTCTTGATCGCTGGTGACGTGTTCACCAAAGACCAGATTGACGGCTATATCGCCCTCAAAATGGAAGAGATCGAGCTGTACGAACACACACCGCACCCTGTTGAGTTCGGTATGTACTACAGCTGCTAATCCACTTTGGATTTCAGATTGGAAAAGGCCTCCATTTTGGGGGCCTTTTTCGCGTTTCAGGCGCAGAAGCGGCCTTGAAAATGCCACGTATTTTATTAAATCCGGCGCGGGTTTGCGGCTTTTGGATGGCAAACCGGGCGGTTTGCGGCCTTTTGGCCAGAATTGCTGCCCATTGCGGCACCGCTGCGGCCACCCTTCCCAACTTTTGCCATATTTAGCTCCAAGCAGCCGTATCAAAGCCGCAGACCAAAGGCATCATCTCCGCCAAAGCCCCCACTTCAGGAGCAAGAGGACATGTTGCGCCACCCTTCCACCACCGCATCTTTGGTATTCACACAAGACCGCTTTGTGTCCCTGTCCAAAGTCACCGAAATCTTGTCCACGGCTTTGTTAAGGCTCCGCGAAGTGGTCGCTGCCATCGAGCAAACCGATACCGGTGTGATTGTCATCTGCGACCGGTTTTCCACACATGTCGAGGTGACCTATAGCGACCACGAAACCAGAATGGCGGTCTGTGTCACCGATCTGGAAAAAGGCCCCGACACACACGAAGACGCCAAACGCGCCCATCTGGCATTTTTATTGTTTCCTCTGGCTCTCAATTTGCCAGCGACCTATTTGCTGTGGCCATCGTCAGACGTCCATATTCCGCGTTTGCGTTTTGTCGAAGGGCTGGCGGACAGCTTTTCACCAAACCGCAATGCCAGAAGCGTCAACCGCAATGAGCGGCCGCAAGTCAGTCTGCCCGATGCTGACGCCCTGCAATCCATGATCCAAACGGCGTCCAGCTCCCTGCAATCGCGCCCTGCCCCCCCAACAGCCTATTCCAAACGACGGCCGCCCGCGCCCGCAAAAACCATGATCGAACGTTTGGCAGATGCAGCACGGCCAGTCCTCAGTTCGCTTCACTAGGACGGGATCGATCCGGCCAATGACGCTGGATCGTGGCCGCCAGCATTTCAGCTGAACCGGTTTCCGCCATCTGCCTTTGCCCGAAAACAACGCCAATAAACCGGAGATTAGACTGCGGGTTAAGGCCTTGAACGGCAATCGAATCCGGCGCGATCAGCTGTCGACCGTAAGCGCTTTGTCGTTTGAAGTTCAGCTCCGGCAGTGCCAAGTTCAGCAGTTCGGCACAGAACAGGCAATCAGCGGTCGCCAGATCCATGCGCATATCAAATGGCTTACCCAGATGGGAAATCATCCGGGAAATGGCGGCCCGCTTTTGCCCTTTGGATAGATCGGGGC
The DNA here is from genome assembly GCF_003208435.1 of Pelagimonas varians. Lineage (GTDB taxonomy): Bacteria > Pseudomonadota > Alphaproteobacteria > Rhodobacterales > Rhodobacteraceae > Pelagimonas > Pelagimonas varians. The sequence continues at coordinate 153,245 of NZ_QKMF01000001.1, read as the reverse complement.
GAAAAACCGCCACACTATCCACATCGAAAATGTCCTGCGCTGGTGAAAAAGTAACCTGCGGCGGTGTTGCCTCATAAAACAGATTTCCGGCGCGAATTTTGCCGAGATGAGGTCGAAGCGCGGTCGCATCCCAAAGACCCGCGCTTTGCAGCTGCTGCTCGGTTCCGAGATATAGCAGCGAATGGGTGAAATACCCCGGTATCAGCCAGCCGCTGACTTGGCTTTTGTCACTGGTCAGCAAGATATCCATCGGCTGAAGGTGGCGCAGAATATAGGCATGGGTCTGGGTCTTGTCTTCCAGATAGGGCCGGCGGATATAATGACTGCCATTCAACAACCTCGATGTTTCGGCCTTTGGTTCCATCAGATCAACGATGGGATCGGGATACACATCGATGGTTTTACAGCAAATGTCTTCTAGGGTTATCTGGTCCGAATCCTTCGGAAACTCGCGCTCAGGCGGGAGCGTGCATGCCACCAGAGACAGCACTGCCCCGCACAGGGACTCTATCCGGAAGATTGAACGGTCTGACATTGCGCTTCCTTGATGAACGAGGCCTGACTTTAACGCAGTTACAAAGATGCTAAATCCTTGATGTGTTCACAAGCCCCCACTTGCGTGACCCAAGACCGCAGCAAACGCATCAGCCGGTTCAGGCCCATACAGTCAGGAATTCCCCCTTGGCGCTTGGGGGGCAAACCGAGTATCGTCGCGGGGATGTAACCCATTTCCGGAGAGCCTGATGCGCCGTTTTGTGACCGCCCTTTGCCTTACTCTTTTGACCGCAGGCCCCGCGTTCGCCGCCAGCTGCGGCAACGATTCTTCGGGCTTCAATGCCTGGAAAAAAGAATTCGCCCGCGACGCCCAAGCGGCTGGTGTCAAAAGCCGCGGTATAGATGCCTTGATGGGGTCCAGCTATTCAAATGGCACCATCAAGGCGGATCGCAGCCAGAAAGGCGTCAAATACTCCTTTGATAAATTTGTGAAAATTCGCCTCGGGTCGCTTGACGGATTTGCGGCAACAGCGCGGAAACGCAAAGCGCGCAATGCCAATTTTTACGCCAGTTTGGAAAAGCGCTACGGGGTGCCTGCGGGAATTATCATTGCAATCCATGGGATGGAAACTGCCTACGGTAAATTCATGTGGCCCAAAAACGCGCCAACCGTTGTATCGTCTATTTTGACTGTGACCTACGATTGCCGCCGCTCTGCTTTCTTTAAGCCGCATGCTATCGCCGCTTTGAAAATGGTGGATCGCGGTATGCTCAGTGCCAACCAGAAAGGCGCGTATCACGGCGAACTGGGGCACACCCAGTTCCTGCCCGGAAATGCGATGCGCTACGGTGTAGACGGCAATGGCGATGGCCGCGTCGATTTCTATAACGAAGCCGACGCGCTGGCCTCGACCGCCAACTTCTTGCGCCAGAAAGGCTGGAAGCCCGGCAAAGGCTATCAACAGGGCGAGCCAAATTACCGCGTGCTGAACGAATGGAACGCGGCAACGGTCTATCAACAGGCAATCGCCGCCTCTGCCATTCGGATCGACCGCTAAAATTTACCCTGCGTTAACCATTACGGTCAAAGCAGGGCGATAAAATTCTAGTAAAATCTTTATTGCGCCCGAAATTCACCAAATTCGGGCGCAATAACATATCCACACGACACGTATTTTAAGTCTGTGAGGATGTTATGAACGCCACTGAGTATCCATATGCGGGGTTGATTCTGCCCGATGCACGGGATCTAGATCCACGCCCCTACTTGCAGGCCGCGCGCCGTGTTCTGGCACGGTTGGACCCCCATCCAAAAGGCGGATCACGTGTCAGTGAAACTGCCGATATGGTCCGTGGCGGCGTTTTTGGCCTGCGTGTTACTCCGCAAGAATACAGCGATTATGGCCCGCGCATGATGCTCGAGGTTGTCACCAAGGACGGAACGCCGACCGAAGATGAGGCGGCCGCGCAAATTTTGTCCGACACAGTCTTGTTCGCACTCAAGATCTCGTCAGCGGATATTATTGAATGGTATTCGCCCGATGTGCTGCTGGATGCCGAGGATTTCATCCGGCTGCGCAGCTATGTGTCCCCCAAGCGCGCCCGGATAACACCCGGTGCCGAAACACAGAAAACCGTCCGTCTTGGAGCACCCGATTTGGTCGACCGGCCTGCTCCCTTGATGCTGGAAGATGCAATAGACACGCCAACACCTGCCAAGCGCGACACCTTGTCCGCGCTCTATGATATGCCATCAGAGGATCTGGACACTGAACTTGTCGCAGCCGATGCGGTATCAGCCCCAACCCAAGCCGAATCGCGAAAAGAATCCCGCATCACTGCAGCCGGATGGTTGCTCAGCGGCGTCACCGCGATCATCTTTTTGCCAGTGGGGATCGCGATGTTTTTGGTCGGGATTTATCGCGGGATGGATTTTAGACTGGTCACGCAGGTGATGGTTGTGACAGGCCTGTTCGTGCTGCTTTACAACACGGACCGAATGCATTCGGTTTTGCGCCAATTCTTGTACTGACTTTTGTGCAGCGGCCACGCCCTGCCGGGCCGTTACCCCCCGAAGTCACGGGCTTTGTTGCGTAAACGCAGCACCGAAGGGTCGGTTGAATACTGCTCCAATTGGTCCAAAGGCACCCATTTTAACGCTTTGGATTCAGAGGATATATGCAAATCCCCGACCTCTGCTTGCATCAAGAACCGCAGATCATAGTGCAGGTGTTCCCGCTCCTTTGCCGAGGCCGGGATGACGTGGATATCAAGGTCAAGAACCTCCGTTTTCAGCATGCGAATATGCGCCAAACCCGACTCCTCATAAGCCTCTTTAAGCGCCACAAACCGGACGTCGCAAATCCCGTCACAATGCCCGCCCAATTGCAGCCAGCGGTCCAGTTTTGCGTGATGCGTCAACAACACCGAGCCACCGTCCGGTGACAAAACAAACGCTGAACCTGTGACATGACCGCCTAAGGTAGGATCACGTGAAAATCCCGCCAAACCAGTGGCCTTGAGAAAGGCGGTCAATTTGGCTCTCTCGGACCGTTCACGCGGATCTTCAAATAAAAAGGGACCGATACCAAAAAGGTCAGCCGTCATTTCGCCACTCCAAATGGGTCAAACTGCCATGATGATCGCCGCCCGCTTTGGGAGTCCGCTGCACCATTGCTGAAAAATCAGGACTGGTCAGAACATGATCCAATCCAACTGGCAAGCCGAAGACCGGCAAATGAAAGGTTGCCCGAAAGGGACCGCGCCGCGTCGTCCCCGTAGCCGCCCCGATCCGCGCCACGGTATGAGACCAGGCAACGGCGTTAAAGTCACCGGCCAGCACCGCGGGACCGGTCAGGCGGGCCATGTCTGGCAAGATTTGATCCACTTGCGCCGCCTGCCCTTTCGGCCAAGGCCAACTCAAATGCACCGAGCCAATCCAGACCGGGCCATCAGGCGTGCGGACTTGCATTGCAGCCAAACCATCGCGCCTCGAACAAAACCCTGTTCCAGCCACCATGGGGTGGCGCGACAAAACCGCTTCGCCCAGATTGCTGGCCAACGGACAATCTTGTTGAAACGGGTAGTCACCCCGCAATTGTTTCAAGATCGGGCGGTTGCGATCAGACACTTCTTGGAACACGATAAAATCCGGCCCGGTCTTTTGGATCATAGCCAATATCGGCGCGCCGCCATCTGCCCGGTCAAACAGCAGGTTTTGCTGGAACAAGGTCAGGTCACTTTGCACCAAAGCCGCCCCTCGGCTTTGTAACACATGCCAGCCAAGCAGTCCGAACACCAACCCGGCCAGCCCCCAACGGATCTGTTTCGACCAATCGGTCCAAATCACCGCCAATGCGAAAATTACTGCAATTTCAACGCGAAACACGGCCCAAGAATCGCCCATTGGGTGGACCGCGCCCCCTACGCCCACGGCCAAGGCCAGCCCAGCCATCCACGCAATAGCCTTCACTATAAACTTCACGTCCCTCACCTTCGTGTCATCTGGCCGACACATCCCTTGCATGGCGACCGTCCTGCGCGCAGTTTTAGCCCAAAGACATCTACAAACAATCACCAACCAAGGGCACGCCGCTGCGGCTGTGCCTTGGTCAATCAGGACATCACATGCCGACTGAACGTATCACCTTTCCCGGCCACAGCGGCGAAATGCTGGCGGCGCGGTTGGACTTGCCCACCGGTCCGCATCTGGCGACCGCTTTGTTTGCCCATTGTTTTACGTGCGGCAAGGATATTCCCGCCGCTCGCCGCATTGCCGCCCGCCTGTCTGCCATGGGTATCGCCGTTTTGCGGTTCGATTTCACTGGCCTTGGCCACAGCCAAGGTGAATTTGCCAATACGACGTTCACCTCAAACGTCGGCGATTTACGGGCGGCTGCGACCTATTTGGAGGGGCGCGGCATGGCCCCAAGCCTGTTGATCGGCCATTCATTGGGCGGCGCGGCGGTGCTACGTGCTGCGCCTGAAATCGCGTCGGCAAAGGCTGTGGCAACAATCGGCGCACCGTTTGATCCGGGCCATGTCACCCATAACTTTGGCGATGCGCTGGGGGAAATCCGTGAAAATGGCCGCGCCGAAGTCATGCTGGGCGGCAGACCGGTTATTTTGGGCCAGGAGTTCGTCGAAGACGTGCAGGCAGAAACCCTTGGGCCAATCATCAGCGGTATGAAACGCGCGCTGTTGGTGCTGCATGCGCCGCGCGACGAGATTGTCGACATTTCAAACGCCACGCAGATCTTTACTGCGGCCAAACACCCAAAAAGCTTTGTCACACTGGACAACGCCGATCATCTAGTGACCGATCCATGCGATGCAGAATACGCCGCCGAAGTGATTTCCGCTTGGGTCGGGCGCTATTTGGATCTACGCCCACCTGCCCCCCCTATCGGTGCCCCCGAAGGCGTGGTGCGCGTGTCCGAGGCTGATGCGGCCGGCTTTTTGCAAGACGTGCAGAACGGACCGTTCCATCACGCCGTCGCGGATGAGCCGCTGGCCTATGGCGGCACCAATCGTGGCATGTCACCCTATGGCTTTGTGGCAGCGGGCCTTGGGGCTTGTACCTCGATGACCATCCGCATGTATGCGCGGCGCAAAGGCTGGCCGCTGGATGGGATTTCAGTCGATGTGGTGCATGACAAGGTGCATGCCCAAGACGCAGAAACCGCCAAGGACACCCGTATCGACCGGTTCAAGCGGCGCATTACCTTGCAAGGCAATCTGACATCGGAACAGATCACCCGATTGATTGAAATTGCCGACAAATGCCCCGTGCACCGCACCTTGGAACAAGGGGCCCAGATCGAAACAGAGCTGGTCTAGACCTACCCTGCTTCATCCAAGATCGTTAACGCATGACGCAGCAAAAAGTGGAATTCGGACGCGCTTTGCGGCGTCATGCGTGACAGTAATAAAAACCGGTAGTTGTCGGCGTCGGCCAGTCGCAGCGCGCCGCTGAGCGCCAAAATCCAGCTTTCATCAAAGCTGCGGGTCGATTGACCGGGGGGATTGAACGCCGGATCGCGGGCCAATAGCCGCGGCAATTGCAGCAACATATCTGCAACCGGTTCTTCTGACTGTGTGACACCGTCGTGACCCAAGTGTGCCGAAACGATCCGCAAAGTTTCCAGCAAAGGGTCGTAACTGACATCCATATGCTGCACCCAAAGGCGGGACCAATATGCGTGCGCTGCTTGTCGTGTAGCCATAATACATAAATACCTGAGTTTTTTACTTGGTAATATGCAAACCCCTCAATGTCAATTCGATTGTCGCGTTTCAGGCCCCCTCTGAGGACAGTGCACAAAAAAATGGCCCGCCCCCTTTTACAGGGGACGGACCTTGGTTTTAAAAACCGCGCTTGGTTAGTCGATACGCTTGAGCAACTCATCAAGGGATGCTTTGGCGTCACCGTAATACATGCGGGTGTTTTCCTTGTAGAACAGCGGGTTTTCGATGCCGGAATAACCGGTGCCTTGACCACGCTTGGAAACGAACACCTGCTTGGCTTTCCAGCACTCCAGAACCGGCATACCGGCGATGGGAGAGTTGGGATCTTCCTGCGCCGCAGGGTTCACGATGTCATTGGAACCAATAACAATCGCAACGTCGGTCGATGGGAAGTCGTCGTTGATCTCGTCCATTTCCAGAACGATGTCATACGGCACTTTGGCTTCGGCCAGCAGCACGTTCATGTGCCCGGGCAAACGGCCCGCAACGGGGTGGATCGCGAAACGCACCTCTTTGCCAGCTGCGCGCAGACGGCGGGTCAGTTCAGCAACATTCTGCTGGGCCTGAGCCACGGCCATACCGTAACCGGGGATGATCACAACGCTGTCGGCTTCTTCCAAAGCCTGTGCCACGCCATCGGCGTCGATTGCGATCTGCTCGCCTTCGACTTCCATTGCGGGACCGGTTGAACCGCCAAAGCCGCCCAGAATAACGCTGACGAACGAACGGTTCATCGCCTTACACATGATGTAGCTCAGGATCGCACCAGAAGAGCCAACCAGCGCACCAACGACGATCAGAAGATCGTTGCCAAGGCTAAAGCCGATCGCAGCCGCAGCCCAACCCGAATAAGAGTTCAGCATCGAGACAACCACAGGCATGTCCGCGCCGCCAATACCCATGATCAGGTGATAGCCGATAAACAGCGCCGCCAGTGTCATCAAGAACAGCGGAAAGAAACCGCCGGTGTTGAAGTACCAAACCAGACACAGCACCGAAAGAGCAGCAGCAGCAGCGTTCAGCATATGGCCACCCGGCAGCTTTTGCGCCGATGACGTCAGTTTACCTGCCAGTTTGCCATAGGCCACCACGGAACCGGTGAAAGTCACCGCACCAATGAAGATGCCCAAGAAGACTTCGACGCGCAAAATGTTGATCTCAACCGGCGACTTATGCGCCAGAAGACCAGCGAAGCCTTCCAAAGCGTGGCGCGCTGTGTCGTCCATGGCCAGAACACGGCCCAGTTCGATATGGGCGTTCAGGCCCACGAACACGGCTGCCAGACCAACAAGGCTGTGCATGGCAGCAACCAGTTGTGGCATCTCGGTCATTTGTACACGTGTGGCTACAATGTACCCAATAACACCGCCCGCCGCGATCAAGATCAGCGACAACAACCAAAAGCCGGAGCCCGGTCCGACAAGCGTCGCCGCCACGGCCAGACCCATACCCGCGATACCGTACCAAACAGCACGCTTAGCGCTTTCCTGGCCCGAAAGCCCGCCCAGCGACAGAATAAACAGAACAGCCGCAACCACATAGGCGGCAATTGTGAATCCAAAATCCATAATCCCGGTCCTTTACGATTTTTGGAACATGGCAAGCATGCGCCGTGTTACAAGGAAGCCGCCGAAGATGTTAATCCCCGCCATGAAGATCGACAGCGATGCCAGAATAATCACCAGCCAAGAGCCGGATCCAATCTGCATCAATGCACCCAAAATAATGATGGATGAAATCGCGTTGGTGACCGCCATCAAAGGTGTGTGCAAGCTGTGCGCCACGCCCCAGATCACTTGGAAACCAATGAAGACCGACAGAACAAACACGATAAAGTGCTGCATAAAGCTGGCCGGCGCGACAAGGCCAACCGCCAAAAGCAACGCCCCGCCAACGGCAAGCAACGTCACTTGGTTCTTGGTTTGCGCTTTGAACGCGGCCGTTTCGGCAGCGCGTTTTTCTTCTGGCGTCAGCTCGGGAACAACTTCCTTGGGCTTGGCTGCAATCGCGGCCACTTTTGGGGGCGGCGGCGGGAAGGTGATGGCACCGGCATGCGCAACAGTCGCGCCGCGGATTACATCGTCTTCCATGTTGTGATTGATTTGACCGTCTTTTTCAGGGGTCAGATCGGTCATCATGTGGCGAATATTGGTGGAATACAGGGTCGAAGCCTGCGCCGCCATACGCGATGGGAAATCGGTATAGCCGATGATGGTCACACCGTTTTCGGTGACAACCTTCTCGTCCATGACGGTGCCTTCGGCGTTGCCGCCTTTTTCCGCTGCAAGGTCAACAATGACCGAACCGGGCTTCATCGCCGCAATCATATCCGCCGTCCACAGCTTGGGGGCTGGGCGGTTGGGGATCAGGGCCGTGGTGATGACGATATCAACCTCAGGGGCCAATTCGCGGAACTTGGCCAACTGGGCTTCGCGGAACTCGGGGCTGGACACGGCGGCGTAACCGCCGGTGGCTGCGCCATCTTGCTGTTCTTCTTCGAAGTCCAGATAGACGAATTCAGCGCCCATCGATTCGACCTGCTCTGCCACTTCGGGGCGCACGTCGAATGCATATGTGATTGCACCTAGCGAAGTAGATGTCCCAATCGCGGCCAAACCGGCAACGCCGGCGCCAACAACCAGAACTTTCGCCGGAGGCACTTTACCCGCCGCAGTGATCTGACCGGTAAAGAAGCGGCCAAAGTTGTTGCCTGCTTCGATTACAGCCCGATAACCGGCAATGTTGGCCATGGACGACAATGCATCCATTTTCTGGGCACGCGAAATGCGAGGCACCATTTCCATGGCAATGACGCTACCGCCGGTTGCCTTGGCTTGTTCCAAACCGGCTTCGTTGCCGCCCGGATTGAAGAAAGTGATGAGCGTTTTATCTGCGGTCAGACGGCCCAACTCTGCTTCTTGTGGAATGCGAACCTTGGCAATGATATCAGAGGCTGACCAAAGGGCGTCGGCCCCTGTGACAACTTCGACACCTGCGGCGGTGTAATCGGCATCCGAAAATCCGGCTTTCGCACCGGCTCCGGCTTCGATCACACAATCATAACCCAGTTTCTGCAATTGACGCGCCGAGTCCGGTGTCATCGCAACGCGATTCTCACCAGCTTCGACCTCTAACGGCGTCCCTATTTTCACGGTATTCCCCTTTATGCTCAGGTACTCCTACGCCCCTGATGAGGCGTTAATTCGCATTTCGCCTTTACCAAAAGGCGCTGCAGCGACAGGCAGCGCGCGCTGTAAAGCACAATAGTTGAAAAAGTTAAAGCCACCTGCGGGTTTGTTGCGAGTACCGCTTGAAATCGGCAACAAACTTTCGTCGTAGCCCCTCTTCCTCCGGCTCGATGAACCGCTTTTCCAAAATCCAGAAAAACACCGGAATCAAAGGCAGGGCCAGCACCGCATCCCAATACAAAATGAATCCGGTCAGGATCATGACATCCCCCAGATAGATTGGATTGCGCGAGCGTTTGAAAATGCCCGAAGACACCAACCGGCTGGCCGTTTGATGGGGAATGATTGTGGTGTGATATCGGCGCATCTCATGCACCGCCAAAGCCATAAGAATAAGCCCCCCACCAATAAAAATGCCGCCAAAAAAATCAGCGAAACCAGGGCCAAAGCTGAGTCCTTGCGAAAAATACGTCTTTTGCCACCAGGCCAAACCCAGCGCCCCCGCCAGCCAGACCGGCGGCATATCAATCCACTTCACAAGGTATCCCCTAATGCTTCTTTTGTCCTAAAATATCCCGGGGTGAATTGGCCGCAAGGCCAAGAGGGGCTGGCCCCTCATTCCCATTCCATCTGCTCAAAGACCCGGCCGGCATTCTTCGTTGCCAGTTCTTCGAACGTATCCAGATGCTTCCACCGGTCCTGATCAACATAATAAGCGCCCGCCAGATCGCCTCCTGCGTCAATATGCGCGCCAATCTTCTCGCGCAAGTCGTGCAGATAATCCACGGTTCCCATCGTCACCATCGCCATGTTTGTCGGATGACCGTGCCCCGGGATCACATAAGTCGCCCCCAGACCGGCAAACGGCCCCTCAAAAGTTTCAATCCAGGCGCTGGTATCGGTTTCCGGAAAGATCGGCGGCATGCGTTCGTGAAATGCGATGTCTCCCGCAATCACAATGCCTTTGCTTGGTATCCAAACCTGAACATCGCCGGGATCATGGGCAGGGCCAAGGTGCAGCGCCTCGATCGTCAGACCGCCCATCTCGATCACATATCTGTCGTCGAACGACAGGTTCGCTGGCACGGCCCGCGTGCCTTCCGCCTTGTCTTTGTTATACCGTTGCATCCCTTGCAAAATAAAATCGCCGCGCTCCACCATTTCATGGATCGCATCGGCATGGGCCAGAACATCAACACCCAGATCTGTCCAATAGGCATTGCCAAGCATCGCATGCCCCTGCCCGTTTTCATTGATCACCAGCTTAACCGGTTGGTCGGTCACGGCTTTGATTTCTTCATGCAGCGCCGCAGCCAATCGAACCGACGCGCCGCCATTGATCACCACGACACCGTCCCCAGTAACGATAAACGACAGGTTGTTGTTATGACCCGCGTTTTCATAGGTCGGCGGCGCGGTCGCCCCGATGGCGGAATATACACCGGGAATGACCTGCACCGGTTTGTCGTAAAGCTCGGATTGGGGGTACTTATCGGCGATATCTTCACTGGCAAAGGCAGCGGTGCCGGCAAATACCATGGCAAAAGCAGTGCGGAACATACAGGGGACTCCTCCTTATTTCAAAACATATTCGCATGCGTGAATTCAAAAGCCAAGCGTCGTTGCGTCACATGCCAGCCGCTGCCTTGCCTTACGCCCCGCCCCCGCTAGGCTAGCCTTCAACGGAGGAACGTCATGCTCAACAACAAACACGCCATTGTCACCGGCGGCGGCACCGGAATTGGTCTTGCCATCGCCCAAAGCCTTGCTGCCAATGGCGCACAAGTCACCATTACCGGCCGCCGCGCCGACGTTCTGGAACAAGCTGCCAGCGACCGCATCCACCCGCTGGTGATGGATGTCACCGATGAATTATCGGTCACCCAAGGCATCGCAGGTGCCGTCACGGCGCATGGCCCCATTCAAATCTGTGTGCCCAATGCAGGCATCGCCGAGGGCAAGTCGATACTCAAAACCGATCTCGAATTTTGGCGCAACATGACAGCGACCAATCTGGATGGCGCATTTTTAACCATCCGCGAAAGCCTGCGGTCCATGACCCAAACCGATTGGGGCCGCGTCATTGCCATCAGCTCCATCGCCGGGGTGCGCGGTCTGAAAGGCGCGCCCTGCTATAGCGCCACCAAACATGGATTGCTGGGCCTTATCCGTGCCCTATCCGCCGATTACGCAACCAAGCCCTACACCTTCAACGCCCTATGCCCGGCCTATGTTGCGACCGACATTATCACCCGCAATGTTGCCTCGATCATGGACCGCACCGGCCTGCCCGAAGAAAAAGCCCGCGCCTTGATGACGGATCTCAACCCGCATGGTCGGCTGATCACCCCCCAAGAGGTCGCGGATGCTGCTCTTTGGCTTTGCGGTGAAAACTCGGGCAGCGTAAATGGTCAGGACATCCGCATCGCCGGCGGCGAAGTCTAACCGGCGCGGCCCTTGCGCCCCGGATCGTCCGGATGCCAACCCGAGGAAGCAGGCGGAGCCGGATGACGAGATATCGCGCGCGGCCCCAAAGGGGCCGCCCCGCTTAACAACAGCGTCCAATGATTTGTTTTAGCGTGATAATCCGCGCCCGAATAATTTGGCCAGAAGCACAAGATTGCGGTCGATCCGGTCAAAGGGGGGCCTCTTGATCCCATCCAGCGCCGCCATGATAACCTGCGCAACCTCCTCGGCTTCAGCGTCGAAATGGACCGTTCCTGCCGCCAATTGCGCTTGCAACCACTGGGTAAACAGCTGCTCAATCCGCGCCACGCCTTCGACTACCTCATCGGCCGATACGGAATGCCCCAACTCCAGCAGTTCTTCCCCATGCGCCGAAGACAGCAGCGCCTCCATGCCATCCAGTTTGGCCCGAAATGCCGCTTCCAAAACCGCCTCGGGCGTTCCGGTCTGCGCCAAAGCCTCGGCTACCTTTTGCGCCGCGTCAGTGAAATATCCGCGCACCAAACTGCAAGCCAGATCTTCTTTGTTTCGGAAATACTGATACAACGCCGGACGTGACATACCGCTCGCCCGCGCTAGATCCTCCATCGAGGTCTTGCGATACCCATATTGCGCAAATGTCTGCAGTGCCGCCGTTAGGATCAATTGAACCTTCGCAGCCTCTTTACCTGTATCGTCTTTCATACGGACTTTCTGACAATATTTGTTGATTTTGTCAAACGCACAGTTGACATCCTGACACTTTTCTCACATTTTGTCAGAACAGCGCGGAGAAGGAGATTTCCATGGCCAAGTCGATCACTGTCAACGGAACGGCCCATCAGGTCGATTTACCCGATGACGTTCCCCTGTTGTGGGTCTTGCGCGACGCATTGAACATGACCGGAACCAAGTTCGGCTGCGGCGTGGCCGCCTGCGGGGCCTGTACTGTGCATATCAACGGCGAGGCCGTGCGGTCGTGCCAAATGCCCCTGTCCGATGTTGATGGCGACATCACAACCATCGAAGGTCTGGGCACGCCGGACATGATGCACAAGCTGCAACAGGCTTGGGTTGATCATCAGGTCGCACAATGCGGCTACTGCCAGTCCGGCCAGATCATGCAAGCCGCAGCGCTTCTGGAAACCACCCCGACCCCCACTGACGAAGACATCGACGAAGCCATGGCTGGCAACCTATGCCGCTGCGGAACCTATCCGCGCATTCGCGCCGCCATCAAAGACGCCGCAGGACTGGAGAGCTAACCCATGGCATCAATCGGAAAAATCGCCCGCCGCACGTTTTTGTTTGGATCGCTTGCCATTGTTGGCGGCGTCGCCGTCGGGGCGTGGTATGTCAACAAACCTGCGCCCAACCCGTTGAAACCAGGTCCGGATGAGGCCGCGCTCAACCCCTTTGTTCTGATCAACGCCGACGGCATCACCCTGATCGCTCCGCGCGCCGAAATGGGCCAAGGCACCCATACCACTTGGGCCGCCCTGCTGGCCGAAGAACTGGATGTGACGCTGGACATGGTCACAGTGCTGCACGGCGAACCCGCGCAGGCCTACTACAATTCCGCCCTGATGGGCGAAGGAATGAACACCAAAGGCTATGACGACAGCGCTCTGCAACACGCATTGGCGAGCGTCATGGGCAAAGTCGGCAAAGTCCTGAATCTGCAAGTCACAGGTGGCTCCACGGCCATGCGCGACGGCTATGATAGAATGCGTGTTTCGGGCGCAGCAGCGCGCGAAATGCTCAAAGAGGCAGCGGCGCAGCAATTGGGCGTCAAAGCCAAAGACCTGAAAACCGAGAACGGCACCGTCATTGCCCCGGACGGCACCACCCTTACCTATATCGAATTGGCCATGGCTGCCGCCGAGATTGATCCACCGAAGGTCAAATTGCGCCCGCAGTCCGACTGGAAAATCCTCGGCACCTCCATTCCGCGTGTCGACATTCCCGGAAAATCCACCGGCACCGCAAAATTTGGCATCGACACCCGCCTGCCCGGCATGAAATTTGCCTCGGTCCGGATGTCTCCCAAACGCGGCGGCATGAAATCCTACGATGACCGCGATGCCCGCGACCTGCCCGGTGTCGAAAAGATCGTCGACATGGGCGACGGAGTGGCCGTGATAGCCAACAACACCTGGTTGGCCATGCAAGCCCTGCAAGCGATCGAGATAGAATGGGAGGACGCGCCGTATGAGGCCACGACCGACGCCATTTTCGCTAAAATCGAAGCCGGTTTTGAGCTAGAGCCGAATTCAACCCTGCGCGATGATGGCAACACAGATGCGCTGCCCGAAGGCGCAACCGAGGTCACCGCCGAATACCGCGTGCCCTTTCTCAGCCACGCCACGATGGAGCCGCAAAACGCCACCGCGTGGTTTGACGGTGGCAAGCTACGGATCTGGGCGGGCAACCAAGCCCCCGGCTTCACCCAAAGCGCCTGCGCTGATGAAGCAGGTTTGGACACGGACGATGTTATTGTCGAAACCACCCTGATGGGCGGCGGATTTGGTCGCCGCGGCGAGCTCGACTTTTCGGTTCTGGCCACCCGCGTTGCCAAGGCGATCCCCGGCACGCCGGTTCAGGTCACATGGTCCCGCGAAGAAGACATGGCCCGCGACTTTTACCGCCCCGGCGCCATTGCCCGCATGACCGGCGGGGTCAAAGACGGCCGTGCTGTGATGCTCGACGCCCGCGTCTCTGCACCATCAGTCACACGTCAAGCTATGGGTCGCTGGATGGGCTTTGCCCCAGGTGGGCCGGATCGTTCGATCACTGACAGCCTGTTCAACCAACCTTACGGCATTCCAAACTACAAGGTGCGCGGCTATCTGGCAGACACCAACCCGCCTATGGGATTCTGGCGCTCTGTCGGGGCCAGCTTTAACGGCTTCTTTTCCGAGGTGTTTATCGATGAAATGGCACAGAAGGCGGGCGTTGATCCGATGGAATTCCGCCTTGGCCTGACCCGCGATGAATGGGAACCGGCCTATAACGTTCTGGCTGCGGTCAAAGAGATGTCCGGCTGGACCGGCGAGACGCCTGATGGCATAGGGCGCGGCGTCGCGATGGTCTACAGCTTTGGCACCCCGACCGCGATTGTCATCGAGGTGGCAGAGGTCGATGGCGATATCAAAATGACCGAGGCCTGGATTGCAGCCGACCCCGGTGTGGCATTGGACCCGAGCATTATCGAAGCGCAACTGTTTGGCGGTATGGCTTACGGCCTCTCAGCCGCCATCGGAGAAGAGATCACATGGGACGCCGGAGAGGTCGAACAACAGAACTTTCCCGATTATGACCCGCTGCGCATGCAACAAATGCCCAAGGTCAATGTCCGTATCCTTGAGACCCAGGAACACATCGGCGGCATTGGCGAAGTCGGCACACCGCCCGCCGCGCCGGCCTTGGCCAACGCCCTGTTCGACCTGACGGGCACCCGCGCCCGCAGCCTTCCCTTGAACAAAGAGTTCAGCTTTTTCGTCTGACCCCTTTGAATTCAAAAGAAATGCCCGGGCGGTTCAGCCCGGGCATTTCAGTTTAAAACACCAAATTATGCGGCGCTGTTTACGCCGTCTGACGCAGCTGTTCCTTGCGGTCCGCAGCAAAGGATTTCACCGCGGCACCAAAGGCTTGGAACAAGGGGCGCGAAACCGGATCATTGGCTGCGTCCCATTCAGGATGCCATTGCACAGACATTGTAAAGCCCGGAGCATCACGCACAACAATCGCTTCGGGAGTTCCGTCCGGTGCATGGCCTTCGACCTTGATCCGGGAACCGGCGGATTTGATGCCCTGCCCATGGAGTGTGTTGGTCATCACCTGCGCCGCACCGAACAATTGGTGAAACGCCCCGCCTTCTTCCAAAGACACAAGGTGGCGCAGTTCGAACTTTTCCTCAAGCGTGCCGTCGGGCGGCATGCGGTGATTGTCCCGTCCGGGCAGATCACGAATTTCCGGATACAAGGTGCCACCCATTGCGACATTGACCTCTTGGAAGCCACGGCAAATGCCAAAGAAAGGTTGTCCCCGCTCGACGCAGGCCCGCACCAACGGCAAGGTGATCGCATCGCGCGCGCGGTCCATATCCCCATGGGCATCGGTGTAATCTTCGCCGTATTCTTCGGGGTGAATATTGGGCCGTCCGCCTGTCAGCAAAAACCCGTCGCACGCATCCATCAATTCAGCCACGGATACAAAGCGCGGATCGGCGGGGATCAAGATCGGCATACAGTCCGACACGCCTGAAACGGCTTCGGAATTCATCGTGCCACCGGCATGGGCTGGGTATTGATCATTCAGCAGATATGAATTGCTGATGATGCCGACGATGGGTCGGGACATAGGGGGCTCCTGCTTCTTCAATCATACATATATCGCAGATCATTGCGGTCTAAAAGTCGTTAGAATGGTTCCAAGCGTGCGCAGACGCACAATCCCAAGGGCCGTTTTACGAGAACCATGCGCAAACCCGCGCCTTTAGCTGTGCCCAAGCGGCAGACAGCATGCGGTTCAAGGGCAATTCACAACGGATAAGCGCTGCCAATTGACTTTCGGACATCCTTGCCACCCGTGCGATAGATTTGTCCCATTGCGCCACACCATAGCGCGAAATTTTTCGGTTTGCCCAAAAGCCAAACAAATATTGCAGCATAAACCGCTTTCGCCAGCGCCGTTGATACAGGGCCAGCGGCGCAGGGCTGCCCTGATCTTTGACGTCGCATAGGCGCTGCCCCAGATCACGGCCCATCTCTATCGCCAACCGGATGCCCTCGCCGACAGTTGGCGTCGCAATATTGGCGCTGTCCCCGACCCGGATCACCCGATCAAATACCAAACGCGGGTCATAGGGTTCGGACGGGATAATGCCCGCATTGACCGCAATACGCTTGCCCAGTCTTAACCCATAGCTGTCTAGAAACGCGGGGGTCAAAAGCGGTTCCATGATATCACGCGGCGAGATATCGGTGTCGGGCTGGATCACCCCGACACCGATGCGCAAATGATTGTTCGGGGCCGGAAAAATCCAGCCGTAGCCTTTGAGAACCGGTTGCCCGACAAACAACACGGCCCGGTTCATCGGGGCTTCTTCGATCTCGTATTCATATTCAATCCCGACACCGACCCGCTCGGCCCGCTTGCCCAGATCAAGGGCGCTGAGAACGGCGCGCGGTGTGCCTGAGGCGTCGATCAGGTATTTTGAACGCACTGTTCGCGTGCCTTCGCCCTTGAACCGCACTTGCGAAACCTGCGTATCACCCTTCACAACAGTTGAGAGGAACTTGGCCCCCGTACGGATGTCGGCCCCTGCTGCGTGGGCCAGATCGGCAAGCCATTGGTAGGTGCCGGTAATATCCAGCACCGCCATTTTGTGGCGTTGCATCTGATGCAAAGAGCGCTGGTTGTCAGACCGGATCTCGATCTCGTCGATGACTTGATACAGATGATCCGGCACGCCGAGCGTCTGAAGATCGGCCACCCAGCTGCCGCCAGAGGTCCGCACCGGTTTGCCAATTTCGGCGTCTTGATGCACCACAAGGCAGCTAAAATGCGTAGGCAGCTGTGCGGCGCAGGCCAAGCCAGCCGGCCCACCGCCAACAATCAAGACATCGCAGTCAAGCGATTGTTCCAAATCCAAATTCCCGTTCAATGGGGCAATGGGCACAGGGGGCCTTAATAAATGGAAACACCCTTGCGACCGGCCAGATCGGTAAAATATTGCCAAGCAACCCGCCCCGAGCGCGCCCCGCGTGTCGCCTGCCATTCAATCGCCTCGGCGCGCAGGTCATCGTCAGAAATCGTCACGCCATGCGCCGTACAATAGCCACGGATCATCGCCAAATATTCGTCTTGGCTGCACGGATGAAAGCCCAGCCAAAGGCCGAACCGATCGGACAGAGATACTTTTTCCTCAACCGCCTCAGACGGATTGATGGCCGAGCCACGCTCGTTTTCGATCATGTCACGCGGCATCAAGTGACGTCGGTTCGACGTCGCATAAAGCACAACATTGTCGGGCCGTCCGGCCACACCGCCATCCAGCACAGCCTTGAGGCTTTTGTAATGCTGATCGTCATGGCTAAAACTAAGATCGTCACAAAACAGCACAAAGCAAAACGGAGCCCCACGCAAAATATCCATCAAGCGGGCCACAGTCGGCAGGTCTTCGCGCTGTAATTCAACCAGCTTCAGATCCAGGCCTTCGGCTTGAACTTTGGCGTGGACCGCTTTGACAAGGCTGGATTTTCCCATCCCGCGCGCCCCCCACAAAAGGGCATTATTGGCGGGCAACCCACGGGCAAATTGCAACGTGTTGGCCAGCAGCGTATCGCGCGACCGGTCAACGCCCAAAAGCAAAGACAAATCCACACGGCTGACGTTAATAACCGGTTCCAGCCGCTCGGGACCAGTGTGCCAGACAAAAGCCTCGGCGCTGAAATCGGGGGCTGCCAACGGCGCGGGAGACATACGCTCCAGCGCCGCGGCAATGCGTTCCATCGGATCATTCAGAGGATCGATCACTTCTTGTCCTCATCCTCTGAATTTTCATCAGCGTCAAATTCGGCAATCAAAGGGTCTTCTGCCTCTTCATCGTCGTCTTCGAACCACAAGCCCTGCTCACGCAGATTTTTTTCGCGCTTCTTTTCGACCATACGAACCAAGAAAATCGAGATCTCATAGAGTCCGTAAACCACTGTGAACAAAATCAGCTGTGTCACAACATCTGGCGGTGTCACCAGTGCGGCCAGAACCAAAATGCCCAGCATCGCATATTTACGCACACTGCCAAGCCCGTCGGCACTGACCAACCCGGCCTTGCCCATCAAAGTCAACAAGACAGGCAGCTGGAAACACAGGCCAAAGGCCATGATAAATTTCAGCGTGATATCAAGGCTTTCGTTGACCTTGCCAAAGAAGGTCACCTTGATGCCCTCTTCCGTCGGCGGTGTCACAACCGCGTCAGCGGGCAAATCCGGTGCAGAAGCGGCCAGAAGGTTCAAGATCGAGCTGACATCAGCAAAGCCAAGGAAAAACGCCATAGCCAGCGGTGTCACCACGAAATGCGCAAAGCTAGCCCCAAGCATGAACATCGCCGGTGAGGCGATGATAAAGGGCAAAAACGCATTCTTTTCAGTCTTGTACAACCCCGGTGCCACAAAGCGCCAAAGCTGGTGCGCAATGACCGGAAAGGCCATCCCAAAGCCAAACACCATAGAAATGCGGAACAACGTGAACAGATATTCCTGCGGCGATGTGTACTGCAACGTCGGAGACGGATCGCCCAACGTTCGCAAAGTATCTTCAATCGGCTTCAACAGGAATTCGAGGATATGACCCGCGATGAATTCGCCGTTGATCGGAATAAAACAGATCGAAATCCCAATCACAAAAGCGATCACGGCCCGGATCAGCCGCGTGCGCAGCTCGGCCAGATGTTCGATCAATGGGGCAGCGCTGTCTTCGATATCGTTTTCAGTCGCGCTCATGCGTTCCCCCCATCGCCGCCAGCGTCGCCGCCTGCATCAGGCCCGCCGTCGCTGGCCGGGCTGTCATCGCGCGTCAGTGATTGTTCCAGCTCTTCGGCCTTTTTACTGGCCTCTTCGGCTTCGCGCACCTTGCGTTTGGCGGCCACACGCGCAGCATTGGCCTCGATCTTTTTCTTGGCCTCTTCGCGCTCTTTGGACAATTTGCCGGTGTTGCTGTCGGGGTCGATTCCGCTCATGGATTTGGCAGCATCTTTGACGCCATCCATGGCTGTGCCCACAGGATCAGTGGCCGCTTTGAACGATTTGGCGACGTCGCCAACACCGGTGGTTTCAGCAGCGTCATTCATGGCGCGGCTAAACTCGCGCGCCATTCCGCGCGCCTTGCCCACATACTGGCCGACATTTCGAAACAACCCCGGCAAATCTTTGGGACCCACGACAATCAGCGCGACAGCCCCAACGACCAGCAACTCTCCCATGGAGAAGTCAAACATGGCTTAAACCTTGTCTTTTTCGTCCGCTGGGGTCACGTCGACGGCCTCATCAGCGGCGGTGTCTTCGATCTCTTTTTTGCCTTCATCCACGCCCTTTTTGAACGCTGTGATGCCTTTGCCCACTTCGCCCATCAGCGACGAGATTTTGCCGCGGCCAAACAGAACCAGTACAACAACTGCAATCAGCAAAAGGCCCGGAAGGCCGATATTTCCAATACCCATTGGGTTTCTCCTTAACGCGAAGGGGCATGTCGCCCCCTGATAAATGTTACTTATGGTATCTAATGCGCCTTTGTCCCCACGAAAAGCGCCAAAGCGACGCGTTGCATTGTCCAATTTGTCATGAGACTGTCAGTTGTCAGGATTTTGTCAGGAGCGACAGCAATATGGGGCAAAAATGAAGCGGTCGGACAGGCTATACGCCCTTATGCAACGGTTGCGTGACGGACAACTGCACACGGCAGAGGCGATGGCGCAGGATTTGGCGGTCTCGGTGCGCACGATCTACCGCGATATGGAGACATTGGCCGAATCCGGGGTGCCGGTCGAAGGCACCCGCGGATATGGCTACACCGTGCGCGCCGCCGTCACACTGCCGCCTCTGAACCTGACCGAAGGCGAATTGGAAGCGCTGCATCTGGCTTTGGCGACTCTTGCCGCATCGGGGCTGGAGGATTTCAGCGATGATGCCCGCAGCCTGTCGGGCAAGATCGACGCGGTGCTGCCCGAGGAATCAGGCCCGCCGCCTGCCCCCTTCGGATTTGCGACCGAAGGGTTTTCCGAGGCCGCGCGCGGCTTTGTGCACATGCCAGCCATTCGAGGGGCCATTCGCGCCCACCAACGGCTGCGGTTGGTGGCCGGCGAAGACACCCACGACGTGCGGCCGCTGCATCTCGATTATTGGGGGCGGGTTTGGTCTTGTGTGTGTTACAGCGATACCACCGGTGCATTCCTAAGCCTGCGGGTTGACCGGATCACCACATTGGTGCCGCTGCCGGGGTTATTTGTGGATGAACCGGGCAAAACCCTTGCAGATTACCGCAGCATACAAGCGGGCCAACGTTAACCGGTCTGCTTGACGCCAAGACAGAAAAAACCCCGCCGGACGCTGTCCGGCGGGGTTTTGTCAGGTTTTCACCCTCTGCTTGGCCAAAAAACCTTAGGCAGAGGCGTTGAAAATCTTTGTAATGTTGCTTCCCAATGCGTCATTAAACTCGGATTCGCTTTGCTGTTTTGACAGGCCTTCTGTCAACGCGCGGCTAAACGAGGCAATCATTTTGGGTTGGCGCGACAGACGATCACAAGCCTCATCCGTTGAATAGCCACCCGAAAGGGCCACAACCCGCAACACGCGCGGATGATCCGCAAGCGAGTCGTATAGACCGTCCTGGGTTGGGATAGTCAGCTTGAGCATAACAGTCTGGTCATCCGCCAGTGCATCCAGTTGCGCCGCGATTTCGGCTTTCAGAATGTCTTCGGCTTCTGCCTTAGTGGCTGAATGAATGTCGACTTCGGGTTCGATGATCGGAACCAGTCCAGCGGCAACCACTTCTTTGCCCAGCTCGAACTGCTGCGCAACAACCGCTTTGATGCCGTCTGCATTGGCTTCATAGATAACCGAGCGTTCCTTGGTACCAAATACACCAAAGCCTTTGGCATCTGCCAAAGTTGCGGCCAGACCATCAATAGGCTTCATCAACTGAACGCCATTGGCTTTGTCTTCTAGACCTTTGTCGATCTTCAAGAAGGGCACAATACCGCGATCTTCCCACAGCGCCTGCGCCGTTGGCTTGCCGTTGACTTCGCCGCGCATCGTGCGTTCGAACAAGATCGCACCGATGACTTTTTCGCTGGTGAAATCAAGGGCCAGAATGATCCGCGACCGCATGGCGTGGATTTCGCCAAACATCGCCTCATCGCCGTCATACATGTCTTCGGTGACACCATAAAGACGCAGGGCCTTGGGGGTTGAGCCGCCCGATTGGTCAAGCGCCGCAATAAAGCCCTTGCCCGATGCCATCTGCTGGGTTTGCTTTTCAAATGCCATGTCTGATCCTCGTTGGAAAACGTATTTACGCCTTCCTTAAACGAGCCTTGCCGTGCTGGGTAGAGCACCCTGAGTGGTTTAGCGCTAACGAAATGGTATACCAATTTTATTCGGTCACTGAATTAAAACCGGCGATCACCGATTGGTCACTTTGAGCCAAATTCCGTCGCGGGCGCGTACGGTTAGATGCGCTTCGGGCACCGGAATCCGGCCTTCCACTGGCGCAACTTCTAAATCCCGCAGCAGCAAGGACAGTAAAAGAACGCCTTCGACCATGGCAAAGCCCGCCCCCGTACAGACCCGCGCGCCCGCCGAAAACGGGATATAGGCATCGCGCGCGCACTGCCTGCCATTCTCGGTTTGCCACCGGCCCGGATCAAAGTCGTCCGGCCTGTCCCAGATCCGTTCATGCCGGTGCAAATGCCATGGGCTCAGAACAATCTGCGCACCTTTGGGCACGTCGCGGTTTCGAAATGTTTCGGGGCAACTGGCTTCGCGCACCATCATCGGAACCGGCGGGTATAGCCGCAGCGTTTCGCGAAACACATCACGGCTAACTCGCAGCTTGCTGACCTCCGAAAAAGTGCCGCTTAGGCCTGTGTCTTGTGCTTCTTGCGCCAGCTTGTCTTGCCAGTCAGGGAACAGCGCCATCAGATACAGCCCCCAGCCAAGGGCGCTGGCGCTGGTCTCATGTCCGGCAAGAAAGAAGATCGCCACTTGATCGACCATTTCTTCACTCGAGAACGCCTCGCCCGTTTCGGGGTCTTTGGTGGTCATGATCTTGGTCGCCAGATCATCGGGCGCGGTGCCGGATTTGATTTCTTCCATACGGCGGTCTGTCAATTGCCGGATCAAACTGCGGATACGATTGGCCGCGGCCTTGGTATCCTTGCGAAAAAATCGCGGCATCCACGACGGGATCGGCAAAAACGCCGCTAGGTTCAATATCGGTTGGCTGCGTTGATAGGCGCGAAATTCGCGAAACACCGCTGCAGCCAAATCATCTTCTATCGGAATGGAAAACAAGGTGCGGAAAATCACATCTGCCGCCGCATGGCTGGCCAGCTCCTCAATCTCAACCACCTGCCCCGCTTGCGCCGCCAGACGCGATTGCGCCGCGACACTGGCCGCCCACATCGCAGGATAGGTATCGCGCAGCCGCCCACCTTCAAATGCCGGATCAATGATGCGCCGCTGTCGCTCCCATGTCGCGCCATTGGTCAAAAAAACCGACTCTCCAAGCAGCGGTCGCAATCCTTCCGAGATACGGCTGGATTTGGGGAAATCCATGGGCCGGTCCTTCAGAACAGTCTTCACCAGTTCTGGCTGATTCATCAGGTAGGACCGGAAAAACGGGGTTTTAAATTCCGCCATCCACGCGCGGTAAAGCTTGGCGGGCTGCGCCGACAAAATATCTTGGCGAAACAGTTTCATATACCGCCACAGCGACGTCTTTTCACCGCGCGCTGCGGGTTTGGGCGGGATCATGGCTGTGTGCTCGTGTATTTGGAGACCGGCCAGTCTATCCGGCTACCCGACGGCGGCCTGCCTGCGTACCTGTCGCTTAGCAGGGTCGGACCAGCGGTGATTTGGAAATAATCATAGTCCAAAGGCGCATCAAAGGCGCACAGATACTGGAAATGCAGCCGAAAGAACTTCCATCGCAGTTCTTTCCAACGCGCAGGGCTGAGCGATTTGGTGAATTGCGCCGAAAACACCAAAGGCCAGCGTTTGTCCGCTGGCGCGACACCGGACACGGCCACCGGATCACAGAGCGCAAAGGCGCAGCCGTCGCCGGGCGCGGTCACATCAACCCAAGTCAGCGCCTCCTGGCTGGACAAGAATTGCAGGTCAGCCCGCAGCCGATACGCTCCGCGTAGAAAAGACACCATCGGCACCACCTGCCCGAGGCTGAGAAACGCCAGTTTCGGCCCGTCTTTGGGCACTTCACCTGCACGGATCATATCCGCCAGAATTGACACAGCCAAATGCGCGCCCGAGCTGTGCCCGACCACCAAAATCTCATCGCCATCGCCCTTGAGCGCCTCGGCAATCACCTTGCCGAACTCGCTCATGCGCTGTTCCAAATCAGGGGGATTTGCCCCGCGAAACTGCGCCGAATATGCGTAATCATGCATCAGATAATAGGCGAACAGTTTGCCGTCTTTGGCCTGAAACCACCGCAGCACAGCCCATGCAACTGCCCCGAAAACCGCCGCGCCAATCACGGTGGAAACGGGCCCCAGCCACGGGCGGCCAAGATCAACCAAGGCAAACCCCGCCCAGCCCAGCAAAACAGCTACCAGCAGTTGCAAGATCAGTGCGCCAATCGGGTAGAGCGCCGCTATCACCGGCCCTTTGCGCAGTTTCATCAACCGCCAGAGCGCGCCGGTGGCGATGTATTCCCACGCCGTGCGGACCAATTGCGCATAGGTCGCGGGGATGGTGTTCGACATGCTGCCGCGCACGATGTCGGACCATACCAGCACCTCGACGTCAGCTTGCACTGCCTGACCGCCCATTTCTGCATGAACGTGCCAGCCATAGGTGCCGCCGCCGGATTTGGGCTTCAGCCTCAAGTCATAGCCGGAAATTTGCGCCTGCGCCGCGCCCTCTTTGCGGTACAGCTCGCGGTAGCGGCGCGGATGAATGGGATCATATCCGGGAATATAAAACACCCGCCGCTTGGCAACGGTTTGCTGGACCATGACAAATCACCTCTCTTGAGGAAAACTCTACCCCGCCATTTCGGCAAGAGTAAGCCCACAATAAGACACATGATTTGATGGCAATATCAGCCGTTAGCCCAAGGTGGCCAGCGCCGGAAATGTCTCAAGCAGCCAAAAGGCCATCGCTGAAAAGGCACCAGTGATCAGCGCCAAACCAACGGCCACAAGCAAAAGCCCCATGACTTTCTCAATCAACCCCATGTGGCGTTTGATTTTGTTCATCAACCCCATAGCGCGGGTGAGAAAAATCGCCGCAAGCAAAAAGGGAATGCCCAAACCCGCAGCATAGACTGCAAGCAACAGCGTGCCGCGCGCCACCGATGCCTCTGACGCCGCCAAAGACAAGATCGCGCCCAGCTGTGGCCCGATGCAAGGTGTCCAGCCAAAGGCAAAGGCCAGACCCAGCACATAGGCCCCAAAGGCCGATCCGCCTGCCTCACCTGTTTCCATGCGTGCCTCGCGGTCCAGAAAGCCGATGCGGAATACGCCCAGAAAATGAAGACCGAAAATCACGACCACAACACCTGAAATCTGTGCCAAAAGCACCTGATTTTGCAAGAAAAACGACCCGATCCAACTGGCGGTAAAGCCCAGCAGGATGAACACGGTCGACAGGCCCATAACAAAGAACAAAGCCGCCATAATGATGCGGCCCCGGCCTTGGCCTTCGGTGACGTCACCCATACTCATCCCGGACATATAGGCCAGATAGGGCGGCACAATAGGCAGCACACAGGGGCTGAGAAAAGAGACAATTCCAGCCAGCAGCGCCACAAACATGGCGGGCAAAAGCGATGCGTCGATGATTTCGATTCCAAACATACTGCGGTCATAGGCTATCGCCGCCGCGCCGTCACGCGCACATCCGGTCACATCCTCGTGGACGTCGGTGCGGATTGCGATTATCTCACACCCATGACCCATGAACTTGATGCCATCGGGCTGCTATGCCCCCTCCCCGTTCTCAAAGCGCGCAAACGTATGCAGGCGCTCAATATCGGGGATGTGTTGATTGTGCGCACCGACGATCCTGCCGCAGTGATCGACATGCCCCATTATTGCCATGAGGCCGGACATGCGCTGGTCGATCAATCCGAAGACGGCGCGGTGATGATCTGGACATTGCGCAAAGCCTAACACGGACTGCGGATTTGGCCTCGCTCGCCCCACAGAACAATTAATAACGCAGAGAATCAAAAACCCCGGCGCGATGGCCGGGGTTTTTCTTGTTTTGGCTTAACTGCCTAAGGACCACCAACCACGTCGCTTGGGCTTGTCGCTGTCAGGGGCCGTTTCCGGCTCTGGCGTGGCGGTTTCTGCAGCTTCGGGGGCCGCAACGGCAGCTGCTGGCTCCTCAGCCACCAAGGTTTCACCGTTGACCGGCGCGTCCACTGCCACGCCAACGGATGCAATCACATCCGACGCTTTGCGGCGCGTGCGGGCCCGTTTCGGTTTGGTCTCTTCAGCAACAGCCTCTGCGGGCTGCTCGGCAGGAGCAGCGGCAGATTCTTCAGGAGCCGCATCAACCGCAGGCTCAGGTGCCGGAGTTTCGGCAACCGGAGCTGCTTGCTCTGCGGCATCAGGCTTGGCTTCCACCGCAGTTGCCTCAACAACCGCGACCTCGGCAGCAGGCGCTTCAACCACAGGCGTTTCAGCTACAGGAGCTTCAACAACGGGCGCTTCAACAACGGGCGCATCTGCAATCGCTGTATCCGCAACAGGCGCGGCTGTATCCGCAGGTGCTGCTTCAGCCGGAGCCGCATCAACAGGCGTCGCTTCTGCTGTTGGTGTTTCAACACCCTCTGCTGCTGCATCGGCTGGCTTTTTGCGCGACCGGGACCGGCGCGACCGGCGCTTTTTAGGCTTTTCTTCTCCGTCAACCGTTTCAGCAGGCGCTTCTGGCGCATCCGAACTTGTCTCGGCTTTCGCTTCACCTGCTTTTTCGGCAGCACCCTCTACTTTGTCAGCCTCAACCCCTTCGGTGCCCTCTTCACGGGATTTGGAAGGTTTGCGACGCCGGCGACGACGGCGCTTTTTCGGCTGGCCATCTTCGCCAGTTTCAACCGCTTCCGGTTTTTCCTTGGCTTCTTGGGGCTCCTCGACGATTTCCGCCTCTTCGATCTCGACCTCTTCGGCCTCGGTCTCTTCGTCAATCAAATCCATCAAAGAGGTGTCCACCGACACCACAGGTGCTGCGGCCACAGGCACAACCCGTGTCGCGGTCTTGAACTTTTCGACAGTAAAGTCGGGCGCAACCAAATGCGGATCACCTTCGATGCGCACCGACATGCCATAACGCGACTCGATCTGGGCGATGTGTTCGCGTTTCTGGTTCATCAAATAGTTCGCAATCGAGACCGGACACTTCACCAGAACCTCACGAGACCGGCGGCGCACGCCTTCCTCTTCGATCTGGCGCAGAACCTGCAAAGCCATGTTGTCATCCGACCGGATCAAACCGGTGCCATGACAGGCGGGGCAAGGCTGCGTGGTTGCCTCGATCATACCGGGGCGCAGACGCTGACGTGACATTTCCATCAGGCCAAAGCCCGAAATGCGGCCGACTTGGATGCGGGCACGGTCTGTTTTCAGCTTGTCCTTGATGCGTTTTTCAACGGCGGCGTTGTTCTTACGCTCATCCATATCGATAAAGTCGATGACGATCAGACCGGCAAGGTCGCGCAACCGCAGCTGGCGTGCAACTTCTTCGGCAGCTTCAAGGTTGGTCTTGGTCGCGGTGTCCTCGATTGACCCTTCGCGGGTTGAGCGGCCCGAGTTCACATCAATCGCAACCAGCGCTTCGGTGATGCCAATCACGATGTAGCCACCGGATTTCAGCTGAACAGTGGGGTTAAACATCCCCCCCAGATAGCTTTCGACCTGATAGCGCGCAAACAGCGGAATCGATTCATTGTAGTTTTTCACGTTTTTAGCGTGGGACGGCATGATCATCTTCATGAAGTCCTTGGCAATGCGGTAGCCGCGCTCGCCTTCTACAAACACTTCGTCAATCTCGCGGTTATAAAGATCGCGGATCGAGCGTTTGATCAGATCGCCCTCTTCGTAGATTTTCGCAGGGGCCGAGGATTTCAACGTCAACTCGCGGATCTGCTCCCACAGACGCTGCAAATACTCATAGTCGCGCTTGATTTCGGTTTTGGTGCGTTTGGCACCGGCTGTCCGAATGATGAGACCCGCACCGGTTGGAACGTCGATCTCATTAGCGATCGACTTCAACTTTGAGCGGTCCACAGCGTTGGTGATTTTGCGGCTGATTCCGCCACCGCGCGCGGTGTTGGGCATCAAGACACAATAACGACCGGCCAGAGACAGGTAAGTGGTCAAAGCAGCGCCTTTGTTGCCGCGCTCTTCTTTGACGACCTGCACCAACATGATCTGACGAACTTTGATGACTTCCTGGATTTTATACCGGCGCGGGCGAGGTTTACGGCGCGGACGGATGTCTTCTTCGCTGTCATCATCGGCCACGGATTCGATTGAAGAATCGCGCTCGGATGCTTTGGCCTTTTGGGCCGGTGCCTCTGGGGTTTCGGTGTCATCCTGAGCGTCAACGGCAACGTCTTCGACAACTGGCGCTGCCGCTTCTTCAACAACTGGCGCTGCCGCATCTTCAGCAACTGGCGCTGCCGCTTCTTCAACAACCGGCGCTGCCGCTTCTTCAACAACTGGCGCTGCCGCATCTTCAGCAACTGGCGCTGCCGCTTCTTCGGCAACCGGCGCTGCCGCTTCGTCCGGCGCATCAGTCACTTCGGATGGATCCGCGCTGACGACAACAGGTTTGTCTTCGGAATCAGCAGCCATAGGACGCTGTGGTTTCTCGGCCTCGGTCTCAACCTCGTCACTCACAGCAGGTACTTCTACGGCCTCTGCCGCAATGGTTTCTGCTTCACCGGCTTCCGCGGGAACGTCTTCGGCAGCGTCAGCCGCAGGAACGACCTCGGCCTCGGCACTTTCAACCACGTCAGCAGGCGCGGTCTCCGTTTCCGGCTGAACATCCTCTACAGAATCAATAGGTTCGGCGATCAACTGCTCGTGCACAGTTTCCATCGGCGACAGACCTTCGCCCGGCGCACCGGCTTCGCTATCGTCCCCGTCGTTCAAATCAATGGTTTCCATACCACTGATCTCACGCGGTGCATCAGGTGCCTTGTTGGGCGCAGCCGCATCGACCGCACCGTCAGCAGCTTTCACCTCAGGGGCCGTGTCGGGCTTGGCGTCGGCCTGCACATCGGCGGTTTTGGGTTTGCGACGTGTCCGGGTCCGCGACCGCTTTGGCTTGTCGCGTTCATCATCCTCTTCCGCTGCCGCAGCAGCCAAAGCGGCCTCTTCTTCCATCAAGGCCTTACGATCCGCGATCGGGATCTGATAGTAATCGGGGTGAATTTCCGAAAAGGCCAAAAAGCCGTGGCGGTTTCCACCGTAATCCACAAAGGCAGCCTGCAACGACGGTTCAACCCGTGTCACCTTCGCCAAATAGATATTGCCAGCTAGCTGGCGCTTGTTTTCTGATTCAAAGTCGAATTCCTCAACCTTGTTTCCGTCGACCACCACAACGCGGGTTTCTTCCGCATGGGTGGCATCGATGAGCATTTTCTTAGCCATGTTATCCGTTTGCACGCGGCCGATCCCCTGTCCAACACGGACCGAACAGAGGGGGGAATCCCCGTGATCATTCCAGGTGGTGCAGAAGTGCGGTAGGCGTGGCTTGTAAGGGCGAGCATAGGCGCGCGGGCATGGCGGGGCGAATGCGCCCCGTCCTGATGCCTCATGTGTGTCGCGCGCTTCATCGCGTTTCTTCTCCGACGCTCATCCCACCAAGTGCGGTGGGCGGCGCCCGTTCGAGGCCCGTCGCATGTCGCGGTCCGGGCACAGTAAATTGGCCTTTCGGCCCAATCGGCCTGTTTTTGGGTCAGCTAGATACTGATCAAGGTCCAAAAACAGCGAAACTCTCTGGCGGTGTAAAAAGTCACACGCACCTATTGTGTAACATAAAGGCACGTCTGTGGAAAAGACAATGGGCAAAATCGCATTCGCCCTGCATCACCTTGCTAAAATGGGTGTTTCCCCAAAGGCAGCCAAGCGTTGTTTCCAACAAGAGATAAACATCCAGTTAATCACTGCAAGTTGATCGCTTCGGCACCAGCTCGGGCAAATACAGCCGCAAAACCCGACCAGACTGCTTTGGCAGGGTAGGCCTGCAGCGCGCTCCCTTCCCCCGACTACGGGGGAAGGACAGGTTGGGGGCCGAGAAGAGAGAGCCTTGGACCAAAGGTCCAAGTCCGCTTAACAACGGCCCCCTTGAGGGCACATCATCACTTGTTCAACCGTTTGATCAGACTAGAGGTATCCCAACGCCCGCCGCCCATCTGTTGAACATCTTTGTAGAATTGATCGACCAACGCTGTGACAGGCAAAGACGCTCCGGTTTCATCAGCTGTGTCCAGACAAATCCCCAGATCCTTGCGCATCCAGTCCACCGCAAAGCCATGCTCGAACGCGCCGTCGATCATGGTTTCAAACCGGTTTACCATCTGCCAGCTGCCCGCAGCGCCGCCGCCGATAACCTCAACAACCTCGCGGCCATCCAGCCCGGCTTTTTCGGCAAAATGCAAGCCTTCGGACAAGCCCTGCACCAGACCGGCGATGCATATCTGGTTGACCATTTTGCACATCTGTCCCGCGCCGCTTTCGCCAAGGCGCTTGCACAGTTTGGCATAGCTCGCCATGACCGGCTCGGCACGATCATAAACAGCCGCTTCGCCGCCGCACATAATAACCAGCTGACCGTTTTCGGCCCCGGCTTGCCCGCCAGACACGGGTGCATCAACGAATTTCACGCCCAAATCGCCCGCAACCGCATTCAATTCGCGCGTCACCAGCGCCGACACAGTGGTGTGATCGACAAAAACCGCGCCCTGCGCCATTCCGGCAAAGGCCCCGTCATCGCCCAGACAAACGCCGCGCAGATCGTCATCATTGCCGACGCAGCTCATCACGAAATCTGCGCCCGCCGCTGCCTCGCGCGGGGTTGCGGCAGCTTCGCCGCCAAATTCCAAGGCCCAAGCCTCTGCCTTGGAGGCCGTCCGGTTATACACCGTGACCTCATGCCCGGCTTTCGCCAGATGTCCCGCCATCGGGTAGCCCATTACGCCCAGGCCCAAAAACGCCAATTTCGCCATTCTCAATCTCCCACTTCGTCCCCAGCCCTTGGCAAGTTGCCGCACACCAGTTAGGTCCAATCTCACTTTCAACTAACGTAAGGCGAGGACAAGGGAAATGGTGCTTGTGTTCCGGTGGCTGCTCCGTCTGTCAACTTTGGCTGTTGTTGCAGTGGTTTTGGGCGTTTTGGCCACGCAATATCTCGCCAAACGATCCTTGCCCGATTACGATAAAGAATTGCCCGTCTCTGGCATAACCGCCACGATCGAAATTATCCGCGATAACGCCGCAGTGCCGCATATTATGGCACTGTCCGACCGCGATGCCTTCTTTGGACTTGGCTATTCCCATGCCCAAGACCGCCTGTGGCAAATGACAGTTTTGCGCCGCACCGCGCAGGGCCGGTTGTCCGAGATCTTTGGCACCCGCACCTTGAAAACCGACACCTTGCTGCGCCGTCTCGATCTGTATCCGCTGGCCGTGCAATCGGTGCCGCACCAAAATGCAGCTACGCTTGATGCGCTTGAGGCCTATTCCGCCGGCGTCAACGCCCGCATTTCCGAGATCAACAGCAAAAGCCTTGGGCGCGGCGCGCCGGAATTGTTTGTGTTCAACGCCCCCATGGCACCGTGGCAACCCGCAGATTCCATCGCCATTATGAAGCTGATGTCCCTGCAATTGTCGGGCCATATTTCCGAAGAAGTGCTGCGGGCGCGCACTTCGCTCCTGCTCGACGATAATCAACGCCTGTCCGATATTTTGCCCGATATGCCGGGGATCGGGGTTGCGGCCCTGCCCGAGTACGCCAGCCTTGTGCCCGGTCCTTTGAACCGGTTGGCAGCCAATCAACCCGATGACACCTTCTTGCCAGCTGCCCCGCGCCGCGGTTTGGCCGGCGCGTCGAATGCCTTTGCCGCCGCCCCCGGACGCAGTGCCAGCCAAGGCACACTTTTGGCAAACGATCCGCACCTCGGCTTCACCGCACCTGCTTTTTGGTATCTCGCAAGGTTGGAACTGGCCGAAGGCGGCGTTATTGGCGGAACCGTTCCGGGTATCCCAACCATTGCCGTGGGACGGTCGGAAAAGCTCGCTTGGGGGGTTACGTCAAGCTATCTTGATGACCAAGACCTGTTCATCGAAGAAATCAATCCTGACAATACCGAAGAATACCGCACACCGGACGGTTTCAAACCGTTTGTCACCCGCAAATCGATCATCAATATCAAAGACGCCGCGCCGATTACGCTGACCCTGCGCTGGACAGACAACGGCCCCGTGCTGCCGCGCTCAACCTATGATCTTGAGGCGGTGACCCCGCCGGGACATGTCGTCGCCCTGTCTTGGACAGCGCTGTCCCCCAAAGACACCTCTATGTCGGCAGCCATTGGCCTGATGACCGCAACATCCGTCGAAGACGCCATTGATCTGTCGCGCATCCATATTGCACCGTCGCAGAACCTGACTTTGATTGACGGTTCGAACGTCGCGATGAAACTGGTCGGCGCCATGCCGCGCCGCAGCCCAAATCACCAAAGCCAAGGCCGCATGCCCTCCCCCGGTTGGGTCGCGGACAACCGCTGGCAAGGCACCCTGCCCTATTCCTCCAACCCTGAATTTCTGGCCCCCGAAGGCGGCATCGTTGGCAACACCAACAACAAAACCGTCGACCGGTCCTTTCCCAATCACGTCAGTTTTGACTGGGGGGACAGCCAGCGGGTGCAGCGGTGGCAGGGCTTGATGCAGGGCCGCAAAGTCCACACCCGCGACAGTTTCATCGAAGCCCAGCTCGATACCGTTTCCGTCACCGCCCGCAGCCTGTTGCCGCTGATGGGCCGCGATTTATGGTACACCGGCGAAGCGGCCGCGGCAGGCACACCGGAACGGCTGCGCCAACGCGCGCTGGATCTGCTGGCCAATTGGAACGGTGAGATGAACGAATATCTGCCCGAACCGCTGATTTATGCGGCGTGGATTCGCGCGTTGCAAGAACGTCTGATCCGCGACGACCTTGGGACGTTGGCCGATAAATACACCCATGTAGAGCCTTTGTTCATCGAACGGGTGTTTCGCAATGTCGGCGGTGCGTCCAAGTGGTGCGACGTTATCCGGTCGGTCAAGATCGAATCTTGCGCTGACATCTCTCGCCTTGCGCTGGACGATGCGCTGATCTGGATTGAGGAAAACCACGGCTCCGCTCTCGAAAGCCTGCGCTGGGGCACTGCCCATGAAGCCACACACAAACACACGGTTTTGGGCGATGTGCCAATTCTACGGTCCTTTGTGAATATCACCCAATCCACATCGGGCGGCGACAACACGTTGATGCGCGGGCGCACCTCGGGTATCGGGCCGACGCCCTTTTCCAATGTGCATGGCGCAGCCTATCGCGGCGTCTATGACTTTGCCGACCCCGACAGCTCGGTGTTTGTGATTTCGACCGGCCAATCCGGGCATTTCTTGTCGCGCCACTATGATGATCTTGGTCAGCTTTGGCGGCGCGGAGAGTATATTCCGATGTCGCTGGATGTTGATTTGGCACGGGCTGCCTCGGTTGGGATCACCAAACTAACCAAACCATGAGCCGCTTATGAATTTGGCCACCCACCTTGATGCTGAAACCGCATATCGGGGCGCAAGCCTATCCGTGCGGCGGCTGTGGCCGGACTGGTCAGGGGATCTGCTGCCGCTCAAACCACTGGTCGCACCTCTGCGCGCCACGGTGTTTCGGATCACCGAAGCACCGGTGCCCGCTGTGGTCAAAATCTGGGGGCCCGGCAATGCCGACAAAGCCGCCGCCCAAACCACGCGGCAATGCGCGGTTGCCAACCTTATGAACACCGGTCCCTATCGGGCAAGCGAGGTTCTGGCCTTTGATGCCGATCTATGTTCAATGGTGATGCAAGACGCCGGAACAACGACACTGGCAGATGATCTTCGCGATCAGCCAGAGCGACTAGGTTGGATTGCACTGCAGTCCGGTCAATGGCTTGCAAACTATCACAGTCATAGTCTGCGCCCCCATCCATTCCGGCCAGCTGGGCATAAAACATGGCTATTGCGGCTGGTCGAACAGTGCGGAGACGGCACTCGTACACCGCCCAAAGCCGACGCTTTTGTTGCGGCTGCTACGCATCTTGCAAATGAAACACTGGACCTGCGCGGGTTGCCATCGGCAAAAACAATTACCCACCGCGACCTCACGCTGGGCAATCTAATCCAAGGCGAAGACGCGCTTTTTGGAATCGATTTTGAAAACGCGAGAGAGGACGAACCATTTCGAGATCTATTTTCACTGGCTTTGGACTTGGGACAAGCAGGATTGCCAGCGCTCGCTCAAGGCTACGGTCCGCAAACCGCCGATCCCAAGGTGGCAGCATTCTTGTGCCGTGCATTCGCCCTTGGGCTTTGGGCAAACACGCCCGCCACGCCGTCTAAACGGCAGGCCGCACGGCTGAAAATGGCACAGGCTTTGTTTGACATGAAATGGGCAGCCGGTTAACCGCCTGCCCTCACGATGCTAGAGACTTTCGAAGCGGGCTTTGTCTTTGGCAGACCAGCGCACGGTTAGATGATAGCCGTCTTCCTCTTGCGCTTCTTCCTCGATCAGACCCTTTTCAAAGAGCCAAGCCCGTTGCCGCCCAAATTCGTACCCCAAGATCAAATCCTCAACCCGTTGTTCTTCGCCCAAAGCGCGGGTCACTTCCTCAAGGAACTCATCCAAGCCCTCGCCAGTCAAAGCAGAGACCGCAAAGATCGTATCCTCGCGCGCGGCGCGCTGGCGGACTGCATCTGCCTCTTCGGGATCGAGCCGGTCCAGCTTGTTCCACAGTTCGACCTGCGGCGTGCGCTTGTCGACCCCCAGACTGTCCAGAATTGTGTCGACGTCACGGGCCTGCGCGGCGCTTTCGGCGTGTGAAATATCGCGCACATGCACAATCACATCTGCAGCCAGAACCTCTTCGAGGGTGGCGCGGAAAGAGGCCACAAGCTCGGTCGGCAGATCAGAGATAAACCCAACCGTATCGGACAAAATTACATCCGCCCCGGTAGGCAGACGCACCGACCGCATGGTTGGGTCAAGCGTCGCGAACAGCATGTCCTTCGCCATCACTTCTGCGCCGGTCAACCGGTTGAAAAGTGTGGATTTTCCGGCGTTTGTATACCCAACAAGCGCCACAATCGGATAGGGCACTTTGGCCCGCGCTTTTCGATGCAATTCACGGGTTTTCTGAACTTTTTCAAGCTGACGCTTCAAGCGCACCAACTGTTCGTCAATGGCACGGCGGTCTGCTTCGATCTGGGTTTCACCGGGACCACCGACAAAGCCAAGCCCGCCACGCTGGCGTTCTAGGTGGGTCCATGCACGCACCAAGCGGGTCCGCTGGTAGGACAAAGCCGCCATTTCGACCTGCAACACACCTTCGCGCGTTGCTGCCCGATCCGAGAAAATCTCGAGGATCAGACCGGTTCGGTCAAGCAGCTTGACCCCCCATTCTTTTTCCAGATTGCGTTGCTGGACAGGTGTCACCGGCCCGTCAATCAGCACCAGTTCGACGTCATTGGCTTCAAGCTTAGCCGCCAGTTCTGCAACTTTGCCAGAACCAAACAGCATTCCCGGCTGCGGTTTGGGCAGCGGAACAATATCCGAACCGACCACCTCAAGCTCAGGCAAAGCATGAGCGAGAGACACAGCCTCTTCCAAGGCCATAGACGCATCACGCCGGCCCCGATCCGATTTAATGTCAGGATGTAGAACCCAAGCGCGGGTCACATGCGCGGAATGTTCCTTCAAGAGGCGTCTTCACCGTCATAGAGGTTGATGGGCTGGCTTGGCATGATGGTCGAAATCGCATGCTTGTATACCAGTTGCGACTGTCCGTCGCGACGCAGCAGCACACAAAA
Organism: Pelagimonas varians; assembly: GCF_003208435.1. Taxonomy (GTDB): domain Bacteria; phylum Pseudomonadota; class Alphaproteobacteria; order Rhodobacterales; family Rhodobacteraceae; genus Pelagimonas; species Pelagimonas varians. Next base: position 118,013 of record NZ_QKMF01000001.1, on the reverse strand, counting down.
ATTGTCAAACCAAGTGATCACGCCTTGCAGCTTCACCCCGTTAATCAAAAAAACCGTCACCGGAACTTTGGTCTTGCGGACGTGATTTAGAAAAGCGTCCTGCAGGTTCTGTCTATCCGAAGCCATTGAATTGCCTTTTATTCTTGCTTGTGCCCCCAATACGGGCCGTCCCTCATTCAAATGAGTATGTCCAACTAATTAACGAGTTGCCAGCGCAAAAATCGCGCTTTTACAAACAGTGTCCTATCCGCGCCAGATATCGGGGCTGATCATCACAATAATCGCAAGCAATTCCAGCCTCCCCAAGACCATCGCCCCACTTAAAACCAGTTTGGCGGATGGCGGCAGTGCAATCAGATCAATCGGGATCGATGGAGCGGCTGAAATCAACGGCCCGGTGTTGGACAAGGAGGCTACGGTCAATACGACCGAGGATTCAAAGTCCAACCCGTAAAGCCCGAAAATCATCGTCAAAATCGCCAAGGTCACCGCAAAAAGCATAAAAAACACCCAAGCGATAAAAGCGCCTTTGCGCTGGATCCGCCGCATCACCGGGCCAGAGCTGCCAACCGACGACGGGTGGACCAGTTTCTCGATTTCACGCGCACCGTTGACGTATAAGGCAAAGACCCGCAGCAGTTTCACCCCGCCCGCTGTCGTTGCAACACCGCCGCCAAAGATCGCCAGAGCAATCAGGATGATCCCCGGCGTCGACAGGCCGGACCAGCCCTGCGCCGCGCCCCAATCGCCGCTGACAAAGCCGGTTGTCGTCAAAAAGGACATTGCGGTGAACAAACTGCCCCAAAGTGCCCGAAAGCCCGCAAGCAGGTTTTGCTCTTCGCCAACTTCGAACGAGGCGACCCAATGGCGCAAAAACAGCAGTGCCGGGATTATCAGGACAATCACCAGCCCCATGCGAAACTCTGGATCAAACAACAGTCCATTGCGGGTTTTATGCCCCGTGTCCGCTGAAAACGTCAGCCGCGACAGAGCAAAGAACAAAAAGCAAAAAACGATCATCTCACCGGGCATTCCGCTGGGGCTGCCTTGCACACCGCCAAGGGGGGAAATACCCGATGTTGCCATGGTGGACATCGCATGGCTCAGCGCCACCAAGGGCGGATCACCCGCCACCAACAGCATCACGCACAGCGCAAGTGTCAGGCCGGTGTAAATCGGGAACAGCACTTGGGTGCTGCGTAACAGACGTGCAGCTGGGTCATTTTTTTCGCCGCGCCCCCCGCCTTGGATCAAGGTCTGACCGGGAGCGCCAACGGCCGTGACTTCAAAGCCGCCAAGAGCCAAGGGCGCAAGGATGGCAGAGGCAGAAACCCACATCAACAAACCGCCCATCCATCCCACTTGGGCCCGCCAGAGGTGCTCGGGTCCGGACAACCGGCTTGGATCAAACAAGGTTGCCCCTGTGGTGGTCATCGCAGACACCATTTCGAAGTAGGCACTGGTAAAGGACGTGTTCCGCACCGCTTCTTGAAACGGGACAGCCAGCAAGACCGGCAACAAGGCAAAACCCGCCAGCAAGGCCACCAACTGGCTAAGGGCGCTGCCGTTGTGAGGTCGGGTGGCCAATGCGATACCAAACATTGCGGTCATGATCAGCCCGATCAACCCGCCATAAAAGAACGACCGCGCGTCGTGAAATTCCTCGATCATCAAGGCATAGGTCGCGGGAACCATCGCCGAAAGCGACGAAATCCCCAACATCAACAGGAAAAACGGCAGGTTCTTGATCGTGTTCATCGGGCGGCCTTGTTCAGGGCGGGGCCTTTCGGCATGGCGGGGCCTCTCGGGTTAGAAAAAGTCGATCGAGACCTGAAGCAGGCGTTCCACTTCGGCGACATCCTGACTAAGCGCAAACAAGACGATGTGATCGCCCTCATCAATTTGCAGACCGCCGGTGATCCGCACGATTTTGTCACCTTTGCGCACCGCACCAATCAACACGCCTTCGGGAAAATCGATATCGCGGACTTTGGTGCCCGCAATCGGCGACGTGGACAACACCTCCGCCTCGATCACTTCTGCCTCTGCGTCACCAATCGAATACACAGATTTCACCCGCCCGTGACGAATGTGGCGCAAGATCGAACTCACTGTGGTTTGGCGCGGGTTGATATAGGCATCGATCCCCAAAGGTTCCATCAACGGCACCAAAGTCGGATCGTTGATCAGCGCAATCACCATTTTGCAGCCCGCCGCCTTGGCACGCACGGCAGAGAGCATATTGACCTTATCATCGTCAGTCACGCAGAGCGTCGCATCCGCGCGATCTGCCCCCGCCTCGGCCAGCAACGCCCCATCCATACCGTCGCCATGCAGCACAATTGTGCGCTCCAGCTCTTCTGCGGCATGCTCCGCACATTTGCGTTTGCGTTCAATCATTTTGGCGCGCACACGGCTGGTGCCCGCCTCAAGGTGCTTGGCCACAGCCAGACCGACGTTGCCGCCGCCGACAATGACCACCCGTTCTTGTTTGCGCAGGCGTTTGCCGAAAATTTCCAAAGTGCGTGGAATGTCGTCCTGATGGACCATGACATAACAGCTATCACCCACAAACAATTGGTCGCTGGTTTCGGGCGCAAACAAAGTACCTTCGCGGCGCACACCAACAACAACGGACCGCAGTGTCGAAAACAAATCACTAAGCTGGCGGATCGGTGTGTTCACCACGGGGCAGTCTTCTTCGATGGACAGCCCCATTAGCTGCGCGCCGCCGTCTAGAAAAGTCTCTGTGTCAAAGGCTGCGGGGGCCGCCAAACGTTGCAAGGCCGCCTCTGCGACTTCGCGTTCGGGGCTGATCACCACGTCAATAGGCAGGTGGTCGCGCCGATATAGGTCAGAATAAATCGCGGTCAGGTAACTTTGAGACCGCAGCCGCGCAATCTTGCGCGGAACTTCGAAAACCGAATGGGCCACCTGACAGGTGACCATATTGACTTCGTCAGAATAAGTCGCGGCAATCAACATATCTGCGTCGCGCGCACCTGCCTTTTCGAGAACATCGGGATAGGAGGCAAAGCCTGCAATGCCCTGCACGTCCAACGTGTCGGTGGCGCGCCGGACCAGTTCGGGATTGTTGTCGACAACGGTCACATCATTCCGTTCTCCAGACAAATGCCGCGCGATCTGCCAGCCGACCTGCCCTGCCCCGCAAATGATGACCTTCATGCCCATCCTCTTTAATGGTTTAGATCCGAGGCATGACACGCCCCTGCGCCACCGTCAATCATCTGGCATGTTTAGACGGCAGCCCTTGCATGGCAGGCCACTGCATTTGCTAAAAACTTAGGCCCGCGACCGGAGACCAATCCGGATTAGAAATGTCTGCACGGCTGGCAATCCCACCGGTCTACCGCATAGCCTTGGCAGCGCGGCGTTCTTTCCATTCACGTTTTTGGGCAAACACCTCTTGGCGCGGCACCCAGTCGTATTTGGGATCTTTGCGCACGGCGCTGTAGAATAGCTCCCCCTGCCCGAGCCGCCATGGATCAAGTAAAATCCCCTGTTCCATAGATGCGCCGCGGGCCGACACAATCAGGGTCGAATGTTCCACCAATATATTGTCGTGATTGGCAATTGCCCGATGCCAATCCAGCGTTTGAAACCCTTCGCGGGCCATGCGGGCTTGCAAATCATCCGCCCAATGCCGGCACAATCCGCGCGGTTTGGTCCCCCGGTTCACTTTGATATTGTGAATGTAAGGGGCGTCTTCCATGCCCCAATCACGCGCCCATTGCAGGGGTTCCTCGACTGCGATGCGGGCAACGCGCGCCGCTTCATCCGGATCAATCGATGGTGACAACCGCGCAATCGCGTCTGCCAAATCGGCGATCTTGGCCTCTTCTGCATCGATCTGGGCAAAAGCCATTGTTTGCGGCACCCCCTGATCAGCTCTTGGCGCGGCGCATCCCGCCACAGCCAATACCGCCAAACTCAGGCACAGACCCTTGGTTGCTAACCGCATGTCACCCCCGAACACGACCAAAGCCCCGATCAGGAGGCTTCTTCCACTTCTTCTTCCAATTGGGCCACCCGCGCGCCGGCTTTTTGCGACGTCACAACCCCAAGCGACTTCAGCTTGCGGTGCAGCGCCGAGCGTTCCATCCCGACAAAGGATGCCGTGCGAGAGATATTGCCGCCAAACCGGTTGATCTGTGTCAGCAGGTATTCCCGTTCAAAGGCCTCACGGGCTTCGCGCAGCGGCAAGGTGGCCAGAGTGCCGGACAACACAACACGGCCATCGTCGCTTTCGGTTGGGCCAGCGTCCTGAGGCAATTCGCGCGCCTCAATCGGGCCGGTTCCGTCGCCCAGGATCAACACCCGTTCGATCAGGTTCTTAAGCTGGCGCACATTGCCCGGCCAAGTCATCGTTTGCATCAAAGCAACCGCATCTTCGGACATCATCCGCAGCGGCAGACCTTGGTTTTGATTGCAGTGCTCAATGAAATACTGTGCCAAAACCGGAATATCTTCGCGGCGCTCGGCCAAGGACGGCACAGCAATCGGCACCACATTCAGCCGGTGATACAATTCTTCGCGAAACAGGCCCGAGGCAATAGCGTCCTGCAGATTGCGGTTGGTCGAACTGATCACCCGCAAATCCACTTTCACTTTGTCAGATCCGCCGACACGGGTGAATTGCTGATCCACCAGAACCCGCAGGATCTTGGATTGCGTCCCAAATGGCATGTCCGCCACTTCGTCAAAATAGATCACCCCGCCATGCGCCTGTTCCAGCAGACCGGGTTCAACACCGCGTTGGCCGCCCTCATAGCCAAAGAGCATCGGCTCCATGACTTCGGGTTCCATGCCAGCACAATTGACGGTCACAAAGGGCGCGTTGGCACGGTTGGAATTGGCATGCACATAGCGCGCCGCCACTTCTTTGCCGCTGCCAGCCGGACCGCTTAGCATAACGCGGCCATTGGATTTGGTGACCTTATCAAGCTGACCTTGCAAAATACGGAAGGACGCGCTGTCGCCAATCATCTCGGAGGGTTTGCTATCCCCCTGCTTGAGCTTGCTGTTCTCACGGCGCAGCAAGGATGCTTCCATTGCGCGGCGGATGACCACCAGCAACTGGTCAATATTAAAAGGCTTTTCGATAAAATCATACGCCCCCTGCTTGATCGCAGCGACGGCAATTTCAATGTTGCCATGGCCCGAGATAATCACAACGGGCACATCGGGGTTGTCACGCTTGACGCATTTGAGGATGTCGATTCCATCCATCTTGCTGTCTTTAAGCCAGATATCGAGGATCAAAAGCGCCGGTGGCTGCGCCTCGATCTCGGCCATTGCATCCTGACTGTTGCCGGCCAACCGGGTGGTATATCCTTCGTCTTCAAGGATATCCCCGATCAGTTCCCGAATATCACGTTCGTCATCGACGATTAGAATATCGCTCATGTCATGCTCCTCGCCAAACCCAATGTTAAACTCCTTCCAAAAGCCGGGCGTGATCTTCGCCGTCAACCGCTTTGGTCAGCGGCAGTTTGATCACAGCCATAGCCCCTATATTGGCACCATCCGAAAAGGCCGGTGCATTCTCAAGAACCAGCGTGCCGCCGTGTTCTTCGATGATCTTCTTCACGATGGGCAGGCCAAGGCCGGTGCCCTCATCGCGGGTGGTGACATATGGATCAAACAGGCTGGCGCGGTCTTCAGGCAGGCCTATACCATTGTCCATAATACGAATTTCTGCGCTGCCTTCGTCGATCAGCTTGGCCGATACGCGGATTTCAGGCCGGTGCCCGTCCGGGGCCCCTTGCTTTTGCAGGCTCTCAATCGCTTCGCCGGCGTTTTTCATCAGATTGGTAAGCGCCTGCCCGATCATGGTCGAATCCAGATCCGCGGGCATTGGTTTGCGCGAAATGTCCGATACAAAACGCACGTGCGGCTGGCCGTTGTCTTGCAACAATACAGCAGCCCGCAACAATTCACCCAGATCTTCGGGCTTGCGTTCCGGTTCCGGCATCCGTGCAAATTTCGAGAACTCGTCCACAATGCGGCGCAAATCGCCGGTCTGGCGGATGATGACATCGGTCATATCTTCCAGCTGCTCGGCGCTTTTTTCATCCAGTTGACGGCCAAACTTGCGGCGAATGCGTTCTGCGGACAACTGGATGGGGGTCAGCGGGTTCTTGATCTCATGGGCGATCCGCTGCGCGACATCCCCCCATGCTGCGGTGCGCTGTGCGCTGACCAGATCGGTCACGTCATCAAAAGCCACAACATACCCCTCAAGGCTGCCATCGGTCCTGCGGCGGCGCGAGACCCGCACCAACAGGTTTTCCATCTGGCCTTCACGGCTGACTTTGATTTCTTCTTGAACCGTCTCGCGGCCCTCATCGCGCAAACGATCAAAGACTGGTCCGAATTCCGGAACAGCAACCGAAATCGGGTCAGAGCGGTGGGTTTCATGCCAGCCAAGCAACCTTTCGGCGGACCGGTTCACAAAAGTCACTTTGCCATCCGCGTCCAGCCCGACAACGCCAGAGGTAACAGAGGTCAAAACGGAATCGAACAATCGCTGGCGGCGTTCAATCTGGCGGGTGTTTTCCAGCAACTCTTCGCGTTGCCCTTTCAACTGACGGGTCATCTGGTTGAAATACCGGCCCAGCATGGAGATTTCGTCATTGCCGTCGTCTTCGAAGACCTGAACATCCAGATCGCCTGTCCCGACCCGTTGCGCCGCGCCAGTCAGACGGCCAACAGGGCGGCTGAGGCGTTCGGCAAACCACAACCCGGCCCATGTTGCCGCAAGGATCAAAAGCACCGCAAACCCAAGATATAGCAAAGCAAAATCAAACAGTTGACGCCCACGCTCGCTTTCTTGTTGTTGGTATAATCGCGCGGTTTCCTGGGTTTCGTCCAGCAGTTCAAGCAACGCGCCGTCAACTTCGCGGCTGATATACAAATAGCGGTCGTTAAAGGCGCGCAACTGGATCAACGCCCGATATTCGTTATTGGGCCAGTCCGGGATCAACACAACCGGCGTATCGGCAAGTCCGTCAAACTGTGCCTCATCGGGTTTTTCGTAATCAAACAAATAACTGCGTTCGCCGCGGGCGCGAATTTCGCCGTCCCCGTTGATGATATAGGCTTCGCGCAGACCACGCTGGATTTGACCTTGGCCCTGGCTTAGCACTTGGCGCAGATCGCCGTCGTCCATGCTGAAATTGCGGCTGCGGCTGGCGTCAACAAACCCCCCCAACGCCCAGACATCCTGCGTCAGCCCCTGCCGCTGTTGTTCATCATAGGATTTTGCTGCAGCCAGCGACGCCCCGACCACGTTTTGCACACGGCTGGAAAACCATGTCTCAAGCCCGATATTGATGGTGAGAACCGCGAAAACCGCAACGGTGATGGTTGGCAACAATGCCATCAAGGCAAAAGCGGCGGTCAAACGCATGTGCAAGCGTGATCCGGCAGATTTTGCCCGCCGGTCCGCGATCATTCTGGCAACACGCCCCAAAACCATCGCGGCCAGCAGCATCACATAAACCAGATCGGCCAAAATGACCAAACGCAGACTGATTTCTGTGGCCCCCTGATCCAGAGGGCCCAAAACCAAAAAAGTCACCAACGCCAGAATCGGCCCCAACGCGACCACAGTCAACGTCATTGCATTCTGAACACGCCGTTTCCGGCGCAGCCGCGTAAACCGGCTCCATGTCCAAGAGCGTGCCCTAGTGGCCACAGCCAAACCTCTTACTGATGCGCCGACTTAGGGTTCCCCAAGCCAGCTACCGCCACATTTTGTGGTCTTTCCAACACAACAAAGCATCGGCGCCACAGTTATGTGACCCTTTTACATCAACTTGCGGCGGCGTGTCACGTTAATATCAAGCTCTGTGATTTTCTTTCTGAGAGTGTTTCGGTTGATTCCCAATAAATCAGCACATTTGGCCTGATTCCCGCCCGTTGCCTCAAGGGCGATCTCGATCAGCGGGGCCTCTACTTCGCGCAAAATCCGGCCATACAGACCCGCCGGCGGCAACAAAGCACCGTGCAGATCGAAATACCGGCGCAGATGGCGCGCAACACTATCGCCCAGCTTGTCGCCATCCCCGCCGCGCAGAACCGGCCCCGTGTCCGGCTGGTTGCCCAAAACGGTTTCAACTTCGGACCGGCTGATTTCTTCGGACCGGCTGGTCAGGCTAAGGCGGCGCACCGCGTTTTCCAACTGGCGCACATTTCCGGGCCATGAATAGACGCGAAACAGCTCTGCTGCACCATCTGACAACACCCGCCGCGGAGATCCGTCACGTTCGGTGCGGGTCAGGAAATGCTGCGCCAAAAGGGGAATATCCTCAACCCGTTCACGCAGGCCCGGCACCTCAATGGCGGCCCCGTCCAGACGATAGAACAGATCCTTGCGCACCTTGCCGTCTTCAATCAAGGACGTGGCATCATACTGCGAAGACGCGATAAATCGCGGCACGTGGTCCCCCGGCACATCCATCATACGCACGATGCGGCCTTGAACTTCGTCATCGATATCCGCGATTTCGTCGATCAAAAGCGTACCGCCGCGCACCCGCGCCAGAACCCGTGCAGGCCCGTCCAGCTCTGTCAAATCGGCACCCGTGACGGTCACAAAAGGCAAGCTCCGCCGATCTGAAAAATCGTGCAATGCCTTGGCAATCAAAGACTTGCCGGTGCCGCTTTCGCCCGTCACCAAAACGGGCAAATCGGTATTCATCACCCGCGCGACCAAACGGTAGAGCGATTGCATCGCTGGCGTCTTGCCAACCAAGGGCAGCTCTTCGGGCGCATCTGCACCGGTCACCGGCTCTTCTCGGCGTGGCGCACGGTTGCGCGTATCCAGCGCCTTGGCGGTGCGTTTCATCAAATCGGGCAGATCAAACGGCTTGGGCAGATAGTCATATGCCTCGGCCTCGGCGGCCTGAATGGCGGTCATGATGGTGTTTTGGGCCGAAATCACAATCACCGGCAAACCGGGCCGGTCTTGATGGATCTTAGGCAGCATTTCCAGACCATTGCCATCCGGCATCACCACATCGGAAATCACCACATCCCCTTTGCCCTCGCCGACCCAGCGCATAAGCGTGGTCAAGCTTGAGGTGGCGTGCACCTTGCACCCCGCGCGGGTCAACGCTTGGGTCAAAACGGTACGGATTGTGCGATCATCATCGGCAACAAGGACGGTTCCATCCATCACTTAGTCTCCTTGGCATGGCCCGTCGGCTTTGTAACAGCGCGGGGCAACGATATACGAAAAACGGTCCGGCCGGGGACACTGTCCACCGAAATCCAGCCGTCGTGGTCTGAAATGATTTTGCTCACCAAAGCGAGGCCGAGGCCTGTGCCGTTTTCACGGCCGGATACAAAGGGATCGAACACATCGCTGGCAATGTCCGGCGGCAAGCCTTTGCCGTCATCGATGATTTCGATTTGCAGCGGTAGGGTTTGCGCCGACCCATCCGCACGGCGAGTGCGAAAACTATGGTCGTAATAGGTGTGCAACCGAATGGTGCCGCCTTTGGAATCCGCAGCTTCTGATGCGTTTTTAAGCAAATTGAGGATCACCTGGACAAGCTGGTCAGGGTCGCCAGATGCCATGGGCAAGGACGGGTCATAGTCTTCGATGATGGTCATATGACCACCAAAGCCCAGCGACGCGGATCTGCGGGCCCGGTCCAACACATCGTGAATGTTGACCTCGCGCCGGACAGGTTCCGACAGGTTCCCGAATTGTTCGACCTGCTCAAGCAGTTTCACAATCCGGCGGGTTTCTTCAACAATCAGATCGGTCAGTTCAAGGTCTTCTGGCGGCAAATTCATACTGACCAACTGCGCCGCGCCGGTGATGCCCGCCAGCGGGTTCTTGATTTCATGCGCCAGCATTTCGGCCATGCCGATGGCGGATTTGGCTGCGGATTTCACCGAATGGTTTTGCGTCATCCGCCCCGCCAATTCGCGCGGTGAAATCAGCATCATCATCCAGCCTATCCGCCCCTGCAGCGGGGCAATCTGCAAATTACACACCAAAGGCGCGCGATTGCCGGTGCCCACATCCACATCATTCACAAAAAGTGCCGTGCCATTTTTTCGCGCACGGGCCAGGCTTTCCTCAAGCGGGGCGTCAATATGAACACGATCCCAGACCGGTTGCCCCATCAGGGACTTGGACGACGCGTTCAAAAAGCCTTCGCCAGCAGGGTTTACACCACCGATATTTTGATCGGGATCAATCAACAGCGCCGGAACCGGCAAAGAAGACCAGATAGCATCAGATTGTGGCATTATGCGGCCTCCTGCATGTCGTTGGCTAGGGCTTCGGGCAGCAGGCGCAGCACCTCTGCGCTGCTTTTTTCAGTCAATACGCGGGCCCTAAGCGCACGCGGGGTCGCGGCGCGGTCCATATACCAGCCCAGATGTTTGCGGGCGCAGCGATTGCCCAGCACCTCACCGTAAAAGCCGAGCATTGCTTCGTAATGGCCTGAAACCATGTCACTAAAGGCCTTTCCATATGGGATGTCCGGTTGCGGCGTCCCATAGAGCGCCGCCGAAATTTCCGCCAGCTTCCAAGGCGCACCTTGCGTGCCGCGTCCAACCATCACGCCATCTGCGCCAGAGCCGCGCAAAGCCGCCCGCGCCGATCCTGATCCGACAATATCGCCATTGGCAATCAACGGCACGTCAATCGCCTCGCGGACCGCGCGGATCGCGTGCCAATCGGCCCGACCTTTGTAAAACTGACAGCGCGTCCGGCCGTGGATCACCACCATCTGAACGCCGGCTTGAACTGCGCGGGACGCAAGCACTGGCGCGTTGATTGATGCGCCGTCCCAACCCAGCCGCGTCTTGAGCGTAACTGGTACATCCACCGCCGCCACGACGGCTTCGATCAGGCTAAGTGCATGGTCTGGCATCTGCATCAAAGCAGAGCCGGACCAACCGCCTGTGACCTTTTTCGCGGGGCACCCCATGTTGATGTCAATCACCCGCGCGCCCATGTCAGCCACACGCTTTGCCGCTTCGGACATGGCCCCCGCGTCACGGCCCGCGATCTGGACCGATGTGTTTTCGATTTGCGCGCCCAGTTCTGCCTTTTCACGGGTGCCGGGACGGGCTGTCAGGAATTCGCCCGATGCAATCATCTCGGACACCACCAAGCCTGCGCCAAAGCTGGACACCAGATTGCGGAACGGCAAATCGGTGATTCCCGCCAGAGGGGCGAGTATCACAGGTGCCGATATCCTTTGTTTTCCGAGAGAAAAGCCCAAACGCCTAATCCTTGTGCATTGCCTATTACGTAGCCCCTGCGCCCATACTCTACAATATTTCAAGCCATTTTTGCATGTTGCGCCGCAGCAATTCCTGTCAACTGCCTAATATTTAATCACCTCTCTTGCCAGATTGCGAATGCGCGCCGCAGCGCATAAACCCGTGCCAGTAGAAGGTGAGACCATGACAACAGCTGCCATCATCGTCGCCGCAGGGCGCGGCACCCGAGCCAAAGGGCCACTGCCAAAACAATGGCAAGAGGTCGCCGGAAAACCTGTCGCGCGCTGGACGCTTGAGGCGTTTTGCGCGCTGGATCAGGTCATTATGGTCATCCACCCGGACGATGAAACCCGCGCTATGGATCTAATCAACGGCTTGGAAGTGACGCTGGTACATGGTGCAGCAGATCGCGCCGGATCGGTCCGAAACGGGCTTGAGGCCTTGGCAATATCGCCGCCCGACCACGTTCTTATTCACGATGTCGCCCGCCCTTGCCTGCCTTGGCCGGTTGCACAATCGGTGCTGGACGCGCTTGAAGCCTACTCAGGCGCGGCCCCTGCCCTTGAGGTAACGGATGCGCTTTGGACCGGCGCGGCGCAACGTGTCACCGGCACCCGCGATCGCAGCGGGCTGTTTCGCGCCCAAACGCCACAGGGCTTCCACTACGCTGCCATTCTAGCCGCGCACCGCGCCCACCCCGGCGGCGCGGCGGATGATGTAGAAGTGGCACGCGCCGCAGGGATGGACGTCGCCATCGTTCCGGGTGATGAGCGGAACTTGAAAATAACCGGCCCCGATGATTTTGATCGGGCAGCACAATTACTGGCCCCTAAGGAGAACAGCATGGACATACGGCTTGGCAACGGCTTTGACGTACACGCCTTCGAGGAGGGTGATCATGTCATTCTATGCGGGGTCAGCGTGCCGCATGATCGCAAACTGAAAGGTCATAGCGATGCCGATGTCGGCATGCATGCGGTCACCGATGCGATTTATGGCGCGCTGGCGATGGGTGACATCGGCCGCCATTTTCCGCCCTCTGATCCGCAGTGGAAAGGGGCCGCGAGCGAGATTTTCTTGCGCCATGCCTGCGATCTGGCCCGCGACAAGGGGTTTGAGATCGGCAATGTCGATTGCACTTTGATCTGCGAACGGCCCAAAGTAGGGCCACACGCCAACGCTATGATGGCCGAAATGGGCCGTATTATGGGGCTGCCTTCTGATCGTGTGTCGATCAAGGCGACAACCTCGGAGCGGCTGGGATTTACAGGACGCGAAGAAGGGATTGCGGCGCTTGCCACCGCAACATTGGTGAAAACATGAAAGCTATCGCATCGCTCTGTTATGTCGGGTTCTTGAAACCTGCGCCCGGGACCTGGGGATCGCTGGCCTCTTTGCCTTTGGCCTATCTTGTGCACCAGATAGGCGGGTTCACCTTGCTGGTGGCGCTGACCACCCTCGCCTTTGGATTGGGGTGGTATGCAACTGCGCAGGTCACCGCCAATGCCGTGACCGAAAAAGACCATGATCCCAGCTGGGTGGTGATCGACGAATTGGTTGGTCAGTGGATCGCCCTGTTTCCGGTCAGCTTCGGTGCCGGCATGATGGGGATCGAGATCTGGCGGCTGTGGCCCGGCTGGATCGCCGGATTTGTGCTGTTCCGGCTGTTTGACATCACCAAACCGTGGCTGATTGGCAAAGCCGACCGTATGGGCACCCCTTTGGGAGTCATGCTGGATGATGTTGTCGCTGGCCTGTTCGCCGCGATTTGCACCATTGCGCTTGCCTCTCTTTATCACGGGGTGCTGATGTGACCGAAGCGCTTGCAGCCCAAATTCTGGATCTTGCCCGCACTCAGGGCAAGACCGTCACCTGCGCCGAAAGCTGCACAGGCGGCAAGGTTGCAGCAGCTTTGACCGACATTGGGGGCAGTTCGGCGATTTTTGAACGCGGCTTTGTCACCTATTCCAACACCGCCAAAGCAGAAATGCTGGGCGTCCGCCCGGCCTCATTGGAAACCTACGGTGCCGTCTCCGAAGAGGTCGCGCGCGAGATGGCGCTTGGGGCACTGTCCGCCGCCAAGGCCGATATTGCCGTGGCGATCAGCGGCATCGCAGGGCCCGGTGGCTCTGATTTCAAACCCGAAGGCAGGGTCTGCTATGCCCTTGCCACCGCCCAAGGCGTCACCAGCGAAACCGTCGAACACGGAGCCTTGGGGCGCGCCGAGGTCCGCAGCGCGGCCACCCTGCACGCCCTGTCCTTGATCTTGGTAGCGCTCTCAAACTAAGCAGGCACATCAATTGCCGCCCAATTGCTACGCAAATTGAAAAATTCCAAAACGCCCTATTTTGGGGCGTATTGGAATTTTAGAGCCTATATTTTGAGCAATACGCAAACCGGCGCAGATTTACGCAGCCTGAAACCACCTTGCATCTTTTTTCCGCGTCCGAATCCCGCTTGAAGCCCTGTCAAACGGGACAACTGAAGGGAAAGACCAATGAACGGAGCGGATACCGCCTGGATCATCGTCGCCACTGCGCTGGTGCTGTTCATGACACTGCCGGGTTTGGCATTGTTTTACGGCGGGCTTGTACGGGCGCGCAACGTGCTCAGCGTTTTCATGCATTGCTACGCCATCGCCTGCCTGATGAGCGTGCTTTGGCTGGCTGTCGGCTACTCCATCGCCTTTGGCGGCGGCGGAACCGGTTTTTGGGGCGGCTTGGACAAAGCGTTCTTGAACGGTGTTACGGCGGATAGCCTGTCAGGCACACTTCCAGAAGTGCTGTTCTTTGCCTTTCAGATGACTTTTGCCATCATCACACCGGCGCTGATCGTCGGCGCTTATGTCGAACGCATCGGATTTGGTTTTGTGATGCTGTTTTCCGGCCTTTGGATGCTGCTGTGCTACGCACCGGTGGTTCACTGGATCTGGGGCGGCGGATTTCTGGCAGATGGTGGCATTTTCGGCGAGATCGGTGTCAAAGACTTTGCAGGCGGTATTGTGGTGCACGAAACAGCCGGTCTGGCAGCGATCTTGATTGCGGTCTTTCTTGGCCCGCGCAAAAACCACAACACTCCGCCACACAACCCCGGCTATGTCATGATCGGTGCGGCCATGCTTTGGGTCGGCTGGTTCGGCTTTAACGGCGGCTCTCAACTGGCGGCAGATGGCGGCGCGGCCATGGCGCTGACTGTAACGCATATCTCAGCGGCAACAGCATCGCTGTCATGGGCCTTGTGGGAAAAGATCAAGTTTGGCAAAGCATCGCTGGTTGGCCTTGTCACCGGTACAATCGCCGGTCTGGCGTCGATCACCCCCGCATCCGGCTTTGTCGGCCCGATAGAAGCCTTGGCCATCGGTGCCATCGCCGGTGTGCTGTGTCAGGAAGCGGTGACCTTGGTACGCAACAAGTTGAAAATCGACGACACACTGGATGTGTTTGCGGTTCACGGCGTTGGCGGCATCTTTGGCACAATCATGATCGCCGTCTTTGGCGCTGGCACATGGGCGGCCCAGCTGGGCGGCTTGGTCATCGTGGGGATCTTCACCACAGTTGTGACAGTGGCGCTGATCTTTATCGTCAAAGCCATCACACCGCTGCGGGTTGACGCGGAAACCGAAACCAACGGGCTGGACCTGATGGTGCACGGCGAACGCGCCTACGATCACAACAGCTGATTTTCGTACGCTTGCGACATAACAAAGGGGCCCTTCGCGGGGCCCCTTTTTGTTTGCACGCCTAAAAGCCGTGGAAACAATGCAGTCTGAGGGGTTTCAAGAAAGCCAGTGCAAAACGCCGAGAAAATCCACGTTAGGCAGCGCCGATCAGAGCCACAATCTGCTGCAGGTTTTCGTTTGCAACCGCATGCCAAAGGGCGTCGTCGCCGGTCAAAGCTTTGGCTTTGGATTTGATTTTCGCGGATCGGGTTTGAACATCTATCGGGCTGTTCAAGTCAAAATAGGCAGCCACACTTTCAGAAGACACAATGGAAATCCGCGATGCGGTTTCAGGGAGACCTGCATCGCCCGTCACGTTGATTTTACTCTGTAGTCCGGCCAACTCGGGATGCGACAGAACCACGTCCTCATAGGTCGACAGCGCCGCAGTATCAAATCCCAACAATGACAAGGCAACCACAGCCCGATAGCTGAATTTCGCCTCAAGACCGGTTTTCGGATCGGGCAGATTGCACACGGTCAACCAACGCGGATGGGTTGCGATGTCTATGCGTTCAATCGCTGCTGGATCGCAGGGTTTCAACGTCTCTACAGCTTCAAGCACCGCATGCAACCCGTGACAACAGGCGTGAAACTTGTGACTGATTTGGGTCATCAACCACCCGTCCGGCTGTGCGCCCGTGCCGTCTGCATGATGCGTCGGCAAAAACCCGTTCTGGCCCGTCAAAGCATCCGGATTTGAGATAAAACCCCGTGACGCCAGCAAAGCCGCCTCAACCCCGTTCGAGGCCGCAATCCCCGCGTTGTAAGGTTTTCCCATCGTTCCGAATTGCGATTTCAACCCCGAAGCGCGGGTGCTGACCAAGCCAATGGCATGTGCCATTTGGCCTTTGGTCAGCCCCAAAAGAACCCCTGCGGCAACTGTCGCCCCAAAGGCTCCGGCCGTGCCGGTTTGATGAAACCCGACCTGATAATGTCCGCGCCCCAGTTCCAACCCGATCCGGATCGAAGCCTCACAACCAGCCAAACAGGCGCGCCAAAATGCATCGAAATCCGCACCTTGTAGCTGCGCCATCGCCAAAGCGGCGGAATTCACGGCAACAGACGGGTGGCCGATATGGGCGAAATGTGTGTCGTCGTAATCCAGCGCATGGCTGGTTGCCCCATTGACCAAAGCCGCCGCACGGGCAGGCACTTGGCCGCCGCCAAACAGCGATGCCTGAGCTGTTCCGCCTTCATCCAATGCCATGGCGCGGGTGATTTGCGCGACAGGTTCAGACCGGCCGGCTATTCCGCAGGCCGCCCAATCCACCAAAGACAAACGCATCATGTCCAGCGCCTCGGGGGGCGGATCGGCCAAAGCCGGGATCAGCCAGTCATGTGTCATAAAGAACCTGCGCCCGTCCCTCAAAAGCCCGGACAATGCGCTGCATGGCCTCGTAAAAGAACAGACCCGCAGCCTTTTGCAAAATCACGTTTTTGAACTCGAAATCCACGTCAAAGGACACGTCGCAACCGCCATCAGGCGCATCAACAAAGCGCCAGTTCGACACCAGATATTTGAACGGTCCATCTAGATATTCGGTTTCAATGCGCATCTCGCCCGGGAACAAACGCACACGGCTGCCGAAACGTTCACGAAACACTTTGAAACTGATCACCAGATCAGCCAGCATTTCGGTGTGATCAGCATGTTGATCGGAGGACCTTATACGGGCCGCAGCCGTCCACGGCAAAAACTTCGGATAGCTCGCCACATCCCCAACAAGGTCATACATTTGTTGGGCGGAGTAAGGCAGGCGTTTTGTCTCGGAATGGGAAGGCATCTTGCTCTCTTGCGACCGGGGCGTTAACGGCTATGCAAAATGCGATCATTGAGCACTTTCTGGCCGTGACTTGTCGGTAAGATGTCGTATTCTAACGCGGAAAATACAAGGGCAAAGCCATGACACAGCGTCCATATGTCGTAGACGAGATGATTTCGGCCAAATCCATCGCCGCGCGGATCGAAGAACTCAGCCGCGAAATCCAAAACGACTTCTCCGAGACGGATAAGCTGGTTGTTGTCGGTCTGCTGCGCGGGTCCTTTGTTTTTATCGCGGATCTGGTGCGCGAATTGGACATGCCGGTCGAGGTGGATTTTCTTGAGGCCTCTTCCTACGGGAACGCAACGGAATCGAGCCGAGAAGTGCGCATTCTCAAAGACTTGCGCGGCCCTATCGAAGGGCGCGACGTGTTGCTGGTCGAAGATATTGTCGATACCGGCCACACGCTGAATCACGTCATTCATCTGTTGGAATCGCGCGGCCCTGCCCGCCTGCGTACCATTGCACTGCTGGATAAACCCAGCCGCCGCGAAGTCGATATTCGTGCCGATTGGATTGGATTTGAAATCCCCGATGAATTTGTTGTCGGCTATGGCATTGATTTTGCGCAGCGAAATCGCAACCTGCCTTTTATCGGCAAGGTCCGTTTCGAAGACTGATCGGGGTTTCACGCTTTGTGGATGTTAACGCGGCGGCCGAAGCGCCGCGTCTTGCAACGCACCGCCGAAGCGCGCCAAACGATCCCGATCCGGCTTATAAAAAATCCAGTTGCCGAATTTCTGCCCCGTGACCAATCCGGCACCGGCCAGTTTTTTCATATGCGCACTGATTGTTGGCTGCGTCAGACCGGTTTTTTCGGTGATTGCCCCGACACAAACCCCGTCTTTGACCAGTTCCCCATCGCGCTGAACCGGAAAATGCGGGCGCGGGTCCAATAACCACAGTAAAATTTGCAGCCGCACAGGACTGGACAGCGCCGCAAAAACCTTGACGCTTGACTCCTGATCTATATCGTCGATTGTCAATATAGAGGTTTTCCTATATAGGTTGTTGACGATATGACTATAGATCCAGATCCCCTGCGCAGCCAAGCCCTAGCCTTTGCTACGGGTGCAGAAAAAGGCGGGAAGTACTTGCAAAACCTGTCGTCGCGGGCGGTTTGTGCCGACAAAGCCAATATTGCCAACCTGCGTTTCCCCTTGCCGGACAATGGGATGCGGCCGGATGACGTGCTGGATTTGATAGAAAGCGCAGGCGCAAACGGTAGCGTTGCCAGCGCCGCTGGCCGCTATTTTGGCTATGTGATTGGAGGCAGCTTGCCTGCCGCCTCTGGTGCGCGGGCGATGCTGAGCGCATGGGATCAATGCGCAAACGCCGACACAGGTCCGTCAGTCGTGGCGATGGAGAGTACGGCCATTGACTGGGTCACCGGCTTGCTGGACCTACCGCCGCAGGTCGAAGGGTGCTTTACCACTGGCGCGACCATGGCGAATCTGACCTTGCTGGCCACCGCGCGGGATCGCCAGTTGGACCGGCTAGGCCACGCGCGCGGCAAAGGGTTGATCGGAGCCCCTGCCCTGAGGGTGGTTGCCAGCGCGGAGATTCATGCCACGGTGCTAAAATCCCTACGCATGATTGGTCTGGGCAGCGACAACATCGAATTTGTTCCAACCGATGCCCAAGGCCGGATGCGCGCCGAACTTTTGCCCGATCTTGACGCCAGTTGTATTGTTTTGACCCAAGCGGGCAATGTCTGCACCGGCGCATCTGACCCGTTCGACCAGATCGCGGGCAAGTGCGAGGCCGCTGGCGCATGGCTACACGTTGACGGGGCCTTTGGCCTTTGGGCGCGTATTAGCGACAAGATTGGGAACAGATTGACCGGACTTGAGCGCGCCGACAGTTGGGTTGTCGATGCCCATAAGACGCTGAACGCGCCTTACGATTCCGGCATTGCCCTGTGCAAACACCCCGAAGAGATGCGCGCCTCGATGGCGATTGGGGCGGGCTATTTGCCTGCGGTTGATCCAACACCTGCGGATTTGGCACCGGAATTCAGCCGCGCGGCCCGCGGAGCGGAAACCTGGGCGGCGCTGCTTTCGTTGGGCCAAACCGGCCTAAAGGACATGGTAAACAGGTTTCACAGCCACGCCTTGGACGTTGCCAAGGGTTTGCGCGCGCTTGGGTTTGAGATTCCACATGATGTGGCATTCAATCAGGTTTTTGCCACCCTGCCCGGGCGCGAAGACGCCTGCGCCGAGATCACCGCGCATGTACAAAACTCGGGCGAGGCGTGGTTTGGCCCCGCCACATGGCAGGGACGCAAAGGGTTTCGGATCAGCGTTTCCAATTGGGCAACCACACCGCAAGACATCGACCGTTTGATCGGCGCGGTGCGGGCCGCTTTGGCAAACACCCAAAGGTAATCGCGGCGCGCTACAGATCCTCAGCCAAAGCTTGGGCTGTGGCGCGCTGTTTGACCGACAGGTTTGACGCCATACCGTCGCATTGGGCGCGGCTGTCATCGTCATCAAACCCCAATGCAAGCGCCTTGAGACAATAGGCATAGCCTTTGACCGGATCACGCCAAACGCCGTCGAATCGCGTGTCGGTTGAAAACTTGGCCAACCACATTGCCGCCTTGGCATTTCCGCGAGTCACCCCGTACAGATACAAGGTATAGGCCCGCAAAGGATCAGCTGCGATGCCTTCGTCGCCCTCATAAAGATACGCCAAATCAGGGATCGAGCGCGTGTCACCTGCGGCCACAGCCCGATCAAGATACAATCGGGTCTGGGTGATATCACGTTCAATTCCCTGACCGTGAAAATAAGCATAACCCACTGCGCGCAAACCGGAATATGACCCCATGTCAGCCGCTCGTCTGTAGTGGATCAGCGCCTTCAGGTCATCTTGCTCAAACCCTTTTCCCGCCGCATACATGTCCCCGATCAAAACCGGCGCATGCACATAACCCAAGGCCGCAGCTTTTTCTGCCAAAACCTGTGATAGATCGTAGTCAGGTTCAAAGCCGTCATGTTCTTCTTGCCAAAACAGCGCCAGATTATAGACAGCCTTGTCGAGATTTTGTGCAGCCGCCTTTTCATACCAATCAAGGCCGGCTGCGGGATCATAATCCAACCCCTTGGTGCCGTCCTGGGTCGTTAAAGCCGCGCCAAGCATGTTTTGGGCGATGGGCTCTCCGGCTTCGGCCTCTTGCTGCACAACCACCCATATCCCCTTGAAATCAAAAGACAAATATCGTTCTCTTGCTTGCGATAATTCGGCTGATATTTCCGCAAAGCCCAAGGTTGGGGCCAAGGCCAGCACGATTGTCAAAAGGCGCATGCCCAACTCCACTTCACTTTAAAATCAACCCAACGTCCCCTAAGCACCCACAATAATGTGAGCGGGTCAAGTGAGGGGATGCAGTATAGGATTGCCACATTGCTCAGCGCTATTATGCTGACAAGTATTGAAGAACAGGGAGATACCAATGAAAAAGACTTTAGCCACCGTAGCAGTTCTCGCCACGCTCGCCACTGGTGCCGTTGCCGAACTGCCTCAGGCCGTCAAAGCCCGTCAGGGGCAATTCAATTTGATGGCGTTGAATTTGGGCATTCTTGGCGGGATGGCCAAAGGCCAGATCGACTACAGTGCCGAGGCCGCACAGGCCGCCGCAGATAATTTGGTTGCGGTTTCGTCAATCCATCAGGCCGCCTTGTGGCCAGAAGGCACAGATAACATGTCAATTGACGGCACCCGCGCACAGCCGGTGATCTGGGAAAACATCGACGATGTGATGGCAAAATGGGGTGCCTTTGGTGAAGCCGCCCTTGCCATGCAAGCGGCAGCCGGAACCGGCAAAGACGCAATTGGTCCCAATATGGGCAAGCTGGGTGGTTCGTGCAAAGGTTGCCACGACACCTATCGCGCACCTCAATAAGCCGTGCGTGGGCTGTTGAAATTACTGGTTGCGGCGGCTGTTGTCAGCGCCGCAACTGGTCTCTGGCTGACAGCCCCAAACCGGGTCGCACCAGAGCGTTTCGCCAATTTAACCGGGGATAGCATCAAGGGGGAACATGTTTTCACCGCGTCGGGCTGTGCGTCCTGCCACCATGTACCGGGGGCGGAAGACAAGCTGACCCTGTCTGGCGGAATGGCCTTTCCATCTGATTTTGGCACGTTTTATGCGCCCAATATATCGCCCGATTCTGAACAAGGGATCGGCGGCTGGACGCTGTTGGAATTGGCAAATGCGGTAACACGCGGTGTGTCGCCCGAAGGCCAGCATTACTACCCCGCATTCCCCTACAATGCGTACAACAAGATGATGGATCAGGACATAGCGGATCTGCACGCCTATCTGCAAACCCTGCCCGCCAGCGCGGTCCCTTCAAAACCGCATGATGTCGGATTTCCGTTCAACATTCGCCGGTCTTTGGGCGGCTGGAAATTCTTGTTTTTCAACGATCAGTGGGTCATCGATGTGCCACCAGAACTGGAACGGGGGCGCTATTTGGCCGAGGCGCAGGCGCATTGCGCCGAATGTCACACACCGCGCAACATTTTGGGCGGGCTAGATACAGGGCGCTGGATGGCAGGTGCCCCGAACCCGTCGGGCAAAGGCAGCATTCCGGCTTTGACACCAAACAAACTGACATGGTCAGCCGAAGACGTTGCCTATTACCTAGAGAGCGGATTCACACCTGACTACGACAGTGTTGGCGGTCATATGGCAGAGGTTGTGGAAAACTTTAGCCATCTGAGCGCAGAAGATCGAACTGCTGTTGCGGCCTATATCAAAGCTCTGCCAGCGCCGGGCACTAAGTAAACTGTTCGTCTCGATACGTTGGGTTGGGGGCTTAGCCCCCTACCCGCTTATTTGGCTCAAGAGCCTGATTTGCACGTTTACGCTTGGCCCAGCTTTTCTTCGCGGGCTTTGCGCAGCCGATCAAAATCATCGCCAGCGTGATAACTGGACCGGGTCAAAGGTGTGGCAGAGACCATCAAGAACCCTTTGCCGAACGCGGCCTTTTCATAAGCTTTGAATTCGTCCGGTGTGACAAAGCGGTCAACGACGTGATGCTTTGGTGTTGGCTGCAAGTATTGGCCAATTGTCAGGAAATCGATGTCGGCGGCGCGCATATCATCCATCACCTGCGTCACGCCCTGACGGTCTTCGCCAAGGCCAACCATGATACCGGATTTGGTGAAAATGGTCGGGTCCAGCTCTTTGACCCTTTGCAACAAGCGCAAGCTGTGGAAATAGCGCGCGCCGGGGCGCACTGTCGGGTACAGACCCGGCACGGTTTCAAGGTTGTGGTTGAACACATCGGGGCGCGCATCCACTACAACTTCCAAAACATCATCGGTGCATTTGAGGAAGTCAGGCGTCAGAATTTCGATTGTTGTGCCGGGGGACCGATGGCGAATCGCCCGAATGGTCTGGGCAAAATGCTCGGCTCCGCCGTCTTTCAGATCATCGCGGTCAACCGAAGTGATCACAACGTGATTGAGACCCAGTTTTTGCACCGCATCAGCCACGCGACCTGGTTCAAACGCATCCAGCGTATCGGGTTTGCCGGTTGCAACGTTACAAAATGTACAGCCGCGGGTACAGATTTCGCCCATGATCATCATGGTCGCATGTCCCTGACTCCAGCATTCGCCCGCATTCGGGCAGCCGGCCTCTTCGCAGACTGTCGACAGGTTGTGTTCGCGTAAAATGCGGCGCGTGGCGTTATATCCTTCGCCGCCGGGCGCTTTGACTCGAATCCAAGACGGCTTCTTGGGTTGGGCATTGTCCGGGCGATGGGCCTTTTCAGGATGCCGCTCGGATGGAATTTTGAGATCACGCACAGTTTTTTCCCCGCGAAGGTTTAACGCTACGTCCTTACTAAGGAATTGCAGGGGGTTTTTCCAGTAGAGCTTTGCTGAGACATCAGCGGCGCATCCCCAATTGTAACGATTTCCCCCTGCACCTAATCCACAATTCGCACCTTTAGTCTTGCGTTCTGCGAATTGCTGCCATGCATCTGAAAAGTCACGTCTTAAATGTGCCAAATGCGCTTGCGACTCGCGGCGGGTCGCGTTAGCTCCAGTTTAGAAACATTCCAAACTGTTAAGGTGCCTTATGAAAGCTGGCTTCACCCTCCCCGACGTGACCTTCCACACCCGCGTTCGCGACGAGTCAATCGAAGGTCCAAATCCCTTCCGTTGGGAAGACAAGACAACTGCCGATTACTTTAAAGGCAAGCGCGTCATCTTGTTCTCGCTGCCCGGTGCCTTCACCCCGACTTGTTCGACATACCAGCTGCCCGGCTTTGAAAAAGGCGCGGCGGATTTCGCCAAGCACGGTATCGATGCGATCTATTGCCTGTCTGTAAACGACAGCTTTGTGATGAACAAATGGGCCGAAAGCCAGAACCTGGAAAACGTCAGCGTTATTCCTGATGGCTCCGGTGAATTCAGCCGCAAGATGGGCATGTTGGTCGCCAAGGACAACTTGGGCTTTGGCATGCGCAGCTGGCGTTACGCCGCGATCATCAACGACGGTGAAGTTGAAGCTTGGTTCGAAGAGCCCGGCCTGTCGGACAACCACGGCGAAGACCCCTATGGCGTATCCAGCCCCGAAAACCTGATGAAGCATCTCGAAGAAAAAGCCGCATCCGCCGCTTGATCTCCGGATTGCCCGACATTCAAAAGGCCCGTCTCACTGACGGGCCTTTTTGGGTTATAATGGGCGTGAATTAGCCGACGAGGTCACCGCCGCGCGCCGATAGCTCTTCGTAGTGACGGCGCAGGCGCTGCAGCGCGATCCGTAAAACAACTTTGCCGGACCGTGCAGACCAACCCAATTGCTTTTCCGCAGTCTCCAATCCTTCCAGATAACAGCAGCAGCGCAAAGCCACATCCCCAAGCCCCGGTCCGAGATCTTTGAGCGCTGCTTGCAAACGGCTTTGGGCCACGTCAGCGCCTTTTTTCTTTGAGCTGTCAGCTGGCGTATCCGAGGTTAAAAACTGATCCCAATTCTGGGCGGCGCGCGGCCCCAGCTGCGCAAGCTCGAAATCTTCGCGCAGACGTTCACCCGCCGCCACCAAAGGATCGGCCAGAAACGGTACACCTTCTTTGTCTTTGCGGCGCGAAAGGGCTGTGAGCGGGCTTTCGGCCAGTAAATAGCGGCCCTTGCGCACACGCGGGTCGCGATCAACCTCATCCAAGGCCGCCTCGGCCTCACGTCCTGAATCAAAGCCCGCTTGCGCCTCTGCAAATCCGCGGACCCGGTTTTCTTGCTCAGCGACCATACGGTTCAAAGCTGCGCGTCCTGCGGCCGTGATACGATAGCGCGATATCCGGCCCGGTGTGTCGCAGGCGATCCAGTCTTTGAGCGCCATGGCTTCGGCAATTTGCACTTCGACCACTGCGGTGCGGGCACTGCCGCCTTCGCCGGTGTCACGCACCACCACAGCCTTGTCCATTTCCGCCGCAACGGCCAAAACGGCCCCGCTTTCACACAGGCGGCGTAAAACGCGGCGGGCTTCGCGCGACAATGTCATCTCATCGGGCGGTGTCGGGAGTGATTGGGCTGCATTCATCGAATTCATGTCCTTTTCGACAAGACGTGCAGCAGCATTGTTGGATGTATCTGTGGCAGCACGCGTCTGACCAAGATGGCGTAACGCGGCATCGACCAAGGGATCATCACGGCGGGTTTCGATCCGGCGCACTTGACGCAATACCGTCGAGGCATGGCAGCCAGCCTGACGTGCAAGTTCGCGGATGGAACACCCTTTTTCCGTGTGCGCAAGATAGACACGCGCCGCATCTGGCACCCACTTAGGAAGCCCCGTACCCGCTGTGTCCAAGATGACTTCGCCCATTTTGCGCATTCCCGTTGTTATCGGCTGTTTTCCACAGATTTATCCCCAGCTGGGGATGTCGCAACCTAGACGTGTGTCTGTTACTGCTAGGTTAACAAAGCCGCACAAATGCCATCATTGTGCCCAAAGTCTAAACGTTCCTAACCCCTGCGAACGCCCAGCCGTTGCGTTGCGCAACACCGCACAACCTGTGCGAAAGTTCAATCAGAATCACATTGGACTGGAGTTCAGAAATGAAAGATATCCTAAGCATTCTCAAAGACCTACGCCGCCCACGCTTGTTGATCCGGGCAGCTCGCATCGGATCTCAAGATTATCGCCGCAACCCGCAATTGCACCGTTTGTTAGGCTACGGCAGCCTTCCACGGTCCGGTGCTGCGTTAATGCGTCTTATGGAAATTGAGGCAGATTTGAACGATCGCCGCAAAGGAGACGATTCGGGCTATTCAGTGAGCCGGCATGTCGAGGTTTTGGTCGCTATGATGGGCGAAGCCCGACTATTGGGCACTGCAAATCCCTAACAGAAAATGCTGTGCGCCCCCCAACTGCCATGGAAAGAGGGCGCAGTATAGATGTACGGGCGCGTTCGATCGGACCGCCCGCTGAAAATCTCCGGCAATAGCCGCCAGACACAAAGCCTAGGTGAAGCTATCCGGCATCGACGCCTTTTTGTCGGCAACGTATTGCGTCAAAGCCTCTGCTATCTCTGGATCCAGCTGTGGTTGCTTGTAGTTGTCCAACAGCTTTTGTACCCGTGCTGTGGCCAAGGCCACCGTGTCGCGCCCGCCTTCTTCGGACCATGTTTCGAAAGGCTTGTAGTCCAGTAGCTCCGTCTTCCAGAAGGCTTCTTTGAAGTTGGCTTGTGTATGCGCGCACCCAAGGTAGTGCCCGCCCGGCCCCACTTCACGGATTGCATCCATAGCTTGGGCGTTTTCGTCAACGGACACGCCCTTGGCCAGCCCGTGCAAGGCCCCGAGCTGATCTGCGTCCATGACAAACTTCTCGAACGATGACACCAGCCCGCCTTCCAGCCAACCGCAGGAATGCAGCATAAAGTTCACGCCCGACAACAAGCCCATGTTCAACGAATTCGCCGTTTCATAGGCTGCCTGCGCATCCGGCAGTTTCGATCCGCAGAACGAACCCGCAGACCGGTAGGGCAATCCCATGCGGCGGGCAAGCTGCCCAGCGCCATAGGTGATCAGCGCAGCCTCGGGTGTACCAAAGGTCGGTGCCCCCGACCCCATGTCGATCGACGACACAAAGGCCCCGAAAATAACCGGAGCGCCGGGGCGCACCAATTGACTGTAGGCAATACCGGCCAGAACTTCGGCCAGAACCTGCGTCAGCGTTCCGGCCACAGAAACCGGAGCCATCGCCCCCCCCACAATGAACGGAGAAATGATGCAGGCCTGGTTGTTCTTGGCATAGACCTCAAGGGCCCCCATCATCACGTCATCAAACTGCATCGGAGAGTTGATGTTGATGAGCGAAGTCATCACGGTATTTTCCTGAACGAATTCCTTGCCGAACAGGATTTCGCACATCTCGACGCAATCCTGGGCGCGTTCGGGCGCAGTGACCGACCCCATGAACGGTTTGTCGGACAGAGTCATATGCGCCAGCAACATATCCAGATGGCGCTTGTTTACGGCCACATCGGTGGGTTCGCACACTGTACCGCCAGAATGGTGCAACCATTTCGACATGTAGCCCAGCTTCACGAATTTTTGGAAATCATCCATCGTGGCATACCGGCGCCCGCCTTCGGCATCGCGGACAAACGGCGGGCCATAGACAGGTGCCAGAACCAAATTCTTGCCCCCGACGACAACCGATTTATTCGGATCGCGGGCATGCTGGGTGTATTGGCTAGGGGCGGTTTCGCACAGCTTGCGGGCCAATCCGCGCGGGATACGCACCCGTTCACCCTGAACATCTGCGCCAGCATCGCGCCAGCGCTGCAAAGCGGCAGGGTTATCTACAAAGTTCACCCCGATTTCTTCCAGAACAGTTTCGGCGTTTTGCTCGATGATATCCAGCGCATCTTCGGTCAACACCTCATAGTTCGGGATGTTGCGTTCGATGTATTTGGCGGTTTCGATGCTGACTGCGGTGCGCTCTGCCCTGCGGGCTGCGCCGCCACCGCCACGAGTTCTTTTGCGCGCTGGTTCTGCCATGGGTTCGTATCCGTCCTGATATTCGCTTGGGCTTTTCATATCCCATGCCCAGCGCCCCCCGCTGCAAGTTAACGGCACCCCACACGCAAAAGCGACATTTGCCGCGTCAAAGCGGCCTTTGACGATGTCGGGACGCTGGGCCAGGATAGCCCTTCCTGAGGAGGAGATAGGTATGGACGACAAGAAGCGCAGCACGCTGACCCCGGCCGAGCTTGGCGCCGTGGCACATTTGTATCGTGGCGAGGTGTATCGCAGCACCATCTGGCGCACCCGTCTTGATACCACCACCAATTGGGCTGTGGTCACGTTGGGTGTGGCGCTGTCCATCAGCTTTGCCTCTCCTGATGCGTCTCCATTGCCTTTGGTGCTGGTTGGGGTGCTGATCATCTTGTTCTTGATGCTTGAGGCCCGTCGCTATCGGTATTTCAACGTTTGGCGTGCGCGTGCCCGCTGGCTGGAAACGCATTTCTATGCGCCCATGCTGTATGACGGCGATCTCCACCTTGAAGAGGATTGGCAAAAGGTGTTGGCCGACGACTATATGAAGCCGACTTACCATGTGTCGATCATGACGGCGATTGGCAGGCGCATCCGGCGCAACTATCTTTGGATATTGGTTATTCAGTCCCTCGCCTTTGCGGGCAAACTGACTGTGCACCCCACCGCCGCCACAAGTTTCGACGAGGCCGCCCAGCGCGCCGACATTGGACCAATCCCCGGCGAAGCTGTCATGATTGTCGGTCTGATATACTTGGTGACATGGGCTGGCATCGCCTATTGGTCCTGGAACGAAGACATTGAACGCGGCAAAAAGCGCGGCGCGTCCAAAGCCGAGAGTATGGGCTAGCCGCTTATGGCGGGCCATGGATGATGGTTACCCTGCCTATCCGCCTATCCGCCTATCCGCCTATCCGCCTATCCGCCTATCCGCCTATCCGCCTATCCGCCTATCCGCCTATCCGCCTATCCGCCTATCCGCCGTTTTGTGCGGGGGCCTTTTGGCAGACAAGTCCTATTTGTCACGCCTGCGCACATAGTGCCGCTTGGTGATCTGCCCCAACAACACCTCTACACCGATATGTTCAAATTCAAGCGGCGCAACCAAGCCCCCGAACAACCGGTCACCGCCCCCAAGCAAGACCGGCAGCTCGGACAGGATCATCTCATCAATCTTGTCAGCCTGAAGGAACCCCTGAATGGTTTTACCGCCGTCTATGTAAAGCGTTTCATGTCCCAACTCGCCCGCTTGCGCGATGATCTGTTCGGGCGTGCCGCTGATGATCTGAACCTTGTCTTCAAAGCCCGCAGGGATCTGCGTCAAAGACCTGCTGAGTATCAGACCGGGGACCGGATACGGCCAACCGACGTCAAAACCGACAACGCTCTCGAATGTGACCCTCCCCATAACCACAACATCCACGCGTGACATAAACGCGGCAAAGCCCAAGTCGTCGTCATCGGGGTTCGGCACCATCGACAACCAGTCCAGATTTCCATCCGGCGCAGAGATATACCCGTCCAAACTGGTCGCGATGTAAACAATGTTGGTCATCAGCCTATCCTTGATCTGCCCATTCTGCAGGCTTGCGCAGGTAGAGTGCTATGCAGTGCCCTCTTATAGAATACCAAACACCTTTTCTGCGGCTGCGTCTTGATCTTTTCCGCGCATTCGCCATCTCTAAACTTCTAATTTGCATGGGATATTTCAAATGACCAATACCACAGAAACCGGCCGTATCTTGTCAGAGCAGCTCAACCCCGGAATGGAAAACGCATTGAACGCGCGCTATGGCCATCTGCTGCCCGGAATGGCCGAAGGCATTGTGGACTTTGCCTATGGC
Organism: Pelagimonas varians; assembly: GCF_003208435.1. GTDB lineage: Bacteria > Pseudomonadota > Alphaproteobacteria > Rhodobacterales > Rhodobacteraceae > Pelagimonas > Pelagimonas varians. The sequence goes on along the minus strand of NZ_QKMF01000001.1, from coordinate 89,330 downwards.
CGCCAATATGCCCGCCCCGGTCTGCCCCTGCGTGATCGCTATCTGGCGACCATTGCCGCCTTGACTGCTTTGGGCGGACAAACCGCTCCCCAGCTCAAGGTCAATATCGCAGGCGGGCTCAAGGCGGGGCTGACCCAAGAAGAAATCGCCGAAGCCATTTGGCAAATGTCGCTTTATGGCGGCATGCCCGCAGCAATCAACGCGCTAAACGCTGCCCTTGAAGTGTTTGACGCGCAGAGCAAACCGCCCGCTGAGTAAGGTATACCTTCGGTAGGGCAAGCCAGACTATAAAAGTATCCTGAGGTCTATAGGGTCAGGGGCAGACACACGCCCCTTTCCCAACCCAGAAAGTCCTGCCATGTCCCTGTTTTTCAAAACCGCCGCCCTCGCCTGTGCCGCAATGATGATGTGCAGCGAAGCACATGCCGCCAAACGCACCCCGATCAGCCGCAGCGAAGCCAATTCAAACCTGTTTTTGTGCAGCCAGACCCCGGACACCTTCACCATCGAAACCAACAGTTCCATCGGATGCTGTTTTGAAGATCCGGCGAGCGACATAACCTATTGTACGATGTGCAACAAAGAGACCAAGGATTGCGCCGAATATGAAGCGCGCGATGTCTCGCCTCGCGCCATGCGCAAACAGATCGCCCAAGATCCCGGCACTGTTATCGCGCCGCCGCCATCGACACGCCCGCGACCCAAGCAAAGCACCGCTCCGGCCACTGGCCTGCTTGTAAAACCCTAAAAGATTGGCGCGTTGCCCGCTCGGGGTCTTCGATTAGTCACGCCAGAAATTATTGGCCTGCGCCACTGTCTGAAAATTGGTCGCAACAACATGTGACACCTGTGTCAGGCTATCGGCACTATTGGCATAGTCGGGCCGCATCGCACCGCGCGCCGCATCATCCGGCTGGGTCTTTTTCACGGCCATACGTGACAGTTTGATAGCCAGATCATACCCTTCTTCGGGGGTTTTGGTGATCAAAGTGGGGAGCCACGACATAGGACATTCCTTTTACAAGCCATACGGTCAAATCACCCTTAGGCTTGTTTTCTTATGCCCCGTTGTCAATGAGGCGTTTGCACGCCAAACATGTGCACAAGCCGAACATCGACACATGGCAAACCGGCCCAACAAGGAAACAGCACATGCCACATGATCAGTCTTGCGGATCGGGTTGCGGATGCGGCGGCGGACATGACCACGGTCCCCGCCCCGATGTTGCACAAATCCCGCCGCCTTGGCGCCCGCGTCAACAGGTGCGCGCACTGACCATCGCGATCTTTCGGCGCGGCGACTATGTCCTTGCTGGTCCGGTCCATGACGATAACGCACAGATCAAAGGCTGGCGCCCCCTTGGCGGCGGGATCGAATTCGGCGAACACGCCAGTGACGCGTTGATCCGCGAGCTGCGCGAAGAAACTGGTCAGGAAATTTGCGACCTGCAGCAGATTGGCGTGATGGAAAACCTATTCACCCACCATGGCCACACCGGTCATGAGATCGCGCTGATCTTCGAAGCCCGCTTTGTCAACGCTGACATCTACGCAGCCGACCAGCTGTCTTTTGCCGAACAAGACGGCATCGAAATGCACGCGAAATGGATCTCATTGGCCAAAGCACGTGCTGGCCGCGTCGCCCTTTACCCTGACGGATTGGCAGATTTGCTCTAAACACGTCCAAAAGGCTTGCACATAGCCCGCGCGCGGACTATCCGCGAGGCCATGAACAGCACCCAGCATGACCGCCTTTTGATCATCGACTTTGGCTCTCAGGTGACGCAATTGATTGCGCGCCGCCTGCGTGAGTTGAACGTCTATTGCGAAATCCACCCCTATCAGGCCGTGACCATCGACATGGTCAAACAGATGGCGCCGCGTGCGATCATCTTGTCCGGTGGACCTGATAGTGTGACCCGTGAGGGAAGCCCCCGCGCGCCGCAGGAAATCTTTGACCTTGGCCTGCCGATCCTTGGCATCTGCTATGGTCAACAGACCATGATGCAGCAGCTGGGCGGCACCGTCACCAGCGGCCATGGCACCGCCGAATTTGGCCGCGCCTATGTCACGCCTTCGGTCAAGTCCCTGCCTTTGCTAGATGGCTGGTTTACAGATGATACCGACCGCGAACAGGTCTGGATGAGCCACGGCGACCATGTCAGCCAGTTGGCCCCCGGTTTTGAGGTCTATGGCACCTCACCCAACGCGCCCTATGCGATCACTGCAGATGTGTCGCGCAATTTCTATGCCGTGCAGTTCCACCCCGAAGTGCACCACACCCCCAACGGCGCAAAGTTCTATGAGAACTTTGTCAAACTGGCCGGCTTTTCCGGCGATTGGACCATGGGTGCCTACCGCGAAGAAATGATCGGCAAGATCCGCGCCCAGGTTGGCGACAAACAGGTGATCTGTGGCTTGTCCGGCGGCGTCGACAGTTCGGTCACGGCGATTCTGTTGCACGAAGCCATTGGCGATCAGCTGACCTGTGTGTTTGTCGATCACGGATTGCTGCGCAAGAACGAAGCCACCGAAGTGGTCGCCATGTTCCGCGACAACTATAACATCAAGCTGATTCACGCCGACGAAAGCGATCTGTTCTTGGGTGAATTGGACGGTCAATCTGATCCGGAAACCAAGCGCAAGATCATCGGCAAGCTGTTCATCGACGTGTTCCAGAAGCATGCCGACACCATCGACGGGGCCGAATTCCTGGCCCAAGGTACGCTCTACCCCGATGTGATTGAATCGGTATCCTTCTCTGGCGGCCCTTCGGTGACAATCAAATCGCACCACAACGTTGGCGGCCTACCCGAGAAAATGGGGCTAAAACTGGTTGAACCCCTGCGTGAGCTTTTCAAGGACGAGGTCCGCGCCTTGGGTCTGGAACTGGGCCTGCCGACCAGCTTTATCGGCCGTCACCCCTTTCCCGGACCCGGCCTTGCCATTCGTTGCCCCGGTGAAATCACCCGCGAAAAGCTTGAGATCTTGCGCGAAGCAGACGCCGTGTTCATCGACCAAATCCGCAAACACGGTCTGTATGACGACATCTGGCAAGCCTTTGTCGCCATCCTGCCTGTGCGCACCGTTGGCGTCATGGGCGATGGCCGCACCTACGACTTCGCATGCGCCCTGCGCGCTGTGACATCGGTCGATGGTATGACTGCGGACTACTATCCATTTACCCACGACTTCCTTGGTGAAACCGCAACGCGGATCATAAACGAGGTCAAGGGCATCAACCGCTGTACCTATGACATCACCTCCAAGCCTCCGGGCACGATTGAATGGGAATAATCAAACTACTTCTCAGGCTGGGCCTATTCGGGTCCGGCCTTTTTCTTGCTACATTGACTATTGTTGTCGTGTCGTCCCGTGCAAACATCTGGCCTTCTGGGACCGATCTAGCGCCCACTGATGTTATTGTGTGTTTAGGCGGTGGAATTTCCTATACAACCGGAAAACTGCAGCCGATGGTCACACAACGGGCCACAACGTGCGCAAGGCTCTATCTATCGGGGAAAGCTAAGACTATTGTTTTCACGGGGGCTGGCATTTCGGAAAACTTGCCGTCTGCTGCAGCCTTGATGGCTCGGCATGCAATCGACCTTGGTGTCCCCGATACCGCAATTTTCGTTGAACCCGAGGCCAGATCGACGCTCCAAAATGCGCTCTTCTCATTGCCACAAATTCCCGAAGGCAGTTCTGTGCGTGTTGTCACCGACAGTTTTCACCTGCCCAGAAGTTGGATATCTTTCTACTGGGCCGGGTACTCTGACCTCACCGTATTCCCGAGCCAGCATGTAAAAGGACGCAGAAAGTGGGGGCCCAACTCCAAAACTATCTTGCGAGAGGCTGGGGCGTATTGGTTCAATCTGGCCAGAATACCGGTCTATTCAATGGCCCTGTTCTTTCACGTCCCGAATGCAGAACGTGTTTTAGACTAAGAGGCCTTGTGGCAGTTTGCCTTTGGGCGCATCAAATTCGGACACAAGCACTGGATTGGTCGGACATGCCAACCGGTATTCAGAACAGCTATGAAATCATTGGCCGACAATAGCCGCCAAATTCATAACCATCTTGCAGATTATGAATTTGCTTATAAGTGCGGGATGTGAAAAACCGCGCCCAAACCTATAAAGGCAGACCCCATGACCAATGCTCTCTCCCGCGCTCTGGAAACCCGTGATTGGCTGTTGGCCGATGGGGCCACGGGCACCAATTTGTTCAACATGGGCCTTCAGTCCGGTGACGCGCCTGAGTTCTGGAACGAAACTGAACAAGACAAGATCCGCGCGCTGTATCGCGGCGCTGTAGATGCGGGTTCAGATTTGTTTTTGACCAATTCCTTTGGCGCCAATGCGTCACGCCTCAAACTGCATGACGCCGGTCACCGCGCCTATGAACTGTCAAAACTGGCAGCTGAACTGGGCCGCGAAGTTGCCGATGCCGCAAACCGCGAAATCATCGTTGCCGGCTCTGTCGGACCAACGGGCGAAATCATGGGAGAAGCCGGATCGCTGAGCCACGAGAGCGCCGTTGAGATGTTCGAAGAAACCGCCAAGGGCCTGATGGACGGCGGTGCAGATGTGGTTTGGGTTGAAACGATTTCTGCCCCCGAAGAATTCCGCGCCGCTGCCGAAGCCTTTGCCAATGTCGGTGCCCCTTGGTGCGGCACCATGAGCTTTGACACCGCAGGCCGGACCATGATGGGTCTGACCTCGGCGCAGATGGTTCAACTGGTGGACAGCCTGCCCAACACGCCGATCGCTTTTGGGGCCAACTGCGGCGTCGGCGCATCGGATTTGCTGCGCACCATCAAGGGTTTTGTGGCTCAGGGTACGCAAACCCCGATCATTGCCAAAGGCAACGCAGGCATTCCAAAGTACCACGACGGCCACATACACTATGACGGCACACCCGAACTGATGGGTGAATATGCGGTTCTGGCACGCAACGCAGGGGCCAAGATCATTGGCGGCTGCTGTGGCACCATGCCGAACCACTTGCGGGCCATGCGCGAAGCCTTGGAAAACACTCCAAAGGGTGACAGCCCGACGCTGGAACTGATCACTGAAAAGATGGGTGGTTTTAGTTCGGAAAGTGACGGAACCGACGCCGGTGGTGCGGCCCCGAGCCGAAAGAACAAACGCCGCCGCGGCTGAACAGCATTAAGCGAGTGTTAACTGAAATGCGGGCAGGCTTCGGGCATGGCTCGTATACCGTTCACTCAAAGACCTGAGGATTGGATGCACTCTGTCTTCTCTGCCCGTGCAGCGGCAGAGGGTGGAATAGTGCGTCGTCAATCTCGGGATATCGACAGGATAGTTGGACGTGACAGGTTCTTGGCAGAAGTACACAAACGCGGCTTTCACGCCGTCGAAAACGCCGGGCAAACTGTCATCTTTTGCAACAACCACCCGGTCCGGATTCTACGCTAGATCGTGGCAGGCGGGACCCAAATTCCATCAATGGAATTTGCAAATTCCGTCAACGGAATTTGGGGCGCATTCCCTAAAACAGACTCATCTGATCACCGGTGCGCAGCGGCGGTTGAAACAAATCGCATCGCAAAGCCGCGGTTTCTTGCGCCAAACCCAAGGCGCGAACCGCTCTGCGGAATCGCTGCGCCATCATATCGGCGTATACACCTTGGCCACGCATCCGTTTGTGCCAGTCGGCCGAATAGGCTTCGCCGCCGTGCATGTCGCGCAGATGACCCATGATACGCCCTGCCCTATCCGGATAATGCACCTTCAGCCAGTCTTGCCACAAAGGTGCCACCTCCAGCGGCAAGCGCAGCATAATCCAGCTGGCCGCATCGGCCCCGGCATCGCGGCCCGCCGCCAAAATCGCCTCAAGTTCGGGATCAGTCAGCGCTGGCACCATCGGAGCGGCCATAACGCGCACGGGAATGCCAGCATCCGTCAGCCGGCGGATCATCTGCATTCGGCGGACCGGCGCAGGCGCGCGCGGCTCCATCTTGCGGCTCAGCCTCGCGTCCAATGTGGTTACCGAAACCCCAACCCGCGCCAGCCCCTGCGCCGCCATATCGCTCAGGATATCTATGTCGCGTTCGATCAGCGTGCCCTTGGTGACAATCGCCACCGGATGGCGAAAATCGCGCAACACCTCAAGACAGGCGCGCATGATGCCGCGATCACGTTCAATCGGCTGATAGGGATCCGTGTTGGTGCCAATCGCCAATGGTGCAACACTGTAGCGCTTGGACCGCAATTCGCGCTCCAGAACACTGGGGGCATCAGGCCGCGTGATCAGTTTGGTTTCGAAATCAAGACCGGGCGACAGTCCCAGATAGGCATGTGTCGGGCGGGCAAAGCAATAGATACATCCGTGTTCGCATCCCCTGTACGGGTTCAAGGTCCGGTCAAACGGCAAATCCGGAGAGCGCACGTAATTGATGACACTGCGCGGACGCTCTTCGCGGATCTCGGTGCGGATCACCGGCAAGTCTTCTGGAATGTCCCAGCCATCCCCCTCGTCCACCTTGGAGAACCGCTCAAAACGACCGCAATCACGGCTCAGCGCCGCGCGGCCTTTGCGGCGATCGGGATCAACAGGGCGCAAGGGATCAGACATACCACACGTTAGAACATAATAAGAACACACACAAGAAACCGTCGTTTTAAAACCCGATCAAAGCACCAAAGTCGTTGCCAGAGTGCCCAATGTCGCAATCTGGCATTTGACCGAAGGTAAAAATGAAGAATAGTCGCGTAAGAACACGTGCAGCCGCGACCTGCCAGCATGAAGGAAACGCCCCCAATGTCCGACGAAGAAGACGACATCATCCTGTCCGAACTCAACGACGAAGAACTTGTTCAACAGATGTTCGACGACCTCTATGACGGTCTCAAAGAAGAGATCGAAGAGGCCGTCAATATCTTGCTGGAACGCAAGTGGGAACCTTACCGCATCCTGACCGAAGCCCTTGTCGGTGGCATGACAATCGTCGGTGCCGATTTCCGCGATGGCATCTTGTTCGTCCCCGAAGTTCTGTTGGCCGCCAATGCGATGAAGGGCGGCATGTTCATCCTCAAGCCGCTATTGGCGGAAACCGGCGCGCCGCGTATGGGAAAAATGGTGATTGGCACGGTCAAAGGCGACATCCACGACATTGGCAAAAATCTAGTGTCGATGATGATGGAAGGCGCGGGCTTTGAAGTTGTCGATCTGGGCATCAACAACGCCGTTGACGCGTATATCGACGCGATCAAGGCCGAAGAGGCCGACATTCTGGGCATGTCGGCCCTGCTAACCACCACCATGCCCTATATGAAGGTGGTAATCGACACGATGGTCGAAATGGGCATCCGCGATGACTACGTCGTCTTGGTTGGCGGCGCTCCTTTGAACGAAGAGTTCGGCAAAGCCATCGGCGCGGATTCCTATTGTCGCGACGCCGCGGTCGCGGTTGAAACCGCCAAAGAATACATGGCGCGCAAGCACAACCAATTGGCGGCCGGTTAAATCCCGCAGCCCATGGCAAACGATCAGACCCTGGCACATCGCCGGGGTCTTTTTTTATCTCATAACCGCCCTATGTTTAAGTAAGGGAGAGCCGGATGAAACTAGATAGATTTGTACTGATTGTTGTGTGTTGTCTGGCTGGCGCAGTCGCCACCTTTTGGATCACCACGTTGATCCTTGCGGCAATATCCATTCCCTTTGCCTGGCTTGCCTTGATCCCCGCCGCCATCGCAGCCTATGTCGTTTATCGCGTCATCCAAGACCGGCTTAACAGCGAAGACGACGACCACTACGACAAAATGGAGTATTGAGTGTGCTGATTGTGACCACTGAACACGTTGCCGGTTATGAAACTGTTGAGACCCTTGGTATGGTACGCGGTGCAACTGTGCGCGCCAAACACGTTGGCACCGATATCGTTGCTGCGCTCAAATCCATCGTCGGAGGCGAGTTGAGCGGGTATTCATCCCTGATGGCAGGTGCGCGCGAACAGGCGCTGGACCGAATGATCGCGGATGCCGACGCCATGGGGGCCGACGCGATTGTCTGCATGCGTCTTCAAACATCGACCATTACCCGCGGTGCCTCGGAAATTGTCGCCTATGGAACCGCCATCAAGTTGAAGCGGAAATCTGGTCTCTAGGCGGAGGAACGCCTCGGAAACAAACTGGGCGTGAAAACGTGCTTTTTCTTTAGATCTATCTGTTACATACTCGCCTCAAGAGGAATCGAAAATGCCTGTAACATCCTTTGCGCTACTACTTGTCTCCGTCATCGCTGCCGCTGCAGTGACCGTTATGGCCGTTTCAGCTTGGGGTGTGGTGAATGTTCTGCCGGTCCTTTTGATTGTTGCGCTGCTGGCCCGCTGGGGTCTGGCGCATGTCCCCTTCGATGACTCACACAGCTGACGACGCCACACTGGCGACCACTGGCTTGGCCCCTGACGGCGACGGGCAAATTTTGCTTTTGGCCTGCGGGGCATTGGCCCGCGAAATCCTTGATATCAAAGCCCGCAACGGGTGGGATCACCTGGATCTGACCTGCCTGCCCGCAATTTTACACGTCCATCCCGAGCGTATCACCGATGCGGTGCGCGATGCAGTTGCGAAACACAAAGATCAATACGCCAAAATCTATGTCGTCTATGCCGATTGCGGCACCGGTGGGTTGCTACAAGCTGCCTGCGCCGAGCTTGGCGTTGAAATGGTCCAAGGTCCGCATTGCTATGCCTTCTTTGACGGGGTGCAAGCCTTTGAAGACAGGGGCGAAGTGACGTCCTTCTTTTTGACGGATTTTTTGGTACGCCAGTTCGACAGCTTCGTTTGGAAGCCCTTGGGCCTTGATCGGCATCCGGAGCTTTTGTCCATGTATTTCGGAAATTACGAAGCCTTGGTTTATCTGGCTCAAACACATGATCCGGCTCTGGTGGAAATGGCCCGTGCCCATGCTGAGCGCATGGGCCTGCGCTTTGAACATCGCCAGACAGGCTACGGTGATCTAGAAACAACGCTTGAGGGCTGGGCCGCCCCATAGGTCCAAATGCCCAAGTTTACGGCCCTGTTTTTCGCAAAAGGCTTAGGCAAACAAATCTGCTAACGGGTTGGCAGGTGTCGGACCAAACAGGTCTATCCCATCGTATGGGTTGTCGAAGACGGTGTCGTATCCCATGTCTTCAAGTGCCGCGATGGTCATATCCGAAACGAAACTGTCGGGATCGACATAGCCGGTCATAATCTCCGTATCGAACAACACCTCATCCCAATGACCGCCCGCTGTTCCTGCGCCGCCATCCGTTTCAATCGGCACCCCAAGCGCCGACCCGAGGTCAGAGGCTGCGACACCCGGAAATTCTATCAAATAGGTTTCAGAGGCATTCACCCCGGTAAACCGCATATCGCCACTGGCCACCGATCCGCTGGTAAGCCCCATGTAGGACCACAAGGTTCCAAAGCCCATCGCGTGCAACATTTCATGCAAGACAATGGTTTCCCAGTTTCCGATACCAAACTGGTTTGACGCATCGGCGCTGTCAAAGGTCATCGCCCCGGTCGAGGCAAGATACGTCCCGTCAAAGCGCACATCGCGCGGGCCAGCACTGCCAAGGGTGCCTCCGACGCCGTCAATAGCCTCAAGCGTGGCGGTGATCGTGATGTCATCAACGGGCAAACCATCAACAATCACATCAGGAATATCGGCAAGAATGATGGTACTTAGATAGTCGGCAGCGTCTATAAAGGCCGCCTGCAATTGTGTCGTCCAAGTGCCGGTAAAATCGATGGTGACGTTATAGGATGTCGCCGCAGCCCCGCCGCTGGTGTAAGTTGTGACGGGGCCGGAATCCGGGATGACCTCAGGTGTGGCATCGGGCGCACGGCCATATACAGCATTGTCATCCCCCGGAGCAGGAGTGCGCGGCGAATCGTATGGGGTTCCCGCAGTGGCCCCGGAACTGCGCCCCATGTCTGTCGGCGCTGCTGGCGTATTTGGTTGCACAACCGGTTCCGGCGCGGGGTCCGGATCATTGTCTTCAACCACTGCTGGGTCCGGTTCGGGGTCAGGATCACCGCGACCATCTCCAGAAACGGCGACCATGGTCACTGGTGTGAAGTCCGGCTCTGTCGGCCCGGTAGCACCCTGCCCTGAGAATGCCGGGACATCGGCATCACTATTGCCCACGAATTCAAAATGATCGGCGTCGTAGTGAGGCTCTAAGAGGGCAGGATTGAAATCCCTCTCTTCATCCCCAATCCCAGACAGGTCCACTTCTATAGGGGGGGGAACATCCGTATCATTTTCCAAAACGGGTCTCGAAACATCGTACTGGATTTCAAATACTTCTGCCGTCGGCGGGTCAGGCAAAGCCCGCCTCCCATTTGAAAACACCTCCTCAAAAGGCACGAGAGCGGTGAAAAAATCTGATCTCATCAAACGCAAGAATGCCATTTCAGCCACCCAAAGTCTTTCTAAAGCGATCAGCTTAACACCCTGCGTTCAATTGCCAAGAGGGGACTCAAAGACAATTTTATCGGCTTAGAGGCCCGTGGATTGCCAAACTTTGGTCAAACTCCGGAACGCGCACGGCTGTGACACTGTTGATGGCTGAAACGGTTCCCTGTCCGTTACTGCGCCACAGCCTCTTGCAAGATTGTAGAAACCGGCACAATTGCGATGCTCGCGTTTTTGTCTTGCAGGCCCCATTGGATCACACCGGACAGCGTGTTGGCTGTCAACCGTCCCAACATCACCACTGCCCCTTCTTGCTTGGCGCGAAACGTTGCCTGATCCAAAGCCCGACGGACTGCACTAGCATCCTGGTTGTCATTATCCATATCACGGAACAGACTGGCCGAGGGGACACCCGCCTTCAACGCCAATTGCTGCGCGGTGTTCAACCCTTTGGGCATCATGACCAAACCATGGCCACTTGCTGCCAGAAAGGTCGCCGTCTGACTGGACACATCGCGGCTCGATTGCAGACCGCCGTCCGGATCTTCCAAGACAGCAACCGCGCCTGGCACAGCTTGCAAAGTACCTGACAAGGTCACTTCGACATCCGAGGGAGTCGCGCCCAGCGGAATATCTGCCATCGCTAAGACTTCAAAGCCCAACTGGCGGTATTCTGCTGCGGTTTTTGCGGCCTCGGGGTGCGAGGGAGGAATGGCAATGCTGACCGGAATAGGCAGGGTTTTGATTGCTTCTGGCCCCCAAGTGTCCACCGCGTCATCGATCAAAATGATGGAAATGCGCGGCACGTCAGCGGCGGGCACCGGATTAGGCTTCACTGCGAACTGCACCAATGGCGTACCCGATAATTCGGCGCTCTCAAGCGGTTGATCTGCTTCGCTTCCCAATCGCGGTAGCCGCGATGCAGGCACGGCTTGTGTCCGGTCCAAAAGCGATCCGGCGGGCTTGCCGATGGCAGGGCGATCCGGATCGGCCTCAGGGGTGGGCTGCACGATTGCAATCGGCGCAGGTTGCGGTGCAGGAACAGGTTCGGGAACAACAGCCGTCTCTTGTCGGACGGGCTCTTCCTCAGCCTCTTGCGGAATCAACGCGACCAGCGCGTTATCCGGAATTGGCGCTTCTTCAGTGATCAATGCGGTTTCTTCGGCCGATATCGCAGGAAGCGGTGGCTGTGCGGGTTCGGTCGAAATATCAAGCGATGTTTCGGGTTCAGGTGCTCCGGGAACCGCTGATTGCGCCGCGGGCAAAACCGGTGCATCGGTGGCCACAGTCACCTGTGCGCCCTCCGAGGAAGGCTCCGCCCCGGCGGGCGCAACAGGCGCGCCGCCAACGGTTGGTGGAACTGGCAAAGCGGTGTCGGCTCCCACGGCAAAGGGAGCTTGCGGTGCATCCAAAGCACCGCCCGGCGCTTGAGGTGTCTCAAATGCGGTTTCCGGATTGGGGCGGCGGCCCGGTTTGGCCGGGTCTATAGCGGGTTCAGCTGCCGAAGTTTCCGGCTCTGGCTCGGGTTCTCGTTCGGGTTCTGGCTCGGGTTCCGGCTCGGAAATCGGTTCGGCATCCGGCTCTGACGGCACCGTTGATGCCTTTGGCGTTTCGGGTTCCACAGGCATTTCAGGGATTTGCGAAGGTTCGGGCGCTTGCACCAAATCCTCGGCCACAAGCGGGATATTGTCTTGCCCAACAGCGGCGAACCGATCCCGATCGGCTGGGCCCATCGCCACAGACAGTGCTCCGGCACCTACGCCGGAAATCACCACACCCCAGATCGCTCCGCCTAAGAAACCACGTGCCATGTGCTCGTCCTCACCCGTTTTGCGGCGCTTTGCGCCTGCTCTTGCCGTCCTGCACCTCTTGACGCCGGTTGGCCTGCCTGTGCATGTATACCGCGACCAAGCGGCCCGCCGCCAGCCATAAGAGCGTAATTCGATGCTTCTTCTGATAGATAACTATGACAGCTTCACCTACAACCTTGTTCACTACTTGGGTGAATTGGGCGCAGATGTTGCTGTTCACCGCAATGACAGCCTGACTGTGCAAGATGCGATGGCGTTAAAACCATCGTCGATCTTGCTGTCCCCCGGTCCGTGTGACCCTGACCAAGCTGGTATTTGTCTCGAACTGACCCAAGCCGCAGCCGAAACCCGCACCCCTCTGATGGGTGTGTGCCTTGGCCATCAGACCATCGGTCAGGCCTTTGGCGGTACGGTCGTGCGCCACGATGAAATTGTGCACGGCAAAATGGGCGAAATCCGCCATACAGGCAAAGGCGTGTTCAAAGGCCTGCCCTCACCTCTCTTGGGCACACGCTATCACTCATTGGTCGTGCGCCGCGATGATCTGCCGTCCTGCTTGCAAGTCACAGCAGAGCTGGAAGACGGGACCATCATGGGCCTGCAACACGAAAGCCTGCCCATTCAGGGCGTCCAGTTCCACCCCGAATCGATCCGGTCCGAACATGGCCACGCAATGCTGCAAAACTTTCTCGATCTGACCAAGGAACCGGCATGAGCGATCTTTTAAAACCGCTGATTGGCACCGCGGCCGACCGCCCTTTGACCCGCAGCGAGGCGGAACAAGCCTTTACCGTCTTGTTTGACGGCGACGCGACACCAGCCCAAATTGCAGGTCTGTTGATGGCGCTGCGCACCCGCGGCGAAACCGTTGATGAATATTCCGCTGCCGCCGCTGTGATGCGCGCCAAATGCAACGCGGTTAAAGCCCCCGCCGGCGCGATGGACATTGTCGGCACCGGCGGCGATGGCAAAGGCACCTTGAACATTTCAACCGCCACCGCCTTTGTTGTGGCGGGCGCAGGTCAGGTTGTCGCCAAACACGGCAACCGCAATCTGTCTTCGAAATCCGGCGCGGCTGATGCCTTGGGCCAGATGGGCATCAACGTGATGATCGGGGCCGAAGCCGTCGAAAAAGCGCTGGCCGAGGTTGGCATTTGTTTCATGATGGCTCCGATGCACCATCCGGCCATGAAACACGTCATGCCGGTTCGAATGGAACTGGGCACACGGACAATTTTCAATATTCTCGGGCCATTGACCAACCCGGCTGGCGCAAAACGTCAGCTGACCGGGGCTTTCACCCGTGATTTGATTCGCCCCATGGCCGAAACACTTGGCCAGCTCGGATCAGAACGGGCATGGTTGGTCCACGGGTCCGATGGCACTGACGAGTTGGCGATTTCCGGCATCTCTTGGGTTGCAGCTCTCGAAGAAGACGGATCAATCAAAGAGGCCGAAGTGCATCCCGAAGACGCAGGGCTGCCCGTACACCCCTTCGAAGATATCCTTGGCGGTACACCAGAAGAAAACGCAATGGCTTTCCGCGCCATATTAAACGGCGCAAAAAATGCCTATCGCGATGCCGTCCTGCTTAATTCAGCCGCCGCCCTAACCGTTGCCGGCAAGGCCGACGACCTGCGCATCGGTGTCGAAATGGCACGTGCCAGCATCGACAGCGGTGCCGCCCTGGCTAAAATCGAAGCACTGGCAAAGGCCACACAAACGACCAGCACATAAAACAGAAGGGCCGCATCCGGTTTCTTCTGTCCCCAAAAATCCCGGGGGAGTCCGCAAGGACGGGGGCAGAGCCCCCATTCCCCGCCGCCAATTCCGCCTGAATTCGGCCAAAAACGAAACCGCAGACAACAGGGAAAATCCATGCCCCTTACCCCGCCCGCCGCTTGGACCCACCTGCCGTTTTTCAAAGACACTCTTCCCGCAATCACCACCAAACTTGCCGGGGAACAGCGCCTCATCCTGCCACCGGAACGCCAAATATTTGCTGCATTGGACGCGTGTTCACCCGACACAACCCGCGTGGTCATTTTGGGCCAGGACCCCTACCCGACCCCCGGCCATGCGCATGGATTGGCATTTTCCGTAGAACCCGGCGTTGCTTTGCCGCGCAGCCTGAAAAACATTTACCAGGAAATGGCCGAAGACTTGGGAACCGCTCCGACAACCGGAGATCTGCGCAGCTGGGCCGCCCAAGGTGTATTGCTGCTCAATTCAGCCCTGACGGTTCCAGCGGGCGAAGCCAATGCGCATAAAAACCTTGGCTGGTCCAAACTCACTGAACAAGTCCTAACCGAGCTGTCCACCAAACCGCGCGCCTTTGTCTTGTGGGGCAATCACGCACAGGGCTTTGTGCCTCATATCCACGGCAAGCACCATTTCATCTTAAAAACCGCACATCCCTCGCCATTGTCAGCCCGCCGCGGCTTTTTCGGCTCTCGCCCCTTTTCGAAGGTCAACGCGTGGCTTAAAGCCAATGGAGACACTGAAATTAACTGGACAGACGCATGACGACGACCATCCTCGACAAGATCAAAGCCTATAAGCTTGAAGAAGTGGCCGCCGACAAAGCGGCCCGCCCATTGGCCGAAATCGAAGCCGCCGCAAAATCCGCCGATCCGATCCGCCCCTTTGCCGAGGCGCTGATAACCGCGGCGCAATCCGGCTATGGGTTGATTTCCGAAATCAAAAAAGCCTCTCCCTCCAAGGGATTGATCCGCGCGGATTTTGAACCGGCTAAACTGGCCAAAGCTTATGAAGACGGCGGCGCGACTTGCCTGTCCGTTTTGACCGATACCCCGTCATTCCAAGGGGCCAAAGAGTTTTTGGTGGCCGCCCGCGCCGCCACCAATATGCCAGCTCTGCGCAAGGACTTTATGTATGACACATATCAGGTCACTGAGGCCCGCGCGCTGAACGCAGATTGCATTTTGATCATCATGGCCTCCGTTTCAGACACCCAAGCGTCCGAGCTGGAAGACGCTGCATTCGGCTGGGGCATGGACGCCCTTATCGAAGTGCATGATGCAGACGAGTTGGAGCGCGCATTAAAGCTGAAATCAAAGCTGATCGGTGTCAACAATCGCAACCTGAAAACCTTTGAAACCTCGCTGGATACCACGCGCGTGCTGTCGCAAGGCCTACCAAAGGGGCGTTTCTTGATCTCGGAAAGCGGGCTAAACACACCCGAAGATCTGGCTGACATGGCTGGATACGGTGCCCGTGCCTTTTTGATTGGTGAAAGCCTGATGCGCCAAGACGATGTGCGCGCCGCCACCCAAACCCTTCTGGCCAATCCGGTGCCCGCGTAAAGGAAACACCATGAGCGATCTGACCCATTTCAACGACCAAGGCCACGCCCATATGGTTGATGTCTCGGAAAAAGCCGTGACATCACGTGTGGCCACTGCCGAAGGCTGGGTCAAAATGGCCCCCGAAACTTTTGCGTTGATCACCGAAGGACGCGCCAAGAAGGGCGACGTCATTGGTGTCGCGCGTCTGGCTGGCATAATGGGGGCCAAAAAGACACCCGAACTGATCCCACTGTGCCACCCCCTGCCCGTCACAAAGGTAACCGTCGATTTGACCCAAGACCCCGACCTGCCCGGATTGCGGATCGAGGCGACGGTCAAAACCACCGGCCAAACCGGCGTCGAAATGGAAGCGCTGACCGCTGTGTCCGTCGCAGCCCTGACGGTCTACGACATGGTCAAAGCCGTGGACAAAGCCATGGAGATCGGCGGCACCCGCGTGATCTTGAAAGACGGCGGTAAATCAGGACGCTACGAAGCCTCATGAACAAGGGCCGGTCACTTGAACTCTACTTTGTAGACGGCCGCCCCGACGGGATGCTGACGGCCGAAGTGTTCAATTGGACCGGTCATGTTTTGCGTATCCCAAAGATCCGGCTGCCGGACGGCCTGCGCCGCCCAGAGGCCAAACAAACCGGCGTTTACGTCTTGCTGGGGCAAGATGAAAGCGGATCACTGGCCTATATCGGTGAGGCAGAAAACATGGCCGACCGGCTGCGCCAACACGCCAGCCAAAAAGATTGGTGGGACGAGGTAGTGCTGGTTACGACAGCCGGCGACGGTTTGCACAAAGCCCACGTGAAGTATCTGGAAAGCCGCTTGGTTGAAATCGCCAAAGATGCCGGTGTCATGCGTTTGGAAAATGGCAACATCCCGACACGGGCCAGCCTGAACGAAGCTGCCACCGCGAATATGGAGAGTTTTCTAGAAACGCTTCATATGGTGTTGCCGGCCATTCGAGTGGATCTGTTTCAGTCTCGAAAACGCACTCTATCCCCACATCAGATCGAAACACCAATTACGAAAAGTGAACTCATTTTTGAATTTACTGTTCAACGCAACAACGTTTGTGCAACTGCTATCCAAGTTGAGGACGAACTCGTGATGCGAAAAGGGTCTAGGGTTCGTTCTGAATGGGCCGGTGACCGCCAACCAAAGACTTACTACTGGAAGTTACACGACGAGCTCGTCGCAAACGGAACCATTCGTAAGGACGGTCAGGCAGGCATACTAACCGAAGACGTTGCTTTCACCAGCCCTTCTGCAGCCGCCTCAATTGCAGCCGGTCGTTCCGCTAATGGGCGGAAAGGTTGGAAATTACCAAGCGGACAAACATATGCCGATTGGGAAGCTAAACAACTTGAAAAGGCCGAAGAATGATCTCTGTCACCGAAGCGCTCGACCATCTCTTTGCCCTTGCAAATCCGCTGGGCCACGAAGAGGTGCCTTTGATCCAAGCCGCTGGCCGCGTCATGGTGCAGCCTGCAACGGCGCGGCGCGATCAGCCTCCCTTTGCGGCTTCGGCCATGGATGGATACGGCACGCAAAACCCGCACGTTGGTCAAAAGTTGCAGGTGATCGGAGAGGCCGCTGCCGGACACCGATTTGATGGTGAAATCGCCCAAGGCAGCTGCATTCGCATCTTTACCGGCGCGCCGGTGCCTGCCAGCGTCACCCATGTCACCATTCAAGAAAACGTCACCCGCGTCGGCGATCAGATCACCATCAATGATATCGGCACAGGAGACAACATCCGCCCGGCCGCCGGTGATTTTGGAATTGGTCAAACCATCAGCGCCCCCCGCCGCCTCACTCCCAACGATGTCGCGCTTTTGGCGGCAATGAACATCCCGACAGTGACAGTTGCGCGGCAACCCAAAGTTGCCCTGATTTCGACCGGCGATGAACTGGTGATGCCCGGTGAAAATCCGGGACCAGATCAAATAATCGCGTCGAACACCTTTGGCCTGCATGCGATGCTGCGCGACCTTGGGGCACTGCCGCGGCTGTTGCCCATCGCTCGCGACAGCGAAGCCTCCCTGCGGGCAGTTTTTGACCTGATTGATGATGCGCATCTTGTGATCACCATTGGCGGGGCCTCGGTCGGGGATCACGATCTGGTCGCCAAAGTGGCCGGTGATCTGGGGATGGACCGCGCCTTTTACAAAGTCGCCATGCGCCCCGGAAAACCATTGATGTCTGGTCGCATGTCAGACGCAATGATGATGGGCCTGCCCGGCAATCCAGTCTCGGCCATGGTTTGCGGGCACATCTTTGTCGCCCCTGTTATTCGCGCGATGCAGGGTTTGGGCACGGCCCCCGCAGCACGGCTCCAATGCCCGCTTGCCGCGCCAATTGCTGAAAATGGTCCACGCGAACACTATATGCGTGCCGAAGTCACGCAGGGTGGCTTGACCGCGTTCGAGCGGCAAGATTCCAGCCTGCTGAGCGTGCTTGGCGCTTCGAATGCCTTGCTCGTCAGGCCCCCGCATGACCCGGCACGCAAAACAGGCGAATTGGTTGATTACATCCCGCTTTGATTGATTTACCCACAGGTCCGTTGACACAAAACGGGAACAGGGGTAGAACAAAACCTGACACAAGGTTGGGAGCAGGTCATGCTGACAAAAAAGCAATTGGATCTTTTGGATTTCATCAACAAGCGCATGACACGTGATGGCGTGCCGCCCAGTTTTGATGAGATGAAGGATGCTTTGGATCTGCGGTCAAAGTCGGGAATTCACCGGCTGATCACGGCTTTGGAAGAGCGCGGATTTATTCGCCGCCTGGCGCATCGCGCACGCGCCATCGAAATTGTGAAACTCCCCGAAAGTCTGGGCGGTGCCCCTGCTGGTTTCCGCCCACAAGTGATTGAGGGCGACCGCCCTGCTGCGGTGCCGGCGGCAGCACTGGCCATTGCGACCGGTGCAATTGCAGAGCTGCCTTTGATGGGCCGTATCGCGGCCGGTCGCCCGATCGAGGCGATCAATGATGCCCCCCCCGGTGTGATGGTTCCCGGCCAGATGGTTCAGGGCAGTTCAAAACACTATGCGCTTGAAGTCAAAGGCGATTCCATGATCGACGCTGGTATCAATGATGGCGATGTTGTCGTGATCCGTGAAAGCAGCGACGCCGAAGAGGGCGATATCGTTGTCGCGCAGGTCGAAGGCTATGAAGCAACGCTAAAACGCTTTCGCCGCCGTGGTGGTATGATTGTGCTAGAGGCCGCAAACCCAGCCTATGAGCCTCGCATCCTTCCCGAAGGGTCGGTCAGTGTGCAGGGCCGTTTGGTCGGACTTATCCGGACTTATTGACCTTTGGCGGCAAGCTGCATGGGCTCGGACTCGGGTCCGTGCCACAACCGCTGCCCCGATACCTGCCTGTCTGTGACCATCAGCAACCCAGTATCGCTTGGCCAAAAGGCGACAGCGCCCGTGTAGCGTAAGGTTGTGGGGTCCAACACTTGGCAAGGGCCCGTTGGATGGGCCTCTGCGCTTGAGATCACAATTTGCGCGGCTTCGCAGCTTTCAACGCTGGCAACCGCGCGTTTCCCCTGCAAATGCAGCACTTCGCGCGTCCCGATTGCAGCGCGCGCCACCCGCGCGACAATTTCACCGGGCCAAAGGGCTGCCGCTTGTTCCTGAGAGCCCCCCTGTCCGTCGTTCTCAAGCCAGTTTTCTGCAACAAATCCCGATCCTTTGGGCCGCGACAAAGCTCGGCCCTCCTCCGTCATAAGTCCAACCAACGTGCCCGTGTCAGACACCAAAAGCACCGGACGTTCTGTGCCCATCCAAAGGAAGATCGCGGCACCGACTGGCAAAAGCCCGGCTGAACGTCCCGGCCCGCGCCAAAGACACAAGAAAAGCCCACCGAAGGCCATCAGCGGCAGAACCCGCCACTCCGGTGCTATAACCGGCCGTGTCACCCCGTCCCAGCTGGCGATCCAGGCAGCAACACCCAAAATCCAGTCCAGCCCAAAGCTCATGATTGTCAGCGCAATCCAGTCTAGCCCAAAGGGCATTAACAACGCCGCAAGGACCGCCATCGGTACAACTACAGCCCCCATAACGGGCACCGAGACCAAATTGGCGATCAAACCGTATTGTGACACCATATTGAAATGCGCCATGCCCACCGGCGCTGTGGCAAAGCCCGCTACAGCTGATGACACCACCAACCCCATCACCGGCGCGAACCAGCGCGGCATCTGCCGGCCCTGTTGCCATATCGTGATCTGCTCGAACACCGCCACCAGCGCGGTTGTGGCTGCAAAAGACATCTGAAACCCCGGCGAGACCAAAGCCTCCGGCCGAAAGACCAAGACAACGAGGGCCGCCATTGCCACACTTCGCAACGACAATGCCCGCCTGTTCAGCATCAGCGCCGTCAGCGCTGTCGCGGCCATAATAAACGCGCGCTGGGTCGCGACACTGCCTCCCGACAAAGATAAATACCCCAAGGCCGCCAAAAGCGCCGCCGCCGCTGCCAGTTTTTTCACCGGCCAGTTGTGACGCGCATAGGGGATCAACAACAGGCCAATCCGCACCGATGCAAACACAAATCCGGCCAAAAGCCCCATATGCAGCCCCGAAATCGCCAGCAAATGCGCGAGGTTTGTGGCGCGCAGGGTGCGCAGGGTTTCTTGGCCCATTCCCGACCTGTCACCAGTCATCAAGGCAGCGGCAAAGGCTCCGGTTTCTCCGTCCAACTGCGATTGAACACGCTCCGACAACCACATTCGGGCTTTGAACAAGACCTGTCCGGATCCGGGAAATTCAAGCAATAAGACAGGCGCGCGCGTATAGCCAACAGCCCCAAGTTCCTTGAACCATGCATGGCGGCGGAAATCAAAACCGCCCGGTTCCACTGCACCACCAGGGGGCGATAGATGTCCGGTCAGGATCACAACAGCGCCCGGTTGCGGATCAATGTAGCCTTGGGTCCCGTGCAAAGAAACCCGCACCCGTATCGGTGTATCGTCAGGGTCCATCCGCTCCAGCACCACTTGGTCCAGCGTTAGACGCAGCGCGTCCGAGGCAGAGCGGTCAATGCCAACAATGCGGCCCTGAACCGGCCCATAATAGCGAAAATCCAGAACCGGCCCCGCCACCATATGCGCCCGTGCCCCTGCAAGTGAAAACCCGACCGCCGCCAGAGATAGCGCGGCCACAAGCGGTCCGAACGCAGGACCTATCCGCCCCCCAAGAAGAACACAGATACCCCCACATAGGCCTATCACCGTTAACATCCAAAGAGCCGGTTCAACGCGCAAAGAAAAATACAGGCCAATCCCGGCCGCAAGAAAGACCGGAGACCATGGAAACAAGTGCCCGCGTTGCCCCAGCATCACTGCTGCAACCATGTGAAAGGCTTGTGCCATATTTGCCCTGAAGCGGCCCGAACACGCGCTTTGCTTGCTCTGGGCCGGACCTGTGTTTAAGGAACGCCTCAAGCTACCCTAATCCCTGTTAGCAAAAGGTTAACCAAGATGACTGCTGTCGTAACCCGTTTTGCCCCTTCGCCCACCGGCTACCTTCATATCGGCGGCGCGCGCACAGCGCTGTTCAACTGGCTGTATGCCCGTGGCCGTGGCGGTAAATTCCTGCTGCGGATCGAAGACACTGACCGCGCCCGCTCTACTCCCGAAGCTTCTGCTGCCATTTTGAAGGGCATGGATTGGCTGGGGCTGGATTTCGATGGCGAGGTCATCAGCCAGTTCGACCGTGCGGATCGCCACGCCGAGGTCGCCAATGAATTGCTGTCCAAAGGCGCGGCCTACAAGTGTTTCTCGACCCAAGACGAGATCGAAACCTTTCGCGAGGCCGCCCGTGCAGCCGGCACTTCGACGCATTTTCAAAGCCCGTGGCGCGGCGCCGATCCCAGCAGCTACCCTGACGCACCTTATGTGGTTCGCTTGAAATCGGCGACTACCGGCGAAACCGTCATTCATGATGAAGTCCAGGGCGACGTTCGTATCAAGAACGAAAACCTGGATGACATGGTTTTGTTACGGTCCGACGGTACACCTGTTTATATGTTGGCCGTTGTGGTCGATGACCATGACATGGGCGTGACTCACGTTATTCGCGGAGATGACCACCTGAACAATGCTGCGCGCCAGATCGGGATCTACTCTGCCATGGGCTGGGACTTGCCAGTTTATGCGCATATCCCGTTGATCCACGGGCCGGATGGCAAAAAGCTGTCCAAACGCCACGGCGCGCTTGGTGTAGAAGAATATCAGGCGATGGGCTATTGCTCGGCTGGCATGCGCAACTACCTTGCCCGCCTTGGCTGGTCGCACGGGGATGATGAATTCTTTAGCGACGCGCAGGCAAAAGAATGGTTCGGGACCGATGGTATCGGCAAATCCCCGGCCCGCTTCGACTTTAAAAAGCTTGAAAACATCTGCGGCCAGCACAATGCTGTCACCGATGATGCTGCGTTGCTGCATGAAATACAGCTTTATCGCCAATCTGCCGGTCTTCCTGCTTTGAACGACGTCCAGTCGCAGCGTCTGAAAGCCGCGCTATATTGCCTCAAGGAGCGGGCAAAGACTTTCCCAGAACTCCTTGATAAAGCACACTTTGCCCTGATTGAAGGTCCGGTGGACGTTGAGGACAAAGCAGCAAAACACCTCGATACGGTATCCCGTGGTATACTGCGCACATTGACGCCGCAGCTGCAAAATGTTAGCTGGACCCGAGACGAACTCGAGGCGGTTCTAAACCGCTTTGCTGAGGAGAACGGCATGAAATTCGGCAAGCTGGCCGGCCCGCTCCGGGCGGCACTGGCAGGTCGGGCCGCTACGCCAAGTGTTTTTGATATGATGCTTGTGCTTGGACGGGATGTCAGCCTTGATCGGCTGAATCAGGCCGCTTCAAAGGGGGACAGCTGACGCAGATCGCGCCGGTTTCCCGAATAGAAGATTTAACACCGTGGGCCGCCAAAGCGGCCCGCCAACGTTCGAGAATAAGGGAAAAACACGCATGGCTGAAACGACCAAAACCGCGACTCTGACTATCGATGGGCAATCCTTCGAATTGCCAATCCACTCGCCTACGGCCGGACCGGATGTTCTTGATATCCGCAAGCTTTATGCCCAAGCGGGCGTGTTCACCTATGACCCGGGCTTCACATCCACCGCCAGCTGCGACAGCACCATCACCTTTATCGATGGCGGCAAAGGCGAATTGTTGCACCGTGGTTATCCGATCGATCAGCTGGCTGAAAAATCGCATTACCTCGAAGTGTGCTACCTGATGCTTTACGGCGAACTGCCAACAGCAACAGAGCTGGAAAAGTTCGAAAGCACGATCACCAACCACACCATGATCCACGAGCAGATGCACAACTTCTTCCGTGGTTTCCGCCGCGATGCGCATCCAATGGCGACAATGGTTGGTGTTGTTGGCGCAATGTCCGCGTTCTACCACGACAGCACCGATATCGCAGATCCGATCCAGCGCGAAATCGCGTCACACCGTTTGATCGCGAAAATGCCTACGATTGCTGCGATGGCTTACAAATATTCGGTTGGTCAGCCATTTGTATACCCACGCAATGATCTGGATTACGCTGCGAACTTCATCCACATGTGTTTTGCTGTTCCCGCAGAAGAATATGTTGTTGACCCAATCATGGCGCGCGCCATGGACCGTATCTTTACCCTGCATGCGGACCACGAACAGAACGCGTCGACATCGACTGTGCGTCTGGCATCGTCTTCGGGTGCCAACCCCTTCGCTTGTATTGCGGCTGGTATCGCATGTCTTTGGGGCCCATCGCATGGCGGTGCCAACCAAGCATGTCTTGAAATGCTTAAGGAAATCGGCTCGCCCGAGAACATTCCGGAGTATATCGCCCGCGCGAAGGACAAAGACGATCCATTCCGCCTTATGGGCTTTGGCCACCGCGTCTATAAAAACTTCGACCCACGCGCCACTGTGATGAAGCAGTCCGCGGACGAAGTTCTGGACCTGCTGGGTGTTGAAAACAACCCGATCCTCGCGACTGCAAAAGCTTTGGAAGCGGCCGCACTGGCTGACCCATACTTTGCTGACAAAAAGCTGTTCCCGAACGTCGATTTCTATTCGGGCATCATCTTGGAAGCCATGGGTTTCCCCACATCGATGTTCACACCCATCTTTGCGCTGTCGCGGACTGTTGGTTGGATTTCGCAGTGGAAAGAACAGCTTAGCGATCCAGCGCACAAAATTGGCCGTCCTCGCCAGTTGTATCTCGGTGAGACAGAGCGCGACTATACAGACATCGAAACACGCTAATTCTAGCCCCTTTCGAATTCATCAAATCCGGTCCTTGAAAAGGGGTCGGATTTTTTTGTGCCTTTGCCGCGGGGCCTGACGGGGCCGGAAAACGAATTAGGGCGCGGTCACCCGCGCCCTTTTCAATCTGTCAGATGCCAAAAAAGCTTAACGGCCTTCGTATTGCGGTGGACGTTTGTCCAAAAACGCCATGACACCTTCCATAAAGTCCCGCGTCTTTCCGCACTGGCCTTGCAAGGTTGCTTCAAGCGACAGTTGATCCTCTAGCGTGTTGTCGTAAGACGCGCGCATGGCCTGTTTGATGCGGGCATAGGCTTCGGTTGGGCCATTGGCCAAGTGGGCGGCGCGGGCCTTCCAGATTATCTCAAATTCAGCGTCTGGAACGGCTTCCCAGATCATGCCCCACTCATCCGCCTGACGGGCACTGATTTTCTCGGCAAACAGGGCTTTGCCCATAGCTTTGGCAAGACCGATCTGGCGCGGCAGGAACCATGTTCCGCCTGCGTCAGGGATCAGGCCAATACGCGAAAACGCCTGTAGGAAATAGGCGCTTTCCGAAGCGATAACCACATCGGCAGCCAGCGCCAGATTGGCCCCTGCGCCCGCAGCTGGTCCATTGACGGCGGCGATGGTTGGCACAGGGCATTCATAGATCGCCCGCAACATCGGCACATATTCGTCGTTCAAGGTCCGCTGCAAATCCAGTTCGGCAACGCTTTTGCGGTCGCCCAAATCCTGCCCTGAACAAAAGGCTTTGCCATTCCCCGTCAACACCACCACACGCGCCTCTTTGCCGCCGCGAACAAAGGCGTCTGCCAGTTCTGCCCGCATCTGGGTGTTGAGCGCGTTCATAACGTCGGGACGGTTGATCGCGATGGTCGCGACATCCTCCGCGACCCCATAGGTGATCGTATCGTATTTCATGGGAACTCCGTTAACTTGTTGTCCGTATCAAATACCGAAGATCCGCGAATGGCAAAGCGAAACGCAACGTCAGACTTCGCGCCGGGGAAATTGCACCATCAGCGCGCGGGCTTCTGGCGGCGGGGCTTGTTCGACACGCTGATAGGCAGAGCCATCCAGATTGCGCGTCACCAAGCCATGCTCGACCATACCGCGCCGAATTTGGGCCGCATCGCGAAACACCGTCTGGGTATCGATCAACTGGCTAATTTCCCGCTCGCTCAGGGTTTGGCGGGCAGGCAATCGGGCCCAAAGCACCCAAAGGCACAGGGCTTGGATCGCGGTTTTTCCCGGCCAGCGCAGCAGGTGCCCTGCATCGTCGAAATGCGCCGCGGCGCGAGTCACACGGCGCCCGTCTGCCTTGGGGGTCGGCGTATTTCGGGCGCGCAAATGCTGATAGTTGCGATAACCGGCGGCGCGCGCCACTAGGCTGAGCATTTCAACATGGCTTGGTTTGTCATTCAATTCTGGCAACTGCGACCGCAGGCTGCGGGCAAATTGCGATAGGTCGGAAATTTCAATTGAAATAGTGTCTCGGGTCACGAGCTGCTCTCCGCTTCGGCAATACCGATCCCGAATATCGGGAAGGAGGTCCGCCCTTGTCCAGAGGTATCACCTGAAAAAACAGGAGAAACATGTTCAAAACAACAGGTTTAGCATATGGCGGAGCCTAGGGATCCTGTCACCCTGCCCGCAGATGTAGCAGCCCCGCAAAGGGGCCGCAACGTTAGCTTTTGAGAATTTCGTCCAGACGCGCCTGTTCGTCATCGCTCAGGCCCGCATCAGGTTTAGCGGGCGTAGCTGATCGGCCGCGCAAGTATCGCGCCGCAATGATCAAGGCAAACAGCAGCCCCAAAGGGCCCGTCGCCCAAAGCAGCCAGTTCCAGCCGCCTGTGCTGGGTTGCAATAAAACAAACTCTCCGTAGCGGGCAACAACGTATTCAACGACCTCATCGTTGTCGTCCCCCGCCATGATGCGTTCACGCACCAAAAGGCGCAAATCCCGCGCCAAAGAGGCATTGGATTCGTCGATGCTTTCGTTTTGGCATACCAGGCACCGAAGCCCCGCAGAGATGTCGCGCGCCCGTTGTTCGAGCGCTGGATCAGCCAGCATTTCATCAGGTTGGACGGCCAGCGCCGGGGAAACCCCCAGCGCCAGAACCAGACTTAGGATCAAGGATTGAAGCAGTTTCATTCTGCTGGAACTCCTGCAATCGGGGCTGCTTTGCGCGCGCCTGCCGCGACGCGATACCGCCGGTCAGACAGGCTCAGCAACCCGCCCAGTGACATCAAGATACAACCGGCCCAAATCCAATTGGCAAAGGGCTTGATGTAGACCCGCATGACATAGCCACCGTCAGCCTGCGCATCGCCGATGACCACATAGATATCGCGCAAAAAGCGATAGTCGATGGCCGCTTCGGTGGTTGGCATCTGCTGGACTGGATAGTTACGCTTTTCCGGGAAGACGCGGGAAAACTCCGTCCCGTTCTTTAGAACCGCAACTTCGGCCATGTCGGACACATAGTTGGGTCCGCGCACGGTTTCGACGCCTTTCAAGATGAACTCGAATTGGCCAACCGTAAAGGGTTCGTCAATTTGGGCCACCAGCACGCGCTCTTCGTCCCATGCCATCAGGCCCGCAATGCCAAGCATGGTGATCCCAAGACCGCCATGTGCCACCGCCTTGCCCCAATCGGCGCGAGGAAGGCGCAAAAGACGCGCGTAGTTGCGTTTCTTGCCGGTTTTGTTGAGCAAATCGATCGTCGCACCGGAGACAAGCCAAGCGCCAAGGAAAACACCGACCGGACCAAGCATGGATCTTCCCGTCTGCATCGCCCAGACCAGACCAGCCAGCGCAACAGCCAGCATAAAGGCGGGCACAAGTTGTTTAATGACCCGTTCAGCGCGACCACGTTTCCACGACAGCATACTACCGATGGGCAAGATCAAACCGAGAATGACCATAAACGGGGTGAAGGCCATGTTAAAGAACGGTGCCCCGACCGACAATTTGCGATCAAAAGCCATTTCGGCAACCAACGGCCACATAGTGCCCACAAAAACCACCAAACTAGACACTGCCAGCAAGATGTTATTCGCCACCAGCGCGCTTTCGCGGCTGACTATGCCAAAGATACCCTTGGCTTGCATGGTGCTGGCACGGGCTGCGAACAAGGTCAGTGCCCCGCCTGTGAAGATCACTAAGATCCCCAAGATAAAGACACCACGTTCGGGATCGGTGGCAAAAGCGTGGACAGAGGTCAAAACACCGGACCGCACGATAAATGTGCCGATCAGCGAAAAGCTGAATGCCATAATAGCCAACAAGATGGTCCAGCTTTTCAGTGACTCGCGTTTTTCAACGACAATGGCGGAATGCAGCAAGGCAGCTGCGAAGAGCCAAGGCATAAAGGATGCGTTTTCAACCGGATCCCAGAACCAAAAACCACCCCAGCCAAGCTCATAGTACGCCCACCAAGATCCAAGTGCGATCCCGATGGTCAGGAAGACCCATGAAATCAATGTCCAAGGACGCACCCAGCGCCCCCAAGCCGCGTCAACACGGCCCTCCAGCAGCGCCGCAACGGCAAAACTGAAGCAGATGCTCAGCCCAACATAACCGAGGTACAAAAACGGCGGGTGGAACGCCAAACCGGGGTCTTGTAGCAGCGGGTTCAAATCCTGACCGTTCATTGGCACCACATCCAGGCGCAAAAACGGGTTCGATGTGAACAAAATAAAGGCGTAAAACGCAACGCCGACCGCCGCTTGGACGCCCAACACACGGGCACGCAAGCTGGGCGGCAAATTGCCACCGAACCAAGCAGCCATGGCACCAAAGAGTGCAAGGATGAACACCCATAGCAGCATGGAGCCTTCGTGATTCCCCCAAACGCCGCTGACTTTGTACAGCATGGGTTTGGCAGAATGGCTATTTAGGTAAACCAGTTGAACCGAAAAATCTGACACGACAAACGCGTATGTCAGGGCTGCAAATGAAGCTGCCACCAGCACAAATTGTGTGGTGGCAGCGGGTTCCGCGACGGCCATCCAGCCGGGCAGACGTTTATGGGCGCCGATCAATGGCACCACCGCTTGCACGATGGCGACCATAAAGGCGAGGATCAGGGTGAAATGGCCAAGCTCTGTTATCATGGCGCGTTTATACGCGGATCAATTCGGCGGGCCAATGACTTATGTTAGCCCGCTGACTTCACATTGTCGCGCTTTGCCCCTGCACGGGTCACCGGCGGGTGGCATTCCAATCGGCCAATGCCGGATTGTCATCAAATGGATCGCCCGATGTATTTGCGGCCACTGGGGAGGCTCGCGCCAGCGCCTGAACATCGCGCACCGTTTCCAGTACCTGCGGCACTGCAGCAACCGAAGCTGCCAGATCACGCCGGTACTCTTGCCCCTTGGCCTGATGGCGCGCTCCAAAATAAAAACTGACAATCGCGCCCAGCAACCACCAAAGCGGCTCAGGCACCAAGGCAATCCCGGCCATGCGTGCCGCGAACCAAACCGGATCAACCATCGCCGAGACAAACAGCCCCAAGGTTCCAAGCGCCATCGCAGGGCGCGGTAGCCGGTTTAGTGCGTCCATAAGCCTGTCAAACCAGCCACGCCGGACCACTTTGAACTCCTTCCCAAACTGCTCTAGCGCCGCGCCGCGCAGACCGTGGCCGCGGGCCGCCTCTGCTTCGGCATTCACCCGAAACACTTCGGCCGTTTCAGCAACAACATTGCGCCCGCTGCCAAAAACCATCCCGAAGATGCGTTCAATTACCCCCATGTCGACACCCGCGCCGCAAACTGCGCCTCAGAAAGATGGTAGCGATCAGACATGAATTCTTCGGCACGTTTGATCCATCCGCCTTTGCCCCCTGCCCGTGTTCGGGCATATTTGCGACTAGCAGGACGGCGGTCAGCAATACTGAAGTAGTAGTTGCGCCGGGAAATACCGTAGGCGTCGACAACATGATCCGGGGCTTGCGACACCGCGCTTGCACAGGCAGAAATAGTTTGCGGCCCAAGAGCGCCGTCAACAACAACAGTTTCGCCCATTTGGTTCAGCATACGTTGCAAGATTTTGATCGCATTGCCGCCAGCGTTCACATACATATCAAAGACCGTCGCATGCAGCACTGCGGGCAGCTCTGCGATACGGGGTTTCAAAAAATAGTGATTTAGAAAGATATCAACCGCTTTGTTTTTGGTTAACTGTTTGACATCTTCGGACGTAACCCGGCCATCCTGGTCCAGATCAATCCCCAATCGCCGCATGGTGTGGATCGTGACACCATATTTGGTCGCGCCGCCCGGATCATCGGGATCGTTTACATAGCCGCCCTCCCGGGCAACGATATCCTCAGCCATCTGCCGAATATTCTTCTGTATTACCGCCATTTGTGCCTCCTGCTCGAAGCGGATAGTGACGGTGTCAAAGTGTCCCTAGTATCTTAACCAATCTTGAGAGGACCGAACGGTCGATGACAGCTGATGAGATAATTGCGCATTTGAAATTGGCCCCGCATCCCGAAGGTGGCCATTATCGGCAAACTTGGATGGCACCGGCAAAAGATGGGGAGCGTGCTGCCGGAACCTGCATCTACTTCTTGCTCAAAGGCAGTGAGACCAGCCATTGGCACCGTGTCGATGCCGCTGAGATCTGGCACTATTATGCGGGGGCCCCTTTGGTCCTGTCGCTTAGCGAAACAAGTGTAGGCCCAAAGCACGAATATGTTCTAGGTCCCGACTTGGAGGCAGCTCAACGACCGCAACTAATTGTACCAACGCATCATTGGCAATGCGCACGCAGCACCGGCGATTGGACATTGGTGGGCTGCACCGTGTCGCCTGCCTTTCAGTTCGCAGGTTTTGAACTGGCCGCCGCCGGTTTTAACATTCCGTGATGACGTATAAAAAAGGCAGGCGCGTTGCACCTGCCTTACCTATCAACAATCGCTGATCGATTTTTCGACGAAAAATCGCTACCCTGCGTGGGTATGCACAAACTTCAACAGCTGCGCGGTTGACCCGTCTTTGCCGTCCACCGGCACTTCTCCGGTGACCAAAGGCCCAAGAGCGGTCGCCAGCTCTTTGCCAAGTTCAACCCCCCACTGATCGTATGAGTTTACGCCCAAAATCACGCCTTCCACAAACACGCGATGTTCGTAGAGCGCAA
The DNA here is from genome assembly GCF_003208435.1 of Pelagimonas varians. GTDB lineage: Bacteria > Pseudomonadota > Alphaproteobacteria > Rhodobacterales > Rhodobacteraceae > Pelagimonas > Pelagimonas varians. Next base: position 59,317 of record NZ_QKMF01000001.1, on the reverse strand, counting down.
TGATCTTACCCAAGGTTTCAGGGTCCAGCTTGTCGTATATCAAAGTTGTCGAAGGCCGGTTTCCCGGAAACACACGATGGCGGGCCTGTCGCTCCAACTCATCCCGGTCGAACTTGTCCGCCACTTTGGCGCGGGCTTCGTCCAAGCTCCGGCCGCGCATCAATGCTTCTGATTGCGCGAGGCAATTGGCAACCAGCAGTTGGTGATGATGGGTCAAATCAGCCTCATGCCCTTGGGCGGCGACCAAAAATTCACACGGGACAACAGCTGTGCCTTGGTGGATCAGTTGATAAAATGCGTGCTGGCCATTTGTCCCCGGCTCCCCCCAGACAACGGGACCGGATTGCACCCGCAAATCACTGCCGTCCATCGCAACACTTTTACCGTTACTCTCCATCTCAAGCTGTTGCAGATAGGCTGGCAGCCGCATCAAACGGTTGTCATAGGGCAGGACAGCACGGGTGCCATTCCCCATGCCCTGATTGTGCCAAATCCCAACCAAAGCCAGCAAAACCGGGAGGTTTTCATGAAGCTCGGCAGAACAAAAATGCCGGTCCATTGCCTGACCACCGCGCAAAAATGCACGGAACGCCGGTCCACCGATTGCAATCATCAGTGACAAACCAATCGGACCCCACATCGAATAACGTCCGCCCACCCAGTCTTCGAAGCCAAGCACACGGTCCGCCGGAATACCAAAGTCCCCAGCCGCAGGAACGTTTGAGCTGAGCGCCACAAACCGGCCGTCCATCGGCGCATTATTGTCTGCCAACCATGCTTTGGCCGTGCGGGCATTGGTCAATGTTTCAATAGTAGAGAAGGTTTTTGATGCCACGATGAACAAAGTGCGCGCCGGATCGCAGCCGCGCAAAGTATCTGCAATATCTGCGCCATCCACATTGGATACGAAATGACAGCGCGGCCCGTCATGGTACGGTGCCAAGGCCAAAACGCCCATCACGGGGCCAAGATCTGATCCGCCTATTCCGATGTTGACGACATCGGTGAAATCACCAGCACGGATCTCTTCAGCCAAGGCCTCCATCCGGTCAAGCGTCGCCAAAACTTCAGGCATGACATCTTCGCCATCAACCTTCACCGCGCCGCCATCAAGATTGCGCAAGGCTGTGTGCAGCACCGCCCGACCTTCGGTCTCGTTGATTTTTTCGCCAGAAAACATCGCATCCCGGCGGGCATCCACTTCAGAGGCTTGAGCCAGCGCGATCAGGGTGTCCATGACTTCTGCATCTAGCTGGGTCTTGGAGAAATCAAACAACATCCCAAGCGCAGAGACACTAAAATTTCCCGCCCGGTCCGGATCAGAAAACAAATCTTCGATACGTCGTTTCTCAACGCGTCGGGCATGGTTTTTCAGATCGATCCACATAAATTCACTCCGCCCAATGGACTTTGGCACCGTTCAAAACGGCATTAATCGGGGCCTGCGTTGCAGGCAACCCTTTGGCTTTCTCCAGCGCGTCGCGTTTCGCCCCGCCGAATATCAAAACATGTTTGCGCAAAGCGCCGTCCAACACACGGGCCGAAATAGTGATCCGTGGCTCCGGTGCGCCGGGTGCGCGCATCGGCACCAAAACCGGTGCCTTGGGCGACAAGGCTTCGTCCAGCTTGTCTGCACCGGGAAAAATTGATGCCGTGTGCATGTCTTCGCCCATGCCCAGCAACAAAACCGCCAAGGGCAATTCCGGCAAAATCAGGCTTTCCAACTCAGCCAAAGCCTCTTCTGGCTCCGATTTAGGAGCATACATTGGCAAAATCCGCGCCTCTGCCGCGCGGTTCACCAGCAACCTCTGCCGCAAAAGCCGCGTGTTTGATCGTTCGTGATCTTCGGGCAACCACCGCTCGTCACTCAGCAAAATATCTACACGGCTCCAGTCAATGTCAGACCCACACAGGCTGTCAAATACCGGCCCCGGTGACGTCCCGCCCGGAACCGCCAGTGCTGCCCGCGTATCATGGCGCAACGCTTCTTCCAGATCGTCCGACAGTTGGTTGGCCAAATCAATGGCCAGCATATCGCGGTCTGGATATTCAATAAATTCATAGCTCACGCTTTGATCTCCCGCCATTTGCGTCCGTCGCGATGCATCAACATCAGGGCATCTTCCGGACCAGATGATCCGGCATCATAAGGCTTTGGCACTTCGCCGCGCCGGTTCCACCCTTCGATGATCGGATCGGTCCAAGCCCATGCCGCCTCGACCTCATCGCCGCGCATAAACAGTGTCTGGTTGCCGCGGATCACATCCATGATCAACCTCTCATAAGCGTCTGGTACATCTTCGGCCTCTGCCCCCAGTGCTTCGGCAAAGCTCATGTCCAGCGGTACGTCGATCAAACGCATTCCGCCCGGCCCCGGTTCCTTGATGGTAACCCCCAGCGTCATGCCTTCGTCTGGTTGCAAACGAATGGCCAAAATATTGTTGTGACGGCCAGCTTCATCGCCGAAAATCGAATGCGGCGCATCCTTGAAAACCACGGCAATTTCCGAGCCACGTCCACGCAATTTTTTACCTGTACGCAGATAAAACGGTGTGCCGGCCCAACGCCAGTTGGAAATATGGCACTTGAGCGCAACAAAGCTCTCGGTTTTGGAACGCGGATCGCCGACATGAACACGGTAACCCGGCTGATCATCATCCGCTGCATACTGACCGCGGGCAATATGATGGTAATCCACCGGATCCAAAGCCCGGATCACCTTAAGCTTTTCATCCCGAACGGCGTCTGGTTCAAATCGTGCAGGGGGTTCCATCGCAATCAGGCACAGCAATTGCATCAAATGGTTTTGCACCATATCGCGCATCGCACCGGATTTGTCGTAATATCCGCCGCGCCCGCCCACATCGACGGTTTCAGCGACAGTGATTTGAATATGATCGACGTATTGGGAATTCCACAGCGGTTCGAACAGCATATTGCCAAAGCGCACAGCCATCAGGTTTTGCACTGTCTCTTTTCCAAGATAGTGGTCGATCCGGTAGATCTGCTCTTCTTTGAAATGTTGCGCCAGAGTGGCGTTCAAGGCCCGCGCGGTTTCCAAGTCATGGCCAAACGGCTTTTCGACAACCACCCGGCTGTCATCATCGGCCAAACCAAAACTGCGCAGCCGTTCGGCCAAGGCGCCAAACAGGCTCGGCCCGACCGAAAAGTAGAATGCTTTGACAACGCCTAGGCGCAAACGGCCCTGAAGCTCTTCCCATCCATCATCGCCCATGGCGTCGACGCGAACGTATTTGACCCGTTCGAGAAAGTTCTCCAGCGTCCCGTCTTCGCAATGGCGGCCACCACCGAATTCGCGCACGGCATCGCCGACCAATTTGCGAAACCCTTCGTCCCCTTCGTCAGACCGGGCTGCACCAATGATTTGCGCGTCTTCCGGGATCTGTCCGGCACAATATCGTCGGAACAAGCCCGGCAAGATTTTGCGGCGGGCCAAGTCCCCCGTTCCACCAAAAATCACAAGGTCAAAATTATCGACTGGGATGACGCGTGATACCATGTCGGGGCCTCTCTGGGTTTCGTTAGCGCTAACGGCAAGTGTCTTCGCTGCGTTTAGCCGATCTTTTGTTAAATGTCTAACACCCAATTGATCCATCACAATGGCGTCAGGCAAATATTCATCCACTGGTCACAAGGGGCTGGTCGCCTTACATGGATTTCAAACCAGACATAGGACGACCATGAAAGACACTGCAGCCGCCAATATTGGCAAGTTCGAACACCCCGGCATCACCGCCAAAGGTGAAAAACGTGCGCATGTCGCTTTGAATGATCCCCAGACGTTGTGGTTCAATACGGGCACGCTGTGCAACATCACCTGCGCGAATTGCTATATCGAAAGCTCGCCTGACAATGACCGTTTGGTCTATATCACGGCGGACGAAGTGCGTGAATATCTGGACCAGCTTGAGGATCGAAACTGGGGCGTTCGGGAAATCGCCTTTACCGGCGGGGAACCGTTTATGAACCCCGCAATGATCGACATGGCCCGCGTGTCTTTGGCCGCGGGCTATGACGTGTTGATTTTGACCAATGCAATGCTGCCCATGATGCGCAAGCGGGTCAAAGAAGGCTTGGTTGCGCTGAATGCCGAGTTTCCGGGCAAACTGACATTGCGGATTTCGATTGATCATCATCAAGCCGAAAATCATGACAAGGAACGCGGAACCGGTACGTTTGAAAAAACCCTGGTCGGCATGCGGTGGCTTCAAAGTGAAAGCATTCCCATGGCGGTTGCGGGTCGAACAATGTGGAACGAAAGTGATTCTGAATCGCGAGCGGGATTTGCTGCCCTCTATGCGCGGGAAGGTTTTGCCATAGACGCCCTGAATGCCGGTCAGACGGTCTTGTTTCCCGAGATGGACGAATCCGTGGAAGTTCCTGAAATCACGACAGAGTGTTGGGGAATATTGAATAAATCACCCAACGACGTGATGTGCGCCAGCTCTCGCATGGTGGTAAAACGCAAGGGCGCAGCGCGGCCAAGCGTTCTTGCCTGCACCCTCTTGCCTTACGACCCCGAATTCGAAATGGGCGAAACCCTAAAGGAAGCCGAGCGCGCTGTGCCGCTCAACCATCCTCATTGCTCAAAATTTTGTGTTTTGGGTGGAGCAAGCTGCTCCGCGTAACACCTAGAGCGTTGTGATATAATGCCCTCCGGCGGCGATGCAGCCTATCAACGGCAAAACCCACCACCTGTTCCGAATGGCCGTTGGGCGAAAACAGTAGCTACAGGTAGGCGATCCGTACCTGTTGCGATGATTACAATATTTACAAGTAATAAGACGAACAATCATATCTTAGAATATGACTTTTGCGCTTGCATGTCAAAGCTTTAACTACCTAGGAGAGTTCCCTAAACGGAAACTCTCCCGATGGGTGAATGAGACCCTCGCCGTGAATTATTCAAAAAAGGCTATAAATGTCAAGCTGTGCAAGCATCTTACCCGCTTGATCCTTGTCCGGCGGCATGCGACCACATGCCCTCATCAATAGGAGCGCCCCATGTCCAGCCAGATCCCTCGCAAAATCATTATCGATACGGATCCCGGTCAGGACGATGCTGTGGCCATCCTTCTTGCACTGGCATCCCCGCAGGACATTGACGTTATTGGAATCACCACAGTTGCCGGAAATGTGCCGCTGGCGCTGACAACCCGCAATGCCCGGATGGTGTGTGAACTGGCTGGCAAACCGGACGCGAAGATATACCAGGGTTGTGATCGACCTTTGGCGCATAGCTTGGTCACCGCCGAGCATGTTCACGGCAAATCTGGCTTGGATGGCCCTACCCTTCCCGAACCGGTCATGCCAATCCAAGACCAGCACGCGGTTGACTATATCATTGACACATTGCGCAGCGAAGAAGCCGGCACAGTTACCCTATGCCCGCTCGGACCACTGACCAACATCGCGACGGCCTTGCAGCGTGCGCCTGATATTGCAGGGCGTATTGCGGAAATAGTTCTGATGGGCGGAGCTTACTTTGAGGTGGGCAACATCACTCCCGCGGCGGAATTCAATATCTATGTTGATCCCGAAGCCGCAGAAATTGTTTTCAAATGTGGTGCCCCGATCACTGTCATGCCGCTGGACGTCACGCACAAAGCCCTGGTCACCAAACCGCGCAACGATGCCTTTCGGGCCCTTGGCAATGCGGTCGGAGTGGCAGCCGCCCAAATGACTGATTTCTTCGAACGGTTTGACAAAGAAAAATACGGCTCGGAGGGCGCGCCACTGCACGATCCCTGTGTGACGGCCTACCTGATCCAGCCCGACCTGTTCAAAGGCCGCCATATCAACGTCGAAATTGAAACCAAGTCTGACCTGACCCGCGGTATGACTGTTGCCGATTGGTGGGGGGTCACTGACCGCCCGCCCAATGCCACCTTTATCGGCGATGTCGATGCCGACGGCTTCTTTGCCCTGCTCACAGACCGTTTGGCCCGGCTATGAAGTCCCTCCATTTGGCAACCGAAGACGACATGCCCAAACTGCTCCCCCTTGTGACAGCATTTCATCTGGAACGTGGGTTCAACACAACGCAAGAGGGCCAGACAGCAGCGATAGCCCCCTTGCTTGCCGGTTCTCCGCATGGTGCAATCTGGTTGATCGGTCCGCGAAAAGCGCCTGTTGGCTATATCACTGTTACTTTCGGCTGGTCGCTGGAATTTGGCGGTATGGATGCCTTTGTCGATGAATTATACATTCGTCCAGCCGTGCGCAAACGTGGTATGGGGACCGAAACCTTGGTCAATATTTCCAAAGCCTTGGGCGAAGGCGGCGTACGCGCCTTACACTTGGAAGTTGACCGCGAAGATGAGGACACCCAACGCCTTTACAAGCGGTCCCGCTTTGCCCTTCGCGAAAAATATGTGTTGATGAGCAAAGAGCTGTAGGCCCCTTGACCGTGGATCCGGACCGGCACAAGGAATTTTGAGGCCTAACCGGTTTTCCAATGGCGCAAACTGACCTATCTATCCCTCATGACCTTAAACATACCCTTTGAAAACACCTATGCACGCCTGCCTGCGCCGATGCACCTCGCGCAGCGGCCGATTCCTGTTAAGGCCCCTTCACTGGTTGCCTTTAACGCTGATCTGGCAGCCGAGCTGGGCCTGACCGGTACGGATGATCCCCAATTGGCGGCGTATCTGGCTGGCAACAGCATTCCTGATGGGGCGGAACCACTGGCGCAGCTCTATGCCGGACACCAATTCGGCCATTTCAATCCCCAATTGGGCGATGGGCGGGCTGTGTTGCTGGGCGAGGTTGTTGATATAAACGGCATCCGCCGTGACATTCAACTCAAAGGCTCGGGGCAAACACCCTACAGCCGGCGCGGCGATGGGCGGGCGTGGCTTGGACCGGTCTTGCGCGAATACGTGGTCTCGGAAGCGATGCACGCACTTGGTGTGCCCACCACCCGCGCGCTCGCCGCGGTTCGCACCGGCCAAGAGGTCATCCGTGAACGCCCCCTACCCGGCGCGGTCCTGACCCGCGTCGCCCAAAGCCATATTCGCGTCGGTACGTTTCAAGTCTTTGCCGCGCAGCGCGATGTGGATTCGTTGCGCAGGCTCTATGAATACACAGTGGCACGGCACTACCCCTATGCCAAAGATCCCGGTGATCTGTTGCAAATGGTCATGGACCAGCAGGCAGAGCTGATCGCGCATTGGATGTCTTTTGGCTTTATCCACGGCGTGATGAACACCGACAACTGCACGCTGTCCGGTGAAACAATCGACTATGGCCCCTGTGCCTTCATGGACAGGTTTGACCCCGAAGCGCGCTATTCATCCATCGACCGCCATGGGCGATATTCCTATAGCGCTCAGGCCGACATAATTGTCTGGAACATGGCCCAGCTGGCGACCTCACTTGTGCTCTTGATGCCGGACACTGATGCGGCAGTTGATCAGTTCACCAATCAAATCAACGCGATGCCCTATCTTATTCGCGCAAAATGGCTGGCCCGCTTTGCCGCCAAAATCGGCATTTCAAACCCGGCCCCCGAAGACAGCGACCTGATTGGAGACCTTCTGAACCTTATGCACCATGGTCAGGCAGATTTCACCAATACCTTTCGGGCCCTGAGCCGTGACACCGCCCGCGATCAATTCGCAGACCGCCCCGCCTTCGATGCTTGGCGCGCGCGCTGGCAAGACCGGATCGAAGCTGAAGCCGATCCCGAAACGGTGATGTTGGGGTCAAACCCGGCCTTCATTCCGCGCAACCACAGAATGGAGCAAATGATCAGCGCAGCCACCTCTGGCGACGACGCACTGTTCCACCGGTTGAACCGCGTTTTGGCCGATCCTTTTGCGGATCAACCCGGCAGCGAAGACCTACAAGCACCGCCTCAGCCCGCCGAAATCGTACGCGCGACATTTTGCGGGACCTAAGGGCATATCCGCACATTGCCCAAATTTCCCCCTATCAAAGGGCTGACAATCTGCCACTCTGGTTTGGAATTCAAAACCGGAAGGATTGAACAATGGGTCTCATGGGTACGCTGGCCAAGGTTGCCATCGGATATGCCACCGCGCGCGGTGTCGACAAACTTGCAGGCGGCGGCGGGCTGAACGGCCTATTGGGCGGCGGTGCACAGGTCAAAGGCAAGGAGCCGGCCTCTGAAGCGCAGGCGCAAATGGGCCAAATGATGTCAGGTAAAATGCCTGAAGGCGCAGCCAATCCGATGCAAGATATGATGTCCAAATTCCAAGACGGGGGTCTTGGCGCAATGATGGGCGCTCTGGGCGGCGGCGCAGGCGGCACAGCCAATCCGATGGCTGAGATGATGGAAAAACTGCAAGGCGGTTTTGATATGTCGGCTCTGACAGGTGGGGGCAGCGATGGGTCTCAGGGCGGCATCTTGTCGTCCATGGGCGGCGGAGCAGGCCTCGCAGGGATGATGGCGGCCGCAGGCGCAGCCAGCCAAGGTCAGGGGCTTGGCGGGATACTCGACAGTTTCAACACCAAAGACACCGCCCCCGAGGCCGAGGAAGCCGCGGGCCTGATGCTGCGTGCGATGATCCAAGCCGCCAAATGCGACGGCGATATCGATGCCGCTGAAAAAGCCAAGCTTCTGGACACAATCGGTGCCGATGCAGACCCCGAGGATCTGGCATTTGTCCAAGACCAGCTTGTGGCGCATGTTGACGCCGCTGCCTTGGCTGCTGACACGCCCGAAGCGCAGCGGATGCAGGTCTATTCCGCTTCTTTGATGACCATCCGTGTCGATACCGCCGCCGAGGCGCAATATCTGGATAGTCTGGCCAAAGCGATGGGTCTGGACGAAGCAACGGTCAACACGTTGCACATGCAGATGGGCATCCAACCCCTGTATAACTGACGCAATAAACCGCGCCTTCGGTCTTGGCCTGAGGCGCGGCATTCTCTAAGAGGGGTGACCAGATTCTAGGTAGGCCACGCATTCCATGACCGATACAATCACAGATCGCTGCACTGCCAAGGGCCTGCGCATGACCGGCCAACGCCGCACCATTGCCGAAGTCCTAGAATCCTCCAAGGATCACCCGGATGTAGAAGAACTTTATACCCGCGCTTCCAGCCGCGACGCCGGTATTTCGATTGCCACAGTGTACCGCACCGTCAAACTCTTTGAAGAAGCGGGGATTCTCGAGCGTGTTGATTTTGGCGACGGCCGCGCCCGCTATGAAGACGCCGAGCGCGAACATCACGATCATCTGATAGATATGAATTCCGGTGAAGTTATTGAGTTTGTTGATCCGGACATCGAAGCCTTGCAGGAAAAGATAGCCGAAAAACTGGGCTATAAGCTCAAAGGGCATAAGCTCGAACTCTACGGCGTCCCTTTGAAAAAGACCTGATCCTTGACCTTTGTTTCGGAGCCACCTCTTGCCTGTGCCCGAAACGATCTATCCGCACAGCAGTGACAAGACAAATCGCCGAGGGGCCCCGCAAATGCGGGGAGACGGTTATTATTCTTGGCTCGGATGGGTGGATAGATCAGGGCACATTCAGGTAAGAGGTGGGGCCGCAACAAAGGTCTTTTGTTTTGGTGAACCTTGCAGTCCCCTTAAACTCACCAGAAACCTTGACCCCGGTGTGTCACGTCACCCATCCACACACCTGAACCAAGCATGCAGACGCATGCCGCTTAACACCGTAAAACGGGCCCGACACTCAGCCTGCCAGCCCTACTCTAATCCAGAATGATGCTCATACGCCGGTTTTGCTTGCCTTTGTTTTGCACTTTACCAATGCGAAGGCTGCCAATCTCGCCCGTGCGGGCAACATGCGTGCCGCCGCAGGGTTGCAAGTCCACCTGCTCGGTGCCGGTGCCAATCCGCACCAAGCGGATCCGTCCCCTGCCTCGGGGCGGCTGTACCGACATCGTCTTGACCAAACTTGGGTTGGCATCCAGTTCCTCTTCGGAAATCCAGCCTTCGGTTACCTGCAAATCCCGGTCTATCAACCGGTTCAGCGAATCTTCCAACAGCTGAATATCCTGCGGAGGCTCCGGCATTTTGAAATCCAGACGCCCTGTTCCCGCCCCGACGGCACCGCCCGTCACTGGCAGCGGCACAACAACGCTGAGCAAATGCAGCGCCGTATGAACCCGCATGTGTTTGTGGCGACGTTCCCAATCCAGCACCTGCATCACATGCGCGCCCTTAGGGGGCAATGCTTCAGGCTCCGCTGGCACCAAAATAGATGTGCCGTCTTGTGCTTTGACCGATGTAGCAATCGACAACCGCCGTGTGTCCCATTCCAGCCAACCACTGTCCCCCGGTTGCCCGCCGCCTGTCGGATAAAACAAGGAAGGTTCCATCAAGATGCCGCCCTCGTCCGTATGGCCGACCACAACACTTTGAGCTTCGCGCGCATAGGCGTCTTGGCGGTAAAGGGGCTCGGTCATGTCGTGCTTTCATCTTTTGGTGGCGTGGCACCCGGCAAGACTTCTGGATTGCGTATCCAAATATCACGCTGGGCAAATGGAATTTCGATACCTTCTGCTGCAAACCGTTCGACAATCTGATGGTTGATCTCGGTCCGGACACTCAGACCTTGGTTGATGTCCCGCAAAATGGCCCGGATTTCAAAATCCATCGAATCCGCACCAAAGGCCTTGAATACAACCGAAGGGGCCGGATTCATCAAAACCATGTCATGGTCACGCGCGATGTTCATCAAGATTTTTTCGACCTTGCGGGTGTCGGTGCCATAGGCCACCCCAACGGGCACAATCACCCGTCCCAAAACATTGCCACGTGTGTAGTTCGACACCACGCCGGACACGATATCGGCGTTGGGCACGATCATATCGTAGCGGTCAAAGGTCTCGATCCGCGTGGAACGGACCGAAATATCGCGCACCGTCCCGTGCGTTCCGTTGACCTCAATCCAATCCCCTTCCGAGATCGGACGCTCGATCAGCAAAATGATACCGGACACAAAGTTCGATACGATGTTTTGCAAACCAAAACCAATACCAACAGACAAGGCACCGGCAACAATTGCCAAGGATGACAGATCAAGCCCGCCAATGGTGACCGAAATGACGGCAGCCAGGAAAATTCCGACATAGCCAACCCCTGACACAATCGCGTTGCGGCCACCTTGATCAATTTTGGTGCGCGGCAGCACCGAGCTGCGCAAGGCCCCCTGCAACAGGCGGGTCAGCATGTAACCGAGGACAAAAATAATCACGACCAGTATAAAGTCGGTCGGTGAAATCCGGGTGTCCCCCAGCAAAAAGCCTTCGCGGAACCGCGACCATAATTCGGTCAGGTCCGCCATGCGGGCCCCCCAGATCAAGGCCAGTGCCGGCAGGGCCAAAAGGGTCAGTGCAACGCCAGCCAAAACTGGCAAAAGCCCTTCTTCTGTGTCTTCGTCCTGGTTTCGTAACGTTGCATAGACTGCTGCAAAAAAGGCCTGAAAGACAAACACCAATCCAACCACGGACAGCGACGCAATTGTGGGGTATATGGCTGCATATCCAACTTTGGTGTATCCGATGGCCGCCATAACCGGTCCAATCACACCGATGAACATGGCTGCACGGCCAAGCAATCTGGCCAAACGCAAGCGAAAGACTCCGGCGTCCAATTCACGTGCAGCCGCAGTTCCTGCCATGGCCGCATCATTGCGCACCCGGCCCAAACGAAACAGGTAATAGCCCGACAAAACCAGCAGCGGAAATTCAGCAACAGACAGGCTCTCGACCGAATAATTGTCGAACTGGGTCAGAACGACCAGCGCGCTATGCGCCACATATAACACAGCCAGTACATCACAAAACCATTGGGCTTTGCCGCGCTCATCCGGTGCAAGCTGCAAAACAGCAACTTCGTCATTGTTGTGGAAAGCCTGCTGAGACAGCCAGTGAATCCCCAATAGAATCCCAAACCAAATCGGAATATGTTCCAAGAACAATGTCCATCGTGGACCGGCCAGCCCCGATAGGACAAAGGCTTGGGTCGCGGCATAGACACCGGCCAATGGCAGAAAAACCTGCCCCAGTGACACCAAGAACCGCAATACCCGGCGCCCCCTGCGGGAACTGGTCTGCACCGCATTTGCCAGCCGCAGTGCGAATTTTCGACCGCGGGAAATCAACATAAAGCCGATAAACAGCAACATAATAATGGCCGGCAACTGAGCGCGCGCATTTTCCCTGATGCTCGGGGCTGCCCATTTTTTCGCAAGTTCCTCAAATGACAGCGCCAGTGACTTGCTGAGATCTGCGATAGCCAATGGCCAATACGCCGGATTCATCGGCGAAGGCCCTAATTTCAACAGGGCATCCGCTTGGCGGTTGCGAATGGTTTGGTCAATCTCGCTGACAATACCGTCCGCATGGGTAAATGCTTCGACAGCTTGTTTACCCGGCGTCGACAACCGTGCGATTTTTTCTAACAGATCGGCCCGCCTGCTGCTTATTTCGGCCGCCTCTTCCAGCCCTTTAACCGGGGCTGGTCCCAAAGTCTTGAGTTGCGACTGAAGGGTTCCCAGCCGGACATCGTTGTCGCCTTGCGCCGCTAAAAACCGGTCGCGCCACACAACAACGTCGCTGCGCCAGCTTTCCAACCGCGCATTCGATGCATCACCGCGCTCCAGGTCTGCTTCGACCCGCTGGGCAAGTTGATCCCATTCGGTGTAGTCAGGACCAAGCCCTTGAGCCCACACCGGAGACACCACCAGACACAAGGCAAGTGCCCAAGCAAAAACACAGCGGGTGAGATAGGTCATGAGTCCTCGAACACTCCGGGGATGCTGGCCGGTGCACGGGTCATCCATGGCGGCGTCGGTAAACCTTTTTCAGACAGGAATTCAGGGTTGAACAGTTTGGACTGATAGCGCGTGCCATAGTCGCACAGCACGGTCACAATCGTGTGCCCGGGCCCCATTTCCTGCGCCATACGAATAGCACCGGCGACATTGACCCCTGCCGATCCTCCAAGGCACAGGCCTTCGTCGGACAGCATATCAAACACCACCGGCAGCGATTCCGCATCGGGAATGCGGTAGCTGAAATCAGGTGTGAACCCTTCAAGGTTGGCCGTGATGCGCCCCTGCCCGATGCCTTCGGTGATCGAATTCCCCGGGTTGTCCTGCCCGGTGTAAATCTTGAACATACCCGCGCCTTCGGGATCGGCGAGTGCGATTTTCACGCCTTTGGGCTGCAAGGCTTCGGCCACGCCTGCCAGCGTGCCGCCTGATCCGACAGCACAAACAAAGCCATCGACCTTGCCATTCAGCTGTTCCCAAATTTCGGGGCCAGTGCCTTCGACGTGGGCTTGGCGATTGGCGACATTGTCAAATTGATTCGCCCAGATCGCGCCGTTTGCTTCTGTCTGGGCAAGCTTTTCCGCCAATCGACCGGAATAGCGTACATAGTTGTTGGGATTGGCATAAGGGGCCGCAGGCACTTGGATCAGCTTTGCACCGGCAAGGCGCAACATGTCCTTTTTTTCCTGACTTTGGGTTTCAGGAATTACGATAACAGTTTTGAAACCCATCGAGGCCCCGACCAGCGCCAAACCGATGCCTGTATTGCCCGCGGTGCCTTCGACAATTGTACCGCCGGGTTTCAGCAACCCTTTGGCCACTGCGTCGCGGATAATAAACAGCGCGGCGCGATCCTTGACCGACTGGCCGGGATTCATAAATTCAGCTTTGCCAAGGATTTCACAGCCCGTCAGTTCAGACGCCTTATTCAGGCGGATCAGGGGTGTATTTCCGATGGCCTGTGCCAGATCAGAGGCGATGCGCATGCCAGTTCCTTTCGTCGCGTTGCCCAATAGGTTTAGGGCCGCGCGCCGGTGAACTCAAGGCTGGAACGCGCCGCAAATGCCCTAAGAAGGGACCCGCAACTTTGGCCGCTGCCGAGCAAGCCAGAGCAACATCATGGCAAGGGGTGCGACATTCACTTCTCCGCTATCGACAAGCGCCATGGCGTGGTCAAATGAAATGACGTGACTGCGGATATCTTCGTTTTCCTCAGCCAAACCGCCTTGTTGTTGCCCGCGCCCTGACAGGCTGCAGAGCCCCAAAAAGCAATGGAAAAACTCGGTCGAATAGCCCGGAGACGCATAGACCGCCGGCATGTCGATCAACCGATCCAGCGCAAGGCCGGCCTCTTCGGCGGTTTCGCGGTGGGCAGCGGCAGTCGGCAATTCGCCCGCGTCCACCAAGCCTGCAATCGGTTCCAACACCCAAGGGGCCGGATCACCGCGATTGAACGCGCCCAAACGCAGCTGCTCAACCAACAACACTTGGTCCGTCACCGGATCATAGGGCAACACCAAAGCCACATCAAAGGACATAAAGGTTTCGCGAGGCAGCTCGGCGCTTGTGCTGCCGTCAAACCGTTTGTGCCGCGCCGTAAAGGCTTTGACGCGGAAAAACCCGTTAAACCCCGGACGATCGCCGGTGATTTTCACGTCCTCGGAGGTCATTTTATTGCGCAACTCTTGAGGTGCCGGCGTAGCAGCCAGTTCCTGCGCCCAAGCCCGCGCGCGCAAAAACGGAAACAACTGGGCGACCTCCGCGGCCGACGAGCTGCCGTATCGGGACATTACATCCTGGGCCGCCCCCATGGTGATCTGCCCCCACTGCCCGCGCCAAGCATCCAAGGACCAAAGATCACCATGCGCCCAAACGCCGTCATTGGCGAAATAGACTTCGGCAAACGCCTCATGGCCATCTGCCATCACCGTCATCACGCGCAAATCGTAGGAAAACCCGCCTTCATAGAAATTCAGACGCGCCACATCTTCGCTGGACAAACCGCGCAGCAAAACACCTTGGGCCGACGCGCCCTCTTGCGGCAAAATCAGCGGAAAAGCCTGGTCTTTGGCCCAAAAAATAGCGTGGTCCGGCAGCTCTGCTTGAACAAAATCAAGCTGGTCCGCCGCGCGGCCCATCACCAGCTCCAACAGCGGAATATGCCGTAGGGTGCCGTAAAAGAATAAATCAGACAGGGGGTTACCTCCAATGGCGGGCGGCGAATTCACTTACAAGACCTGTGACGACTGCGCCCAAAATCAGGCTGGATATCACCGGAACATTGACCAAATTCTCACCCAACCGAACAAAAAGCTCAAAGACAGCGGCGAAGGCTTCGACAGCGCCGTCGTAACGGTTTTTCATCGACCGGATGACCATCTCGTTTGCGGATTGGACGAATAAACCCCAAAACACCAAGGCTGCAACGCCGGTAAAGCCGTTCGAAATTCCCGCAGCAAAGCCCCGCCCGGCCCGCGTCCCCACAACAACCCAGCCGCAAGCAAATCCTATGCCCGCATTGACCAGCGAAAACCGGCCAAATCCGGTGCTGGCAGGCATCTGGGTTTTAATCAACTCGGACACGGCAAAGCCGAGGGCTGCGAGGAAAAGCGCGGCAATGAGTTTTGCGGCCGTGGGCATGTGAGACAGACTCGTGCAAGGAATGGTCCCCAAGACATAGCGCTGCAAATGGGCAAAACGCAAGATATAGCGGTGTTGCGCCCTGCCCCTTTGGTAGAGATGACAAACTAGACCTATGGTTTTTGGGACTTCCAGTCGTCATAAGCGGCAAGTGCTGCTGTGCGCCCCTCAGCCAGCGATACTATCGGTGCGGGGTATGCGGCTTCAGGCGACAGGTTCCAGCTTTCGGGAATAGCCTCAAAGTAACTGAGTGCATCTTTGTGGGCAGATGTGCCCCTGTGCTCTGCCAGCCAGTGATTGATATACGCGCCCTTGCCGTCAAATTTCACCTGTTGCGTTTGCGGATTGAACACACGGAAATATGGTGACGCATCAGGGCCGCAGCCCGCCACCCACTGCCATCCCATTGCGTTTGACGCGACATCCCAATCCGTCAAACATTCCGCAAACCAGTCTTGGCCCAACCGCCAATGCATCCGCAAATGTTTGGTCAAATAGGAGGCGACGATCATCCGAACCCGGTTGTGCATAACACCTGTGACATACATCTCGCGCATTCCGGCATCGACCAGCTCGACTCCCGTACGCCCCTGCGTCCAGGCAATGAACTTTGGATCATGGCGGTCCTCATTCCAATGAAACCCTTGCCAATCCGGTCGCCAAACTTCTGTGCCCATATGTGGGCTATGCCACAACAAATAGCCTGCAAATTCGCGCCAAAGCAGTTCTTTCAAAAAGGTCTCGGCACCGGGGTTTCCAGTTTCCAACGCCTGCCATGCCAAGGTCCAACAGCGGGCCACGCTGATTTCGCCCAAGGTCAAATGCGCAGAAAGACGGGATGTTGCAGGCTGCGCCGGAACATCGCGATCCCCCGCGTAGCCCGCCAGCCGTGATTCCAAAAACTCGGAGAGGCGATCCAGCGCTGCCTTTTCACCAACCAAGGTATGTTGCGCGACAATCGCACCGCCCCGCTTCATGCCGCGCCCCAAACCCCAATCCGCCAGCCGGTCGCTATCGGGCCATGTCTCAGGTGCCGTCAAATCAGGTTTTGCAAGCATCGCGGGCACGATGGGCCGTTGCCAAACCGCCCGACGAAAGGCCGAATAGACTTTGTAATCCCCGCCCTGACCGGTCTTGATCTGCATCGGTTCATGCAGCACTGCGCCTGAAAAACTGCGTGCGTGTATCCCGCGTGTCGTTAAATCGGCTTTGATACGCGTATCTTGGGCGACGCGTTCCGGATCGTAGGCCCGTTGCCAATAGACATCGGTTGCGCCGGTCTCTTCGATCAACCGGTCCAGAACAATCGCAGCATTTCCCAGCCGCAAGGTTAACCGCGATCCCGCTTCTTCCAATGAGTGCGCAAAGCATGAAAGCCCTTGCTCCAAACGCCACTTTGGGGCTGCCCCCAAGGCCTGAACGGTTTCGTCACAGATGAATACAGGAATCACGGGCCGCCCGGAACGAGAGGCTTCGAACAGCGCAGTATGGTCGTGCAAGCGCAAATCGCGCCGCATCCAGACGATGATAGGTGGTTGTGTCATGTCAATGGACATAGATCGTCTGCATCAAAGACAAGAGCCAAGACCCAAATGCGCTAAAGTACAACCTGCAACGCCTTGATAAGTTTCTCGATTTCGTCAACCGATGTGTAATGCGTGAAAGACAATCGCAAGACCCCGTGCGCCGGATCAATTCCCATTGCCTCCAATGCGCGCACCGCATAAAAATCACCGCCGCCCGCCATGATCCCGTGGTCTGCCAGCTGTCGGGCCAAGTCAGCCCCGGCCGTGCTGGCCGAGATAGCCACGGTGGGTGCCCGCCCCTGCGCATCGGACGGCCCCAGCAGACGCACATTATTTCGGTCAGACAAGAATTCCAGTAACGGTTGCAACAGTTTGGTTTCATGGCCGCGCATCAGATCATGCACTTGGCCAGTGTTAACCCCATGATGATCCGCAAGTGTTTCGACATAATCGACCATACCCGCGCAGGCCGCCACCTGAGCGTGATCGGGGCCCGCTGGGGTAAACCGCTTATAGAGACTATCGGCGTTAAAATAGTGCCCCTGATTGGGTAAAGACTGCCCCAAAGCACGCCGCATCACCATGATCCCCTGATGCGGTCCATAGGTTTTATAGGCCGAAAACAGGTAGATATCCGCGCCCAACGCCCCGACATCCGGGAATCCGTGCGGGGCATAGCTGACACCATCAACGCAGACAAAAGCCCCCGCTGCATGGGCCAGCGCCGTAATTTCCACAACTGAATTGATCTCGCCTACCACATTGGAACAATGCGGAAAACACACCAGCCGGACACTTTCATCCAACAGCGGCTCCAGATCTTCGGGGTTCAACCGCCCTGTGACGGGGTCAATTTTCCATTCCCGAACCTCGAAACCTTCGTCAGCCAAACGCCGCCAAGGGCCGGTGTTGGCTTCATGGTCCTGATTGGTGACAATGATCGCATCCCCCGGCGACATGAACTGGCGAAATGCCTGCGCTAAAACATAAGTGTTTTGCGTGGTCGACGGCCCGAAGGACAGCTCGTCCGCCTCCACCCCCAACAGGGCAGACAAGCCGGTGCGTGCCTCATCCATTTCCAACCCGCCCAGACGGCTTGCCGTATAGTCGGCATAGGGTTGTACCTTGCGTTCCCGGTAAAAGCGGGTCAGCCGGTCAATCACGGGTTGGCAGGTATAAGATCCGCCTGCATTCTCGAAAAAAGCCTGACCTTGCAAAGAGGCTTCGGAGAAGGCCGGAAACTGAGATCTGACAAAATTGATGTCCAGCATACGAAACCCCTTTTTGCACTGTTTGAGCGTAGAAAAGCGGGGTTTGCCAGCCTGGTCAAGCATCCATCTGATCTGGGCAAGATACTGCCATTTTATGACAGGGCTCTGTGGGAAGTAGCGATACGAACAAAACAGAAACAGGAAAACCTGAATGACTTATGAACCTGAAAACTTTCTTGTCTGGGGCGAATTGCCCGTCACGGATATGACCCGTGCCATAGCCTTTTACCAAGCGGTCACCGAGGCCAATTTGACCGTCGATAACAACGGCCCGAACCCCATGGCGGTGTTTTTACCGAAAAACCCGAAACAAGGCGTCGCGCTTAACTTATATCCTGGCACGCCCGCACCGAAAGGCAGTGGCCCGACCTTGCATTTGTCCGCCCCCCGATCGCTCGAAAACACCATGCAGCGTGTCCGGGACGCCGGAGGAGAGGTGGTGTCAGAGCCCATTTCCCTGCCAGCAGGCCGGTTCTTTTATGCGCTTGATCTGGATGGAAATTCAGTCGGTTTCTTTGAGCACAAAAAGTAGATGGGTTCTGGCAGGCGCTCTTTGTGCCTGCCAGTCCCGATTCACATTGCGTTAGCTATTCACGTCAACCACAACGCGGCCCTTGATCTGGCCTGCCAGAATATCCGCACCAAGTTGCGGCAAGTCTTGCAAACCTGCCGGATGCACCATGGCGTCAAGTTTGGCCATTGGCAGGTCTTTGGCGATGCGCTGCCATGCCCGCAACCGGTTGTCATAAGGCTGCATCACGGAATCGATCCCCAAAAGGTTCACACCGCGCAGCAAGAACGGAATAACCGTTGCGGGCAGACCTGCGCCGCCAGCAAGGCCCACCGCGGCGACCGACGCGCCATACTTCATTTGACCCAGAACCCGTGCCAACATCGCGCCGCCGACAGCATCCACACAGCCCGACCATGCTTCCGCCTCAAGTGGACGTTTTGTTGTTTCGTTGATGTCTTCGCGTGCAACGATCTGGGTGGCCCCCAATTCGCGCAGGTAATCCGCAGTTTCAGGCCGCCCGGTCACGCCAGCGACCTCATGACCAAGGCTGGCCAGAATGGCCGTGGCCACAGATCCGACACCGCCCGCGGCCCCCGTGACCAAGACCGGCCCCTGCCCTGGTTTCAAACCGTGGTCTTCAAGCGCCATAACCGACAACATCGCCGTCAAACCCGCAGTACCGACAGCCATGGCTTGCCGGCTATCCAGACCGTCTGGCAAAGGCACCAACCAATCAGCTTTGACGCGCGCCTTTTGGGAATAGCCGCCCCAATGTGCCTCGCCAACACGCCAGCCGGTCAAAACCACCTTGTCACCCGGCGCATAGCGCGGGTCATCTGACGCTTCGACCGTGCCCGCAAAATCGATACCCGGCACATGCGGATAATTCCGAACCAAACCACCGCCCGGTCCGATGCACAGACCGTCTTTGTAGTTTACAGTCGAAAACTCGACACTAACGGTCACTTCACCCGCTGGAAGATCATCCAAAGTGAGTTCTTGAACCGACGCTGCGGTTTTACCACTTTCCGCATCTTTGGTGACAACAAGAGCCTTAAACATCACGGGCCGTCCTTTTTTCGGGCGTTTGAATTCTAGCAAACGCGATGTGAACAATCCGGCACGCGCCAACACAATATTGGGCGAGATTCGGAAATGAGTTTGCCGATTGAACATGGGCTGCGTCGGAATGGAAAGCAGTTTTGTCCAAAGTTCCCTGCAATGAGACAGACCGCCACAACGGCCATTATTCCCGCGCAGGTCCGCAGCTTTCGCGCACCGTCAAGTCACCGCGAAACAACTGTTTGTCCTGAAGCGCAGGTTCGCCCGACACCATGCGGAGCAGCAAGTCCATTGCCGCGGCACCAATCAACCCGCGCGGCTGGCGCAGTGTCGTCAAAGCGGGAGAGATATAACTGGCGATCGAAGTGTCGTCGAATCCAATGACCGAAAAATCCTGCGGCACCCCATAGCCGCGCAGCCGAAGCGCGCTCATCACACCCACCGCAACATCATCATTGTAGCAAAAGAATGCCGTTGGCAGCGTGTCTTTGATGAACAAACGTTCCACCGCCGCCCGGCCACCTTCGTTGCTATGCCCGCCCTCCACCCGCCACGGAACAATCCGGCCAGAGGCTTCTTCGAGACCTTCCAGATACCCTTGGTAGCGCAAATCAGAAACAGGATCAGTGCCATCGGACCCAACATAAACGATCTTTTTGTGCCCCAGTGAAATCAAATACTCGGTGGCGACTTTGGCCGCGCCAATATCATCCACACCGACATAAGGCACCTGCGCTGCGGTAACCGGACGGCTGGCCGCAACGAGCGGCGGATAGGCAAACCCTGCGGGCTTTTCCTGCCCCGCAACGGGCAAATGTCCCGTCAGCAAGATCAAACCGTCCACCATTCCAGACGACAAGAACCGCATGTGGTTTTGCTCAAGCGCTATGGAGCCTTCGGTGTTGGCTATCAAAACCCCGTAGCCATTGGTATTCGCCGCCTTTTCCATGCCCGTCAAAAGCCCCGGAAAGTTAGGGTCCGAGATGGACGGTGTCAAAACCATAACCATCTTGGATTTCTGTGTGCGCAGGCTCTGGGCCATTGCGTTGGCTGTGTAGCCGGTTCTGGCAATGGCCGCCGTCACCTTTTTGCGGGTGCTGTCTGCAACCTTTTCCGGCTTTCGAATCGCACGGCTTACGGTGGCGATCGAAACGCCCGCCAAACGCGCCACATCTTCGATGGTGGCCGGTTTTCCGATGGGTCTATCTGGCGTATCACTCACCCGGTGCCTGCCCTTTTCGTGCTAATTCTAATTCGGCCAATCGCCGTTTAGTTCCAAGCTCTTGCCAACCCGTATAGCGGCCAGACACCCCTTGGAAAACCTTTTCATGCCCGATGTAAAGGTTTACACAAGCCATGAAAACGTTTACTCAGGTTCATTAACGGAGGCGGAAACCGCCCCAAGACGACACGACCAAGGGGAGGAGACCAAGGATGCCTGACGGGCAAACCAATAGCCATGCGCCTGTGCTATGCGCTGAGAGGATCAGCAAGAGCTTTGGTCCTGTGCCAGTTCTTTTTTCCATCACAATGGACATTCGCGCTGGCGAAGTGCACGCCTTGATCGGCGAAAATGGCGCTGGCAAATCCACCTTCATGAAAATCCTGTCGGGACTATATCCCCCCTCTTCCGGTCGCATCTTGCTGGACGGAGTTGAAACCACCCTGCCCGCAGATGGCCAAGCCGAAAGCCTCGGGATCGTTTTGATCCACCAAGAGCTTAACCTTGCCGAACAGATGACGGTTGAAGAGAATATCTTTCTCGGGCGCGAGCTGACCAAAAACGGCGTTTTGCAGCGTCAGGCTATGCATGACAGCGTCGCCAGTCTATTGGCAGAAGTCGGGCTCGATATATCGCCAACCGACCGTATCAGCGATCTTGCAATCGCCCAAAAACAGATGGTCGAGGTGGTCAAAGCCATTTCGCGTGATGCCCGTGTCCTGATTATGGACGAGCCCACCGCGGTGTTGACCGAAGCAGAAACCCAGCTGTTTTTCCGCCAGATTGAAAAGCTCAAGGCACGCGGCGTGGCCATTGTCTTCGTGTCGCACAAACTGGCCGAAGTGAAACAAATCGCCGACCGTGTCACCGTGCTGCGTGACGGACAGTGGATCGACACCAAGGCAGCCGAGACCTTAACACCCGATACGATGGCACAGATGATGGTGGGCCGGGAGCTGTCGGATTTGTACCCCCCCATGCATGAGGCCGATGTTGACGCCCCGCATGTTTTGCAAGTCACAGGCCTTTGCGCGGGTATCGTGCAAGACATGAGCTTTGACCTGCGGAAAGGTGAAATTCTGGGGTTTGCCGGCCTTATTGGCGCAGGCCGCAGTACCGTATTTGAAGCGATCTGTGGACTTGAACCCGTAGAATCCGGCGAAATCCGAGTCGACGGACATCCGGTCAAGTTCCAATCCGTGGCCGATGCCCGTGCGTTGGGGATTGCCTATCTGACCAAAGACCGCAAGGAAAAGGGGCTTTTGCTTGGGCAAAAGATGCGCCCCAATCTCACGCTCTTTGCCCTTCCGAATTTCGTCAAAAACCACTGGCTAGACACCAAAGCCGAAGATGCCGCCCTGACCCGCGCCATCCGCCGCTTTGATATTCGGGCCCGCGATCCGCAAACTCTTGTGGGCAACATGTCCGGGGGCAACCAGCAAAAACTGTTACTTGCCAAGATCATGGAAACCGATCCGCGTATTGTCATCATCGATGAACCCACACGCGGGATCGACGTGGGCACCAAACAGCAGATCTACCACTTCATCGCCGCACTGGCCGCCGAAGGGGTATCGGTTGTGGTGATCTCATCAGAGATGCCCGAACTGATCGGTATCAGCCACCGTGTGATCGTCATGCGCGAAGGCCAGATCACTGGCACGTTGACAGGCGATGACATCACCGAAACCAACATCATGCGCTATGCCGCAGGCCTGAAAGCCAAACCAGAACACGAGGGACAAGGATGAGCGCCGTGACCACAGACTATGAAAAGACCGCCAAACGGCTTAGTTTTGATCTCAAAACCGCAGGTCCCGCTGTCGCGCTGGTGATCCTCTGCGTTATCGGCTTTTTGCTGAATCCCGCCTTTTTAAGCGAAGGCAACATCACCAATTTGCTGACCCGATCTGCCTTTATCGGTATTATTGCGGTTGGCGCGACCTTTGTAATCACCGCAGGCGGTATTGATCTGTCGGTCGGGTCCATGGCAGCGGCCATCGCCGGTGTCATGATCATCACAATGAATGCAGCGATTGATACCATGGGCAGCGGTGTGGCCACTGTTCTATTGGGCTGCGGCGTATCGATCTTGCTTGGGATCGGCGCGGGCTGGGTCAACGGTGCCCTGACCACCAAAGGTAAGATCGAAGCCTTTATTGTCACGCTCGGCACCATGGGCATCTACCGGTCCTTGGTCACCTATTTTGCCGACGGCGGCACGCTTTCGTTGAACTTTGACATTCGAGGCACCTACCGCCCGGTTTATTACGACAGCTTCCTTGGCCTGCCGATCCCTGTTTGGGTGTTCATCGTGGTTGCCATTTTGGGATGGCTTTTGCTCAACCGGACCGCTTTTGGCCGCTATTGTACCGCCATCGGGTCAAACGAAGCGGTTGCCAAATATTCGGCCATCAAGGTCGACCGGATCAAGACGATGACATATGTGATCCAAGGTTTTTGCGTCTCGCTCGCGACGATCATCTATGTGCCACGCCTTGGCTCTGCCTCCTCTTCGACCGGCGTGCTTTGGGAACTCGAAGCCATCGCAGCGGTCATCATCGGTGGTACAGTTCTTAAAGGCGGATACGGGCGTATCGGTGGCACCATCCTTGGGGCATTGATCCTGACCACCATCGGCAACATCCTGAACTTTACCGACATGATTTCGAATTACCTCAATGGCACCATGCAGGGGTTGATCATCATCGTGGCGGTTTTCCTACAACGCGGCGATTGGGGAAAATCCCGAAAGTCCGAAGACTAACGAACAACCCGAATAAGGGCCCTGCCCCTTTCAGAACGACCAAGACCGGAGACACCGGACAGGGAAGGTGTGTCCATCACCATGGGAGGAGAAACCATGAAACTTAAGACCCTTAGCGCATTTGCACTGACCAGTGTTATGGCCCTAACAGGCGCAGCAGCCTGGGCCGAGGACACGATCAAAATCGGCGTCAGCTATCCAACACCAACCCATGCTTGGGCCGCTGGTATGAACTGGCACGCCGAGCAGGCCGAAAAACGGCTTGAGGCGCTGTATCCCGATATTGATCTGGTTTTGATCAACTCGCCTGATCCATCTGCGCAGGCTTCGGCCCTCGAAGACCTAGTGTCCGTTCACCAAATCGACGCGCTGGTTGTGTTGCCGTTTGAATCCGAACCGCTGACGGATCCGGTTTTGAACGTCAAAAAATCCGGTGCTTTGATCACCGTTGTGGACCGCGGTCTTAGCCAGCCGGGTATCGAAGACATCTATGTTGCGGGCAACAACCCCGAGCTGGGCCGCGTGTCTGCGGTCTATATGAAGGGTCGGCTCAAGGATGGGGACAACATCGTTGTCCTGCGCGGCATTCCAACCATCATTGATAACGAGCGTTTCGATGCCTTTATGGCAGAAATCGAAGGGTCCGGCATCAATGTGCTGGATCACAAACATGCAAACTGGAACCGCGATGACGGCTTTGAAGTCATGCAGGATTTCTTGTCGCGCTTCCCTGATATCGATGCGGTCTGGGCGCAAGATGATGACATCGCCATTGGCGTTGTCGCGGCTTTAAAACAGGCGGGCCGTGATGGCGACGGTATGTTTGTTGTCGGCGGTGCTGGCATGAAGGAAACCATCAAAGGCATCATGGAGGGCAATGAATTGGTCCCCGTTGACGTGCTGTACCCGCCATCGATGATTGCAACTGCGATGGATGTGACCGTGGCCGCATTCAAATCCAACGGTCCCGTTGCAGGCCGCTATATCCTTGGCGCAACCCTGATCACTCAGGAAAACGCAGCCAGCTTCTACTTCCCCGACTCGCCGTTCTAAGAGTTTAGGAAGCATTGGAAAGGGGCACTCCCTAGGTCATACTGATCTTCGCCCCTTTCCATCTTATTTTCTTATTTGCAGGGATCTACCACATGAAAACGATCA
Source organism: Pelagimonas varians (assembly GCF_003208435.1). Classification (GTDB taxonomy): domain Bacteria; phylum Pseudomonadota; class Alphaproteobacteria; order Rhodobacterales; family Rhodobacteraceae; genus Pelagimonas; species Pelagimonas varians. The sequence goes on along the minus strand of NZ_QKMF01000001.1, from coordinate 34,359 downwards.
AAGGCCCCGCCCTGTTTCTGGCGCAGTTTGCAGGCGACGAAGCCCCCTTCAACAGCTGGGACAGCATTACAAAATGGGCTGCGGATTGCGGCTATAAGGGCGTGCAAGTCCCCAGCTGGGATGGCCGCCTGATTGATCTGGCACAGGCCGCAGCGTCCAAGGACTACTGTGATGAACTGGCCGGTGTTGCGCGTGAAAACGGCGTGGAAATCACCGAGCTTTCGACCCACCTGCAAGGGCAGCTGGTCGCCGTGCATCCCGCCTATGACGAAGGTTTTGACGGTTTCGCAGCCCCCGAAGTACGCGGTAATCCCAAAGCGCGACAAGCTTGGGCTGTGGATCAGGTCAAACAAGCCCTGACCGCCAGCCGGAACCTTGGCATCAATGCCCATGCAACTTTTTCAGGTGCCTTGGCTTGGCCTTACCTATATCCGTGGCCACAACGCCCCGCCGGTCTGATTGAGACGGCCTTTGATGAATTGGCCGCGCGATGGAAGCCGATTTTGGATCACGCCGACGAAATGGGTGTCGATGTTTGCTACGAAATCCACCCCGGCGAAGATTTGCATGACGGCGTCACCTTCGAGATGTTTTTGGAACGGGTGAACAATCATCCCCGCGCCAATATGCTGTATGACCCCAGCCATTATGTGCTGCAATGCCTTGATTATATTGACAACCTTGACATCTACAAAGACCGGATCAAAATGTTCCACGTCAAAGATGCCGAATTCAACCCAACGGGCCGCCAAGGCGTCTACAGCGGCTATCAGCCTTGGGTAGACCGCGCAGGACGCTTCCGCTCCCTTGGCGATGGTCAGGTTGACTTTGGCGCTATCTTTTCGAAATTCGCAGCGATGGATTTTGATGGCTGGGCCGTGGTTGAATGGGAATGCTGCCTGAAACATCCCGAAGACGGAGCCCGCGAAGGCGCGCAATTTGTCAAAGACCACATTATCCGTGTCACCGAAAAAGCCTTTGACGATTTTGCCGACGGGGGCAGCGACGAAGCCGCCAACCGCAGGATGCTGGGCATAGGAGACTGACATGAGTTATCAAAAACCTATCAAACTGGGCATGGTCGGCGGCGGCAACGACGCCTTTATTGGCGCGGTGCACCGCATCGCCGCGCGGCTGGATGCGCAATATGATCTGGTCGCCGGTGCACTGTCTTCGACACCGGACAAAGCCCGCGCATCCGGTGCCGCCTTGGGGTTGGACCCGGCGCGGACCTATGACGATTTCAATGCCATGGCCGTGGCCGAAGCCGCCCGCGAGGACGGAATAGATGCGGTGGCGATTGTGACGCCAAACCATATGCACTACCCCGCCGCCAAAGCGTTTTTGGAACAGGGTATCCATGTCCTGTGCGACAAGCCGATGACGTCGACACTTGAAGATGCGCAGGCGCTGCTAGAGGTCGCAGAACGCGCAGAGGCGTTGTTTGTTCTCACCCATAACTACACCGGCTACCCGATGATCCGGCAGGCCCGCGACATGATTGCCAGCGGCGATCTGGGTGATATTCGGGTTGTTCAGGTCGAATACCCCCAAGACTGGTTGACCGAAGCCTTGGAAAACACCGGCCAAAAGCAAGCTGGCTGGCGCACTGACCCTGCCCGCTCTGGCGCAGGTGGATCAATTGGCGATATCGGCACACATGCCTTCAATCTGGCCTGTTTCACAACCGGCCTAGAGGTGGAAAAGCTCTCGGCGGATTTGCACAGTTTTGTTCCCGGTCGCCAGCTGGATGACAATGCCCATATCATGCTGCGCTTTGCAGGCGGTGCACGCGGTATGCTGTGGTGCAGTCAGGTTGCACCGGGCAATGAAAACGCTTTGAAGCTGCGTATTTACGGCAGCAAAGGCGGTCTGGAATGGTCGCAAGAAGACCCCAACTATCTGTGGAGCACGCCCTTTGGTGAACCCAAACGCCTGCTGACACGTAACGGTTCTGGCGCAACCCAGAGCGCGGGACGCCTGTCGCGCATCCCCGGCGGCCACCCCGAAGGTTACCTTGAAGGGTTTGCCAACATCTACAGCGAAGCCGCACGGGCCATTCGTGCCTTTCAAGCCAACGAACCACTCCCGCAAGACATCCATTTTCCAACCGTCCGTGACGGGGTTGCAGGGATGCAGTTCATTTCGGCATGTGTGGCGTCAAATGAAGACGACAGCGCATGGGTCACCGTCCAATCCTAAAATGCCGGGCATGCCGTCTGTGGGTGTGCAAAAAATGGCAATTTCGACACCTACGCCATTCCAAAATAACGAATTTTCCCGAGATACCTTGCGGACTAGTTTCCGGGGAAATTCAGGACCAAAATATGATTTGATGCGAATGACCGGTTTGGAAAGCTTGGCTTTTCGGTCTGACCAGTTGCAGACAGCTCTTTGAAACGAAAAACCCCCGCTGCCAAAGACAACGGGGGTAAATTTTCAGCACAAAGGATTGATTTGCATCAACCTTCGCGTTCCAATTTCTTGCGTGCGAGCTTACGGGCGCGGCGAATAGCTTCAGCTTTCTGACGCGCGTTCTTCTCTGACGGTTTTTCGAAATGTTGCTTAAGCTTCATTTCGCGAAAGACGCCTTCCTTCTGGAGCTTTTTCTTTAGAACCCGAAGAGCTTGATCGACATTGTTGTCGCGAACACTAACCTGCATGTGGTTTACACCACCTTTCCAGTTTGAAGTTGCAATGAATTGCAGGAAGCCGCCTCTTAGCAAGGTCACATCACTTTGTCGAGTCCTCTGTAACCCAAAATACAGCAGGACACTCCATACGCTTGAACATGGTATTGCACAAACGCCGCCGCCATACCCACGACGTCCATCCCGTTGCGTGTCCGGTTGCCACGGCGACACGCCGAGATCCACGACGCATGTCTGCAAACCAAAAGAAGAAAGCTGCTAAAAGGCTGAATATCTCCCCGCGTCCAGCGTGATCAGATAGACCGGCTTTTCTACATGATCCATGCCCACATGGACCAAGGCGGGTCAACTGAGATCCCCCTCCTATTCCAGCGGCATTGCACCAACTTGCGAACATCGGGTTTTAACGGCCACCCAAAGACCGGTTCTGCGGGCGCAGAAAACATGGATCACTACATATCCATTGGCCGGCAAGGCATGTTTACCGACACTCACGCGCAAAAACTCCAGAGCCAGCTCCCGACCAGATGCCGCGGCCATGCGCTCAGGGTTACGACAAGTTGGCTATGGGCCTTCTGCAGCCGTCCGGCCAGTCGCATGCAGCAGTTCAATATGACGAGTTTGGGGGCCGCTCCCCCGCGCAATCGCATCTCGGCCCTGACAGCCATAGGCGGCCGCCAAAGACCCCAAGGCAATCTGTAAGAACGTTGCAGTGTAAGGAGTATTTGGGTGATTAAGGGCGTATTGGCAGTTGGTTAAATGGCTTTCTCGCACGCATCAGGTGTCGCCGCTGGCGCTTCCCAACGCCAATCAGTATCCGGCGGAGACGGTCAAGTCCGCCTATGACGCAATGACGCAACCATCTAGGGAGCATCTCAGCCGGTTCCGGTCACCCAGCCGGTGATTGCGTCTGGGGTTGGGTCATAAAGACCAATTGAACCCTGTCGCCTCTTCCGAGATCGTCCAAAGCTGCTCCATGGCAGTTTTGTCATAAGCATGTGGATGTAGGGTTCCCTTGCCAACCGGGCCAACAAACTCGGCGCGGCCTGTAGGGCCATAAAGTGCCCGTTGTTCTAGCCCACCCTCTGTCGCGCACATGACTTCGGGCCAAGAGCCTTTCTCGGCCGACTGCACCATCGGCGACAACGACATGAGCCGGAATGCGATCCGTGTCATCAGGTTTCCGCTCGAAGTGATAAGCGAGGTCCGCGACGATCCGGGGTGGCAAACATAGACTTCGACGCCAGTTTTGCCCGCCGCAGACAGCCGGTCCTGTAGTTCATAGCCGAACATCATTTGCGCCAGTTTGCTCTGCGAATAGGTCTTGTTCTGATGATAGTTTTTGTTCCAGTTCATATCGTCAAACTGGATGGTCCTGATCCCCATGTTGTAGCCAAGACTACTTACGATCACGATCCGGCCCTTGCTGGCCTCAATGCGCTCAATGAGCAGGCCCGAAAGCAGGAAGTGGCCGTAGTGGTTGGTGCCGAGCATGCTCTCAAAACCATCCACGGTCAGCTTCTGCTTGGGCACCTGGGCGATGGCGGCGTTGCACATGAGCGCGTCAATCTGCGGAACCGTCTTCAGGACCTCCGCCGCCGCATCCCGCACACTGGCCAGCGAGGCAAGGTCCATGCGGATAAAAGACACATCGGCACCGACTCCAAATTCCTGTCTCAGCTCCGCAACGGCGGTTTGTGACTTCTCGGCTGATCGGTTCAACATCACAACCCTGGCCCCCTTGGTCAGCAATGTCCGCGCCGCCTGAAATCCTGCCCCGGCATTGGCACCGGTGATCAGGTAGGTTTTGCCTTGTAGGTTGCCCAGGCGTTCCGGGGTCCAGCCGTTTGGTCCAAAAGTCTTGTCAGCCATTTTCTTACTCCTACCAGCCTTTGCCGGATGTCTGCGTTCATCTTGGCAAGGTAGATAACTCTCGCATTTTCACAAAAATAGGCGTGATCATCTTGAATACATGCCTGATAGTCTCATCTGTGTTGCAAAGCGCCAATTGTCATGCCACCTAACCATCATGAACAAGGTGCAGATCAAACAGCAAATTGAACGCTACCTCCCCGAAGCAGGTCTGGTGGAAACCCCTTTGAAGGGCGTGCAGCTCTTCCGTGTCACCGAGGCCGTGCCCTCCGTGCCTGCAGTCTACGAACCCACTGTTGTGGCCATCGTCAGCGGGGTGAAAGAAGCCATCCTCGACGGCCATCGACACGCCTATGACAGCAACCAATACATGCTTTGCCCAATGACCATGCCGGTTGAGGCGGGCACGCCTCAAGCTACGCCAGAGTGCCCGCTCATCGGTGCCATGATCGCGCTTGATCCGCGAGTCATGCGGGACCTCTCTCTCGAAATGGAGAATGCAGCCGGCACCATTCGCAGACCCGATGGCGCAGCCCTGCAGGGGTTGGCGCTGGCGCATTGGGACACGGGCTTTACGCAGGCGCTGCACAGGTTGTTGGAACTGCTTGACGCTCCGGCAGATGCAAGGATGCTTGGACAAGGGCGCCTGCGCGAACTGTATTATGCCGTCCTTAAAGGCGCGGCGGGACCCGCTGCGAAGCGCGCCTTCGGCGTTGGCAACGAGATCGCCCGAACCATCGATTACCTGTCCACCCGATTGAGCGAACCGGTCACCATCACCGACATGGCCGCGCAGGTCGGAATGAGCCGCGCCGTGTTCCATCGCCGGTTCAAAGAAGCAACGACGATGTCGCCGATCCAGTTTGTGAAGTCCATGCGGTTGAACAACGCCGCCATGAAAATTGCCGGGGGCATGAACGTGGCCGAGGCGGCCCGGAACGTGGGCTATGCAAGCTCCTCGCAATTCAGTCGGGAATTCAAACGCATGTATGGCCAGTCTCCACGACATTGGTGTCAAGACGTGCAAATCCCAGTGCACATAACGTGAGAGGGCGACGCTCAAGCCCAAACCCATGCACACCCAAGAAACATTTGCCGCGCTGAGCCAATCCACAGTCATTCAAAATGCCGCAATCAGCATCAATGCCCGCTTATGAAAGATTGCATATACGAAGGCCAATATCCGCATTGGGCCCTGCACCCAGTTTTGAATTTCCGTCGTCCAGTGTTGTGCCAACATTTTCGAAAACTGCGGTCGCTGACCCTATGTTCCAAATGCGCGCGGTGGCTAGTCCCAGTCCTTCAACAACACTCGGTCCTCGCGCAGCATGAGGTGACGCGCCAGCGAGGGCGGGTTCCGGACTTTCGCTGCATCTGCGAGGTATGACTGCATTGCCGGGCTGAGCCGACATTCAAACGGGTGTTGATGTGGGTTTATACTGAAATGTGAAAGGCAGTGATCTGTTGCCCTAGGAGCCTGTTGTGAAGGATGCGGCAATGTGTAACCAGTGTTCTGTTGTCAGCAGTTGGCCAGCGCGTGCTGCGAAACTGGACGCCTCGTTTCTACGGGTCGACAATGCGCAAATAGCAGTAGTTCTACAAGCACAGGAACGCCTACCACGCATAATATCACAACAGGGCAGCGCTACTCTTTAGAAACCAATGATCGATAAGGGATTAGCAACACCTCATCGCCTGCGGTTGAGTATTTGCCTGCATTGTAAACTTCCACTTCGGCATAGCAAAGCTGGACGGCCGGATTCTCCAAACCATAAACGCCACAGGCAAGTGTTGAGAGTTTTGTGTTCAACGGCGCTATGATGGTATTTTGATCCGGTCGACTGCTAACGATTTGTCTCAATTTAGAAATCACCGCTTGTGGACTCTTTGCCGAGAAATCAAATTCCGTTGTCACATTGTCAAAATGCCTTACAATATAGTCACGAAGTTGAAGGTTACGCTCATGGATTTCTAGAGAAACTGAATCTTCAAGTGGAACTATACCAAGTGAAATATTTGATGGTTCATAGGCATCAATGGCAGCAACGGCGCGATGGTGCTCAATACCTGCCATAATCACCAGATGAGTGCTTTGCCGCGAAATCATATCACCTGGGTAGCCGATAACGGGCCTGATTTGGCGCACATTGTTTGAAAGCCAATCGCCCATCTCTGCGGCAACCGAATACACGAAGCTGGCCTCATCCAGTAGCGCTTCTGGAAGACGCCTCATTTCTTTTAGTAGAATGAGGAGCTCTTCGCGACGGAACGTTGTTATGTCAATGATCAAAGAGATGTCATCGGGAATCTCTGCGATTGTCATAAATTGATTGGCAATCGTCCTCTGAGTTTGCAACGGATCACTGATATTGATTTCCGAAATTTGTTTCTCGCTAAGGCCCAGTTTCTTTCGAATGTGGGTAGCAAGCTTTGCCTCGTCACGGGACTTGAAGAAATGCTTGTAGACGAAGTTGCACGAAGCCAATTCATCATGCGCCGAAACGCATCGTTCCTCAAAACTGGATCGCCCCAAAAAAGCTAATGAATTACAGATGAACTTATCCGGAAGTTCAGCTTTATTTATGCGTGCTGAAACTGTCATTGAGGCTCTCCAAAGTCAATTGTGGCCTGCCCATCATCCTTTTTCGCTGGATTCAGCCGATTGCGGACAAACGACTTTGGATCTTTCAGCGCAAGTGTGAGATCTTGACACGTAACCGACAAATGCGCTGCATAACCTGAAACATCTAGACGGTAATGTGGTCCGAGCCGACGCGATAGAATGTACCTCGGTCGCCGACCACCCAAGGTGTTTTTTGACGCAAGGTCGGTTTTCTGCAAATAGCCTAAGCGCACTCCAAGGTGAAGTATTTCGGACAGTTCGCGGTTAGGGTCGTCATTCAAAGCAAACGAGAATACGCGCTGCTCGCTGGCAGTCTTATCTAGCAATCGCTCTCTACAGAAAGCGCCGATAGCATCGAGCAAATTCCCTAGCATCTCGTAGTTTTCTTTGCTGTGCCCCATACTTTGAAGTGAACTTCTTGAGTTTTCTCCGGCCGTTCCGCCGGGATCAACATTCAGCTTTTCTCGGAACTCTTTGGACCAAATAGCTATTTCGGAATCTTGAACACTCACTGGGATTTCGGTCACCTTGTCGGATCCATCGACTTGATCTATTCCGCTCTGGACAGCCGAATACATCTGTGAGGCTGGCTGCAAAAACCATCTAACCACGCCTGAGGACAAGTCAGTCAACGATTGCAACCCTGCGTAGCTGAAAGTGTGAGCCGATTTTGTTGCGGCAGCTTCTCTCATGAGAGCAGGTATAGCATATCTCTGCGCCAAGTCCTTACTTCTCGAGGGACCGTCACCCTTCAAGGCGATATATGGCTCAGCTCGACCTTGGCGCAAATCCTCCAATATTTCATCTCTTCGGGTTTGTTGGGCACGATCCTTTGGAAAAAAGTCATCGGGTGATCGTTCGATGCCTGCATTTTTAAGCCGTTTGGCTACAATCGCTTCTATGCGCTTCGCGAAGTTGCCCTTGTTCGAGGTATAAACGCTTCCAATGTTGATCTCAGAGAAATCATGTGGGCTTTCAATAATACGTCCATCCATCGTCTTGAATGTCTTGTATGCGAGCTGTGTAGTGACCTTGAAACACGCGAGCTTAGCAACTCGGGCCGACACCCAACTATTCAGAACTCTCTGCAAGTCTTCCGGTAGATTGTCAGCATCGTCCACCATGAAGCAAACAGGACCGTCTTTGACGCTACCCTCAGCTATCAATGCGCGTACAAACAGAAGTAGAAAATCACTTAAACCTGTCAGCGCCCCGTTGTATACGTCGCTATCACCGACCTCTGGCAACCGAACATAATACTGTCGAACTCTACGGGTCTCCCGTTCGCAAAACCGAGATGCATCTTCAAAGCTGTTCCAAGCCTCAATCGCTTCTGAGTCATTACCACCACCACAATCTTCCCAAAGTCCACTAAACTCCGCCTTGGACGACTCAGTTAACTCAACACAATTTTCAAATAGGGCATCACAAAGATATTGGGCTGCGTGAACCGTCAACAAGTGCTCACCAACGGTCGTTGCTTTCCAACCTTCCAACCGCAAAAACTCTGGATTCCCGAAGAATTCTCTTTTGATTGGTATGTGGATAGCAAAAAATGGAAGCTGCTCTCGATTTTCAGCCGTTATCAGTAGTTGAACTTGCCGTTCAAGGCTCCGCAACATTATGCTTTTTCCAGCACCTCTGGGGCCATGAATAAAGAGGTTCATCGGCTCCTTCAGGCTAGGAAAATCCGTGTACATTTCAACGAAATTATCTGCGATGTTTTGCGGGGTCAAATCTTCGGGCGGCTTGACGCTGAATGGGTTACTCATTTTGAATCTCCTCCAAACTGGGCCCTGTACTCGGTTGCTATGGACTTGCCATCAATTTTACTGCGTCGAAAGGACTCCAGATCGTTTGAGGTTGGATAACCGTCTTCCATCAACTCAAAGTAAATCGCACGCCATTCGTCATGGTCCTTTAGCAACTCAACGTTCACTCGGATACCGTCATAAGTAGCAAAACCTCTTAGGTATCGGTCACAGTATCTACGCTCAAGTTCAGTCTTTTCGACGCGCCGCGAAATGTAATCTAGAAGAAACATTTCGTCACCTTTTTCATCTTTACCGAACAGAATGCAGTTCTCATCCCCAACCGCAAAATCCAATGATATCCAACGGCCCTTGTAGTCAACGCTAACCGAAATCGTCGAGCAAAACAGATTAGGAAACCTTGAGCCTTCTTCATCTCGTCGATTTGCTCGACGCACATTTTCTGCTAATTCATCTGCTAACCGCAATGTCGCAGCAAGCAATCTTGGTTTCACGGTGATGTGCTCAACGCCGTCACGAATGGGTAATTCACCGATGGTATCTGGGCTGCCTGCGGTGGTTTTACCGCCATGTGCCCTTGCGATCTTGGAAATCAGACTAATTTCTTTCGTATCAAGCCTATTGCCTGCAACATGCTGTAGCACGCGACGCGCCCGATTGGCATGACCATTTCGGCCATCAATGTTACCGGCGTCGTGAATTAAACAGGCCACCAACAGCACAAAAACCTCATAGGGTTTAAGCCTATTCATCGCAGGTTCAACAGCGTCACTATTTGCGCCTAATACCTGTCCAGCTTTTCTTATCACATCGTCGACATGCCCGAGATCGTGTCGAGTGTAAGCTCCACCACCTGAGTCTTTGGTCAACGCCCCATCGATATCTCGATAGTAGTCCCTCTGGAGTTGAGATTTTATACTTGAGTACAGTTCGAACCGATTATCACCAGTATAGGGGAATTCATTGTGAGCATTCTCAAGCTGTACAAGCTCCTTAAGCCTAACTTCCAAAGGACTGTCGAGGTTGATATCTAATCCATCACTCATACTGGTCGGCTCGCTAACATCTGATCAAAAATCTCATTAAAAACAGTCTCCGCCATCAAGGGGGGCACTGCGTTTCCAACTTGTTGTTGTTGCTGTCCTATTGACCCTGAAAATGTGTAGGTATCGGGAAAGGATTGGATGCGTGCCGCCTCTCTGACCGAAAGCCCGCGATCTTGCGATGGATGAATAAGCATATTTTTCCGGAAATTCCCTAACACAATTGAAGGTTCCGAAGGATCTAGGCGCTTATAGATGCCAGTATGGCATCGCGTGGCATCCTTATACGAACCCATCAGTTCAGGTGGAATATTTGACCAATTTCCACCTGGAGGAATGTGCGCGTATCGCTCAACAATATGGTCAGCGTTTTTTGTGACCAAATGACCAGTGCAGGTTGTTTTTTCACCTCGAAGTTTCTGTGCGTATTCGGAGTTTGCCATTCGCCCGTACGGCAGCAGATCATCCAAGTTTCCAACCTTCAACTCAGGTAGGTCTCCTATTGCATCGTCGACCGTTATTGAACTTTCGCGCCCCAGATTGTTTGATATGTTGATTGCCTTAGATTTGCATCCCACACAGAAAAAGCGATTTCGACGTTGCGGTACGCCAGAGCGAGTGGCGTCGAGCACGGAGTAAGATACTTTGTAACCTAGCTGCTCAAGGCGACTGACCAATTCACCAAGAAAATAGCCTGTTGAAGTGTGTACAATTCCCGCAACATTCTCAAAAACAACGATTTCCGGATTCAGCACGCGAACGAAACGCAAAAACTCTTCGAAGAGCCAGTTGTTGTCGTTTTCCTTTCCACGAGTCCGCTGGTTGGAGGTGGAGAACCCTTGGCATGGTGGCCCTCCAAACAAGATCAAGCTTTCCGACGGCAAACCAAGCGCAGCGGGGTCGACGGCTCTGATATCGTCGCACAACAATCTAACATTTGGATGGTTGGACCGGTATGTGCTGGCAGCAGCAGGAGCCTTCTCAACTGCGACAGCAACTTTGAGGCCCGCGTTTTCCGCTCCTAAAGACAGTCCACCCGCACCTGCAAAGATCTCGACTCCGATCAAACTGAATCCCCCAATTTATTCAAAACGATTACATCTCAGTGCAACCGAAAGCAACGTTGAAAACTAGCAGTTCACCCGGCGCCAACCAACGCAATATGATCGCTAAAAACGGACGTCGGCCTAGCGTGATATGTTGGAACTAAACTTCGCATTGTGTGAATTCGACCATCGCACGTTTTGCAACTGTAGCGAAGGTCCGGTTCGACGGGCCGCACCGCAACATCACCGAGGGTGGGTGAAAGTCCGCAAAGGGCCGACAGTTGCCGTCCGGGGCAGCCAGTCAAACCGCCCCTAGGGTATAGTTTTGGCAAGAAACAGACACTGCACTGCCGCGCGGCCTCTTTGATCTCAATGGCGCGCAATCTAATTCTGGACCTACTGACACAAATCAAATTGATCCATGGGTTTGAATGAACCGCATTACTGAAACGCAGCTTTTTGATTGCAGGTCTCTATTATGCATCGAGGTTCTGCGTTGGATGGGGGGCACCTGCGAATGCCCCCCATCCAGTTTCTTAGGGGGCTCTGACGAGCTCCACACGTCGGTTAAGGGCACGCCCATCATCGGTCTCGTTGCTTGCAATAGGGGCAAGGAAGCTCGCACCTGCTGCAAACAGGCGCAGGCTGTCGATACCATAGGTGTTGATAAGGTCAGCAACGACGGCATCAGCCCGTCGTTTGGACAGGTCAAGATTGGTGTCGTAGCCACCGACGTTGTCAGTGTGACCTACGACGGCAACTTTGAGATCTGGCAGCTCCTTCATCATTTCGGCAATTGCCGACAGAGTTCCTTCCGACCCGGGCAAAATTGAAGTGGAACCGGTATCAAACTGGACACCATAAACCGCCACGCGCCCGTCCACTGTTATGCGCAGTGTAATATCCTCAGCGGTTTCTGCGTTCGCGGAATCTACTGACGAAGCAAAGTCAACAAGTTCAATGTCTCCCGGGCGCCACGTTTGATCGAACCAGGGTTCTAGCGGGCCATAGAGACGGAAGATTGTATTCCACCCTTTTCCTGGGACTGTTTGAACCCAATTGCTGTCTTTGCCTTCAGGTGCCTCAGGCGCAAAGTAGATGTCATAAGACCCGTCCTCATTTTGAACGACATCACTATCGTTGCTCCCAATGGCCGGAAACTGCGCGTCAGTCTGGAGCATTGAGCGCGTCTGGTTGTCGTAAAGCGTAAATGACCAGAAGTCTTCGGCAGGTACGTCAGCTGGTACATTGACTTTGTAAGTTTTCGCACCATCCAGGGGGGTGCCGTTGGAATCTACATAAGTGAAAGCGTATTGGGACCCTTTTCCAACAGCTTTAAGCGCCATGGCCGGAGTAACTCCGGTCGCGTAAAAGTGGAACGCCGCACGAATATCTTGAACGGTCACTCCATCCAGTTCCCAAGTATATGCACCGCCGGGAAACGCTGTTTGCCAATAACTTTCGCCCGGGTACCAATAGAACCGTTCGTCGTTGGGTTTGGAGATAATCGTCTTGACCGTCACCGATCCCGCCTTAGCAGCAGCTTCCAAGATAGCTTGCATTCTTTCATCGGGTTCAAATGGTTGGCCTTTCACGATACCAATTGCCGCGAGATGGCCAAGCAATTCAGGATTTTCACCCATCAATGGTTCGGATTGCACCACATCATTGATTTCACTAAATATCTCCGCATCCATTCGGTGGATTGTATTCATCTCCTGTCCTGATGCATTTACGAAATTCATTTCAGGTGGATTGTCCTTCTGAGATAGCGGATACATGCGGAACAGTTCTTTGGTCTGACTGATGGCCAAATCGGTTGTTCCATCCTTTTGATAACCGCGCCATATTACCCAATTGCCGTTCGTGTTCGTGCGCGCCACGTGATACCCGTCAGGGACTTCGCCTTCATAGCCTGGCGGCAGAACCAGAAACTTACCGCCCTGCCCCTCGTCAGGCCCCAGATTACCAAAGTCGATAACGTACTTGAACCAGTGGTCATTTATGAACCCCAGCACGTTCGGAGGAGTTTCGATCACCATTGGTTCGTCGCCCAGTTGAAGCCACGAGAACATATAGACGCTGGTTGTATTGGCGGTCAGAAACAGCGCCTTGGCGTCCATCAATCCTTCAAACAAGACCGCAGTCGTGTTTGCGGGCCCGAACTCAAGAATGCCCTTGCGTATGGCATCCATTGAAGCGATTTTAGTGCCGTCCAAAAACGCCTGATAAGCATGGGTGAAGTCGAGTAGGTTATAAACCTTCTGGGCGGACTCAACATCCGGCACGCCATCAAAAAAGTTCAATTCGCCAACTCGTGTTTGAATGTTGTCAGGCGTCGTAATTCCTTCGGGGATTTCGGTCGTCATCATCATCTTTGGCACTTCTTGGGCCGAAGATGGTGATAGCCACATTCCTCCGATTATAGCGGCAAAGCAGGCAGTACCTGTCAGTCGGTTTCTGAGTTTCATAAATCTCTCTCCCCCTAGTTTGGATCGTGCTTCGTTGCTGCTGGATCGCAGCTGCCAATTGTCGATTGTTTAAGAGTTTTCCGCGCTTCCATTGCTCTTGAAACCGTCCAAGGTCTGCGTATCGAACGGATTAAGTGTGGCTAGCCAAATGTGCGATATTGCGGAAAAAACGCTCTCTTTCTCTGCTTTTGGATGTGAACCAAACGCGCGAATCAAAAAACCCGCATCCATTCGGTTCAATGCGCGAGCCACAAGAAGAGGGTCAAACTCAGGAGTGAAACCTTCGGCTTGATCCCGTGAAATGCGTGCTGAAACAACCTCGTCAAATGAACTCAAGAAAGTTTCCCAGACGTGTTCCAGTCTTGCGTCGCTTGGCGCAGCATCTGAGACAGCCTTTAGGATAGTCCCGTGTTCATACCCAACATCGACAAGTGACCTTAGGCTGTTTTGCAAACCCGATACTGCATCGCCCTCGTTTGAAAGCCATGCTTGCGCCCCTTCGACAATACCACCCTTCACCTCGTCCAAAAGCGTTTCCAACAATCCATGAAGATCATTGAAGTATAGGTAGAAGGTTGCGCGGCTGTATTTTGTTGCAGCCATAAGGCCGCCAACGGTCAATTCTCGAAACGGACGAGATTCAAGAAATTGGCTTCCGGCGTCAAGTATCGCCGACCGGGTAAGCGCGGCCTTGCCTGGCTCCATGCGACGCGAGGGCCGACCGGACGGAGAAGCGTGCTTCGTGATTTCTGACATTCTGTTAGAACAACTGACAATACGTCATGAATCCAGTAAAATCCACGTTTCGCGCATTTCTTCGACGCATACACAGGCGCGCATTTCGATTTGCAAAAAATTTCGCAACTCGGATAGCTACCCAAAAGCAATGACTGCCTGCAGTCACCCGACACGCAAATTGAGCCCCCCGATCAGGTGCACTCCAGGCCGAAAATCGAATAACTGCTGCTTATTTGGCGACTGCAACGCGGGCACCCTTCGTCGAGCACAAGGAATGTCCGCTGCTCTTTTGCACAAATACCGTGAGGGATTCATGTCGTGAATCCAGTGTGCTAGCTGAATCGCATGAGCCCCCCCAGAGCTACAAGACCAGAAACTGGCCGGCCTACAATGAAGCGCTCAAGCGGCGGGTCTGGCGCAAGATCCATCTTGGGGTCGACGGGCAAACATTGGAAGTCCGAGCCGTTGAAACCACCGGAAACCAAATCGGTGTTTCACCTGTCCTGCCTGACCTGCTCAACCAAACCCCGACCGAAAAAGAGATTGCAAGCGTCACAGCAAACGGTGCCTATGATACCCGAAAGTGCCATGACGCCATAGCCGACCATGGCGCGAACGCCGTCATTCCACCCGTCAAAAACGCCAAGCCGTGGAAGGCTATCTCTGCGGGTGCTGTGGCAAGAAACGAAGATGCACTGTAGAAACTGCTGGGACAGCGCCCCATGGCACGAGACTTTGACCGGCGGGTCGTGGAGGTCCAGATCCGCATCGCCGTCATGAACGGTTGCACCGCGCGAGGCATCAGAGGGTTTGCGCAACTGAGGCGAGCCAAAGTGTTCTTCCTTTTGCAATTTTGTTAGCCATTTTGATTGGCATCCCAGCCCGAATTTGGACGCTATGAGTGCAAAATTCATGCATGTGGAATTTGGAAAGGATGCAGTTTTCTAGGAATGGAATCGTCAGAGGAAGATATCAGAGGTTGAGGTGCCTGTTTTTCCATGACAAATTCGTTACTAATTAATTTGAACTTTCAAACCAATTTGGAGCCTAGAATATGTCAGTCTCAGCACATTCAACCATGGTTCGTATCTTGTTTACCAGTTGCGCGTTCGTTGCGCCGTCTCAGGCCTTTTCGCAAGAGTTAGGGGATCTCGGATCGGTTCCGACAGAAGAGATCGAATACTCCCCGTTTATCAACGACGACTTTCCAAATCAGGTTTTTTTCGGTGACACCCATTTGCACACGGCCTATTCAGCGGATGCTGGACTGGTTGGCGCGATTTTGACGCCAGTTGATGCATATAGGTTTGCGAAGGGCGAAGAAGTCATGTCGTCCAATGGCGTGCCTGCCCGTTTACAGCAGCCTTTGGATTGGCTGGTGGTGACCGATCATGCGGAAAACCTGGGCCTGCCAATTGCCCTTGAGGAAGACAGCCCGATTCTTCGGGCAAACGATTGGGGTCGAAAATCAGCGAGATTTACGCGCCGCGCACGGATGAATCCCGAGCGCTGGCGTATGACACATGGATGCAAGATGCGCTTAACATCGTGACCGACCCGCTGGAGGGGACAGGGTTTAGCGAAGCAATGTGGCCGCGCATCACTCAAGCGGCAAAGGACCATAACCAGCCCGGCGTGTTTACCGCAATGATTGGCTTTGAATGGACATCCGGCCCCAATGGAAACAACTTGCATCGCAATGTGATTTTCCGCGATGGCAAAGCACAGGCAGACCAAATTATTCCGCTAAGTGCCTACGATACGGAAGACCCCGAGAAGCTTTGGGATTGGCTTGAAAACTATGAAGCCCTTACTGGGGGGCGCGTATTGGCGATCCCGCACAACGGAAATCTATCAAACGGGCTGATGTTTGATGATGTCACCATGTCGGGCAAACCGATTGACCGCGCCTACGCCGAGCGCCGTCAAAGGTGGGAGCCGATCTATGAAATTACACAGATCAAAGGCGATGGGGAAACGCACCCGCTTTTATCCCCTCGCGATGAATTCGCTGACTATGGCACATGGGACAAGGGCAGCTTCGGACCCGAGCCTAAAACCGAAGACATGCTCCCCAGAGAATACGCTCGGAGCGCTTGGAAGCGCGGCTTAACTTATGAAGACGACTTTGGCGTGAACCCTTTTAAGTTTGGCGTTCTGGGATCAACAGACTCTCACACCGGGCTGTCAACGGCTGAGGAAAGCAACTTTTTTGGGAAGGTTTCCCTCGTGGAGCCTAGTTCGAATCCGCACCGTTTCGAAGAACGCATTACCGGCCGTTTCACCCCAGATGACCCCACAGATGATCTGGTTCATGCTGATGGTTTGGCCTCCGGCCTTGCGGCGGTTTGGGCACGCGAAAACACCCGAGAGTCCATTTGGGATGCGTTGATGCGCAAAGAAGTTTTCGCGACAACAGGCACCAGAATACGTGTGCGTGTTTTCGCGGGTTTTGATTTTGTGGAACCAGATTTGACCCGTTCAGATTTTGCAAAATACGGTTACGAAAAAGGTGTGCCGATGGGCGGCGACTTAACCTCAGGGGCCAATGCAACCGCGCCCAAACTGTTGGTGCGGGCAGTGCGTGATCCCAATGGGGCAAACCTTGATCGCATTCAAATCGTTAAAGGCTGGATGACCGAGAGTGGTGCTCTCAATGAACAGGTTTACGATGTGGCGTGGTCGGACGATCGCACTCCAGATTCTGACAATAAATTGCCCCCTGTTGGCAACACCGTTGACGTTGACACAGCAACCTACAGAAATTCAATCGGTGCACCGTTTTTAGAAGCCTTCTGGGAGGATCCAGATTTTGAGGCAAGCCAGCGCGCCTTTTATTATGTGCGCGTTCTCGAAATCCCAACGCCCCGTTGGACAACTTTTGATGCGCTTGTATTCGGCGTTGATCGGCCAAATCACCTTGAGGCATGGGAGCAAGAGCGCGCTTATTCTTCGCCGATCTGGGTTACTCCTGAATAAAGTATAAGGCTGTTTCGGGGCGCTAAGCCGAGCTTACCGCCCCTTTGGTTTTCAACGACCCATCGATGGGGAAATGCTGGGCACAGGTTTCCCAATCCCACGTTCGACCCTCCGCCCAGCGCTTTTCATAGGCGAAGGACTGCAAAGCGACGTAAACAGCCGTTCACGTCGCGGCATTTTCGGTCGCATCAACCATGCAAAACCTTTCCCTGAGGCCCTATTTCTGCAAATATTATTGATATCATCAGCCACCTTCCGGCCGGCAATTCTAAACACTTGGAGAGAGACATGGCAAAACATGAACTTTACGGCTGCCCCTGTTGCAGCGGTACTTTCAGCGGAATCTTTCAAGTCAATGACAACGTGCGAAACTTAAAGAAGCAAGCCGCAAGCGGGAATGGATGGTCATGCAATTGGGGCATCGACTGGGCCAGTCTTGGACGGAGGGACTTCTTGAAAACGGGTGGGGCTGCTGCAGGTCTTGCAGCCCTGATGGCGACTGAGGGCAATGCACAAACGCAGACAGTTGCAACAGTCACCACCGTCTTCACCAACGGCACTATTTTGACGGTAAATGGCGACTTTTCCGAAGCCGAGGCCATTGCCATTCGTGGCAACCTGATATTGGCTGTGGGAACTGACAGCGAGGTTCGCGCCCTTGCTGGAGACGAGGCTAGAATTGTTGATCTTGGCGGAAAAGTGGTCCTACCCGGGTTCATCGATGCACATACGCATGTGATTACAGGTTCGGTGGTCGACGCCACAATGGAATATGTGGGCATGGCCCGCTATACGTCGGTGGACGCTGTGCTTGAGCAAATTGCAATGCGCGTGGCGGAAACGCCTGCTGGCGAGTGGCTGGTCTTCCGCAACTTCGACCCAGCGGTGCAAGACGGTGCTGATGCCCTGACATTCGACGATCTTGATCCGATCTCGACCGAGCATCCGATTTTCGTTCTAAACGCTTCAGGTCATCTCGCCTACGCAAACTCAAAGGCGTTCGAAGTGTCCAGTATCGCAAATGATGTTGAAGACCCACCGGGCGGCGAATTTGTGCGTGATGCCGACGGCAATCTGAACGGAGTTATAAAAAACAACGTCGCCTTTCTGCGGATTGCCGAAAACTATCCTGCCATGAAGGAAGCAGATCCGGTTGGCGGACTCTTGGGGCTTCTTGAAAAATGGTCAGAGTTTGGCTTGACCACAGTGTCCGAACTCAGCCTCGGCGCTTTGGCGCAATCCCCCGCCGATGCACAGGTCATGGTGGCAGCTGCGCAGTCCGGCCGCATGAAGGCCCGGATCCGCGCCTATCCCTTTTATACGATTGGCGCTGAAACGTGGGACGAGGCCAATGTGAAGCCGGGCGACGGAAATGCACTGGCACGCATATCGGGTTACAAGTTGGTTGCCGACGGCTCTAACCAAGGCTTCACCGGCCTTCAGCGCGAACCCTATCTCGACAGTGACAACTTGGGCATTGCCTATATGGAACCTGAGGCATTGACCGCTGCTGCATTGGAACGCGCCCAAAAGGGCTGGCACCTTGCGATCCATGGGAATGGGGATGCCGCAATCGACAACATCCTCGACACTTGCCAAGCGCTGTTTGATGCGGGAATTGACATGTCACGTGTACGGCCCAGGATCGAGCATTGCTCGATCTTGCATGACGAACAGATCGCGCGAATGCGCGACCTTGGAGTCTCGGCCAGCTTCCTGATTGGTCACGTCCATTACTGGGGCATCGCGATGCGCGACGAGGTATTCGGAGAAGAAAAAGCTCAGCTTCTGGACCGCTGCCGCAGCGTTCAACAAGCTGGTGTCGGATTCACGTTGCACTCCGATTTCATGGTCACCGATCCGGTGCCACTCCATATGATCGAAATGGCCGTGACCCGCCGCACATGGAAGGAACCGGACTATGTTCTGGCACCTCAGGAAACAATTTCGGTCGAAGCTGCAATCCGGGCGGTGACCTCGGAGGCCGCTTGGCAGCTCTTCTCCGACCACGAGATTGGAAGCCTAGAACCCGGAAAGCTTGCGGATATGGTCATATTGGACAAAGACCCGCGCGAGGTTGCACCCGACCAGATCAAAAACGTTCGGGTTGTCGAGACGTGGATGGACGGTCGACAGGTTTACGCAACTTAGAAAACACATGTTTTCGGCGCACAGCTGGCCTTGGGGCTTGTCGCAACATGGGTGTTCAGGTCACGATGGCCGTGAATGGCGAGGCCCCTCATCAACCTGAGGTGGCGACCGCGCAGGTACAGCGAAGCCCCTGTGTGGATGGCTCCTGCATAGCAAGGCATTGTCGAGCTGATTTGTGTATTTGTCAGATGCGGTCACGTGTCCGGCCCGATCCGCCCTACCCTCCCCTTAGCTGCCAGTCACCCGCACTGTTCCAGTAAGACAAATGAGTTTCGAAGTATCCGGCTTTGGCTTTCACCTTGCGCCTCCGAATAGAGTTTTCGAAATTTCACTTTTTTCTATGCTTGGGTGTCAGCAGAAAAAACCGCCATTCACTCCGCCATACGCAATGGCGAAACCCAGGCCTGAAGGAAACGCCGAGAAAATCACCTACGGCTGTGAAAGCGGACCTTCTCCGTGAGGTCTGGGGACCAACGGATTACGGGCCTCATCCAGTGCCTTTTGACGGATAGGACGAACATCTAAGTCGCACCGGAATAAGCCTAAAATTCCCGACGAGTTCAGCCACGACACGCCTGATTTGAAGCACATCAAACCCTCCGGTCAACCGGTAACCGCGGGAGAACAGGTTGTCGATTTCCGCTTGTATGTTGGCAGGACCGGCATCCAGCGGTACACTTTTGGCCTTCGCGGCGGCTTCAATCGCACCAACGACCTCCAGAAAATTAGGGGGATCGAATTGGCCTGACACACAAAGCGAGGTGGATAGGTCAAAGGGGGCAACGATCGAATTGTCGATGCCGTCAACTGCGAAAATGGCGTCGATATTCTGCACTGCTTCCCTTGTTTCGATCAGCAAAGAACAAACAATTTTCTCTCCGAAGTCGGGAAGGCAATCCATCCTCGGAACACCTCACCGCGGGTGCGCAACAGATGCGCCCCATCCACGAATTCCTTCAGGCGGATACCGCATTGAGGCGACACAAGCAGCAGCTTCATCGGCTGTTTTTACCAACGGAAAAACAATGCCTTTTGCACCAAGATCGAGGGCCGGTTTTCAATTCCCTTGTTCCAGCGACCAAGCCTCCAAAAACTCGGACGCAGAAATTGAAAGGCTCATGTAATCCCCTCCCCGATCAAGTATGGAAGAAAACACGCCAACGACTAGGTATCTATCTTCTTTGAGAACAAGGAGTGGCGCGCCGGAATCGCCTCGCATGGCGGAACATTTTTGCAAAATCTTGTTGGGCCCACTTTTCAATGGATGACCGCAATCAGAAGCAACTGAAAGAACATTTGGACGGAGGCCGGAATAGCCTGCTAATTTGAAATCCATTTGCTCTAGCGCCTCGGGAGCCAATTTGACAATCTCCATATATCCCACGTCTCGTCCGATCGGGTCTTGCAGGACCAAAAGTGCCCAATCCTGATCAGGAGTCGATTGAAAGTCACGGCTGGTGACATCTTCTACATCATTCAGGATAAATCTTTCTCCACGCGAAACAGCAAGCCCAGAGCCACGTTGAAACCCGGCTATGAAAGTGATGCTTTCCGGTTGCACCCACTTTTTCCGCGCATAATTGTACAGGCAGTGCGCCGCCGTAAGCACAATTCGTTCAGATACCAGCGTGCCCGTACAGTGTTGCCTTATTTGGACACTTGAAAAGTTGACCCGGCCTATCCCCCGCCATGGCTCAGACGAAGCATCGACAATTTCACGGCCTCTGATTGCCTCACACCCTTTCGACATCGCTTTGCCAAGACCGCAAATCGCATCAAAGTTCGTTACAAAACTGTGTCCACGCAAATAGCCTGCATCAGGCCCTTCGCTATCCGCATCTGCTTTGGATGCCGCCAACCAACAAAGCATTCCAACCATCAAAACAGTCTTCGTCCACGACACCATTCACCCTCCAAGCATCCAGCTCTTATGGCAAGGCTAGTTTCACCTTTGAAATGTGGCAATGGGTTTGGGCATACGTCGAAACAATGCATTGGCACCCACTGTCGTTACCAGCCCTGTGCGGACCAGATCCCTACGTTATTTGCGGCCTTAACTGCACTGTTAAAAATGTAAGCTAGGGTTTTTCGGACGCATGCTGTGAAAGGTTCTCCAGTCAGAGCAGCGCAGCAACCCCGCACCGTTTATCCAAAGCAAGAGGTCTGTCTTTTCTTGCTGTGTTGCCGTGACACCCGCGCAAGAGTACATAGGCCGGAAAATTGATCTGGATGTCGCCGCAGACCGAACCATCGAAGGGGATTTATTCGCCAGAAACCTTAGCGTCGACGCGATCACCTCCGATCTCTTTTTTAAAAGGGTTTGGCCTATGTAACTGTGCCTCCTCAATCGAAAAGAACCAGTGAGCCGTAAATTTACGTGATCTGGCGGTTCAATAACTTCTGGGCTAATCCTTTGCAGCCTGGCGATGGCGCTGGATCGTTTGAAGGACAACTGATGACCATGTCGAAGATACGTTTGTCGCATCTTATTCCAATGTACCGGTCAGGAAGGTTTCTTGATTCCATAGCTCACAATATCCAAGAGCTCGCCCGGCCAGACACCGAAGTCATCTTGGCTGATAGAAACGGCGACGAAGCCTTTTGCTCCTCTTTGCGTGACCGGTTTGCAAATCTGCCAAACGTTCAGGTGATCTGCGATAACAGCAATCTCACATGGGTCGGCAACATGTCGGATCTGATGGCGCGGGCTTCAGGTGAGACTTTCCAAATCGTTCCGCATGATGATGTGACCTCGCGGGAGGCTGCCGACAAACTTTACACTGCTCTTATGGATGCGCCGGACGCCGTTCTGGCTTATGGGTACAGCGAAGGTTACACGCTGGATTGGAAACACATCCCACACGCAGACCAGCCCCGCGGTGCCGTAGAATTGTTGGGGCCATCGCCATGGCGGTTAAGCGACGCGTTAGAGCTGATGTGGATGGATAGGTTTAACGGAGCGTTCAAGGGCGTAATCCGCTCGGAGGTGTTGCGCAATCCCGCCTTGCAATTCCAATCGACGAAATCGACAATCCTGTCCGAGCGAGCCTGGCTGTTTGCTTTGGCGCTCACAGGAGGGTTTGTGTTTGAACCAGTGCGTATGTTCAAGAAACGGTTTTACCCGGAAAGCACGCACCGTAGTTGGGAAATGTCACCAACAGTTTTCCTGGACCTCGAAAAGGTGATGATCAGTTATGCCGAAGCGATCTTTGCCTCTGATCCCGAACGGCGCGAGGATGTGATCCGAGACATAATGCTGAATGCTGCTTGTCGTCGGCGCGGTATCCGAAAAGGACAAGGCCTCGAATTGGTGCATCATAGCCTTTATGATCAAGTCGTGGCAGGGCGACTGGACGCGGCAATTTCTTGGCGTGAAAGTTCAAATGGCATTGCATGATGCTATCGTAATGGGCGCAGGCATCCAGGGCTGTCTATCGGCTCTGATGCTGGCCAAGCGCGGGTTGCGGGTTGCCATAGTAGACCAGCGCGACGACGTTCTGACCGGCGCAAGCCTGAATTACGAAGGCCGCATTCACACCGGCATGCTTTATGCGATGGACCGCTCATTTGCGACCGCTGATCGCATGGTGCAAGACGCAGTGACGTTTGCACCTGCGATTGAAGCGATCCTTGGCGAGCCAATCGATTGGGCACGTTACCGATTGCCGGGTTCGCGTTATCTGGTCCACCGCGATAGCAACCTGAAAGCCGAAAGCTTGCAACAGTTCTGGACACAAATTGAAACTCGGTTCAACGAGGCTTTTGAAGATCCGAGCCTCCACTACCTTGGCCAGCGACCGCCCCAGATGTTTCAAGAGACCGCTATCCCCAAAGAGGCCGCATCAGACATAATCACCGCGGCGTTCGATACCGCAGAGGCCTTTGTCGATCAGGTTGCATTTAACGCCTTGATCCGTCGCGCCGTCGAAGCTGACTCAAGGATCGAGCTTTTTCTACAAAGCCGTGTCGCCGGTGTTGCACAACATCAGGCTGGACAAATACGCATCACCCTGACGGACCGAAACAAGCAAAAGATGGCCCTTGATGCCGAAACAGTGGTCAATTGCCTTTGGGAAGAGAGGCACGGTTTCGATCAAATGATGGGTCTTGGCGTCCGAAAGGCGGACGAAAGCCTGCGGTTAAAATTCAGCTTACTGGTCAAGGCAGACCCCTTTTTGCGCAAATTGGGTTCTGTCATCATAACACATGGTGCCTATGGGTCTGTCGTCGTGGATGATACTTCTCCGACAGCATTTGTGTCTTGGTACCCTGCATGTGTTGAAAAGCTCATTGCGGCCCAAGCTATACCGCCCGAGTGGAAATCCCCTCTGCGTGGTGTCATCCCAGAAGATGTCCAAACGCGACTGCTAAGAGACAACTGGCTGGGGTTTCAACAGATCTTTCCCGAGTTTCCAGCCCTGAAACCACACCTGATCAAAGCGGGTGTGATCGTTGCACATGGCCGCCAAGACATTGACCATCCAAACAGCGGACTCCACGAAAGAAACGAAGAGCCAATTGCATCAAACGGGGGATTTTATTCGGTCTCCACCAGTAAATATACAAGTTCAGGGCGGAACACTTTGGCTTTGGAGCGACGGATTTTCGGCGATACCAAGCTGCGGGTATCAAATCTCACCCACAGGTAGCCTGAAAGTGGGCATACTACAGACCAAACCCGCGCTTGCCGACGTCTGCTCAATGCAGCCTGCCGCCGATGCAGGCGCAGTCAAAGTCAGTGCTAACCCGCACGGGAATTTGGCGGTGCGGCGCATTTTTCCGAACCGGCCTTTCGGTCTCGTCACACCTAGTAAACCCAAACAGTTCATTCGCTGTCGTCCGTTTTAACAATCGAAATGCAGAAATTTCTGTCGTTTTCTGCCGTCATAAGATTGACCGTTTCATCTGTATGCACTTGCCCTTGCAGTGGTTTATCCACCCTCTCCACCGCCTTTCATACCGTTCCTCCCCGGCTTTTCTATCGTTGGGAAAATCAGCCTGAAACCGGTCACAATCGGCACTGCCAAACCGCGTAACAAAGGCCTGTCTTTGCTGGGGCTGGCGCGTGCGGACTTGTATCCGTTTGCACCGCGCAATTGACTTCAAACCGGGCTTTCGGTGAGGCATTTTCTCTGATGTGCCACTGGACGTCGGGCGGGTGGGAAACGCCGTTGGCTGGCTTTCCTGCATGGCAACTCCATGTGACAAAAAACCTGCGGCTGCACCGATGATGCCTGTTTTAAAAAGCAATGACTTTAGAACTTACGTCAGGTTCCTGATCGGTTCGGGGCCTTTTATGTCAGTCAACACGATGCGCAAAACGAAGGAAACGTTCGAGGGTTTCTTTCGAAAAGAAACCACAAAGTTGAAAAGAGGCATCTCGGGGTTTTACTTTCGCCTTGATGTGGTTCGCTTTGCCCTCAAAATCGCCTTTCGAACAGCACGGAGCAGTAGGTCGACGTCTCGTCATAATCGTCAATATTTGACCCTGTCCATTCTGTCTGGCACGACAGTTGCGGGACGGAGCCCAAGACCGTGAGCCGCTTATCAACATAAGACGCGCCCAATCCGATATAGCTGTCCTGACGGGTGTAGCCCGCCGTTCGGTCCACCGCACGATAGTCGCGTCGGCCCAGTTCACCGGACAACCACCCGAACGCCCCATTCGCCAGTGTCCCGCCAAAACCAGCGGTTAGGATTTGCTCGATGTATCGCTTATCTTCATGTTTGGGATTATTGCGGGCAGACAATCCAATTCCCAAACGGTACTGGCCCCACTCGCCTAGCGCATCCTGATAGACCGTTCCCAGCCGCAAATCGGCCCTGCGCGCGGCATCTTCACCATCATACAGCCGCTGCTTGTATCGGAAAGTGAAGCTGAGCGTTGCGGTCGGCGACACTGACAAGTGGCGGTTGGCGTTCAAGCCCAGCGCCCAGAAAGCCTTGTCCTCATCGTCCGCGCGGTCATAGAGGGATCGCTGTAGATAAGGCGATATCTTGAACGACCCGTCGTCCAGTTTTCTTTTCCACTCCAGCCTAGCCCGGCCGATATATCGAATCTGTTCCAGCCCGGTAAAGGCGTCCCGATTGAGAGCAAAGCTGTAGGTCAGGGTCTGATCGTTTCCAATGTAGCTGGTGTAGTCCGCCCTCGCACCAAGTCGCAAATAGGATCCGTCACCCTCATCGCCGTCGTCGTCGTACTCTGCGTCCGGATCATGCCCGCCGCCTCCGCCCTCTCCGTGCCCGCCGCCCCCGCCTTCCCCGTGCCCACCACCGGCTCCCAGATTTGAGCCCGACTGATGAAGGTTGATATCCGATGAATAGAGATACCCCAGCAAGAACCGGTAGCTCCATTTGTTGGCATCCTCGGCCATCTTCGTCTCACTGTAGTGACGTTCGTGACTGAATTTGTCGTCGTCACCGTGGCCCTCACCGGTTTCTGTTTCTGTCCGGCTCTCACGGTCGAGATACAGCTCGATCTTTTTGCCCGGATCGACATTTCGTGCGGCGGACCGGATTCCCAAGGGGTTGGCACCCGGATCACCGCCAAGCCGGACCTGCCGCCGGGTCTGATCCTGGTCGCGCTGTTGCTCGCGATCTTGTTCTCGGTCTTGCTGCTGGATCTGCGAGTTTATTCGCGCCTGATCCTGATCCATGGTGCCTAAGTGGCAGGTCTTACAAACCGCAGAGGTCATATTCCTAACGTTGGGGTGCGCCGGGGGCAGGTAAACATTGCTGTTGTGACACGCTTTGCAGTCGTCGCCCAGTTTGGGCGTGGCCAAAGCCATTCCACCCGCTAGCGCGATGACCATAAAGCAGACCGATGCCAGAGATACGCGTATCATAACTCATGTCTTTCTTTGAAACTGGTTCTTTCCTTACGGAGCATGTTTCCCGTCATGGCATTTCGAACTCAAAATCGTGACAGGTCGCGCAAAAGTTGTCCGGCGGTTCATGTTGGTAATGGCAAAGCACGCATTCCGCGTAGGGCGCACCATGCGGCGAAGCGTGCGGGTTGGCGTGTTCGACGTGCTCGGTCTTTAGCGCGAGGGCCTCAAGCGTGCCGTGGCAAGAGGTGCATACCTCTGTCGCCGGCTCGGAGACGTCTTCGGGATCTTCGTGGCAACTGACGCAGCTGCCTCCGGCAAAGAAATGCGTATGGCTTTGAAAAATCCGGTCGTCTAGCGACGCAGCCGCTTCTGTGCCGTGACATATCCGGCAGCCACGCATCGACATTCCGGCGGTGCGCAGATGACCGTCGGGTAACAGGTCCGGCTCTGCGTGGCAGTCCGTGCAAACGTGGTCCGGTGCAGGCTTTCCGTCATGGCCCGTTATGCCCGGTTCGCCCGTATGGGATTTGCTTCTTTGTTGTCGGGGCTTTTCATCTCCCGACGCAGCGGGCCAGACACAGGCATCTTGCGCGTCAAGAACGCACAAACTCTCGGTTTGCGCCAGTACATAAACCCCAGACGCAGCCGTCAGGACCAACATGGCCAGCCCGGCAATCAGTATGTTCCGCAAGTACACCTGCCGCTCCTTTCAACATGTCAGATCAACCCATCTGACGACACGGCGCAGATTGCGCCATGTCATTGTTATGCATCGAAATTTTAAGATCAGCTCCAGCTGTTCATCGATGCAGCGTTCTGTCCGGCAATGCGGCCGAACACGAGACAGTCAAGGAAGGCACAGGATCCCAACCGCGATGCGCCGTGGACGCCGCCTGCGGCCTCGCCCGCAACAAAAAGCCCCGGAATTGGCTCCATTGAGACCACATCAAGTGCCTCGGCCCGCGCGCTGATTGCCAGACCACCCATCGTGTGGTGAACTTTGGGCAACAGGCGCACTGCATAGAACGGACCCGCTCCGATTCTGAACTGGTCTTTTTGCATATAGCGGCCCATTTCGGCGTCCTTGCCAGCATCCACAGACGCGTTGAACCGCTCGATTGTCGCCTGCAAACTTGCCAGCGGCGTGCCAAACTCTTCCGCCATAGCCTCGAGCGTAGGATACTCCTTGACGACGCCCGAGGATTTCAGCCCATCCAGCATCTTGTCGCCCAGACGGCGCCGCGCCACCTTGTATCCCCCCGCGTCACAGAACGCGATGGCCTTGTTTCCCTCTGCAATGATCGCATCGGCACGGGTTTTGCGGTCTGCCAACTCATTCACAAAGCGGCGACCCGTTTCCCAGTTGACCCACAAACCATAGGCGGCTGTGACGCTCTGCACGAAATACGGCGAGCGGCCAAATCCCTTTTCATCCGCACTCGTCCAAGGGCCAAGCTGGACCCAGCTGGGCTGGATCAAAAAGGCCCCAATGTTCATCCCCTCGCGAAGCGCTTCGGCGGTGGCCCCCGGATGGTTCGTGGTGTCCACAGATGCATCCAGACGCGGATCTTGCATGGTACGGAAAGCAAGATCGTTTCCGAACCCGCCGGTCGCCAAAATCACGCCCCTGTTTGCCTTGATCGTCTTAGGCGTTCCGCTCTCTAAATCCGGATGGCGAAAGCCGTCATGCACAACCACACCTTTTACCCGTCCGTCGTCATCGCGGATGATATTCTTGAGCAACGCCCGTGTCCGAGGTTCAACGCCCATCTCTGCCAGCTTGGCAAGCAGCGGAACGACTACTCCCGCGCCGGTTCCCATTTTGGTCTTGTAGGCGCGCGGCACTGAATGTCCGCCCATGTGGCGCAAGTCCGAAACCCACTCGGCCCCGATTTCATCCACGGTCCATTGCCAAGTTTCGACCGATTTTTCAGCGGCCAGACGCGCAAGTTCGGGGTGATTGAGATATAGACCTGCCTTGAGCATGTCCTGATAGAGCAGCTCGGCAGAATCCTCGATCCCCTCATCAGCCTGCTGCGGTGAACCTGCTGCGGAAAACACGCCGCCGTTGATGATCGAATTGCCGCCCGGTGTGCGCATCTTCTCAAGCAGCGCAACAGAAGCACCGGCCTTTTGCGCCTCATAGGCGGCCGCCAAACCCGCAAAGCCAGTGCCGACAATTACGACATCGACTTCTTCATCCCAGCTTTCCGGCATCGGCGCGGCCTTGGCCCCGGACCCAAGTGCAATGGTCGCGCCGACCGCTGCGCCCGCGCCCAGAATTTCACGCCGTGTAACGGATTTTCCAAACCTGTTTTTAATTTTGTCAGACATTAAAATGGCTCCTTTTTGAACGATTGGGGACGAACGGACCGGTCGCCCGCCCGAGTTGTTGTTCGCGATGTTTCAGTGCGATGAGGCTTCAAGTCGCGACTGCGCTCTGACCTGCGATGCGGCCAAAACCGAGACAGTCGGTAATCGCGCGCGGATCGTTTTGGGCGCACCGCTTTCGGGATCCTTGGCGTCGCTACGCTCATGCACCAGCACCCCTTGTACTCGGCGTACCCGGCCATCCTCATCGCGGAAAAGATTTCGCAGCATCGTACGGGTCTTCGGCTTGACCCCCATTTCCTCAAGCTTGCCCAACAAGGGCACCACAATGCCTGACCCGCTCCCTGCCGCCAAAGCCAGCGAATGCGGCACCGAACGGCCGCCCAATTGCATCATGCCAGAGCACTCGACCCCGATCTCGTCGATCGTCCATTGTGCAGTCTCAGCAGACCGTTCGGCAACGACACGTTCCAAATGCGGGTGGTTCAGATTCAAACCGGCCTTCGTCTTGTCGGAAAGCAGGCTCTCGGCGCTGCCTTCGACACCTTGATCAGGTGTCCCTGCCGCCGCCAGCAGCCCGCCGTTGATTATCGAGTTCCCGTCCGGCGATCGCATCTGTTCCAACAACGCCACCGAGGCCCCCGTTTTGGCAGGCTCATAAGCCACGCAGAACCCTGCAAAACCGGTGCCGATCACAACGACATCCGCGTCTTCGTCCCAGCTTTTCGGAACAGGCATTGGTCCCGCAGCAGCAGAACTGCCCGCCGCAAGCCCCAAGCCCGCAATCGCGCCAGTCCCCAAAAGCGCGCGCCGTGTCATCGCCGGTTTTTTGTCACTTGGTCTTGGCATGGCTCACTCCAAATCACTTTGGCTTGACCTGATCACCCCGATCCGAAGCATGGACGGTCCGGGTCGGGTGCAATGATCAAGTAGCTCAGGTAATTTTCGCATGGTCAGGCGAAGTGGAATTGATCGTTGTCAATCCAGATCGACATCGATTGCCCCAAACGCGCCGTGCCCCGCAACGAAAGAAGCGACGGACACGCCTGTCCGCATGTTCAGAGACTTTCGCACTCACAAAAATCGCTTGAGTACGAATGGTTTATGAAAAAGGGTTTGATGTGTGTGCAGACGGTAAACCTATGGCAACAACGCCCATAGCACCGGACAGATTACCTGCAATTTTATGCCGGGCGAATATACGCGCTGCACGGTCATTGGAAAGAAGTTTGCAGACGTTGGCATCATCCCCCCTCTTCCATGAAAACATTGCCCGACAACTGCGCAGGCCAGCAGTGGCGGCTGTGTTTAGACAAGATCTTCTGCCCCTAGCTAGTCCGGCAATTTGCTTAGACGTTTCATGTCCAGATTGATAAAAGCGCACAGAGATTAGACAAATACGTTCCCGCTACAGATGGTCTTTCGCAATAACAGAGCCAAGTGGCCGCGCTGAGTTTCGAAGCGGATCTCCTGAACGCGCCTACATCAACGTCACCTAAGCAGCTGAAATTGCCAGCACGAGTGAATTGATTTCCATCCATTTACCCGTCTTCGGTCAAATCTTAGTACTGATTCACAATTGTGTTCTTTTGCCCTGATCCGAGATGAGCAAAATTTGTGACTATGGGTTCGTTACTACCTTGCGGGGCAGCCTGCACAAAGCTCCCTGCGCGCCAGATCGCTACCTTCGACACCAAGGGCTGACAAGAGCCGTTCGCTGGGTGCGTGTAGAGCTGGTGTCCAAGAGACAACGGCGGACGTTTAAGCGTCCAACTTCACAAAGGGTCAGCCTTTAAGACAACCAGCCGATGGAGCATATGTGATCTTCTGCCTCTTGCGTCTGACGCCATCAGCAGGCAGTTTGACCTTATGGGGACATTGTTGAAACCATTGTGCTTACTCGTGGTTGTCACCATCTTGGCCTTCGGCGGATGGGGGATTTCCTCTGTCGGATCGGGGGACAGCGCTGCGCTGATGCAAAAATCGACCGTCACCCATCCTTGCCCTCCGCCATGCAGCGACCATAGTGACATGTCCCACATTGACGGTCAAAGCTGCGCAATTTGTTTGGTTTGTACGGCAATTCGGGAAACGACGCAGGATGGCTTGTTGCTGTTTGTGGCCGCATCCTTGGACCTTCGCATTCCTTTCGCCAGCATGGCGAACGGATCCGAAATAGGGTTCGACCCTCCTCCTCCTCGCGCGTGAAGGCAAACCCCTTTCATGGGGAACAACCTTCATACGCTTCAAGGAGACAACATGACTTCCAAATTCCTTATTGCCGGGGCGCTTTTCGCTGCTGGTATTGCGGGGTGGGCTATATTCGCAAATAGCTCGAATTCGCACTCTTCTACGCCCGACGCTTCTGAATTCGGGGCGGCCCTTGTTTCAGTCACTGTACCAGACGCCTTTTCCGGAAAGGCCCAGATCGGTCAAACAGCCTATCAATCGATTTGTATTGATTGCCATGGCAAGGACGGCTCTGGCAGAAATGGCATGGGGCCGCCGCTGGTTCACAAAATCTATGAACCGTCTCATCACAGTGACGAATCCTTTCAACGCGCAGTTGCTGCTGGTGTTCGTTCTCACCACTGGAGTTTTGGCGACATGGCGGCCGTTGACGGGCTGACACGCGGCGATGTCGTATCCATCATTGCCTACATTCGCGCGTTGCAGCGCGCCAATGGTATTCTTTAGAATTAGGTGGGAAATAGAATGAAACAGATAAAATCTTGCCTATCTGCGGTGGTGGTCACCGCATGTTTGGGAACTGTTGTTTTGGCGCATGGTGGGGTGAAAAACGCGGCTGTTATGGCCCGGATGGACGCCATGAAATCAATCGGTGATGCAGTGAAGATCATGGGCACTATGAATAAGGGCACTGTAGCATTTGATGTTGAGACGGCCAGAACAGCCGCGAAAACAGTCGCCTTGCATGCTGCTCAAACGCCACTGCTTTTCCAAGCCCCGGAAACCGACCCGAAATCCGAAGCATTGCCAGCGATATGGGATCGGTTCGACGATTTTAGCGCCAAGGCACAGAGCATGGAAAAGGCCGCAAACGATTTATCCCAATCCTTGTCGACCCCTGAGGACCTGAGCAACGGAATGATCCAATTGGGGGCCACCTGTAAAGCATGCCACAAGGAGTATCGCAAATGACCGGACTTGAATTGACCCGCCGTGGCCTTCTTGCTACCGGAGCGGCGGCTTTTGCTTTTCCACGCTTCGGATTTGCTGCGCCATTTATCCTGCAAGCTGAACCGGTAACTGCGCAAATCCTGCCCAAGGGGGATGGAACCACGCAAATGCTTGGCCTGAACGGACAGACGCCGGGGCCTGAACTGCGGGTAACCCAAGGGGGGCGGTTGGACGTCCGATTTGAGAACCGGATTGGTTCTGACACAGCCTTGCATTGGCACGGTATCCGCATCGACAACGCCATGGATGGTGTACCGGGAATGACCCAAGATGCGGTGCCGGATGGTGGTGGTTTTGACTATTCATACGTTGCGCCAGATGCTGGCACGTTTTGGTATCACTCGCATAGCCGGTCTTGGGAACAGGTTGAGAGGGGGCTTTATGGGCCCTTGATCGTTGAAGAACGTGACCCGCCGCAGGTTGACCATGATGTGACCGTTCTGATTGATGATTGGCGTATCGATCCTGACGGGACCTTGATGGGTGATTTTGGCAATATGCACGATTTCGCCCACGGCGGGCGGCTTGGGAATTATGCGCGCGCGTTGCCATCTGTCTCAATGGTAAGGCGCGGTGATAGGGTGCGCCTGCGCCTGATCAATGTCGCCACGGCCCGTGTGTTTCCGATCTCTCTGGCGGGTGTGGAAGGCAAGATCGTTGCGCTGGATGGTATGCCACTGCCCGCACCGCGCCCAATCAAGAACATCGTGCTTGCCCCCGCTCAGCGTATTGACCTGATTGTCGATGTCGCCAACGTCGTTCGTTTCGATTTTCCAACCCGCGAAGATCCTTATGAGCTAGGCCGCATTGAAATTGATGGCGACAATCCGTCACCAATTGACACCGAGATCGTTGCGCTTCCGGCCGCGCAAGTGGTCAGACCCGGTACCCCGGTTCATGATTTGACGCTCAAGATGGAAGGTGGTGCCATGGGAAGTCGTCACGAAGGCGATGACATCTGGGCCTTTAATGGTGTGTCGGGCCTGCCAACGACGCCGTTCGCCAGATTCAAACGCGGTGAAACGGCCCGCATCCGCCTGATCAACGACACGTCCTTTTCACATGGCATCCATCTTCATGGGCATCACTTTTACGAAGTTGCCGAAGGTGGAACGATAGGGGATTTACGCGACACAACTCTGCTCGATCGCTTTGAAACACGCGACATCTTATGTGTCTTCGATAATCCGGGCAAATGGCTACTGCATTGCCACATGTTGGGTCATCAGGCCTCGGGCATGAAAACTTGGGTGGAGGTCACATGATGCGGGGGGCTGTTGTTGTGCTTCTGATAGCTGCATCCACTGCAAATGCCGGGCATGAATTCGACGGGCGCGATCTGGCGGCCGGGGCAGTGCTATATTCCGAACATTGTGCCGACTGCCACGGGGCCAATCTTGAAGGTCAGCCAAATTGGCGTGTCGCTGACGAAAACGGTGTGTTACCTGCTCCCCCGCATGATGAAACCGGCCACACTTGGCATCATTCAAACACCCAACTGTTTGACTACACCAAGCTGGGCGGTCAGGAGGCTCTGGGCCGCTCCGGCGTCACTGGTTTCACTAGCGGCATGCCCGGTTTTTCGGGGGCCTTGAGCGACGGCGAAATCTGGCAAGTTTTGGCATTTATCGCATCGACCTGGCCCGCACGCCAAGCCAAGGTCCAAGCGGGCCGCAACCCTCCACATTAGATATTCCGAATGACTGGTTTGAAGATATAGCAGTGCACGACCGCCGGTCATCCCAAACGGCGGCTTTGAGCCGTTCGCCGGTGCTACTTACACTTGTAGGCATCCGCCTGGATGACAGTGCCAGCTTCACCCGAACATTTTGAGTAAGGACAAATGCATTGCCACCACGTTCGGCGGTAGCATTTCGGACGTGGTTCAATGTACCTGAGCGTCACCCGCTGCCATCCATCCCCATAATTCAGTGCCGCTCACCGGCTCTAAAAACGAGCGTTCCTCGGATGATGGTAAAGATATCTGTCAGACGGTGTTGCCAGACCCGGTCAATTCAGTGCTGCATGCGGACAGAAAATGGAATGAAACAGCACGATATTTGCAAAAACAATTGCCCTGACAGATTGTCTAGGTTCGAACGACTATATTGGCACAACCTCAACGAATTAACGACAAGCAGGGTTCACTCGCTTCTTACTAGACGGTCGGACATGGAAAACGAAATAAATAGTGTGAAATTTCAAAGATCTCAAGAAATATCCAGCAATCACAACTCCTTCAATCACCATCTCCAAAATTGAAAAAAATAACAAAATGATATTTTGGACACTAATATACCTCAAGAAACACGAATAAAAATCCTCAAATACGTATGGTCCATTGCCATTGCATTTATTGGCAATGGATACAGAACTCTCTCATCACAGCAAGTCAATTGCAGATCCGACAACGGCATCGAAATTAAACATATTGCCACCAATTGCAAAAATAACGCAAAAAACTCTACTTACAAAACAGGACCGACGAAGTGCCCCTAGATCTGCATACGGTTTGCTTGGTAATTTTGAAACCAAGGACAGACGGAGATGAACAAAGGAATTCGGTCTACAGATGAGTTTTAGCAGGACGCTGTGGCGCAGGTCGTTGAGCGTGGCTGAGCGACTGGGGATTTGCACCAAATCTATGTAAA